>CAOKER010000001.1 GCA_948467545.1 uncultured Eubacteriales bacterium
AATCCGATTTTAAGCTGGCTCGTTACTGGATTGAACAGGCCGCTCTTTCCGGAGATGTCCGCGCTTACATCGAACAGGCTTATATGATAGCTTCAGGATTGGGATATGAGGAGGACAGAGAATACGGTATAAAAAAGCTTAAAAAATACGCGGAACAGGGATATGATAAAGCTGTTGAATATCTTGAGTTTTTTGATTCCGTAAATAAGTAATTATATTTGTAACCGAATAAAATTGTCTCCGACCGTCATGACGCGCGTCCGCTTAGGCGTTAGTCTTTACAGGTCGGAGACATCTTTATTTTTTTGGAGATTTTGAGATTCGGAGATTCAGATATTTTGAGATTTAGAGATTTTGAGATTTAGAGATTCAGAGATTCGGAGATTATGAAATTCGTTTCCGTGCGTCGCTGTGTCTTTTCGGTCTTTTTCCGAAAAACTGTCGCTTACAACAGCGCTTTGAAAATTTTTACTAAAACAGCGTCTTGAGAATTTTTACACAGCCGTCTGTTCCGAGCGCGGAGCTGTTTAAAATAAGATCATAGCTGTTAATGTCGTCAAAACGGTTGGCGGTATTGGCATAGTAGTAACCTGCGCGCCGCTTGTCGATGTGGTGCATTGTTTCATACGCTCTGTCCTCGTCTATGCCGTAATCGCGTATAATGCGCAGGCGCTTGTCTTCGTCTTCTCCCCTGATAAAAACTTTTACCGTATTCGGTTTATCCTTAAGTGCTTCGGCGGCGCAGTGACCGAGAAAGATTGCTCTGCCGCGCTCGGCAAACGCTTTAATTGCCGCTTGCTCCGCTAAAAAAATTTTTCCCTCGTTTGACGTGAGATCATCGTCTCCGGACTGCGCTCTTGCAAGGCAGTAAAGGGTGTACAGAAAACTGCTTGTGGCTTTTTCTTCATATTTCTCGATTTGAGAAATCGGAATTCCGTAGTCCGCCGAAACCTTTTCGAGAATCTCCCTGCCGAAGCAGGGAATTCCCGTTTCCTCCGACAATTTTCGTGCGATTTCAGTTCCGCCGCTTCCGTATTCGCGCTCGATTGCAATGTAACTGCATTTCATTGACTGCTCCCGTCCTTTCCTTACGAAGCCCGATCGAACTGGCTGTTATAAAGATCGGCATAGAATCCGTTCTTTTCGAGTAATTCGTCGTGAGTTCCGCTTTCTATAATGTCTCCGTCTTTCATCACAAGAATCAAATCGGAATTTTTGATTGTCGAAAGTCTGTGCGCGATGACAAACGAAGTTCTGTTTTTCATAAGCTCATCCATTGCGTTCTGTATCTGCTGCTCGGTGCGTGTGTCTACCGAGCTTGTTGCCTCGTCAAGAATAAGCATCGGCTTGTCGGCTATAATCGCGCGTGCAATTGTGAGCTGCTGCTTTTGTCCCTGCGAAAGATTGACCTGATCGCTCAGTACCGTGTCGTAGCCTTTCGGCAGAGTCTTTACAAAATGGTCGAGGCCGACCGCTTTGCATGCCGCTTCCATCTTTTCCTCCGATACGTTTTCGGTGCAGTAGACGAGGTTTTCTCTGACCGTACCCTCAAAAAGCCATGTGTCCTGAAGCACCATGCAGAAACGGGAGCGAACATCTTCGCGGCGCATTTCGCTTGTCGGTACCCCGTCAATCCGAATGCTTCCGCCCTGAATTTCATTGAAACGCATTAAGAGATTGACAATTGTGGATTTTCCTGCGCCTGTCGGTCCGACAATCGAAACCTTTTGCCCGGGCTTTGCGGTTGCCGAAAAGTCGTGAATTATAGTTTTGTCTGAGTCCTCATAACCGAATTTTACATGCTCAAATTCAACAAGGCCCTTTGTCTCTTTGTCGGTCGGCGATTTTTGCGATTCGTCTTCCATTTCCTCCGCTTCGAGAAATTCAAAAACACGCTCTCCCGCCGCCGCGGCCGACTGCATGGACTGCATCGCCTGCGCAATCTGCGAAAGAGGCTGAGTGAAGAAACGGACGTACATCATAAATGCGACAATTACGCCGAATTCAATTTTGCCGTTAAGCGCAAGCGCGGCGCCGACTATACAGACTGCTACATAACCGAAATTTCCGATAAATGTCATAATGGGCATCATAAGACCGGAAAGACACTGCGCCCTGAATGCGCTGTTCCTGAGATTTTCGTTCATGCGGTCGAATGTTTTTTTTGCTTCCGCTTCTCCGTTGTAAGCTTTTACAACAGTGTGTCCGGCGTAAATTTCTTCGACATGCCCGTTGATTTCTCCGAGGTGCTTTTGCTGACGGTTGAAGTATTTTTGCGAGCGGCCCATAATTGCAAGCATAAGTATAAATCCGATCAGCGTTGCTCCTATGGCTGCCAGCGTCATAATTACATTGTTTTTCAGCATCATAACAAGTGAGCCGACAAAGAGCGTAACAGCCGAAACAAGGGTTCCTACGCTCATGTTGAGCGATTGACCTATTGTGTCCACGTCGTTTGTGACGCGGGATAGTACGTCTCCCGTAGAGGTACGGTTGTAAAACCACATCGGAAGGCGGTTGATTTTAAGGTCGATGTCACTGCGCAGTTTTTTCGTGACCTTTTGAGTGACGACAGCCATGATAAGGTGCTGAACAATCGACAGGACCGCACCCGTCGCGTACAGCACAACAAGTGTAAAGCCTATCTTTGCAACGCCGCTCATGTCGATACCTGTCATCAGACCGTTTGTTATAATATTTGTAAGCTCCTTGAGCTTGTCGGGACCTATAAGATTGAGAATCGTTCCCGAGATTGCACAGACGAGAGCTATTATGATTACTACGCCGTAACTGCGGATATAGCCGAACAGCTTTTTCCATGTTCCGGTAAAGTCCTTTGCTTTCTCTCCTCCGCCTCTCATGCCGGGACCTCTCATGCCGGGGCCTCCCATGCCGGGACCTCTCATGCCGGGGCCTCCCATGCCGGGACCTCTCATGCCGGGGCCTCCCATGCCGGGACCTCCCATACCGGGTACTTTCATGCCGGAACCTCCTGTTCCATTCCCGTCGGCGCGTGCCGCGGTTCTGAGTTCATTTCTGCTTTCCATTACGCAAGTTCCTCCTTTGAAAGCTGCGATAATGCGATTTGCCTGTATACTTCGCAGTTTTGCATCAGCTCGTCATGCGTGCCGATTCCCGCTATCCTGCCTTCGTCAAGTACGATTATTCTGTCGGCGTCGCGTATAGTTCCGATTCGCTGTGCGACAACAAGCTTTGTCGAGTCCGCGCACTCTTTGCTCAGCGCTTCGCGGAGCTTACGGTCGGTTTTATAGTCGAGCGCGGAAAATGAATCGTCGAAAACAAAAATTTCTGGGCGGCGGCAGACTGCACGCGCAATCGAAAGTCTTTGCTTTTGACCGCCGGAGAAATTGCTTCCGCCTTGGGAGACGTAACCGTCGTATCCTCCGTCAAGTGCTTCAACAAAGTCGGACGCCTGCGCTGTATATACCGAGTCTACAATGTCCGACTGCAAAAAACCGTCCTTTCCGTTGTCTCCGTATGCTATGTTTGAACGTACGGAGCCGCTGAAAAGAATTGCCTTTTGAGATACATATCCGATTTTGTTGTGAAGTTCGTTCTGCTTATATTCTTTTACGTCAACTCCGTCAACAAGCACGGCGCCCTCAGTCGCGTCAAAAAATCGCGGTACGAGATTGACAAGCGTGCTTTTTCCGCAGCCGGTGGAGCCGATGATCGCAACAGTCTCTCCCTGATGGGCTTTGAAGCTTATGTTTTCGATTACATTTTTGTCCGAGTCGGGATAACGGAAAGATACTCCGCGGAATTCAAGCTCTCCGCAGAGCCCATCCTTTCCGGATGTTTCCGCTCCGTCATGAATTGTCGTTTTTGTATCAATAACTTCGTTTATACGGCTTGCCGCAACCGATGCTCTCGGCAGAAGCATGAAAATCATGATTAGCATCATAAATGCCATGACGACCTGCATCGCATAAGACGAGAAAACCACCATGTCGGAGAAAATTCCCAGCCTGTCGGTGATTTCGGCGGAATTTATCAGCGCCGCCCCTATCCAGTAGATGGCAAGCGATAAGCCGCTGTTTACAAGCGTGATGCCGGGCATCAGGAACGCCATAGTACAGTTGGCGAAGAGGTTGGTTTTTGTTACCTTTTCATTTGTGCGCTCAAATTTTTCTTCCTGATATTTTTCCGCGTTGTAGGCGCGTACAACGCGGATTCCGCTTATGTTTTCGCGCGTTACCCTGTTTAGATCATCCGTCAGTTTTTGAAGAAGCTTAAATTTCGGGCTTGCTATGGCAATGCATATTCCGACAATTACGAGCAATATTAGGACAGCTGCCGCGGTTGCAGCCATCCACTGCCAGCTTTTTCCGTATATTTTGCAGATTGCCCATACCGCCATAATAGGCGCTTTAATCAGCATCTGCAGTCCCATAACGATAAACGTCTGAACTTGCGTTACGTCATTCGTAGACCGTGTAATCAGACTTGCGGTAGAAAATTTTCCTATCTCCTCCATCGAAAAGGACTGCACTTTGTCAAACAGCTTTGCGCGGAGATTGGCTGAAAAGTTTGCCGCGATTTTTGCCGCGCAAATCGCTGTGACTACCGAGGCGGCAAGACTGCCGAGGGCGCAAAGAAGCATTTTCCCTCCTGCAATCCATATGTCGGACATGGCGCTTCCCGGAGTTTGAACATATGTGGTAATTTCGGACATGTAATCCGGAAGCGTGAGATCGAGCCAGACCTGAAGCACTATAAATATAAGCGCTAAAAACGCAAATCCGAGCTCTTTTTTGGTTAGATTTTTAAATATCTTCCACATAAAGACCGTTCCTTTCATTGTTAGTTTGCAGATAGTTAGATAATTGGATAGTTAGATAAGTAGTTAGATAAATAATTAGATAGTTAAAAAGTTAGAAAGTTAGAAAAACCGATGTTTTTGATGCCTTTGATGCTTTTGATGCTTTTGATGCTTTTCATTTGATGCTTTTCGGCTGTTACCGAAATAATTTTACGTCCCTAATCTAAACTGAAACGAAACTTTTTTCGCCTGTATAACAATTCAAAAAAAATTAATGGCAAATACATCTTCATTTCAAGTATATAATATATAAGTTATAATGGTTTCATAAAATATTCCATATTTCAGATGTTAAAAATATAAAATCGGGATAATAAGGGGTAATAAAATGTTTCATATACTTGTCGCAGACGACGATAAAAATACAAGAAAATTTATGAGGGCTGTACTCGAAGCTGAGGGGTATACCGTAAGTACCGCCGAAAACGGAGAAGACGCTCTTGCCGTTATGGAAAGTGAGTACATTGATCTCGCGGTTGTCGATATAACGATGCCGAAAATGGACGGCTACGAATTTACAGCCGCTTTGCGCGAAGTGAAAAGTAAGCTTCCGATTCTGATGGTGTCCGCAAAACAGCTTTCTGCGGACAGAAAAAAAGGCTTTATAGCCGGAATCGACGATTATATGTCAAAGCCTGTCGACGGCGAAGAACTGCTTCTCCATATTCGCGCGCTTCTGCGCCGGGCTCAGATAGCAAGCGAGAGAAAAATCACTTTTGGCAGCATATGTCTCGATTATGATTCCTTGACCGTTACGCGCGGCGATACGTCGGTGGAACTTCCGCAGAAAGAATTTCAGCTTCTCTATAAGCTTTTGTCCTCTCCTGGAAAAATATTTACCCGTATTCAGCTTATGGACGAAATATGGGGGGTAGATACCGATACCGGATGGGAGACTGTAACCGTTCATATCGGACGCCTTAGAAAAAGATTTGAAAATTGGCCGGAGTTTGAAATTCAGTCGATTCGGGGACTTGGATATAAAGCAGTGAAAAATGTGTAGAACATAAAATATGGATAAGTGAATATGAAAATGTATATAAGAATTTGAAGATGTATAAAAGGAATTGAAGATGTATAAGAGAATATGAAAATGTATTGAAATGTATAGCCGAAAGCAAGATGTTTCCTGTCTCGCGGCGGTTTTCTAACTAAAAAATATTAATGTTTACAAAAATATTATAGCTGTTTTTGTTCAGAACACAGATTGCTATTATTCAACTCATGTTTTGATCAACACCGTAAAAAATTATTGAAATTATTGCGAAAGGAAAGCTTTATGATATGAAGAAAATAAAGTATCGCTCAAAAGCAGTATTGACGCTGCTGTTTACAGGAATTAATCTGTCTATACATGTAATTACCGTAATAATCGTATCATTTGTCGGCTTTATTCTTTATCAGCTTGGAATTCTTCCGGAATCGGGCAGTAAATTTCTGTTTCTCGGAATGTTTATCGTCTCAAGTCTTCTTGTCGGAATGGTCGTTTCATATTTCGTGGGTCGTTTTCCTCTGCACCCTGTTCATAAGCTTATTTATTCATTGAACCAGCTGTCTGAGGGAAACTATAAGATAAGAATAGATCTTGGAAACGCGAAAATAAGTCATGATCTTTCGGAGAGCTTTAATAAGCTTGCTCAGGAGCTTGAAAATACCGAAATGCTTCGTTCTGATTTTATAAATAATTTTTCCCACGAGTTCAAAACGCCGATTGTCTCGATTCTCGGTTTTTCAAAGCTGCTGCAAAAGGATACCTTGACTAAAGAACAGCAGCGTGAATATCTTGGTATAATCGAGGAGGAATCAGGCAGACTTTCCGCGATGGCAACCAATGTTTTAAATCTTACTAAAATTGAAAACCAAAGTATTCTCACGAGCGTTTCCGAATATAATCTCTCCGAACAGATACGGACATGCATTCTTCTTCTCGAAAAAAAGTGGAGTGAGAAGGAAATTAATATAATACCTGATTTTTCTGAGCACAGTATTTGTGCTTGTGAGGACCAGCTTAAACAAGTGTGGATAAATTTAATTGACAACGCTGTAAAGTTTACACCCGAAAAGGGAAGAATAGAGATTGATGTACGGGAGACGGAGGACAAAATTACCGTTTCGGTTAAAAACAGCGGATCTGAAATTTCAGACGAAGATTTGCCGAATATATTCAGGAAATTTTATCGTTCTGATTCGGCAATTACGTCGTCCGGAAACGGACTTGGCCTTGCAATTGCCTCGGAGATTGTTGCGCTGCACAGCGGAACAATCGAAGCGCAGAGCGGCAGCGGATCAACCGCTTTTATCGTCACTTTGCCGAAAATGTAAGGTACCGATATATGTGTGATAAATTTTCATTAGGAAATCACAAAATAATCACATAAGTGTTATAAAATGGTTTCACAGATAACAGATAAATGAAGATTTCCTTGTAAGGCGACTGTAAAAACGTTTAGTTCATATGCGGAAAGCTGATTGTCATTTTTCAGAGGCGGTGCGACGCTTTGGCTAAATGCCTTATAAAAGATTTTCAAATCTGATTTAATTAAATACAAAGGATTTTCAAATCCAATTTAATTATATTTATTAAAGCATGCTTATTTTTGTCCGTACTCTATTGACGAGTGGATATTATACAAAAAGGAAAGGATTATAGATAAACTATGATTGAGGTTAAACATCTGACGAAGAAATATGCTTCGGAAACTGCGGTAAACGACATCAGTTTTACTGTGGAGTCGGGGAAAATATACGGATTCCTCGGACCTAACGGCGCAGGGAAAAGCACTACAATGAATATTATCACGGGATGTCTTGCGCCGACGGACGGACAGGTTCTTATTAACGGCTATGATATTACGGAAGAGCCGGAGGAGGCTAAGCGTTTTATTGGCTATCTGCCTGAGATTCCTCCGCTCTATCCTGATTTTACGCCGCTTGAATATCTTACCTTTGTAGGTAAGGCAAAGGGACTGCGCGGCGCTGAGCTTAAGACACAGCTTGATTATGTGATCGAGTCTACTTGCATCGGCGAAATGAAAAACAGACTTATTAAAAATCTTTCAAAGGGTTATAAGCAGCGCGTCGGAATTGCGCAGGCTATGCTTGGAAATCCGGAAATTGTAATTCTTGACGAGCCGACGGTGGGACTGGACCCGCGTCAGATAATATACATCCGCTCGCTTATAAAAAAACTCGGAGAAAATCATACAGTAATTCTTTCCAGTCATATCCTTTCCGAAATATCCGCTGTCTGCGATTATGTAATTATACTTTCAAACGGCAAGGTTGTGGCAAGTGATACGCTTGAAAATCTTTCGGGTTCGCTTGAAAACGGAAGAATCACCAACATGACTGTACGTGCCGAGCCTGAAACATTAAAGGATGTGCTTTCCCGAATTGATGGAATAACAGAGTATGAAATCACCGCGTCTAAGGAAGACGGTGTATATGATATAAAAATTACGGCGGAAGCAGAGACCGATATAAGAGACGAGCTGTTCGGCGTATTTGCAAAGCTCGGAGCTCCCGTTTATAAATTGGCGCCTGAAACTGTGTCACTTGAGGAAATGTTCCTGCGTCTGACGAACAACTTTACACCGGAAGAGATAGAAGAGGAACTTCCTGATAGTCCGGAAGATGTTTATTACGAATATGAAGACGAAAACGAAGATGAAAATGAAGATTTATACGACGATTTAAACAAAGACGAAAACAAAAATGAAAACGAAGATATAAACGACGTTGAAAACGAAAATGAAAACGACGATTTATACGACGATGAAGAAGATTCCGTTACCGGGGATTCGGATTCCTTAAATCTGACATTGGAGGAGCAGCTGTCCAAAGATTTGTCCGTCGGGGATCAGTCCTCCGAAATCTTAGAATCTGAAGGGCAGTCATTTGGTGCCTCGGAATCCGGAGATGAAGAAAAGTTATAAGTTTATTCTTTCGGCAGCTGTACAGTCAGATTTTGAAATACATTATGACAGGGTTTTGCCCGTTTTTAAAATAAAATAGAAAGGCGTAATCAAAGCTATGCTTGTTATTTACAAAAAAGAGCTTCGGTCTTACTTTACTAACATGACCGGAATTATATTTGCGGCTTTTTTGCTGCTTGTCAACGGAATTTATACCGTTGCATATAATCTGAACGGCGGTTATCCGCAGTATGAATATACTCTCAATTTAATCGAATTTGTATTTTTGATTTTAATTCCTATACTGACGATGCGTTCGCTGGCAGACGAACGTTCCCGAAAAACCGATCAGCTTTTGTATTCGCTTCCCGTTAAAATGTCGGGAATAATTATCGGAAAATATCTTGCAATGGTTACGGTATTTACGCTTCCGATAATTCTCATGGCAATTGTGCCTCTGATTCTTTCGATTTTCGGTACTGTTAATTTTGCTACGGCTTATTCATCTCTTTTTGCATTCTGGCTTATGGGAGCTGCTCTGATAGCAATCGGAATGTTCTGCTCCTCGCTTACGGAAAGCGTGATAATTTCTGCAGTTCTGTCATTGGGAGCTTTGATTTTTTGCTTCCTTGCCGGAGGAATTTCATCTATGATTCCAAGTTCGGCAGCAGCTTCATTTGCCTGCTTTTCCGCACTCGCAGTTATAGCTGCGCTGATTTGCTATATGATGACAAATAATTCGACTGTATCCGGTGTTCTGTTTGCTGTGATTGAGCTTGTTCTTTTAGTCGTATATCTTATTAATGCTTCGCTTTTTGAAGGTGCTTTTCCCGCCCTCGTTTCTTCTCTCGATGTTTTTGACAGAATATCGGGCTTTCGTGAAGGTATATTTGATTTAACCGGAGTTTTATATTATCTTTCTGTAATCTTTCTCTTTGTCTTTTTTACCGAGAAGAATATGGAAAAGAGAAGATGGTCGTAAATTTTTGTATTGAAAGATTACGGAAGAAAGGATAGTAACTATAAATGGAAGATAATAACACCAACAAACAAAATAAAGCCGGCAGACGTAAAAGAACCCGTCTCGGAGGCTATAGTTTCCTTGTATGTATCATTGTTGCTGCAATTGTAATTATTATAAATATGATAGTGGGAAGCTTTCCTGCCACTGTGACCAAATTCGATATAAGCGATGAGGGACTTTACACTATTTCGGAAGAAACAGAGAAAATTGTATCTGCGGTTAATGAGGATATTACAGTTTATTATCTTAAGGGAGATTCAATCTCAGAGGAAGCGCAGATGATGCTTGACCTTTTGGATCGATACAAAGCAATTAACGGTCATATATCTGTGCAGACGGTTGATCCGGTTTTGAATCCTTCATTTTATATTAAATATACGGACACGACGCCAAGCGAAAACAGTCTTATCTTCGAATCGGCGAAAAGATACAAGCTTGTTGATTTCAGTAATATAATTGTAGCGAGCCAGTCATTTGATTCTTCAGCATATCAATATGTTACAAGCTATTCTTTTGCGGGAGAATCTGCGATTACAAGCGCAATAGAATATGTTACGAGCGATGATATTACTACCGTTTACGCAATTTCCGGGAACGGCGAAGCAAATATGTCCGAGCCGCTGATATCTGCTTTCTCTACTGATAATATTAATTATTCTACTATATCTTTAATTAACGGAGATGGAGGAGTCCCGGATGACGCGGATTGCATTATAATTTATGCACCGAGCTACGACCTTAGTGAAGAAGAAATAAGTTATCTGAATTCTTACATGGAAGACGGCGGCAGGATTATTCTTGTTACAAACTACAGAGTGTCGATGCCGAATGTCGAAGCATTTACAGAGAGCTATGGACTGACTTGGGAAAAGGGAGTTGTCTTCGAGACGGCTCAGAACTCTTTTTATCAGTATCCTTTTTATCTGCTTCCGCGAATTTCAAAGAATGATATAACGTCTCTGCTATCTTCTGATAATATCAATATTCTTATGCGGTATTCCCACGGGATTCTTGACTCACAAAATTCAGACGGCCTGACTGTCGAACCGCTTCTTTATTCGTCAGATACATCCTTTTTGAAATCTGACCCGGAAAATTCATCTACTCTTGAAAAAGAAGACGGAGACACGGAGGGAAGCTTTATGATCGGCGCAAGGTCAACGGATTCAGAGACAGGAGGTCAGCTTATATGGTTTTCCTCACCGGATATAGCTCAGAACAGTGCCGGGAATCTTGAGTATTTTATAGCACTGATAAACTCTGCTTGCGAGAAAGAGGCGTCGGTAACGATCGCTGCAAAAACTCTTATGTTAGAAGCTCTTATCGTTCCTGAAGCTTCGGCAAATATGCTGATGATTGTTATGTGCGTGGTTATTCCGATTGCGGTTATGGCTTTAGGTCTCCTGATTTGGAATTATCGTCGCAAACGCTGAGCTGCTTTATGCGGGCATGAAAGGTATGGTCATATTTTATGAAAGATAATGAACGTGATATACTTTCCGCCGACAATTCATCTGTCGGAGCGGAATATATCGACAATGGAGAAGAGCGGAGAAAAAAGAAAAGAGCGAAAAAGCTCGGCAGACTTGCCGCAATGCTCGCTGTATGCGCTGCTCTTGCTGTAACATATGCTATAGTTTCTCCGCTTCTCTCTGAAGATGATTCACAGAGCGGAGATACAGAAGATACTGCAAATATATCCGTTACAAGCTATAATAAAGATAATGCAAGATATATAAGCTATACGAACAGCGACGGAGAAACAGTCGGTCTTAATTTTGATACAGCTTCATCAACATGGCTTTGTGCCGATGATGCGGATTACCCGATAAATCAGACTACTGCAGCATCTATGGCTTCTGCCGCTTCTTCTGTTTCGGCAGTCCGTGAATTGACCGCTCCGGAAGCCGAAGATAGTTATGGTCTTGATTCTCCGGTTTTGACAATAAGTGTTGCCTTTTCTGATGACAGTACGGTTACTTATAAAATCGGAGATTACAATTCCTATTCTCAAACATATTATATGAGCGTAACAGGTTCAGATTCTGTGTTTGCAATTGAGTCTTCACTAAAAACCAAATTCAGCTATACGCTTGATGATTTGATTGTGCTTGATTCTTTGCCGTCAGGCGATTTAACATTTAAGGAATACAATGTAACAATGCCTGACGGAACCGAAAATTCATACAGCGATGAGAATTTGTTGTCATTGTTTGACGAGCTCGAGCTGACAGGCTGGGCTGATTATAAACCATCCGATGAAAAAAAGGCAGAGTACGGTCTTGATAATTTATCGTCTGTGAAGATGGTTGTTAATTACGACGAGGCTAAGGCAATTAATACGGAGGAAAACAGCGATATGTCCAATACTTCTGTTTCTGTATCCGGAACATATACGCTGACTGTAGGTGCTTACGTACTTGATGATAGCGGCGAAAACTCTTCTTCGCAGCGTTATTTGTTCTATGGTGATTCGCCGATTGTATATAAAGCTGATTCTTCAATTTTGGATGCACTGATTTCCGGGATAGCGGATTCATCCGAAAGTGACGGGTCTGAAAGCGAGTAAAAAAGACGGGTATATAAAAAGCGGCGGTGAGGAAGTTATTCCTTGCCGCCGTTTTTTATATTATATGAAGCAAGAGCTTTTATTTCGGACTTTTTTCTGAGAAAGTATCTTTCACCTATTCTCATTTCCGTGCGCATCAGTAAAAAACCGAGTCCGGCAAAAAGAAACTGTACGGCAAAGTGAAGAATGACAGAAAGAAGCTCTTCGGTATAAATGGCTCTGTAATACTCATTATTAAGCTGATATATGAATGAGATTGTATAGTACAATTCTGTTGAAACGCCGATTATAAGTCTGATGACCGATGATGCGGCAGCGGCTTTCAACAGTTTTTTAGGAAGCTGCATCTTTTTTCCGGCTTTACCCTTAGCAGATTTAATTTTATCTGCATCATTATTTTTTTTAAAGTTATTTTTTATATTATTATTTCCGTGTTTGTCTGACATGCGGATAATAGGAATAAGAAGAATTATAACGGTTAAAATCGCGGCGTCAAACAGATAGAGAAGTGAGTACATTAAATAAGCACGGTAATATAATTTAATAGAACCGAGAAAATATTCTATTAGAAAAAGAGACAAATACGGGATTAGAATTCCGATAAAGGACATGATAATTGAAAACTTGATTTTTTTACATCCGTATCTATAACTACCCCAAAGAAGTATTCCAAAAATTGCGTACGGAATAAATTCCGACATTAGATTAACGGTATAATTTAAAATAACGGGCATTACTTGATGTTCAATATCTCCGGCATAATATGTATACAAGAAATTTAGACCGAAACTGCACACTGCCGGAAGAATAATCATTAAGAGGAATGATGTTAGCTTGAAATGCGGCGGGAGAGGTATTTGAATTTTGTCAGATGTCTGGACGGGTAATTTTGTTTTAATACAATCATTGTTTTTATTCATATATTATCATGCCTTTTTATAAAATGACTTTTAGAGCTTCTTTTTTTAAGCGAAATCAAAGTAAAAACAAACCGTGAGTTTTGCTTATGCCGGGAATATCGGTGATAGGTATTACGGTCAAAGAACAGGCAAATACCGACTATAGGTATTAACAAACAATTTAAGTTTATCAATATATAAGATTTAAATCAAATTCAGGCGTATAAGTTAGTGTGAATTATATGTAAACTTTGATATTTCGGATTTTCTGCTTATGCTCATAAATTCCATGTCAGCGGCATATAGATTATTATATCTGGTTTTTCTGTTTGCCGCAGTTCAACATCAGCTTTTTGAGATCAGATTATATATCTTTATGGTTTTCCCGCAAGAATTATATGGCGTGTTTAGAGTGACGCTTAAATTCGGTATTTGTATTTAATTGATGGATATATTTATAAGATTCCGAAAAAGTTGTTTGCAGCTTCTTCGGAATTATTTTAGCGGAGGTATGTGTATGGTTACTTATATTGTCAGAGATGGCGACAGTATTTTTTCAATTGCAGAGAGTTTTGGCGTACCGGAGTCGCTGATTACGTCCTATAACGGACTTGCAAGTCAGCCCGGACTTGTTCCGGGGCAGGCAATTATTATTTTAAGTCCGGATGTTACTGCTACCGTTCAGACAGGAGACAGTCTCGATTCGATTGCTGCCGCTTATGGGACAAATCTTAATTCGATTTTGAGAAACAATCCGGGATTATCGCGTGGAGGCACCTTATATCCGGGACAAACGGTCGTAATTTCATACGAGGGTGAAAAGTTTGGAAATCTATCCGTAAACGGATATGCATATACCTATATTGACCGGAATCTTTTAAGCTCGGCGCTTCCGTTTCTCACGTATCTTACTATTTTTACATATGGATTTCAACCTGACGGCACACTTGTTGTACCCGAAGGAGATGAAGAGCTTATTGATATTGCCCGTTCATACGGTGTTGCGCCTGTTATGCTTCTTTCTACATTAACGGAGGAGGGCGTATTTTCAAATCAGCTGTCAAGTGTAATTTTTAATGATGCGGCGGCGCGTGAAAATCTGATTCAAAATGTGCTTTCGGTTATACGGGAAAAGAACTACTATGGTCTTGATATAGATTTCGAGTATGTTTTTCCGTCCGAAGCTCAGGCGTACGTGGATTTTATCACACAATTCAGCGAAGCGCTGGCGGCGGAAAATATTCCTCTATGGGTTTCTCTTGCCCCAAAAACATCATCGAGCCAACCCGGAATTTTATATGAATCTCATAATTATGCCGCTCTCGGTGCGGCGGCAGATTTCAGCACGATTATGACATATGAGTGGGGATATAAGTATGGTCCTCCGATGGCTGTCGCTCCTCTCAATAAAGTGCGTGAAGTGGTTTCATATGCGGTAACTCAGATTGAACCTGCGAGAATTTTTATGGGAATTCCGAATTACGGCTATGACTGGACACTGCCGTATGTAAGAGGGGAGTCGGATGCTCCGAGCATCGGCGTTGAGGAGGCTCTTGGTATAGCGTATAATAACGGCGCACGTATTCAGTTTGACGAAACGGCGGCCGCTCCGTTTTTCAGATATTTTTTGGATGGAAGAGAGCACGAGGTTTGGTTTGAGGACGCCCGTAGTATTGAAGCAAAGCTTGGATTGATACGGGATTACGGACTGCGCGGCTGCGCGTGGTGGAATATAATGAGACCTTTTACACAGAATTTGAGTACAATGAACGCGCTTTATAATATCGAACAGGTGGAGTTATGAATTCTGCCGCGTCTATACAGCGGTATTTTTTGCGGCATGATTGATCCGGTTAAGCGCTTTTATCTGTTAATTAATAAATTTACGGGCACCCGTGATATGTCATATGCGGGTGCCTTTGTGTCAGAATGGACATTTTGTGTCGGAAACGGTTGATGTTTAACGCTTATTATGTTAAGGATATATTCGGAAAAACGATTGTAAAAATGTAAATTAATTGTGTAAATAATAGTTTTATCTTTACATCATTTATAAAATAAGTTATAATAACATTGAGAAATTGTTTCCTTCATATTCATGCTTTGAGGCATGTTTTTGTATAATGTGCAACAGACTTCTGTTTCAGATATGGCGATAGATTATCTTAAGATATTAAAGAGCTGGAAATTGAAATGAATAAAAATGATGAAAAATCTGATTTGGCATTAAAAGAGATAAACACAGCTTTCAGCGGAATTATTATCGTTATACCGTCGCTTAATCCGGACGGCAAATTAATAGCTGCCATCGAGGGGCTCATAGCGGTGGGATTTAGGGAAATAATTCTTGTAAACGACGGAAGCGCAGCCGATTATTGTGCGCCTTTCAGCAGGGTAGAAAGTGAGATTCCCTACTGTACGGTTTTAAAGCATGAGATTAATCGCGGAAAAGGAGCCGCTCTTAAAACTGCATTTGAATTTATTATAAATAACCGTCCTGAGGCAATCGGCGTAATTACTGTTGACGGCGACGGACAGCATGTCGCTTCGGATGTGGCGAAGCTTGCAAAGAAGCTTTTATATTATTCAAATCTCAGAGCTTCGGATCTCAGCGCTTCGGAATGTAATAAACTTCCTGATTTTCAGGTCCGGCAAAAAAGCGATGTGAAAAAAATTCCGCTTATAATAGGAGCTCGTGATTTTTCCGTCAGAGATGTGCCGCGAAAAAGCCGTATAGGAAATCGTCTTACTTCAAAGCTGTTCAAAGCTTTTTTTAATATTAAAATTTCCGATACTCAAACCGGGCTCCGCGCAATTGGGGCCGAGTATCTTCCTCTGTTTTTGACTTTTAACGGAGATCGTTATGAATATGAAACGAACATGCTGCTTGAATGCAGCCGCAGAAATATTCCGATTGAAGAGGTTTCCATATCAACTGTATACATAGATGACAATTCGGAATCTCATTTTAATCCTGTTAGGGATTCTCTCAGAATTTACGGGCTTATGCTTAAATTTATGCTCAGCTCCGTGGTGTCAACTTTAGTTGATTATTCTGTTTTTAATATATTGCTTTATCTTTTTGACGGTATCGGAGTTTTTTCGTCCCGCTGTCTTATGATAATGTTTATTACAGTGGCTGCAAGGCTTATTTCATCTTTGTGTAATTTTCATTTTAATTACAATATTGTATTTTCGTGCTGCAGAGAGAAAATTCCGACGATTCTGCGATATTATTCCGTATGCATTCCTCAGATGATTGTTTCGGGTTTTCTTGTTTCGGAGGTGTCTCGGTTGCTTGGCAGCGATAATTTTGTTGTCAGTATTGTAAAAATTTTTGTCGATGTATTCCTATTCTTTATAAGCTTTAGAATTCAGCACCGATGGGTATTTGAATAATGATTTTTAGATTTGCGGGAGCGTTTGGTGTAAGCGCTTTGAATTTTTTGGATTGCGGAAGTGACTGTAATCTATGCAGATAAAATATCGGACAACAATTTGAGTATATACGAAAGGTATGGTCGTGAGTATGATAAAGCGTACAAAAAAAAGCGGAGAAAAAAGGAGAGGCGCAGTAGTATCGGTTGTTCTAATAAGAATCGGTATTACGGCTGCCGTTACTCTACTTCTTTTAATAATCGCGTTATACGGTGTGATGCTTATTCTTACCCGCGGCCCTTCGGAGACTACCAAAAGGCTGTTTGTTATGACAGTAAAGGAAACAAGCGCCGGCGGTTTTCTTGCGCATATGTGTCTTTCCAGTGACGAGATAGACGAAATTATGTCTGTGAAGCTGTCGGCGGCGGATCAGACGGGCGGCAATATTACCGACAAGAATTTAATATCATTGCCGGAAAATGACAGCATTTCCGGAAATACCGGGATTTCAGATGAGACTAACGAAAACGCAATAAACACAGTTGCCGATGAATCCGGAGCGAACGCACCGGTTATTACGGAGATCGGGGAAGGAGAAAGCAATGAGACTGTATTGCCCGGCGGCAAGCCTTCCGATATGAATGACGGTATAGAGATTAAAGAAATCAAGGGCGATACATATAACGGGGTTATGATGATTATACATGACCCAAAAAGAGTATTTATCGGAGTACCTGATAAATACGGAGACGATGCTGAAGGACTTTCACTTAAATCCCTTATTGAAAAATACGGAGCACGCGGGGGTACAAATGCCGGAGGCTTTATCGACATCGGCGGCATGGGGAATGGAGGCAAACCTCTCGGTCCCGTAATCAAGGACGGAGAGATAATATGGGGCGATGCGGAGAAAACCTACAGTATGATTGGATTTGATTCCGACGGTATTCTTCATGTCGGAACAATGAGCTGCAATTCTGCAATTGCCGCAGGCGTAAAAGAAGCGGTTTGCTTTGGTCCTGCACTTATAATCAACGGTACGCCATGCAACAGCGCGGGAATTCTCAGCGGAGGACTCAATCCGAGAACCGCAATCGGTCAGCGCGGAGACGGCGCTGTTATGCTGCTCGTTGTAAACGGCAGATCTATCGGGAGTCTGGGAGCTACGCTCGATGACCTTGTTGATATTATGATGTCGAATGATGCAGTAAACGCGTCTAATTTGGACGGAGGAGCTTCCTCACTTATGATGTATGACGGGGAGACAATGAATAATTCCGCTTATGTGTACGGGGAACGTATTCTTCCGAATGCTATTTTGGTGCGCTGAGATTAACGCTATTATAAAAGAGCGTGAATTATTGGCTGTTAGCAAAAACGTCAGCAAAGGAATGATCGTATTTTAAATGGTAAAAAAAGAAAGATACAATCAGCTTGAATCGGAGAGACAAGCCGAAAGAAATTTGAAAGAGTATTCAAAAGAATATATAGGAGAAGCCAAAGGATCTTTAACCGAAAAATCTTCCGGGGAGTATATTAGTCTTTCGGAAAGTTCTCAAAAAGAGCCTGCGGATAAAATTCAAAATGATATGCCGAGTGTGCGGTCAGCACCTGTTTCGGACACTTTGGGAAAGCGTAAAGAAAAAAGCCGGCGGCAAAACAGAAACAGCAAAGCTGAGAAAAAGCAAATCTCCGGATTTTCCAAATTTCTTATGATTTATTCCTCACTCGCGATTGTACTTATTGCTGTTTTTTTGTTTGTTTTCTGTCAGTATATTGCAGCTTATGAAAATACGAGAGACGAACATATAATTAAAAACAGACTTTCCGAGATAACAGCGTCGGAAATTGGTGATATGACCGGAGATTTTCCGATGTGCAAGTATGAAAACACGGCACTGATAGCCGAACGTTTGAATTCGGCTGTTAAATCAGGTACTTTTTCATGCTTGAAAGTTTCCTCCGATAATGACGGGAATGTCCGTACCTATACTGTGTTTTCGGACGGAGCACGCCTTGCCGAGGTCACGGTTGAAAGCAACGGAGAGAAAGCGTCGTTCGGATTTGAAAAATCTGATGTGACTTGTATATCGCTCGGTGCGGGCGGTACCGGCAATCGCAGCAATGTCAGGCTTATTTTTCCAAAGGAGAGCGAGATTTGGATTAACGGTCTTCGTGCAGACGAGCAGCTTTCTCTTTCGGAAACCGTATATCCGCTTGCCTCCGAATATGAAAAAAACAGCTCTGAGCTTCCCTGCATGTCGGTTTGTGAAATGTCCGGATTTATTATCGAGCCTTCTGTTGAAGCGAGCTTGGATGGAACGGTACTCAAAGCGGTACGCAAAAATTCGGGTGAGTTTGATGAATATATTTTTGATTTTCCCGATGCTGAAAAATACAGTGTGATAATAACGGTTCCGGAGGAAGCATCGGTGTGTGTAGGAGGGGTTGAGCTTTCGGAGCGTGAGCTTAAAGAAAGCGGTATTCCTTATGACAGCTATGAGGACAATGCATTTAA
The DNA here is from genome assembly GCA_948467545.1 of uncultured Eubacteriales bacterium. Classification (GTDB taxonomy): domain Bacteria; phylum Bacillota; class Clostridia; order Oscillospirales; family CAG-272; genus UMGS911. Next base: position 19,146 of record CAOKER010000001.1, read on the forward strand.
CCGAGCTGCGGGAGAGCTGCCTGTAAACTGCCGATACAGAGTAGACGGACTGATTACAATACCCGAATGCGGTGTTTCAATGGACGGAGCCGTTATTCCGTGTTCCGAGAGCAATGTTCTGAATGGTGAAATATACTATACTTATTTACGCGGGACAGAACAGCTTTTTCGTGCTGAAATACATGTGCCGGACGGAACCGCCGTGTATGTAAACGGTATTGAATTGGGAAACGAATTGCTGAAAAGCTCGGATTACATATATGATGAGATATCGGACTTCAGGGACTTGATTGAAAGCCCTCTTACCGAACAGCTTTATATAGTAGAAGGACTTTATAAAAAACCTGTTGTTGAAGTCGAACAAAATGACGGCCGTACCGAAGTTTTAAACGAAGCTGACAAGGGCGTTTATAAAATTGAAAATATGCCGGACAATACCTTGAAAAGTTTAAACTGCGCTGTTGTCGAAGATTTTATTACAAAGTATGTGGAATATACTGCTGCAGGTTATACCGACAAGGGCAGTAAATCGAAGTTCGGGGCAATGCTTGACTGCGCAATGGAAAAAACTCAGGCGTACGAAATTCTATACTCTACCAGAAACAGCTTTGTTCAGAATCTTCCTTGTGATATTTTGTCTCTTGATATAAATACTTATGATTACAGAAAATGGGGAGATAACTGTTTTTCCTGCACTGCCGATTTTACCGCAGAGCTACGTAACTTCAGCTATAAAACCGATGAAATTACCGGATGGAGGCTTTATTTTACCGAGAACAACGGTAAATGGTATCTTGTTAAGCTGAACTTTGAATAATTGAGATACGGTTTTTATTCGGCTGAATTTTGTTTAAATCATATTGTCGCGATACCGCCGGTCGGCTGACAGCGGATTATCGGAAAGGAATTTATAAAAATGTTTAATGCGGTAACTTCATGGGATTTGTCTGTTTTAAATTTTATCTCGGAAAATCTTCGGTGTCCTTTTCTTGATACTTTTTTCAGTCTTGTTACAAAGCTTGGTGACGGGGGTATTTTTTGGATTGCGGTCACATTTCTTCTTCTGATTATTCCAAGGCAGCGTAAAACCGGTTTAATGATGGCGGCTGCAATGATTTTGGGCTTGGTAATAGGCAATGGAATTCTGAAAAATGCGGTTGCAAGAGTAAGGCCTTATGACCTTGTTGAAGCGGAGATAATAATAAAACACCTCAGTGATTTTTCATTTCCGTCCGGACATACTCTTGTTTGCTTTGAAGCTGCAACCGTGCTTACGATAAGAAAGAGCAAGCTTTGGATTCCGGCTGCTGTTATCGCAGTACTTGTTGCTTTTTCGAGGCTTTACCTCTTTGTTCATTATCCGACCGACGTTATTGCCGGTGCAGCCCTTGGAATACTGTTTGGTTTCTGCGGAGTATTTCTCGGAGGTAAGCTTTATGACTTTATGGCAGAGAAAAAAAGCAGTGCCGGAAAGGAATGAAAATGTATGTGTGGATTAGCCGGATTTACAGGAAGGCTTGACAACAGAAAAAGAATTATAGAAAAAATGATGGACCGTATCGTCCATCGCGGCCCTGATATGGCCGGTGAATATCTTGGAGAAGGAATTACGCTCGGTTTTCGCAGGCTTAGTATAATTGATCTGAGTGAGGCGGGAAGACAGCCGATGGTAAGTGATGATGGCGGCGCAGCAATTGTTTTTAACGGAGAGATATATAATTACCGCGAAATGAGAGATGAGCTGCGCCGGAAGGGGCATGTGTTTCATGCCGAGAGCGATACTGAGGTGCTGCTTCATGCATGGCTTGAGTATGGACGCGGACTTCTTGACCGCGTCAGGGGAATGTTTTCTTTTGCGATTTGGGACGATCATACCAAAACGCTTTTTGCGGCTCGCGACTTTTTCGGAATAAAACCTTTTTACTATACCATGATTGGCAGGAATATTCTCTTTGGTTCTGAAATAAAGAGCTTTCTTGAGCACCCCGAATTTGTAAAAAGACTTAATACCGATTCCGTCAGACCGTATCTTACATTTCAGTATTCGGCTGCCGACGAAACATTTTTCAGGGGGGTATATAAGCTTCCTCCCGCGCATTATCTTGTATGGAAGGATGGCAGAATAGAAACCGGACGGTATTGGGAGACGGATTTCGCGGCTGATGAGACAAAAAGTTTCGACGAATGGGTTGAGCTGCTTGACGCTCGTATTAATGAATCGGTTTCAGCTCATCGCATAGCCGATGTAAAAGTAGGGGCTTTTCTTTCAGGCGGTGTAGATTCAAGTTATATTACTGCCGCCATGCATCCCGATAAGACGTTTTCCGTAGGGTACGAATATGAAAAATTCAATGAAACTTCTTATGCAAAGGAGCTTTCGGAGATTCTCGGAATTCAAAACATAAGCCGTACGCTTACGGCTGAGGAATGCATGAATGCTCTTCCGAAAATTCAGTATCATATGGACGAACCTCAGTCAAATCCGTCCTCTGTGCCGCTGTATTTTCTTGCCGAGTTGGCGGCCGAACATGTAACTGTGGTTTTATCCGGAGAAGGCGCCGATGAAATTTTCGCAGGCTATGAGTGGTATAACGAAACGCCTCGGATGCACCGATATAGGAAAATTCCCGCACCGCTTCGTATTTTGGCAGCTCATGCGGCAGGTCATATGCCATATTTTAAAGGTCATGATTTTATTATTAAAAACAGCGGCAGACCTGAAGAGTATTTTATCGGTCAGGCGCTTGTTTATTCGGAAAATGAGGCTGTTCAGATGCTCAATCCGGAATTCAGGGCGGGTATATCGCCTAAAGATATAACCGCGTCCGTTTATAAAAATGTGGCCGGCAGAGATGAGCTTACAAAAAAACAGTATCTTGATATGAAGCTGTGGCTTCCAGGGGATATTTTGTTAAAAGCAGATAAAATGAGTATGGCGCATTCTCTTGAACTGCGTGTCCCGTTTCTCGACAAAAGGGTGATGGAGCTGGCGGAAAAAATTCCGGCAGGATATAAAGTCAAAGACGGAATCACAAAATATGTTCTGCGCCAGGCGGCTAACCGCACGATTCCGGATGATTGGGCAAATCGACCGAAGGTGGGTTTTCCGGTTCCGATACGTTACTGGTTCCGCGAAGAGCGTTACTATAAATTAGCGCGTGAATATTTTACATCACCTGAGGCAAGGCAGTTTTTTAATTCGGATATGCTTGTTAAACTACTTGACGCTCACCGCGACGAAAAGTCAAATAACGGCAGAAAAATATGGACCGCTCTTGTATTTTTAATTTGGTATGAGCAGTTTTTTCTGAAAAAATAGATATCCTGTTTGCCTTTTTCGGCTGTATATTGATTTGTATGGCTGTATATTGATTTGTATGGCTGTATATTGTCTTGTATGTATGTTTAAATTTTAGCGGAGCTTTTTACAAAAAGCGGCCGTGCTCTTCTTATCGTATATTATTATATCTCTATAGAATCCAGCCGTATTTTGTGTGGTTTTAGGAGGAATTTGAATGAAAAATAATATGGCGAAGTCATCAGAGCTTGACGGAATAAAAATTACGCCCGTGCTTCTCGGCGGTGATCTTAACTGCTATAACGTTGCGCGTGCGTTTCATGAAAAATACGGCGTCTGTTCGTATGCTTTCGGACGGTATAAAATCGGAGCTACGGAATACACGAAGATTATTAAATTTACTGTAAAGCCTGAAATGGACAATCCGAAGGTACTGATAAAAATTCTTGATGAGTTTGCAGACAGACACGCAGGAGAAAAGCTTATTCTTATTGGCTGTACCGATGACTATGCTTCAATGATTATAAAAAACAAGGAGTATCTTGGCAAAAAATATATAACCCCGTGTACCGATGCGGCTCTCATGGATGACATAACTCTGAAAGACCGTTTCTATCAATATTGTGAAAAATATGAAATTCCGTATCCTAAAACTGAGGTAATATCGCCCGGTCAGTATCCCTCGCTTTTAGGTTTTGATTTTCCTGTTATTATCAAACCGTCCAGCAGTGTTCTTTACTGGAAATATCCGTTTTCGGGGATGAAAAAGGTATATCGAGCGCACAGCATGAAGGAAGCAGGCGTAATAATTGATGAAATATATGCGTCAGGGTATCCCGACAGACTGATTGTTCAGGATACGATTCCGGGCGGAGATTCTTATATGTACACTATGACAGCATACTGCGGAAGTGACAGAAAGGTAAGAATGATGTGCCTCGGTCATGTTTTGCTTGAGGAGCATACGCCAAAGGGAATGGGAAACCATGCTGCTATTCTTACGGCGTATGACCGCCCATTGATGGAAAAGCTTCGATCCTTTCTTGAGGATATCGGATATGTCGGATATGCTAATTTCGATATAAAGTACGACATCCGTGACGGAGTTTATAAGCTGTTTGAAATAAATGTTCGACAGGGCAGAAGCAATTATTATGTTACTGCTTCAGGATGTAATATAGCGGAGTATATCGTTGACGACTATATACTCAATAAGCCGTATAACGGCTGCTATTTCTGTGAAGAAAAAGCATATTGGAGCTATCTGCCGCTTAAGCTTGTACTGAGGTATGCAACTGAGGACGAGAAAAAACAGATAGTTTCATGTATTAAACGCAGGACGGCATTTTCTTCTATGCGATATTCACACGATACCTTTATTAATCCTCAGAGATGTTTTTATATTGCTATGCATGAACATAATCAGATAAAAAAATTTGAGAAATATTATCCTGCCGACGAGGTGGAGAAGTATAACCGATGAAAACTGTTATGATGTTTTTGGACAGTGACAGACTGCACGGGGTGTTAATATGAAGCTTACAGAGCTGTTTCCCGAAAATGAATTTAGAGATGTTTTGAGTTTTGCCGGATCGGAACTGAACGGTGAAACTGAAATTAAAACTCTTACATCTGATTCAAGAAAAGCGGGCAAGGACAGTGTTTTTGTTTGTATAAACGGTTCGGAAGCCGACGGACATGAGTACGTGCCGAATGCTTATAAGAACGGATGCCGGATTTTTGTATGCGAGCATGCCGTTACCGTTCCCGGAGAGACGGCGCTTGTAATCGCAGTCCCTGACACAAGAAAGGCTCTTGCTTTGCTGGCGGAGCGGTTTTACGGCAGTCCCGCGAAGAAGCTTAAGCTTATCGGTATTACCGGAACCAAAGGGAAGAGTACGGTGGCGGAATTTATTTACCGCATTTTGAATGACAGCGGAAGAAAAGCCGGTATTATCGGTACCTGCGGAATACGTTTTGGCACGGTAGAGCGTACTACCGGTAACACAACTCCCGACGCGCTTGAGCTTGCATCCGTTTTTTCGGAAATGTACAGTGCGGGAATGGAGTATGTTGTCATGGAGGTGTCCTCTCAGGCTTGTTTGCTTGACAGAATATACGGACTTCATTTTGACCGTGCGGTGTTTACCAATCTTTATCATGATCATATCGGACCTTCTGAACATCCTACTTTTGAAAATTATAAGGAGTGTAAGAAGTCATTGTTCAGAATGGCTGATATTTCTGTTATAAACGGTGATGACTGTTATGCTCATGAGATGATTTCCGGAATTGCTCCGGAAAAATGTCTTTTTTTTGGATGTGATACGGAAAGCAGCCGAAAAGTCCCGTATTACCGTGCGGAAAATATAACCCGATGGAATGAAAAAGGCATTTACGGTATGAGCTTTGATTGCCGAGGCGTACGTTTTTATATCAGGATGCCCGGTATTATCAACGTGTCGAATGCAATGGCGGCGATTTCCGTCTGTGAATCGCTCGGACTTTCGCTTACGGTTATTTCGGATAAACTCAGAAGCGCTACGGTACGCGGCAGATTTGAAACATATGAGTCCGGAGGAAGAACCTTTGTAATTGATTATGCTCATAACGGAACGAGCCTTGAAAGCGCCCTGAGGATTCTGAGAGATTATACTTCTGGCAGGCTCATTGTCCTTTTTGGTTCGGTCGGTGGGAGAACACAGCTGAGACGAAGTGAAATGGGAGAGGCTGCGGACCGTCTTGCGGATTTCTGTATAGTTACAAGCGACAATCCTGATGCGGAATCGCCGGATGATATTATAGATGATATTGTTTTGCACATAAAGCATTGTCCTTATATCAGAATTTCGGACCGCGCCGATGCGATACGGTATGCGGTGGAGAATGCAAAGCGCGGAGATGTTGTCCTGCTTGCCGGAAAGGGACATGAAGAATATCAGCTTATTGACGGTAAAAAAATAAGTTTTTCGGAAAGAGATATACTTGGAAAAGTACTGGAGGAAATGTATTCTCCTGTTTCGTAATTCCGTATTTATACAAATGTAAACGACCTATACAGGCCGTTTCGGAGGGGAGAATAATTTACCTCGTAAATAAGATGTTCACGCCGTATTATGGCGTGAACATCTTATTTTGTTTCTTTGTAAACGGAATTTAAAACTGTTAATTAAAATTGACGGCTGTTTACGGAATTATTTTGGAATTTGTATTATATTTGTCATTAAAATGCATAATAAATAACGGATAACTAAAAATAAATAACGAATAACTGATCTGCTGGCTTTGTATAGAAAAGTCTGCAGATTAAGTTTGTACTTTAAATTAGCTTACAAAAGTGTTTAATAACTTAAATGCAAAGGATATTTTAAACTGATGAAAACGAAAAAGCTTTTCAGTCTTAAAAATACAATCGCAGAATCATTGCTTGAAAAGTATGAGTATCCATGGCAAGCACTTTCCGATATTAAAGCGTTTACGATTTGGCTTGGAAGAAATCTGAGCAAAGATTTTTTCGATGAAATTTCAGAGAATGTCTGGGCTGCCAAAAGTGCAAGGATATTTTCTTCTGCTTGTATATTATCTCCGTGTATAATTGACGAGAACAGTGAGGTGCGTCACTGTGCATTTATACGCGGCAGCGCGATAATAGGAAAGAACTGTGTTGTGGGAAATTCAACTGAGATAAAAAACAGTATAATATTCGATAATGTTCAAATTCCACATTATAATTATGTGGGAGATTCGATTCTTGGTTATCACAGTCATCTCGGAGCTGGAGCCATAACATCTAATGTTAAAAGTGACAAAAGCCTTGTGTCGGTCAAAAGTGATAATAATATTATTGAAACAGGACTGAGAAAATTCGGAGCTATGGTAGGCGATTTTACCGAAATCGGCTGTAACAGCGTACTTTGTCCGGGGACTGTTATAGGAAAAAACTGTACTGTATATCCGCTGTCGCTTGTACGTGGTTGTATAGATGAAAACAGGATTTTTAAAACGTCTGAAAACATTGTGCGCAAATCGGTAAAATGATTTATACGTTGAAAGAACAAACAGAAAAGAATAGATAAACAAGAATAAACAGAGATTTTGCTGCAAAAACTTTCTTTAGTTAAGATGAAAAACTCTGATGTAAATAGATGTAACTCTCTATATATATGATGTAACTATATGAAAACGTTCTTTCCAATATGGCTGCAGCTGTTAAGTTCTATTTCAGGTTTTCAGTTTTTATTGAAGAAAAATTATGAGAGGAAATTTTATTATGTGCGGAATTATCGGATATACCGGAAGTGAAAATGCAGTGCCGAAGCTTCTTGACGGACTTTCTGCTCTTGAATACCGCGGATATGATTCGGCGGGAGTTGCGGTTTTTGATTCTGAAAATAAAGTCAAGATTATTAAGTCAAAAGGGAGGCTGTCTGTTCTCAGGGAAAAAATCAGCCTTATGCCCGATGAGCTGTATTCGGGGTGCGGTATAGGACATACGCGATGGGCGACGCACGGAGAGCCTTCCGATATCAATTCTCATCCTCACGGTACCTTTAATGTTAGCATAGTCCATAACGGAATTATTGAAAACTACGCCGATATTAAGGAAATTCTTATCGGGGAGGGCTATAAATTTGTTTCCGAAACCGATACCGAAGCCGCGGCAAAGCTTATCGACAGTATTTATCTTAAGACAAGAAATCCGGTTGACGCCATGCTTGAAGCTGCAAAGCTTCTTACCGGGTCGTTTGCTGTCGGCGCTGTATTTACGGATTATCCCGGTGTAATTTACGCAATGCGCAGAGAAAGTCCTTTAATAGCGGCAGTAAGCGATAAGGGATGTTTCATTGCATCGGATATTTCAGCTGTATTAAAGTATACTAACCGATTTTACCGTATTAAGGAAAACGAAATAGCTATTATAAACGAGCGCGAAATTACGGTTTTGGGTGCTGACAAAATGCCGGTATCCAAGCAATTGGAGACTGCGGATTGGGATATAGAGGCGGCAGAGAAGGGCGGTTATCCGTTTTTCATGATTAAGGAGATTCATGAGGAACCGGAAGCGGTGCTAAAAACGCTGAGACCGCGTATTAAAGACGGAGTACCCGATTTAGGGATTCCCGAGCTTACCGATGAAAAGCTTATATCTTTTGAGAGAATTCATATCGTTGCCTGCGGAACAGCAATGCATGCAGGTATGATAGGGAAATATGCGATTGAAAAAATTGCGAGAATTCCGGTAAATGTTGAAATCGCGTCGGAGTTCAGATATAACAATCCTATACTTGGGGAAAAAGAGCTTGTGATTATTATTTCTCAATCGGGTGAGACTGCCGATACTCTTGCTGCGCTGAGACTCGCAAAACTAAACGGAGTATACACGCTTGCAATTGTCAACGTTCCCGGATCGACAATTGCAAATGAAGCCGACAGTGTAATTTACACGTGGGCCGGCCCTGAAATTGCGGTTGCAAGTACAAAGGCTTATGAGGTTCAGCTCGCGATTATGTATCTTTTTGCATTCAAGCTGGCATATATTCACGGAATGCTTTCCGAAGCCGATACGAAAAAGTATCTTGACGAGCTTTTGAACGACGTACCGAAAAAGATTAAAAAGTCAATTGAACTTGAAAAAAAATGCTCTGAAATTGCGGAGAAGTACAAAAATCATAAAAATATTTTTTTTATCGGCAGAGGAGCCGATTATATTCTCAGTATGGAATCCGCGCTTAAGCTTAAGGAAATCTCATATATTCACTGTGAGGCATATGCCGCAGGAGAGCTTAAACACGGGACAATATCGCTCGTGACCGACGGGACGCCTGTTTTTGCTATAGCCTGTCAGGACGGGCTTTTTGAAAAGATGGTAAGCAATATCGGCGAGGTACGCGCGAGAGGCGCAAGTGTTATCCTAATCTGTAAGGAAAGTACAGAGCTTCCCGACGGAATTGCGGAGGAAATTATACGTGTACCTGAGACTTCCGAGTTGTTTATGCCAATGCCGGTTATTACAATTTCTCAGCTTATTGCATATTACACATCTCTAAGGCTCGGACTTGATGTTGACAAACCGAGAAATCTTGCTAAATCGGTTACTGTAGAATAGCTGAAATGACCGTGTAAAATAATGAAAGGAAGCTTCCACTGTTGTGGAGTACAGGATTTATAAAGTGGGAAAATATTTCGGAACAGACGGCTTCCGCGGAGAGGCAAATAAAGTGCTTACCGTAGAACACGCCTTTAAGGTGGGCAGGTATTTGGGATGGCATTACGGCAAGGAGCACAAATGTAAGGTTGTTTTGGGCAAGGACACGCGACGTTCAAGCTATATGCTTGAATATGCGCTTGTAGCCGGGCTGACGTCAAGCGGGGCTGATGCATATCTTCTTCATGTTACAACTACGCCTTCGGTCTCATATGTTGTAAGAACCGAGGACTTTGACTGCGGAATTATGATCTCTGCCAGTCATAATCCGTATTATGACAACGGAATTAAGCTTATCAACAGCCGTGGTGAAAAGATGAGTGAATCTATTATAGCCGATATTGAAGCATATATTGATGGAATTATAGGCGAACTTCCGTATGCGACGAGAGAGAATATCGGCTGTACAATCGATTATGCGGGGGGAAGAAACCGTTATACCGGCTACATTATTTCGCTCGCAAGAAATTCGTACAAGGATTTTAATATAGGCCTTGACTGTTCAAACGGCAGTACGTGGATGCTTGCAAAGAGTATTTTTGACGCGCTCGGTGCGCATACATTTGTAATCGGTAACAGTCCGACAGGTTTTAATATCAATAAGGACTGCGGTTCTACCCATATAGACAGCCTGCGTTCTCTTGTCAGAGATAAAGGGCTCGATATCGGATTTGCTTTTGACGGGGACGCCGACAGATGTATCGCCGTTGACGACAAGGGACAGATTCTTACGGGAGATCATATACTGTATCTCTGCGGAAGCTATATGAAGGCCAAAGGAGAGTTAAAGAAAAATACTGTTGTAACAACAGTAATGTCAAATACCGGATTGTATAAAGCATTTGATGAAAAGAATATAGCCTGCGTTAAGACCGACGTCGGGGATAAGTATGTATACGAGGCTATGCAAAAAGGAGGATACTGCCTCGGTGGAGAGGAGTCCGGGCATGTGATTTTTTCTAAATTTGCTTCAACCGGAGACGGACTTATATCGGCAATCAAGGTTATGGAGGTATTTATAGAGAGCAAGCTTCCTTCGTCGGGACTTTGTACCGGGCTTGAGTATTATCCTCAGCTTACAAAAAATATCAAAGTGGACGACAAGGATGCCGCTGTCACCGACAGCGATGTGCTTGAAGCTGTAAAGTATGCGGAGGATAAGCTTGGTGATGACGGGAAAGTTCTTCTCAGAAAAAGCGGTACGGAACCGGTTGTTCGCGTAACTGTAGAAGCCAAGGGAGAAGATCTTTGCCGGACGCTTGCCGATCGAATTGCAGACACAATAATTAAAAAGGGCTATGAAGTAAAATAGTTTTTAAGAAGTAAAATAGTTTTTAAAATGTCCTCCGTACGTATCCTTCACACGTCGGACATAATTTCTGTTTTTTGAATTTAGATTTCAAAAATATCAAGAGAATAATCTTGACTTATTTTATTAGATATGATAAAATATTTTGATACAGATTTTGATTTAATTGTATTGGAGTGATGAGTTTGGATGAGAAAGAATTCGGCGCACAGCTGCCGAACGATTCAGACTCATTTTGGAATCTGTCATCTGAATTTTCTAAGTCCGAAAAGGAAAAGAAACTAAAGACGTTTTCGGACGATACGGACGCTGTTCTTATAAATGTCGGCGAGGAAAACAACTGTGAAAATTCAAATAAAAGCTGTATTGTATCTGATTACGCTGTAAAAGATGCGAGGCAGAATCCTGACAAGCTTGAAATTATGTCGGATTCGGAAATAGCCGTCGGAAAATCGTATAAAAACAGTGAAGGCTCAGATGCTGATATAGAGAATAACGACCTTCATGAGCTTACAAAGCTGCTTTTAAGGCTTCGGGAAAGAGCTAAACACAATACATTTGTACAATCATCAAACGGAATTTGTGAAAAACACGAGAATTCGGAATATAATGTGGCTGTTCCTCGCTTTCATACGCTGAACCGAACAGGATTAATTCGTTCATATGAACCCGGCCATCCGCTTGTCCGCAGCGTCGAGGTGCTTGAATGGCCTTCGAGATACAGCTTTTACGAAAGATTCCGTCAAGACGCCGTCAGATACTTCGAGACCGAAGGAACCGAATGCAGCTATGCCGAGTTCAATTCCTTTGTACCTCAGTATTGTATGATGACGGAAAATCAAAGACGCTATTATTTATGGTGGAGAACCTGTATAAGAAACGGTAGAAATATCTATGTCTCCAAAAGCTATATTCTGCTGTTGCTTTATGAGATTATAAATCTTCCTGATTTACTTCCTCCGAATGACGGCGTGAAACTTATCTGCAGGCTTATCTGCGGATATCATGATAAGCTTTGCGGAATCAGAAATTCGGTTGCCGTTTGGCTTCGTGACTACTGCCTGATACATGAAGTCGAAATTCCGTCTGAATACATGGAGCAGATAGCAGAATATGCGGGCAAATATACTTCTTTTTCAGAGTTTTTTATCAAGTATGATCCGGAGACAAAGCAGCCTGATCCGCAAAGCTATATACAACTTCTGTCACGTTACTCATGGTGGGACAGTAAATATCTTTCCGGCGATAACAGACATATATTTGACAAGTGCATGTCCGGGGCTCTTTTGGCGGCATACCGCGCGGAAAACGGCAGCGGAATGTTTGATTTGTCACATATGCAGACGGGAAAATATATTGCCGAATCATACAGCGGAGCGGTATGCACTTCTGAGATCAAATGCAGACTTCGTGTTTCATATTACAAGTGTACCGGTTGTGGAGATTATAACTGTTCAACCGAAATTGTCAAATATGCTGAAAACCAGATAAGGCGTCTGATAGGAATAAAGGCGCGCTTTAAGGTCCCGGATCTTCCCAAACGAATTTCTTCTGCCGTTGACGCTTATTTTGCACCGTTTCTTGAAGAGGAGGACCGAAGAAAAAAGCTCGAAAAACGTAACCGTTTGTCATCGTCATCGGAGGAAATTTCGCCTGAATACAGCAAATTTTACGAGGCTGAAAGTACAGGAATTTCTTTTGAACACGCTTTGGAAATTGAAAAAAAATCATGGAAAATCACAGAAAAGCTTGTAGAGGCTTTTGACGGTTCGGATATAAATTCCGGCGGAGATGAAAAAACAGACGCAGACAGTATGCGGAATGCGGATTTCGGACAGGCTGAACATCTTGATTTACAATTATCATCTGACGGCGGAGAAAAAGTTATCTCTGACGACGGTGACGCTGTTCTTCGGCGCGGAATTGAATTTTTGCTTAATGGAGACAATATGGGATTTGACGAGCTTGCAAAGTCCGAAAAAATGCTTCCGGACACGCTTGCCGAAAAAATCAACGATAGATTTACCGTACTTATCGGAGATATTGTATTGCAGACAGACACTGATTCTTATACGATAATAGACGATTATCGGGATGACGCTGAAAGCTTTGCAAGAGGTACTATGATTGATTGAAACAGAGCGGCAGCTATTTTCTAAACTCGGAGAATGACACAAGAAAAAATCATTTTTATATTACTTATGGCGAAAAAATGACAATAGAATTTTAAATTCAGCGAAAAAACGATTTTTTTATGACATTATAAATTAAAGGGGAATATCGTCGCGATACATACTCTTTATATGCGTACAGAGAAAAGTTTTTGCAGTGTTGTGCGCATATTATGCATAGAAAAGTCTGCGCGAAGATACGGAGATAATTGTTTGGCGCGATTATATTTCGTGCCGGAAAGGAATTTATGCTAATGGACGGAGATGAAAGCAGTTTCAAAAACAAACCTGTTCCTAAACGTATTTTATCGTCGCTTATAGGTTCGGTTACGGCCGGTGTTGTGCCGAGAATCGGTGCGCCGTATATAGCAATTGGACGCGGAGATGAAATTTCTGCTTTGCTTTCTGACCTTGAAAAGATCAGTGAAGGCGGTTCTGCAATGCGGTTTATTATAGGACGGTACGGAAGCGGAAAGAGCTTTTTAATGCAGCTTATCAGAGGATATGCGACCGAACGCGGTTTTATAACGGCAGATGCGGATTTGTCTCCCGAAAGAAGAATTTGCAGCGGTAACGGCGGAGGAATCGCAACCTATAGAGAGCTTATAAAGAATCTCGCGTGCCGCGCTTCCCCCGACGGAGGTGCGCTTCCGGTTATGATTTCCAAATGGCTTTCGGAGGTTCAGCGTGAAGTTGCGGAAACAGGAATAGATATAAACTCTCCCGGCTTTAGAAATGAAGTTTCAAAGAGAATATATTCCGCTGCAAGGCAGCTTCAGGATTATGTCGGCGGATTTGATTTTTCATCGGTTATATCAGAATATTATGAGGCTTTTTGTGCAGGAGACGACGAGAAAAGAAGTTGCTGTCTCAAATGGCTCCGCGGAGAATATCGGACTAAGACTGAGGCAAAGCATGATCTTCATGTCGGAGATATAATCGGTGATGAGAACTGGCAGGATATGATAAAGCTCCTTGCCGTTTTTGCACGTATGACCGGATATCGCGGAATGGTTGTATTCATCGATGAATGTGTAAATTTGTATAAGATAACAAACAGAATTTCGCGTGAAAACAACTATGAAAAGCTGCTGTCTCTCTTTAATGATACCATGCAGGGCAGATCAGAGGGACTTGCGTGGGTATTCGGAGGAACGCCGCAGTTTCTTGAGGATACGAGACGCGGATTATTCTCGTATGAGGCGCTTCGTTCCAGACTGTGTGACAGCAGATTTGATTCCGGAGAATACAAGAATATGCTCGGTCCCGTAATTCGTCTCCGAAGACTTTCCGACAATGAGCTTCTTGCGCTTTTGGCACGCATGACGGACCTCCATGCTCAGTATTACAATTGGAAGCCGCCTGTCACTGAGAACGATATGCAGTCGTTCCTGAAAATTTGTCTTTCACGGGCGGGAGCTGACGCATTGCTTACTCCGCGGGAACTTCTGCGTGATTATATGGCTGTTCTCGGCATTTTGTTTCAGAATAAAAGCGCAGTCTTTTTAGATGTTGTCGGGGCTGAGCTTAAGGCCGACGGAGACGGAAATTCTTCCGTGCATGAAAGCGAAGGCCGTACGGCCGAGTCAAATGTTTCATACGGCGTTCAAATTGGCATACAGCCTGATGATATTATAATCTAAAAAATTAAATTGGTAAGGAGAATAATCATGGAGTGGACCTCCCTTAATGATCTTCGTGAAAAATATCTGTCATTTTTTGAATCAAAAGGACATCTCAGACATAAGAGCTTCCCGCTTGTTCCTATTGACGACAAGTCAATTTTACTTATAAATGCCGGCATGACCCCCCTTAAGAAATTTTTTACGGGTGAGCTCGAACCGCCGAGACACCGCATGACAACATGTCAGAAATGTATCAGAACGCCTGATATAGAGCGTGTGGGTATTACCGCGCGGCATGGTACATACTTTGAGATGCTTGGGAATTTTTCGTTCGGTGACTATTTTAAAGAGGAAGCTATTCCGTGGGCGTGGGAATTTTGTACCAAGGTGCTCAAACTGCCGGAGGACAAGCTGTGGGTAACAATTTATCTCGATGATGATGAGGCATTTGATATTTGGCATAATAAGGTCGGTGTTCCTGAAGAGCGTATTGTGCGCCTCGGAAAAGAGGATAACTTCTGGGAACACGGAAGCGGACCGTGCGGACCGTGTTCGGAGATACATTTTGACCGCGGAGAAAAATTCGGATGCGGAAAGCCGGATTGCAAACCCGGATGCGACTGCGATCGGTTTATGGAATTTTGGAATCTTGTTTTTACGCAGTTTGAGGGCGACGGGCACGGAGGATATGAAAGACTTTCGAATCCGAATATAGATACGGGAATGGGACTTGAACGGCTGGCCTGTCTTATGCAGGGTGTGAATAACCTTTTTGAGGTTGATACGGTACGTAATATTATGCTTGCGGTTTCGAAAGCGGCCGGAGTCGAATACGGAAAAGATGAAAAATCGGATATTTCTCTTCGCGTTATTACAGACCATATACGAAGTACGGTATTTATGATATGCGACGGAGTTGTTCCGTCAAATGAAGGCCGGGGGTATGTGCTTCGCCGTCTTTTAAGACGTGCGGCACGGCACGGACGGCTTCTCGGAATCGACGGAACATTTCTTGCGGATATTGTACCAGTTGTCGCAAGGGAAAATATCAGTGAATATCCTGAACTGACGGAAAAGCTTGAATATATTAAAAAGGTTGTATCTATTGAAGAGGAACGTTTCTCCGCTACAATCGACAGCGGATTATCTATACTTGAAGGAATGATTAAAAACACAAAGTCAGAGAGGAAAAGCGTTCTTCCCGGAGAAGATATTTTTAAGCTTAGCGATACCTTTGGGTTCCCTGTTGACTTGACGAAAGAAATTGCGGCTGAATCAGGTCTTGAAATTGATATTTCGGGTTTTGATGCCCTAATGGCTCAACAAAAGCAGAGAGCGCGCGATGCCCGTGCCGCTATGGGAGACCTTGGTTGGGCGGCCGGCACGGTTGAGGCGATCGGCGATATAGCGAAAACGGAATTTGTGGGATATAATCGGACTTGTGCGGAATGTAAAGTAGTATCTATTATCGATTGTGAGACATCCGAGCAGCTTGATTCAGCGTCTGACGGCAAAGTTATTATAATTCTTGATCGTACGCCGTTTTACGGTGAAAGCGGCGGTCAGGTTGGAGATACCGGTACAATTATCTGCGGTGATCGTAAAATTGTTGTAAATGATACGAAGAAAAATACGGGTATATACATGCATTTCTGTACGCTTGACGGTACACCAGTATCTGTTGGTGATACGGTTTCTGCTCAAATTGATGTAGACAGACGGGACGCAATACGAAGAAATCATTCTGCCTGCCACCTTCTTCAGGCTGCTTTGCGCAGGGTGCTCGGAAATCATGTTGAACAGGCGGGATCATATGTTGACGCAGACCGCGTGCGTTTTGATTTCAAGCATTTTTCCGCTATGACGGCAGAAGAAATCGCAAGGACCGAACAGCTTGTAAACACCGAAATTCTTCGAGGAACTTCAATTGACACTTTGGAAACCGATATTGAAACTGCGCGCAGAAACGGGGCTATGGCACTGTTTGGAGAAAAATACGGTGCTGTTGTCCGAATGGTTAAAATGGGTGATTTTTCATGCGAGTTGTGCGGAGGTACTCACGCGAGCAATACTGCCAAGCTCGGATTGTTTAAAATTTTGTCCGAATCGGGTGTTGCAGCCGGTGTCAGACGTATAGAAGGAACGACCGGAATTGGAATTCTTGAGCTGCTTGCGCAGAGGGAGAAATTGATTTCTGAGACCGCGCGGGAGCTTAAGGCTACGAATACTAATGATATTGTCAGACGCGCCTCCGCGCTTTCGGAGGAGCTGAAAACGGCGCGGCACGATATTGAAATTCTAAACGGACGCATAGCATCGATGCAGATAACATCGATGCTTTCTGAGGCGGTTGACGTTGGACCTGTAAAGGTTATAACCAGGCAGACAAGCGGTTCTTCGGTTGAAACGGCACGTGCTGTATGCGATGAAATTAAGGGCTCGTATGATAACTATGTCGTTGTAATATCTACGGATTTTGAGGGAAAACTTAATTTTGTGTGTTCATGCGGAAAGGCTGCGGTTAATGCCGGGGCCAATGCCGGAAATATTTTGAAGAATATCAGCGCGATTGCAGGAGGAAAAGGCGGCGGACGCCCTGACAGTGCAACTTCCGGAGCTAAAGATCGCGACAAGATAGCAGATGCGCTTTCCGCAGTTTCAGCTGCCGTTTCGCAGATGCTTAAATAGTATTTTCGGAGAAATATTTTCTTTGTCCGAAAAAATAAATTTATGACTCAGTAAAGGCAAAATCGTTAAAGGCAAAGCCGTTTGGTTTGCGAGGCGTTTTTGCGGCGATTTCAATAAGGCGCAAAATGCAGTCATGACGCGCCGGGAGTAAGATTGTAAGATTGTACCGCCGTCCTAAAAAGCCGTTGGAACCCGGTGTAGGAGGCGGTGGACAATCCTGCTTATAATTATACCGTCATGTAAAAAAATGAAAATGGAGATGTCCCACGTCCATAGAGACAGTGGGACATCTTCATTTTGGTATTCACGGTATAAGTTAATAACCAAATTTATCCGAATTATTTATATGAATAAAATTTCCGCCCAAGCTTTTTTCAATTTTTCGATTGTCCATGATGCATTTGCCGGACTTGTAGACGGCAAATATACTGCTTCGATATCGACTGTCCGGGATATATACCGTGAATAAAGAGAAGCTGCGGTTCTGCCGTTCAAAAAAATTCTTTTTATTTTTGCCGTATTTATTATATCAGAGATGTCGTTCGGAACGGCTGTTTTGATAGAACTGTCTGCGCTTCCGGTTATTTCACAGGCCGCTAATACATCCCAAAGGGCTATTTCATGTGATAACAAAAGCTTTTTCTTTTCATCAATGCTTTTCGGAATCGGTTCACCTAACAGCTGAGAGAGAATCAGCCAAAAACGATTTCTTGGGTGACCGTAGAAAAATCCTTCTTCTCTTGACTTAACTGACGGAAAGCTTCCGAGTATGAGTATTTTTGAATTTTTATTCCAGACCGGCGGAATCGGGTGCAATATCATTGTTTTTTCCTTTTCATTTTGCTGTATTCAATAATTCAAGAATATCCGCGGCATTAGTGTCGGGCTTTACCTTTGTCATAACTTTTTCTATATATCCGTTTTCGTCTATTATGAAAGTGGTTCGTACTACTCCCATGCTGGTTTTACCGTAGAGCTTCTTTTCTTTCCATACATCATAAGCTTTGATTGCCGTTAGATCGGGATCCGATAATAAAATGAACGGCAGGCTGTATTTTTCCGCAAATTTACTGTGCGATGCTTCGCTGTCCTTGCTGATTCCGATAACTGTGACGCCTTTATTTTCAAAATCTTTATACGATGCAGCAAAAGCACATGCCTGTCGGGTACATCCCGGAGTGTTGTCCTTGGGATAAAAATAAAGAACAACTTTTTTACCAATAAAGTCGGAAAGCGAAACCGGATTTCCGTTTTTGTCGTTTAAGGTAAAGTTATATGCTTTCATTCCCTTTTCTAACATTATAGTACTCCTTTGCTGTGGTCATTGCCACTTATTAATAATCTTATTATACTATGAATCTAAAATGTCTGCAAGGATATTTTTGCACATTTATTAATTTTATTAAAATGTGTTATATGATTTCTGATATTAATACAAAATATTTATTTTACTCGCATTTTTCGATTACAGAAATATTTATATTTCTCACATTTTTTAGCTTTTTATTGTTATGTTTCATGGTGTGGTAATAAGTTGAACTTTTTATGTCGAATGCCACCGTGCAGTTTTTATGAAATCCGTCAAAACAGGCTGTGTGGTTCCAGTCTGCAAGCCAGTGCTGTTCAATACTCCATCGGGCAATAGCCTCTTCTGTTTTTTCGGAATTGTTGAGGCGGTTTTGAAGGATGGGAGCCATATCAAGTTTTTCGGATAAATGGTAGAAAATTGCGTCACCGCTTACATAGTAATCATCGACTTTTGCGAAATACATTTGTTATCACCTTTCCTTTAATATATGTTTTTATTATAACGGTTATAAAAATTAATTTCAGCTGATAAATCGGCAGACGGTTATACAGCTCTTACCGTAACCGAAATACAGCTGTAATCATAACCGATCGGAATCAGAATTCTCGTTATCAGAATGTTGAGCAAAGTCTCTGTATCATAGTGAGTTTCCATGAACAGGTTTTCTTCTATTTGAAGGGGACTTCGCATTCCGTCGGACGTTTTGGCAAGCAAAATGCGTTTTTTTCCGGATACTTTCCCGGCAAGCTCTTCAAGCTCTTTTTTATACTTTTCTGAAGTCATACATCCCTTCATAATCTCTTCGACCAGCTGTTTCCAGGTTCGGATTCGTATAATTTCTTTTCCTGTAATTAAACTTGTAGGCTTTTTGCCCTTGAAAATTCCCGGCCCGGCTGTCAAAGGGTATTTCATTTCATACGGTTGTATGTGTTCATGCGGATTTTCATTCGAGTCTTTTGAAAGATTCTCAATAATAACATCAAATTCTGTATTAATTTCCTGCAAAATTCTTTTTCTCATATCTTCAAGCTCCTGAAAGATATTCATATAGACTGCCTCCGTATTTATTAGCACGTGTTTTACTGTATAATGTTCTGCGTTGATTATACTTCGGTTTGTTTTATTTGTCAAGATACTTTTCAAAATTTTTTGTGTAATAATGTTTTTAAAAAATAAAAAAGTGTTGAAATTCAAAATCTTTTGTGATATACTTAAGCGCGATGAATTATATCGAAAGGAACTCCCGCAGTTTTGCAGGATATGGTATTGATATGAATAAGATTAATAAAATCGGTGTTCAGCTTTTTACGGTAGGCGCTTTTATGAAAACCGAGGAAGATATTAAAAGAACCTTTGAAAAACTGAAAAAGCTTGGATATGATGAGGCTCAGACAGCAGGGATGCCTTGTTCGTACGATGTTTTTTCAAGGCTGGCCAAAGAAGCCGGAATTGATATTGTCGGAACACATGAGGAATTTGATAAACTGATAGCTGATCCTGAAGAGACGATGAACAATCATAAAATATTGAATACAGATATTATCGGGATCGGAGGTCTGTGGGAAAATACTAAAGAGGGTTATCTCGGCTTTATTAACAAGGCTAATGAATTTGCAAATATAATTTCTGAAAAGGGATTTACATTCAGTTACCATAATCACAGCTTTGAGTTTGAGAAGCTTCCGGACGGTACTATTCCGTTTGATATGCTTGTCGACAAGCTGGACGCTTCTAAGGTAAGTTTTGTTCTCGATACATACTGGGTACAGTATGGCGGCGGCGATGTTCGTCATTTAATTGAAAAACTTTCCGGAAGAATAAAAATTATTCATTTGAAGGATATGGGATATACACGTGATTCCGGTCCTTTTATTACTGAGATAGGAAACGGGAATCTCTACTGGAACGGTATTATAGAGACTGCTC
Source organism: uncultured Eubacteriales bacterium (assembly GCA_948467545.1). Taxonomy (GTDB): domain Bacteria; phylum Bacillota; class Clostridia; order Oscillospirales; family CAG-272; genus UMGS911. The sequence goes on from CAOKER010000001.1 coordinate 39,677, forward strand.
TGAATTCCGGCGTTAAGCATTTTGTGGTTGAACAGGATTCTTGTCCCGGAGATCCTTTTGACAGTCTGAAAATCAGCAGTGACTATCTGCATGCAAACTTTTTCTGATAAAAATTATTTATGCCGTGACTTGGTCACGGCATTATGCAAATAAATTCGGTATAATAAAGACGTAAAAAATATTAAAGACGAGTGAAAAGCAGAAAAAATCATTTATTTGTATAGTTTTGTTTTTCAGTCTTTTATGAATTAAATACATGTAAACTAAAGAAAGGTATGGTGGATCATTATGAAAAAATGGAGATGCACAGTATGCGGAGAAATTGTAGAGTCGGATGTCCGTCCCGATAAATGTCCGCTTTGCAAAGCACCCGGAGAAAAATTTGTCGAAGTCAAGGAAGAAGAAATGACATGGGCGGCAGAACACGTTGTCGGAATTGGAAAAAAAGATGCTTCAGAGGAAATTATAGAAGGTCTTCGTGCTAACTTTAATGGTGAATGCACCGAAGTCGGCATGTATCTTGCGATGGCAAGGGTTGCCCACAGAGAAGGCTATCCCGAAATCGGTCTTTACTGGGAAAAGGCCGCATATGAAGAAGCGGAGCATGCTGCAAAGTTCGCGGAGCTTCTCGGAGAGGTTGTAACAGATTCTACAAAAAAGAACCTTGAGATGAGAGTTGAGGCTGAGAACGGGGCAACTGCAGGAAAGTTTGAGCTTGCAAAAATGGCAAAGGCCGCAAACCTTGATGCAATTCACGATACGGTTCATGAAATGGCTCGTGACGAGGCTCGCCACGGAAGAGCTTTCAAAGGTCTTCTTGAAAGATATTTCGGCTGAGTTTTTTCATACGATATTGAGGTAGATAATTTTTATGAAAAGTACAGTCAATGAGGTAATCTGTAAGTGCAAGCATGTTACAATGATAGATATTGAAAAAGCTTTGCACAGTCATAATAAATTTGAGGATGTTGAAAAAGAATTTGACGAGGTACAGAAAATTACCGGCTGTTCGACCGGCTGCGGCGGATGTCATGATAAAATAATGGACGTGATTTCCGAAATTATAAGCGGTTGAGTGACAGATTTGTTTTAAACCACCGTATTAAAGCAGGAATTTCCATGTGTGTTAGACGCCATAAGGATAGCCTGAAAAGGCAGCGGCATCTGCACGGCAGCGGAATTCCTGCTTTTTTCAGCAGTTATTGAGCGCTTCAATCAGTTCGCTTGTATTGATTACATGACAGTATATATTATTAAGAATTTCCAATTCATTGTCGTGAATTTTTTGTGTTGCAGCCATGCAGGCGTCTTCGATCAGCCATACTTTAAAGCTTTCGTCCGCGAGACTTCTTACAGTGCTCGATACACATTGATCTGTAAGAACTCCGGTGCATACGACAGTATCAATTCCCATATTATGCAGCCATAATCTCAGAGGAGAACCTGTAAGCGCGCTGTCTGTCGTCTTAGTTATAACGATTTCATCTTCAAAGGGTGACAGCTGAGGAACAATTTCGGATGATGGTGTGCCCGGAGGAAGCAGCAGACCATTATAACCGGTCGATTTTTGGTCAAGCGAACGGTCGCTTCCGGATTTTTTCTGGCATTGGATTTTGGCGAAACATACCTCCATACCCTTTTGACGGAATACCTTTAAAATTTTTTCATTATTTGGAATTACAACCTTGTCGATTATCTCGTAGAACGGTTCCCATCTTTCGACTTCTTTTTTATCTTGTTTTATTTGATGTTGATAATCCGGGCGGGTAACAAATACGTGCTGCATATCGATTATGAGCAGTGCGGTTTTTTCGGGGACAATTTTAACCTTTCCGATATCATTATCGTTTTCATAGTAGAATGATACATGTCTGTCATTTACTCTCATTTTAATTTTCCTCTTATTTAATACCCAAGAAATTATTTTTGATTTATTATAACATCTCCGGAAACAGATTCAAAAGAGAGATCTGAATTTCCCTCTCCGCATATATATTTATCGCCGTAGTTAGTCGTCGGAAAGTCACATTTGAACTTGCCGGAAACGCTTGAAAAATCTGCCGTAAAGGAAGCTTCTCCGAAAATTGATAAATTTACTGCGCCGGAAATGGAATCAAAGCTGCCTTTTAACGGCAGAGTATCAAACGACAATTCTGTATCGCCTGAAACGCTGTCAACAGATATTTTTTCTGCCTTTCCGTTATAAGATGTAGCGCCTGATACGGAATCAATATTTACTGATAATGCGGAAACTCCGGTTATGATTGTGTTTCCCGAAGTTGTGTCGATTTCGAGTTCTTTTATACTAAGCTCGTTTTCGCGGAAGTCTATATTTATATCGGAGCTTACGGTGTCTATTTCAAGATCCTCTATCTCGGAAAGAGCAGCTTCGGGAATATATACATTTAATTTTTTATCCTTATGATTGCTCCAAAATCCGAATTTAGAGGATTTGCCGAATGCTATTTTTAATGTTTTTTCTTCAAGCTTCCAGCATAGCATTAATTTTTCTTTGTTTCCGCTGTAATCGTCTTCGGCGCGGAAATATTCGTCATTGCTTTGACAGATATTTATTTCTCCTGATATCCAATTAATTTCAACAGAATTTATTTTATCCGGCGGCAGTTTTATCGGTTCTGTTGAATAATCGGCTGTATTTCCCATGTTTATAAAATTTCCGATATTAAAAATGGAATTTCCAAGAATTCCGCTGTTTGTAATTCCGCATATAAGTATTGCCGTAAGTACCATTATAACCGCAATATTTATTACAATTCTTGAAGCTGCGTTTCTTTTCATATTATATAACCATGCCTTTCGCGGTATTGCCGAGACTGTATTAAAATTTTTTGCCGTAGGTTTTAAGTAAAAATTGATTTGTTTTTTTATTTAACGCCCGTCTCTCATTTCCTGATATAAATCAATTACTGCAATGATAAGTTTTGAGACGGAGGCCGCGATAAGAAAAATTATCCATGTGATATGCCATGCTCCGAATATAAAGCTGACTATGAAATATATTGCCGTGAAAAGCGAAAATACGGCACCTTTTATAGATTTGCGCAGACGCTGCTCGGAAGATAACGTATTATCGGAATATACGGACTCGGATTTTTCTCTGCTTAAATTAGGCCTGAATATTATAAGCGCGGTTGCTAATGCTATCATTACAAACATGAGGCAGACGCCTGCTTCATTTTGTATAATTATAACGGGAATTACGCAACAGATATATAGTATGACAGAGACGGCGAGCATAAGTTTCGACGCTGTTTTTTTATTTTCGTTTCTTTCATTATCATGTGGTACAGACATATCCGTAACGCCTTTATTTTGTGTGCTGAACTCTCCTTTGTTCAGCATTTCCGAAACGTCCCCTATACCGGAAATTGCAAGGTTATATGCTGCTCCCGGCGCTTTTCCTGAAGAAATAAGATCGTCGTATCTTTCAAGAGTATTTTGCAGGACCTCGTTTTTAAGATCACGATTTTCTTGTGTTTCGGGCGCTCCTGCGAATAAGTAATCGACGTAGGTAATTAATTTGTCTCTCATTTAGGTATCTCCCTTCAATAGTTTATCCATAATTTGCTTTGTGTTTTCCCATTCGTATGACAGTCTTGCGTACTCTTCACGTCCAAGCGGAGTGATTGCATAGTATCTTCGTCTTGCCGCGTCTCCATCCCCCCAGTACGATGTTATAAAGCCTGATGCTTCGAGACGTCTGAAGGCAGTGTAGAGTGTGGCTTCCTTAAGCTCAAGCTGTCCGTTTGAAATTGTCATAATATTTTTGTTGATTTCATACCCGTAGCTGTCGGAAATCATAAGTCTTGCAAGAATAACTGCTTCTGTGTGTCCTCTGATGAGATCTCCTGCAATTGACATGATGCGCCTCCTTTTGACATAGGTTTGCTTATTAGATAATATCACTTTTTACCTCGCCTGTCAATGTATATTATGAAATTTAAGTATATTTTTTTGCGAAGTATTGGCGCAAATAATTTTTTCGCTTTAAAAATGTTTGTCTGACAAGATGTTCGGATGTCAGAATTTTGGTATACAGAGATTTTGTTTTGTATGCTAAGATATAAATAATTTAATTTATTAATTGTATTTACTGTTTGAAAGCTCTGATTGGTCTTATCGGGATAATAAAAAAATCGCGCCCGGCTTCGGTGAGGTTGCAGGCGCGATTTTTTTGTTTAATTTGATTTATATTGTTTGACTTTTATCTGATAAATACCATTTTGAACTCTTTTAAGAATGCGGCATATAATAAGAAGTGAAAAATATACGAGAACTACAGTAGCTCCGGCAGGAGTTGACGCAGACAGAGAAATTATAAGTCCTGTTATAAAGCAGATAATTGATGATACTGCGGCAAAAACCGTAGTTGTGCGGTAGCATTTACATACCTGAACCGCTGCAAGCGTGGGAAAAGCGGTGAGGGCTGTAACGAGCATTACCCCCATAAATTTCATACCGATTACTATGGTGACAGCAGTAAAGACAGCCGTTATATAGTTGTATTTTCCCGTGTTTATTCCTATTGAGGACGCAAAGGCTTCATCAAAATTGACTGCGAAAATACGTCTGTAAAGTATGAAATAGCAGACTGCCGCAAGAATTGAGCAGATAATACAGATGAGTGTATCGGAATTTGTCAGTGTAAACATCGAACCGAACATATAGTCGCTGACATCCATATTCATGCCTTTTGCCGCAGAAAGCACAAAAGTTCCGACTGCAAGTGCTCCTCCGGAAAAGAGTGCTATGGAGGCTTCGGAATCACTTCTGTCTTTGCCGCGCAGAATCAGAACGGCGGCTATTATAACTGTGGGAATCGACAGTGCCATAGGTGCTATTCCTGCGGCGAGTGCAAACGATACGGCGCAGAAGCTTACATGGGATAAACCGTCACCTATCATTGTGCGTCTGCTTGTGACGAGCGATACTCCGAGAAGTGCGGAGCAAACTGCGATAAGCGGTCCTGCAATCAAGGCTTTTTGGACAAAAGGATATGACATCAGCAGCTGAAAATTTTGAAAAAATGTATTCATGGTTTTACCGTTCAGAAATAGTAAAATGTATTGTTATGTATGACAAGACAGTTATGCCGATAAACAGACTTTTTCGGGAGACATGCGGAGAGGACGTCGGTTTTCCTGTAAGGCGTCTGCTCTTTAGATGAATTCCGCTTGATTTTTCGGTTATAGCAGTATTGACTGCTGAAACGCCTTATGATGATACGAAATATCTCATTGAAAATGCCGTATTTTTTGGCATAATACTTTTTGTTTTGAGGCAAAGGGGTTTTTACATATGAAAAATAATAAAAGTTACCGCGGCGCGGCCTGCGCGTGCTGTATCGGATGTATATGTCAGGCGGTTGCAGCTAATCTGCCTCCGCTTTTTTTTGTAATATTTTCGGAAATCTATAATCTAAGCGTATCGGAGCTTGCGGTAATTGTGCTGTGCGGTTTTACGGCGCAGATGGTATCCGATACATTTGCAGGCATGTTTTGTGATAAAATCGGTGAGAAAACCTCAGGAATAATCGCACATATTTTTATTTTCTTCGGATTGATTTTGCTCGGGGTTCTTCCGGAGTTTGTTTCCGGTGAGTTTGTTTATCCGTGCCTGATAGCTGCTGTTTCCGTTACCCAAACGGGTGCGGGACTTATCGAGGTACTTGTAAATCCGCTTATGGATTCACTGCCCCGCGGAGAACATTCTTCTGCAATGAGGTTTAGTATTCTGCATTCTTTTTGCAGTATTGGTCAGGTTATGGTTATTATATTTACCTCTTTATCGCTGTGCTTTATTGATGATAAAAACTGGAATTTGATACCTGTTGCATGGTCTTTGCTGCCTCTTATCAATTCAATATTTTTCTTTGTAGTTTCCCTTCCGGAAATTGGAGAAAATATGGAGGATTACGAAGGAAAAAAAGAATACTCAGGAGCGGGAAAACGCGGAGGCCTGCTTCTCATACTTTTTATAATCGGATGCGGAGGAGCAGCCGAGCAGGGAATCGCACAATGGATTTCAGCATATGCGGAAAGAACATTGGGTATCTTCAAATTTGCCGGAGATCTTCTGGGACCGTGTGTCTTTGCCGCGCTTATGGGAACCTCAAGAATTCTTTACGGAATATACGGAAAGCGGATTTCACTTTGCACGGCTCTGATTTTCAGCGGGAGCGGCGCGGCTGTGTGCTATATTATTGCCGGTTTCTCCGGAATTCCGATTTTGTCGCTTACAGCGTGCAGCTTTACAGGTTTTTTTGTAGGACTTATGTGTCCCGGTGCCTTTGCTCTTGCCTCTCGTTTGTTCCCCGGAGGAGGAACAAAAATATCCGGAAAGCTTGCGCTTTTTGGAGACATAGGATGTGCGGTAGGTCCGTGGACGATTGGAGCTGTTTCCTCGAAAGCGGGTTTGAACATCGGATTTATGCTTGCATCACTTTATCCATTATTTTTCACTGCGGCAGTATTGTTTTATTTTTATATTTACAGCAAAAAGGGCAAATAAAACCAATAATATTTTAACACTCTTCCATTATTATGTCAAGAAAAAATACTGACTTGAAATTGTTTAATTGCCGTCGCTTAATGAATAAAAGAGCAGTATTTTGCCGCAATTTGTCTATGGTGATAATACTTCCGATTTTGCCGATCGAAGCTGAAGATTTCTCTTTGTTCGGTTTGTATGTTATGTCGAATATTTGTCGCTATGATGCTGTGATGACATTATCATTTAAATTTTATTACTTTCCATGAATCTTAAAATTTGTTTAATTGTATTGAAATGTGTTTTTGAATGTGTTATACTCAGGAAAAGAACCGGCATTGGGTAAACAAGGAAGTGATTTTTGCGGATGAACAATGGGATTTTTTGCTCTACCGGGGCGTACATAGGCTATGAAAATAATTATAATCCGGATCTTATACCGGTATACGGAAGTAAAATCCGTTGTGACGCTTTTGAATTTATGATTGTCAGTACGTGGGATGAGTCGCCCGACAAGATAACCGAAAGGATTTGTAAGTCTCCGCTTGTATTTCGGATTCTTCACGCAGATAAGGACATAGGAAAACGTCTTTCCGACCATGATTCCGATGGGGCGTTTTCGCTTTTTATGCAAAGTCTTAAGTCAGCGGTCAATGTAGGCGCGGAAAAGTTGGTTCTTCACCTTTGGGGAGGTGTAAATTCCGACTGTGATATTGAATACAATATCGGTCAGACAGAAAGGATGCTTTCCGCATGTCTTGAATTCGGAATTGAATTATGTATTGAAAATGTTCCGTGCAGATGCGGAGATCCGATAGAACATTGGCGCAGACTTGCTGTGCGATATCCGGAAATCAGATTTGTATTTGATTCAAGATTTGCCGCGTTTGCCGACGAAATCAGTGCGGCAGGTGAAATATTTACGGTGCCTGAGCTTGCCGAACGCATTGTTCATATGCATATATCGGATTTTGTCGGTCCTCCTCACGATTTTAAAAAGCTGCGTCCTATTCCGCAGCCGGGGAAGGGAACAATAGATTTTGATAAGTTATTTTCCGTGCTTTCACCGATTTATGACGGAACAATTACCCTTGAATCACCGGCTCTTTATGATTTCGGGAAGGTAGACACGGAGGAGCTTAATAATTCTCTTGACTATATCAGGAGCGGTATGAACTGTATAGACATTAAAAAGTCTGAGAAAGGAAATTAATATTATGAAAAAATTTATGGGCAAGGATTTTCTTTTGGATAATGAAACGGCAAAAATACTGTATCATAACTATGCTGAAAAGCTTCCTGTAATTGATTATCACTGTCATGTGTCTCCGATGGAAATCGCAGAGGACAAGCGTTATGAAAATATAACCGAGCTTTGGTTAGGCGGAGATCATTATAAATGGAGGGCTATGCGTTCCTGCGGAGTCGATGAAAAATATATAACAGGTGACGCTTCGGATTATGAAAAGTTTAAAGCGTATGTTAATTGTATGCCAAAACTTATAGGTAATCCTCTTTATCATTGGTCGCACCTTGAACTCAGAAGATATTTTGGATATACGGGAATAATATGTGAAAAAAACTGCGATGAAATATGGCAGATTACAAGCGAACGTCTCAAAAAGCCTTATATGAGCGTACGTAATATTATAAAGGCATCAAACGTAGATATAATATGTACTACAGATGATCCGACGGACACACTCGAATGGCACGCTCAAATTGCTTCTGGCAGTGATTTTGATGTTAAAGTTTTTCCTGCCTTCAGACCTGATAAAGGCATTAATATCGACCGTGACGGCTGGCGGGATTATATTAATTTGCTTTCCGCCGTATCAGGGATTGAGATTACCGGGTTTGACTCGCTGAAAGATGCTTATAGGAACAGGATTTCTTATTTTGCGGAACATGGCTGTCATACGGCCGACCACGGAATTGACAATAAAGTTCCGTTTATTCCGGAGCGGAATATGAAGCATTTGGACGAGATTGTCAAATCGGCTCTTACTGTCGGAAAATGCATGGATTCCCGTGACGCAGAAATTTTCAAAACAGAAATGCACCGTTTTTTTGCAAGCGAATATACAACCCGCGGATGGGTTATGCAGATTCACTACGGCGTATTGCGCAATTCCAACACGGCGATGTTTGAGAGGCTCGGAGCCGATTCCGGCTTTGATATAATTGACGGTCGTACAAGTACTCCGGAGCTTGCCGGACTGCTCGATTGGTTTGCCGAACGCGATGGTTTGCCGAGAACAATCCTGTATTCTATTAATCCTGCAGATAACGCGGCAATCGGAACGCTTCTCGGAGGCTTTCAGATGTCAGACGGTTCCGGTATGCCGAGAATTATGCAGGGAAGCGCGTGGTGGTTTAATGATAACAAACATGGTATGGAGGAGCAGATGGTATCTCTCGCGAATTTGTCTGCTTTCGGATGCTTTACGGGTATGCTTACAGACAGCCGCAGTTTTCTCTCATATACGCGGCACGAATATTTTCGCAGAATTCTTTGCAATTTGATAGGCAATTGGGTGGAAAAAGGAGAATATCCGGCTGACATTGATTCACTGGCCGAGTTTGTGATGAATATTTGTTATAATAATGCGAAACGTTATTTTGGCTTTTAATAAAAAAACATATAATGCGGAGGTATATGTAGGTATATAATTATAAACAAGGTGTCCTTCGCCTCTGAGGAGGCGAGTTACACAGGATTTTCAGCGGCGGTATTATTCGCAGCTGAATCGTTTAATGGCGGCGTTTTTCGCTTTACTAAAGCGATGCTTTCCTTATATGCTTTTACCATGAATTTAATTTGAAGGGATATGGACAAAATAAATGATTGAAACAATTAATTTGTATAAGAAATATAAGCCTAAACGCGGGATTCCGGTTACGGCTATAAACGATGTGTCGCTTAAATTTCCCGACCGCGGAATGGTGTTTCTGCTCGGAAAATCGGGAAGCGGTAAATCAACGCTTCTGAATCTTCTCGGCGGACTGGACAGATATGACGGCGGCGAGATAATTATAAAGGGAGTATCGTCAAAGAATTTTTCACAGCAGTATTTTGATTCCTACCGTAATACATATGTCGGCTTTATATTTCAGGAATATAATATTCTTGACGAGTTTACTGTCGGAGCAAATATTGCTTTGGCGATTGAGCTTCAGGGAAAGCGCGCGACAAACGATCAGATTAATTCGATTTTGCGTGAGGTCGATCTTGATGGGTACGGAAGCAGACGTCCCAACGAGCTTTCCGGAGGACAGAAGCAGCGCGTGGCGATTGCTCGTGCGCTTGTCAAGAATCCGGCGATAATTATGGCTGACGAGCCGACCGGAGCTCTCGATTCCAATACCGGAAAGCAGGTTTTTGATACGCTGAAAAGGCTTTCCTCCGATAAGCTGATTATATGTGTTTCTCATGACCGGGAATTCGCCGAACAGTATGCGGACCGTATAATCGAACTGTCTGACGGAAAAGTAATAGATGACGTTACTCTTGATAATTCTGCACCTGCCGAGCAGAAGCTCAGCTTTAACGATAACGAGATAACCGTGCCTGCAGGATATGAGCTTACCGAAGAGGACAGGACTGCTATAAACGAGTACATTCGTGCGATTCGTGACAAAGAATCACGGATTCTTGTTTCCGGAGGAGCTAAAAATAGATTTGCTAAGACGGATCAAAGTAAAATCGATTTGAAATCGGACGAAAAATTCGATTTGATCAAGTCAAAGCTTCCGATGAGAAATGCCGTAAAAATCGGAGCAAGCGGTATGAAGCACAAAAAATTCCGTCTGGTATTTACAATATTTCTCTCGGTTGTGGCGTTTTCGCTTTTCGGTCTTGCCGATACGTTTGGATCATACGATAATATATCGGCTTGTACGGAATCTATTTTAGATACCGGAGTCCGTTTTGCTTCCTTTTCAAGAAGTGAAAAAAAGTATTATGATGACGATGATACACAATACTATTATTATTCTACAGAACTTGATGACGATGATATTTCGGAAATTAAGAAAAATACCGGGGTCGATGTAACCGGAGTATACTGTCCTTCGTTTTTAACCCTTTCTTTGAAAGAATATTATAATGGAGAGGTGTCCCTGACAGACAGTGATTATGATATTTATTCGTCATATCTCAGCGGTTTTGCCGAAATGACGCAGGAGAATATTGACGCTATGGGCTACAAGCTGGTTGCGGGAGAGCTTCCGAGGGGAGATAAGGATGAAATAGCAATAAGTTTATATGTTGCTCAAACGTTCTTGAAAGCAGGGCTTTTGTCCGAGGACGGGAGCTATGCTTCTGTCGACAGTCCCGCATCACTTGTAGGCTATGAATTTTCGTTCGGAGATAAAAGCTATAAGGTAACCGGAATAATTGATACAAAGCTTGATTTTGACCGTTATCTCCCGCTTACAGAGGATGTTAAATATAATACGGTTACAGATAATCTGATAGATTATGTATTATACAATGAATTTAATTATGAGAGGAACTTCAGCTTTTGTAATACTGCTATAGTCGGAGCAGGATTTATCAACAGAATGATTGAACAGCTTCCGTCTTTTAAGTATATTAATAACGGACATATGTCTTTATACAGTGAATCTGACGATTTATATTTAAATGTCAGCTATGCCGCAAAGCTTTCCCAGATTGACGAATCATATATTGAATGGCTTGACGGTAAGCCGCGTACAGAGCTCGGTGAGAAAGAAATTATTATATCGCTTTGTATGCTGGATGGATATACTTCATATGGAATGGAGAATTACAGTTTTACTGCAAATTCTATGAACGGAGTTGACATTGACTCGCTTTACGAGAGTATTTTTGATTTAGACTGGTATCAGTCTCCCGGAACTTATGATACGGAAAACGGCTGGAAGATTGTAGGAATAATTAAGAACGAAGGAAAATACGAAAATATATATGATTCCGCGGTTTTACCCGACAGTATGTATTCTAAGTTTGTCACCGGTACCGGGTTATATTCCTTCGCCGTGGGAGCAATGCCTGAAAACCGCAGCGATATAAAAAATATTGTCGATTATTCTTACAGAGAAGATGATGTAAGATATGATCTTCAGAATTCCGTTACCTATGAGCTTAACATGGTAAACGAGGCCTTGGAGATTTTTTCAAAGGTATTTTTGTATGTGGGAATCGGTTTTGCCGTTTTTGCCTCGCTGATGTTTGCTAACTTTATTGGAACAAGTATTTCTTACAAGAGGCGTGAAATCGGAATTCTTCGTGCCATCGGCTCGCGTTCAAGCGATGTTTTCAGAATATTCTTTTCAGAAAGCTTTATTATAGCTATGATTAACTTTCTTTTGTCATCCGCAGGAACAATTGCGGCGACGATGTTTATCAATTTTAAGATAAGAGAATCTTACGGAATTCTTATTACAGTACTTAATTTTGGTCTCAGACAGCTTTTGCTTATTTTCGCCGTTGCCGTTGCAGTGGCCTTTGTTGCGTCTTTTATACCGGTTATGAAGATTGCTTCAAAGCGTCCTATAGACGCTATCAGGAATAAATAGCATAAAAAGACAGAAAACAGGAAGTCTGCGCGCAGTCTTGCGGACTCCTGTTTTTTTATTAGATGTAACAAAATTGAGATGCTACCGCCGTATTATGGCTGCCGCCAAGCTGTACGGCTCTCAGATGGCGAATGTCAAAATATTCGGTGATTCGGTGGCAGGGCATTGAAATCTGTGGATGATGTGTCTTTTGATTCATTTTGTTTGCTGTTCAATCTGTCGTAAAAACAAATGCTTATTTGCCTCATAACCGTTTTCGGTCCTTTAGAAATTATGTATTCTTGAACGATGTTGACATAAATAAATATTTATGATATTATTCATATGATAACGTCGCAGTCAGATTAAGGAATGGATTTATATGAAGAGAGAAAATCTATATAAGTTCTTATATTTTATTGATATATTGCTTGTCATAGGCTTTTGTATAAGACTGGTGTCCGATTATTACAAGTATAAAAAGGAAGTATATTCAGCTCCCTTTTATATTTTTATTTGCGTAAGGGCAATAGAGTTTTTGATCGCGGCTCTTATAGTTTTTGCAGCGGCGAGGATATTAAAGAAACGTACAAAAAAATAAAAAATCCGGAGCAGGCGATGAACCGTCTGCTCCGGATTGGAGCTAGTGGTGGGGATTGAACCCACGACCTGCTGATTACGAATCAGCTGCTCTACCACTGAGCCACACTAGCGCGGATTATTTATTTTCGGATGTTCCTTTATTATAGCATAATTTTATAATTTGTCAAGAGTTTTTTGGTACTTATATGAATTTTATGAATTTAACCAACATAAGCGAAATAAAAAAAATAATGGAAAAACACGGTTTGCAGTTTCAAAAACAGTTCGGACAGAATTTTCTTATAAATCCTGCAATTCCGGGAAAAATTGCTGACGAGGCAGGGAAATATGTGCTTGAAATCGGTCCCGGAATCGGAACACTGACACGGGAGCTGTGCATGCGTGCTGAGAAGGTGGCTGCCGTGGAAATCGACCGCGGACTTATACCGGTACTTGATGAGACCCTTGCCGACTTTGATAATGTAGAGGTAATATGCGAAGATATAATGAGACTTAGCATTGCTGATTTTATTAATGATAGGTTCGGAGGAGAGAGAATTACAGTCTGCGCAAATCTGCCGTATTATATTACTACTCCTTTGATAATGCTTTTGCTTGAATCCGGAGCTCCGATTGACAAAATTACCGTAATGGTTCAGAAAGAGGTTGCCCAGAGATTTTCGGCGAATCCCGGAACTCCGCAGTACGGAGCTGTAACTGCTTCTGTCGCCTGGTATGGTTCCGTAAAAAAACTGTTTGATGTTCCTGCCGGAAATTTTATTCCTCGGCCTAAGGTGGATTCTTCCGTTATTCAAATCTCTGTGGGCGACGGACTTCGCGGTTCGGAATCGGTTAATGATGAAAAACTTTTATTTCGTGTGATTTCAGCCGCATTTGCTCAGAGAAGAAAAACGCTTGTGAATGCTTTATCTTTTGAATTTCCGAACGTTTCAAAAGAGAGAATTTCGGAAATTGTTTCGGAGTGCGGATTTGTGCCGGGAATTCGCGGAGAAAAACTATCTGTCGGTGATTTTTTAAAGATTTCCGACAAATTGTCAGGTGAGCTTTGAATTTTCAGTATTTACTTTCAGCATGATTTTTGCAGGATTGTAAATGAAAAAATTCAATTGTATTTATTAACACGATGTTAATTTCAAGTCTTTTTTACTTATATGCCTTGATTTTTCCATAGTTATGTAGTATGATAATTCTGGTTTGGAAAAAATATTTGAGAGGAGTTTACGGAACATGACAAGTAATAATTATATTAACAAGTGGATCGATGAAATGGCTGCACTTACAACGCCTGATAAAATTGTATGGATAGACGGAAGCGCAGAACAGACAGATGCACTTAAAAAGCAGGCTGTAGAAGAGGGAACTCTTTACGAGCTTAATCCTGAGCTTCTGCCGAATTGCTATCTTCACCGTACCGCAGTAAATGATGTTGCAAGAGTTGAAAATAGAACTTTCATTTGTACTACTAAGAAAGAGGATACCGGAAATATTAACAACTGGATGGCTCCAAAGGATTGTTATGAGAAGCTTTCAAAGCTTTTCCGCGGTTCTATGAAGGGACAGACAATGTATGTTATACCATATTCTATGGGTATAGTAGGATCAGATTTTGCTAAAATAGGCATTGAGCTTACCGATTCAATATATGTTGTTCTCAATATGCTTATTATGACGCGTGCAGGAAAACAGGTAATCGATGTTCTTGACGGAATCGGCGATAATTTTATAAAGGGACTTCATGCTCGTGCTGATCTTGATGAAGAGAATCGCTACATCTGTCATTTTCCTGAGGATAATACAATATGGTCTGTCAACTCCGGTTACGGCGGAAATGTACTTTTGGGAAAGAAATGCTTCGCGCTCCGTATAGCTTCTTACCTTGGCCGCAAAGAGGGATGGATGGCCGAGCACATGCTGATTCTTGGAATTGAATATCCTGACGGAGAAATAAAATATATATCTGCGGCATTCCCGTCGGCGTGCGGAAAGACAAATCTTGCAATGCTTATTCCGCCTGAGTTTTATCGTAAAAAAGGCTATAAGGTATGGTGCGTCGGTGATGATATTGCATGGCTCCGCGTCGGCTCGGACGGAAGACTTTGGGCTGTAAACCCTGAAAACGGATTTTTCGGAGTTGCTCCGGGAACTAATGAAAAGTCAAATCCGAATGCGCTTGCTACAACGAAGCGTGACACTATATTTACGAATGTGGTTCATGATTTGGACAATAACACTGTTTGGTGGGAAGGACTTAATGATAATCCTCCTAAGAACGCAGTTGATTGGAAGGGCAATAAGTGGGATTATACCAAATATGACAAAAAGGATAAATCGACCTGCGGCGCTCATCCGAATTCGCGGTTTACTTCGATGGCGGTTAATTGTCCTTGTGTTTCGGAGCATTTTAACGATCCTGCAGGTGTTCCTATTTCCGCAATTATTTTCGGAGGACGCCGGGCAAAGACTGCTCCGCTGGTTTACCAGTCGACAAGCTGGCAGAACGGTACTTTTGTAGGTTCTATTATGGCATCTGAGACAACTGCGGCAGCCGCCGGCGCGGTTGGTGTCGTACGGCGTGATCCGATGGCAATGCGTCCGTTTGTCGGCTATGATATGGGCGATTACTTTGCTCATTGGCTTGAAATGGGAAGCAAAATCCCTCATGCGCCGAAGATTTTCCATGTAAACTGGTTCCGTACCGATGATGAGGGGCATTTCATATGGCCCGGATTCGGAGACAACATGCGCGTTCTTATGTGGATTCTTGACCGTTGTGCCGATAAGGTAGACGCTGTTCTTACTCCTATCGGTTATGTTCCGAAAGCTGAGGATATTGATATTACGGATCTTGAAGGGATTACCGTCGATACAATCAGAGATCTTTTGGATGTAGATGTCGCTGCATGGTTGGACGATATTAAAAATATACGTGAATTTTATGGAGTTGTCGGAGAAAGAGTTCCGAGTGCTCTCTATGATGAGCTTGATGCTCTCGAAAGACGTCTTCAGGAATCTAAATAAGACGTATAGCCGGATAAAATATTTTTCTGCAATAGGATATGCAAGTGTATTTATCTGCGATATGCAAGTTTAGGCTGAATATCTGCCGCAGAGTTTTGCTGTTAATAAGAAATATCTCAAACGCTCCCGTTATTGACAATCGGGAGCGTTTCTGTATATTCGTCGGAAATTTTGCAGTAAAACCGTACGCTGATAAAAATACTTTAAAGGTATTACAAGCGGTGTGAAGCTTGAAGAACCATGCAAATTTCAGTTAAATTTTTTATTTTTGTTTGTCTCGCGGTAAAAATTACAAAGAAAGGCATGTTAATTAAAATGGCTGACTATAAATTAAATATTATTATATCCGACCGTGCTAAAAAAAGCATAACTTTTCGTATTGTTTCGCCCGACACTGTTGAGGTTACAGTTCCGCGCGGAACTTCAAATGATTATATTCTCAGTCTTGCTGAGAAGAAGCGCGGTGTTATTGAGAAAAAACTTTTAGAATATGGTTATTTTATGAGAAAAAATGTATGTTTTGAACTCACATACGGATCCTATACTTATCTTTTTGGAATTCGTTTTGGTATTTATTCCGAAGGAGATATATTTTCAGCTCCGGATATATCTGCGCTTTCAGGAACATTTGCGGAAAAGCTTCTGAGAGTACCTGTATCGTCCGTGGCGGGAAGATTTGACTGCGGTTTTGTAATAGCATCAGATCTTTTCGGAGAACAGATAGAGAAAGCTCTTGAATCGGTTTATATTGCGTTGGCAAAACGTTATCTGCCGGTGCGTATGTCGGAAATTGCTTCTGAGCTTGGAACGGAGTGTCCTCCGGTTAAAATAACTTCAGCGAAAAAACAATGGGGAAGTTGTATTCATGACAAACGTCACTCAAATGTACGAATTTGTTTTTCGTGGAGAGTAATGCTTGCATCTGTTTATGCGATTGATTCTGTTATAGTGCATGAACTTTGTCATATTTCCGAACCTAATCACGGAGAGCGTTTTTGGCGGCACGTTAAAAATTATATGCCTGACTATTCTAACGCGGCGGAAGAGCTTCGCCGCATCAGCGGGGTTATTGCGTCCTGCTGGCATATATAGAGTGATCTCGGTTTAAGCTAAATTAATGATAAAATGTTTTTTCAAGGGTTTAATTTTGAAATTTATGCTTTTAAGAAAATGTCTTACTTAAATCATAGAAATAATATTTTTGGGGCGGAGGCAATATTTTCACAAAATAATTAATTAGTTAATAAATTCTTCTTGAGTGCAGTGATGTACTGTGATATAATAATCTCAAAGCTGCACTTTTCGATTGACGAGTATTGTTTCGCTGTCACAGACAGAGATTTTGCGTCTTATTTTGACTATGGCTATATGATTGTAAAATCTGAGGTGCATAAGAAACATCGAAAGTGAATTTTTGCAAAAATATGAAGGAGGAGTTTTTATGAATCCCGGAGGACCGCCGCCTTTTATGAATGAGGCATCCGAAAAGCTTAAGGAACCAAAACCAAAATCGTTTCGTGAGACGCCTGATTATCTTAAAAGACTTATCGGAAAATTTTTGTTTCGTCTTTTTTACATATTTAAGATTGTTTGGGATACACGGCCATGGATATTGTTTGCCATGGTTTTCATGGCTGTCTTTAACGGAGTTACACCGATTGTCAGTGCTTTTGTCAATGCAAAGCTTCTGAATACTCTTGCGGATTCTTATACTTCATTTGTATCCGCCGGTGAAAATACATTCAAAACCGTTATGTTTTGGCTTGTCATGACGTTTGTTATATCTTTTATTACCGCAATTGTATCAAGAGTAAACGGAATTATCACAAATATAGCCGGAGAGCTTGTTGTCAACAATGTCAATGTCAAAATTATGAATAAGGCAAAAAATGTAGATATATCAAGCTTTGACATACCTGACTTTTATGAAAAGCTGGAAAATGCCAGCAGAGAAGCCGGACATCGTCCTATACAGATATTAAACTCTAATTTTACTATTGTAAGTACCGCGATCAGTATGGTTTCGTTCATTGTAATTCTTTGGGCGATTAGTCCGTTTGCACCTCTGATTATAACGCTTATAAGTATTCCGTCCGCTGTAATAAACTTTACATACAGACGTAAAAATTTTTTGTATATGCGTCATCGTTCCAAAGACCGCCGTCAAATGAGCTATTATTCGTCCTTAGTTACCGATAAGGATATGGCTAAGGAGCTTCGTATTTTCGGACTTGCCGATTTCTTTATCGAACGCTATAAAAAAGTATTTCGAAATTATTTTTCCGGTCTGAAAAAACTGTTTGTAAATGAAGGTATGCTTCATATAGCTATGACGCTGCTTTCAACTATGATAAATTGCGGTTTATTTCTTTTTATTGCTCACGGAGTATGTAACGGTACCTACAAGGTGGGGGATTATTCTCTGTATACCGGTGCGCTTACTTCGATATCGGCAGGAATTGCGACGCTTATCACTACAACGGCGTCTATTTATGAGGGTACACTGTTTATTGATAATATGATTTCTTTTATGAATGAAAGACCGACCGTTGTTCCGACTGTTGATAATCCAAGGCATCCGATTCACCACACCGGTCATAAACTGGAGCTTATAAACGTTTCATTTAGATATCCGAATACAAACAGGGATGTCATTAAAAATATAAATCTTGTAATAGAGCCCGGTGACACGGTTGTACTTGTCGGACTTAATGGGGCCGGAAAAACTACACTTATTAAGCTGATTACCCGTCTGTACGATCCGACTGAAGGAGTAATATTGCTTGACGGGCATGATATACGGGAATATGATACCGAAGAACTGTATAGTATATACGGTATTATTTTTCAGGATTTTGGAAAGTATGCGGTGAACGCTGCTGAAAACATTGCGTTCGGCAATATCAGAGCCGATGCGGAACCTGAAATGATACAGCATGCGGCTCGGCAAAGCGGAGCGGATTTGTTTATCGAAAAGCTTCCGGATAAGTATAATACACCGCTGATGCGTTATTTTGAAAATAACGGTATTGAGTTGTCTGTAGGACAATGGCAGAAGCTTTCAATCGCACGCGCATTTTATGCCGATTCAGACATAGTAATTCTTGACGAGCCTACGGCTTCGCTTGATGCGATTGCCGAACAGGAAATTTATAATCAGTTTGATTCGCTTCGCAAGGATAAAACTACGATTTTTGTGTCGCACAGACTGTCAAGCGCAACTGTCGCAAATAAAATTGTGGTTCTTCGCAGCGGAAGTATAATTGAACAGGGAAGTCATGATGAACTTATGAATCTTCACGGGCATTATTATGAGCTTTTTTCTACTCAGGCAAAGAGATATATTGGCGGAAATGAGAAAGAGAAGCAGCCGCATATGTAAGCATTTAATTTGTTTTTATGTTGTCCAGGACTATTAGTTTACCGTCTTTTACCCGAAAAGGAATATCATATATATCGAATTCAAGATGATATATTTTGTCCGAATCATTCACCGAATGTCTGTAACCGGGACGGGGGTCATCTTCAAGAACAGATATGAGCCGGGAAAGCTTTTCTTTAGGAATAACCGATCTGATATTTTCGGGGATGATTACCGATAGCATATGGTTTTGTGTAACAGATGTATACCCTTCCGACGCGTCAGGATGGCAGTCTGTTATCGGTATATACGGTTTTATATCAAATATAGGCGTTTTATCTTTCATATCTATTCCGGATACAAGCAGTGATATGCCGCTGTGTTTTTTGCAGGATTCTTTTCCGAGCGGGCAGTACGGTATATTGCATGATTCTCTGTCGCTGCATATCTTCTCAAGCTTTACGCAGGACAGTCCGAGTGCATTGGGACGATACGGAGACCGCGACGCAAAGACGCCTATGCGTTTATTTCCACCGAGTCTCGGCGGTCTTACTGTAAGCGAAGGTTCGTTTTTTTCCGTTTCCGTAAAATGCCATATAAGCCAGAGATGTGAAAATTCTTGAAGCCCGCGAAATGCCTCTTCATGACTGTATTTAGGCTCGAAAACTATGGAGCCGAATAAATTATTTTTAAGAGAGCTCTGCCTTGGGATACCGAATTTTGAGGGAAATTCGGTACGGATATATGCTATTGGTTTTATGATCTTTTCTTTATAGAGCATGGTTCAAATACCGTCCGTATTGTGTGATTCATGATATTTTTCAACAAGTCTAAAAGCGCCGCCGCGGGGCAATTCGGCAGCGGAATATCACGCCGCTGAAAAAAGCCGAAACAGCCTGCCGTCTCATAAGCGGAGGAACGTCTGCTATACAGTTATAATACTACTTTGTTTGTACAGTGTCAAGCTGCAATTCGTTATTAACATTTGAAAATTGCCGCGTATAAAATTTATTTTTTTATTGATTTGCGGCTAAAGATATTGTATAATTAAAGACATATCTGAGCAGGAAAAATCAGTTTTGCTTGTGATGAAAGAATAGCCTTAAACAAAGGTGGTTTTAGTATGATGAATTGCAGTGTATCTGTCAGGCGGTGCGATGATTATGATGCGTCTGAGATAGAAAAAATATTAAGAAAACAGCTTGCGGAGTTGGAAATTGATCTTTCCGATTTTGCGGGAAAACGTATTGCCGTTAAGCCTAATTTGGTAGTTGCTTCAAAGCCTGATACGGCATCCTGCACGAATCCTGCCATTATTGAAGCTGTATCGAGAATTGCGGTTTCATCCGGTGCGAGTGTTACGATTGCAGAGAGCCCCGGAGGCCCGTTTACGATTTCGCTTATGAAGCACAATTATAAGGTGAACAAAGTGGACGAGGCGGCAAAGAATTCCGGCGCGGTTCTTAATACCGATATGGGATTTCGTACTATGTCTGCACCCAATGCTAAAAATTCCAAAAACTTTAATGTTATTAATGCTATTGCGGATGCAGACGTTATATTTAATGTTTGTAAGCTTAAAACGCATACTCTTACAGGAATGACTAATGCGGTAAAAAACCTGTTTGGGGTAATTCCCGGAACTCAAAAGGTTGAGATGCATGCCAGATTTTCAAATCAGCAAAAATTCGGAGATGTACTTATTGATCTATGCGATATGCTTTGCAGTTCAAAGAGAGTAATAAGCTTTTGCGACGCCGTAGTCGGTATGGAGGGAAACGGACCTTCGGGCGGTACTCCCAGAAAAGTGGGCTGTCTGCTTGTCTCGGAAAACCCCTATGCTCTCGATTTGGCGGCTTCTCAAATTATATGCCATGACGGAGAGGTTCCGATGGTTGAAGAGGCAAAGCGGCGCGGTCTTTGTCCTAAAGAAGGTGAAATGCGTATTTTGGGGGATGACATTAATTCTTTCAGAGTCAAGGATTATCTTCATTCTGACGCAAAAAGGGGAAAAATATTTTCTTTGCTGCCTCCGTTTTTGCAGCCGAGACCTGATGTAATTTTATCAAAATGCGTAGGATGCGGAAGGTGCGCGGAGAATTGTCCGGCAAATGCAATTTCGATTAGCGGCGGGAAGGCTGTGATTGACAGGAAGGGATGCATAAAATGCTTTTGCTGTCAGGAGCTATGTCCTATTCATGCGGTTGATATTAAAAAGAACATTATTTTTAAGCTTATTCGATAGTTTCGGAATAAGAATCTGGATTAAGAGATTAGGAAATTAAGAGACTAAGAAATTAAGAGATTAGGAGATTATAAGATTTATATGTCCGATGGCGTAAAAAAAAGAGTTGTTGAAAAGGCTTATGCTAAAATAAATCTTTTTCTTGAAATTACGGGTAAAAGGCAGGACGGCTATCATACTATTGACAGTATTATGCATAGAGTTTCACTTCATGACACGGTGGAGATTAGCTGTGATTTAAGTCTGCCGGACAGTATATCGGTTGTATGTGATCATCCGGAATTGAATAAAATCGGTTATGATAATTTGGCGTACACAGCGGCGGAGAAATTTGCATGTATGTATCGAGAGAATATGAAAGTAGGCTGCGGAAGTATCGGTATAAGCATAAATAAAAATATACCGTTAGCAGCAGGATTGGCCGGAGGCAGTGCCGATGCAGCCGCTGTTCTTCGCGGTTTAAATGGTTTGTTTGATAATCCGTTTTCTGAAAAGACCCTTTTTAAGATTGCCGCATCGCTTGGGGCGGATGTTCCTTTTTGCCTGTCCAGGTCGCCGATGCATTGCCGCGGAATAGGGGACGATATGAGCCCTTGTCATGCTCTTCCGAACTGTACGATTTTGATTGTTGTAGGAAAATGGAAGAAAAAATCAACCGGAATTATGTATAAGGAGCTTGATGCGGCCAAATCGGGAATTTCGGCTGAAAACAGAATGCTTGCGGCTCTTGAAAGTCAAGATATCAGTGAAATATGCGGAGCTATGTATAATACTTTTGAGCTTGTAAACCCTTATGCCGGACATGTGCGCAATGAGCTTATAAGATTGGGCGCATCCGGCGCTAACCTCAGCGGAAGCGGACCGAGTGTGTTTGGCATATATAAGTCGGAGAAAGATGCCGTGAATGCGGGGCACAGCATTATAAGTGACGGATTTCGGGTATTTTACTGTACGCCTGTTGATTAAACGGTGCTGCAGAAGAACGGCGGAAAATATTTTGTTTTTTTTCGTTGTGAATACAGATTATTTGTACGTTTTAGCTGAAATGTAAAGTCTTTCTGTATTGACAAGAAATTGATTTGATGATATAATAAATTGAATGTTTTTGTATAAAAGGAAATTTCATCGGCTCTGTCTGCGGCCGGCTGTTAATGAATTGCAGCCTGAGAGAGACAGATATGCGGCGTGTCGGAAACAATAAGATTTAGTTTTTTATGAAAGGGATTTCCGTAAGAATAGTAGGTGAAGCAATTGACGGGATTTATAGATATTCACAATCACATGATGTTTGGCGTGGATGACGGAGCGTCTTCGGAAGAAATGACGTGTGAAATGCTTGAAATTGCTTATAAAGACGGTATTCGCGGAATTTGTCTGACACCTCATTTTTATAATCCTATGATAAAAAAACGAGAGGAAATTACTTTTTCGGCCGAAAAATTTGAAAGAATAAGAGCATATGCGTCGCAGCGTTATCCTGACATGAGGTTTTGGTGCGGAAATGAGCTTTTTTTTCATAATGACTGCTTGGAAAAGTTAGATTCCGGACGCTGTTTTACACTTGGAAACAGCAGATACGTGCTTGTTGAATTTTTTCCGGACGAGGAAAAACAGACTATATACAGCGGACTTCAGAAGCTTCTTAAAAGCGGATATGTTCCTGTGCTCGCTCATATCGAGCGTTACAGATGCTTTTACCGTAGATTTGACTGCATAAAGCTTTTGTCTGACGACGGTGTAAAGATTCAGATAAATGCGTCTTCTGTTCTCGGAGATTTCGGAGTGTCATGCAAACATTTTACTCAAAAGCTTCTTCGCTGCGGTCTTGCTGATTTTGTCGCTACCGACGCTCATAATAAAGAAGAGAGAGCTCCGCTCTTATCCGAATGCTTTGAATATGTCGAGAAAAAGTACGGCTTGAAATATGCTGAGGCATTATTCAGAGATAATGCACTTAAAATACTGAGAAGGAATGGTCATAATAATGGAAAAGAATGAAATTGTAGCTACTGTGAGGAGCGCAGAAGGTGAAACTCCTGACAGTATAGAAAAGACTATAGATTTTACAGAACTTTTGCTTTTTTTTCTTAATAAGCTTTGGATAATTGTGCTTATAACATGTATATGCGGTGCAGGCGCTTATTTTTATTCAAGATTTACCACCGTTCCTCTATATAAATCGACTGCGAAGATATATCTTATGGACAAGAACAGTGATAAAATCAACACAGCGAATATCAATGTTGCGAGCTCTACAGTTGAGGACAGTATGAAGCTGATAAAGGAAGAGGTCCTTGTCAGCGAGGCTCTTCAGAATCTTGCGCTTGATATTAGTTACAGCTCGGTCTCCCCGTATATAACTGTGTCAAACGAGTCGGACTCTCTTATAATCAATGTGTCTGTCAGCAATGCAGATCCTAAAATCGCATGCGCTATTGTCAACGAGCTGTGCGATGTATCGACAGAAAAAATCAAAAACATTATCGGTATCGATCAGGTCAATGTTTTCTCATATGGTAAAGAAGCCACTGCTCCGAGTAATCTTGCATACTCGTCTACCGCGCTTAAGGCCGCACTGGTCGGATTTGCTCTGACATGCGCTGTGCTGTTTGTAATATTTTATTTTGATGATAAAATAAAATCTCCGGAGGATATAGAGCGCTATTTAGGCCTTACAGTGCTTGGCACTATTCCGAACTCAAAAAAGATGTGACTTATTGATTTTGATGGACAGTAATTGTCATAGTTGTGCAAAGGAACGGTTATAAAATGCAGGTTCAGAAAATTAATTTAAATAATATTGGCAGAAGTAAAGGCTTTGCCGCTGATGAGGCTTATAAATCGCTTTTGACTAATCTGCAGTTTTGCGGCAGCGAGGTACAGATTGTTACAATGACAAGCTGTATGCCTAATGAAGGAAAATCTACGATATCACTTGAGCTTTCCAAGGGACTGGCGTCAATCGGCAAGAAAGTTCTTTTTATTGACGCCGATATGCGTAATTCTGTTGTTGTCAATAAATATACAAATGCAAGAGGAATTAAAGGGCTTAGTCAGCTTCTATCAGGTCAGGTATCGCTTTCCGATGTTTTATATGAAACTCAGTATGAGGGTTTTTATGTCATATTTTCCGGTCAGGTTCCTCCAAACCCGACTGATCTTTTGAATGGAAACAAGTTTAAATCTTTGATTAATTCATCAAAGGAAATTTTTGATTATGTTATAATTGACACGCCTCCGCTTGGACTTGTTATAGATGCAGCGGTTATCGCAAATTGTTCGGACAGCGCCGTTCTTGTGTGCGGTTCCGGGAAGGTAAGCTACCGTCTTGCCCAGAATGTGGTTAAACAGCTCAATAAAAGCGGATGTAATATAATCGGCGCGGTTCTTAACGATGTAAGCAAAAAGGGAAAAGGCGGAAGATATTATTATAGTTATGCTTATGGAAGAGAATACGGGAAGGAATACGGTAAAGGATACGGTCATAAATACAGAGAAGATGGCGGAGATATAAACAAAGAAGATTGAATTTATATAATTTAGAATTATTGTTCTGAAATTATGTTATAATTTACGGCTAATATCTGCCTGCAAGTATATAAAGGTGTGCTCCCGTCATCGGGGTGGACACCTTTTTGGATATAATCTCGGAGGCATAAAAGTGAAAAAACATGGTGAAAGGCTTACGGAATTGTGTTTTAAATTGATTAATTGCGGGTTAGAAGACTTTTCAATACGCGAGATCTTTGAACTGCTGTTGCTTTTTTCGGATAGAAGCGCGGATTTTTCTGATATTGAGTATTTTATAGGGAAATATGACTCTTACAGTGATTTGTTATCTGACGATACAGTGGCGATTATGAGTGACGGTAATGAAAATATTGCGCTTACGGGGCTGATAAAGCTAATAAATGAAACTGTTGATTTTTTTATTAATAACAATAACAGAGAAGAACAGGGAATGAACGGAGACGTCAAAGAACGGAAAACGTCTGATTTTCGCAAAAGAACCTATCTTTTTTGTGAAAATCATTCGGATGAAAGAATTCAAAAAGTTATTGAACGCCTTGCGGTCATGAATTATGATTCGGGCTCGGAGATTTTTAAGGCAGCTTATCTTGATTCAAATAATCGTATTTTATGGATTGATGATATTGCACGCGGAGATTTTGGAGAAGTGAATATTGATATTTCGAAGCTGTTTAAAAAGGCTTTAAGCAAAGGGGTTAAGGGTATTTTGGTTGCGCATAATCATTCGGACGGCAATTTGACGCCGTCGGTATCAGATAATCGGTTTACCGATCGTTTAAAGAAGGTTTGTGATGATATGGATATTAAATTTGTCGACCATATTATAGTTCACGGAGGAAAGTATCATTCAATTTACAGAAATAAGGATGAATATAGTCGTTTGCCGGCTCAGGGTTCTGAATTGTGGAAAAAACTAAATCCAAATTCTCATAAAAACGGAAAAGGAACTGAATCTGCCGGTTTTTATTCTGCGTATAAAATTGCCGGAGCTAATGCCGATGACATTCCTAAAGATTTTGATCCGGCTGAAGAGACTTTTTTGCCGTACTATGATTCAAACGGAGATTTTGATGGAATTGAGGATTACTGTTCTGATGATTTTGGAGCGGAGCTGATAGATTTTGATGATGATTGATAGTTGCTGAATATTTGTGACAAGATCCAAAATATGATTTTGTTTCTAAAGTTATTTCATTTCGATTTTTCATTACAGCGGCAATATTTATGCATGTCATTATGCCGACAGCAAAATCGGAAAATGCCCAGATGATGTCTCCGGACAGAATTCCTCCGAGGGCAGCCGCAATACAATACAGAATAATATACATATTACGGAGCATACCAAAGCTTATTGGTTTGTTCCTTTTCTTTTTTATTATACGGCTTATGTACCATACTCCCTCTAATCCATAGTGTGACCAGCATACTAATGTTGCAAGCGCAAATATTGCAGTGGACAGAGAGATGAACATTCCCGCCGAATCTCCGAGATATAAAGAATATGCTTTAACCGCAAGAAGCATGCCGCTTGTGTCTCCGATACATGACTGTCCTACCGAGTCAAAGGCAAAAATAACTACGAAAGCGGTCATACTGCACAGCAGAATTGTGTCGGTAAATACTTCAAATATACCCCAGCAGCCTTGTGCGGCAGGGTGCTTTGTATCTGCTTCGGCGTGTGCAATGGGTGCGGTGCCGCAGCCTGCTTCGTTTGAAAATAATCCGCGTGTTATTCCGTATCTCATACTTCTGCACAGCAAAAATCCACCGATTCCTCCAAATGACGCTTCAGGAGTAAATGCATCGGCAAATATTCGGCATATAGCGTCCGGTATGCGTGAACCGTTAATTATTATTATGTAGAGCGATGCCGCAATGTAAAGGGCTGATAAAACAGGAATTATTTTAACGGTAAAATCCGATATATTGTGTACTCCGCCTCCGATGATTATCGCACAGAGAATTGCGATTACACATCCCACCATCAGCGGAGGAACGCCGAAGGTACTGTTGATTGCATCTGAAGCCGCTTTGACTTGTATTATGTTTCCGAGAAAAAATGAACTGGCTATGCAAAGTGAGGCGAAAATTGCGGCGAATACACTATTTTTTATATAGTACATCGCTCCGCCGTGAAACTTTTCTCCCCCTTTGTCATCCGGCAGCTTAATGCGGCTTTTAACAGCAAGAACAATTTCTGCGTATTTTACCATCATTGCCGCAATGGCACTGCACCACATCCAGAAAATTGCTCCGAAGCCTCCTGCCATAATCGCAGCTGATACGCCTATTATGTTACCGACGCCAAGTGTTCCGGCAAGAGCCAATGTTACCGCTTTAAAAGGTGAAATGCTTTCCTTATCGCTTTTCTCTCTTTTTTCTTTTTTGGGAAAGAAAACTCTAAGAAACTTGACCGGATGAGTGATACAGAAAAATCGAAGTGCAAATGCAAAATAAATACCGGCGCCAAAGATAAGTATTGGAAGGAGCGGTGAAAAGATATATTTATTTGTCCATTCTAAAGCATGCAAAATACCTGTCATGGATTTTAACCTCCCGATAATAATTGTTTTATTTTTTACAGTAAGAGTTTATCGTATGTCGGTAGCAAATATATTATGTAAATAAAATAACGGTCCTTTAATTTCTTTAATATTGAAGGCTTTAAAGATGTCATAAAACGAGAGAAATATTAAAAAATAAAAAGAACATGGTATTTATACCTTGTTCTTTTCACTTCTTTTTTATTGATTTTTTTAATTCAATAAGGAACAAAGAGCCCGACATAAGGCGATTCTGTGGAGGACCGTCATGTCGCTGAAAAAGCGGTTTGAATTCGCCTCATTAGAGGTGCGGACTTCTTGTTTTCAGTTATACTCTTTAAAGTAACTCTGCGGATGTGAGCATAGCGGGCAGATTTTTGGCGGCTCTGCTCCTGTATGAATATATCCGCAATTAAGACATATCCATTTTGTTTCTGCACCGTTTCCTTTAAACATTTCTCCGTTATCAAGCTTTTCAATATAACTGCGGTAAACTTTTTCATGCCGCATTTCGACGGCTGCAACACGCTCGAACATATCCGCTATTGCAGGAAACCCTTCTTTTCGTGCTGTTTCTGCGAAACCTTTGTACATTTCAGCCCACTCGTAATTTTCTCCGCCGGCCGCAGCTTCTAAGTTTTGACGGGTTGAGCCTTTTCCGCCGAGAAATCTGAACCATACCTCGGCATGAGCTTTTTCATTTTCGGAAATTTCCTTAAAAACATTTTTGATTTCTTCGAATCCGTCCTGACTTGCCTTTTTTGCATAAACCCCGTACTTAAAGTATGCTTGGCTTTCTCCTCCGAGCGCAAAGTACAAATTTTTTTCGGTTTCGGTTCCTTTGATTCCTTCAATTATAAAATCTGGCATATTAACAGCATCCTTTCATTTGTATTTCCAGCTTTAGTATATGCCGGAAAAAAACTATTTATACGGTTAATATTTTCAATTTTATTTGTGAAGAGTTTTTTATATGTATATTTATGTAGCTATTCGATAAATTACCTAATATTATTGATATATCAGTGTTGAATTATGTTTTGCCGAAAGATGAAGATATTCGCTTTTTATATAGGGATAGCCTGTCAGTCGCCGTCTAATCGACAGCAAGCTGCCGCGATAACGATAATATGATGTGGTCGTTATTCATTTAATTATACATCGCTGCTTGGAAAAAGTTTATTCAGTCTGCGTGCTTTCAGTGCTCTGCGCAGTATGTATCCTAATATTCCGGCAGATATGAGTTCACCTGCGAAAACGGTTATAATTATAAACCAATATGCATCGTCTGCGTGATACGCATATTTTAATATTATAGGAATAATTATTGTGTTTGACAGAACAGGAGATAGGAGTGCTGGAATTGTGTGTCTGCGAAGCAGACGTGTAAAGATTGCACCAATCAATGTGGCTATAGAACCGAAAATAACATCTATTATAATGCTTCCGGTAAATAAATTTGAAAGCAGACAGCCGATTGCCAATCCGGGGATTGCAGACGGTGTAAATATTGGAAGTATGCACAGTGCTTCCGAAAGACGCAGCTGGATTACTCCCGACGAAAGATTAAACAGAGCAGAAATATATGTGAGAACTATATAAAGTACGGCGATAAGTGCGCCTTCGCATATGTATCTGGTATTGTTGTTTTTCATAATCAATATCTTCCTTTCTTTTGTTGAATTTTGCAATTCTTCATCAGTTTTCGTTCATGCGCTTTATGAGAGAAATCTGATGTATAAAACTTTATATAAATGAATTAATATGTCCACGCTGTGTTGTTTATATTGTAGTTATGTTATCTTTATAATATTATCGTTATCGCGGCGATACAACCGTTGCTGAATCGCTTCTTGGTTGCTATGCATATTATAGAAAATAATAAAAAGGCAATGCATAGCTATACCGTAAGATATAATTTACGGTAAAAGCGCTGCACCGCCTTTACATTTATTATTTTTTCTGAATTATCTGTTGCTTCCGGAAAGAAGTTCTCTGACAGAACTGCATTCTTCTCCGTAAACTCTTGCCCAGTCATTGTTGAATTGTTCAAGAGCGACCTTTGTCATCGGATGATTGATGAGAGCAGGGAAAAGCTCAGGCGCAATTGTAGCTGTCTGACATCCGGCAAGCATTGCACGATGAACTTGTTCGGCGTTCTTAAAGCTTGCCGCAAGAACGACACTTTTAATTCCGGTTAAGGTGAAAAGATTAATTGTTTCTTCTACAACTCTAACGCCGTCACTTGTAATACTGTCGAGTCGATTAACATAAGGGGCTACATAATCGGCACCGGAAGTCGCCGCAAGCAGAGCCTGCTGAGGAGTAAATACGGCGGTTGCCGTTACAACATAACCGTTTTCTTTGAGAAGTGACATTGCATGAAGTCCCGACGCAGTGCAGGGTACTTTAATTGAAATATTTTCTCCGATGGTTTCCTTTACCGCTTCAGCATCTGCAAGAACATCTTCCGGTCTGTCGGCAAGCGTCTGTACAAAAATCTTTCGGTCATCTCCTATAATTGTCCGAATTTTTTTAAGCAGAGGTGCAAGTTCAGTATTCGCTTTATTTATAATAGAGGGGTTAGTTGTAACTCCCGCTATCGGAAAATCTCTTACAAGCTTTTCAATTGCAATTGTGTTTGCACTATCGATATAGTACTCCATGGTTTCTTTAACATTCCTTTCATTTTACTGTCTGCCGTACAAATCCAAAAAATCAGATTAAAATTCAACTGATAAACATCCGAAAATAAGTTACTGATGCCGTCTGCCGATTTCTGTTTTGACTTTGTTTTTATATACTTCAATATTTCTATAGCAGTATATTTTACGTAAGCAGTACAATTTGTCACATAAACTTTCTTTCTTGATTTTAATCTTTTATAGAACTTTTTTATGGTAAATCAGGTTGAAATTTCAAATATATTTTATAATATATAACGTATAGTATAATAACACACTTTAAAATAAAAGTCAAGATGTGCATCAAATATCTGTGAAATAAATACAAAAAATTATATGATTCGTTGATATATAGGTAAATAAATCTGAAAACAAAAACTTCTTGTATATGCATAAGCTTACAATGGTGGATTTATCTATTTTTGCTCAATAGAAAAAGAGCTGCCACTGCTGGTAAAATGCTGCATTAAATCTTTCTGAACGCTTTTCATGCAAAATAATTCACAGTAATTGTCAGAATAAATAATGGAAAGCAGCATTTCTTGAATTGTGAAAGCTCTTGGTTCTATAATTTAATATTGGGTAAACAGAACAAATTTATCTTATGTCCACGGATACTCTTTTGCCTTCTGTACTTGCGGCCGCCTTCATAACCATACGAATGGCTTTGGCTATACGGCCGTGCCTTCCGATTACTTTTCCTACATCGTTTTCGGAGACCTTCAGCTCGAAGCATACTGTACCGTTATCATCGGATGTTTCCGTAACTGTAACACCGTCCGGATTGTCAACTATAGAGCGTGATATATCCGTCAGCAACTTATTAAGATCTGCCATTTTAGTAAGGCTTCCTTTCTTTCAGGCTTACAGGGGTAAAAAAACTATAAATGAGTTATTTTTAACCCCTTTTTCAAATACCGAAAAATTAAAAATCGGCTTCATATTGCGTATATTGACAATACGATGCAGATCAGTCAATAATACCGTTTTTCTTAAGTATAGCTCGTACGGTATCGGTAGGCTGAGCACCGTTTGCAATCCATGCCTTAGCTTTTTCGCCGTCAATTTTTACATCTGCCGGCTCAGTAAGCGGGTTATAGTATCCGATTTCCTCAATGAAACGACCGTCTCGTGGACTTCTTGAGTCTGCAACTATAATTCTGTAAAAAGCATTCTTTTTTGAACCCATTCTTCTGAGTCTGATTTTAACCATTTTTATTTCCTCCAAATTTTATATAAATTATTTATCAAAAAGGCATTTTGCCCTTTTTACCGAATAGTTTTTTTGCTTTGCGGCCAAGTAAATTGCCGGAAAGCTGTTTCATCATTTTATTTGTTTGGTCAAATTGCTTGAGCAGCCGATTTACCTCTTCAACGGATGTACCGCTTCCTGTCGCAATTCTACGTTTACGCGAAGTGTTTATGATGTCTGGCTTTTCCCGCTCCTTAACTGTCATGGAGCGGATGATTGCCTCCATACGGTCAATCGCTTTTTCGTCAACCTTCACATCTTTCATGGCATCCGGTTTTACACCGGGGAGCATTGACAAAAGCTGTTCGATGGAACCCATATTTCGTATCTGACCGAATTGTTCAAGATAATCGTCAAGTGTAAACTGCGATTTTCGCATTTTTTGTTCAAGTTCGGCGGCTTTTTTTTCGTCGAAGCTTGTTTGTGCCTTTTCAATCAGAGTGAGAACATCTCCCATACCGAGAATACGGCTTGCCATACGGTCAGGATAAAAAGGTTCTATAGTATCGAGCTTTTCGCCGGTTCCCACAAATTTTATCGGCTTTCCGGTAACGTACCGAACGCTGAGTGCAGCTCCGCCTCTTGTATCACCGTCGAGTTTTGTAAGTATTACACCGGTTATGTCGAGCAGTTCATTGAAGGATTGTGCAACGTTAACAGCATCTTGACCTGTCATTGAATCGACGACAAGCAGAATTTCATGCGGATTAACCGCTGTCTTTATTTCCTGCAGTTCATTCATCATGGCCTCGTCTATGTGAAGCCGACCTGCAGTGTCTATGAAAACCATGTCGTGTCCGTGCTTTGCCGCATGTTCAATTCCTTCGCACGCAATTTTGACTGCGTTGTTTTCATTTTCTATTGCGAAAACGGGAATGTCGAGCTGTGCTCCTACAACCTGAAGCTGTTTGATTGCTGCGGGACGGTATACGTCGCACGCGACGAGCAGAGGCCGTTTTCCCTGTTTTTTGTAGAGTCCGGCAAGCTTTGCGGCATGCGTGGTTTTACCCGCGCCCTGGAGTCCGGTCATCATAACGATTGTCGGAGGTTTTGAGGAAATTGCAAGCTTTGACTGAGTGCCTCCCATCGTGTTTGTCAGCTCTTCATTTACAATTTTTACGATTTGCTGACCGGGCATCAAGCTTTCCAGGACATCTGTTCCGACAGCTCTTTCGGTAACCGTTTTTATGAAATCTCTTACAACCTTATAGTTGACATCTGCTTCAAGCAAAGCGAGTTTTATTTCCCGCATGCCTTCTTTTACATCAGCTTCGGTAAGCTTGCCCTTGCTTCGGAATTTTTTAAATGCCGAGTTCATTTTTTCGACTAAATTATCAAACACTGCAAACCTCCGTTATTGTTGAAATTCTATTCGCAAAGACTTTTCACATATTTTTGGAATTCTATTCGTAAAGACTTTTCAGACGGTTTACGGCGTCGCAGAGGCCTATAGTATCTGTATTTCCGTCTTCGGTCAGCTTTTTAATTTCTTTAATAATATTTTCACTTTCTTCACGTAATGAGAGAAATTTATCACAAAGCCCCAATTTATTTTCGTAATTCAGCAGAATTGATCTGCTTTTTTCAAGCGAAGCCCTGACTCCTTGTCTTGTGAGCCCTGTAAGCTCTGCAATCTCGCTAAGTGAGAGATCGTCGTTATAATAATATTCTGAGAGTTCACGTTGCCTTGGAGTAAGAAGCTCTCCGTAAAAATCAAGCAAGAAGCCAAGGCTTATATTTCCCGAACTCTTTATATTTCGGAGAGCAGAACCGTCATTCTCATTGTCTTTTTCAGTCATCTCATCACCTGTAAAGCAAAATACTTTACAGAGTATAACATATAGATTCTGTTTTGTCAAGTATTTTTTCTAATAGAGCGAAAAATAAATAAAGCATCTTGAATTTTGTATGAAAATATGTTATATTATTAGATAAT
The DNA here is from genome assembly GCA_948467545.1 of uncultured Eubacteriales bacterium. Classification (GTDB taxonomy): domain Bacteria; phylum Bacillota; class Clostridia; order Oscillospirales; family CAG-272; genus UMGS911. The sequence goes on from CAOKER010000001.1 coordinate 72,904, forward strand.
AGATTGAAGTATGAGTATTAAATGAAAGGAAGCCTTTGCATTGCAGAGGCACTGGTTTTTTATGCTTAAAATCAAAATGAATATAGCCGAAGCTCTGTGCGGAGCAATGAAAAGGTCTTTTTCCGCGGACGCTGCTGCGGCTGATATATATGAAATGCTTGAGTATCCGCCTGACAGGGATATGGGAGATATAGCTCTTCCGTGTTTTAAACTCAGCAAGACGCTCCGTAAGGCTCCTCCGGTTATTGCCCAGTCTTTATCCGACGAGCTGGCGGAGGCTGTTCCCGACGGTGTCGGAAAAATCACATCCTTTGGCGGATATCTGAATTTTACTGTTTCTGACGGTTATCTTTCCGATAACCTCCTTCGTCAGATTCTTGACTCTGACAAGCAGTATGGTTCATCGGACGAAGGGGATGGCAGGACGGTTGTTCTCGACTATTCTTCACCCAATGTGGCAAAGCCTTTTCATATAGGACATCTTGGCACTACTGTAATAGGTCATTCACTGAAAAAAATTCATGAGTTTGCAGGTTACAAATGTGTCGGTATTAACCATCTCGGCGATTGGGGAACACAGTTCGGAAAGCTTATTACAGCATACCGCATGTGGGGTTCTGAGGAAAGTATAGAAAAAGGCGGTATTGACGAACTTGTTTCGCTGTATGTAAAGTTTCATAACGAGGCAGAGCTTAATTCGGAGCTTAATGATAACGCAAGAGCTGAGTTTACAAAGCTTGAAAACGGTGACGAAGAAAATATTAAGCTCCGGAAGTGGTTTGTAGATATAAGCCTTAAGGAATATGAAAAAACATACAGACAGCTTGATATCGAGTTTGATTCCTATAAAGGAGAGAGCTTTTATACCGACAAGATGCCGGAACAGGTTGAGAGGCTTCGAGAAAAGCATTTGCTCAAGATAGATGACGGAGCTTCTATTGTAGATCTTGAGGAATACGGAATGCCTCCGTGTCTGATTTTGAAAAGGGACGGTTCCACACTTTATCCGGCACGGGATATCGCCGCCGCGGTTTACAGAAAAAGAACATATGACTTTGACAAGTGTATTTATGTCACCTCTTCGGGGCAGAGCTTACATTTTGCTCAGTTGTTCAAGGTCATTGAGCTTATGGGATATGACTGGTACGACAGGCTTGTACATGTTCCGTACGGTACGGTAAGCGTCAACGGTGAAAAACTTGCGACGAGGACGGGAAATGTAGTTCTCCTAAAGGATTTGTTTGAAATGGCAATTGAGAAGGTTTCGGTTCTTATAGAACAGAAAAATCAACAGCTTGAAAACAAGGAAGAGGTTGCCGAAGCAGTGGGAGTCGGGGCAGTCGTATACTACTATCTTTTGAACAGCAGAATTAAGGATATAAGCTTCAAGTTAGAGGATGCGCTTTCCTTTGAAGGAAACACGGGACCGTATGCGCAGTATACATATGCACGGGCTTGCAGCATACTTTCAAAGACTGACGGAATTCCGTCTGCTGACGAATATTCCGGGTTTGCGGTTTCAGCGCCGGAGAGAGAACTTCTTCGTGTGCTTTCATTCTTTCCTGAACGCATAAAGTATGCGCTTGCGGAATATGAGCCGTCAATTATTACAAGATATATATACGAGCTCTGTTCGGCGTTTAACAAGTTTTATCATGATTGCCCGATCGTTGGAGCCGAAACCGCGGAGCAGAAGGCATTCAGAATCCGAACTGTGGCAGCTGTGAAAAATGTTCTCGGAAATGCGCTCCATCTCATATGTATGCGTACTCCTGAAAAAATTTGAATTTGTATACCAGTAGTTAAATATATAGAAAGGAAAACCTTTAATATCAAAGGTCGGTGTAATTATAATGTCCGGACACAGTAAGTGGAAAAATATAATGCATAAAAAGGAGAAGACTGATGCTCAGAGAGCCAGTGTCTTTACTAAAGTCGGAAAGGAAATATCGGTTGCCGTAAAAGCGGGCGGCCCGGATCCGGTTTCAAACTCAAAGCTGCGTGACCTAATTTCTAAAGCAAAATCTCTTAATGTCCCAAATGACAATATAGAGCGAATTATAAAAAAAGCGAGCGGCGCCGACGGAACGGTATATGAGGAAATTTTATATGAAGGGTATGGACCGTCCGGAGTCGCTGTCATTGTTGAGGCGGCTACCGATAATAGGAACAGGACAGCTTCTGAAGTTCGGCACTTTTTCGATAAATACGGCGGAAATCTCGGTCAAAACGGCTGTGTAAGCTACCTCTTCACCGAAAAAGGTGTTATTGTTGTGGATAACGAAGATAAAAAAATTGATTCTGACAGCCTTATGGAGGCTGCTCTTGAAGCCGGCGCGGAGGATTTTTCTTCGGACGGAGATATTTTTGAAATATATACGCTTCCCGAAGATCTTGATTTTGTCCGTGATGAGCTTGAAAATAAGGGATATGTGCTTGCGTCATGCGATACTGACAAGATTCCTTCAAACTATGTTGAACTTACCGATGAAGAAGATATAAAAAAGATGAATCTGCTTCTCGAACATTTGGAAGAAAACGACGACGTAGTGAATGTTTACCACAACTGGAATGTCGACGACGAATAATCGGTTCCATATCAGCAGAGCAGCGATAGACTGTTTAAATGGGAAAATATCGGTTTGACTTAAGCGTATTAATAATAAAGGCAGATATACGGCGGTTTCACGTGCGTATATCTGCCTTTAATTATGATAATTTAATAAATAACGGATAAAATCAATAGGTATATAATTTCGGTAATGTATATCGAACCGCATATTTAAATTACATTGACTATAAAGCGGCAAAAGTTATGTTCGCGTAATTAAAGCATAAAAAAAGCCGTCTGTACGCAGATGTGCATCCAATGTTCCGTCAGGGAAAAATGTACGGACCGAGAGAATTTTGAAGTCGGGATGTTCTGATACAAAACGGTTTGCTATATCTTCGTTTTCATGCTTATTTAATGTACATGTCGAATAAATCATTTTGCCGTTTTTCTTCAAATAACGTGACGTGCTGCACAGTATTTTATATTGAAGCGAGGTTAATACGGATTCGCTGACATCGTATACGCGCTCGAATGCTCTGCATCGGATGTCAGGCTTTTTTGCGAGAACGCCCAGTCCTGAACACGGGACGTCACAGATGACGCGGTCGGCGGTATTTTCAAGCTCTTTTTTATACCCGGAGCTGTCAAAACATTCGGTTTGAATAATACTGACTCCGAGGCGTTCGGCGCTGTCGTTTATGAGCTTTAATTTGTTTTCGTATAAATCAAAAGACAGAATTTTACCTTTGTTTTTCATCATCATCGCGGCGGATATGCTTTTTCCTCCGGGTGCGGAGCAAACGTCTATTACCGTATTGCCGGGCATAGGATCAAGAGCTTCTACGGTCAGTGATGACGCGTCATCCTGAACTATGCACAGACCGTTTTCCAGACATTCGAGAGTGCTGACCGGAACGGATTTGCGCAGACGTATACCATATTTTGATTCCGGAGACGGAACAGCGTCTATACCTTTATTTGTCAGTTTGTATAAAAGCTCTTCGCGTGTTATTTTCAGAGTATTGGCGCGAAGAGTTATTGCCGGAGGAGTGTCAATTCCGGAAAGAATATTTTCGGTTATTTCCCGGCCGTACATTTTTTCCCACATAACAATTAAATTTTCCGGCACGGAATAACGGACCGAGAGATATTTTTCCGGAGATTTAGTTTTGTCCGGAAGAATAATAGAGTCCTTTTGTCTTATGAGAGAGCGGAGAACAGCATTTACAAACGGAGCGGCGCTCGACGTACATTTTTTTATGAGTTTCACGCTTTCATTGCAGGCTGCACTGTCGGGAATACGGTCCATAAACAATATCTGATACGCACCCATACGGAGAGCTGTGAGTACCGTCAAATCAAGCTTTTTTAGCGGTTTTGAGGAAAGCTTGGACAAAAAGTAATCCAGTGTTATCTGTCTTTCGACGGTACCGTATACGAGTGCTGTGAAAAAATCTCTGTCATATCCGGTGATATTCAGCTTTTTTATAGTGTTGTCAAGCGAGATATTTATAAATGTATCGTTTTCAGCGTAATGACATAGCTCACGAAAAACTGCGGCTCTTATATTTATTTTAGTTTTGTTAGTTTCAGAAATTTTCTTTTTCTCGGTTACAGACCGACTGCTCGTAATGTTTACATTTTTATCGTTGCTTTGATCATTCATTTTAATTACCATGTTCTTTCTTTGTATCTGTGCCGATAGTCGCAAACAGAGTGAAAAAGTGCACTGCGGTTTTCAGATTTTTGAAGATTTTAAGCAATAAGCAGGATGTCCCTCGCCTCTGACGCGGCGGTTTCCGCCGACTTCCTTCAGTGACGGTACAATTTCACTTTATCGTCTTATGACGGCGCTTTGTACCTTATTGAACGCTTATGTCCGCCCGCATTAAATAATATAAATTATATATAGAAATTTTTCTTATTTTGTTATATCATAAACTCCGGAATTAAAGGAAGTCCGCCTATATCAAGTAAATAGTCTCCGTTTCGCAGAAGTGACGCAAGCTCCTTGCTGTCTTTAGGCAGATATTTGGTATAAATTCCGCCGAGTCCCTGCGTATCGGGAAAGTGAAAATCGCTTCCGGATGTTATAACCCCTCCGACTTTGCGTGCAAACTTTGCGGCATAGCAATTTCCGTTGTTGCTGTTTGGCTGGAAATTGAGTACCTCAACACCGTCTATAAGATTGGGCGGAGCGAGCTCTATTCCAGGTCTGCATGGGTGAGCCTGAATAAGCAGCATACTTGGATTTTGATACTCGGATCGGAACTTTATAAGCGATTCTTTGAGATACGGAAAAATATTTTCCGTATCAGCTATATCTATTCCATATATAAGGTAATCATTTGGATGTCCGTCGAAACGTATTTCAAGTCCGTAATATGCTTTAATACCGTATTTTCCGCTTTCACTTGCGGCGCGTTCGTAATCGTCGGCGTGACGTTTTACGGTTTGCCGGACACTTTCTTTATCTGACTGCATATATGAATACAGGTGATTGGTGAGGACTATTCCGTTATATCCGCACTCGGCATACAATCGGATGACTTCCTCCGGCTCAAATACTCCGCAGGGGCTTGCCGGAGATGAGTGCGCATGCGTCTCGATTTTATATTTGTATTCTCCTATAAAATCCTTAACTGCTTTGTTCATGGCTGTAATTATATCCTTTTGTGATAAGACTATTGTGTTTTATAATTAAACGAAAATGTCCCTGTCTCTATAAAGCAGGGACATCTTTACTTTTCGGTGTAATGGGTACGGTTCTGCAATTCTACGTGATGGTTTACAGGCTTTTATTTAATGAGGCGTCAATTTATTTCTGCATAGGTCTCGTAAACGTCAATCGTTTTAGGATCTTTTTCGCTATCTTCTTTTTTGATTCCTGTTTACGTATGTCAGCAGACGCAGGAAATTCATCAAAGCCGTAAAAAGTGCTGCGACATAGGTCATTGCGGCAGCTCTGAGGACACGCTTAGAGCCGATTATCTCATCTTCGTTTAATCCGAGAGAGGGTAGTGTGCGGATTGCGCGCGCACTTGCGTTGAACTCAACGGGAAGAGTGACGAGCTGAAACAGCACTACCATTGCAAAGAGTATAACTCCTACGCGAGCGAGTAATGGAGACGATAACAAAATACCGATTATGATAAGAGGATATGAAATATATGAGCATATGTTAGTCATCGGTACGATTGCGCTTCTGATATATACCGGAGTGTATTGTTCCGCGTACTGAACCGCATGACCTGCTTCGTGAGCCGCTACTCCGATTGCGGAGACCGAACGTCCGTTGTAAACCTCATCGGAAAGACGGATAACTCCGGCTTTGGGGTCGTAGTGATCGGTCAGCTTACCGTTTACAAGCTCTATCGGAATATTTTGAAGACCATTCTGATCAAGTATATTTCTTGCCGCTTCAAACCCTGATTTTCCATTTTGTGTTTTCACGGAAGAGTATTTTGAAAACGTACTTTTTACCTTAAACTGTGCCCATAGTGTTACGATGATTGCAGGAAGCATGAAATACATATCGTATATACTAAAATACATAAAAGCACCTCCATTCTGGATTTATCACATTAATTTAAAAGAATCTCCTTCGCGGATGCCTCTGCCGCGGATAAAATCTGCCGATGTAGTTCTTTTTTTACCTTCGGGAAGGACGCCGGTTATTTCTATATTACCTTTTCCGCATTTTACTGTAATTATGCCTTCCGAAACAGATACTACGGTTCCCGGAATGACATTTTTAAATTCTGCTGTTTCGGACGGAAGCTTTGCGTCGGTGAATTTAATACGTTTTCCGCGGAGCATGGAATATGAAAGCGGAGAGGGGGAAAGCGCGCGGATAATATTAAAAACTTCGAAATTGCTTTTGTCAAAATTGATTATGCAGTCTGTTTTTTCGATTTTGGCTGCGTATGTCATATTTTCATTGCTTTGCCTGCGTCTCAGGTTTCCGCATTCTCCGTTTTCTATTCTGCGAAGCGTTGATACTATCAGCTCGGCGCCGAGTATAGACAACCTGTTATGAAGGGTTTCAAAATTGTCTGTATCCAGTATTTCTGTTTCCGAGGTTTCAAGGATGTCTCCTGTGTCAAGTCCCGCGTCCATCAGCATTGTTGTAATACCGGTTTTTTTGTCTCCGGCCATAATGCACCGCTGTATCGGAGCCGCTCCGCGCCATCTCGGAAGAAGAGAGGCGTGGATGTTGACGCAGCCGTATTTGGGGTTATTCAGAACGTAATCGGGAAGGAGCTTTCCGTATGCCGCAACGACTATAATGTCCGGAGAAAGTCTTTCAAGCTCATTTTTGAATTCTTCGTTTTTGAGCGTTTGCGGCTGTAATACCTTAATACCGCGCGACAGCGCCGCTTCCTTTACCGGAGGAGGCATCAATAAATAGCCTCTGCCTTTCGGCTTGTCGGGTTGAGTTACTGCTCCGACAACCTCAAATTCATTGTCACACAAACATTCAAAGGCTGTCTTTGCAAAATCAGGAGTTCCCATAAAAAGCACTTTCATAATAATTATCCGTTTCCTTCCCATGCATTTCTTTTATCTCTGTTTGGCTGCTTTAACGGTTTAGGATTGGCAGTAAAGAAATATTCTCAATCTTTCATTTCTTTCAGTTCCTCAGGTGTCAGCATGTGAATTGCTCTGTCTGTATAAAGAATTCCGTCAAGGTGATCAAGCTCATGACAGAAAGCCCGTGCCGATAATCCGTCTCCGGATATAGTAAAATATTTACCGTTTCGGTCCATAGCACGAATAGTGACACTTTCGGGACGATCGGTTATTCCCCACTTGCCCGGAATTGACAGGCATCCCTCAAGCTCTTGCTGGTGCGCGTCAGAACTTTTTATTATTTCCGGATTAATAAGTTCAAGCAGTCCTGCCTTTTCATGTTCAACAAGAACTATACGGCGCAGTACACCTACTTGAACGGCTGCAAGACCGGCTCCTTCGGCGGCTATAAGCGTTTCCTTCATATCATCAAGAAGGCGGATTATGCGCGGTGTAATCTCTTTGACGGGTTTACTTTTTTTACGGAGAATCGGATCTCCTTCTTTTATTATATTTAGAGTTGCCATTATTATGAAGCTTCCTTTCATTTAGCATAATACAGATATTTCGGCTATTTTATATTATTGCCACACATTTTAAAGATTACTTGGATCGATATCAATTCCCACTGTATAATCAGTCGTCCCGTTTCCGCTATATTTTTGAAGTATGGAACGCAGAAGAAGCCTTGTACGGAAATCGGAACGCAGTTTGCATATAATTCTATATCGATAGCGTTTGTTTACACGATACACCTGCGCCTCATAAGGGCCGAAAATAATCATACGGACATCGCTGAATTCACCTTTCAAAAGTGTGCATAAATCAGTATGCAGCTTTATAGAGATGTCTGCAACCGTTCGTTCATCTTCCGCTGTTATACTGATAAGCGCAATTCGGCAGAACGGAGGAAATAACATTGCCCTTCGAAATTCGATTTCGCTTTTATAGAAGGCGTCATAATTTTGCTCCGATGCAAGCTTTATTATCGGATGTTCGGGAGAGAACGTCTGAATAACTGCATGTCCCTGTTTGTCCGAACGTCCTGAGCGTCCGATTAATTGTGTGAGCATTGAAAAAGTACGTTCATTAGCTCTGTAATCGTCGAGATAGAGAGATGTATCGGCTAAAATAACGCCTGAAACGTCGACCCCGGGAAAATCGTGTCCTTTAGTGACCATTTGGGTACCTATAAGTATGTCTGCCTCTCCTTCTCGAAATCTGTCGATCATATTATAAAATGAGTTTTTTGACGATGTTGTATCGGCGTCCATACGCATAATACGTGCGGCGGGGTATTTTAATTTCAGTTCTTCTTCAACTTTCTGAATGCCCGCGCCAAAATGTACAAGATGAGGTTTTCCGCATGACGGACAGTTTTTCGGGACCTGTCCTTTGTAACCGCACATATGGCACCTGAGTTCTCCGATTCCGTTCGGTAATGCGTGATATGTAAGTGAAATACTGCAATTCGGACAGCGAAGCGCCTCTCCGCATGACGGACAGGAAATAAAGTGATTGTACCCGCGTCTGTTCATAAACAGAATCGCTTGTCTGCCCTTTGAAAGTGTTTTCTTTATTTCTGAGTCAAGCTCCGAACCGATAAGACCTCCTCCGCTTTTTTGCAGCCCTGACACATTTGAAATGATGGTTTCGGGCAGCGATGTACCGCCTATGCGTTCTGTAAGCCTTACTGTCAAATATCTTCCGGTCTCTGCGCGGTAGTAGGTTTCGATCGACGGCGTTGCTGACGCCAAAAGCAGTACGGCGTTATTTGCTGCACATCTGAAGCGGGCGATATCACGCGCATGATATTTTGGACTTGTATCTGATTTATATGTATGCTCCTGCTCTTCGTCGATTACAATCATGCCAATGTTATCGAACGGAGCAAACACGGCGGAGCGCGTTCCGATACAAATATCAACGTCTCCGCGTTTCATCGATCTCCAAGCGTCATATCTTTCTCCCTGCGAGAGCATGGAGTGTATAACGGCGACCCTTGTACCGTAACACGAACAGAAATAGCCGACAGTCTGCGGCGTCAGGGATATTTCAGGTACAAGTACGATAACTTTTTTTCCGTCGGCGATTACACGGTCGATCAGCTCCTTAATCACTCTGGTTTTTCCGCTCCCTGTAACCCCGTAAAGAAGTACAGCCTTAGCTTTTCCTGAGGAATAGATGTTTTCGAGTTTTTCATAAGCGGTTCTTTGTGCAGGAGTAAGAGGGCGAGCCTCTTGTTTAACATTGTTGCTGCCCGTAAAATTTGTACGGTATATTTCATTTTTTTCGATTTTAAGAAATCCGCGGTCTTCAAGCCTTTGAATGACGGTTTTTCCCGCTCCTGTACGGTTTTTTAGCTCATCCAGCTGAAGCTCGCTGCATGCAGCGAGCTCTCTGAGTACCGCGCCCATGAGAGGAGCTTTTCGCGACAATGATAAGGAAAGTTCTTCGGCTTCTTCCGAATCAATTTTTAAGACAGCTGTTTCTTCATATTTTTTTCCTATTCTGTTTATTGAAAATTCGGTGTGTATCGCTCCGGTACGTTCAAGCGCAGAAAGAAGCCGGAGCTGTTTTTGAGAAAATACCGACTGCAATGCGGAACGTGTCATTTTTCCATGTTTTGCCGAGACTGCGTTGAGAATTTCCATGCGAATTTTATCGGTGTCGGACAGACATTGCTGTGAGTGCATTTCGTCAAGCTTTTCCATTCCGTATTGAGTGACTGAATAGACTGTTTTAGCCTTTCCCATAATAAATGACGGAACTATTGCATGGACGGCGTCTCCGTAGGGGCAGATAATATGTTCGTGCATGTACTCGCAAAGAGAGGTCTGTTCTTCTGACAGTGATATATCGGAAGGAAGAACTTCGGTGATCTCTTTTAACTTTTTAGTATCAAGCTCAGGTTTATCGTTGGTACATGAGATTACAAGCGCAAGATGCTGACGGTTCCCTGCGCCGAACGGAACGCGGACAAAGTCTCCCCGTCTGATAATTTCTTTAAATTCATCGGGAACCTTATAATCAAAAAGCCGATCGAGGTGATACGGAATATCGATAAGACATACGCTTGAATATAATTCCGTATTGTCATAGATATCCGCACCGACCGTTTGATCGGCAGATTTTGAGTTGTCATTTCCGGAGCGGATATTTGTTTTGTTTTCTTTTGTACTCATATCCGTTTGATTTCCGCTTTCTCCTGCCTTGATAATAAGCTGAACCTTATTATTATTCGTCCTCAAGTTTGATTGAACTGTCTACAATGCTGTATTCTCCGGAATAAAGACGTCTGATTGCACATTTTACAGCCTTTTCATCTCGGATTTCTTTTTTTATCATTGAAGCAATACTTTTTTCTGTCTCCTTGTTCGCAATTTGACGTTCGGCATTTTCGCGGCATTTACAATACTCGTCTGTCACCATACGCGCACATTTTGCGGTTGCGGAAACAAGAACGTACCGGTTGTATTTTCCTTTTGAAAGTTCTTCGGGAGTTGGATATAACATAATTAATACCAGGCCTTTCCTTTTTTGTATTACAGAATCTTATAAAGTGAAAAATATGTAATTAAATCATATTGAACAAATAATATCTGGTTCGTTCAGCAATTAAAATAGTTTTCAATTAATTTTTCAATACCGGATTGATCAGGCAGGGTTCCGTTCATTGCCGATGCAATTTTTTCTACGGTCTTTTTTGTGCATCCTGTTTCGTTTATGATGACGCAATCATATTTTGACCAGCATTTAATTTCATCTTGTGCAATTTTCATTCGTTTTTCAATTTGCTCGGGTGTATTTGAGCCTCTTTTTTCTATACGCTTACGCTGTTCGGAAGCAGAGGGCGGAAGTATAAATATGCTTCTGACATCCGGATAGATCTTCATAACATTTTCTGCTCCGTGAACATCTACATCTAAGATGAGTCTTGTCCCTGAATTCAAGGCATCTTCGACCTCGTATTTTGGAGTACCGTAACAGTTGTCGCCGTAAATATTGTATTCGAGGAGCTCTCCGTTTTTAAGCATATCATCGAATTTTTTGCGTGTTACAAACTTGTAATCACGTCCGTCGATTTCTCCCTGACGAATGTTTCTTGTTGTTACCGAAACAGCTTTTCGGCAGCCGAATTGTTCGATAAGCATGTCAATTATGGTTCCTTTTCCGCTTCCGGAGGGTCCGGAAATTATCAGAATCAGATCTTTGACTTTTTTGTTTACATTATAGTTATCGCTCACGCAGTTCCTCCGCAGATTACAGATGATTTATTTATTACGGTTTAGCTGTAAGTCAAAAATCTTCGGCTGTATCCAAGTCCGAATCGTCATTGTCAAGACGTCCGGCAATTGTTTCTGTCTGCACAGCGGATAATATTATGTGTTCGCTGTCTGTAACAATTACCGAGCGTGTGCGGCGGCCGCAGGTTACATCAATAACACGGCCCTCCTCTTTTGCATCCTGCACCATTCTTTTTATCGGAGAAGAGTCCAGATTTACAATTGTAACGACACGGTGTGCCGCTACCATATTTCCGAATCCTATATTTATAAATTTCATCTTATATACCCCTGTTTTTTGATATCTTTTCTTATCCGACGGATATTGATTTAATATATAATGTAAAACACCTTATCGGAATTATTTCCGTGTTGTATTAATTTTATGCTGTATAGAACATAAAGCTATTCGATATTCTGAATTTGTTCACGAATACGTTCGAGCTCACTTTTCATTTCAACTACAATTTCGGTAAGCTTAATATCCGAGACCTTGGAGCCGATAGTATTTATTTCTCTTCCTATCTCCTGAAGAAGAAAATCCATTCTTCTTCCGACGGGTTCGTCAGAGCAGAAAGCCTTGTCAAGAGCCGAAAAATGACTTTTAAGTCTTACTGTTTCTTCATCTACGGCAACCTTGTCTGCAAACAGTGCGCATTCGGTGATAATTTTTGTTTCGTCAATTTCATTATATCCCTTTTGTTCAAGGATATTTTTAAGCTTTGCTTCAAGCCGTTCACGATATGCAGATACCATGTTCGGTTCTTCTGTTTCAACTTCGGCTGTAAGTAACTCTAAGTGCTTTTTCTTTCCGGAAAGATCAGACAATATATTTTTGCCCTCGTTTTTACGCATTTCACAAAAATTGTCCGTTGCTTTTGATAGGATTCTTTTTATATCGTTCCAGTCTTGTTCTTCATCGGACTCCGGCTGTTGAAAAGCAAAAATGTCACGGTTGGAGGCTACTTTCATCACTGTTATATCGTCTCTGAGCTTGTATTCATCTCGAAGCCGCTCAAGTACCTTAAGGTATTCGCTTAAATAATTCTCATCCAAATCAATTTTGGTGTCGCTTCCGTTTTCAGCAGTAATGCTGATATTTACATCAATTTTCCCGCGAAAAATTCCGCGGCTTTGAAGATAAGGCTTTATTCTGTCTTCAATATAGGAGTATGAACGAGGAAGTTTTACCGAGCAGTCGAGGAAACGATTATTAACGCTTTTAATTTCGACAGTAATATTTTTTCCGCCTTCAATACCGCTGCAGCGTCCAAATGCTGTCATACTTTTAATCATACTGAGCTACGCCTTTCTGTGAATGTTAAAAATCATTTTCAATAATATTATTTTACCTCTTTTTACACGGTTTGTCAACCTTATGAAGTCTTATTTTGAAAATGACTTGTTCTTTTTGATTTCTATTCATGCAGAATTTGTATTTGATTTTTTTAATGTCCTGATTTTCTTTTACTGCTTTTTTAGTATTATAACTGCCTGCATTCTAAGAGAATTATATGCAGAAATAGCTTTGTCTATTTGAGTATCAACCTCTACTGAGCTTCCTGTGTACTCCAAGCCTCAATATTATGTTTCACAAACCATTTCTAAACAAAATGTGTTTCTAACTTCTGACATATTTATTCCATACGGATATACCACATTTTAATTCTCCGTCAGAAATGATTTCACTCAAATCATCTCTGCTTGAGAATTCAGGGATATTATATCCAAGATATTGCCTTAACAATGTTATAATATTTCTCAGATCAATACTCAACAATATAAAATCTTTATTATTGCTTTGGACTGCTTAAAGCAACTATCGGTTTCAGATATATAAAATTTATTTCTATCTTTTTTGCTGTATATGAAATTTATATATCTATCACATAACAGCTGTGGTAAAATTCACAAAATTTGCTTTAATAATTCCGAATGAATAAGCATTACTGACATATATTTTTATGGTAGGCGAAATTTCAATAGGTAGTATCTTATTAATCGCTATTATCATACCTTTCAACTGTGCGGAAGGCAAGAAAAATAGTACAGCAACACAGCATTAAAAATCTTATAATAGTAGAATACACAGCCGGAAGGATAATCATATCTCCTTCTTCTGAGTAATTTCATAATCTATTATCTCGCTTATTTGGGAAATTGAACTACTACTTACAAGTGATAGACATTCATCTAGATATTCAATTCCAAATTTTGATTCAACTTCCAAAATCAATCGTACAAAAAGTATAGAATCCATGCTAATTGTTTCAAAAAAATCCATATCATTGTTGTCAATAAAATCTATTTTACGAAATAATAACTTAATGTTTTCACTATACTTTACTTTCTCCATTTATAAAAAACTTGCTCCAATTCTTCTTGCTTTTTAATTTCTTCTTTTACGGCTATGTCAGCAACTTTATGGTATTAATTCTCAAATAATAAAAAAACGACACAGCACACTTGGAGTGCATATGTCGTCAATCGCAATTTATTCGTATTTACATATCTCAGTGCAAAATGACCGCAATATCCATTTAAAACAATTCTGAATTAAATGAAATAACCTTTTGAAGTAATGGTGTCATTTTTTAATCCTCATCTTAAACTTTAATTCATCTTACGGCATTAAAACTGTTAGTTAATCCAATATTTCTTTTTATCATCATATTATCACAAATACAGTAGCTTGTCAACATCTAATTCAAATATTTTTCATATTATTTTCTCAAACAAATTAAATTTATATATATTTTTATTCCGGACAGTCGATTCCCAAACGGAACGCAAAGTCTTGTTCCTTATCTGAAGCTGTGGTACAGCGACATGACGCCGGAGGAAGGATACCAGCTCAATATAGCAATTATGGAATGCTATGAAAATTTCGGAATTTCAAAGGACAACAAGAGCCTGCTGAATAAGAACGGAAATTTCAAAGCTATGCCGGATTTTACGCATCTCTATCCGCTGCTGCTGAAATATCCAACTCTTAAAAACATCGCCGCCGTGGTGAAGGATTTGATCGATTCCGGTCTTGGCGGACAAACAAATGTTAATCTGAATTCCTCTTTTATCGTGCTCGATACTTCCTCCGCCAGAGAGGAGGATGTCAGTCCGATTACCTTTCTCGGCACCTATTTCATTCGTGATGAGCTCAGTCGTTCCCGTACCCGCAAAAAAGCGGTATTCGGTGACGAGCTTTGGAAAATTGCGGGCAGCGAAGGAAACGAGCAGGCAGCCGATTTTATTATCAAGCTGATAAAAACCATTCGTGGCTACAGCGGCATCTTTATATCAGCGACGCAGAACATCGTAGATTATTTTGCCCTGCGTGACGGGAAATTCGGTGATACCCTGCTGAATAACAGCCGCCTGAAGCTGCTTCTTCAAATGGAGGAAGCGGAAGCGATGAAATTACAGGAAAAGCTCGGACTTACCGATGAAGAGGTTATGCAGATTGTCCGCAGCGGACGCGGCCAGGGACTTCTCTGCGCCGGAAAAAATCGGATCAGTGTGGAAATCCGTGCTTCTCAAGCGCAGCACGAACTTATTACCACCAGCAGAGCGGATCTTGAAAAACGGGTAAAGACGGAGGATGAAGGATAAAAAAAGTCTGCCCATAGAGCAGGCAGACCAAAATCGATTAGATTAAATTGTGCCATTCACGGCGGTTATATAAAATGCGGAACACATGAACAGTTTTGCGGGATTCGTCAACGATATAAAAAGCAATATAATTTTCAACCGGAATTTTTCGGATTCCCATTGACCGATATGGTTCCTCATCGATCAAAGCATAACGCAGCGGCATGGAAGAAAGCGATAGTATTTGTTCTTTAATGGATAAGTAAATACGCTTTGCAATCGCAGGTTCTAAAAGTGTTTCGCTGATATATGTAAGGATCCCATAGAGATCCTTTTCCGCAGAGGATTCAATAATAACATTATACTCCATCAAAATCGAATTTCCTCTCTATACCGGCAAACACATCGGCAGCAGAGCGACCTTTACCGGATTTTACATCAGCAAGACCTTCATCAAGTAGACGGTGAAGCTCGCTTTTTCCGCAAAGCCGTTCATATTCACGATTCGAGAGCACAACTAAATCGCCGGTTCCGTTTTTTGTAATAAAAACAGGCTCGTTGTATTGATTGCAAAAATCAGAAATTTCATTGTATTTGTTGCGAAGATCAGAGCTTGGACGAATTGTTGCCATAATCATACCCCCATCATTTATTATATGCATATTATATCAAAATATCGATACGAAGTCAAGGGTTATCCCGATTTATTTGTTTTATTACAGGTATAGAAACCAAATTGAGTTATCTCCACCAATAACACCTCTTCGTTACGCCTTGATATACCGAGCTGCCCGTGCCGCGCCAATCCGTTTGACAGAACCGCTTTTTACCATAGCGCCAAGCACGGCTTCAACGGTTGTGGGGCTGACATCGGGAAGAATCTTGCATATTTCGGCTTTGGAGAGCGGCGTCAAGCTATTTAACACCGTTGCTTCTACGCGGGCTTTCTTCGTGATCTTTTTCCCGTGAACAACAGCAAAGCGCTTATCAAGCTCCTTATAGCACATATACAGCGTTGACAGGAAATTTTCAATAAACGGAAAGTAGCTGTTATCGTTTGTTTCCCATCCTTCCGAAGACTGACGGAGAGCTTCATAATAGTAGGCTTTGTAGTTATTGATCTGCTCCTCAAAGGACACATATTTTCCGGCGTCAAATCCATTTTTGTATAGGAGCAGCAGCGATAGCAACCGTGACATTCTTCCGTTGCCGTCCCGGAACGGGTGTATGCAGAGAAAGTCCAAAATAACGCACGGAATCAAAAGCATCCGGTTTATATTGGCGTCGCTGTGGGCTTCCATATAGGCAAGTTCTAACTGTTCCATAGCCTTTGGCGTTTCATCCGCAGGCGTAGGGCGAAAACGGACGCGCCTGTTTCCGTCCGCGTCGATCTCCAAGATTACATTATCATCCGTTTTATACTGGCCGCCGTATTCATAGCCTGCGAATGTCATCATCGTTTCATGCAAACGCAAAATATCGCGCTCACGAAAATCAATATGCTCATAGCCTAAGTGGATTTCATTCAACGCGTCCCTGTATCCGGCGATTTCCGCTTCGTTATGATTCAGCGGAGCGCTGTTCTGATTGACGATGGCGGCAATACGCTCGTCGCTTGTAACGATCCCTTCAATAGCGTTAGAACTCTTGATGGACTGTACTTTTGCAACGGCCTCCAGCTCTGTAAAAATCTGCGCATATTCGTCCTTTCGCACACCCGCCATTGTTTTCAATGCGGAAATATTTGAGGTGAGATTTATCAGATTTGCAGGCAGCAGACCATTGTTCAGAAAAGAATAATCGAATTTTCTCATATTACACCGACCTTTCTGCACATTATTATAGCATATTATATGCAGAAATTCAAGCATCATCCGTTTCTATCTGCATATAAAAGATTTGTTTGTGTGCAGATCACAAAATGTGCTTTCCTTTACCGGAAACACAAATAAGCTCGAAAATTTAATCCCAAAACATACTATAAAATTCAAGGAGAATCAAAATGGAACTTTCAAACAAACACATCACCGATATGCAGCGTCAGATCGACGCCTGCTCCAGCTATATCGACGCATTGGCGCAGGGCTGCCGATCTTCGGAAAAGGTGAACACGCTGCTCGACGCCGCCATGCAGAAAGTAGAAACCGCCTGTATCGACATGCGCCGGTTATGCGAAGAAATTCGGCCGACGCTGCCGAATTTCCACTTCGGACATGCGAACTACCATATCAGGGAAATCAGCGGCGAGGTCACTCTAATGGATACCGGGTGGCTGGATATACGGCTAAATACCATGCTTCCGCACTGCAAAAAGGCAGGAGGCACAGATTACATAACAGATACCGTCAATCGGCTTCTCGACTGCTTCAGGGACTCCGGAGGTGAGATTCCAATGTTTGAGAAAGCGTTTGTAGCGATTGTTGAGCATGCGTCAATGGAGGCGTCCGGCGCCTTTGATCATGACAACAAAGGATTTAAAGCTGTCATAAACGCACTTAAAGGAAGGCTGTTTCCAGACGACAATCAGTTTGAAATGTCGCTGGGACTGTTCACTGTTCAGGATGAGGATACCTGCTGCCATATTTATGTTATGCCCTTTGAAGCAGCAGGAGATTTCTTATATCAGATGTCCGACGAGCTGCTTTGATAGAATTCTGCTCTATGCTTGTTTGTACAGAAAATGCATTCAAAAATGAAACCCGTTTTTACTGGATAACAAGCATAGGGCAAAACGCAGAAATACCGGGACTTTTCAAGGGATTTATTACCTTATGTATTCTATCAAACAAGCAGGCTTACGTCGGGGAGTGCGGTTTATGATTTTTACCCATGCAGAAATAGATGTACTCAGGCTGTCCGCGTGGTGCAAAGATTTGCCGAAGAATACAAAAAATATCCCTGCAGAAACGATAGCATTGCTATGCAGATTGGGACTTCTGCGGCAGAGCCGGTGCGGACTTAGCTGCCGTACTACACCGGAGGGATACAAGGTACTGCAAAAAGCCGGCTTCGATTACGAGCCGGACAAGCAGTATCGGGGGCGCGGCTCCGTACTCACACGCAGGCTGGAAACAGCAGAAATTACCGGCTTCTTTTGGAGGTTCGGCGCCGATGTGTTCCGCGATACTCCCGATACAGAAAAAAGCGGACTGGTATTTCTGCCATCCTTTGCTCTGCGCCGGAAGAACTATGCCAATGTCCTCGGTGGGACACGGCTTACCGGATTTCTTTACAGCGGTGACACTACTTTTATCCCGTATTACATTACGCCGGAAAGCGAAGGCGTTTATGCAAACGTGGAACGCCGAACCTTCCGTGCGGAAAGCCTGCTCTGCGGGAAAAATCCATTTGTCCTCTATACAGGCACGGGAGAGATGGAACAGCTGATAGAAACTGTAACGGCAAAGGAAGATTTTTTAATCGGTATAGACTGCAACGTTGCACGGTTTGTAAATGCGATCACACAGACAACTAAGCGGCTTCACATTGTACTGTTATCTTCACAGGCGTCCCGCCGCAGTTGGCGTATCAACCAGACGGCTCCGAAAGTCGAAGTGTATATGTTTTATTACGATCATACCATGCAGCAAAGAGCGTTACGCCTGATGGCATCCAAGCTGTCTGCGGCAACAGTGATTGAAAGTAACATTTCGGAGGAAGGACTCGCCGCCATGTCGGATTGTGAAGATTTGACAACGCAGCTTGCAAAGGAACTGGTGTCCGGTCTGAAGGAGAATACCGAAGATTTGGCAGACTCTTTCCGCAAAATGGCGCTGCTTGGAAACCGGAAGGACAAAACCCAAACGCCGCCTGTTACTCCAATTTTGGATGTTCCAGAGCGTGAAACGGAACAGGCAAAACCCAATACGGCCATGATTCCTATGGCTGAACAATTCCATACGTTCATCAAAAAAACCAGAGGTAATACAGCGGATACAGGTCAGCTCAGCATTTTTGATCTGCTCGCTTCCTAAGCCGATGGTTTTACATATTTTAAGGAGGACTTTCCATGAAAAAAACAACCTCAAATCATGCTTTTATTGCTTCTGCATATCTTTGCCGCGGCCCGACAAAAGAGTTATTTTGCCAGTCGATCATAATGAATAGGAGGAAAGGACGCGAGTTAAAAAATGATTCTACCGATTTTTTCAAGTAAATAGGAGCTCATTTATGAAATTCACAGTAAATCGTCTGCTTATGTATGAAGCGGTTAAAACAGTTACCAAAATTATCAGCAAAAAAAGAGAAATTCCAGAAATCAGCGGCATACTGGTAGAAGCAAATGCGGACAACGGGATCCTGACGTGCACCGGAACAGATATCCGAACACATATACAGAGACGCCTGCAAAGCGAACATATCGAGGAAAGCGGAAGCGTGATTATAACGCCGATACTGACCGAAATGCTCCGGCTTTTCGATAATGAAACCGTTGATTTTGAAAGCAACGGAGGCAGAGTTTCTATTCGTTCCGGATTCGCCCGATATACAGTGCCGTTTCTGGAAGCTAAAGCTTTTCCAAAGCTAAGAATACCGTTCCCGGAGGATACAATTCAAATCAAAGGAATCAATTCTCTGATAAAACGAACCGTATTTGCCACGGATGGCAATATAACCGATTATAGCAAAGCATCGTTTTCTTACGTAAAATTAAGTTTCGAGGGCGGTGTTACACAGGCCGAGGCGACGGACGGCAAATGTATGGCTGTTATCTCCTCTCCACATTGCGCTGACGGATGCTTAGAAATGATTCTGCATGAAAAAGCGCTGCACATTTTATGCGGTATTGTTAAGGCAGATGAAGAATTGTATGTAGGCATTGTTGGTAAACATGCGATCTTCATGAAAGAGGACATGTTTTTCTCTACCATGATGTTTACAGGCCGGTATATAGAAGCGAGCAAGCTGATCGACAAGGTTGTGCCGGCATACGGTGCTTCGGTAGACGCACGCGAATTTTTGGAAAGCATCAATAATACCGCTGCGGTATTTGATACGAGTGACGATAAATGCCTCAATCTAAAAATTGAGGCGGACAAACTGTGTGTACAGGTAAAAACAGCCACCAGTTCGTCAACTATGTCAGTTGCTGCGATAGATTCCATCCCGACGCCGCCGGAAGGCTTTCACTACATTCCTGATTTACTTACGGATTGCCTGCGTTATATGGCCGGTCCAATCAAAATCGGGATTGACCGGCGAGGGTTCATATTGATAGAAGCCAGCGGATGCAAGTATTTTGTCTGCCCGCGCGGACCAGCCTGCATTCGTGAAGACAAACCGGAGGAAAAGAAAAAGCCGAAGACCAAAACAAACAAATCAAAAGCGGCTGCTATAGCTGCGTAAAGGAGTAAAACATGAAATTTGAAATCGGAAGGCTGACAGCTACCCTCGAAGTATCTGAACAGATGGAGAATGACGATGCCGACAGAAGCGTGACAACGGTTATGTTCCCGCATGAATATTGAAAAGGAGCGAAACGATGTTACATACCAAAATGAACGAGGTTATCCGCGATGTGTGCGAAAATCTGGCAGAACGTGAAGAACTGGTACACGCCATCGCGATGGCTCTGCTGACCGGCAAAAACCTGTTTGTTCTCGGAAAGCCCGGACAGGCAAAATCTCAGGCGATTGACCTGTTTCGTTCTCATATTGACGGGGCAAAGCAGTTTGATATTCTGATGAGTAAGGGCATTGATCAGGAGCAGCTTTTCGGGAGACTGGATCTCGCCAGCATCATTCCGGGACATGTTTCCCAGTCTGTTTTAAAAAACGACAATAGCTATCAAGAAATGGCCGCTTATATGGAAAGATTGCTTACCGACGCAGAAAACGATACGGAACGCTCAGATTTTTTATCCGCGGCCTCCGAACTGCAAAAGCATATGGAAACCTATCGGAAGTGTCTTTCAGAGCTGCACAGCGGTGTCCCTGAAATACTGACAGAAAACAAGATACCGGAAAGTCATATCTGTTTTTTGGATGAAATTTTCAAGGCAAACGATGGAGTGCTCAACAGTCTCTTGAAAGCACTAAATGAACGAGTTTATACAAATGAAGGTGTATCGGTCAAAATCCCCGTTATCAGCTTCTTTTCCGCCTCCAACGAAATCCCCAATTTCAACAATCCGGAAGAAAAGTCGCTTAGGGCACTGTATGATCGATTCGATTTCAAGGTGAACACCCGGTACGTTGAGAACAAGTCCAACCGTATGAGGATTTTGAATCAAAAACAGAAAAATGCTTCTCCAGCAGTACAAACCGTCATTTCGCTTGATGAGCTTTATGCTATGCAGGAGGAAGTCAGAGCAGTCAAAATCCCGAACAGTATTAACGAATTAGCGGACAACATCCTCTGCGAACTGCGCCGAAAGGATATTCCTGTGAGCGATCGCATTTATTTCGGTTTTTCTCCCGTGGTGCAGGCCGAGGCATGGCTTAGCGGCAGAGACACTGTAATACCTGCAGATATGCAGGCGCTTGTAAACTATTTGTGGGATAAGCCGGAGCAGGCAAATGTTATCAGCGAAGTCATTAAACGCCTGACGGAAAATCCCATCGGAGATAAAATCGACGCACTGCTCGCCCAAGCCTATCAATTACGGCAGGATTTTGAAAAGGCCGCGGATAAAAACCATGCGCTGCTGACACTTCGCAGCGGGCTGCTTCCGATATATGAGGAAAGCAACGCCTTAAAGAATTGCCTGTCTGAAAATGACGCTGCCCGTTCTTCTGTTGAGGGGTTCATTGCCACACTGGAAAATATCAGCCGGGAGGCGCATGATAAAACCGGATTTACTTATGTACCGCTGGAGGAACTTAAGGTTTACAAACAACTGAGTGCCTAAACGAATTTGAAAGGACTGAAGTGAATGGAAAATATAGATTCAATGCCCTGCCCGTTTTGTAAATGGTATCGCAAGATGAAAAGTCTGGACGAATACCATGC
Source organism: uncultured Eubacteriales bacterium (assembly GCA_948467545.1). GTDB lineage: Bacteria > Bacillota > Clostridia > Oscillospirales > CAG-272 > UMGS911. Next base: position 94,855 of record CAOKER010000001.1, read on the forward strand.
GGGTAATCGCGATGGCGGAAGAGGAACGACAGAGGTTAAATACCTCGCGGCTCTTGTGCAAGAGAGGTATTATAACGGCTGTTACTGTGGCCGTGCAACTAATTATCCTGAACCGCTCAATTATTGTCCGACTTGCGGAATCAAGTTAAAACCACAGACAGCAAACCAAAATACTACTGCAATTCCTGTATAAAAATAAAGGAAAGAGGTAAACAACATGCTTAACAGAATCACTTTAACCGGAAGAATGACGCACGATCCCGAACTGCGTAAAACGCAAACTGACATATCCGTCGTCAGTTTTTCCATCGCCAACCAGCGTAATTACAAAAATGCCAAAGGGGAACGGGACACCGACTTTTTTAATGTAATTGCCTGGCGCGCCACTGCGGAATTTGTAGCACAGTATTTTTCAAAAGGCTCTATGATTACCGTGGACGGTCGGCTGGAGAGCCGCAAATACACCGACAAAAACGGAAATGACCGTGTAGCAATCGAAATCAAAGCCGATAATGTGTATTTTGGAGACAGCAAAAACGACGGACAGCGTTCCACTGCACCTGCAAATGTCGGCGGGGATTTTATCCCTGATTTTTCTGTCGGAGGTACTGTAGAAGAGGAGTATGACGATCTTCCCTTTTGATCCTTTTTCTCCATTTACCGGATAATGGGAGCCAGCGGCAGTATGCAGGATTTTTCTCCTGCATACTGCTTGCCTTCATTGAAGCAGCTAAATATAGTTATCAAAATTGGAGGGAATATACTTTATGAGAGATAGATATCGCAGGGAAAAAGATCTGCCGCAGGCAAAAAAATGGCTGGAAGATTATTTTTTGACGCGAAAATTGCCGATTTCCGAACGTCTACTGTACACCACTCGTTTGATGGATTTGATTTATGACAGCTTCGATAAGGAACAGACTGTTCAACAAACACCGCAGAACAAAAACGTTCCGAACATGGAAAGTCTGGCAAAGGATTTATTTGCTGCTCTTTGCTCTCCGGTTCTCCGCCGCAAGGAGGACGATTCGATAAAGCTGAGGGAACGTATTTTGAATAAGCCTTTGTTTGATCGGATCATAAGCAATGATCGGTTTGACGCCATGAAAGACTTATGTGAAAACAAGGAACTGCCGTCTTTTGATGCTGTTTCCGGCTTCTGTGAAGCCTTCGCTGAAAATTTATCTACAACAGATATTCCGGAACTGCACTTTCTGTCTACCATCGAAATCCTGCAGGAGCATGTTGAAAAGACCGTACAGGCGATATGCGATATTCGGAAAAACCGGAAACCGGTTTCCCTAAAACGTTTACTGTTTTTGTATAACCGTGTGTACCGTAAGTTGTCGCAGATTGACCGTTTGACGAAAAAGGTGCAGAAAGCTGCTGCTTGTTGGATGGAGAATATGGCGCCGGTAATCGACGATGCTTTGCAAGCTTCCCTTGATCGGGCGGCAGAAACGCATACCATTATGCAGGCTTGGAGCGACGATAGCGGAGAAATGCGGAACACCCCGATGAATAAAAAATTGCTGGAACATACAAAAAACAATGCAGAACTGCTGAAAATCGCCCGGATATTGGGCAGATACAGGGAAATCACAGCAGATAAACGGAAAAACAGCTTTGCATATGGGAGGGGTGAGAAATACGATCTCACCGAAGGAAACGATGTTACCCACTGTCTGGCGTCGGAGTTGGCTCTGCTGGGAACAACGGAAACAGAAATATTATTTATGCAGCGTTATGAACAAAAGCGGCTGATGCAGTATCGCAAACGTGAGTCTGTCGTAAAAGGCAGAGGCGATATGATCGTCCTGATTGATGAAAGCAGCAGTACCCGCAGCGTGGCGGGATGGGCAAAAGCGCTCGCGCTGGCTCTCTTGGATATTACGGCAAAGGACCAACGCAAATTTGCGTTGGTGCATTTTGCGTCGGCAGATCGGATTAAAACGGATCAGTTTGAACCCGGACAATATGGGCCGGAAGATGTGATGAAAGCGGCAAAGCAGTTTTTCGGTGGCGGAACGAGCTTTGAATCCCCACTGAAAGAGGCGCTGCGACTTATGGAAAACGGCTATGAAAATGCCGACATTACCATTATCACCGATGGAGTATGCAGTTTACCGGAGGATTTCACGGAAGAATTTCGCAAAAAGGCTGCTGCATATAAATCGAATGTAACCGGAATTCTTTTGGATAAGGACGAGCCCTGCGGCAAATCGCTGGAACCGTTCTGTGATACGATTTATCATTCCAAGGATCTTACCGAGGACGAAATTGCTGTTGAGATTTTGAACAGTAAAACTTCATAAAAGCAGATCATGCCGCCTGTTCCTCAAAGGAACAAACGGCATGTTTTTATTCTGCAAGCAGCCAGTCAATAACATTGAGCTTTTGTATGCCCTCATAATTGGCTTCACGGAAAACCTCATCCAATGTCAGAAGATATTTTGGATAATTGTCCCGCACCTTCTTATACGGAGCAAGCTCTCGCTCCAATGTTTTTTCATCCAGCGTTGAAGCAGATACCTGATAATAGGCAACATTCTCTCCATCAATGGTTACAAAGTCTATTTCAGCATTTTCATCAAGCTGACCAACATATACTTCATAGCCTCTACGAATCAGTTCCAGATACACGATGTTCTCCAAGATATGCCCGATATCGCTTTCACTGCTTCTCACCAGAATATTTCTGAGTCCGATATCCGCCGTATAATATTTATTCTGCTGCGTAAGAATCTGTTTCCCTTTAATGTTATATCGGGTTGCCTCATAGAACATCAGGCATTCCGTTAATCCCTCAACATAGCGATTGACCGTTTTCTGATCAATGGGATTGCCGCTTGATTTCATCGTATTGGCAATCTTGGTCGGAGAAAAACGGTTTCCAATATTATGCATCAAAAACTTTGTCACATTTTTCAGCATCGTGACGTCCGTAATCTTTTTCCGCTTTACAACATCATTCAGCAGAACGGTATCATAGATACCCTGTAAATACTCTCGGGCTTCTTTTCGTCGATAGCCATGACTTAATATAAAGGGGAATGCGCCGATTTCCAGATAAAGATTGAATTTTTCCGTATTGCTCATTTTGCCGTCACTGAGGCCATAACAAAATTCCCTGAAGGATAACGGCAGCATGGAAAGTTCGATATACCTCCCGGAAAGCTGCGTTGCTAATTCTCCGGAAAGGAAATAGGCGTTGGAGCCTGTGATATAAACATCACAGTTCTTTTTTATAAACAAACTGTCTACGGCTTTTTCATATTCTGCAACATGCTGTATTTCATCGAGAAAAATGTAATTCATTTTATCCGGCAGAAGCTGCTCTTTGATGTAGTTATATAAAGCGCGGGAATACAGCAAATCCTCATATTCCACATCCTCAAAATTGATCATAATAATCTGTGATGAATCTACGCCGTTTGTCAGCAGATAATCTCTATATAATTCAAACAACGTAGACTTACCACAGCGGCGCACACCTGTCACAACCTTTATGATTTGTTCGTCCTTATGCCGGATCAGAAAGTCTAAATATTGTTTTCTTTGAATCTGTACCATTCCACTTACCTCCTTATGCAGTATATGTATTATACTCCTTATTTATTCAAAAGTCAAGTTTTGTTGGGAATAAAATCCTAACTTTTTTATTTTGCTGCTGATTTTAAGATTAAATTCCGAAGTGTTCTAAACAACAAAGCGAGAGGCACGATCTAACCCCTTAAACCCTGTCTCTCATTCCAAGGAGATCTTACCGAGGACGAAATTGCTGTTGAGATTTTGAACAGCAAGACCGCTTAAAAACAGAAAAAAACGCTGTCAGTTCCCGCAAAGGCGCTGACAGCGTTTTTTAGTTTTTCAGAGCGGTGATAGGAACGACAAACACGCCGTCCTCCCGCCGATAGGCGGCATTAGAAAGACCGCAGATTACACACATCATAGACGGGGGCGTGCCGCCGCCTTCGTCGATGGATTTTTTGATAGCAAGTAGATTCTCAGCCGCTTCATCAATCTGGTTTGCTCCAAGCTTGATTTCAAATGCACACCAGTTTCCGTTGTTAAGCTCTATAACGGCATCAATTTCTTTGTTGGCATAGTCCTGATAATGATACAAATGCGCTCCAAAAGATTCCGCATAGATTTTCAGGTCTCTCTCACACAATGCTTCAAATAAAAAGCCCAGTGTCTGCAAGTCACTCAGCAGACGATCCGGTGTCGCTTTCAGCAGAGCACATGCAAGAGAAGGATCGGAAAAATGTCTCTTTTCAGCCTGCTTGACTCTGACCGACGAACGAATTTGGGTGGCAAACGGCTCCTGATTATCGGTAAGGAACAATCTTTTGAAAACATCAAGATAAGAACCAATGGTATCAGTGTCGATATCTTCATCATCGATTGCTTTTACATCATTTTTCAAAGTTTTGTTTGTAACCGTTGTACTTTCATTTCTTGCAAGCGAACGCAGAAGCAAACGCATCTTTGTCGGATTGCGTTTGATATTATCTATGCGGTACACATCGTCCTCAATAACAGCGTTCAAATATTCTTCCGGAAGCAATCCCCCTTTATCTGCCGGAGTATTCAGATTTCCCGGCCAGCCGCCGCGGACGATATATCTGATGAGATCTCTGAGATCCACTTCTCCAGTCATCGCTGGTGTTAGCTTCCCCTCACACAGCTCTTTCAGCGATACCTTGCCCGAGGATTCTCCCGATTCATAAAGCGACATCGGCCGCATACGCAGTCTTGCAATCCTGCCGGCGCCACTGTGTATAATGCCTTTTCGCACAGGCGTTGCGGAGCCGGTGAGAAGGAACTGCCCTTTCTCTGGAATTTGATCCACCTTGTACCGAACGGCGTCCCACAGCGGGGGAACCTCCTGCCACTCGTCGATCAGCCGAGGCGTTTCTCCCTCCAAAACCAACGCAGGCGACATTTCTGCCAAACGACGGTTTTGAAAATTTCCTTCCGGACTTCCAATCAATATCTCGCTTTTACTGTGATAGGAAGAAGACCATGTTTTGCCGCACCATTTCGGTCCTTCAATACAGACCGCTCCAAAGGTGGCTAAATAGTCCTCTATCTGTTTATCTATAATACGCGGTCTATAATCTTTTATATCCATACAAAACACCTCCAAAATCATTATATCATATTCGGCCTGATTTCGCAATATCATTCGGTCTAATTTTGATTATATATTCCGGCATTTTTATGATTTCTATTCGGATTGATTGAAAAAAGTATTAAAAAACAAAGCGAGAGGCGCGATCCAACCCCTTAAACCGCGCCCCTCTAAAAAGGACTTGTCTACAGTATACACACATCCGTATCGTTTGTCAAATGTTAAAGGCGGTTTTTTAGAAAATATTTTTATACAGAAAATTCTAAAAATTTAATTTCAATATATTGTATTTCTATTAACAATCAGCACATCATACTGAAGACTTTCGCAAAAAAGCAGCCTCACATTGTAATTGTAACCGATTTTTTATAAGAACGATCATTGTTGCAAATATTTGGTATGGTTTGAAAAAAATTTATAAAATTCCCGCTATTTTCTAAAAGTATGCGCATTACTTATATGACAGGCAAAATACATCATCTTATTTTGTACTGTTTTCAAGCTTGAATAATGGGCCCCATGATTACCTCAAATGATGAAAAATTTTATAAAAAATAAGGAGAGTTAAAATAGCAAAGACATATAAGTTTGCTAAGATCCTGTGTCTGTTAATGGTTGTTTCTATGTTGGCAACATGTACAGCAATTTTTGTATCAGCGGTTGACAACACTGATACCCCGTATACTTTCTCTTTTAATACTAACGCAAAGTATACAGTCGGCAGATTAAAGACAGATGATTCAAGTTGCTACATGAAATATAGTTCCGGAAGTATTTCGTATACTGCGAAGGCATATGGTAAGACAACAGTAAACACCTCAACCCATTACGATAGATCCGGTGGTTTTGTGTATCGTTTTACAAGTGCTCACCAGGCTCGTTTCATGTACAATTATGTATATGAAAAATCACATGGATCAACTGCAGTATATCCTATTGCCCCGTATATTAGCATTCAGGGTGCAGCCACCGGTAGTGGTACAGCAGCTGGACTGTGGAGTCCTGACAGCGTATATGAAGCAGGAGTACTTCCCCCGTCTGACTACATGAAATAATATTACTATATAACTCTTAAAGGAAGACTGCTGCCAGCAGTCTTCCTTTAAGAAGTATTTTTAGGAGTATCCAATGAAAAAACAAAAAAATCGCAAATCACTAATATTATTTGTTATTGCCGGATCGGCAATGATTTTAATTGTAGTTTATACTTTTTATCCGGGGATAGTCACTTTTATAAATAAGATAAATTTTTCTCATGGTGTTTCAAATGATTTACATAACAGCGGCACATCTGAAACCAAGCCTGCTCCTCTGGTAACGAATTCAGAAAGTGAGGTTATTTATCCTACATTTGATTTGTATTCAGACCAATATTGGAATAATGTCGAAGAATCCAAAAAAGAAGATTATGCGTCTATAATGGAATACCTTAATAATATAGAGGCAGTTATCTTACAATCAAAAAATAACAGCAATTTTCAATGCAATATACAAGTTTATAATAAACCTCAAAAATAAACAAACTGTTGTTATTTGCGCACAAAATCGGAGCAAAATCTGATTTTGTGCGCTTTCTTTATTTAATCTTTTGACTGCTTCTATGGAGGTGTTATAAATGCGAAAAAAAGTTTTCTCCTAAAAGTTCCTATTTTTAAACGTTTTTTCCTTGTTGTCTTTATGAAAGGGCAAGGGTAAAAAACTATGGATAAGCAATTGTTTTCTATTTCTGAAATTAGCGACAACATGGTTCAATACTCGGATATGTATTTGAAGAAGGTTATTATCAACGCGAAACTTGACAAAGACTCGGTTCTGTGTATAATATAGGCAAATTTAAAAACAAGATTTAATTGGCTGCTTTTGCAGAGATGTTGCCTTTATGACAGATCCGTACAGTTAGGGAGGTGTCAGAAATAGAGAAACAAACAAAAAGACCGGCAACCAAAAAAGATCAGAGTGCAACGCAGGAGCAAAGCTATAAAATCGGTAAAATCCGTTTCATTGTTCAGCCTGTATTTAAGGAAAAGGGCAACGATACAATAGGAACGATTTTATTGCGTCTTATGCGCAGCGAAATGGGAAATTAACCTCTTTTCAGCAGCCAAGCATACTTGATTTAGGTACTGTTTTATTTGACTGCGGAAAGGAGGTTAAATGCGACGGTCAAATAATAGAATATATGAGGATGTAGCCTTTCTTTATGAAAGGCTGTCCCGAGATGATGATCTGGAAGGTGAAAGCTATAGCATTGCAAATCAGAAGAAACTGCTTACAAGGGCCGCAAAAGAAAAAGGTTACACACATTTAGTCCATTTTTATGATGACGGTATATCCGGTGTAACAATGGATAGGCCGGAATTCAACAAAATGATGGAACAGCTTGAGATTGGGAAGCCTAAAGCCGTATTCGTAAAAGATCTGTCACGACTGGGCAGAAACTATATAGAAGTCGGACGGCTGACAGATGAATTCTTTCCGGAGCATAATATCTGACTGGTTGCCGTATCGGACAACATTGATTCTTATGAGGGGGAAAGCGAATTTGCTCCAATCAAGAATCTGTCTAATGAGTGGTATGCCAGAGACATCAGTAAAAAGCGTCGAGCCAGCAATCGGGTTAAAGGGAGTTCAGGTATTCCGCTTGGGCCTCCGCCCTATGGTTATATGAAGAATCCGGAAAACCCGGATTTCTGGATTATTGACGATGAGCCGGCCTTGATAGTCAAACGTATTGATACGCTTACATTATCCGGGTACGGGACGGAACAGATAGCAGAAATGCTGAGTGAAGAAAAAGTGCTGACGCCAACAGCTTATGCCATCAGCAAGGGGAGAAAAAAACCGTCAAAGAGTAAGAATGGCGATCCATTCAAATGGCAAGCCTCTACGATCGTAAAAATTCTTTCTATGCAGGAATATTGTGGAGATATCATAAACTTTAAGACATACTCCAAATCCTTCAAGAACAAGAAAAGATACAAAAACGATCCGGAAAACATCTCTGTCTTTAAAGATGTGCATGAGCCGATTCGTGACAGAGCGACATTTGAAAAAATTCAAGAAAAGCGCGGTAAGACACGTAAGAGAAAAAAGCTGGACGGTGAACGAAATATGTTCTCCGGGTTGCTTGTATGTGCCGACTGCGGCGGAAATATGCACTTCCATTTCAATCAAGGAAATCCGAAGATTCAGTATTTCAGCTGCGCCGAATACAACAAAGGCAAGCGAAAGACCTGTACATCCACGCACTACATACGTATGGATTTCTTGGAGCAAATCGTTTTAGCGGAGATCAGACGCCTGACGCGATTCGCATGCAAACATGAGGATGAATTTACTACCGCTGTTGCCAATTACTCAAAAAAGGTAACGGAAACCCAGCAACGGATTCGTCAGAGTGAACTGAAAAGTCTGATATTGCGTGATAAGGAGTTAGATGTTCTTTTTGAAAAGATCTATGAAGACAATGTATCCGGCAAAATATCCGACGAACGATTTGCAAAGCTGTCTACAAAATATGAGACAGAGCAGAAATCTATTGTGGAGCGCATAGAACGATTGAAAAAACTTTTTGACGAAGTAAACATGAAGGTAGAACATACAGAAAACTTTGTTGCAGCAGTCAAGAAGTATACTCGTGTCAAAAAGCTGACTCCGCTGATGCTGAACGAACTGGTTGAATACATCGAAGTTCATCAGGCGGAAACAGTCAACGGAGAACAGACGCAAACGGTTGTAATTCATTACAATTGTATCGGTTCTATTTCAATTCCGGAAGAGCTTTCAATCCCTGAGCCACAGATTACCGTCCAAACAAGAAAAGGTGTTGTTGTCAATTATGCGCCTATGACGCCGGCAGCGTGCAGTTGAATAGGAGGTTTGTTTTCAGAGAAGATCCTTTCGGGCAATAAAAAAGCGAGTGTTCTTACAGGACTTTTCAATTCCTGTAAGAACACTCAGAATGGTGCGGGTAAAAGGACTTGAACCTTCATGAAGTTGCCCTCACTAGAACCTGAATCTAGCGCGTCTGCCAATTCCGCCATACCCGCGTATGAGCTAAAATCTAAATACTATTTATATTATATTCAATCTGCTGACTTTTGATAGTATATCATATTAAAAAGCTTTTGTCAATACATCGGTGTGCGATTTCTCGGATATTTTTTTGAAATAGTTATTGACAAAACAAAGCTGAGGTGATATAATACAGTTTGATGAGCAAAGGCGTTCATTCAAAAGGAAGATTTATGCACAGGCATATTTCTTCCCGTTGAATGTTCGTCTTTGTTTTTTATCTGCAAACGGATAACAACGGAAAATGCTTTTTTATGTACCCGGTCTCGCTTGCTGCCGGAAGCTGTTCCGAAATCCGTCAAGAAAGGGAGATTTTAAATGAAACTCGAAGGTCAGGTCCGGATTCCGTCCGGCTGTGCTATTTCAGCGGTCATTTCCAGAGAGGGAAACAGAATGACCGGTGAGAGCATTATAAAAAGTATGATACCGATGCACGACCGTTCAAACGGACTGGGAGGCGGATTTGCGGCGTACGGAATTTATCCGGAATATCGTGATTTCTATGCTTTTCACATGTTTTACGATGACGATTCAAGCCGTGAGGCATGTGAAAGGGTGCTTCGCGAAGGCTTTGAAATTGTCAAAGCGGAGATAATTCCGGTGAAAAAGCTTCCGGAGATTACAGATGTTCCGCTGATATGGCGTTATTTTATTACTCCGCTGGCATCTGTTCTTTCCCGTCTTCAGCTTGATGAAAACGAGTATGTTGCTCGCACGGTTATGAAGATCAACAGTACGGTATCGGGTGCGTATGTATTTTCAAGCGGCAAGAACATGGGAGCGTTCAAGGCGGTGGGATTTCCGGAGGATGTCGGAAGATTTTACAGGCTTGATGAATATGAAGCTTACTGCTGGACCGCGCACGGACGGTATCCGACAAACACGCCGGGATGGTGGGGCGGAGCTCACCCGTTTGCGCTTCTCGACTATTCGATTGTTCATAACGGTGAAATATCGTCGTACGATGCGAACCGAAGATACATAGAGATGTTCGGATACAAATGCACTTTGCAGACGGATACCGAAGTAATCACCTATATCGCCGATTATCTTATACGCAGGCAGGGACTGACGCCGGAAGAAGCTGCTTCTGTTATAGCTGCTCCGTTTTGGAGTACGATTGAAACCAAGTCTGATGTCATGAAAAAGCGTCTCACATTTCTGCGCACGGTGTATTCGAGCCTGCTTATTACCGGACCGTTTTCGATTGTTCTCGGATATACCGGAGGACTTATGGCGCTTAACGACAGGCTGAAGCTCCGTTCCATGGTTGTTGCCGACAAGGACGATAAGGTGTTTATAGCCAGCGAGGAAGCGGCGATACGGGTTATGGAGCCGGACGCGGGTAATGTATATGCTCCGACAGGCGGAGAGCCGGTCATTGTGAATGTAAAGGACGGTGCTTATTAAGAATGTCGATTTCATACATATATCCTGAATTTGAAGTAGTTAGAAATCCGAGCCGCTGCATTGCCTGTCGCGTATGCGAACGTCAGTGCGCAAACGAGGTACACTCATACGATGCCGAGAGCGGACTGATGCTGAGCGACGAGTCAAAATGCGTTGACTGCCAGCGGTGTGTTTCTCTCTGTCCGACGAGGGCACTGAAAATTGTCAAAAGCGACTGCAGACTGCGTGAAAATGCAAACTGGTCGGATAACACAATAAAGGAGATTTACAAGCAGGCGGGAAGCGGAGGTGTTCTTCTTTCGTCTATGGGAAATCCTAATCCGCTGCCGGTATATTGGGATAAGATACTGATAAATGCGTCACAGGTAACCAATCCCCCGATAGATCCGCTTCGAGAGCCGATGGAAACGCGGGTATTTCTCGGAAGTAAACCTACCGAGATGAAGCGGACTTCGGACGGCGGGCTTGACTGTACGCTTTCTCCTCAGCTTGAGTTGTCGATGCCGGTCATGTTTTCTGCGATGAGTTACGGCTCTATAAGCTATAACGCGCATGAAAGCCTTGCCCGCGCGGCGTCGGAGCTCGGTCTTTATTACAATACCGGAGAGGGAGGACTTCACGAGGATTTTTACTGCTACGGTGAAAATACGATAGTTCAGGTTGCCTCCGGGCGTTTTGGAGTTCACGAAGAATATCTCAAGGCGGGAGCCGCGATTGAAATAAAGATGGGACAGGGGGCGAAGCCGGGAATCGGCGGACATCTCCCCGGAACAAAAATTGTCGGTGACGTTTCGAGAACCAGAATGATTCCGGAGGGATCGGATGCCATTTCTCCGGCGCCTCACCACGATATATATTCGATTGAGGATCTCCGTCAGCTTGTGTATTCGCTTAAAGAGGCTACAGAGTATAAAAAACCTGTTATTGTAAAGGTTGCCGCGGTTCACAATATAGCCGCGATAGCAAGCGGAATTGCAAGGAGCGGAGCCGACATTATAGCGATTGACGGTTTCCGCGGAGGAACGGGAGCGGCGCCCACGAGAATTCGGGACAATGTCGGAATTCCGATAGAGCTTGCGCTTGCAGCCGTTGACCAGAGACTGCGTGACGAGGGAATACGCGGAAATGTATCTCTTGTTGTCGGAGGAAGTATACGTTCCGCCTCCGATGTCGTAAAGGCGATTGCGCTCGGTGCCGACGCCTGCTATATAGCTACCGCTGCGGTTATTGCTCTCGGATGTCATCTCTGCCGTACATGCCAGACCGGAAAATGCAACTGGGGAATTGCGACGCAGAGGCCGGAGCTGGTTAAGCGGCTGAACCCGGATATCGGAAGCGAGAGGCTTGTGAACCTTATGACGGCATGGCGGCATGAAATTATGGAGCTGATGGGCGGAATGGGAATTAACTCGATTGAGGCGCTGCGCGGCAACCGATTAATGCTGCGCGGAGTAAATCTTACGGAAAAGGAGCTTGAGATTCTCGGTATCTCACACGCTGGAGAATGAAACGGGTTTATGTCAATGAAGAATGGTGCCTTGGATGTCACCTTTGCGAATATAACTGTGCTTTTGCAAATTCCGGCCTATCGGATATGGTAAAGGCGCTGAAGGGAAAAATTATCCGTCCCAATGTCCGCATTGAAGAGGACGGCGGTATTACATATGCGGTTTCCTGCCGTCACTGCGACGATCCGATATGCGTAAGCAGCTGTATTTCCGGCGCGCTCTCGAAAAATGACGGCACCGTCTGTATCGATCATGACAAATGCGTCGGCTGCCTTACATGTATTCTTGTCTGTCCTTACGGCTGCGTATCGCAAAATGAGCAGGGAGCGGTTCAGAAATGCGAGCTGTGTCTGGAAAATATCTCAGGATATCCGGCTTGTGTTCAGGGATGTCCGAACCGCGCAATTGTATATGAAGAACGGTAACGGAATCGGGGCGCACAGGGCGATTTCTTCAGAGGCGCGCACGCGATGAAAGTATAACAAAATCAAGATGCCGCCCGCTTAAGCGGCGTTTGTGCCGCATGTTTTGTCGGCTTTTTCCGGTTGCGTGATTGTCCGTCGTCAGCGCTTCATTAGGGCGGTTTGTGCGATATTGAAATTTTAGCTGTGAATATACGGCATATCGGACTTATGTTCATGCCGTAACCGAAAAAACTTTGATTATATCGAGGGGTATGTCAATATATGAAAAAATTTGTAATAATCGGAAACGGCGTTGCGGCTGCCGGATGTATAGAGGGTATACGTTCGGCAGACAGCGACGCTCTGATAACCGTTATATCCGAGGAAAAGCATCCGGTGTATTGCCGTCCGCTTATTTCATATTATCTTGAAGGTAAAACGGATCTGGAAAGAATCAAATACCGTCCGGACAGCTTTTATTCCGACAACGGCGCAAAGGTCTGCTACGGAAGAAAAGCGGTAAGAATTGACGCAGAAGCAAAAAAGGCGGAGCTTGACGACGGAACGCTGCTTCCGTATGATGCGCTTTGCATAGCGTCCGGTTCTTCTCCGTTTGTTCCGCCGTTTGACGGACTTGAAACTGTGGAAAAGAAATTTTCTTTTATGACTTTGGACGACGCGCTGGAACTGGAGAAGGCCGTTTCGCGTGATTCGAGAGTGCTGATTGTCGGTGCCGGACTTATCGGGCTCAAATGCGCCGAGGGACTGCACGGACGGGTAGGGAATATTACGGTTTGCGATTTGGCGGACAGAGTTTTGTCGTCGATTCTTGACGGGGAATGTGCGGCGCTTGTACAGCGCAGATTAGAGGAAAACGGAGTATCGTTTATGCTTTCTGACAGCGCCGTAAGGTTTGACGGAAACAGAGCGGAAATGAAAAGCGGCAGGACGGTTGATTTTGACATTCTTGTTCTGGCTGTCGGCGTACGGGCAAACATTTCGATAGCTTCGGAGGCAGGTGCGGAATGCGTCAGAGGAATTTGCGTAGACACTAAGCTGCATACGACGCTTCCAGGCATTTACGCCGCGGGAGACTGCACCGAGGGCGAGGACATTTCATGCGGAATGCGCCGTGTGCTTGCGATTCTTCCGAATGCTTATATGCAGGGCAGATGCGCCGGGATATGCATGGCGGGTGGAGATGATACCTTCGACAATGCAATTCCGATGAACTCGATTGGATTTTTCGGACTGCACGCCATGTCGGCCGGCAGTTATTTCGGAGCCGAGCTGGGCGGCGAAATGTATGAAAATAAAGAGGACGGAAAAATCAAACGGCTGTTTACAAAGGACGGATTTTTGACAGGATTTATATTAATCGGTGATATTGAGCGCGCGGGGATATACACTAATATGATAAGAAACAGGATACCGCTGTCCGAGGTGGATTTTGAGCTTTTGAAGGAAAATCCGGGACTTTCGCCGTTTGGCTCCGCCTATCGTATGTCTAAGCTCGCGAACTGACAAAATTTCAGAGGCATTTTGACTGTTTTGAAAGAATTCACAAGAAGGTTATGGTGATATAAATGAATATTGCGGCGTCACAAAATACTGCAGCAGCACAGAATACTGCGGTGTCACAGAATATTGCAGCGTCACAGCTCGGATATGCCGAGCTTAACGAACAGATTCGGGCGGCAGGCAAAGAGTGTACTCTTTCCGGATGTATCGGTCAGCGCTTCATAGGCGCGGGCATGCGCGACAAGCGTATCGATATTGGCGGTATTCCCGGAAATGCTCTCGGCGCTTATCTCAACGGCGCAGATATAACGGTGCACGGCAATGCTCAGGATGCGGTCGGAGATACTATGAATGCAGGTACAATCATCGTTCACGGAAATATCGGAGATGCGGCCGGATATGCTATGCGCGGAGGAGAGATTTACGTCAGGGACAATGCCGGATACCGCGCCGGAATTCACATGAAAGCATATAAGGACAAGAAGCCGGTTATGGTTATCGGCGGCAGAACGGGAAGCTTTCTGGGAGAGTATCAGGCGGGAGGATATATAATTGTTCTCGGACTGCATGACGACGGAAAGCCTATTGTCGGCAATTATCCGTGTACCGGAATGCACGGCGGAAAAATGTTTCTGCGGGTAAGTCCGGGAGAAATTAAATTTCCGAAGCAGGTTTCTGCAGTCATGGCGTCCGAAGCGGATAAGGCCGAAATTGAAAAATTTGTAGTTAAATACTGCGGTTTGTTCGGAGCTGACGAAAAGGAGATTCTCGCTTCGGATTTTACGGTTGTCACGCCCGACAGTAAAAATCCGTACAAACAGATGTATGTAGCCAATTGATACTGACTGAAGCCGATCATATTTAACTAAAAGCAAAATGTTCCCGCCTCCGATGCGGCGGTTTTCGCGGATTTTTTCGGCGGTAGTACAATCCGTTTGCTCCGCTGCTGAATCGCCTTATAGCTTAGGCAAGAGATGGGCGGTCTCTGCCTATCGGGGTCCCGGCGGTGGCGTCAATCTTCATTCAGCAGGAGAACAATCTTTCTCTGAATGAGCAGCCGCGCTGTACTTGCCGCGTCTCACGAAGAGGCAGGTTTCACGTTGAACAGCGTATTGTGCTTTATTGAATCGTGTCGAAGGAGAGGAGGACATTTCATGGGATATTCTCAGAGTGAGATAGTGCAGTTTATCGGCGAAGAGGATGTAAAATTTATTCGCCTTGCTTTCAGCGATGTCTATGGAAACCAAAAAAATATATCGGTAATGCCCGGCGAGCTTGAACGCGCTTTTCATTACGGAATAGCCTTTGACGCTTCCTCGGTGGACGGATTCGGAGGAGAAGCTCGTTCGGATTTGTTTCTTCACCCGGATTTATCGACGCTTTCCATACTTCCGTGGAGACCTGAGCATGGCCGTGTCGTGCGTATGTACTGTGATATTAAGCAGCCGGATGGAACGCCGTCGCCGGCTGATACAAGGTTTCTTTTAAAAGAGACGGTCAGACAGGCGAAAGCCTCCGGTCTCGAGTTTCGTTTCGGTTCCGAGATGGAATTTTATCTTTTTATGCCGGACAAAGAAGGCAGACGCACAGAGATTCCGCATGATGAGGCAGGGTATATGGACATTTCTCCGGAGGATAGGGGAGAGAATGTCAGGCGTGAAATCTGTCTTACTCTTGAGCAAATGGGCATTGTGCCTGAAAGCTCTCATCATGAAGAGGGACCGGGACAGAACGAAATTGATTTTCGTTTCTCCGATCCTGTTTCTGCGGCGGATAACGCTGTCACGTTTCGCTCGGTGGTTGCCGCAATAGCGGCAAGGAATGGACTTTTCGCGGATTTTTCTCCCAAGCCGATTCATGGCTTTCCCGGAAACGGTATGCATATAAATATATCTGTGCGTAAGCGCGGAAGCGGTGAAGATATTCGCGGCGCGGAGGCACAGATGATAGCGGGTATTTTAGAGCAGATTTCCGGAATGACGGTCTTTTTGAACCGCACAGAGACCTCTTATGACAGACTCGGCTGCTGTAAAGCTCCGAAATATGTAAGCTGGTCACCGGAAAACCGTTCTCAGCTTATCCGCATTCCCGCTGCTTTCGGAGAATACAGGCGTGTTGAGCTTCGCTCTCCCGATCCTCTTTGTAATCCCTATCTGTGCTTTACCCTTGTAATCCGTGCCGCACAGTACGGAATTGAAAAGGGATTGATTCCGCCGTCTCCTGTCGAAATGAATCTTTCGGATATGTCGGAGAATGTGCGTGAAGGTTTCAAGCGGCTTCCTCGGAATTTGCAGGAGGCGCGTGACGCGGCTCTAAAAAGTGATTTTATTGCGGAATACGTACCGAAAAATATCATTGATTTTTACTGTTCGGTAGTTTGACGGATGTATAAGGCTTATCATATACGGAAAGGTATGGTTGTAATATGAGCGGTATCCATGAGGAATGCGGAGTGTTCGGGGTTTATTCCAAAAAGCCCGGAGCTGTGGCAAACACGGCTTACTACGGGCTTTATTCGCTCCAGCACAGAGGGCAGGAAAGCTGCGGAATAGTTGTATGCGACGACGGGCTGTTTTTTTCTCACAAGGATATCGGGCTTGTCGGAGATGTCTTTACGCCGGAGGTGATGAGTAAATTTCCGAATGCGACAATGGCGGTGGGGCATGTCCGTTACGGTACGACCGGAGGGACAAACCGAGTAAACTGTCAGCCGATCGAAGTCAATCATCAAAGGGGAAAAATGGCGCTTGCTCACAACGGAAATCTGACGAACGCATGGCAGCTTCGTTCAGAGCTTGAGCTGTCGGGAGCAATTTTCCATACGACGAGCGATACCGAAATTATTGCTTATATTGTGACAAGAGAACGTCTGCATGCTCCGTCGATCGAATCGGCATTGGCGCGAGCCATGCCGCAGCTTGACGGTGCGTATTCGCTTGTTCTGATGTCCGCGGCAAAGCTGATAGCCGCGAGAGACAGATACGGATTTCGGCCCCTTTGCTACGGCATTACCGAGGACGGAAGCTACGTGGCCGCGTCGGAGAGCTGCGCTCTGAGCGCTGTAGGAGCATCTTTTGTAAGAGACATTCTTCCCGGAGAGATTGTTGTATTTGACGAGACTGGCGTACATTCATATAAAGAATGCTGCGGGTCTGCTCTGCCGGGAAAAATCTGCATTTTCGAATACATATATTTTGCTCGTCCTGATTCTGTGCTTGACGGTGTTTCCGTACATGCGGCAAGACTTCGCGCCGGTGCCGTGCTTGCCCGCAGACATCCGGCGGAAGCCGATGTGGTGGTCGGAGTTCCCGATTCGGGACTTGACGCGGCTCTCGGATATTCAAGGGAGTCCGGAATACCGTACGGAATTGGTTTTATAAAAAATAAATATATAGGAAGAACCTTTATTTCACCAGGCCAAAGTGCACGGCTGGATAAGGTAAAAATCAAGCTCTCGCCGATCGCGGATACCGTGCGCGGCAAGCGCGTTGTTCTTATTGACGACTCGATTGTCAGGGGAACGACAAGCGGGCAGATTGTAAAGCTTCTGCGTGACGCCGGAGCCTCGGAAATTCATATGCGAATATCTGCTCCGCCGTTTATGAATCCCTGTTATTACGGAACTGATATAGATTCAAGAGAAAATCTTATAGCGTGCCGTTATTCGGTTCCTGAAATTTCGGAGATGATAGGGGCCGACAGTCTCGGTTATCTTCCGGCTGACGAGCTTCAGTCTCTTGTCGGTTTTCGCGGCTTTTGTTCCGCATGCTTTGACGGCAGATATCCGACCGAAATACCTGAGAACACGTGTAAGAACCGTTTTGAGAGAAGACTTTCAGAGCGTAGACAAATGACTGATAGTCATGTCATTAAAGGTCTGAAACGGTTTTAGATTGGGAAGCGATAAATTAAAGACTCGGCGATACCGCCGCGGCAATGCATGTGTTTACAAATTTTGAGATACACTGTAAGCTTTAAATTCGGTGCGGGCGGCGCTTTATTCAATTAACAATTAAGAAATATAATGATGTATAAATATTAATATTGAGGTGATATAATAAAACGCGTCGTGACAGGACAAAAATAATTCTGTCGCCGTATAATTAATATACGGGCCATTAGCTCAGTTGGTCAGAGCTACCGGCTCATAACCGGTCGGTCCTAGGTTCGAATCCTAGATGGCCCACCAATTTCGAGTAATTCGGACGTTGTCATCAATGTTGGCACGCCCGAATTTTTGTTTTAATATTTTTACTTTGAATGTATTTTATCCGTAAAAAAGGGAAGGGTATTAATATGAATGATGTGATCGAAGCAATGCTTAACAGAAGAAGTGTCAGAAAGTACAAGGCGGATGTACCGCCAAAGGAAATGATTGATGAAATAATCAAAGCGGGTTTATATGCCGCGAGCGGTATGGGACGGCAGTCTGCGATTATTGCAGCGGTGACGGATAAAGAGCTGCGGGACAGACTTTCCGATATGAACCGTAATATCGGTGGCTGGGATATCGGATTTGATCCTTTTTACGGAGCGCCGGCTGTATTGATCGTTCTGGCGGACAAGAGCTGTCCTACCGGAGTTTATGACGGCAGCCTTGTTATGGGAAATATGATGCTTGCCGCGTATTCTCTCGGAATCGGAAGCTGCTGGATTCATCGTGCCAAGGAAGAGTTTGAGAGCGAAGCCGGAAAGAAAATTCTGAGGGAGCTTGGAATTGAAGGAGAATACGAGGGAATAGGTCACTGTATTCTCGGATATCCGGACGGCGCTCCGAGAGATGCTGCCGCGCGAAAGGAAAACAGGGTATACTCAGATTAAATAGTCAGATTAGAAAGTCAGAAATTTGATGAACGGAGCTGATTGAATGTGTACTGCGGTAACTTATAAAACAAAGGATTTTTATTTTGGAAGAACTCTTGATTATGATTTTTCATACGGAGACGAGGTGACGGTAACTCCGCGGAATTATCCGTTTCGATTCAGAGACGCAGGCTCTGTCGAAAGCCATTATGCCATGATAGGGATGGCTCATGTTATGGAAGATTATCCTCTTTATTATGATGCCGTCAACGAAAAGGGGCTTGGAATGGCCGGTCTGAATTTTCCCGGAAACGCATATTACCGTAGACCGGAGGAGGACAGGGACAATATATCCCAGTTTGAATTTATTCCGTGGGTACTCGGTAGGTGTACAACGGCAGCGGAAGCAAGAGATCTGATTGAAAAAATCAATCTCACGGATATTCCATTCCGTTCCGACATGCCTCTTGCTCAGCTGCACTGGATTATTGCCGATAAAAATGAAGCGTTGACTGTTGAATCCGTAAAGGACGGTATCAAGGTTTATGACAATCCGGTGGGGGTACTTACGAATAACCCGCCGTTTGACGAGCAGCTTTTCGGACTGAATAATTATATGCACCTGTCTCCGTTCCCTCCGCAGAATCATTTCTCGGAAAAGCTTGCTCTTACGGCATACAGCAGAGGCATGGGTGCGCTCGGACTTCCGGGAGATCTGTCGTCGCAGTCGCGCTTCGTTAGAGCCTCGTTTGTTAAAATGAACTCTGTTTCCGGAGATTCGGAGGCTGAGAGCGTGAGCCAGTTCTTTCATATTTTAGGCGCAGTCGATCAGCAGAGAGGGTGCTGCGATATTGGAGACGGGAAGCTTGAAGTTACTTTGTATACCTCGTGCTGTAATGCGGATAAGGGAATTTATTATTATACCACGTATGACAATCATCAGATTACGGCGGTTGATATGAACAGGGAGAACCTTAACGGCGGCAGACTTTCACGGTATCCGCTGATTTACGGAGAGCAGATCAGATTTCAGAACTGAATCCTCCTGTCGGTAAGTGAGGACAGAGCATAGCTGTTTAAATATTTATTCATTAATAATCATTAGTATTGCATTTTTTATAAAAACATGGTAAAATAACAAAGTATAAATCCCGTCGGCTGTACAGTAGGTCGGTGTGGATGATCCGTACGTGTCAGTGCAGGCGGTTTGTATAGACGGATTTTGCGATATAGTTTGTGCAGTACAGATTGTGCGGAGGAGCCTATTGATTTTTAATTTTCGATTGCGAAATTATCGGGTAGGAGATTTGTTTTGCATACGAAGGATGTCATTGCGGCTCGCCGCGAAGAGGAATAACTTGATAGTTTACGCAAAGAGTGCGGAAAATTTTGATAGTTAAAAGGAATGCATAAAACGTGAAAAATATGTAAAGTGCGCACAAAATATGAGAATATGCAAAAGGAGTGCACGAAGACACGGGAGTTTGCAGAAGTGCGGAAAACTGTGAAAGTTTACAAAGGGTATGGATTCTGATTTGAAAACAAAGCTTCTTGATATGGATATTGACGAACTCAAACGCTTTATCGCGGAAATCGGCGAGCCGGAATATCGGGCGAAGCAGATTATGAGCTGGCTTATTAGGGGCGCAGATATCTCTGAGATGACGAATCTGCCGCTTCGTCTAAGGGAAAGGCTTTCGGAAGTTGCTGAGACAGGGCTCCCTCGGATAAAGCGCAGACTTGTTTCAAAGCTTGACGGAACGGTAAAGTATCTGTTTATGCTGGAGGACGGACAGTGTGTGGAGAGCGTCGTGATGCAGTATGAGCACGGAAGAAGCATATGTATATCCACGCAGGCAGGCTGCCGTATGGGCTGCCGTTTCTGTGCGTCGACGCTCGGCGGACTTGTAAGAAATCTCAGACCGTACGAAATACTCGGACAGGTGATTGCCGCTCAGCGTGACTGTAGTCGAAGAATCGACAGTATCGTGCTTATGGGAATCGGAGAGCCTCTTGATAATTACGATAATGTAATGAGGTTTCTGCATCTTGTCGGAAATCCCGGAGGACTGAATATCGGGTATAGACATATATCTCTATCAACCTGCGGTCTTGCCGATAAAATCGAGCGTTTGTCGCATGAGGGCTATCCGGTTACGCTTTCGGTTTCGCTTCATGCGGTTTGCGACAAAGAGCGCGACGAGCTTATGCCGGTTAATAAAAGCTATAATCTGGATAGGCTTCTCGGCACGTGCGCAAATTTTTTCAGAACCACCGGCAGACGTATTTCCTTTGAGTTTACTCTTATAGCCGGTAAAAATGATGACAGTCTGCATGCAGACAGGCTTGCGAAGCTTTTGAAAAGATATATGAGGGGCGCTCCGTTTCATGTCAATCTTATCCCTGTTAATGCGGTGGAGGGAAAGGCATACAAAAAAAGTCCGCGCGCTTCACAGTTTCGGGACGAGCTGCTTCGGCTTGGTGTAAACGCCACTGTCAGACGCCGCCTCGGTTCTGATATTAACGCTTCATGCGGTCAGCTTCGCAGGGAATATGCCGGTGAAATACCGACCTGACAAATATAGAGTATCAAAGTGACATATACATATAAAGTACATATAAAAGGCAAGTGTAAAATTTGCGTGTGATTTATTTCGGAGGGGACGCACCGAAAAAAAGATTCCGTTTATCGGAAGGGGATGCTTAAAAATTATGTTTTTCTATGGATTAAGTGATGTCGGCCGACGTCGTCAGAACAATCAGGATTCTTTCGGATATTTAAAGATTGCCGATAATGCCGAGGTTTTTGTCGTATGCGACGGAATGGGTGGCGCAAACGGCGGAAATGTTGCAAGCGAGATGACGGTAAATGTTTTTACGGAATATCTTAAAAATTCACTCGGAAAATTTGTCGATTCAAAAAACAATCTTCTTGTTCTTCCCGATGATACGGACAGTCTCGGTCCTTATGCCACTACCGCTGAATTCAGTTTTTTGAAAGACAGCGAGAGGGCGCAGGACCTTGCCGCAGCTGCGAAAGAGAACGGATTGGACAACGGCGGCGAGATTTCCGAAGACGCGGAGAACAGCAATAATCAGAACGGCGAAAAGTCAGCGCGGGGCGTTTCAGGTTCGGCGTCGCGCAGTGACGGCGAAAACGAGTCTGACGTCAAGGTATGCGACGATGCCGATAATTACGAGGATACAAGCGTGCTTCAGAATCCGATATATACGCTTTTGAGTGAGGCTGTAGCGTCCGCCAATACCGAGGTTTACGAGCGTTCTAATAAGGATGAAGCGCTGAGCGGCATGGGAACAACGCTTGTGGCGGCGCTGATGATCGACAGCAAGCTTTATATTGCAAGCGTCGGCGACAGCAGGATTTATCTCTTCTGCGGAGGGGATATGGTTCAGCTTACGCATGACCACTCTTATGTTCAGTATCTTGTCGATATAGGACAGATTACACCCGAACAGGCTCTTACGAATCCGTACAGAAATATTATCACGCGCGCTGTCGGAAATGAACGTACAATTGAAGCGGATACGGAATCGCTTCTTCTTACCACTTCACCGTCATATATTCTGCTGTGCAGCGACGGTCTTACAAACTACCTCGGAGCCTCGGATATACGGGACATCGTTTGGGACTACGGCGAAGAGGCAGGCGGCGGAGAGGATGAGGAAGCCGAGCTTAAAAGAAAGGTTGAAGGGCTTATAGATTCCGCAAACGAAGGCGGAGGCGGCGACAATATAACAGCTCTATTGATAAAATATACCGGATGAGTTTTTCGGTCACTTGAGACCGGATAACTTCCCAAATTCTGCGTCAGACCGAATCGCGGTCTGTTCAATTGATGAAAGGAAAGGTCATAGCTGTGGAGATATATGACAAGTATGTCGGTCAGATTTTTGATCGGCGTTACAGGATTGTCAGAATTATTGGCATCGGCGGTATGGCGGTGGTATTCGAGGCGATTGACACTGTTATGAAAAGGACTGTCGCTGTAAAAATGCTTAAGGATGAGATTGCAAACGACGCTCAGGCTGTAAAGCGGTTCGTAAACGAATCTAAGGCAGTGTCGATGCTGTCGCATCCCAACATAGTCAGCATATACGACGTATCGGTCAGAGAAGGCCGAAAATATATAGTTATGGAGCGGGTAGACGGAATCACACTCAAGAATTATATGAATCAGAGAGGTCCGCTTCCGCCGAAAGAGATAATGAATTACTCGGCGCAGATTCTGCGTGCGCTCGAACATGCCCATTCAAAGGGAATAATACACCGTGATATAAAACCGCAGAATATTATGCTGCTGAAGAACGGGAGAATCAAGGTTACGGATTTCGGAATTGCGAAAATGCCTAATGCAGAGACGATTACAATGACGGACAAAGCGATTGGGACGGTTTACTATATCAGTCCCGAACAGGCGAGCGGAAAGCAGATTGATCCGCGCAGCGATATATATTCTCTCGGTGTTGTTATGTACGAAATGGCAACAGGAAAGCTGCCTTTTGTCGCTGACAGTCCGGTGTCGGTTGCGCTGATGCAGGTGAATGAACGGCCAAAGCCGCCGAGAGAGCTTTTGCCGGAAATTCCGGTCGGCGTGGAAGCAATGATTATGACGGCAATGGACAAAGATCCCGGCAAGCGTTTTCAAAGTGCGTCGGCTATGCTTCATTATGTGCTGAAGCTCCGCGAGGATCCCGGATATAATTTCAGGGCGCACCATACGGGACAGGTCACCGCGCAGATACCGCGTACTAAAAATCATAAGAACGTGAAAAGGGGAAAGGGAAAAATGCCTCAGAAGCGTACTCCCAGACAGAGCCGTTCAATGTTTCCCATAATAGCCGGCGTGGTGTCGGCGTTTATTATAGTGCTTATAATAGCCGGCGTCAACGTCATAATGAACGTCGTCCGCAACAGCAATGAAAATAAGCCGATTACAGTTGATATTCCTCAGTTTGTAGGCAAGGTTTACAACGATGAACTGAAAGCCTCTATTGAGGAGGAGGGGTATTTTTCGATAGAGCTGGTCGAGGAATACAATGAGGAGTATGAACCGGGGTATATAATTTCTCAGGATCCTGCGGCGGGTTCGCCGAGAAAGGTAAAAAAAGGAGAGCAGCTCGCTTCCGTCAAGCTTACTGTCAGTCACGGACTTGAAACGCTCACCCTCAACGATTATTCAATCGTGGAGTACAGAACAGCAAAGCTTGAGCTTGGAAAGCTCGGGCTTAAGGTAGAGGAATTTGGGGTGTACGACGATACCGTTCTGCAGTATTATACGATAAGGACGGAGCCGGAAGCGGGTACGGTTCTTTCACGCGGAGATACCGTCAAGCTTTTTTACAGTCTCGGTCCGGAGGTAGAATATGTGACGGTTCCATCGTTTATAGGTTATTCGGCTGATGAAGCAATTGAGGTACTTGATGAACTCGGTCTGACATACGGAAAAATTACATACGATTATACCGACCTCTATGTAAAAGGAGAGATTTTTTCTCAGAGCAAAGCTGTCGGTTCCAAGGCGGCGGTAGGAAGCGAGATTGATTTTGTCGTATGTATCGGAAGTGAATCCGAGCGGAACAAGCAGTAGTTTTCCGGAAGGGAATTCGTACATCAGAAACGGATAATTGAATAAAAAAAATCCGGGGCTGCAGCTTTGCAGATGCCGGATAAATGTGTTTTTTTATTATGATATAACTTTGTGAAGACAAAATTAATATGATAAAAATATTATAAAACTGTTGATTTTTCGTAGGAATAGGTGTATAATATTTATTCAGTTGAAATAATCAACAATACATTCATCGTATGACAGGCGTGCCGTAGCACCGGGATTTGTAAAAATCCTCTGTCAATGGAAGATGTCGGGTGAGCCCGGTTATTGCAAAAAGCAATAGCCGGGCTTTTTGCGTAAAGAATATGGCTAAGGAGAAAGATATGCAAAATAATCGGGTAAAAACTTTATTTCGGTATGTGTTTCCTGCCATCCTGACAAACACTTGTATTTTTTTGTTCACCATTATTGACGGTATTTTCGTTGGCCGAGGTGTTGGACAAAATGCGCTTGGAGCAGTTAACATCGCAATGCCGTTTGTAATGATTTCAACAGCACTTAATATGCTGACATCAATCGGCGGTGTTACAGTAGCCGCTATCCGTCTTGGAAGAAAAGACAAAGAGGGTGCAAATCAGGCATTTATGCATTCCTTTACCGTGAACTTTTTAATTTCGGCAGTCATTACCTTGCTCGGTTTGGTGTTTACTACGCCGCTTTGTCATATGCTCGGCGCAGACGAAATGTATTTGCCTATGGTAAAAGAATATATATTTTGGTGGGCACTGTTTGCCATTCCATCCGCACTCTCTGTAAATTTTCAGAGTTTTTGCCGTAATGACGGTTCACCAATGCTTGTAGCTGTTGCAACTGCGGTCAGCACTGCGATAAACATTATTCTCGATTGGCTGTTTGTTTTCCCGCTAAGAATGGGTATTATGGGGGCGGCAATTGCAACGGGTATTTCCCAAACTGTTTCTTGGCTGATTGTTTTAATGCATTTTATACTTCGCAGAGGTGAATTGCGTATTCGTAAGTACAAGCCCGAAGCAAAGCTGTTCCGCAAAGTTATTTTCCGCGGACTTCCGGAAATGATTGCTCAATTTGCAACTCCCGTTACAACTATTTGTTTAAATCACGTTTTAATCGCAACACTTGCAGATGAGGGAGTAAATACATTTGCTGTAATTTCTTATGTATCTTCTTTTGCAATGTCCGTTCTGTTCGGAGCTTCTGAGGGTTTGCAGCCTTTATTCGGACAGACTTACGGTGCAAAGGAAGAAAAGGATTTGAAATTCTATCTGCGAAGCGGCATGATTATTTCTGTTCTCGGCAGTGCAATTTGTATTGGCCTTGCTATCGGTTTTTCCCGTCCTATCAGTGTTCTGTTTGGTGCGGAGGGGAATATTATTGATGCTACCGCAAAATATATGCCACAGTATGCTTGGGCATTTGTGGTATCGGGCCTGAATACACTTATTTCCGCGTATTTCTATTCAACCAAACGCTCTGTTCAGGCAATAATCTTAAATATTTTGCGTAGCTTTGTTATAAATACAGCGGTTATTATTGGATTATCAGCAGCATTTGGCGCAGGTATTGTTTGGTACACATTTGGCATTTCCGAAGCTGTTGTACTTGTAATTGCATTTTTATTGCTTAAAATTTCGGAGAGAAACGGTATAGAATACAAATAACATTAGCACACATTAGAAAAAATCCCCCTGCCGGTAAAACTAATACCTAATAGGAGGGATTTTATTATAGAAATGAAAAGGCATATCATGTAAGAAAGACAAATTATAATAGATGAAAAGATATTATTATAAATGAAATAAAAGACGGGTATCGGTTACAAATTCTATGTAAACTGCTGTCTTCCCGATTGGTACTGCCAGAAAAATTTCCTGGTTTACCGGTTTGCGGAGGCAGCGGCTGAAACTGTAAATTATATGTTTTATTTCGAAATAATCACGATTCTCTCAGGCTTTTTTAAGCGTACGGCCTTTAGCAAAGGATCAAAAAGCTGTGACAACGCGGAGAGATTATAGTCTGCGTTTCCGTATGTAAGCTTTGATACTGTTTTTTGAAAAGATTCGGAAAGCTGAGCATCCGAAAGAGGCCTTGTAAGCTCACAGAAAGAGTCAAAATCGCTTTTGCTTATAAGCAGAGAGCCTTCTTCTTTGTTTAAAAATGTACAAATCAGAGCGGATATAAGCATATATTTAAAGATGTTGTCGGAGAATTCCTCTCCGCCTTTTTGCGCAAGCAGAGCGCCGTAAAAGCATTTTCTTGAGTTTTCATCAAAGCTGCCGCAGAACATGTTTTCATATGTGAGATTCAGAAGGTATCTTCTGGTGTATTTGATTCCGCCGGTTACGCTGATTGACACCGCCGTGGGATATTCCGGCTCTTCCGTTATGACGTGCGGAAGGAACATAAGGTCATATTCCTTGATACTTTTGCGGCATTTTTCAATCGAAGCCTTATAAACGGGGCATTCTATTTCCGGCATGGTATGTTCAACCTTCGTGCAGATGCTGAGGGCTTCGTACTGGAGTGTTTTAAGCGCCTTGATGCCGCCTGCACGCATATCGCGGAGCTTGTTGATATTTACCGACCTGAGCTTTTGAATTGCGGCTGAATGTTTTCCGAGCGAGATGAGATACGTATCGAGTGTAAATAGCAGAGAGCGAAGAAGCTCGTTTGATATTACTGAGCTTGTATATTCGTCCGGAGCTTCTTCAAGCGTCGGAAGGTACTGTTCGATAACTTCCTTTAACAGCTCTGTCAGTGCACGGCGGAGCTTGGCGCAGTCTGTCTGTTTGAGCCTGCCTGTTTTAAGGCCTTCAGAAAGGATAGTTCTCGTGTAATCGCTGTACCGGATTCGATCTGCGTTCGGCGTTGTATCCTCGCATTTTTCTATTTTTCTTTCTGTCATTTTTGATACCGGGTCCTTTAATGAAAAGACTTCCTTTCTTTTGAACATGAGCCATGTGCGGTTAAACGGAAACGGGGTGTATAAAACCGTTCGGTATGAAAATTATATATAGACAGCATGCATTTTTTGTCGAAATTTTTTACATTGATAAAAATAAAAAAAGTATTGACAAACCCTTTTATTTATGATATACTGCATGCAATGCTTATATAGTAGGGTAATTATATCCGAATAATATTATATTCTGTATTATTATATCATAATTTTGTGAATTTGTCAAGTCCGGTAAAAAAACGTCCGGACGAGCATATTTATGCAGACATGCTTATCCTATTCCGTGTTTCAGAGAGCGGCCGGCGGTGGAAGAGCCGTACACAGGGAGGTTTTGGTACCACTGCATTGCGAAAGTCTTATATTTGAAAGAGTAAAATGCTCGGGTGGAACCGTGCGGAGCTTGTGCTGCCGATGCAGTATTTTGTAATATCCGTACCCCGAACGGCCTTAATCGGTCAGTTCGGGGTGTTTTTTGTTTTTGTACGGCTAACCTTATATTACGAAAGGAATGATTTTTTATGAGTACGGCTTATGAAATATTGAAGGAAGAGGGGAAGATTTCGCGTGAGGTTATCGCGGCAGAATCCGGTTCTTCGGTTATCGATCTCTCTCGCGAGGTGGAGGATGGCGCTGAGGTTATGCCGCTGACGTTCGATGATCTTAAGGGCAGAAAGGTATTCTGGCACACAGCTTCGCACATTCTTGCCGCGGCGGTTAAGCGTGTTTATCCGGATGCAAAGCTGACAATCGGACCGTCGATAGACAATGGATTTTATTATGATATAGATTCCGATACTTCTTTTACCCCCGATGTGTTGTCCGTAATCGAAAAGGAAATGAAGAAGATTGTCCGCGAAAACAGTCGGATGGAGAGATTTGTGCTTCCAAGGGATGAGGCGATTGCTCTCATGGAGGAAAAAAACGAGCCTTATAAGGTTATGCTTATCGGACGTGTCCCGGAGGGAGAGGATATTTCTTTCTACCGTATGGGAGAATTTATAGACCTTTGTGCAGGTCCTCATCTCTTTTCCACCGGAGTGGTAAAGGCATTCAAGTTGATTCAGTGTACGGGAGCATATTGGGAGGGCGACAGTAAAAACAAAATGCTTCAGCGTATTTACGGAGTGGCATTTCCGGGTAAGGAAGAGCTTGAAGCTTATCTTGAGAGAATGGAGGAGGCGAAAAAGCGCGATCACCGCAAACTTGGAAGAGAGCTTGATCTGTTTGACATCTACGAGGAGGGGCCGGGATTTCCGTTTTTCCTGCCGAAGGGAATGGTTCTGCGCAATATCCTTGAGGATTTCTGGCGTGAGGAGCACCGTAAAAACGGATATCAGGAGATAAAAACCCCGATTATTTTGAATCAGGACTTATGGCATCGGTCGGGCCATTGGGATCATTATAAAAATAACATGTATACCACCGTTATAGATGACAATGACTATGCGATTAAACCGATGAACTGTCCCGGAGGAATGCTTGTATATAAACGTCGTATTCATTCGTACCGCGATCTTCCTCAGCGCATGGCGGAGCTTGGACTTGTTCATCGCCATGAGCTTTCCGGAGCGCTTCACGGACTTATGCGTGTACGCTGCTTTACTCAGGACGACGCTCACATTTTCATGATACCCGGCCAGATAGAGAGCGAGATTCTTGGCGTTATGCGTATGATAGACAGCTTCTACAGCGTTTTCGGCTTTAAGTATTCGCTTGAGCTTTCGACACGTCCAGACGATTCTATGGGAACGGACGAGCAGTGGGAGACGGCGACAGAGGCGCTTCGCCGCGCATTGGAGGACAACGGAAAGCCTTATACGGTAAACGAGGGCGACGGAGCATTTTACGGTCCGAAAATTGACTTTCATCTTGAAGATTCTATCGGAAGAACGTGGCAGTGCGGAACAATCCAGCTGGATTTCCAGATGCCGGAAAGATTTGATTTGTCTTATGTCGGTCAGGACAATGAGCGTCACAGACCGGTAATGATTCACCGTGTTATTTTCGGAAGCATAGAACGCTTTATAGCAATACTGACGGAGCATTATGCCGGCGCTTTTCCGCTTTGGCTGAATCCCGTACAGATGAAACTGCTTTCAATTAACGAGCGCAATATTGAATGGTGCAATGAAATTGAAGAAAAGCTTACGGCGGAGGGCTTCCGTGTTGAAAGCGACCACAGAAGCGAGAAGCTTGGATTTAAACTTCGGGAAGCGCAGCTTCAGAAGGTGCCGTATATGATTGTCATAGGTGACAGCGAGGTCGGAGAAAGAAAGGTTACGGTCCGCTCCCGCAAAGAGGGAGATCTTGGAAGCATGACGCTCGACGAGTTTATAAAGCGCTGCAGAGAAGAAATCAGACTTAAAAAGTAAATTGTTTCGGTCCGCATGAAAACAGGGCTGCCGCAAAAAATTACATTGCGGCAGCCCTGTGCAGTTTGAATATCCGAAGTTTTTTTCTGGTTTTTCCCTAAGCTTTCCTCCGGATTTTTTTAGAAGCTTTCTCTCAAAACTTTCCCTAAGCGTTCCTCCGGATTTTTTAGAAGCTTTCTCTCAAAGCTTTCCCTTAAGCTTTCTTTCGGAGTTTTTCCAAAAGCTTTCTATCAAGGCTTAATTCTCAAACTTTCATGTGAATTTATTTACTTATTTATTTTTTGACGCGGTCATGCATTATAATTCACCTGTTTTCTTTACCGTCGGCAGGGTATTTCAGTTTATTTTTACAAGTGTTTCGCAGCCCTCGGCAAGCGTATCGGCAAATATTCCGAGCATCTCTTTTGAAGTGCTTCTGTCGAGACTTACGCGGATTGTACAGTCGGCGTCGCGCAGTGAAAGACCGAACGCCGCAAGAACGTGACTGCCCTTCTTTCCGTGCGAGGAGCATGCCGAACCGCTTGAAACGTAGATTTCATGTCCGGAAAGAAAATTGAGCATTGACTCGCTTTTTATATTCGGAAGCGTGAGGCTTATAATATGAGGCGCGTATTTTCCTTCAGGCGTATTTATTCTTACCCCGTTGGGAAGACGGCACATAAGATATTCCCTGAGATCTGAAAAATGACGGAGATCGTTTGAAATCCGAGCGGCCGTTATACCTGCTGCCGCAGCTCCGAAGCCTGCAATACCCGGAACGTTTTCGGTTCCGGATCTCAGACCGTTTTCCTGCCCGCCGCCGCGGATAACCGGAACAATTCGTTTCGACTTGAGCAGCTCAGGTCTGATAAGAAGAGCCCCAGTTCCTTTGGGTGCGTGAATTTTATGCCCGGAAATTGTTACAAGGTCGGCTCCGAGCCTGTCGGGAGAAAACGGAATGTGAGTGTACGCCTGAACGGCGTCTGTATGCGTAACGATGTCGGGGGAAAGTTTATGCGCTGCATCAAACGCCGATTTTATGTCGTAAGCGGCTCCTGTTTCGTTGTTTACCGCCATGATTGATACGATTACGGTTTGCGGCGTAAGTGCGTTCATATACTGTTCCATATCGAGAACGCCGCCTCGTGTACGTATGTAAACGACGTTGAAGCCTTCCGATTCAAGAGCTCTGCAGCTTTCAAGAACTGCCGGGTGCTCGCTGTCGGTTGTTATAATTCTTCCCCCGCGGTTCTGTGCTTTGGCATGTACCGTACCGAAAAGAGCGAGATTGTCAGCCTCGGTTCCGCTGCCGGTAAAGACGAGCCTTCCTGATTTTGCGGATGCACGGTCGGCAACTCCGAGTGATTTTAAAATGTTTTCCCGCGCCTCAAGAATAAGCTTTTCCGCGTCAAGTCCGCGTGAGTGAAGCGACGACGGATTTCCCCAGACAAGCTCCATAGCTTCTTTGGATTTTTTTACAGCTTCGGGAGAAACCTCGGTAGTCGCGCTGTTATCAAGATAAACTTCCATTTATGATAGCCTGCTTTAAACTAATGTGATTATATATCGGAGACATAATTAAAAGATAGATGTTCAATGTCTCCAAATTCTAAATCGGGTTACTTCGGAATTTCGGCAGAGATAAAAATCCGCCTCCGCGGAGCCCTCGTGACGGCGCTTTCGCTTTATTGAAAAAAGTCTCGGACAGCCGATTTATGCCGCTCTGCCGCGGACGGTGTTCATACAAAGTTTGTCGTGTTTCCGTATTATGTTTTCGACAATATGATTTTCGACGCATGAAACTGTGCGGCATCGTCAATCGTCAAATGAGAAATTGTCAAGAATATTCTGAAGCTCTTCAAGATGTTTTTCGTAAATTGCCGGCTGAGCGGTGTACGTGATAAGATATACAGTCCCGCTCCGTATGCAGACAACGCTGATAAAGTGAAATTCGGTGCCTGTAACCGTTGCGGTGTACGAATATTTCATCGCAGCGTTTTCGTCAAGCAAAAGCGATATTCCGCCTTCTGTGTCCTCGTCATAAGCTATGTCCGGAAAGGTTGCTTCAAGGTCTGTTCTGTAGGTTTCCCAATATTCAGCGGGTGTGAGATAATTCTGCTCTCCGCTCAGGTTCTGCGCTGTGACTGAAACATTTGAGTAATCTCCTCCTCCGGCGTAAGCGCTGGTGACTCCCGTTGACATATCTACAGTCCAGCTCTCCGGAACCCACATTTTATAGTCCGCATCTTCCGACGATGCAAGCTTCATTCCGGCCGGATGCCACGAATCACTTCCGGCAGAGCATCCGGCAAGGGCAGACAGACAGCCTGCGGCAATGGCGGCGGCACAGAGTACGGAAAAAAATCCGCGCATGTATTTTCCTTTGTTTTTTTTCTCTGAAATCATTTTTCGCCCAATCCTTAGATAATTTAATAAAATGATGTGCGTGCGCCTGACGAACATTTGTGTCCTGTTCGGTTTTATACGGCTTCGCTTCTATACAACCTCGCTTTTTATACAGCATCCGGACGGATTTCTGCTGTATAATTCTGTATACAGTCGTTTCTCCGCCGAATATGTACAATCTTTTATTATATTTTAACATGCGCGGTTTTCGGAGTAAAGCGGCATTTTGTAAATTATATATAACTAAAAGCAATATGTTTCCCTCGAATCTCAGACGGCGGACCGCCGTCTCTTTGGAAATGCGTGATGGGTGTCATGGGGAATTGGTAATTCGCTGTTCAGACGTTCCATGACAGCGCTTTGTGCCTTATTTAACCGAATGAAGCTGTTTCCACAATAAAAGGAGTCGAGAGGCTGCTATGTACAGGGAGAGGCTGATACTGCCTTTCATCGGAGGCTGATTTGCTGCCGAATATTATTAACGTTCTTTTGGTATTTGGCAAACGTATATATATGCAAAAAAAACTGCATATATCTTGACAAACATTGCCTGCAAATGTATAATAATAAAATGAGTATCATACGGTAAAATACGTTTTGAAGCTCTCTGCGGCATTTTTCGGTGGCGCGGTAATATTCGCTTATATACATTAGGGCTGTCAGTCTGTCAGCATGAAGGTAAGCTGGTACGGAATGGCGGTTTTTCGGAAAAGGTATGGTCATCAATTATGAAGAGAACTGAAGCCCGTGAATTGCTGTTCACTTTGCTTTATGAGGCGCAATTTTCAGATCCGGGAAATTTTGACGAGATATACAGAACAGAGCTTCGCTGCC
Organism: uncultured Eubacteriales bacterium; assembly: GCA_948467545.1. GTDB lineage: Bacteria > Bacillota > Clostridia > Oscillospirales > CAG-272 > UMGS911. The sequence goes on from CAOKER010000001.1 coordinate 127,871, forward strand.
GCGGAATGGAGGATGATGAATATGTCCGCCGCGTATTTTACGGAATCGGCGAAAATCTGGCTGAGATAGACGGTATTATAGAGTGTCATGCAAAGGGATGGAAGTCAGGAAGGCTTTCAAAGGTTACCTGTGCGATTCTCAGGCTTTGCATTTATGAGCTGAAGTATGAGAAGGACATTCCGATGAATGTATCCCTGAACGAAGCGGTAGAGCTTGCCAAAAAATACGGTGAAGATAAGGCGGCGGGATTTATTAACGGAATCTTAAATAGTATAGCCCATGAGATTTCGGACTGACGCGCCGTGGGGTAAGCCGTTCGGAGAAATGTTTCCTGTTTATGCTTTGCCGAAAGGGGGCGGATACGGTGAGCGGCTGTGAAAAGCGGTATTTTTTAGGAATAGATACAAGCAATTATACTACTTCTGCGGCGGCGGTTGATGAAAACGGCAGGATAATTGCGTTTTCCAAGCGCCTTCTTCCGGTTCGCGAAGGTGGGGCAGGGCTGAGACAGAGCGAGGCGGTGTTTTCGCATGTAAGGCAGCTTTCCGTCGTTATGGACGAGCTTGCTTTGCAGCTTAAGGCGAATGATATATCGGCTGATGAATCTTATGGCGGAGCGTGGGGTAAAACAGAGGATAGTTCCGAGAATAAATCAGAGTACGATATTGGAAATAAAACAGAGCACGGCGCTGGAAAGAACAAAGGATACAGAGCCGGGAACGAAGCAAAGCACGGCGTCGGGAACAAATCGGAGTACAGTATTGGGAATAATGCGGAGTACAGCGCTGGAAACAAATCTGAGTACGGTGCTGGGCTTAAAGCGGACTTCGGCAGGCGCAAGCTTGCCGCAGTTGGATATTCCGCTCGACCTCGTGATGCAGAGGGCTCCTACATGCCTTGCTTTCTTGTCGGCGAAAGCACCGCGCTTTCCCTTTCATACGTATGCGGAGTTCCGGCGTATGATTTTTCGCATCAGGCGGGACACATTGCTGCCGCGGTGTATGGCTGCGGTGATGAGAATCTGGCGGAGGCGCCGTTCTATGCTTTTCACGTTTCCGGCGGGACGACCGAAATTCTTGACGTCGGTAAGGACGGGAAAATCACGCTTTTGGGAGGGACTAAGGATATAAGCGCCGGTCAGCTTATCGACCGGGCGGGAGTGATGCTCGGCATGCATTTTCCGTGCGGGCCGGAGCTTGAGAGGGCGGCTGCCGAGTATTCAGCGGACGGAGGAGAGCTCAGTTCTATTCCTGCCGTGTGCGTACGCGGACTGGACTGTAATCTTTCCGGGCTTGAGAATAAGCTGTCCGGACTGAAAAATGCGGGACATCCGAACGGTGAGATAGCACTGTATGCAATCACTGCGGTTTGGCTTACGCTGAAGAAGCTGACGCAGGAGCTTTTCGCGGCATACGGAACGCGTCCCGTTCTTTATGCGGGCGGCGTGATGAGCTGCGCATATATAAAAGAGAGACTGAAATCGCATTTTGACGCGTATTTTGCTCCGCCGGCGCTGTCGTCCGACAATGCTGCCGGGACCGCAATTCTCTGCAGAAAAAAATATATGACGGAGAATGGCGGAATTTGACAGAGTTAAGCTGTTCTCAGTCTTTTTCCCGCCGAAGTTTGCCCGAAATATCAGCTGCGCAACTACATATAGACGCAACAATTATATAGAGGAACAGTAATTTCTCGGAGCAATTTCTTGAAGATAACTCTTGGAGACAGAGAGATTATCGAGAGGCAGGACAATTTTAGGCCGGATTTGTTATCTGCAGGTTTTTAATTTATACCGACCGGTTTAAGGAGCCGGAACGGAGGTTTGATATGGTGGAATCATACGGTAATATGCCGGGAGCGCCGCATGAAAAAAGTGACTCCGGCGCAGGAGTTTTTACCGTTACTCAGATAAACGAGTATGCCAAAATGCTGATTGACGGAAATGAGGTCATGCGAAATGTCTGTATCAAGGGAGAAATATCGAATTTTGTAAATCATCGGAGCGGGCATCTGTATTTTACACTGAAGGATGCGGGGGGTGTTCTGCGTGCCGTAATGTTCGGCTCGCAGGCGTCAAAGCTTAAATTTGTGCCGGAAAACGGGATGAAGGTAGTGGCGCACGGAAGGATTTCGGTTTATATTCAGGGCGGACAGTATCAATTGACCGCCGACAGACTTGAGCCCGACGGAGCGGGGGCTCTTTACATTGCATTTGAACAGCTTAAGCGCCGACTTGAGGCGGAGGGGCTTTTCCGCTCTGACCGCAAGCGTCCGCTTCCGAAAATACCAACGAGAATCGGAATTATAACTTCGCCTACCGGCGCGGCGGTACGCGATATGATAAATGTAACGGGACGGCGGTTCCCTTATGCTGAAATTGTGATATTTCCGTCGCTTGTTCAGGGAGCCGAAGCGGTCGACAACCTCTGCGAGGGCATCGAATATTTTAATTCCGAAAAGCGTGTCGATGTAATTATAATAGGCAGGGGCGGCGGTTCTGTTGAGGATCTCTGGGCGTTTAACGACGAAAGGCTCGCGAGGACAATCAGGGCGTCGGAGATACCGGTGATCTCGGCGGTGGGACATGAGACGGATTTTACGATTGCGGACTTTGTTGCGGACAAGCGTGCACCAACCCCGTCCGCGGCTGCCGAGATAGCGGTTCCGGATACTCTTGTACTCAAAAGACAGATTGGCAATATAATCGGACGCATGGATCAGCTTATATGTCATAATTTGAAAAGCCTGCGGCAGCGTATTGACGGACTTTCGGTACGCAGATGCATGACCGATCCCGCTGCCGTCACCGAGGAGCGCCGAATGGTTTTGCTTATGCTCGAAAAGCAGCTTGACGCCGCAGCGGAAAGAACGCTTTCGCATAGGCGCTCGGATTTTGTACGGATTACATCGGCTTTGAGGGCGCTTAATCCGATGTCGGTAATTTCTCGCGGATACTCTGCAGTATTTGACAGCGAAGGCACGCTCGTCAAGAGTATCGAACAGCTTGAGGCGGGAGATTGTTTTACGCTCCGAGCGTGCGACGGAGAAATCGACGGTGTTGTAACGGGGAAAAGAAGTATAGATAAATCGGAGTCGATCCAAAAGGTTGACGGAAAGGAGCAATGTCCGTAATGCCAACGAAAAAAACAGCCGCAGAGGGAAAAGAGGAAAAAAATATCAGCTTTGAGACGGCAATTGCAAGATTAGAGGAAATTGTGCGCTCTCTTGAAAACGGAAGTGCAGAGCTTGACAAATCGCTTGAAATGTTTGAAGAGGGCGCCGGACTTGTCAGACTTTGCAACGAAAAACTTGATAAGGCGGAACGAAGAATCAAGGCGCTGTATAAAAAAGAGGATGGAACATACGGAGAAAAGAATTTTGATGGAAAAGAAGATAACTGAACTTATGAAGGAGGACGCGAAGCTTATCGAGGCTTCGCTGAGCGAATATTTTAAAGCGCCGGAGGGCGCTCCGCCCGAGATTTACGAAGCAATGCGTTACAGTCTTTTGTCGGGCGGAAAGAGGATTCGGCCTTTTCTGACGCTTTCCTTCTGTCGAATGCACGGGGGAGACGATAAAGCTGCGATTCCGTTTGCGTGTGCAATCGAAGCGCTTCACACATATTCGCTTATACATGATGACATGCCGTGTCTTGATGATGATGATTACCGCCGCGGCACGCTTACAAGTCATAAAAAGTTCGGAGAGGGTATGGCGATGCTGTGCGGCGACGGCATGCAGGCGGCGGCTTACGAAGTTGCGGCCTCCAATTCATATGTTTCCGATTCCGCGGCGCTGGGAGCGGTCCGTCTGCTTGCCGCTTCGGCAGGCCCTGACGGGATGGTCGGAGGCCAGGCGATCGACCTTATCGGAGAAAGCAAAAAGCTGACATATGAACAGCTGCTTCATATGAACGCGCTTAAAACCTGCCGCTTTTTCAGGGCGGCATGTCAGCTCGGATGCATAGCTGCCGGAATTGATGACAAAAAGGCTTTTGATGATGCAGAAATATATGCTGATTCTCTCGGACTTTGCTTCCAGCTGACTGACGATCTTCTTGATATGGCGACCGAAAAGACGGATAAAACCACCTTCTTGACATATATGACCGCCGCCGATGCCCGTAAGCTGGCGTCGGAGCTTACGGAAAAGGCGAAGAAGGCGATTTCCGACTGCGCCGGAAGTGAGGCGCTGCTTTCACTTGCGGATTTTCTTCTCACGCGGAATGTGTAGGACTGAGAGCATGAAAAAATCGAAATGCGGAATGTGCAGAATATATGTAATACGCGAAATACGCAGAACACACGAAATATACGGAATATACGGAAATGAGAATTGACAAGCTGCTTTTTCAACGCGGATTTGTTAAGAGCAGAACCCGTGCGGCTGCATTAATAGCGGAGGGTTTGGTTGCCGCTGACGGACGTTTGATAAAAAAGCCTTCGGAGGAGATACCGGAGAATGCTTTTATAGACGTTGGGGAAAGCTCAACTTCACATTATGTCGGCAGGGGAGCGTTAAAGCTCAGGGCAGCTTTGGACAGCTTCGGCATAAATCCCTCGGGAAGAACTGCGGTTGACATCGGCGCCTCTACAGGAGGCTTTACGCAGTGTCTGCTTGATGACGGTGCGGTCAGGGTCTTTGCGGTTGATTCCGGTCACGGGCAGCTTTCTCCTCTTCTGCTCGGAGACGAAAGAGTGGTATCGATGGAGGGCTTTAACGCAAGATATCTTACCGAAGACGCGATAGGCTGCCGGTGCGATATTGCGGTTATGGATGTCTCATTCATCTCCCAGCGGCTGTTATACGCTGCTGTCTCATCGGTGCTTAAGGACGACGGTATATTTATATCGCTTATAAAGCCTCAGTTTGAGGTAGGACGCGAATATATAAAAAAGGGCGGAATAGTGCGGGACAGAGATTCGCATGTACGCGCCGTAATGTCTCTTTTCTCCGAGTCGGTATTATACGGGCTTTATTCGCACGGGCTGATTAAATCTCCTATTAGTGGCGGAGACGGAAATACGGAATATCTTGCTCTGTTCGAAAAAGAGCCGGAGATACCCGAAAAAACCTCAGGCGCCGCATTTGTAAAGGAAGTTGTATATGGAGTTTGATAAAATCACCGTCATTCCTAATGAGCTGAAGGATCCCGACGGAAAATATACAGAGCAGATTATCGGATATTTTAAAGCGAGGGACTGCGATACGGCTGTCGGAAAAATCAGCGGCGAAACATCTCTTGCCGTTGTACTCGGAGGCGACGGTTCGATTCTCAGGGCGGCGCGCGACGCTTCAAAACTTAATGTTCCTCTTCTCGGAATTAATCTTGGCAGAGTCGGATATATGGCAGAGCTGGAAATAGGGGAGCTTGAAGCGCTCGGCTGTCTTTTCAGCGGAGAATATACGGTTGAAAAGCGTATGATGCTCGATGTCGGGATTTACCTTGACGGTCGTCTCAGATGCAGTCTGACCGCGCTTAATGATGCGGTGCTTTCAAACGGAGCTGTAGCGCGTATGGTGAATGTGGGGCTTGAATGCAACGGCATGCCGGCGGGAAAGTACCATGCGGACGGACTTATTGTTTCGACTCCGACCGGCTCGACGGCATATTCGCTGTCTGCCGGCGGTCCTGTCGTTGATCCTGTACTTGACTGTTTCTGCGTCACCCCTGTCAGCGCGCATTCACTTTCGGCAAGACCGATGGTCTTTTCGCCGGACAGTAAGCTTTTGCTGTATGACTGCGGAACGCGGAGCCATGAAATTTATTTAACGGTTGACGGCGCGGAAAACGTTCGGATTGACCGCGGACAGAAAATTTTAATCGGGCGTTCGGAAAATGTTACCAAGCTTATAAGGGTAAAAGAACACGGCTTTTACGGCGTTCTTACGGAGAAGCTGTCGGATCGGGAATATTAAGCGAAAACGGTACAGGTATAAAATCCGTCTGTTGAATTGATTGTAGAGTTAATTGTGAAATTGATTGCGTACATGGCTGCCGACTTTATTGCGAAATCGACTGCACTCAGGCTGCGTGCGGCTGAGGGCTGCTGCGCCGCGGACGCGGGATATATGACTTGAAAAGGTTGGATTAAAAATGAAAATAAAACGTCAGAATAAGATAGTGGAGATAATCAGCTCCGGAGATGTTGAAACACAGGAGGAGCTGATTGCGAAGCTGAGGCAGGAAGGCTTTGAGGTGACACAGGCGACGGTTTCGCGTGATATTAAAGAGCTCGGAATTGTAAAGATTTCCGGAAAGGGAATTAAATATAAGTATTCGCTTCCGCATTCTGCGCGTCACGACAGCCGTCATATTTCAGAAAAGTACAAATCAATCCTGCGTGAGACGGTAATTAAGGTAGACTATGCGATAAATACGGTGGTAGTGAATACATATCCGGGTATGGCAGCCGCGGCCGCAGCTGCCATAGACGGTATAGGAAATGAAAACATGATTGGAAGCCTTGCCGGCGATGATACGATTTTCATCGTAATGCGCAGTGAAAAATTGGCCATGGAATTTACGGAAAATTTCAGAACGACACTCGGGATGTGAAAAGACTGATAATATGCTGTCATTTACTGAGGAGCGACGAATTAAAAGTATAACCAAAAGTGTAATTAAAATCATAACTAAAAGAATAATAAAAGCGCAAGTAAAAGTATAACTGAAAGGAAGATGTACCTGACTATGAGGCGGCGGTTTTCACAGACTTTTTAGACGGCGGGACAATACGCCGTCCGTCGCCTTATGACGGCTCTTTGCGAATTATTGAAAGGACGGATTTTAACTGTGCTTGCTTCACTGTATATAGAAAATATTGCCGTTGTTCGGCGTGCCGAAATAGAGCTGGGCGGCGGACTCACTGTTCTTACCGGTGAAACCGGAGCCGGAAAATCTGTGATAATAGATTCGATTCGGCTTCTTATGGGAGCGCGCGCTCGGAGAGAGCAGATAAGACGAGGAGAGAACAGCGCCACTGTGGCGGGCTTGTTCCGTGATATTTCGCATGATGCCGTATGCGCTCTCTCGGAGATCGGAATTGAACCGGACGAAAACGGAGAGCTTTATATTCAGCGTACAGTTTTTTCGGACGGCAGAGGAAAAACGCTTGTCGGTGGACGTCAGATACCGCTGCAGCTTCAGCGTGAAATTGGCGCGTCACTGATTGCAATTCACGGTCAGCATGACAACCAGAAACTGCTGCGGCCGGAGCTTCATATCATGTTTCTTGACAGCTATGCTTCCGAGTGCGGATTGCTTGAAGAATACAAATCGGCGTACCGGGCATTGAAGGAAACGCGCAGAGAGCTGGACGAAACAAATCGGGATGAAGCGGAGACGGCGCGACTGACCGAGATGTATCAGTATCAGATTAAGGATATTGATTCGGCAAAGCTTCGCCCCGGCGAGGACGAAGAGCTTGAACGGCTGAGAGTTAAAATAAGGTCGTATGAAAAGCTGGCGAGGTATGCCCATGCTGTGTATGCTTCTCTCTGCGCCGGAGACAATGCGCCTTCTGCGCGCGACCGTATCGGAGAGGCTGTAAGCGCGCTCGAAAGGCTTTCTGAGTTTATTCCCGAGGCTGATTCCATGGTCGAGCGTCTTCGCAGCTGTATGCTTGAAGCCGAGGACATCGGAGAGACGGTTTTCGGTATGCTGGATGACGGAGACGGAGACAGCTCAGCCCGTCTTGACCGAATTGAATCAAGGATTGAAACCATATCGAAGCTTAAACGAAAATACGGCGCGGATGTTAGGGAAATTCTTGAGTTTCGTGATAAAGCCAAGGAAAAGCTGGATATGCTTGAGGAATCCGGCGACAGAGCTGAAGCGCTCAGAAAGAGGCTTAAGGCGGAGACGGAGCAGGCGGAGAAAATCGCGCGAAGACTTCATGACGCGAGACTTGAGGCCGCGGCAAGGCTGTCTGAAGCGGTAACTGCCGAGCTTGTTTTTCTCGAAATGGAAAAAGCCGGATTTTCGGTTGAGATAAAAGAAACCGAGCTGGGAGCAGACGGAATCGACTCTGTTGAGTTTGTAATAGCTACGAATCCGGGAGAACCTTTTCTGCCCCTTCATAAGATTGCGTCGGGCGGTGAGCTCTCGCGCGTTATGCTTGCGCTCAAATGTGTACTTGAGGATAAGGAAGGGACCGGAACGCTTATTTTTGATGAGGTTGATACCGGAGTATCCGGAAAGACAGCCCAAAAGATTGGAATTAAACTGCGTCAGATTTCGGAATCCGCGCAGGTTATCTGCATAACTCATGCCGCACAGATAGCGGCACTTTCGGACCATCACCTGCTTGTTTCAAAGCATGAGATTGACGGCCGGGCGGAGACCGGAGCGGAGGAGCTTGACGAGGAAGGGCGCACAGCGGAGCTCGCACGTATTATGGGAGGCGAGCAGATTACAGAGAAGCTTCTTGAATCGGCGCGTGAGCTGCGTATAATATCGAAAAACAGTTCTGTACGGAACGAATAATAATTTAGAGATAGAGTTAAGGCATGATAGTCGGCATGAATAAAACTGAATCCGCAAACCGCAATATACTATTATTCACGCTCGATTTGTGCCGTATAGATACAATTGCATAGAAAGGCATGGTATTACAGAATGAACATTGTTGAGGAATTTAAAGCAAGGGGGCTGCTTGCGCAGTGTACCGATGAGGCGGCGGTTACCGAGCTGCTTGAAAAAGAAAAGGTTTCGTTTTATATAGGATTTGATCCGACAGCGGACAGTCTTCATGTGGGACATATGATGCAGATGATTATAATGGCGCGTATGCAGAGAGCCGGCCACCGTCCTATCGCAATTTTCGGAGGCGGTACCGGAATGATCGGAGACCCCTCCGGAAAAAGCGATATGCGCAGAATGATGACACGTGAGACAATCGCTCATAACATAGACTGTTTCATGCGTCAGATGTCGCGTTTTATAGATATTTCGGACGGAAAGGCGCTTTTTGTAAATAACGCCGATTGGCTTTGCAATCTGAATTATATTGATTTTCTGCGAGAGGTAGGAGTTCATTTTTCGGTGAACAGAATGCTCACGGCTGAATGCTATAAATCTCGTATGGAAAACGGACTTACTTTTCTTGAGTTTAACTATATGCTGATGCAGAGCTATGACTTTTATAAGCTTTACAAGGATTACAGATGCCGTCTTGAATTCGGTGGTGACGACCAGTGGTCTAACATCATCGGCGGTGTCGAGCTTATCCGCCGCAAGGAGCGCGGAGAGGCCTACGGCATGACATTCAACCTTCTCACGAACAGTGAAGGCAAAAAGATGGGCAAAACCGAAAAGGGCGCGGTATGGCTCGATCCGGAAAAGACACCGCCGTATGACTTTTTCCAGTACTGGAGAAACGTCGGAGACGGAGATGTGATAAAGTGCATGAAAATGCTCACCTTTATGCCGCTTGACGAGATTTCATCTTATGAGAATCTTGAGGGCAGCGCACTTAACAGCGCGAAGGAAAAGCTTGCATATGAGCTGACAAAACTTGTTCACGGCGGAGAAGAGGCGGAAAAATGCCTTAAGGCGGCGAAGCAGGTATTCGCAGGTTCCGGAGTTTCGGAAAATATGCCGACCACGAAGCTTGAAGATTCGGACTTTTCCGACGGCAGCGTACTTGTTGTCGATCTTCTTGTTAAATCCGGACTTGCACCTTCAAAAAGCGAGGCGAAGCGCCTTATTAAGGACGGAGGAATAACCGTAGCGGACAAAAAGGCGGCTTCGTTTGACGAAAGTCTCGGCAGGGGGGCATTTGATAGCGGACTTATAATAAGAAAAGGCAAAAAGACATATCATCGTTTTGTAACGGAATAAAACGGAGCATGGAAATATATAATTATATACGGCATTTAATATATACAGAATAATGTTTTAGATGCTCCGGGGGCGGATGGACTGCTTGAATTGCGCTGAGCCGCAGTACAGACGCAGAAAATATTTAGTATGTACGAAAGGTATGGTCACAATAATGAATGATAAGCAGTCTGCGCTTGTAGAGCGGCTTAAAATTTTCGAGGCGGATTCGGGTAAGGCTATAAACGTCAAATATGATTATCCTTTGTCGTGCTGTTCTACTTTTCGTATCGGTGGAAATGCCGATGCTGCGGCTTTTCCGGAAAGCCCGTCGGAACTTATTGAGATATACCGGGCTGCCGTGACTGCGGAAATTCCGGTTTTTGTCGCCGGAAACGCGAGCAATATTCTTTTTGACGACAGGGGATACCGTGGGGTTGTGCTTTTTACAACCGGAATGAAATCTATCGGTTATGACGGAGAAAAAATATATGCTGAAAGCGGTGCAATGCTGACAGGACTTTCCTCCTTTGCACAGAAAAATTCGGTATCCGGGTTTAGTTTTTTATACGGAATACCAGGCACCGTAGGAGGCGGCTTATATATGAACTGCGGAGCATTCGGCGGGGAGATTTCGAATATTCTTACCGAAAGTACATATTACGAACCGGACGGAGATGAAATTGTAACAATCGGTAATGCTGACCACGGATTCGGCTATAGAAAAAGCTGCTATCAGAATTCGGATAAAATTATTTTGTCAGCAGCTTTTCGCGCCGAGGCGGGAGATGCAGAGAAAATACGTTCCGAAATGGATGAGCGTATGGCGTACCGCAGCGAAAAGCAGCCGCTTGATTTTCCAAGTGCGGGCAGCGTTTTTAAGCGTTATCCCGGATATTATACTTCTCGGCTTATCGAAGAAGCGGGACTGAAAGGGAGAACTGTCGGCGGCGCCGGCGTTTCAAAAAAACATGCCGGATTTATTGTAAATCTCGGCGGCGCGACGTCGGCTGATGTGAAAGAGCTTATAGAACAGATAAAGACGGAAATATTCAACAGGTACGGAATTCATATTGAGTGCGAAATTGTGTTTGCGCCGTATTGTTAATCGAAAGTATAATATTGCTTAACAGAGGCAGCGCAGATGCAGCAATAATCTGACGGAAAGTGACAGCATGACATTTATGAAAATCGGCTGTACGGCAGCGATGTGGATATAATTAAAAACTTGGAGTTCGGCAGCGGCGCAAATTTAATTAAGAATTTAGAGTTTGGCGGAGGCGCAGATTTAATTAAGAATTTTGGGTTTTGCAGCGGCGTGGATTTAATTAAGAATTTGGGGTTCGGCGGGTGCTCGGATTCATTAGAAATTCGACGGTACAGTGCTCAGCGGCTTTGCCGTTGTACCGATTTGCCGATATGATGATAATGATATTTTTCAAAGCGGACGTAGGATAAAAAGTTTCGCATATTTATGAGAGGTGTGGTCATGGCTATGGGAAGAGAATCGACATATGTGTCAGAGCTTAAGGCAGAGCTTGCACAGCTTCCGCTCCGTTCTTCCTGCTGCCGCCGCGCGCTTCTTGCAGGACTTTTATATAACCGCAGTCCGAAAACTGTAGGAGAAATTGGAGAGCTTACGTCAAGGCTTGAAAAAGAATTTGAAAGTGAGTTTCAGACTTCGGAATATACAGACATCGAGGCTTTTTTCAAATGTTCCGGATGTATTCCCTCATTTGTCAGAGGACTGTTTCTGTCATGCGGAGTAATGTCCGATCCCGAAATAGAATACAGACTCGAATTTCCGATGTATTCGGATGACAGCGCAGAGCAGCTGCGCGGAATTTTGTCCGAGATAGGAATTGAAACAAAAACGGTTTGCCGCCGAGGAAAGCCTGTAGTTTACTGCAAGGAGAGCGGCATGATTGAGGATTTGCTCGGTATCATGGGTTCAAAAAAATCGGTGTTTGAGCTTATGAACATCAAGATAAAGCACGATATACGCAACAATGCCAACCGACGGACAAATTGCGATGCGGCGAATATAAGAAAGACGGTGACAGCTTCGGGAGAGCAGTATGAAGCGATACTTCGTCTTCGGGATTCCGGGGAGCTTGAAAGACTTCCGGATGAACTCCGCGAGACAGCTCTTCTGAGACTTGAAAACAGCAATGCCTCTCTTTCCGCGCTTGCGGCGCTTCACAGCGAACCGATCAGCAGGTCAGGTGTTAATCATCGGCTGTCAAAGCTGATGGAGCTTGCGGACGAAACAGAGGCGAGCTCGGATCGCAATGGCGGATAAATGCTGTATAACGGCATGCGTTCCGATAAGCTTTGACGGCACAAATTTGGCGGTACAGATTTAGACGGTACGATTTAGACGATACAGATTTGACGCGGCGGATCTGATGAGACGGCTTTGTCGGTACAAATAATACCGAAGCTTTCCGAAAACATAAAAAAGAAAACCAAATTTATAGTGAAAAAAGGCGCGGTTAAAAATGTCAGGATTTGTTCATTTGCATCTTCACAGCGAATACAGTCTGCTGGACGGTGCGTGCAGAATAAAGGATATAGCAAAAGCGGCGGCGGAAGCAGGACATGAAGCTGTTGCTCTTACCGACCACGGAGTAATGTACGGTGCGGTCGAATTTTATCATGCGTGCAAAGAGGCCGGAGTGAAGCCGATAATCGGGTGCGAGGTTTATGTGGCGCCGCGTTCGAGGTTTGACAAGGAGCATAAGCTCGATTCGAAAAGCAATCATCTTGTACTGCTTGTAAAGGATGAGACGGGATACCGCAATCTTTGCCATATGGTTTCACTTGCCTTTACGGAGGGATTTTATTCAAAACCGAGAGTGGATATCGAACTGCTCCGAGAAAATTCAGAGGGCCTGATCGCTCTGTCGGGCTGTCTGAGCGGCAGCATACCAAAGGCTGTTCTGAACGGAGATTATGATGAAGCCGTGCGGAGAGCGGAGGAGCTGCGGGATATTTTCGGGGCGGAAAATTTTTACCTTGAGCTGCAGTATCACGGAATACCGGGCCAAGTCAAGGTGAACCGTGCGCTTTCGGAAATATCCGTCAGAACGGGAATTCCGCTTGCGGCAACCAACGATGTCCACTACATAAAGAAAGAGGACAGTCAAATTCAGCGCGTCCTTATGGCGATTGCTACGGGAACTACGATAAGTGACGCGGACGATAAAACTTCGAATGCCGCGCTGTCATATTCCCTTGACGGTTCAATGGGAGCCTTTGTAAATGACAATTCGGATGATACGGAAAATGTAATGAGCCTGACGGCCGATTCTCGGTCAGTTTTTTCCGAGGGTATAAATTCGCCTTCTCAGCCGGTAGGAAACATGCCGGGCGGATTTTCCGGAGGACAGTTTTACTATAAGTCAACCGAAGAAATGACGCAGATTTTTTCCGCCTTCGGCAAAGCGGTGGAAAACACGGGGAAGATTGCCGAGAGCTGTAATTTTGATTTTGATTTTTCGGAGATAAAGCTGCCGCGTTATAAACCGGAGAGCGGTGAAACGCCGGCGGAGATGCTTCGCAGGCTTGTGACGGAGGGACTTGAGCGGCGTCTTGAGCAGGGACAGGTTGTGTATTCATCCGGACTTGGAGAGCAGGAATACCTTGGGCGCGCCGAGGACGAGCTTGCGGTAATTCACAATATGGGCTATGACGAGTATTTTCTTATCGTCTGGGATTTTGTAACATATGCTAAGACTCACGGTGTTCCTACCGGTCCCGGAAGAGGCTCCGGAGCCGGAAGCCTTGTCGCGTATTTAATAGGAATTACCGATATTGATTCGCTTAAATATAAACTGATATTTGAACGCTTTCTGAATCCGGAACGTATCTCCATGCCGGATTTTGACATTGATTTCAGTGATGAAAAGCGTGAAGAGGTTATAAAATATGTAACCGAAAAATACGGGCGCGACAGGGTATGCCAGATAATAACCTTCGGACGGCTTTCTGCGCGCGCCGCAGTCCGTGATGTCGGTCGGGTTCTCGGTCTGCCGTACAAAAAGGTAGATACCGCCGCAAAGCTGATTCCTCAGAAGCCGGGAATCATGCTTTCTTCGGTGCTCCGATCAGGCGAGCTGGGGAAGCTTTATGAATCGGACGTCGAGATAAAGCGTCTTATAGATATTGCTCTGTCTGTTGAGGGAATGCCGAGACATACTTCGACGCATGCCGCAGGCGTAGTGATTACCGATAAGCCTGCCGACAGCTATCTTCCGCTTTCGGAGAGCTGCGGAACGGTTGTTACGCAGTATGCTATGGATGATGTTACAGAGCTCGGATTGTTGAAATTCGATTTTCTTGGGCTCAGGTACCTGACGGTTATAAATGCGGCGCAGCAGCAGATTAGGGAGACTGTTCCGGATTTTGATATAGCTAAAATTTCCGAGGACGATTCGGATGCTTTTGAATTGATAAGCCGCGGAGATACCGGAGGAGTTTTTCAGCTTGAATCGGCGGGAATGCGCCGTATGCTGACCTCTTTCAAGCCTTGCTGTATAGAGGATATAATGGCTGCCATTGCGCTTTACCGTCCGGGACCGATGGATTCTATACCGAAATATCTTGCGGCGCGGGACGGAGCTGAGATCGAATATAAAATACCCGTTTTGAAGTCGATTTTGGGAGAGACCTTCGGATGTATAGTTTATCAGGAGCAGGTAATGCAGATCTGCCGTGAGGTTGCAGGTTATACCTTCGGACACGCTGATATTGTAAGGCGAGCGATTTCCAAGAAAAAAACGGGTGTTATGGAGCATGAGCGGAGCGCATTTGTCAGGGGAGCGGAGGCGAACGGAATTGCCGCGGAGCTTGCGCAGGAACTGTTCGGTGAGCTTGTCGGTTTTGCTTCGTATGCGTTCAACAAGAGCCATGCGGCAGCGTACTCTGTAACTTCGTACCGCACAGCGTGGCTCAAGGCGCATTACAGAAAGGAATATATGGCGGCGCTGCTTGTGTCTGTTCAGGGAAATGTAGACAAGCTGAGTCAGTATATGAGCGAGTGCGAAAAGGACGGAATTGCAATTCTTCCTCCGGATGTTTGCGAAAGCGGAGTGGCTTTCCGTGCCTGTGATGACGGAATCCGTTTTGGTCTTGCCGCGGTCAAGAGCGTCGGAGAGAGCTTTGCGCTTGAAATTGTAAATGAGCGTGAGAACGGAAGGTATAAGTCATTTTATGATTTTGCGGAGCGGTTGTCGGGAAAGCTGAATAAAAAGCAGGCGGAATCCCTGATAAAGGCGGGTGCCTTCGATTCTCTCGGAGTATTCAGAAGCAGACTTTTGGAGGCATATGAGCGCCTGCTTGACGATATATCGAAAAAGTCGCTTCGCGGTGTTAAAGGACAAATCGGACTTTTTGATACTGTCGAGGACGGCGCCGCCGAGTATTACGATGTAAGGTACAAGGAGATAGACGAGCTTCCGCTGCGGGACCGTCTTATCCAGGAGAAAGACAGCACCGGCTTTTACTTCTCTGGGCATCCGCTTGACGGATTTCGGCTGGATTTGGACGGCAGCTCTGCGGAAAAGCTGTCGTCGCTCAGAATCCGTTTTCTTTCGCCGGATGGCAGGGAGGACGGCGCGGAGGCTTCGGTCTCTTCCGAAATGCCGTCAGAAATTTCGGACGGAAGCTCACACGAAATTTTGTCCGGAAATCCACCCGGAACCTCGCTCGGAAATTCGTCAGGAAATTCATTCATAAATTCTCAGGGAAATGCGCACGGAAATTCATCCGCAAAAAAAGAATTTGTGACGCTTGGCGGTCTTATAACACGTATAAGCGAAAAGGACACTTCGCGCGGAGGGAAAATGGCTTTTATAACTATTGAAGACGGAACCGCATCGGCAGACGCGGTTGTCTTTCCTTCTCTTTACAGCGAAGCAAGAGGTCATATATATGTAAATCTGCCTGTACTTGTACACGGAAGCGTTTCGGTTTCGGAGTTCGGAGACCGTCAGGAGCTCAATATAATCGCTGACGCCGTAAGGCCGCTGAGAACGGACGAGGTTGTAAAGGCGAGTCCGCAGAATGCGGGTGATTTTGGATTTGGCAGCGGTTATGGTAGCGGGTACGGAAGCGGTTCGGGACAAAATGCAGGACAAAAGAAGAACGGTGTCAGATCGGATAATCTGTCCGCAGCATCAAATCGGAGTTCGGGACGTCCTCCGAGGCTCTATCTTAAGGTTGACGATAAAAAATGCCGTCAGTATCTTAAGGTTATGAATCTTATTTCAATTTTTTCGGCGGACGGAATACCTACCGGCGGAGTTCCTGTATATGTGTATGATTCTTCGGATAAGAGCTATACTCGCTGCGAGGGCGCGGGAGTGATACTGACGCAGACAGTGTATGATGAATTCTGCAATATACTTGACCGCGAAAGTGTGGTCTATCGGAACTGACTATATACATTCTGAATAAATTCGGCAATGGTCTGTCGTGTCATCGGATATGGCTGGCCTGATATGGGATTACTTCAATATGCGGTTATCGGATGTTGGTTTGTTGAATATGCGGATTGTCGGTGCCCGGAGATTATCGGTTTTTTTTCTGTATTCGGCGCAGATTGTATGCGTTGCTTATACATAATATCGGCCGTTCGGAGAAATAAAGTATGGTGAGATGATGCCGTAATATGCTGTGATTGTCTTGTCTATGTTATATTCTCCGGATATTATGACAATATTATGCCGGAATTCATGATATATTCAAAAAGTTGAATTATAATAGAGCGGTGGAGGTGTATGCCAAGATGACTAATAATGATCCTCACGGACATGAGAATATAAGACCGCAGTCTTCCGGAGGCCTGTCCGGCAGGAGCAGACGTTCTGCTCCTGCCGGGGCGAAGCACAGACGCGGGACAGCTCTGCGAAACACGAGAAACTCCGGAGGAGCTGTTGTACGTCGCGGCTCTGGCGGCAGAAGCTCTCCTGGCGGAAATCGTCCGGGAACCGACTGGAAGCAGGAACTTCGCGGCTCGCTGAAGATTGTCGGACGAGTCGCTCTGAAAGTGCTCACATATGTTGTCAACGTCTTTCTCACGCTTCTGCTTATAGGTATTATCGCAGGAACAATTATGGGATGCGCGTTTCTTTATTATATAAACAACTATGTTGACGGAAGCGTGGACGATTTTGACATGTATATGAGCGATCAGGACGCAAGTACGTCGATTTATACTATGGACTGGACTGACAGACAGAGCGGAAGAGGGACAGAGGTTGAGATTGAAGACCAGCGTCTCTACGCAAAGGAAAACCGTCTGCTTGTTTCCTACGACAAGGTTCCGAAATATCTTATCGACGCGTATGTATCGACCGAGGATCACCGCTTCTGGGATCATTCCGGAGTCGATTGGATTCGTACTGTACGGGCAGCGCTGAATTATTTTCTCGGTAATTCTTTCGGCGGGGCGTCGACAATAACACAGCAGGTTGTCAAGAATATTACGCAGGATGACGATGTTACCATACAGCGAAAGGTGCAGGAGATTCTGCGTGCTCTGAATCTTGAGAAAGCAAAGGACAAGACGGAAATCATGGAGCTGTATTTGAATCTCGTCTACTGCTCGCGCGGATGTTACGGGGTTCAGTCGGCTGCGTATGTGTATTTCGGGAAGGACGTGAGCGAACTTACGCTGCTTGAATCGGTGGCGATTGCGGGAATTACCCAAGCTCCTTCAAAATACGATCCTGTTTCAAATCCCGAAAACAATAAAATAAAACGTCAGGCAATGCTCAACAATATGTATGAGTACGGTTGTATTACTAAGGAGGAGCTTGACGAAAACTACAACGCGGATCTTGTCCTTAATTATGACAAGGGCGGGGCGAGTACGTCAAACGGTTCTACTGTATTTACATGGTATACGGAGGCTGTATTCGATGAGGCGGTTGAGCTTCTTATGGAAGCCAAAGGCCTGAACTATGCGGCCGCGCAGACATACCTTTATACAGGCGGACTGGATATAGTTACGGCGCAGGATCCGGAAATTCAGAGTATTCTGGAGAATTACTATGAGAACGACAGCTCGTTTCCGCGTGTGAACAATTCGGGAGTACAGCCAGAATCGTCTATGGTTATAATTGATCCGTATACCGGAGATGTTGTTGCGCTTGTCGGAGGACGCGGACTGAAAACGCAGAATCTTATACAGAATTGCGCGACGCAGACAACGCGCTCGCCCGGTTCTTCAATCAAGCCGCTGGCAGTTTATGCTCCGGCGCTTGAGTACGGTGTAATAAACTACGGAACTGTTGTAGACGACAGTCCCGCGACGTTCGGGGATATTGTATATGACAGCAACGGAAACAAGACGTATACCAGACCGGACGGTTATCCTCAGAACTATAACAATAAGTTCCGCGGACTTACAACGATAGAATACGCGGTAACACATTCGCTTAATACCGTGGCTTACAAGGTTCTTGATATGCTGACGCTTGACAAGTCTTTTGACTTTGTTAAAAACAAGCTTCATATGGACAGCTTTCTTGACAATTATGAGACGACAAGCGGGGCAATTCTTTCCGACAAGGACTATTCCGCGCTCGCTCTCGGAGGTATGAACTACGGTGTTACCCTGCTTGAAATCACCGCCGCGTATCAAATCTTCCCGAATTCCGGAGTGTATAATACCCCGCACACCATACTTCAGATAAGAGATAAGCAGGGAAATGTAATTGTCGACAATGACATCGAGAGTGAGATTGTAATAAGCGACCAAACCGCGACGATTATGACAAAACTGCTCCAGAATGTTGTTACCAGCGGTACGGCAAGCTCGATAACACTGAAAAACAGAGTGAATGTCGCAGGTAAAACCGGTACGACAACTGATGACCGTGACCGTTGGTTTATCGGTTATACTCCTTATTATGTTGCGGGCGTATGGTTCGGTTATTCGATGCCGCAGAGTCTGAGCGCATTCTCCGCGTCCAAGGCGCCTTCCGTGGTGATATGGGACGAGGTTATGAATCAGGTTCAGGATTTGGTCGAACAGAGGAATCAGGAGCGTGGAGAAGCTCTGAAATCCTTTGTGGATGCTCCGGGAGTTATTTCATGCACATATTGCATTGATTCGGGAAAGGTATACGGGGAGAGCTGCAAGGCCGATCCCCGCGGACATAGAGTTGCGACAGGATATTTTACGCTTGCAACGATGCCGACCGAAGAGTGTGATGTGCATGTTATGGTTGATTATGATCCCGGAAACGGTGTTGCAAATTCCGGTTGTCCCGGTACAGTCAGGTATTCTCTTCTTAATATTAAGGGCAGAAATTTTCCTGTCCAGGTGTATATTGCGGATGCTCAGTATGCGTGGCGGCAATTACCTGCTGGTGCTTCTATGAATACAGATCCGGGAAATTCATTCTTTGCAAATTCTCTGGAACCCGGAGTATTTTCCGGAATCAGCGGAGGAACTCATTTTAATCGCGGCTGCGCTTCGCACAGTCCGTCGTCGGGAACGGATGACGATAATGACGGTAACGGTGATGACGGCGGCAGCAACGAGACCGAAGCGGATGATTAACCCCGATTAATTTGGCATTTAACTTAGTATGACATTCAACATAAAAAGCGAACCGCTCTCATATATTATGAGAGATGGTTCGCTTTTTGCATAACTTTAAATATGTATGAGAGGTATAAGTCTGAAAAAATAATTTTTCGGACGCGGTTTTTGTGATTTTCTTCCGGAGAAAACACAAAACAATCGCAGAATATCGGAAAGGAATGGTCATAGCTATGAAAATTAAAAATATATGGCAGAGGATATGCGCTGATCTGCGAAAGATAAATATCCGCACTACTCTGATATTTGCAGTCGCGGTTCTTCTGGGCGGAATTCTTGTCTCTGTTTTCGGCGGAAACCGTGGTCTTTATTCTGTGATAACACGGCCCGCTTTTGCACCGCCGGCTTTTGTTTTTGCAATTGTCTGGACGGTATTGTATTTTCTTATCGGCGCTGCGGCGGGAGCGGTTTTTGGATTTGAGGACAAATGCCTTGAAGCGGTAAAGTACAAAGGTCTCTTTCTTTTTGTTATTATGCTGTTCTTCAATTATATCTGGTATCCGCTCTTCTTCGGCGGAGGAATGTTCTTTATTGCGCTTCTTGATATTCTTGTCATGATAATTCTGTCGCTGGCGATAAGGAAGCTGTTCGGAAAAATTTATTTCACGGCAAAACTTATTATGACGATTTATATTATCTGGCTGATATATGCGGCTCTTTTGAATTTTGCAATTGTATTGCTGAACTGAAAACTAAATCAATCGGTATACATGCAAAAATTTCATTTTGCTATTGAACTTTGCAAGAATATCTGGTATTATATGTTATATGGAGAATATTTGCATCGGCCTGGTTTTTGCGGAGACGGCAGAATGAGGATAAATAGTATTAAAAAACGGTAAAAATGTTTTTGCGGTCAGAGAAATAAAACATATTACTGCGGTTTGTTTACAATGACTGCATGCGTTATTTAAGTGAAAGGCATATTAAAAATGGATGCAAAGCGGAAAGCTGTATATGTCGCGCTGTTTGTATGCGCCGCAATGCTTATTGTTTTTATAAAATCGGTGCTGCAGTGCGGCGGAGAAACCGCCGCACGCTCGGATGAACAGGATTCTCAGGGGAATATTTCAATGTCGATAACAAATCCGAACCGTGAAATCAGGGGTGTATGGATAGCTTCGGTCTATAATATTAATTTTCCGTCCTCTAAAAATCTGAGTGCCGACAACTTAATGAAAGAGCTGGATGACATCGTAAAAACTGCTTCCGCCAACGGACTGAATACAATTTTGTTTCAGGTTCGGCCTATGTGCGACGCTCTCTACAAATCGTCTCTTTTTCCGGTGTCCGCAGTTGTTTCGGACGATCGTATTCTGCCCGACGGACTCGATCCGCTTGCATATATAATCGAGGCGGCTCATGCGGAGGATATTGCGGTGTATGCATGGATCAATCCATTCCGTGTTACCACCGGAGGTGCGGACAGTATGGAGGCGGCACTGGAGGCGCTTCCGGATACGAGTCCGGCAAAACAAAATCCCGAGTGGTGTGTTTTTTATAACAAACAGCTTTTGCTGAATCCCGGACTGCCGGAGGTTCGTAAGCTTGTTTCGGACGGCGTATCTGAGATTGTCGGAGGATATTCGGTTGACGGAATTATTTTCGACGATTATTTTTATCCTTACCCTGCCGAGGGTGAAACCTATGATGATTCCGACGCGTATGCGCTGTACGGCGGAGGACTTGAGCTTGAGGATTTCAGACGGGAATCGGTAAATGCTCTTGTGAAAGAGTGTTATTCGGCGGTGAAGGCCTGCGGTACTCTTTGTAATTTCGGAGTTTCTCCGTTCGGGATATGGCGCAATTCTTCCACGGACGGGAACGGAAGCGAAACGTCAGGTCTTCAGGCGTATGACAGCTTGTACTGTGATGCGCTGGCGTGGGCAAAGGGCGGATACGTCGATTTTCTTGCCCCGCAGATTTATTGGCAGTTTACAAATGAAAGAGCGCCGTACGAGACGCTGCTCGACTGGTGGAATTCGTCTCTTGACGGGACAGGCGTGAAGCTTCTCATTTCTCACGGTGCGTATAATTCAGCCGAGTGGGGAACAGAAGGAGAAATCGAGCGCCAGGTTACTGCCGCGAGACAAAGACTTTGTTATTACGGAAGTCTTCAGTACGGCTATGCGTCTATAAAGGCGAATGAAATGAATCTCGAAAGTCAGCTTGCGGCTGTTTACTGCGACGATATAATATATTCAGATTCGATTTCCGACGGAAAGGAATTCGAGGTATATACTCCGGAACACGGCTCTTCTGTGGGCGACGGCGAGGTTATAATATCCGGCATTTCCGATCCGGGAGTTTCACTTTCGGTTGACGGAAAATCTGTCGGAAGAAATAAGGACGGGAGCTTTGAATTGATTTTGTCTCTGTCTCGCGGAAAAAACACATTTGAATTTATTCAGGGTGAAAAAACGTACGAATATATATTGTACGGAAATTAAATTACCATATTTTTAGGGGTACCATTTTCTCTGTCGCTCGCTTATAATGTAAGTGATGACTATCTGTATGCCGGCGGGTTTCCGGCTTTCAGTAAAAATATTACGGAGTGATAGAGATGGAATTAATAAAAATCAGCGACAGCAAGCTGAAAATTGCACTGACGCCGACGGATATGGAGAAATATTCGCTCGATATTCAGACGATGGATTATGATAAAACCGAGACAAGATCAGCATTCTGGCAGCTGTTGGATGAGGCAAAGCATAAGACCGGATTTGACGCGGCTTCGGAAAAAATTTTTGTTCAGATTTATTCGTCTGTCGGCGGCGGATGTGAAATGTATGTAACTAAGCTGAAAAAAACTGCTGAAAACTCTGATGATAAAGACTATACCTGCGTGCCTGTCAATCGTAACCGGCCGCACGAACAGGGCGGGCGGAATGTACGGAAAGGGCAGTCTGTACAGGATGGACAGAACATTTCGGACGGAAAGAACGGGCGTGATGTGTCAAACGGGCGTAATATGCCTAATGGAAGTGATGTGTCAAACGGACGTGATATGTCGAACGGACGTGATAATATGCAGAACGAAAAGTCTGCAAATTATGGGCAGAACGAGACGGGCGAACGGAACGAATATAATATCGGATATAATATTCCGGATGCGCAGACTGTGCAAAATGGGTGTTCCGAACCGAATGGACAAGGCGGGCAGGATATGCGGGAAACGAGCGGCGCGGCAAACTATGTGTCAGACTATTCGGAGGATGGACTGTGCGAAAAAAGCCTTCATGATGCCCATAGCAGTCTGTGCAGTGAAAACGGAGAGTCTGAATATAGCAGCGGCGAAGGTAAGAAAGAGTCAGACGCCGCATTGACGGATTTTTTGAAAGACAGGACGTCGGAAGCTATGTCCGAGGTCAGATGTATCTGCCGTGTATCGGCTCTTGACGAACTTCTGCAGCTTTGTCTTTATGCGAAGAATCATCTTGATGTTTCCGAGAGCTCCGCTTATCTTGAAAAAACGTCTGACGGAAAGTATTATTATCTTGTTTTTTCGTATCGCATCGGAGCCGGATGCAGGGAGAGTGAAATTCCGGAAAGCATTTATCTTTCGGAGTTTGGCAGTCTTATGAAGGAAAAGACCGGGGTTTACATAGCCGAACATTGTCAGTGCCTTTGCGAGGAGGATGCGGTAAAAACCTTGGCTGCTCTGCTGTGAGCAGAAGCTTGCGGCTGTAAAAAAGAAAAAAGGAGACGTTGAAAGTGACAGTGACTTGGGAAGAACTTGAGCGTGAGTGCAGAGAATGTACAAAATGCAAGCTTGGAGAGACAAGAACGAATTGTGTTTTCGGCTGCGGCAACAAAAATGCCGATTTGATGTTTGTCGGCGAGGCGCCCGGCGAAAAAGAGGATTTGTCAGGAGTTCCGTTTGTCGGAGCTGCAGGAAAGCTTTTTGACAAGTATCTTTTTGCTGTAGATATTCCGCGTGATGATGTTTATATAGCGAATATGCTAAAATGCCGCCCTCCGAGAAACCGCGATCCGCTGCCGGAGGAACAGGATATTTGTATAGAATATCTGCGCGGACAGGTGCGGCTTATAAAACCGAAAATGATTGTCTGCCTCGGAAGAATTTCTGCAATGCGCCTTATTCATCCCGGATATAAAATTACTCGCGAACACGGAACATGGGTGAATAAAGGGGGGCTTTGGCTTACTGCGGTATATCATCCGTCGCTGCTTTTACGCGATCCACGCAAAAAGGACGATATGCTTATCGATATGAAGTCGGTCAAGGCAAAGCTCGATGAGCTTCGGGCTTCGGATTCCGCTGCCATCGCAGAAGAGTAGTCTGTATTAGTGTGGTTCCGTAATTTAATTGTATTTACAGACGGCATTTTAATTTTTTATAACTAAAAGTAAGGCAAGATGTCTCCGCCTCTTTTGCTGGCTGTCCGGCTTTTTTCGGCTGAGTGACGGTTCGCTAACCGCGGCGGCTCATGACGAAGCTTTGCGCCTTATTGTATCAAACGACAGATTTTCGCGAATCTATATATTATATATATTTAAAGAAAAAACTAGCTTTCGGCACCGTTATGAAATACAAAACCGTTTTATCGGTTCTGCAATTGATAACGCCGCCGAAGGCTTATTTTTTGTGTGATTTTATTTCGAAAAAAGTCGAATTACAGTTGAATTTCTCTATTTTTTTGAATAAAGGTGTTGACAAATGAAGAATCATACTGTATACTGTGGATATAGTATTAACTGTTTTTTATTATAATTAAATATTTTTCCGTTAGTCTGCGCGATGTCTATAGTGTTATTGATTTTTAAACAATATGAAAGGTACGGACATAATTATGGATAATCAAAGGCTTAAGAGTTTTTTGACAGAGAACACCAGGCGCACAGCAGTTTTGAGAATACCGGGAATCGTTATAATTTTACTTTCCTCAATATTGGCTTTTTTACCCGGATTTATATTTATATATATCAGTATAGCGGCGTTTATTGTCGGAGTCATATACATACTGATTGTCAACAGTACAGCCGTAAAGAAGGCGCATGCGGAGGAATATGTAAATCTGGTTTTTGAAGAGGAAGAATCTGAGATTAAGGCGAGGATCCATTCGGAGTATGAAAAGTGCAGCGGACCGGCAAAAACGGTTTTTTCTAAAATAGTTTCGGCGCAGTGCATATTGGGCGACGGTATTGTTTTTCGGAAAGTGAGAGATAACGCTTTTGTTTCATCTTCCGCGTTTATATGCGGCCTTGCGGTCGATAAAAAATCCGAAACTCTCTTTGCATATATTATCGAGTATAATTTTATTGGGGACACAAGAATTGAAAAGTCCTTGTCGGTTCCTTTTGAGAGGGTGACAGCCTTCCGCTCATCTCGGACATTGTATTCGGAAAGCGGAGTCAGCTTTAAACCGATTGAAGTTGAGATAGCTGCCGATGCTCGGACTTATAATCTGTTTTTCAAGGACGATTATGAGACAAATCAGCTTATGGAATATTTATCTCGGAAAATTAAGCGGTTATGATGCTGCCGTAATAATTTTTCCTAAATTGCCGATAATTTTCCTTTGACGGCAGACGCATTCATGGATCGACGAAATATATTGCGCTTTTTTCCGACAGAAAAGAGGACGGTGCGGCATGTATCGTCTGTGGAGAAAGGAACGGCTTAAACGGCTTATTTGATAATTGATGTAAAAGATGTAAAAAATGAGGACATTCTCTTGTAAAATTGAAAAATACGGATAACAATCGGATTTTTTAAATTTTTATTCTCTTTCGTATTTTTTACCGAGTGTTTCTTCGGTCTTGTCCAAAACCGGGCTGTACCATACCGGCAGTGTTTTCTTTGCTTCCGTCAAAGGAAGCCAGACGTATTCGCTGATTTCATTGACGTTAATTTCAAGGGCGGAGCTGCATTCGGCAAGAAATAATATAACTCTTTTGCATTTTATATCGGATATACTGTATTGTACTACCGTTTTGAAGTCAGGTTCAAAATCCGCGTGTATGCCGATTTCCTCAAGGATTTCGCGCTCCGCGGTTTGCCGCTCGGATTCAAAGGCTTCCATGTGTCCTTTGGGAACGCTGTAGGTTTGCGACTGCCTTTGAAGCAGGCATAGATATTCGATTTGACTTTGGCGCCTTCTGTAGATAACCGCCCCGCAGGATTTCTGAAAAATAGATTCTACATAGGTATGGTAATATCGTTCCTGAAAGTCGATTTTCTCGGCGATTTCATTTTGAGAAAAATAAGTGTTTTCGGGAGCCATGATGAGCTTATCTTCCGAGTCGTCTTGGCGGTGCACAATGCCGATAATCTTGCCGGTATATTCTTTTACAGGTATGTCGACGCCTGTCAGGTATACGTCAAGTTCTTCACCGTCCCCGCCTATCACTCCGGGAATAAAGCCGTAGTTAATCGGGTAAAAAAGCGTATAATATTTCTTTTTATGTATATAGCCGATAGGACGGTCGATTTTAATTTGTACGATTTTTCCGAGATAAGAATCGACAAGAGCCTTTCTCAGAGTGTATACAATAAAATCATGTTTTCCATTGAGATATTTTTCCCGTCCGCTGTCCGTCGGATTTGCCTCCGCAAGAGATAATTTCAGTTTTTCGTATTCTTTGGCTGCGGACGGAGTTTTATTGAGATAATTTCGGAAATTTATGTAGTTAATCCATTCCATACTTCCTGTTTTAACTATGTGTATGAAATGCGTCTGCAAATCTCCTGTTCCATTGTAATAACTTCCGCAGGCGAAGAGCAGCTGCTCGCCGAGATTTGCATTGGGACGGTAATAAAAACCTTCTCTTTCAAGTTCTTCTGCGGCGGAGAGCACTTTACCGAAATCGTCTGTGGATACTGCGATGTCTATAATCGGTTTGGCTTTGATAGACGGGATTGCCGTACTTCCGACATGCTGAATGTCGTTTACAGCGGTTCCAAGTATTTGTTTTAAAAGAATAACGGTACTTTGAGCTTCCGTTTCCCATTCCTTTTCATGCGCGCAAAGCATAACGGTGCCGCGCTTCAGTCCGAGCATTGTAACAACTCCTTTTGGACGTTTAAATTCAGTATCATATATAACTAAAGGCAAGATGTTCCGCAGCTTTCGCGGCGTGTCCCGCCGGCTTTTTTCAGTGGCGTTATGGTCCGATGCCGCAGAAAAACAAAACTTGCCGTTCGAAAAGCTTTGGCTTGGGATTATTATACTATAAATTAAGTCAAACCGTAATGTTTTGCGGTTTTGCTCCGTAAAATCGCTGTCACGGACGGCGAAATAAGACTTGCTGAACGAAAAGCTTTAGCTTTGAGATTATTATACCATAATGTGAAGGTAAAGTCAAAATAATAACTTTTAAATCTAATATGTAAATTTTATGGACATCAGCAGATTTGCAGGCAAAACGGAGAGAATATACCTGACTGTTCGGATAGCGGGAGCTTGTTTTTCTTGACAAAACTGTAAAAGTATGCTATACTTTAACCGACCGCAGGAAATAAGCGGAATTTAAATTATAGAGAGGGAAAGAACCGGTATGAGAGTAAAAATTAATCTTGATACAATGACGGCTATAAACGATTTTGTAAAAGCGGTGACAAATTACGGCGGAAATGTTTATCTTACCGATAAAGACCGAAACTACATAGTAAGTGCGAAATCCATGCTCGGAGCAATTTACTCGATGGAATGGGGCGAAGTCTGGTGTGAATCCGACGACGATATATACCATATTCTCTCCCGTTTTATTGCCGAGGAATAAGCAAAAAAGACAGTTGTGATTTTCGTCTTCGGCGGAATGGCGGATTATAATCAAAAGCAGGATGTTCCCCGCCTCTCAGCGGTAGATTCCACAGCTTTTTTCGATGGCGTAAAGGCCGCCGTCGCCTTATGGCGGCGTTTTGTGCTTTATTAAAATTCAGATGTATAAACAGGACAGCCTGGTGGCGGATAACCGGATCGCTTCGGTGTCTGACGCCGGGCTGATTTATTGATGCGGCGGAGCAGGCTGTGAGGAAAAGGAATGAATAATGACTGACAAAAAATATTTCTCTCAAAATTCTCAGATTTATAACTATGTTGCCACTTGCCTTTTCGGACTCGAGAAATATGTCGGAGAGGAAATTGACGCGCTTGGATATGAGAGAACCTTTACGATTGACGGCCGCGTGGGGTTTCGCGGCGATATAAGCGCGGTTGCAAGATGTAATTTGTGGCTCAGAACCGCGGAAAGGCTTTTTATAAATGCCGGAAACTTTCACGCGGAGAGTTTCGACGAGCTTTTTGAGGGAACCAAGGCGATTGGGTGGGAGCAGTGGATTGGACGTGACGACTCTTTTCCCGTAAAAGGGCACTCTGTCAAATCGGCATTATACAGTATTCCAGACTGTCAGAAAATTGTCAAAAAGGCTATTGTAGACCGTCTTTCGCCGAGGTTTGGTATCTCGTATTTTGAAGAGACGGGAACTAAATATCAGATAGAATTCTTTATTTTAAAGAACGAGGCGTATCTTATGATTGATGCTTCGGGAACCGCTCTTCACAAGAGAGGTTACAGAGCGCTGTCCGGAGAGGCTCCGCTGCGTGAAACACTTGCCGCGGCGGTTGTGAAAACCTCCCGTCCGAGGGAGGACGTTTTGCTCTGGGATCCGTTCTGCGGATCCGGAACTATAGCTGTTGAAGCTGCCTTGCTGATGACAAATACGGCGCCGGGATTGAACCGAAGCTTTGCGGCGGAGCGGTTTGAAAGTATAAATCCTGAAATTTGGAGTGATGCAAGGGAAGAGGCTGCGGAGCTCATTAAGCGGGATAGCCGATTTGAGGTGTTTGCGTCGGATATAGACCGGGAGATTTTAGAGATAGCGCGGCATAACGCCGAAAAAGCGGGTGTTTCAAACCGAATCAGGATATTTGAGCTTGATGCGAGAATGGTGGAAACCGGCGGACGGAGAGGGACGATAGTATGTAATCCTCCTTACGGAGAGCGTCTCGGAACGGCAAAGGATGTTCATAAGCTTTATCATGATATAGGGACGAAATGGCGGCATCTTGATCTCTGGCAGAAATATATTTTGGCGTCGGACGAGGAATTTGAGCACTTTTACGGCTGTCGCGCCGATAAGGTGAGAAAACTTTATAACGGAATGCTGAAATGCGGATTGTACCAGTATTTTAAAAACGGTAGTCGGACACGGAGTAAAAACAAAGTCGGCATATCCGAAAGGTAAATATCGCATCTGTCAATAAAGAACGGAAAATATGTATCTGAAAGCTGAAACAAATGTAATGGAAACTGATGAAAAAATTATAAATAAATCCGCGGAATTTGAAAATACGACGCAGACGGGAAGCTTTAAAGCCGATACCGAGCCTAATAATAATTTTGTTCACGGATTGAGGGATGGACTGCCGATTTGTTTCGGATATCTTTCCGTGTCCTTTGCCTTTGGAATTTTTGCCGTAGGATATGGGCTTAGCATTCTTGAAACTCTTTTAATATCGATGACAAATCTGACCTCGGCCGGGCAGCTTGCCGGAGTGCCGATAATCGCTGCCGGAGGCGGATATGCGGAGCTTGCGCTTACGCAGCTGGTTATTAATATGAGATATGCTCTCATGTCCGTTTCGCTTTCCCAGAAGCTCGGAGGAAGCGTAACCTCGGCCGACCGGTTTATAATATCGTTTGCAAATACAGATGAGATTTTCGCGGTTGCCGCATCTCGCTTTGGAACTGTGGGAAGAAAATATCTTTACGGTCTTATAATTCTCCCGTATATAGGGTGGAGCGCCGGAACTCTGATCGGTGCCGCAGCCGGGAATATACTTCCGGAAATAGTAACGTCATCTCTCGGAATCGCGATTTACGGAATGTTTATTGCCGTTGTGATTCCGCCGGCAAAGAATAACAGGGCGACGGCGTCCTGTGTTTTGATAGCGTCTGCACTCGGAGTGGCTTTTAAATTTTTGCCGTTTTTAAAAAATATTTCGGACGGCTTTGCCGTTATAATTTCGGCAGCATTGACGGCCGGCATACTTGCAGTTGCCGCGCCGGTAGAGGTTTCGGACGGGATTGGAGATACAGACTGATGAGCATATCTTTTTCTTTTATAAAATATCTTGCCGTAATGGCCGGAGTTACATATCTGATACGTATGCTTCCTCTTGTTCTGATAAAAAAGAAACTTAAAAGCCGATTCTTAAAATCATTTTTATACTATATTCCGTATGCCGTTCTTTCCGTTATGACTATACCGGCGATTTTTAGCTCTACCGGCTCGGCCATTTCTGCGGTCACGGGATTTGTGACGGCTGTAATTCTTGCATATTTTGAACGCGGTTTGCTTACCGTTGCCGCTTTTTCCTGCGCGGCGGTTTTTATTGCCGAGCTTATTATAAGATTTGTATTGTAAGATCGGAATATAACTTAAAGCAAGATGTGCCCCGCCTTCCCGCTGACGGCTTCCATAGATTTTTCAGCGGAGGGACAATCGGCCGCGGCCGCTCTCGGCGGCGATTAGTGTATTATTGCATTAAACTAAACTATTCGGTGTATATGAATGTTATAGTTGTGTCGCCTTATAAAATCGTTGGTCTCTGCGTGTCAAATTTACGTTGCTTATTGTTTATAATCGGATAAATTATATAAAACGATCATATGCTTTTTATTGACCCTGCGGCGAAAATATGGTAAAATATCTTAAAGCTAAAGCTTTAAGATGCAAGTTTTGTTTCACCGTCGTAACGGTGATATTGCGGAGCAAAACCACGAAAAATTGCGGTTTGCCCACGAAGTTTGTGGTAAAATAATATATAAATATATAAATAATAAATGCCGCACAGCTTCGTTACCCGTATATTTATTAAGCAGACAAAGAATTCTGCCGGGTTTAAGTACGCTGCGTTATTAAGTTGTTTGTTTTAACCGAGTCAGAACCTTGTTAAATGAAAGGAGAATGTATATGCACAGAATAATAACAGTCGGCAGAGAATTTGGAAGCGGAGGACGGGAATTCGGCCGGCGACTTGCGGAAGAGCTTGGAATCGAATATTATGACAAGGAAATTATAACGGAGATTTCAAAGCACACTTCGCTTTCGGAGGAGTATATTAAACAGGTAATAGAATGTAAGCCGCATCATCTGTATCCGATTACAATCGGTCAGAGCTTTGCTTATAATGACAATTATGCATTTCAGCAGGTACAGTCCGTTTATTCTTCACAGTGTCAGATCATGCGTGAAATGGCTGTAAAGGCTCCGTGCGTAATGATAGGGCGATGTGCCGACTATATTCTTCAGGAATATAAGCCTTATCGGATTTTTGTATATGCCGATATGGAAAGCCGTATTAAGAGGTGTATGGAGCGCAGCTCGGAAGAAGAAAAAGTCAGCGAAAAGGAAATGAAAGGTCAGATAAACAGCATTGACAAGAGCCGTGCAAAATATTACGAATTCTATACCGGAATGAAATGGGGCGACAAGAAAAATTACGATTTGTGCGTCAATACTACAGACGTTGTAATCAAAGAGATCGTTCCCGTAGTTGCTAAGCTGTTCAAATAAAATGATAAAAAACATGGGAACTATGGCTTTAGGAAAACAGCGGGAAAACAAGAAAAACCGCAAATCACAGAGCATTTTTTACGCTGCCTTTGTCTGTCGGCACAGATGAAGGAAAGGTATTATAATTAAAAAGGAGGCATGGCAATTAATATGAAAGAGAATTTGACTGACGGCTTTTGCTGGAGAGATACAGAAAATCATGGAGATACAGTAACGACAGATACAGAAAAATACAAGTCGGTTGTTGATTGGTCGTATCAGGCACGGTGTCATAATCCCACCGCTTTTGACAAGATTACAGAATGGCTGCTCGACCCAGCCGAGTGGACGGATGAAAAGCTTGCCGGCAACGAACAATTTTTTATGCAGGGAATACTTGCACGGTTCAAAGCTCAGAATGACAGTCTCCGCAAATGCTTAAAGGAGCTTGAACCCTCCGGAATCGTAAACACGGCGGTTTTTGACTGGTTGGATAAATTTGATGCCGAATTGTCCGGAAATACTCAGAGAGATGAGCTTCGTGACGCTGTGTCGGTTATGTTTTCCGACTTTTCGTCTATGAAAGACGAAAATATACGTAAACAGATTGCCGGAGGTCTAACTGGTCCTTCCGGAGTTGACGGTGTTGACTTTTACGGCTATATAAATCTTCTCAAGGATTGTGACGCGTCTGTACAGTATACTCTTTTTATGCCGGATGTTGTCGAAAGCCAGCAGAACGGCTTCAGGGTAGAGCGTTTTGAGTATAAGAAAATGCCTGCAATGCGCTTTGTCGGACGGAAATCGATTGGAGATGTCTCGGACGCGGATATGCGGATTGCTGCCGATACGATGCGCGTGCTTGATTCTATGACCGAATATAAAAGCGGATTCGATGCTGATGTTTTATTAATTCATCATTACGGCTTAAATGTCGATGTTGAGCATTGTCATCCGTTTTGGGGCAGATTTATGAAAGCGGACGCCCCTGTTCCGGAGGGATTTGTATGCTTTGATTTTATTCCGAAAATAACAGGTGGTTTTACAGCGGGAGCGCCGTATCTTTCTCAGTTTGCATACGCTGTTTTTTCGGGGAACAAGGAGAATTTACATAAAAAAGAGGGATATGATACAAACGCTATGTATGATGTCACCAGAAATATTATTTTAGGTCAGGGCGTGCTCATACCCTACCCGGAAAAATATTGGACTGCCGAGGTTTTCCCTGACGGATACGTTAACGGAAGCTGCGCTTTTATGTTCAGTGTAGATCTGTAAGTATAAGTATATTGTTTTTTTATTCTTCCTGCGTCAGAGTGTCGTAAAGACGGGAAAGAGCCGCCGAATTGTGTTGATGCTTTCCGATAATGGCAAGACTTATAAACCGACGGGAGACGTCTTAAAAATCAGTGGCTTCCGCAAATGAAAAAACATTTGCGGAAGCCTGTTTTTTGGTATTATTGCTCCTGCGCGGACTGTTCGCCGGACGCTGTGTGATGATACGGCTCAGTCAAACTTTAATATACTTTTTTACCATGTCATAGTAAGAAAAGTAACGTCGTTTCCTTGTATATCCGCTGTACAGCCGGAAGGAATATAGTAGCTGTCACCCTGTATGAGCTTGCATCCGCATATAGCCGCGTCTGGATCGCTTTTGATGCAGGTAAGGAATGTCGGAGCGGGGCTGTTCTCAACTTTGATTTTTCCGCTGCAAGAGTGTTTATGTACCGAGAAAAAGCTGCAGCGGGAAAGTCCTGGAACTGCGATTCCGTCGCCTTCCTTAAACACTCTGTGCAGGTTTATTGTTTTTACAGCTTCTTCTGTATGCAGAGGTCTGCCGCGCCCAAAATCGTATATGCGCTCTGTTATATCGTTGTTTTGCTGAAATTCTACTGCGAGAATTCCTTTGCCCAATGCGTGAATTAATCCTGGAGGAATCATATAAAACTCTCCCGGACGCACTTTTTTCTTGTTAAGCATATACTTTATTCTGCCGTCGCAAAGCTCACGGGAAAGATTCTTTTTTTTGAAGCTTTTATTTAATCCGTATATGATTTCCGCTCCGGGTTCGGCTTCGGCTATATACCATAATTCGGTTTTTTCGGGATGAACCTGAACGGACAGGGTTGAACCTGCATCTATATATTTTACCATAACCGGGAATTTAGATGCTTTTCTTATTCCCAAATATCTGTCAAGGCGCATGCCTGTACACTCTCCGTTCCCTATAATGCTGCAATTTCTATCGGATATTATGAGTTCGGCTGTTTCGCCGAGCCTTATACTGCTGTCGGGAGCTTCTTTGTCGGCTTCGGCAGGCAGAGGCTTAGCGTAACGCGCGGAGAGTTTTGCTCCGCCCCAAATCTTTGCGATCGGAATCGGAACCAGTCTGAGGGGGTAAAGCGGATAATTCTTCATAGATTTGAATGCCTTTCTGATTTGTGTCGGATGTAAAGCGGATTTTCATGATTTGTATTTTTAATATAATATTTTTGCGGCGGAGAGGCGCGGTCCGGAATCATGCCGCTGTAATTCAAATAACTTATTTAATTATAAATTATTAGTCTTTTTTCGTCAATATATCTGTTGCTTTTTTTTGTAAAATAATGTATAATCTATTATGAAGTTAAGGGGGAAAGCAGCAGAAATTATATGGTCTGCTTATTCTTTGATAATAACAGAAGACACCGAGGAGTAAGCCTCGGTGAAAATCTTCTGTCCCTTATTGAATAATAACAGAAAGCAAGATGTCCACCGCTTCTCCGGCGGCGGATTTTACGATATTATGGTATGGAAAGGTAAATTATGACTGACATCATTGAAGGTATGGAAAACGGCGGAATGAGCCTGCAGAAAAGATATACGTGCGCAAAACGCAGAATTTTTGAAAGAATGTATTCGGCTCTGAACCGCGAGCAGAGGGAGGCTGTATTTACCGTCCGCGGACCGCTTCTCATACTTGCCGGAGCCGGGAGCGGAAAAACGACGGTTCTTACTCAAAGAATAGCATTTATAATTAAATACGGAAACGCATATTATTCCGAGGCTCCGTCGGAACTTCGGGATTCGTATGTCCGGAAGCTCGAAGAGATTGCGTCAGATGAAAAACTCGGAGCTGAAGAACTTGAAGCCGCGGCGCAGACCTTTATATCCGGCGCATGCCCTCCATGGGCAATCCTTGCAATAACGTTTACAAATAAGGCTGCCGGCGAAATGAAGTCAAGGCTCAGCCGCATGTTTGGCGAGACTTCGGATGACTGTGCGGAATGTGATGTTACAGCGGGAACATTTCATTCGGTATGCCTCCGTATTCTCCGCAAGTACCATGATGCTGCAGGCTATGCATCTTCCTTTACTATTTATGATACCGACGATACAAAAAAGGCGATTCAGGCTTGCATGAAGGAGCTTTCCATAGATGAGAAAACACTTGCAATAAGGGCGGTTCAGAGCGCGATCAGCCGCGCAAAGGACAGATTGATCGAACCGCAGCAGTTTGCGGCTGAGGCAGGCAGCGATTATACGCTTGAGCGAATAGCCAATATTTATGATTGCTATCAGAAACGGCTGAAATCCGGAAACGCGCTTGATTTTGATGACATAATTATGGAGACGGTGAAGCTTCTCAGAGAAAACAGCGAAATCCGTGACTATTATCAGCACAGATATAAATATGTCTGTGTAGACGAGTATCAGGATACAAACGAGGCACAGTTTGAGCTTATAAAACTGCTGTCCGGAGGATACCGGAATATTATGGTTGTCGGTGACGACGATCAGAGTATTTATAAGTTCCGCGGTGCGCGCATTGAAAATATATTGAGCTTTGAGAAAAACTATGAGGGCGCACGCGTGATACGTCTTGAGGAAAATTACCGTTCCGCAGGGAATATTCTTGATGCCGCGAACGCGGTAATTTCGCATAATGCGGGAAGAATGGGCAAGACCCTCAGAACCGAGAGGGAAAGCGGCGAAAAAATCAAAATCAAGCGGCTTGAAAATCAGAACGAGGAAGCACGGTATATTATTAATAAAATCGGTGAGCTGGCGCTGAGGGAAAAGAGAAAATACAGCGATTTTGCCGTTCTTTACCGTGTGAACGCACAGTCAAACGGTCTTGAGAATACATTTGCGAGAAGCGGAATACCTTACCGCATACTTGGCGGAATGCGTTTTTTTGAGCGCAAAGAGGTCAAGGATATTCTTGCTTACCTTTGTGTTGTCAATAATACATCAGACGATTTGAGGCTCAAAAGAATAATAAATGAGCCGAGGCGTAAAATCGGAGAGACTACGGTTAATACCGTCGAGCGTCTGGCGGCTGCGCAGGGATGTTCGATGTTTGACATTATGAGCCGCGCGCAGGACTATATGGTTCTTGCGAAAACTGCGTCTAAGCTTTTGGATTTTGTTTCGATAATCAATACGCTTCGCTCCATAGCGGAAACAGAGCAGCTTTCTGTTTTGGTTGAAAATACTATAGAGCGCACAGGCTACAGAAACATGATTCTTATGATGGGGGATTCGGAGCTTGACAGGCTTGAAAATATACAGGAGCTTGTTTCGACCGCCGTAGATTATGAAACTCGAATTGAGGCGGCGGAGGGGAATGAAAGCCCGACACTTACGGGATTCCTTGAGGAGATTGCTCTGGTCGCGGATATCGACAATTACGATTCCGCCGCGGATGCGGTTTCACTGATGACGATACACAGCGCGAAAGGACTGGAATTTCCGGTCGTATTTCTGCCCGGCTTTGAGGACGGCATTTTTCCGGGAATTCAGTCTATGACCGAGGATGAAAATTTAGAGGAGGAACGACGGCTTGCATACGTTGCGATAACGCGAGCAAAGGACAGGATATACATTTCTCACGTCAGGGAGAGACTTTTATACGGACGCACATCGCACAATCAGATTTCACGTTTCGCGTCGGAAATTCCAGAAGAGCTTACAGACAGCGAGCACCTTATACATAAAAGCGAATCCGATGATTTTATGAGGAAAGAACGCCGTACAAGGAGAAAAACGATAATTTCGGATGAGCTAAAGCAAAAGGGAGCTAATAATTTCAGGGAGTCCGGCGGCGACCGATTTGTTCCCGGAGACTGTGTGGAGCATTCCTCGTTCGGACGCGGACAGGTGATTTCTGCGATTCCGATTGCGTCCGACATGCTGTATGAAATTATTTTTGATGACGTCGGCACAAAGAAGCTTATGGGTGCATATGCTCATTTGAAAAGAGTGTGACATGCAGAGATTATATAGCAAAAAATAAAAAAACTATGTAAGTCAGGTGCGGCAAGCTGAATGCTGCTGAGTATATATCGTGTTTTTTCTCGTATAATAAAAACAGAACGGAAATTAAATCACATGGAAAGTCTGAATGGGAATTTTCAAACTGAAGTGTTGATACTGCCGGAAGGAGTAGCCGGTATCCGGGAATATTTAAATATATTGTTTTTTGCCTGCCGCGCTGCTGCGGAGGAGGAATGGAGATTGTTATGACTGATATACTGATAGTGGGGGCCGGTCCGGCCGGTCTTACCGCGGCTGTATACGCCTGCAGGGCTGGTATGAAGGTTACTGTGTTTGATAAAAATCTTTACGGCGGTCAGGCTGCCATAACCAAGGATATT
This sequence comes from uncultured Eubacteriales bacterium, assembly GCA_948467545.1. Lineage (GTDB taxonomy): Bacteria > Bacillota > Clostridia > Oscillospirales > CAG-272 > UMGS911. The sequence goes on from CAOKER010000001.1 coordinate 164,476, forward strand.
GAAAATTTTCCCGCTATTGATAATATCAACGGAGCGGATTTTTCTCACCGTCTTTATAAGCAGGCGCTTAAAGCAGGTGCCGATGTTCGATTTGAAGAAGTGCAGTCTGTGAAGCTGACAGAAAAAATCAAAACTGCGGAAACTTCGGACGGAAGCTATCAGGCTCGTACCGTCATACTTGCTCACGGCGTTCGCAGAAGACATCTTGAGTGTCCGGGAGAGACGGAATTTCTCGGCAAAGGAGTGTCATACTGCGCGACATGCGACGGACCTTTTTACAAAAACAGAGATGTAGCTGTTGTCGGCGGGGGAAATACTGCATTGGAAGACGCTTTGTTTTTGGTGAAATATTGCCGTTCGGTTACGCTTATTCACCGCAGGGCTTCATTTAAGGCAGAAAAAACGCTTGTCGATGCGGTCAGAAAACAGCCGAAGATAAGATGTATAATTGGAAGTGCGGTTGAACGTATAGAGGGTGATTTGGGAGTAACCGCTTTGATGCTTCGCGGAGGAGGAAGCGGAACGTATCGCCTGGGGGTAAGCGGAGTATTCATTGCAATCGGATACGAGCCTGACAATGCATGGCTTGAAGGCCAGCTTCCTCTTGACAGCTTGGGATATATATTGTCTGACGAGAGCTGTTCGACTGCTTTACCTGGAGTTTTTGTCGCAGGAGATAACCGCCGAAAAATTCTGCGTCAGCTTGTAACGGCTGCGTCGGACGGCGCTGTTGCGGCATATCAGGCCGCTTCGTATATACACTTGAACGAATAGCGCTTAGTTTTTGTCATAGCCCGCGCCGATTGCTGGGTGTATTTAAGATCTTGTTGGAATTTCTGAAAAAAGAACGGATAAAAAGTTAAAAAAATGTTGACATAGTTTTCATTTTATGGTATAATATCTTAAAGCGTAACGCTTTAAGATGCAAGTTTCGTTTTGCTGTCACAGACAGTGATTTTGCGGAGCAAAATCTCGAAACATTGCAGACAGTCCGAATTTTATAGTATAATATTCTAAAGCATAACGTTCTAAGATGCAAGTTTTGTTTTACTGCGGAGTGTGCCGAATTTTTCAGCTGCGTCACAGTCCCGCTGAATCGCACTAACGGTGTTTTGTGCCTTATAGGAGCAGAGAAATTTTATTTTTCGGATTTGTTTGTGACTATGTTGAAAGAGAATTATATTACGTTTTCGGGATTTTTCTAAGGTTAATAATTTTAAGGTACGGTAGCATGGCTTTTTTATAGAAGATGTCTGCGTACGGGAAATCAACCATACGAACGGTACTGTAATTATCTTTTGCAGTGCCGCTTTTTGTTTTTACCGTGTATTTCCGATAATATCTATAGATTGCTTTTTAATCTGTACGGAAATACATGTATAAATATATTTATATTTGGAATTCCGGCCATTTGTTCGGTATTCCGGAAAGAGGACAGAAATGAAGAACATATTTAAAAAAATGCTTTGCGGCATTTTAGCAGTTTCTGCTGTCGCGGCAAGTGCATGTATGTTTACATCATGCAATAAATCGGAGGAGGAAGCGGATGCGCTCTTTATTGGAGGCGTCGGACCGCTTACCGGTAAAAATGCAATTTACGGAACCGCTGCAATGCGCGGCGCGGAAATTGCCGTTGAGGAAATCAATGCTAAGGGCGATATACAGATTAAGTTCAAGTCAGAGGATGACGTCTCGGACGGAGAAACATCCGTAAATGCCTATAATAATCTTGTTGATGCGGGAATGAAAGTACTTATGGGCCCGATAACAACAGGTCCGGCAATTGCTGTTTCGTCGGAGACATATAAGGACAGAATTTTTACTCTAACTCCGTCTGCTTCATCAACCGATGTAATTGAGGGCAAGGACAATGTATTTCAGGTGTGCTTTACAGACCCCGGACAGGGAACGGGAGCAGCTGACTATATGGCTGAGCATATGCCCGATTCAAAGGTGGCTATAATCTACCGTAACGACGATGCATATTCACAGGGGATCCGCGATACATTTGTTGAAGAAGCAAACGCAAAGAATCTGCAGATAGTTTACGAGGGCACATTTACAAACGATACCTCGACAGATTTCTCTGTTCAGCTTACCGCTGCAAAGGCTGCGGAAGCAGATATGATATTCCTTCCGATTTACTATGAGCCGGCGGCGACTATTCTGAAGCAGGCAAAAGACAATGACTATTCTCCGACATTCTTCGGAGTTGACGGTATGGACGGAATCCTTACAATGGATAACTTTGATACTTCTCTTGCAGAGGGTGTTCTTCTTCTGACTCCTTTCTCTGCAGATGCAGAAGACGAAGCAACTAAGAGCTTTGTTTCAAAGTATAAGGAAAAATACGGCGAAACTCCCAATCAGTTTGCCGCAGACGGATATGATGCGATTTACATCATTTACAACGCTTTCAAGAATGCAGGCTGTACCGTTGATATGTCAGCTTCGGATATCTGCACGGCTTTGATTTCCGAAATTACAAAAATGTCGTATGACGGGCTGACCGGTCAGGCTATGACATGGAGCTCAACCGGTGAGGTTTCAAAGGCTCCGAGAGCGGTTGTAATTGACAACGGAGTATATATAACTCCTAAGGACTGAGCGAGAGCCTTATTCTAATTTAAAAATGTGTCTGATTCGGCTGTCGATATAGCTCCGGCATACGGCAGCCGAATTATGTATATAACTGAAAGCAAGTTGTGCCGTTCGGAGGCGCGGGCTGTTCCGGCTTTTATCAGCGTCGTGACATTCCGCCGCTGCGGAGCTTCACGGCGTTATGACGGCGCCTTGCATATTATTGAATCCACTGTGTTTGCATGACGTCTCAGTTTTTACGCATTATAAGGGTTTTTCGGAGAAATCCTGAGGGATTCGGAAATAGGTTAAGTTAGGTTAAGTTTTGTGACTTGTAAGTTGACGCTTATTATATTCCGCACAGCCGGAATTTGCTTAAACTTAAAGTCCGTACAAAGGGAATGGTTATTACAATGGAATTTCTTTCATATCTCATCAGCGGGATCAGCTTGGGCAGCGTTTATGCAATAATAGCTCTCGGATATACAATGGTATATGGAATTGCAAAAATGCTGAACTTTGCGCATGGAGATGTTATTATGGTAGGGGGATATATCTCATTCTGCGTTGTTGCTTATCTGAAACTGCCCGGATGGCTTTCGGTACTCGCTGCTGTAATAATATGTACCGTGCTTGGCATTTTGATCGAAGGCTTTGCATATAAGCCTTTGCGAAAAGCGACATCATTGGCTGTACTTATTACCGCAATCGGAGTATCATATTTGCTTCAGAATGCCGCGCTTCTCATATGGGGAGCGGCTCCAAAGGTATATACTCCTATCATAGAAGGAACGCTTAAGCTGGCGGGCGGCAAGCTTTCCGTATCATATATATCAATTCTGACTGTAATTGTATGTGTGGTTATAATGATCGGACTGACGATTTTTACTTCGAGAAGTAAAACCGGAAAGGCTATGCGGGCTTGTTCCGAGGACAAGGATGCCGCGCAGCTTATGGGAATCAATGTAAACCGTACAATCTCCGTCACATTTGCAATAGGCTCAGCGCTTGCGGCAATTGCCGGTGTACTTCTTTGCTCGTCTTATCCGACGCTTGTACCTACTACAGGTTCGATGCCGGGCATCAAGGCTTTCACGGCAGCCGTGTTCGGCGGCATAGGCTCGATTCCAGGCGCATTTTTAGGCGGTATTCTGCTGGGGGTAATCGAATCTTTTGCGAAAGCATATATATCAACGCAGCTTTCAAACTCAATTGTGTTTGCCGTTCTGATTATCGTTCTGCTTGTCCGTCCTGCCGGACTTCTCGGCAAATATGTTCCCGAGAAGGTATAGGAGGTGCGCCATGAGCAGAAAATTCAAAAACTACAATAAATCTTCAAAATTTGATTTTATCACATACGGAGTTGTCATTGCGGCGTTTATTGCTGTTTCGCTGATGTCGTCGCAGGGAATACTCGGACGTTCGCATCAGGGACTGCTTGTTCCTGCATGCTGTTATATTGTAATGGCAATATCGCTCAATCTGACGGTCGGTGTGCTCGGAGAGCTTTCGCTCGGTCATGCCGGATTCATGAGTGTCGGAGCATTTACGGGTATTGTTGTATCAATGAGTCTGCAGAGTGCGGTTCCGTTTGTTCCGCTTCGTCTCGGAATTGCGATGCTGGCGGCGGCCGTTATGGCAGGCATAGCCGGTATAATTATCGGAATCCCTGTTCTTCGGCTTCGCGGAGATTATCTCGCCATAGTGACGTTGGCTTTCGGTGAAATTATCAAGGATTTAATCAACAGCCTGATTGTCGGGGTTGATTCAAGAGGACTTCATATCATTTTTAACTTCCGCGGAAATAAAAGTACGGCGGATCTTCATCTGCTTGACGGTGGGACCGAAATTATCAAAGGCGCGCAAGGCGCGACCGGAACCGAGAAAATCGCTACTTTTACAGCCGGATTTGTACTTATTATGGTTTCGCTCATAATAGTCCTTAATCTTGTAAGAAGCCGTACCGGACGTGCGGTTTTGGCAATTCGCGAAAACAGAATTGCGGCGGAGGCATGCGGTATCAATTTGATGAAATATAAAATGACGGCTTTTGCAATTTCCGCGGCGATTGCTGGTGCGGCAGGGGCGCTTTATGGATTGAACTATTCAAATCTTGTTGCTACAAAATTCGATTTTAACACGTCAATACTTATTCTTGTATTCGTTGTTTTGGGCGGACTTGGCAATATGCTCGGCTCGATTATAGCTGCCGCCGTATTGTATATACTTCCGGAGGCGCTCCGCGGATTTGCGGATTATCGCATGCTTATTTATGCGATTGTATTGATTCTTGTAATGCTTGCCACAAATAACGCAAAGCTTCGGGGAATTTTTGAAAAAATAATTCCGAGACGAAAGAAGGGAGATGCATAATATGGAGGAATCAAAAAAGACAAGAATGGTTCCGGTCCCAAGCAATTCGATAATTCCCGAAAGAGATCTCGGAAAGACTCCTGTAATCGAGTGCAGCCATCTCGGAATTGATTTCGGAGGTTTGCGCGCGGTTGATGATTTTAATTTTACCGTGGGCGCCACTGAAATTGCCGGACTTATAGGTCCTAACGGTGCCGGAAAAACTACTATATTCAATCTTCTGACAAAGGTTTATACGCCTACAAGAGGTACATTTTTACTTAACGGGCTTGATACTTCCGGAAAAAATACGGTTCAGATAAATAAGATGGGTGTCGCGAGAACTTTTCAGAATATAAGACTATTTTCTGATTTGTCTGTTGAGGACAACGTTAAGATAGGTCTTCATAACACCTGCAAATATTCCGCTTTAACAAGTATTCTTCGTCTTCCGGGGTATTGGAAGAAGGAGAAGGAAGCGCATGACCGCGCGATGGAGCTGCTGTCTATCTTTGATATGGAAAAGACCGCGGGGTGGAAAGCCGGAAGCCTGCCGTACGGTGCTCAGAGACGTCTTGAAATTGTCCGCGCTCTTGCAACTCAGCCTAAAATTTTGCTTTTAGACGAGCCTGCAGCCGGAATGAATCCGTCGGAAACCGCAGAACTTATGGATAATATACGATATATACGGGACGAGTTTAAAATCGCAATAATGCTTATAGAGCATGACATGAATCTTGTAATGAATGTGTGCGAGGGAATTGCTGTACTCAATTTCGGTAAAATTATAGCCAAAGGAACTCCGGAGGAAATAAAAAACAACGAGGCGGTTATAGAGGCGTATATCGGAAGAAAGAAGGAAAAGCGCGATGATTCTTAAAATAGATAATATTAATGTATTTTACGGAAATATTCATGCGCTTCGTGACGTTTCCCTTGAAGTGGACGAGGGCGAAATTGTTGCGCTGATCGGCGCCAACGGTGCAGGAAAATCAACAACATTGAAGACAGTTTCGGGACTTTTGCGCTCCGCAACAGGCAGTATCAGCTTCCTTGAACAGGATATTTCAAAAGAATTTCCTCATAAACTTGTCGGCCGCGGGCTTGCGCACGTTCCGGAGGGCAGGCATATTTTTCAGGAGCTTTCCGTTCTTGCTAACCTTGAGCTTGGGGCATATACCTGCGGAAGGGTATCATCAAAAGATCTTGAAAATGTATACACTCACTTTCCGCGTTTAAAGGAGCGTCAGAATCAGATTGCCGGAACTCTTTCGGGAGGAGAACAGCAGATGCTGGCAATCGGACGCGCAATGATGAGCCATCCGAAGCTAATTATGCTGGATGAGCCGTCTATGGGACTTGCTCCTATTCTTGTAGATCAGATATTTGAAATCATTTCCGAGCTTCACAAGTCGGGAACAACGATTTTACTTGTTGAGCAGAATGCCAATAAAGCTCTTGAAATTGCAAACCGCGCATATGTTATGGAATCCGGAAGGATCGTTCTCACAGGAACCGGTCATGAGCTTGCGGAAAGCGACAGTATTAAAAAAGCATACCTCGGCGGATGATAAAAGCATTAATGTAATTTGCATAATTCTTATATAGTATAGAAATTATTTATAAAAACAGCAGTTCTTCGGTTTTATAAAACGAAGAACTGCTTGCTATTTTTCGGATTCTGTAAAATAGATTAACTTTCGGCGACGTGCTTCATAAATGTGACAAGATCCTTTGAGTTTAGCTTTCCGTCTCCGTTTATATCCTGAGGCTTAACCGATGAATCTGCGGCGATGTACTTCATGAGCCTGACAAGATCCTTTGAATTTACCTCTCCGTCTAAATTAATGTCGTCTTTTTCAAAATTATTTGACAGAGAAAGCTTATATGCAGTTTGATCATGAAGCAAAATTAGATCAATAAATGATCCTCCTTCTCCGTGAAACGGACCCTCGCCGTCATCTAAGGAATGTTTTTTATCGTATCTTGCATTTTCCGGAGAATCCATTATGCTAAGCTGAAGATCGAACTCTTCACCGTCTTTCCAAATTTCCGATTTTGCTTTTCCTATTACGGGAAGCTGCATTTCAATAATGTATCCGTCCGAAGTTTCCGACGCGGCAAAATAGCCATCATTATCCTCAAATACCCATCCGGAGTGAATATCAAAGAAAATATTTTCGGTTTCCGGATCGGCAAGCTCTACGAAGTTATAGAGTCTGTCGATATATAATAATGATGTTAGTGCACGCCCCGCGCGTTCTGCCCAAATTGTCTGGGATTTATTTTCTTTTTTCCAAGTGTCGAATGAAAAATCTAAAAATATCGAGTCTTGCTGGCATTGAAGAGTATTCTCACATGTTATTGCATATTGAAGTCTGTCGGCATCAACACAGCCGTAATCATCGTCGGTCACTTTGACCGCAACATAGAGATTATCGTCGTCCCAAAGGTAATATGAGCTTGCTTTGCAATCCCATTTATAATCGGTATATCCCTTATAGATATAGCTGCCGTCTTCTCCTGTAATGTTGAATCCTTTTTCATCGGTTTCATAAAAGGAGAATTTTCCCGAAGCCCAAAATAGGCTTGGATCGTCCGATTTTAGCCAACGGTGTTCAATATGGAAAGAAGAATAGTATTCGGAGTCGATATTACCGTCGATTATCGGAGTGTGTTTGTTAATATAAACAGTATCCGTCTCAGGTTCCTCCGCCGATAACACGAGCGGAAAAGATGCTGTAATCATCAAGACGGCAGTGAAAGCGGACAAAAATTTCTTTACAGACATAATAAATTACTCCATTCTGACAGTTTTATAGGTCAAAATTGTATTTAATATAGTATAAGTAAATTCAGCGCAATAATTATACGGTTTTAAAGCTTCAATTGGGGTAAAAACCTTAGGGATAATTGCATTTCGTGCAAATACGAGTTCCGCTCGAATTTGCCGGGTATGTATGAAGCTCGTATATTGAATCTTTGCATGCGCATTCAGCGTAGTGTGTATAATTGTTAGCCGGACTGCAGCAAAACAGTTACGATATTAACACCGGGGGGCGACTACCTCGGGTTTGGTGATATTGTCGTCTTCCGATATATATGATGAATACTCCCAAACTTTACCGTTTGCATTAATCGCGCCGACGGCAAGCACATTTATCGCCATTCCGGGTTTTGTCAAATTTCCTCCGCTATTGCCGGATGATTTGACAAGCAGACGACCGCTCGTGGCTATCACATGATCGATATATGCGCAGAAATTTTTCTGTCAGAAGTGATTTTTTCAAGTTCACTTTTCGGAAGCGCGGCAAAATCCTCTTTTAGTACCGATAAATTTTTTTCATCGTATAAAGGAGTTTCGGCGCCTGAAAATACTGTGAAGCCTTCTATTGATATTGCATTTCGGTATAGCGTATAAAATTATATACCAAAATAAATACCAATACTTTCATTTACATTTTATCATATAATTATTTAAAAATCAACCGGCATTTGCAATAAAAATAACTGTAATATGTTGTGCAGAATTACTAAATACTGCTTTTATGAGGTCGAGCCTTTACATTAAGATAAAAATAAAAAGCCCTGTCGGCTTTTAAAACGTTTTAAACTTAAAATTTGACAGGGCTTTATTATTTCAATAAGACGCAAAGCGCAGTCATGATATGCCGCGGTGTAAGATTGTAACACCGCCGTCTTAATAAGCCGTCGGAATTTGCTGCGGCGGAGACGTAAGAGTTTTGCTTTTAGCTGTAAATTAAATTTTCACACAACGGCTGTACTGGTATCGGAGCCGGCCGAAACGGTTTTTTTGTCTTTATCAAGCCGTTCCCGCGCGACGGCAAGCATTAGCTTGATTCTATTTTCCTGATTTACAACGGTTGCACCAGGATCGTAGTCTATAGGTACAATATTTGCCTGAGGATACCTTTCACGGATTTTTCTTATCATACCCTTTCCGGCAATGTGATTCGGCAGACAGCCGAAGGGTTGAACACAGACTATATTTTCATATCCGAGTTCGACAAGCTCTGCCATCTCGGCGGTGAGCAGCCATCCTTCTCCCATCTTGCAGCCGCGGCTGATAATTCCGCTCGGAAGTGAAGTAACATGATTAAAGTCGGACGGAACAACAAAGCCGTGATCTCCTACCGCTTTTCCGATTTTATTTTTGATGCCGGATAGATAAGTTTTCGCAAGCTTTCTGACCTCAAAGGCCGCACGGCTTCCGCCGTACAGCTTGTAATCATCAATTCCTGCCTGCATGGAGTACAAAAGAAAATCAAGAAGTCCGGGTACCATTACCTCGCAGCCCTGAGACGCGAGAAAGCTTTCAAGCCCGTTGTTTCCGAGCGGAGAGTATTTGACGTAGATTTCTCCGACTATGCCTACCCGTATGCGCGGAGTAATATCACGGGGAATAGCTTCAAATTCAGCGGCGATTTTGTCCATACAGTTTTTGACGCCGTGCCCTGACAGATATTTTCCGGATTTAAAGCTTTCCGTCAGGAATTTCGACCATTTTTCAACTAACCTGTCGCTCTCTCCCTTGTTTTTTTCGTATGGCCTTGTCTGATTTGAGAGAAGCATTAAAAGATCGCCGTAAGATACTGCGGCTATACCGCAGCGAATCATCGGAAGGGTGAGTTCCCAGCCGTCTCCTTCGTTTTTAAGGCCGCTGAAATTCAGTGAAATTACCGGAACATAGTCAAACCCGTTTTTTTGCAGTGCTTTTTTTATTAAAAACAGATAGTTTGACGCGCGGCACCCGCCTCCTGTCTGAAACATCATAAGAGCAACCTTGTGTGTATCGTATCTGCCGCTTTTCAGAGCTTCTATAAACTGACCGATTACAAGCAAAGCGGGATAGCAGGTGTCGTTATGTACGGAGCGGAGTCCCTCGTCGACCACGGAGCGGTCGGTGTTTTTCAGAATTTCAACCTTATAGCCGAAATTATCAAATATTCTTACAAGTAAGTCCCAGTGAATCGGGAGCATGTTGGGAATGAGAATTGTATGTGTTTTTCTCATTTCCTTTGTGAAAGGAGCATTGCTCATATAAAACCGGTTCCTTTCTTAAAGTGTGGAGAACAGACTGCGGAGCCTTATTTTTACAGCTCCCAGATTTGTGATCTCATCGATTTTTATCTGTGTATAAATACGTCCGTCTTCTTCGAGGATAGAGCGAACCTCGTCCGTGGTGACGGCGTCTACGCCGCATCCGAAAGATACAAGCTGGACGAGATTGAGTTTAGGATGTTTTTTTGACTCTTTTGCGACATATTTTGCGGCGGAGTACATTCTCGAATGATACGTCCATTGATTAAGAACTCCGACTTCAAATTTGGGAACAAGCCCGCTGATTGCGTCTTCGCTTATAACAGCAGCGCCGTAATCGCAGATTAACCTGTCAATTCCGTGATTTATCTCACCGTCTATGTGATAAGGCCTGCCGGCAAGTACGATAACCGGCATATCGGCCGCATAAGCCTTTTCGAGAATTTCGGCTCCCTTTGTCCGTATTCTCGACATGTGAGCTTCATACTCTCCGTATGCGGCTTCAGCGGCAGCTTTAACCTCGTTTTTACTTATTCCGTCAAAGTATTTTTGAAGTATTTTATAAAAATGAGATATAAAGTCCTTTTTCCGATGTATTCCTACATAGTCGTTTATGAGCGTAATATTTTCGGGCAGCCGCATGTTTGCTTCGATAAGCTCCGGATAGTAAGCGACCACAGGACAGTTGTAGTTGTTGTCGCCTTTATGCTCGTCTACATTATAAGACATGCAGGGGTAAAAAATTTTATCTATTCCTTGGTTTACCAGATCCTTGACATGACCGTGAATAAGCTTAGCCGGATAGCATACTGTGTCCGAAGGAATGGTGGTTTGTCCGAGAAGATACAGCTCGTGAGATGATCTGCCCGAACGTATTACCTCAAATCCAAGTCTTGTAAACAGAGTATGCCAGAACGGAAAAAGCTCGTACATATTAAGTCCCATGGGTATTCCGATTTTTCCTCGGCGTCCGGGTACCGGTTTGTATGATTCAAGCAGCTCGTTTTTATATTCAAACATATTGAGCTTGTTATCAGCCGCTTTTCCCGTAACCATTTTATCGCATCGGTTTCCTCCGATAAAGCGTCTGACCTTTTCTCCGCCATCGGCTGTTCCGAATGTATTTACAGTAAGACTGCAGTGATTCTGACATCCCTTGCAGGTTGTCATTTTAACGGTGTGAACAAGGTTTTTCAGCTCGTCTCCTGAGAGTGTTGCACTTTCGGTCAGACCGTTCCTTTCGGACTTTGACTGTGCGTAAAGTGCGGCTCCGTATGCGCCCATGATTCCGGAAATTGTCGGACGTATAACTTCGCGGCCGACCTCGCGCTCGAAGGCGCGGAGAACCGCGTCGTTCAGAAATGTTCCGCCCTGAACAACGATATGCTCTCCAAGCTCTTCGGGAGAGGCGACGCGTATGACCTTATAGAGTGCGTTCTTTACAACGCTGATTGAAAGACCTGCCGATATATTTCCGACCGAGGCTCCGTCCTTCTGCGCCTGCTTAACCGATGAATTCATAAATACGGTGCAGCGAGATCCGAGATCGACGGGATTGTCGGCAAACAATCCGAGCTTTGAAAATTCTTCTATAGGGTACCCGAGCGCTCCTGCAAAGGTTTGCAGGAACGAGCCGCACCCTGAGGAACAGGCTTCATTCAGAAAGATGTTATCAATAGCTCCGTTTCTTATTTTAAAGCATTTTATGTCCTGACCGCCGATGTCGATTATAAAGCTTACGTCAGGCTGAAATTTATGCGCGGCGGTGAAATGAGCGACCGTCTCGACAATTCCGTAATCAAGATTGAATGCCGAGCGTATCATCTCCTCCCCGTATCCTGTTACGGCAGAGGCGCAGATCTTTGCCTGCGGAAACTTGTTTGCAAAGGAAATAAGAAAATTCTGCACAAACGGAATTGGATTTCCGCCGTTCGGACGGTAGTCAGAGCAGAGAATGTTTCCGTTCTCGTCAGAGGCAACCGCCTTAACCGTAGTTGAACCGGCGTCGATTCCCACATATGCCTTTCCGCTGTACTCTGTATTGTTTGTTACTGCGATTGAGGCCTTTGTGTGCCGTTCCGTAAATTTGTCATATTCATCACTGTTTTCAAAGAGCGGAGCGCAGCTTCTGTAGCCTTCTGAAGAGATGTAATTCTTCATTGTGGAAATGATGCCGTCGAGATTCAGTGTTTCTTCCGCAAGCATAGCCGCCCCCAAAGCGACAAAATACAGAGAATGCTGCGGAAGTATTCCTGAAATTTCAAGTGTTTTGTCAAAAGCAGAACGAAGCTGCTTCATAAAGGTGAGCGGACCGCCGAGATATACCACGTTTCCGGTTATTTCACGTCCCTGAGCAAGGCCTCCGACAGTCTGATTTACAACAGCGTAAAGGATACTCGCACAGATGTCGGGCTTTTGAGCTCCCTGATTGATCAGAGGCTGTATATCGCTCTTTGCGAATACTCCGCAGCGGGACGCGATTGTATAAATTTTTTGGTGTTTTTCGGCGAGAGTATCAAGCTCTTCTGGCGTAATTCCGAGCAGCGTCGCCATCTGGTCGATAAAAGCTCCTGTCCCTCCGGCACAGGAACCGTTCATTCTGACCTCGATAGAGCCGCCGGAAAGAAAAAGAATTTTTGCATCTTCGCCTCCAAGCTCGATAACCACGTCGGTGCCCGGAATAATTCGGTCTGTGGAGACACGGGTTGCATAGACCTCCTGTACAAACTGAATTCCGCACTGCTCCGCGAAGCCCATTGCTGCCGAGCCTGTTACACAAAGTTTTGCTTCTCCTATGTTAAGCTTTTCTTTGATTTCCGACAGCATTTCCGCCGACATTTCGGTTATACGGGACATATGCCTGCGGTAGCTTTCGTATATTACTTTTTCGTTTGCATCGACGGCAACCGCTTTTACAGTGGTTGATCCGATATCAAGTCCGATTCTTATCATTGCAGAAGTACCTTTTATATATGATATACAGCCGATAACTCAGCCGTGTATTATCGTTTTTTACTTTATTCACAGCGTAAAGTTTATCATAATAAATTTAATTTGATATGACCTTTTAATTAATAATTCGAGCTTTTATTACTCATCAGCGAAGCAATTATTACTTGCTTTTCCATAAGTTCGGGAAAAGCGCTGACGATATTTTCACGAATACTTTCCTTTTCGGAGAGCATACCGGGCGTTGAGGCGGGAACGGGGATTTTTACCTCGGCGAACTGCGGGGAATGTCCGGAAAGCAAGAGTATATTGCCGTTATCGGATACCGTCTCTATGAGTACGTCTAACGGTTTTTTATCATTCACCATTTGGTTCAGTCTTTTTTCTGTGATTTTGCGCTGAATATCCGCGAGTGCCGCCGTTCTCTCCCGTATGACGTTTCGTGGCAGCTGATTCGGCATCGACGCGGCTTCGGTTCCGGGACGGGCCGAATATGGAAAAATATGAAGAAAAAGAAATTCAGATTCCATGAAAAAGTTTACGGTTTCCTCGAAATCTTTGTCGGATTCTCCCGGAAAGCCGCATATTACGTCTCCTGAAAACTCTATGTCGGGAATAGTCTTTCGTATATATTCAAATTTTCTTCTGACAGAATCTGTGTTGTATTTTCTGCGCATCGAGGCAAGTGTTCTGTCGCAGCCGCTCTGCATCGAGATATGAAAATGCGGCACAGTATGACGGCATGCGGCATATCTGTCTATGAATTCAGGGCGCATGATAGATGGATCGAGCGATCCGAGTCTCAGACGCTTCAGTCCGTGAATCCGATCGATTTCCTCAATCAGATCCGAAAGTCCGAACTGATAAGCTGAGGTTTCAATCCCTGTCAGAACAAGCTCCGGACACCCTCCGGCGGTGAGCGCTGCGGCTTCTTTCAGTACGGCGTCCCGCGGCTTGGAGCGAATTTTTCCGCGTACAGTCGGAATAATACAGTAAGCGCATTTTGATTCGCATCCGTCTTCGATTTTTATATAAGCCCTTGCGCGCCTGAAGCAGTTAATTGACATCTCCTCAAATTCAGCATTGTCGACGTCGCAGCCGCAAATCGGTGCCTTTCCTGTTTTCTTGGGCATGCATGAGGTTTGTGAAAGACGTACGGCGTCGGTTTTCTTTGCATTTCCGATAACGCCGCAAACGCCGGGAATTGCGGCAAAAATCTCCGGAGCTGCCTGAGCGGCACATCCGGTTACATAAACTGACGCACCGGGGTGTTCCTTTACCATTCTTCTCACGAGCTGGCGGGATTTTCGGTCAGCTTCCGCAGTAACAGAGCAGGTGTTTACAATGCAGACGTCGGCCTCCGATTTGTCGGCGCTGTCCTCAGCCTCGGCAAATGCGGCTTCAAATCCGCCTCCGCAAAGCATTTCCGCGAAAGCTTCACTCTCGTATTGATTTACCTTGCACCCAAGTGTGAGTATTACAGCGCGTTTTTTTCTGCACATAAAAATCTCCCTGATAAAATGGAAAAATAGAAAAGGCTGTTTGAAAGCTCGGCCTTGCCGTTATTAAAATAATATGGCATAGCGGCTATTTTTATTAAACCGCGGCGTCGTTTTTTAACATTCTCCTTATGTATAATAACTTGAAATAATATGATAACATTTTTGTTTTTTTTTGTCAAGACAAAAGCAATGAGCCTGTTTTCTGCTTATTTTTGACTGTACTTCGTTTATGTATTACGTTTTCCGCTTTTATTGACAGAATAATGCGTTTTGTGATATACTTTTAAATATATTATGATTTTTTCGGAGGAGACCGACAGCCCATGAATAGCAGGGAACGAAAAATTATTACGGCTTTAAAAACCGCTTTTCCGAATACTGTTCCGATTCTTGCCGGATTTCTTTTCTTGGGTATAACATACGGAATATATATGAGGGCCTCCGGATTTGGCTTTCTGTATCCGATGCTGATGAGTCTTACGGTTTTTGCCGGATCTGTTGAATTTGTCGCTGTAAATCTGCTTCTCGGAGCTTTTAACCCGCTTCAGGCTCTCGCTGTTACGGTGATGCTCAACGCGCGGCATCTTTTTTACGGAATTTCAATGCTTGATAAGTATAAGGGAACAGGATGGAAAAAATTCTATCTTATTTTTGGATTGTGCGACGAGAGCTTTTCGATAAATTATACTGCATATATACCTGAATACGTAGAGCGCTTTAAATTAATGCGAAAGTCATTGACAAATTATAGAGTGTATGTTATAATAAAACAATAAAAGCGATTTCTATTATTTTTTTGACTATCAAATAATAATATGAGGATATAATATCGGAGGAAAATCAGATGAAAGCAATTAAAACTTTGAAAACAAAAAATCTTTGCGAGAGTGCAAAGAAAGGCGGATGCGGCGAGTGTCAGACTTCTTGTCAGTCAGCCTGCAAGACAAGCTGCGGTATTGCAAATCAGCAGTGCGAGAATAAAAAGAAGTAATCAGATTTTAAAATGCCGCCGTTAGGCGGCATTTTTTGCGATAAGGCAATCGCTGAAAAAGTGATGAGGGAAAAGTCTGAAAGAAAAAGAAATTAAAGAAAAAGAAAAGTTTCACACTGTTCTCGAAGGGGAGTTTTTTGACTTGTCGGTCAGGCGACTGTCTGTTGGGTACAGCTTGTCAGGCAGTGAGACTGTTGGTTGGGGACAATTTTCAGTTAGGTGTACTGTCGGTTCGGTACGTTTGAAATCGTACAAAACTTTGGATATATACGGATTGGATATATACGGAAAGGTAAAGCTATAAAAATGATTCATTGCTATAAACTTGGCGGATTAAACATTGTGCTCGATGTGTATTCCGGCTCAGTTCATGTTGTTGACGATGCCTCTTATGACATCATCGGGATGTATGAAAATAAATCCCGTGATGAAATTATGACAGCCGTTCTTGAAAAATATGCCGGGGACGAAGATGTCAGTGCCGAAGAAATTGAAAGATGCTTTGAGCAGATTGAAGAGCTTAAGGCGGCGGGGAAACTTTTTACGGCCGACAGCTTTGAGGGGATGGCCGGTGAGCTTAAGGAAAGGAGCGCCGGCATTGTAAAGGCTCTTTGTCTGCATATAGCTCATACCTGTAATCTTAACTGTTCATACTGCTTTGCAAGTCAGGGGAAATATCACGGAGACCGTGCTGTGATGAGTTTTGAAGTGGGAAAACAGTCGCTTGATTTTTTAGTCGCGAATTCAGGAAGTCGCAGAAACCTTGAGGTCGATTTCTTCGGAGGAGAGCCGCTGATGAACTTTCAGGTTGTTAAGGACCTTGTGGCATATGCGAGAAGCATTGAAAAAGATAAAGGGAAAAATTTTCGGTTTACTCTTACCACCAACGGAGTGCTGATTGACGACGACGTGATTGATTTTGCAAACCGTGAATGCAGCAACGTTGTGCTCAGCCTTGACGGGCGTAAGGAAATTCATGACAGATTCCGCGTCGATTACGCAGGAAACGGCAGTTGGGACAGAATAGTCCCGAAATTTCAGGAGCTTGTTCGGGCAAGAGGCGGTAAAAATTATTACATGCGCGGAACGTTTACTCATGCCAATCCGGATTTTTTGAAGGATATTGAAAAAATGCTTGAGCTCGGATTCAGCGAGCTGAGCATGGAGCCTGTCGTTGCCGCCGATGGAGATCCCGCGGCACTGACTGCCGATGATCTGCCGGTTGTTCTGCGGCAGTACGAGCTGCTTGCCGAGCTTATGCTGCGCCGCCGCAAGGAGGGAAGACCGTTTACATTTTATCATTATATGATAGATTTAAGCGGCGGACCTTGTATATACAAGAGAATTTCGGGTTGCGGTTCGGGGACGGAATACATGGCGGTGACTCCATGGGGCGATTTGTATCCCTGCCATCAGTTCGTAGGTGAAGAAAAATTCAAATTGGGCAATGTATGGGACGGGGTTTTAAATCGCGATATTCAGGCTGAATTTGCCGAATGTAACGTATATACGAGACCGGAATGCTCTGATTGCTGGGCAAAGCTCTACTGTTCGGGAGGGTGCGCAGCAAATGCTTATCATGCTTCGGGAAGCGTGAGGGGAGTATACAAATACGGCTGCGAGCTTTTCCGCAAGAGAATGGAATGTGCAATTATGCTTGAAGCGGCAAAAGCGGAGGAAGAAGAATGAAGAGTGATGAAAAAGAATGAAGAGGAATAAAGAAGGAATGAAGAGGAATAGCGTTGAATACCCCGATTTGTGATTTTGTTCGGCGTTATGAGGAGAGACACGCCGTTCGGCTGCACATGCCCGGTCATAAGGGAAAATATTTTACAGGAGCGGAGAGCACCGATATTACAGAAATCAAAGGTGCCGACGCGCTTTATTCCGCTTCCGGAATCATAGCGGATAGCCAGAAAAACGCTTCGGCTTTATTCGGAAGCGGGAAAACGCTGTATTCCTGTGAGGGCTCGTCTCTTTCCGTTCGCGCGATGCTTTATATGGCGCTTCTTTGCGGCGGGGGAGGCGAGAGACCGTTTATACTTGCCGGCAGAAATGCGCATAGGGTATTGCTCAGCGCCGCGGCGCTCTTGGATTTTGACATCGAATGGCTGTATTCCGAAGATCCGTGCGGTATTGTATCGTGCAATATATCGGCGGCTTTGCTTGATAAAAAGCTGAGGACTTTGAAACGTAAGCCGGCAGCCGTATATATAACAAGTCCCGATTATCTCGGCAATCTTGCCGACATCGAAGGTATGTCGGAGGTATGTCGGAGACACGGTGTATTTTTGCTGGTTGATAACGCTCACGGAGCGTATCTGCATTTTTTGCCGAAGCCTGAGCATCCTCTTGATTTGGGCGCGGATATGTGCTGCGATTCTGCGCATAAGACGCTTCCTGTATTGACGGGAGGATCGTATCTGCATATATCGGCGGACGCTTCTCCGGAGCTTTCCGAAAATGCGGATAGGGCGATGTCACTGTTTTCGTCAACAAGTCCGTCATACCTGATTCTGCAATCTCTTGACATGGCAAATCGGTATTTGTCGGACAATTACCGCGGCAGACTTGCCGATACCGCCGACCGCATTTCAGAGTTAAAGGCTGTCCTAAGAGAAAGAGGTTTTGAGCTTATAGGCGGCGAGGCTTTAAAGCTTACCGTCGCGCCGAAGCCGTATGGATATACGGGAAACGAGCTTGCTGAAATACTGTATTCCCATAATATTTACTGTGAGTTTTCCGATCCGGATTATGTCGTTTTTATGTTTACGCCTGAGACAGAATTCTCAGAAATAGATTTTTTTGAAAAAATTATGCTCTCTGTCGAAAAGAGGGAGTGTATCCGAGACAAAATGCCCGAAACAGCTTTTCCGGAAAGGGCGATGACAGTTCGGCGGGCAATGCTGTCGAGGGCATGCGTTTTGCCGATTGAACAGTGTCTGGGCAGGGTTCTTGCATCTGAAAATGTCGCTTGCCCTCCTGCCGTTCCCATTGTGGCCTGCGGAGAAAAAATTGACGAAACCGCAATTCGCGCGTTTCGTTATTATGGCATAAAGGAATGTCGCGTAGTTGTAAGTCAATGAGATTTCAGCGGTGTAAAAACTTCATGTGCCGCCTTTGCTTTTCGAAGCAAAACCTAACGAATTTTCTTGACAAACCTCGGTTTAGATGTTATTATATACACGTGAACAAAAAATAAAAGAATAATTCCGAATTCGGTTTATACCGGGTTAGAGGTAAGCGCGGTGAAAATCCGGCACAACTGTCATTTCCGTAATTAAAAGATATGTATGCTTTTATAAGTCGGTCAGCCCGTCGGAATTGGGATTTGCATTTTTGGACATGAAAAATGCATCCGATTCCAAATCCCGCAGGGATTAACAAATACGAAAGGAATGGCATTGAAAATGAAGAAAAAAATATATGCATTCGCTGCTGCATTTGCCGTTGCATGTTCGCTTTTTGTATGTGCGTCGGCGGCAGGTGAAACGAAGGTTTACGTAACTGTTTCGGACGGCAGCGGTACTTTGGTAATGAAAGCCGACAGTGTTACGGTGACGGACGCTGACGGAGACGGTTCTCTTACTGTGAACGACGCGCTTTACTGTGCTCATGAGCAGTATTTCAACGGAGGCGCCGCAGCAGGCTATGCGTCTGAAAGCACACAGTACGGGGTAAGTCTTACGAAGCTTTGGGGCGTATCGAACGGCGGAAGCTACGGATACTATGTAAATAATACGATGGCCATGTCGCTTAGCGATGCTGTGTCGAACGGCGATTATATAAATGCTTACATTTTTACCGATACCGTCAGTTGGTCTGACACATACTGTTATTTTGACTCGCATAATTATACGGCGGACGAGGGCGAAAGCGTAAATCTTACGCTCAAGTCGATCGGTTTTGACGATGAATACAATCCCGTTGCGTATCCGGTTGCGGGCGCTTACGTCGTAATTGACGGCGTTAAAACGGAGTATGTAACTGCGCAGGACGGTTCGGTTTCCATCACGTGCGATAAGCCGGGAAGCTTTGTCATCAGCGCGGCGTCTGACAGTCAGACGCTTGTTCCTCCGGTAAGTATTCTTACCGTTGACGCCGTGACGTCAACTCCTGTAACTTCGGACGGCGCAAACAACGGCGGTATTCAGTCCGGTACCCAGACCGATGCGCAAACCGATGCTCAGACTGATGCAAAGACAGCTGTGCAGGCACCCAATTCGGACGCTTCCGTAACTACCGCGTCGGCGGCAGTAAAAACAGAGAACGCTCCTGCTACGGGAGACAGCGGTATAATCGTTTCCGCACTTGTACTTTCCGCGGCAGCCTGCGCCATATCTGTCTCGGCCGCAGTCGGCAGAAAGAAAAAATAAAATAATTCAAGATATAACAAGGCTCCTCGGCGGTATTGCAATACTGCCGAGGAGCCTTGTTATGTTTAATATTACTTTCACCTGCCGCCCTGTTTTTCATATATTGTAATGAGCTTCTGTTAAACGGAAGCTTAGAAAGGAATTTTAAAAATGGGGATCGTTAATTCAGATAAAGAGTTGAGCACAGACAGGATAAAGTGCGGGGAATCTTTCAAAGTAACGCTGTCGCTTGCCGCGGCGCCGGACATTGTTACAAATCCTACCGATATAGTTTTAATTCTTGATCGTTCGGGAAGCATGTCGGGAAGTCCGCTTGCCAACCTGAAAAACGGTGCAAAAAAGTTTATTGATATTATAGACGAAGCAACCGACGGAGTTCAGGACGGACAGATAGGATACGGAAGCCATATCGGAATTGTAAGCTTTGCGAGCACTGCAACTCAGGACACACAGCTTATAACATCGGTCAGCGACTTAAAATCGGCGGTTGATTCGCTTACCGCAGGCGGCTCTACCAACCACGCCGACGCTTTTACCAAGGCGGTGGAGCTTTTTGATCCTGCGTCGTCAAATGAAAAGGTAATGATTATGTTTACCGACGGAAAAACGACCGCGGGAGCGGATCCGAATCCGATTGCTGAGGCGGCTAAGGCGCAGGGTATAATTATCTACTGCATTGGTCTTTCAGGCAACGGAGGAATTGACGAACAGGCGCTCAGAGACTGGGCTTCCGATCCGGATTCCGCATATGTGTCAATTACGCCTGACGATGCGGAGCTGGAGGACCTGTTTGAAGACCTTGCAAGAAATATTTCCAAGCCCGGTGCTACCGATATTGTAATTGAAGATAAAGTTTCTTCATGCTTCAGAATAATATCTGTATCGACTCCGACAAAGGGAACGGCGACTCTGGTGAATGCCACTACGGTTCAATGGAAAATAAGCGAACTCGGCGTCACACAGAGAGAGGGCGCCGAATTAGAATTTACTGTTGAGCATGTCGGACCGTGTTCAGGAGTTGTCGAGGTGAACGAAAGTATTATTTACAGTGATAAGGAGGGCAATGTTGTGGAGTTTCCTTCGCCTGAAATAGAAGTTGACTGCGGAATTGTTGTTTCACCGGAGGTATGTCCCGAACCGAAGGATATTACCATCTGCGGCTGTGAGGACAGTATAGAATTTGACGCCGGCGATTTGGTTATGGAATCGCTCGGACGGATTGTACAGCTTGATGTTACGCTGAAAAATGTTTGTCCGAACAGACGGGTTGCGCTTGCCGCAATCATAACAGAGCTGGATGATAAAGATATAGAGCATAAGCGCGGTATGAAAACGATGACCGTACCTGCCCATACGAGAGAGTCATGCCGTGATATTACGGTAAGATGCATTAAGTTTGTTCTTCCGGAAGATCTTGACGTCTCAGGTTCATCAAATGCAATATGCAATAAAAGGAGATTTAAAGCAAGATTTATAGCGCATTATATTGATAACGATTTTGAATGCTGCAATTTTGTACTCTGATTCCGCAATCTGAAATTATCTTTCTTAGTATAGAATCAGACCGGATGCTTTAGGGCGTCCGGTACATATAATTTGCCTTGACATATTGTGTTATTTATGGTATTTTGTTATTACAGCAATCGGTTTTTTGAAAGGAATTTATATTATGGCGGTACCGAAGGCAAAGCAATATATATTGGATTATGAGCAGCTTGGTTTTGGCATGTTTGTCCATTGGGGACTTTATTCCCAGCTTTGCGGCGGAGAGTGGATTTATCATATGAAGCATATGAAGATGTGCGACTATTCAAAACTTAAAGACAGTTTCACCGCGGAGGACTTTGACGCGGACAAGCTTGTGCTTACGGCGAAAAGCGCCGGATGCAGATACATAACACTCACAACTCGGCATCATGAGGGATTTTCGCTTTATGACACATGCGGGCTTAATGATTTTGACGCACCTCATTCGCCTGCCGGCAGAGATCTTGTTCGTGAATTTGTCGAAGCGTGCCGCAGACATGATGTTGTTCCGTTTTTTTATCATACTACGGTTGACTGGTATAATAAAGATTTCAATGAGAACTTTGATCGGTATCTTGAGTATCTGAGAAAAAGCGTGGAGGTTCTCTGTAAGAATTATGGCAGGATAGGAGGTCTGTGGTTTGACGGAAACTGGTCGAAGCCCGGCGCCGACTGGAAGGAGAAAGAACTCTACGCCACCATACGAAAATATCAGCCGGAGGCTATGATCATCAATAATACGGGAATATTAAACCGCGGCGCGGTCGGAGATGATGAAATCGACGCCGTTACTTTTGAACAGGATAATCCTGTGCCGATGAACCGAGAGGGAATGAGCAAATATCTTGCTGCCGAGATGTGTCAGACCGTAAACAATCATTGGGGTATCGGCAATTACGATATTGATTATAAATCGCCGGGTGAATTGATTAAGAATTTATGTGATTGCCGCAGAGCGGGTGCAAATTATCTTTTGAATATCGGACCTGAGGGGCAGGGAGGAGTAAATTTGTATCAGCAGCAGCTTTTTGCTTTGATCGGCAGATGGATGGAGTGCTTTGGTGATGCCATATATAACGGAAGACCATACCCGTCGGTCTGTGTGGGAAAAAATTTTGTTCTGAAAAGCGCCGCGGGAAAATTCTTGTATTTGTTTATATACAATCTTGGTATATGCGGAGATTCTAATGTTACGCCGGACGGTGAGTTTGTCGGAAACCTTGCATTTGGCAATATAACCGATATTGTCAAATCCGTTGAGTGGATGGACAGCGGAGAAAGCTTAGACTTTGTTCAGAAGAACGATATGCTGTGTGTAAATTTTACAGGATATGAATACGGAAAGTCTTTGATTGTCAGAGTGGCAAGGGCAGAAATAGAATAATATAATTAAAATAAAAGCAAGCTTTCCTCCGCCTCCATGTCGGCCAGATGTCAGGTCTTTTTGAAGACGGTGCAGCCTCCTCTGAATCGTACCGTAACGGTGCCTTGCGTCTTATACAAAAGCCGGCTTGTCATCTTAGTGATGGCAAGCCGGCTCTTGTATTCATAAAACCACGCGGCAATTCGTCTCTCTATGTCTTATAGAACGGATTTAAAATATCTGTTGAATACTTTTTGATTTTTTGCTTGTTTGTATATACCGCAATTTTTCGGGATTTTACTTTGTAAAATCGTCGTTATCGGCGGTGAAAAAATCTTCTGTCTACAAAGCTTTTATTTACAGTGCATCTGTTCAAGCATTTCATAGCGATTATTTTACTTTTTCGCCATTGAATTTACAGCAAGCAATAATTGAAAAAGAGAAATTTCAGCCCCAAGTGCTTGTTGAAATCAAAAAACGATGTTTTGATTTTCTGTCGTGATTTACTCAAGTGTATGCCTTGCTAAAAGCGGCGCATTTTGTAATCTATAATCATTTCATCAAACGATATGTAGATGTAATCGCCTTGCAATCCGGCCTCGATGTAATGATCGTCTATAATTGCACATAGCTTATGATTATACTCGGCAATTCCTTTCTTTTCATCATAAACTTTTCCGTTTATTACAAGCTCGTTTACAGATTTTACGCGGCGGTAGACTATCTTATATTCCTCTACATCCGCATTCAGGAAGACTCGGCTTTTTACTGTGAAATCTGCGTCTCGAATTGCCACTGTTCTTTTCCCGTCTATAATATCTGTTTTGTGATTATGTCGCTTATCCTCTTTTTTACGGTAATTTACTAATCCGACTGTATAAACGATTAAAAGCACCCCTAATATACAGATTGTACATCCAATTGCAATATAACCGTAATTGTATGAGTAAATATCTGTCTGAGATGTTTTAAAATTAAAAAGCTCTTCGGTGTCGGTTTTAATTTCTGTTACATAATTGTTATCTGGATTTATCTTGATATAGAGTGTCGTACCTTTTTCAAGCGATTCCATTCTTTGACTGAATTCTTTTGATTCTATATTTGGATAAACTGTATAATAGACCCCATTTTTAAAATGAATTGTATGTGAGCCATTTGAGTTCTCATAGCTTTCAAATTTTCCGGAATAGGAAATTTCCTCTTCGCGCTCAATAGATTTACTATTTCCGTTAATGTAAATAAAAAATATACCAAAACATATGGCTGCAATTGATATAATTAATAACGCTCGAGGAGAATCGAACAGAGTGTTTGGGAAAATAAGTTCTTTTGACTGCTTTGCCTTTTTCATTTTTACCTCGTTCTGAATAAAAAATTATTTTATCTTTATTATTTTGTCGCTATATGCTTCGAGTTTTTGTACTGAACAGTCGCCGTAGGCGACGGCGATTTTGTGAAACAAGACCACGAAATATTTCGGTTGGGCTCCGGATATTATATCACATATTAAAGTAAAGTACAATTAGATATGATTAGTTCAAAAACGAGAGCCAAGGCATAAAACTTTGACTCTCGTTTTTCGCGGTGACATTACAAAAATTCTTCTATAGCAAAACCGCCTTTGAAATAGTAGGTGTTCGTGCAATGTTTATTTGATGGAGCAGATGATTTGCCGATCGAACTGCTCCGAGGTTCGACCAGCGACTAAAGTGGTGGAGGCGAGGGGAGTCGAACCCCTGTCCGAAAACTCATCCGACAGGCTTTCTTCGGGTGAAGTCGATTTTAATTTATGCTTTTATAGAGTCTGAACCGACAAAAGACAGAACAAAGCAGCCGTTTTATGTGTGACTGCTATAAAGGCAAACTCACAGTTCACATTTACCACTGAATGACGCCCGAACCGAAGCCGTGGTACTCAACGGAGGGACGTGCTGCACTTAGGCAGCAATAGCGTAACTATTGTTATCGTTTATTATTTAAGTTTGGTATATTTTAAAGAGGTCATACCGTCTCTACCCGCTTACCTGTAATCAAAATCCCCGTCGAAACCTTTACGCCCCCATATCTGTGAAAAAATTAATAGTCGTAATTTGACTTAGAAAATGACTTCATATGACGTTCCATATCTCGGCTTGCCTGCGCGGCAGCCGCACTGTCTCTCTTGTCATAAAGCTTTTTACCTTTGCACAGAGCTACAGAAACCTTTACATGAGAGCCGGAAAAATGCATATCAAGCGGAACAAGGGTATATCCCTGTTTATCTGTAAGTCCGATCAGTTTCATTATTTCACGCTTATGAAGCAGAAGTTTTCTTGAACGGAGCGGATCGTGATTGAAGATATTGCCCTTTTCATAAGGACTGACATGAATACCGTAAGCAAAAAGTTCTCCGCCTTTAACCGAGCAATAAGAGTCCTTGAGATTAACCTGGCCGGCGCGGATGCTTTTGACTTCCGTACCGCGGAGAGCAATACCGGCTTCATATGTTTCTTCTATAAAATAGTCATGATATGCTTTTTTGTTCTGCGTAATCAGCTTTCCGCTTTTTTTCTTATCATTTTTGTTTGGCATTTAGAATCACCGTTTTCGTTTTACTGCACATTGTGTATCATCATAAAGATAATTTGCTTAACAACGTAAATCTTTTATATCTGACAGTCCGAAGTGAAACATGCTGACAGAAAAACTTTAGCTTTGAGGCAATTATTCCTGTAAAATTCGTTTTACTCGCAATGTTTTGAGTTTTTTTGCAAAATCGCCGTTGCCGCGGCGAAACGAAACTTGCTAATCTCAAAGCTTTAGCTTTTAAATTATTATATCATAAAAATCCCTGTAAGTCAATAGACAGAAGCTTCCTGCGGCCATTCGTATATGCGTCAAAACAGCAGACGTGCCGACATAAGTGGCAGTCGCTTTTAGCTATATAATGGACATTTAGGCATTATTTTATTCAGAGTCTGCATCTTCAGATTCTTTTTTCATGGCGATGGCATTTTCGGGTGAAAAAATATTTGAAGCTGCGTCTGATATGTTATCGGTTTGAATATCATCGGAATTGAATTCTGTATATTCGTCAAGGTTTCTTTGCAACATATTGTATTGTCTGTCAATTTCAGCAAGCTGAGACAAAATCTTTTTGTCGTCGGATACGTCCTTTATTTCGGGTGCTATCTCCGGATTTTTCATTTTATCGTAGGTTTCTGAGTAATTTGCCTCTTTTTTTACTTCACTGGTTATTGCAGTGTCAGCCGAATTTGCGGCTGTTTCAGCAACTTCTTCCTGGACAATTTCGGAATTCTGTATATCGTCGATTTCGTTAAAGTCATCGAGGGAGGGAAGGGGCTCGGCATTTTCCGGTTTCAGAAGCGGAGACTGAGCGGGAATATGCTTTAGCGGATCGTACAAGAATTTTTTACAGCTGTATTCGCATGCTACAACGCCTTTGCGGTCGCAAAGCATCGTATCAGAGTCATAAAGCTTGTGTGCGTTTATACAAAATCTGCATATTTCCGGCAGCTCGTGTTCCGAATGTTTTTTTCTTTTTGATTTTTTGTATTTCGGACGGTAGACAACCGGCTTTGCTTCAATGCTGGTCGGTACATATTTGCTTTCGCCTTTTTTATGAAAAGCCATAGAGCTTTTACCTCCGTGTTTTTCAAACTTTACGCCGCAATGACCTGTATAGGATAAATGCAGACATACTTCAATACATTATACTACATAATTAACTGTTTTTCCATACTTTTTTGTATTTTTACAAATTTATTTGATTGCTGGATATTGTTATATGTTTTGATCCTGTCTGAAATATAAAATTCAAAAGAACTTTTTTTATATCTTTCCTGACAATTTCATAAGAATGAGTGTCAGAATCGGACAGACAAGAGCCGTCGTTATTTTACCTTTATAATAATATTTCATTGTGATTCCGCTTCCTTCCGTTACGGAAGACGTCTGAAAATGAACGGACAAACCTGACCATCCGACCGCGGCGGCAGTTATAAGGGCTGCGGGAAGGGTGCCGAGAGACGAAGCTTCTTTGATACCGCAGGTAATTTCGGCAAAACAGGTTATCAGAGAAATAACTGCCGAAGATTTGCAGCCGAGAGACAAAAGGGCGCTTTTGAGCAGAGATGTGACGACGCCGAAAAAGGTTACAAAAGCGCATATCGACAGCATATTTATTGCCGAGGTGCCTACCGCTTTCGTAAAGATAACTGAAAAGCTTACGGGTGGATTATTTACTTCCGAATCTGACTTGTAAATTTTTAATTTTTTGTCCGTCAAAGGATTTTGTTCAGGTTTAATG
Source organism: uncultured Eubacteriales bacterium (assembly GCA_948467545.1). GTDB lineage: Bacteria > Bacillota > Clostridia > Oscillospirales > CAG-272 > UMGS911. The sequence goes on from CAOKER010000001.1 coordinate 191,486, forward strand.
GCATCCGCAGAATTTTGCATTTCCTTCGGTTTTGTTTTAACCGCTGTCCTTTTCATCAGAATACCGCATAATATGGAGGTCAGCAGGAGAGCAATCCAAATTATAATTCCGAGTGTTTTGTCAGACAGTATTCCTGCTCCGATACCTGTTATCAGAAAAGCGGGACCGGTGTTATTACAAAAGGCGAGAGCGCGTGATGCGCTGTCCTTATCCGTCTGTCCTGACATAACGAGATTTGCCGCTGCCGCCGCGCCCGCCGGATACCCGGTGAGATTTCCGATCAGAAACAGTATGGCGCAGCTTCTGTCGATTCCGAAAAGTTTTTCAAAGGGAACGGATATAAGCTTTCCTATAACGTTGCCTGCGCCGGAGGAGGTGATCAGTGCGGAGAGGACGAGAAACGGAAACAATGACGGTATTACAGTAAATGCGCAGAGCCGAAGCGACTCCGAGGCTGCGTACGACGCGGTTTCCGAGAATATAACGAGAATCGGAAAAGCTGAGATTATCAGGATACATTTAATTATGTATGCAAACGAGTTTTGGTTTTCATTCCGGCATTTTCTTTTAGAGGGCGCAAGATGACCTGAAACTCTTGTATATGCTTTACCTGCCGAAATACTGTTATTAATTTGACTCACCCCGCATAAAATTAATTTACAATACTGTACAATTAGTTATATTTATTTGTCATGCAAAACATGCAGCTCAATGATGACAATAATTAAAAACGGGGGATTCGGTCAATGAAGAGATATTCCGGGCGGGAAAAAGGCGGCCATGCGAGCGGCTTTTACAGAAAAGACGTCGGAAGGGAAAACAAAAAATCGGGTGTGAGAAGAAAGCGTTCGTTTTCGCAGCGTTTTCTTGAGTCGGTTGATCTTCCTCAGTCTGTCAGTCCGTTTATACCGGAGACGGTTATAACCATAAGTGAAAATATGACACTTAACGTGAGTTCATGCAAAAAAATTCTTTGCTACCGAGAGGATATGATTCGGCTTTTACTCGGCAGATATGAGCTTGAGGTTACCGGCCGCGGGCTTTCTTTAAAAAGCTGTCTGAACAAATCTTTGGAGCTTACAGGTATTATAGACACCGTCAGCTTTGACGGAAGAAAGTAGGGAAGCGGAGGCTGAGTTTATATGCTGTTTTTGAGATTTCTTAAGTTTTTTGAAGGTCAGGATGTTTTGAAGTTTGATTCGGACTGCGGTGAAAAAGCTCTCGGACTGATGAACAGCCGCGGAATTGTCTACAGATGTCCCGGACGGGAGGAGGACGGCTCTGTCAAGGCCGAAATTTCACACAGCGACAGGCAGAAAGTAATTTCACTTCTTGACAAAAACGGAATAAGGGTATATATTATATATGAGAGAGGTTTTCCTGCTCTGGTCAGCCGGTACAAACGCCGTCCCGGAATATTGATTGGGGCGGTTATATTCTTGTTTACAATGTGGCTTTCTACCCAGTTTATATGGAATATCGAAATTTACAGCAGCGGAGAGACGGACAAGGATAAGGTGATTGAAAATTTATCTTCTCTCGGCTGCAAAGTGGGTGCGTATATACCGAGCATCGACTTTTATTCGCTCTGTACCAAGTATTTGCTTATTGCCGACGATACCGCATGGGTTTCGGTTAATATGCTCGGTACGACAGCTGAGGTCAGGCTGCTTCCGAGAATGGATAAGGAAGGTCAGGGCGATATATCGGGACCGGCGAACGTAATTTCCAAGTATGACGGCGTTGTGGAATATGTAAACACCTTTGACGGAGATTCTGTTGTGACCGACGGCGACAGTGTTGTCAAAGGACAGCTGCTTATAAGCGGAGTAATCGAGGATAAAAATGATTTTTCAAACCGTTTTGTAAGAGCTGACGGAATAGTTATGGCAAAGACATATCATGAGATTACAGTATCTGTTCCGCTTGAATATACCGAAAGAGTCTACTCAGGACAGCCGGAGCAGATGTATGACATCGGAATTTTTGCCGTTAAGCTGAGGCTGAAGCGTCCGTCGCTTGACGCTGCTAAACTTTACGAGGAAGATTATGAGGAGAACAGGATTATTCTTCCGGGAAACATAATACTTCCGGTTACAAAATATGTAACCTCGTATCATCCGTATACCGATGAGACAAGGCAGCGGACTTCATCCGAGGCGGCTCTGATTGCCGACGCGGAGATGGCGGTGAAAATTGCCGACGAGCTTGCAGATGCGGAAATTATATCTCGCGAAACCGAAGCGTCTGTAATTACAGATGATGACGGATGTCAGTTTTATAATCTCTGCTGCCGAATCAGATGCACTGAAAATATTGCGCAGACGGTTCCGCTTACGGTAATGGACTGACGGAGCGATACGGGAAGATGCGGTTGTATTTGCAATAATAAGGCCTTAAAAGAAGAGGAATAGATTTTAAACATGGAAGGACTTGTAAAAAAGACGCTTCACACGGACAGCGCCGAACAGACCGGAGCGGTGTTCGGGGTGCTCGACAGAAATATAAAGGAACTGGAAAACGCATTTGGAGTTACGGTGCGGAGTGAGGATTCGGAGGAAACCGCGGGAAATACTTTGATTGTAGAGGGACGCGGTGAGGAATCTGTCGGACGCGCGGCAATCGCCCTTGAGTATCTGTGCGGAATGGTGTCCCCCGGAGAGGGGATAAACGAACAGAGCTTACATTATGTGATCGACATGGTGAAGGACGGCAGGGAGGACGAACTGAACAGCTTCAGTTCGGAATGTATATGTGTGACTACCCGCGGAAAGCCGGTCAAGGCAAAGACGGCAGGGCAGAGGAGATATGTCGAAGCAATAAGAGATAATACCGTTGTTTTTGGAGTCGGTCCCGCCGGTACGGGAAAAACCTATCTCGCGGTTGCGCTTGCCGTTGACGCACTGCGGAAAAAGACGGTGAGCAAAATTATTCTGACACGTCCGGCGGTTGAGGCGGGAGAGCGTCTCGGTTATTTGCCGGGAGATTTGCAGAGCAAAATCGATCCGTATCTGCGGCCCCTTTATGATGCGCTTTATGATATGTTAGGCTCTGAAACCTGTATGAAATATATCGAGCGGGGAACAATCGAGGTCGCTCCGCTTGCATATATGCGCGGACGTACCTTGAGTGACTCGTTTATTATACTTGACGAGGCGCAGAATACTACTCGTGAACAGATGAAAATGTTTCTCACGCGTCTCGGCTTTAACTCCAAAATTATAGTGACCGGAGATATAACTCAAACCGATTTGCCGGAGGGCAAGCAGTCCGGACTGGTCGAGGCACTGCGCATTCTTCGCGGAATTGACGGAATCTATCTTCATTATTTTACCGAGAAGGATGTCGTACGTCACCGTTTGGTGCAGAGAATTATAACGGCGTATGAAAAAGGTACCGCATATGATTAATCGCAGATAACTAATAAAGAGACGGCTTTATGTGAGCAGGGAGAGGATTTTGAAATGGGAAGAATGAAAATTGCAGTCTTGAAGCGTCCGTGCTGCGGATGCAGGGTGAAAATTGAAAATCGACAGGGGCGGTATCTTATTGATTTTCAGACAAGGCTGCTTATAAAGCGCGCAGTATATTCGGCGCTGAAATATGAACACATGTGTATGAAGGAATTTCCCGCCGAGGTTTCGGTTTCAATTGTAAGCGACAAGCAGATACATCGTCTTAACAGAAAGTATCGAGGGATTGATTCGTCCACGGATGTTCTTTCCTTTCCGCTGCTGGAGGACGGCTGTCCGACGCCCGATGATGTCGATTATGACAGCGGATGTATACCGCTTGGAGATATTGTGATATCGATTGATCACGCGATTATGCAGGCGCGGGACTACGGTCACTCACTGCGGCGTGAAATAGCTTTTCTATGCGTTCATTCTGTTCTTCATCTTCTCGGTTACGACCATGTGACGAGCGATGAGGATGAGCAGATTATGTTTGACAGACAGAGAGATATTCTTGAAACAATGGGAATTGCAAGGTGACTGCGGGCGGTGCGGATGCTTCGGAGTATGGGAGTATGAATAAATTGCCGGTAAATACCAATAATGCTGATAATACCGATAAATTTACTGCGGCGCGGTGCGCTGCGAAATCGAAAGGCTGAAGAGACAGATGCTTAATAGGCTTCGAGACGTAGAAATAAGATACAGAGAGATAGAAAAACAAATAGAAAATCCGGAGGTTATTTCCGACATGGCGCAGTATTCGGCGCTTATGCGGGAGTATAAGCAGCTTACTCCGGTAATAGATAAATACAGGGAATATCTGTCCGCGGAGCAAGCTGTTAATGATGCTCTTGAGATACTTGAGACGGAAAACGATGCGGAAATGCGCGGGCTTGCTGATGAAGAGCTGCGAGACGGAAGAGATCGGACAGCGAAGCTCGAAGAGGAAATTAAGCTTCTCCTTCTTCCGCGCGACGAAAATGACGATAAAAATGTAATTGTAGAGATTCGCGGCGGAGCTGGGGGCGAAGAGGCAGCTTTGTTCGCGGGGGTTCTGTACCGAATGTACGCCATGTATGCTGACAAAATGCGCTGGAAGCATGAAATTGTAAGCGCTAATGAAACGGAGCTCGGCGGCTTTAAAGAGGTTTCGTTTATGATAGAGGGCGAGGGGGCGTATTCAAAGCTCAAATTCGAGAGCGGCGTTCACCGCGTTCAGCGTGTTCCGGAAACCGAGTCGTCAGGAAGAATCCACACGTCAACTGTGACGGTTGCGGTATTGCCGGAGGCGGAGGATGTTGAGGTTGAGATTTCGCCGAATGATTTAAAAATAGAGACTATTAAGAGCAGCGGAGCGGGAGGACAGCATGTAAATAAGACGGAGTCTGCGATACGCCTGCTTCATATCCCGACCGGAATTGTTATAGAATGTCAGGACGAGCGTTCTCAGTTCAAGAACCGTGATAAGGCTATGAAGCTTCTTCGCACAAAGCTGTATGATCTCAAGCAGAGCGAGCAGAATGAGAAAATTGCTTCTGAGAGAAAGAGCCAGGTAGGTTCGGGAAACCGATGCGAGCGTATCCGCACTTACAATTATCCTCAGAGCCGCGTAACCGACCATCGTATAGGCTTGACGCTTCACAGTTTGGAATCTTTTCTTAACGGCGATATTGAAGAGATGATTGATTCTCTTGCTACGGCGGACGCTTCCGAGAAATTAAAGTCTGGCGCGGAATCGCAGGAATAAATAAAAGTATTGAATGTTTAATTGTGCAGAGCTTTTTGCGCCTTGACGGCAGGAAAACGGACACCTGCGGAAAACATACCGGCCAAACTCCGCATATGACGAAAGGCATGGTATGGTTATGGCGACTGAAGTTGGAATTGTTTCTTCGGAGGGAGGCTGTCATACAGAATATCTGTCGGCAGAGGAGGACGAAAATCTGATCCGCGCCGCGGATGTGATTCTGCGCGGCGGGCTTGTGATTTTCCCGACCGAGACGGTTTACGGAATCGGTGCCGATGCGCTTGACGCGGATGCTGCCGGGAAAATTTACGCGGCAAAAGGAAGACCGTCGGATAATCCGCTGATAATTCATCTTGCGGAGCCCGAAGATGCGGAAAAGTATGCGTATACGTCGGAGCTTTATTATAAGCTTGCAAACCGTTTTATGCCGGGACCGATTACAGTCATTCTTCCGAAGAAGGATTGCATACCGAATACTGTCACCGGAGGACTTGATACGGTGGCGGTGCGCATACCTGTAGAGAGGCATGCGCACAGGCTGATAGAGCTTGCGGGGGTACCGATTGCGGCTCCGTCGGCGAATATCTCCGGGAGGCCGAGTCCAACGTCGGCCGAACATTGCCGGCATGATATGGATGGCAGAGTGGATATTATTCTTGACGGCGGCATGTGCAGCTTCGGACTTGAATCGACAATTGTCAAGCCGAACGGCAGGGGCGGGATTAAGCTTTTAAGGCCGGGCGCGGTTACTCCCGATGATTTGCGGACGATATGCGAAGATGTTGAAATCGACAGTGCTGTTTTCAGTAAATTTTCGGGAATTCCGGAGGCTCCCGGAATGAAATACAGGCATTACGCGCCTGATGCGCGCGTGATTATACTTGACGGCAGCGACAGTCAGGTTTATTCTTTTCTTAAGGATAAGCAGGATTGCGGGATACTTTGTTACAGAGAGGACAAACCTCTTCTCGGCTTTAGAAATGCGGCGGTTATCGGAAGCAGATACTCACCTGCCGAGCAGGCGCATCTTCTCTTCAAATGTCTGCGCGAGTTTAATGGCGTTGATACAATTTATGCGAGAATGCCATCGAGCGGCGGTGTAGGACTTGCCGTATTCAACCGTCTGGTAAAGGCGGCCGGATATGAAATTCTTAAGCTCTGAGCCCCAAAATTCGGAACAGACTGCTTTCGGACAGGCTTTAGCTGTTGACAGAATATTGACGGAATGTTGACAGAACGAACTTTCGCTGATATAATTAAAAGGCAGTCTGACTGACAAGCGTCGTTACTGTGTCAGGTGCCGTTACTGTGTCAGGAGTTGTTACTGTGTTAGGAGTTGTTATTGTGTTAGGAGTTGTTATTGTGTCAGAAGTTGCGGAATACGATTGTTGTCATGCGGACATCCTGTTTATGTTATGTACATCGGACGTCGGGATAATGAGAATATTTTAAAAATAAGAATATATAAAAAATAAAAGGAAATTTAATTAAAATGGCTGAACAGAAGAATGATAAAAAGCTTGTTGAGCAAATTACATCAATGAAGGAAAACTTTGCGCAGTGGTACACCGATGTGTGCATAAAAGCCGATCTTATCGGATATGCCAGCGTTAAGGGATGTATGATATACAGGCCGTACGGCTATGCGATATGGGAGAATATTCAAAAGATATTCGACGAAAAGTTCAAGGAAACCGGACACGAAAACGTTTATATGCCGCTTTTTATTCCGGAGTCGCTTCTCAACAAGGAAAAGGATCACGTTGAGGGATTTGCGCCGGAGGTTGCATGGGTTACGCATGGAGGGAATAATCCGCTTGCGGAGAGAATGTGCGTGCGACCGACGTCAGAGACGCTTTTCTGCGATCACTACAAGGATATTGTTCATTCATGGAGAGACCTTCCGAAGCTTTATAATCAGTGGTGTTCTGTTGTTCGCTGGGAAAAGACAACCCGTCCTTTTCTCCGCAGCCGCGAGTTTCTTTGGCAGGAGGGACATACTATTCATGCAACGGCTGAAGAGGCGCGGGAGGAGACGCTTCGCATGCTGAATATTTATGCCGACGTCTGTGAAAATCTTTTTGCCATGCCTGTTATAAAAGGACCGAAAACGGAAAGCGACAAATTCGCGGGAGCTGTATCAACATATGCAATCGAAGCGCTTATGCATGACGGAAAGGCTCTTCAGGCCGGCACATCTCACTATTTCGGAGACGGGTTTGCAAAGGCATTCGACATTAAATTTACCGATAAAAATAACAATCTTACATATCCTCATCAGACGTCATGGGGTGTTTCAACACGTCTGATAGGCGCGATTATAATGACGCACGGTGATGACAGCGGACTTGTGCTTCCTCCCGCGATTGCTCCGATTCAGGCTGTTATCGTACCTGTACAAATGCACAAAGAGGGTGTAACCGAGGCTGCATCAGCTCTTTATCAGAGGCTGAAGAATAAATACAGGGTAAAGCTTGATGTAAGTGATAACTCTCCCGGATGGAAATTCTCTGAGTATGAGATGAAAGGCGTTCCGGTGCGGATTGAGCTCGGACCTCGGGATATAGCGCAGAATCAGTGCGTTATAGTTACACGGCATAACCGTGAAAAAACGGTTGTATCGCTCGACTGCCTTGAGGCAGCGGTCGCCGAAAAGCTTGAACAGGTGCGTTCAGGTCTTTACGAAAAGGCGATTGCAAATCGTAAGGCGCATACGTATGACTGTACAAGCATTGACGAAATCAAGCGGAATCTTTCCGAAAACGGAGACGGCTTTGTGCGGGCAATGTGGTGCGGAGATCCCGACTGTGAGGACAAAATTAAGGAGCTTACCGAGGTGGGATCGCGCTGTATTCCGTTTGAGCAGGAACAGCTTTCGGATAAATGTGTCTGCTGCGGCAGACCTGCAAAGCATTTGGTTTATTGGGGAAAGGCTTATTGAGTCTTTGATTTATGAATTAATGATTTATCCGTAAATTCGATGAGCGGTATAGTCAGATGTCAGGAGGTTATGGCTTGAACGACAGTTTCACCGTAGAAGAAAAAAGAAGGTATATGCTTAAAAAGCATATTAAAAGTCATCTGTTTGAGTATATTGTTGACTTTATCGGTCGGATTCTGATTACGGTATTTATCTTATATCTCTGCAAAGCGGAGAATTTTATATACGGAATAATTCTATCCGCTGTATATTCCTTAGGAAAATGGATTTATGATTTGTATCATTACAAAAAAGAATATATAGATATGGATATAAAATGAGAGCGTACTTGCGGATTGTATGGCTTATAGAAAACGAAAAATTGCCATGGATGAAAAATGAAGAAAAAACATTGTCGGGACGATGCCGGAAAGCGCCGGAATTTGCAGAGCGGAACAAGTAAAGATATTAATACGGATGAACGTGACATGAAATCTCTTAAAAGCTGGTTTTACGGAAGTAAAATTTTGCTTACATGCGCGCTTCTTCTCTCCATTGTCGGAATCATTACGATTTTTATTACGGTTTCTGTCTCTGAGCTTTCCGCCTGCAGAGGTATTTCAAAGGTTTTTGTTCAGCTCGGAGCCGTGGCTGCAGGCGCGGTGCTTATGCTTTTGATCGCCCGGATGCCGCTTGGCTTTGTATATAAAAGACTGTGGTGGTGCTGTCTGATACTGTCGGTATCGCTTCTTTTGCTTACCTTAAAATACGGGACGGGACCGTCGGGTACAAAAAGCTGGCTGACGGTTCCGGGAATTTCACTGCAGCTTCAGACCTCCGAATTTGTAAAGCTTCTTTTTATAATTTCTTTTACCGGACATTTGAAGCTGGTGGGGGAAAAAATAAATCATCCGCTTGCGGTTTTTTCGCTGGTTGTGCATGTCGGCGTAATAGCGGGAATCGTAGTGCTTCAGCATGATCTCGGGAGCGCCCTTGTGTACTTATTTATAGCGGTTTTCATGTGTTTTTCCGCAGGGCTGAGTGGATGGTATTTTGCAGGCGGGGGAGCGCTTTTTCTCGCAGGATTTCCGCTTATATGGCGGTTTCTTACCGAATATCAGAAGCAGAGAATCATAGTGGGATTGAATCCGGAGCTTGATCCGCTCGGATACGGATACCAGGTAATTCTGAGCAAAAATGCGATAATATCAGGTTTTCCATGGGGTTCAAAGTGGCTTTCTCTTACATATTCGCCCAAAACTCCGGCGGCTCATACTGATATGATTTTCTCTGTTATGGCGGAGCAATTCGGAATCATTGCGATTTTGATTGTATTTATTCTTTATGCAGTTATTGTTTTCAGATTGCTGAAAATGGGCAGACGGTGCGGACGTACGGGCGCCGAAATCTGCGCGGGGGTGGCGGCAATATTTATTGTTCAGGCCACGGAAAATATAGGAATGTGTATGGGACTTTTGCCTGTTATCGGCGTGACGCTGCCGTTTTTAAGCTATGGCGGATCGTCTGTGCTGAGTCTTTTTATCGGTCTCGGAATTGCTGTTTCGGCCGCGCGGCGCGATACGCCGGTCTGCTATTAAAATATCGTTAAGGTTATTCATATGGGGCTGTCAAAAAGTCCCGAAATATAAAGATACCCGATGGAGATGAACTATCGGGTTTTTTGTTTTTTTTTTCGAAAAATCTGAAAATCTACTGTTATCTTTCGGCTTTCATACTTAAAAAAGTGTGAAAGTCTTTTTGTTTTTTTCAGATAAACTGATAAAATAATTAATAAAAGGGAAAATTAAATTCAGAAACATAAATAACATTATAAGACATGAACGAAAGGTCGTATAAAAATATGAAAAGGACAAAAATAACACAGAAAACAGTAACCGAATATGCAGTATATCTGAGAAACGAAGAAAAAAGCCGTGCAACCATAGAAAAGTATCTGCGCGACACGGCGCATTTCGCCCGTTATGCGGATGGAAAAAGGATAAGCAAGGAGCTGACTTTAGAATATAAGAACGTGCTTAAGAACAGCTACGCGCCGGCAAGTGCGAATTCCATGATAGCGTCTCTTAACTCGTTTTTGAGGTTTATGGGGCTTCACGGCTGTTGTGTAAAACAGTTCAGAGTACAGCGTGAGGCGTACCGTTCGGCAGACAAGGAATTGACTAGGGATGAGTACGTTCGTCTCGTTAAGGCGGCAAAAGCGCAGGGCAGCGGAAGACTGGAGCTTCTGATAGAGACTATCTGCGGTACAGGAATCAGAGTAAGCGAGCTGCGGTTTATCACGGCGGAAGCTGCGGAAAAGGGAGAAGCAAGGGTAATGAACAAAGGGAAAAGCCGAACGGTATTACTGCCCGCCAAGCTGCGAAATAAGCTGCTGTGTTACGCCTCCGAAAGGCATATATCATCGGGACCGCTGTTTGTTACACGCTCCGGCAGACCTTTAAACCGGTGCAACGTCTGGAGGGAGATGAAAGGGCTGTGCAGACGTGCGGGCGTAAAAGAGGAAAAAGTGTTTCCGCATAACCTCAGGCATTTGTTTGCACGGACGTTTTACGGAATTGAACGGGATATAGCAAAGCTGGCGGACCTGTTGGGACACAGCAGCATAAATACTACGAGAATTTATGTGGCTACTACCGGCGCGGAGCACCGCAGAAGGCTTGATGAAATGAGTTTGATTATCTGATAGATAAAAAAAGCCGACGCCAAGGCGCCGGCAGGTATCAACAATTTAATAACATAATGTGCGTTATGTGACAAACATCCGCGGAAGAAATCAAATAAAAAGATTTCCTTTACCATATAATAGCATAAAAAGTGCCGTAAGTCAACATATAAAATTGATTTTAAATAAAATTTGTATTTTATTACATAAATTTGGGCGCAATAAAAAGACATTCCTGATTATTAAAAAAAAAAATAAGAAAGGTTTTGTTTCTGCGCCCCGAAAACAAAATATCGTTACAATAATTTTCCGAAATTTATGACATAGGACAAAGATTCGGCCTGAAAACGGTATTCGGTGTGATACATTTTTCCGTTTTATGCGCCGATTTATCGGAAAAGTATAGAGTGACATTTTTAAGTGTCACATAACGCACATTATGTATCTATGCTATACATGATATAAAGGCGCGTAACGCTTAAAAATCGAAAAATGCTGCGGAGCGGGTATGCTTATGCTTTATGTGCGAAGAACCGTACGGATACGTGAGGAGAGTACAAGCCTCAGCTTTGTATTTTCGGAGCATGCTCCGCATTTCGGCGTAAGCTCTGCATTTTGGCGTATCCACTGTCAGCAAAGCTGTGAGTACATATGAAAGGTACGGTCATAAAAATGAGCCTCAGTCCGAAAACAAAAAATATTCTTTCAACGGCAGGCAATTTTGTTTCATCCTTTATAACGGCGGCGGTTGCGATTACAGCGGCGATCTTTGTTATTATAAAGCTGCTGGGCTGGAATATGTTTTCGGTAGACAGTCCGAGCATGGCTCCGCTCTATCCTGTCGGAACTCTGGTAATCGTGCGGGATGCCGAGCCGGAAGAAATCGAGGCGGGAGATGTGATTACATACGTGCTCAACGAGGACGGAGTTCTTGTAACTCACCGTGTTGTAAAGGTCAACGCGGATAACCGCACTTTCATTACAAAGGGAGACGCCAATAATACGGAGGATTCGCCCGTACTGTGGGAAAACACGGTTGGCAAAGTCGTGTTCGGAATTCCGGCGCTCGGAACTCCCGTGCGGTATATTACTGCGAAGGAAAACCGTCCGGCTGTAATCGCTGTAATTGCCGTCATTTTTGTATTTTCTCTTGCGTGGGATATATTCGAGCGGAGGAAAAGCGGAAGAGGCAGACGAGTTCCGCGGCGGGGACGGTAAAGGTACAGAATCTGAGCTGAATCCGTGTGGAATCTGAGCGGAATCTGAGCGGAATCTGAGTGGAATCCGAGTGGAATCCGAGCTGAATCCGAGCTGAATCCGAGCGAAATATCGGCAGATGTACAAGTTTGTTTTTTATACCGCGGGCGATAAATATGTACCGTTGCCCGGCGGTGTGAAAATATATATTGAAAAAGGAGGTAATAAAATTGAGAAAAAGCCAAAAGCTATTGGTTACCAGCCTGCTGCTTGCAGTGATAGCCGTACTAACCGTTTCGCCTACGCTGTCGTGGCTGTCCTCAACGAGCGCTCCCGTAATCAATACCTTTGCGGGCGGAGTTATTTCCGTAAAGCTTGACGAGGCACTTGTCGGCACGGACGGAAAGGAGATAACCGGCGAAGGAGCGCAGCGTGTGAACTCCAACAACTACAAGTACACGGCAGGCGCGGTTCTTGACAAGGATCCGACCCCCACAGTGCTCAAGGGAAGCGAGGAATGCTATGTATTCCTGCTTGTGGATAACGGACTTGACGACAAGTTTGCTATAAACTACGACACGTCGTCATGGCTGAAGGCTGCGCAGGCGGACGGGAAAACCGTATATGTCTACAGCAGCCGCGTAAACGCTTCGGAGTCGGCGGAGGACATTGTACTCAAACCGATATTCACAACGGTAACAGTTTCCGAGAACCTGACGGCCGAGGATATATCATCTCTCGGTGAAAGAAAGCTCTCTGTAACGGCGTTTGCTGTGCAGGCGGCTTCGATTGACTCTAAAACGGCAATCGACTTAGCGATCGGGCAGCTGCTTCCGGGGAGCACGGCGGAATATCCGAGCGTCGGTTAAAAAGGTTAAATCTGAGAGGAGGTATACGGCATGGCTGAAAACAGGGGTTTAACACCCGCGCTCAAACAGTTCTTTCTGCTTGTTCTCTGTGTCAGTTTGGCGGCATGTTTGTGCTCACAGCCGCTGAAAAGCACCGTTTCATATATTTCCTCACGTTCGGAAACCTGCGTGAATACCTTTACGGGTGAAATGACGGAGCCTGTACCGTCCGAGCCCGGACGGGATGAACCGGAGCCTGAGAATCCGGGAAATTCCGAATCGCCTCCCACGGGCGAATACATTCGTTCGGAATGGTATGTATTCGGTATGCTTATCGGTCTTGCCGGCTTTGCCGCAACCGCTAAACTGGGGAGCAGGAAACCTCGATTTTGATTTTAAAATTATAAGCTGTAACAATATGAAAAAGAAAAACGTACTTGCAAAGTACGTTTTTCGAGAGGAAAGGATGATTGTCTAATGAAGCTGAACAGGAAAAATGTTCTCACAACAAGTCTTGCCGCGGCGCTCGCGGCGGCAATGGTTGTGGGGGGGGGTACGATTGCATACCTTCAAGGAGAAACAAGCGACATTGTAAACGAGTTTAAAACTAACAAGGTTATGGTAGATCTGACCGAAACAACAGGGGATTACAATATTATTCCGGGAACCGTTGAGAAAAAGGATCCTAAGGTTACTGTGGACAATACCGTGGATGCTTATGTGTTTGTGGAAGTGACCGATACCACACAAAATCTTGTAGATTATACAATCGCGGATGGTTGGACTGAGCTTGCGGATTTTGGAACGGAAACTGTGAAAGTATATTACCGTGAAGTTAAAGGCGATGCAGACGTCAATGATAAGAGCTTTTCGGTTTTGCAGAACGATGAGGTAAGATACGACGCGGCGCTGGAAAACAAAGATATGTTCGTAAAAAATACCACGAGTCTCAAAAGCTCTGTTAAGCTTAGCTTCAAGGCCTATGCTATTCAGCAGAAACCGTTTGAGAGCGTTGAGGCGGCTTATGTTGCGCAGCCCAAAAGCGCCGCGGACGCTAAAGAACTTGGAAGAGCTCTTTCTTTAGGCTCGCCTGTAGCTTTAAGCGGCGATATACAGATTGGCAGATCCTTTTTAGAGAAGAATCTTAACTCAAACAGTCAGATCGATCTTAACGGAAAGACTTTAACAATTGCAATGGCTTCAGATGTGATTGATATAGCAGAGGGCAGACAGCTTACAATAAAAAACGGAACGATTGAATCAAATGGTAAAACTTATGCTTTTGACATACATTCCGGCAGTTCGCTTACATTTGAAAACGTTACCTACAATACTAAGGCGGAATTTGGGGTCGGAGGCGTTGCGCAGTATGCGACCGATACGACATTCAATATTATTGATTCAGACGTAACTGTGGAAGGCTGTATGATTATTTCTACGAACGCGTCCAAAGATTCGGCGGGGAACGTATCCTCCGGTGCAAAGATCAATGTTAAGAATTCCAAGCTTACAATTACCGAGAATACGGGTGACTGCGTAGGAATTCTTTTGAATGTTCCCGGTACTCTTAATATTGAAAATTCAACGATCACAGCCGACAGACAGGCCGTTGTTGTACGAGGAGGAGACGCCGTTATTAAGGACAGCAGTCTTGTTTGTACAGGTAAATTCCTTGAGACTGATGAACATAAGGAAACAGATAATGGATATACAACCTTGCCAGCCGGAGAAACATGGGGTTCGGGCAATGAGGTTCCCGCAAGAACGCTTGTTGTGGGCAACATCTCAAGCTCCGGGGCATATGCATATCCGGCAAGCTGTACGCTTGTAAATACTACGCTTACATCTGCGGCAGAAATTAAGCCGGTGCTTGCGGCGGCTTGCAACGGTTATCCTACTACCGTTACCGGCGTTGCTGATGAAAATATCGATATAATAAAGGCCGCTGGTACAGATACTGTTAATATAATTAACAGCTTCGATAATTAAGCGGTATTAGGACTGCCTTTTCGGTACAGCAATGCGGCAGAATCTAAGACGACCGCGGCCGCTGCTTAAGGGAAATTTTCTCCTCACGAAGTCTAATCTGACGCCGAATTGATGGATTTTATAACGATTAATTTGAACAGGAGTAGAAAAATGAAAGAGTCAATAAAAAAGAACGTCCTTACAACAAGTCTTGCCGCGGCGCTTGCGGCGGCAATGGCTGTGTGGGGGGGGGGGTACGATTGCGTACCTTCAAGGAGAAACAGGTGACGTTGTAAACGAGTTCAAGACAAACAAGGTTTTGGTTGAACTTAACGAAACGGGAACAGATGAGAACGGAGTTAATAATTCGTATAACATAATTCCGGGAACCGAGCAGTCAAAAGATCCTAAGGTTACCGTGGACAACACGGTTGACGCTTACGTATTCGTAGAGGTAACCGATAAAACGGACGGTCTGATTCGATACGAAATCGCCGGCGGCTGGATTGCTCTTACGGGTTATGAGGATAAAAATCCGAAGGTCTATTACCGCGAGGTGGCGGGCGACGCCGCTGTAAAGGTGTTCGATATTCTTGAGGAAAACAAGGTTATATATGACGCGGCGCTGGAAAACAGTGATATGCTCAAGAACAATAAGCTTAAGAGCGGCATTGCCCTGAGCTTCAAGGCAAGTGCGGTGCAGAAGGCGGCTTTTGCCGACGCGGCGGCAGCTTATGCGGTAAAGAGCAACGGCAGTGATGTCAGAGCAGCGCTCGAAAACGGAAACAGTGTAATTCTCGGCACTGATATTTTAGGCGTCAACACCGCTGAAGAAAGCAATTTCTATGTTTATCAAAGCAAATCAAAACCCCGAATTGAAGCCACAATCGACCTTAATTCAAAGACTGTTGCCGCCGCAGAGGGGACCGACGCCGATAAAAGTGGTGTTGAATATGTTATTAAAGCCGCGCTGAATGTCACGCTAACCGTAGACGGCAACGGAACGGTAATCGGCGGTTCAGGAGCGCCTGCAAATAAAATCAATGCCGCGGTAGAGGCTTCAAACGGAGCAAAGGTTATTATCAATTCAGGTACTTTTACCACAGGTCCTGACGCAAGCGGCGGTCCGAATCCGGTAGTTTATGTCCGCCGCACAAATACCAAACAATCAGGTGCGGAGGTTGAAATCAACGGAGGATTTTTCTACAACAGCACCTGCGATGAAAACGGCAACTACTGGCTTCTTAATATCGAGGATGACGACGTCGGCGTCTGCAAAATTATCGTAAAAGGCGGTACTTTTGTGAACTTTGATCCTGCCGATAATATGTCCGACGGTGAACACACAAACTATGTGGCGGACGGATACAAGTCTGTTGCGGAGAAACAGGCGAACGGAGATATCTATTACACTGTTGTTCCGATTGTTTCGGAATAAGCGTTTAACCCAAAGCAATTGTTCCACGTTCAACGCAGTTTACAGATGCGGTGCAATCCTGTCGTCACAGAACCTTATGCCTTATGTGCTGCTATGCGTATTGTTGAAAATTATTAGATTTAAGAAAAGAAAGGAACAAATGTGATGAAAACGAATATGAAAAAGAACGTTATTACTACCGGTCTTGCCGTGACGCTCGCGGCGGCTATGGTAATCGGCGGCGGAACGGTCGCATATCTTCAGGGACAAACCAAGGATGTTGTAAATGAATTTAAGACAAACAAGGTAATGGTTAGTCTTACCGAGAGCGGTGCCGATCCGAACACCGGAGTTAATAATACATATGAAATAATTCCGGGAACGGAGGCCGCAAAGGATCCTAAAGTGACGGTTGACAATACGGTTGCCGCGTATGTCTATGTAAGGGTGACAGACGATACGCAGGAGCTTGTAGGATACGAAATCGCCGACGACTGGAATCTTCTCGAAGGCTTCACCGATGTGTATTACCGCGAAGTTCCCGCTAAGGCTTCGGCTTCCGACGCGGACGCTGAGTTTGCGGTTCTTAAGGACAACAAGGTCTATTATGACGCCGCTCTTGAAAACAGCGATATGCTGAGTGCGGACGGAAATCTTAAAGACGGCATTAAACTGAGCTTTAAGGCGTTTGCAATTCAGAAGACGCCGTTTGAAGATCCCATGCTCGCTTACGGCTATGCCGCAGGCACAGCGGTTGCAAACAAAACAGAGATCGAAAATGCCGTAAAGACTGCAAATGAAGTCGGAGAGCCTGCGGTTCTTCTCATAAACGGGGGGGTTGATTTGAATGAGACTCTCACAATTCGTGCGGACAACGGTCTTACGCTCGTCGGAGACGGAATGGCGGCCGTGACAGGAAAGCCTATTCATTTGTACGTAAAGGAAGAGATTGTAATCTCCGGAATTGATTTTAACAACGGTACTTTAAGGGACGATGTTAACGGACCTCAAGAATCCAGCATTTATGTATCTAATAAAGACGAAATAAAGAATCTGGTTATCGAGAACTGCAGCTTTACCGAATCGGGATGGGACTGCATACAGCTGACCAACCCGAATATCGAAAGTATAGCGATTCGCGGCAATTCCTTTATAAATACGGATAAAAGTAATCCGGGAAAGAGGTATATCCACCTTGAATTGAGAGACGCCAATGGACAATATACCGCATCGGATACCAAGCTTGAAATTACCGGAAATACTTTTACCAATGTTTCTGAGAGTTATTGTGATGACAGCGCAGTTACAGTATGCGGTTTCAAATTTGAAAATATGACGATTGAAAGAAACGCGGTGCTCGGCGACGGTGCAGACAAACTTACAACAGCCATTATTTGGATTTGCAACGGAACAAATTTTAATGAGCTTTACTCTACAGAACAGATCAAAGCGGCATTCGTGTATGCTTCGGCGGCTGTATCGACCGAGGAAGAAATGAATGAGGCTATTGCAAATGTAAAGGATGGGGATGTTATCGTTCTGACAGACGATATCGCAGTAACTGCTCCCTTAAATTTCAGCGGCAATTCTGACGGGACATCCGAAACGCCCGTAAAAGCTAATCTGAATCTGAACGGAAATATAATTTTCGCAGAGACGCCGATTTGGAATGACAGTCAAACTTCATCTGACTGGTCTCTTATCAGTGTAGGCAGCGGAGTTGAACTTACAATCGACGGAAGCGGATCATTGGAGGCTATTCCGGAAGATTCATATGCGGTCGACGTTTGGGGAGGCGGCAAGCTTACCATAAACGGAGGAACATATATAGGAAACATACACGCGGTGTATGTACTTGAAGGCGAGCTTGTTGTAAACGGCGGAACCTTCAGCGTTCAGCAGAAATATTCAACGGATAAGCCGGATGAGTTTGTTTTGAACTGCTATGACGCAAATTATAAGGACGAAACCGCGAAAATTACCGTAAACGGAGGCAGCTTTGCCGGATTCAATCCTTCTGACTGTAAAGCGGAGGGAGTAGGCACAAACTTTACGGCGGAGGGCTGCACAGTTTCTGCGGCAACAGGTGCAGACGGCATTACATGGTACACAGTTACGCCTAATGCTGCGGCGGAATAAAAAATCTTCGGTCAAAGCGGGAGACTTCCGCGTTAAACGCAGTAAATCTTTGAAAAAACAATAAAAATGCAAAAAAGTCGATCTCATTTTTCGGGATCGGCTTTTTTTTGCGCGTTCAAGGTGATATTCGGCAGTAATCGGTTTTTACGAAATCCGACGGTTGTTTGTTCTCTGCCAATGTTTGTTAAATTGTCCGAAGTGCATATTTTCCCGCCCGCTTTGTCAATACTTTTATCAGTGATGAAAGTAAAAATTCATCCTCAATATCTGTATCGGCATCAAGCGGAGGAAGTCTCGGATGTATCATAACAAAGTGGTTATCTGCGGAGTAAATACCGCAAAGCTAAAGACCTTGACCGATGAAGAAAAAAAAGACCTTCTTGTAAAAGCCAAAAGCGGGGATAAGGAGGCAAGGCAAAAGCTTGTTTACGGAAATCTTCGCCTTGTTCTGTCAATTATACAGCGATTTACATGCAGAAGCGACAATCTTGACGACCTTTTTCAAGTCGGCTGCGTGGGACTGATGAAGGCGATTGATAACTTTAACACGGAGCTTGACGTAAAATTCTCGACATACGCTGTTCCTATGGTAATAGGTGAAGTCAGAAGATATCTTCGTGACAACAATTCGGTACGAGTGAGCCGATCTGTGCGCGATCTTGCATATAAGGCGCTTACGGCGAGGGAACAGCTTTCTTCAAAAATGCAGCATGAACCGACGATCGCGGAAATAACAAAGCAGCTTTCGGAAAACGGTATAACGTGTACCGAGCATGATGTCAGCACTGCCCTTGAAGCGATTGTCGAACCGATTTCGCTTTACGATCCGGTTTACGGCGACGGCAGCGGCGATTCGCTGTATGTTATGGACCAGATAAGCGACAATGATAACACCGATGAAAGCTGGATTGAAAATATCGCGCTTCGGGAGGCAATGAAAAAGCTGTCCGAACGCGAACGGTCTATTATAGGAATGCGCTTTTTTTCCGGAAAAACTCAGATGGAAATAGCGTCGGAAATCGGTATTTCACAGGCGCAGGTTTCAAGACTCGAAAAGGGAGCTCTTGAACGTATGAGAAGGGAATTATAATTACGTCTCTTTTTGCCGTGACTATTCATTTTTAAAGGGTTGACAAATTTGTATAAAGGCGGTATAATAAAATCGAACCGGGAATGAAGTTCTCCCGTGGGTAAACCTAAACCGCTTATTAAGCTGATGACTTCTGCGATTTTACAGGCGCAGAAAGAGCATCGGCTTTTTTGCGTTTTAAGGGGGATTTTTATGTTAGCGTCGCTTTCACTTATTTTTCTTACAGGGCTTGCTATGTCTGCCGTCTTTCGGAGGATGAAGCTGCCGGGTATAATCGGAATGCTGATATCCGGCGTTTTATTGGGGCCGTACGTGCTGAATTTACTTGATTCGTCTGTTTTGTCCGTTTCTGCTGATTTGCGTCAGATGGCTTTGATTATTATTTTGCTGAAGGCCGGTCTTTCTCTCGATTTAAGCGATCTCAAAAAAGTCGGTCGTCCTTCCGTTATGATGTCGTGTTTGCCGGCGTCCTTTGAAATACTGGCTTTTATTTTGTTTGCTCCGCATATTTTAGGTGTGACAAGGATAGAGGCTGCCGTCATGGGAGCTGTGCTTGGCGCGGTTTCTCCGGCGGTAGTTGTACCGAGGATGGTTAAGCTGATAGAAACCGGGTACGGCACCGACGAGGGAATTCCTCAATTAATCATGGCGGGGGCTTCCTGCGATGACATTTTTGTTATTGTGTTATTCTCGGCATTTGTAAATATGGCGCAGGGCGGAAGTTTGAATATAATTGACTTTGTAAATATCCCGGTGTCTGTTGTACTTGGGGTCGTACTTGGATTTGCTGCGGGATATATTCTCAGCATGTTTTTTGAAACCGCATATGTACATGGACGCTGTATCAGGAACAGTCTGAAAATTATTGTTATTCTGGGAGCGTCCTTCCTGCTTACGGCTGTCGAAGCATGGGCTGAGGGGATAATATCAATATCGGGACTGCTCGCCGTAATAGGCATGGCGTGCGTTATCAGAAAAAAAAGTCCCGCGTCTGTTTCAAAGCGTCTTTCGGATAAACTCGGCAAGATCTGGCTCGCGGCAGAGATAATTTTATTTGTGTTGGTCGGGGCGTCGGTTGACATTCGATATACTTTTCATGCCGGAATTTCCGCAATTTTGATGATAGTTATCGCGCTTGTATTCAGATCGCTTGGCGTTGCCGTGTGTTTACTCGGAACGTCTCTTTCGTTGAAGGAACGCGTATTCTGCATGATTGCGTACATTCCGAAGGCAACGGTACAGGCGGCGATTGGCTCTGTTCCTTTGGCTATGGGGCTGCCGTGCGGACAGCTTGTGCTTTCCGCGGCTGTTCTTGCAATTATAATTACAGCTCCGATCGGCGCGTTCGGGATAGACCGTACATATAAAAAATTGCTGAAAAGAGCAGAGTAAAAATATCTTGCGGGAGATAAGCCGAAAATAAAAATGTTAATTTATGCATTATAAAACGTTTTTTCCTCTTGCATAACTGCGGTAACAGTGGTATAATTTAAAAAATGTATAAGCTTTATCAATGGGTATTCAAAAAAGCGGTAACGGAGAGGACGGGTTAAGCATTATGAAGGATAAAACGTTTTCAAATCGGATTTCTGGACTGACAAAAAAGGACGTTATAACGATTCCCAATATTCTCAGCATGTTCAGACTTATTTTGATACCTCTGATATTTATTTTCTGGTTTAGAGATGAGTATGTTCTAACCTTTATTACGGTTGCGGCTTCTGCTTTTACCGATGTCCTTGACGGATTTATTGCAAGGAAATTCAGGATGATAACCGATCTTGGAAAATTTCTTGACCCGTTGGCCGACAAGCTTACTCAGCTTTCCGTACTTATTTGCCTTACAATGAAATACAGATGGATAATAGCTGCTGTTATCCTGCTTGCTGTAAAGGAGCTTACAATGCTTGCCGTTGGGACGAGAGTTCTTAAAAAAACCGACAGAATGCCTTATGCGCGCTGGTACGGAAAGGCGGCGACGGCTGCGCTTGACATTTCGACCGCTCTTGTAATACTCTTTCCCGATATTCCGGAAGCTGCCGCCATGGTGATTTTCGCGGTATGCGCGGCCTTGATAATTTATTCGCTTGTACGTTATATGATGCTTTACAGGGAAATGATTGCCGAATGTACCGAAAAAGACGGCTCGGAATCGGAAAAAGAAAGAAATTAGTTTGGATTTAACTGAATATGGATGCGAGAAAATTTATAGAAATACTGAATCTGGCAGAACGGTTAAAGGATACGAAAAGGCATTGCTTTACGTCCGGAGGGCGCAGGGAAAGTGTCGCTGAACATTCATGGAGACTGACGTTTGCAGCGTATCTTGTAAGCGACGAATTCCCTGAAGCCGACCTTCAAAAATTATTAAAAATGTGCCTGATACATGATTTGGGAGAAGCCTTTACCGGAGATATTCCCGCTTTTGAGAAAACTGATAAGAATGAAGCGCGCGAGGCGGAGCTGCTCGGCGAGTGGGTGAGAACGCTTCCGGAGCCGTATTCTTTCGAGATGCTGTCCTTGTGTCGAGAAATGTCGGAAAGAAAAACTCTTGAGGCTAAGATTTTTAAAGCTCTTGACAATATAGAAGCTCTTATTCAGCATAATGAATCTGACATAAAGACGTGGCTTCCGTTAGAATACGAGCTTCAGATGGTCTACGGAGATGATAAAGTGTCGTTTTCCGAATACTTAACCGAAGTGAGGGAGCTTGTCCGTTGCGACAGCCGCAATAAAATTGCAAAAACAAAATAAAATCCTGCAGATCTGATATACACCTGAGATAGTAAAGTTATTCAGAGTATATTCGGAGAAATCTGCAGGATTTTTCCGTCAAATGGAATTCAGTAAAGTATTTCAACAAGTAATTTGGCAAATGGTTTAGCAAATGGCTTAACAAGTGGCTTAATAAGTGGTTTAACAAGTGGTTTAGCAAGTGATTCGGCAAGGTAATTCAACAAGTTAATTCAGCAGGTAATTCAATAATTAATTCAGTCAAGGACACTTCCGGTCATGGAGCTCGGCAAGTGCAGCATATAAGCTCGTTCAGCGGGAGTTCGCACTCCCACTGAATTATGATTGCCGCCGCTTATAGAGACGGAAGACGTCCTTGCTTAAAGTTATATCTGTATGAAAATTTATTCAAACAGACATTTCCACCACGGTTTTTGATTTTTTGGTCTGTCGCATCGGCATTCCGAGCGTGGCGGCAGGCTTACCAGAATTGTATCGTCTCCGATTTTTTCAATCTTTTCCCAAGGGATTACAATAAGCGAACCGCGGGGGGATGAAAACAATTTACATTCTCCCGGAACGCTTATAGAGACGATTTTTCCGGTACAGGTATCTACCGCCACGTCACAGATATAACCGAGACGGCTGCCGTCGCATATGTTGATTACTTCCTTGTCCTGAAGAGCTCCGACACAGCATCCGTTCAAAATAACGCTACCTCCATACCGCATAGGCGTTAAATATTAAAGCTTAAGAATCAGAGAATAATGCAGATCATTCCTCCGCTGCCCTCGTTTATCAGGCGGCTGAGTGTTTCGGAGAACTTCGCGCGCGATTCCTCAGGCATATGTGAAAGCTTTGTGTGAAGCCCTTCTGTTACAAGCTCGTAAAGCGTTTTCCCGAACATGTTTGATTCCCAGATGCTGTGAGGATCTTCTTCAAATTCATTGAGCAGGAATTTAACAAGATCTTCGGATTGCTGTTCGCTGCCGACGACAGGATTTATCTCTGTCTGAATGTCGGCTCTCATCATGTGAATCGACGGTGCGCTTGCCCGCAGCCGTACTCCGTATCCTCCCGGCCTTTCTATGATTTCAGGCTCTTCGAGACGGAGATCGTCGATATCCGGCGTTACAATTCCGTAGCCTGTTTCAGCAACATCGTCAAGTGCCGCAGCAACCTTGTCGTATCGGTGCTTTACGGATGCGAGAGATCGAAGCGTCGATATAAGATCCTCGTCTCCGCCGATTTCAAGTCCGGTGAGCTCACTGATTATTTTGTAGTACAGCCCGTCGGCAAGATTAAGCGTAACCGCCGCGCTTCCCGTACCGAGATCTATGCTTTTCAGTTCGGCCGACTTTATAGTTTCTCCTGAGCGGAGCTCATCAAAAACATTTCTTACATCTCCTGCTTTATGTATGTTTCCTGCGCATTCGAGAACAGAGTTTCTCAGAGATGTATTAAGCCAGTGATCCGATTCGAGTGCAAGCGTCCATTCCGGAAGTTCTATTCCGATTTCGGATACCGGAAATTCAAGAAGTATAAGCTCTAAAATATGTCTGATGTCCTCGGCGTTCAGTTCAAGACAGTTTACCAGAGCAACCGGGGCGCTGTAGCTTTCCTCAAGCTCATATGCAAGCTTTACCGTTTCTTCGTTTTCCGGATCTTTTGCATTGAGTATAATTGCAAAAGGCTTTTTCAAAGCCTTAAGCTCGTTTACGACACGGCGCTCGGTATCGGCGTATGAGCTGCGCGGTATATCTCCTATAGAGCCGTCTGTCGTGACAAGAATTCCAATAGTGGAATGGTCATCGATAACCTTCTTTGTTCCGAATTCGGCCGCTTGTTCAAAGGGCATCGGAGACTGAGACCACGGTGTCATTACCATTCTCGGACTTCCGTTTTCAATGTAGCCCAGCGAATCCGGTACTATATACCCCACACAGTCGATCATTCTTACACGCATATGCGCATTGTCGCCGAGCGTAACTCCTACAGCCTCATCCGGAATGAATTTGGGTTCGGTCGTCATCACGGTTCTGCCGGCTGCGCTCTGCGGCATTTCGTCTTTTGCTCTTTCGCGGTCAAATTCACTTTCTATATTTGGGATTACAAGCGATTCCATGAATCGCTTAATAAAGGTAGACTTTCCGGTGCGGACCGGACCGACTACGCCTATATATATGTCCCCTCCGGTGCGTTCCGCTATATCTTTATAAATGGAATATTCGGTCATTTCCTTACCTCCGACAAATCGTGATTGGAAAGTACAATCGGTTTTGATTAAATGTATGCCTGACCGTTTAATAATATGCCATTACCTAAAGGAAAATGATAGAAATATAGAGATTTATTGATAAATTATCGGCTTGCGTGATTAAAAGCTTTATTTATATCGGTAAGTTTAAAGTGTCCTGCCCGAAAAAAAAGTACCCGCCTTTCCGCCCTTGATAATATCGTACAATACGTCAGGCGATTTTCCGTTTGTAATAAATGTGTCTATTCCCCGTGACGTGGCTAATTCAGCCGCGCGGAGCTTTGTTTTCATACCTCCCGTTCCGCGTCTTGAACCGGCGCCGCCCGCAAGGGAATATATTTTTTCGTCAATTCTGTCTATTTGGTTAATCAGCCTTGCATTTGAATTCAGTCTGGGATCTTGATCGTACAAACCGTTTATATCCGACAATATGATCAGCCGTTTCGCTCTGCACAGAACGGCCACAGCCGCGGAAAGCATATCGTTGTCCCCGAATAGCCTGTCTTCGGATTCTATTTCGGTATAGCTTACAGAGTCGTTTTCGTTGACAATAGGGATAACGCCCATATCGAGCAGAGTGTCGAAAGTATTTATCAAGTTTTCTTTCTTTTCTTTCTGTTCAATATCTTCCGCGTTAAGAAGAATTTGAGCAATGGTTTTATCGTAATCGCCGAAAAATTTGTCATATAGAGACATTATGCCGCATTGCCCTACCGCGGCGGCAGCCTGCTTGGTCCGCATGGCTGACGGATGTTTTTTCATACGCAGTTTATTTGTGCCGATAGCAATCGCACCGGAAGATACTAAAATCAATTCATAATCCATGTTATGAATGTCGGACAGAACGCATGCGATGCGGTCAAATGAACGCAGATTGCTTTTGCCCGTTTCGTTTGTAAGAGTGGAGGTTCCGACTTTTATTACAAGTCTGTTTTGATAAAGTCCCATAGTTAAGGTAATACCTTTCTTTCGGATTTATATTTCGATAATTTCGGCGGTATGTTGTGTAAACGGCAATAGTTTTTTACGAATATCGTCTGTATGTAATTTCATATATCCGGTTGTGGTACCGTCGCTGCAGCCGTACCATTCTTCCGATACGACGTCTTTGTCAAAAATAATCCGCACCTTGTTTTCCTTGTCACACAGACTGCTGAAAACTGTCGCCGCCCCTATTTTCGTGCCGAGCATGCTTTCCATTTTTTCGGCGGGAGCAAATGAGACGCGGGAAATATTCAAAGTGCTGCTGAAATCCTTGGAACAGAACTGCCTGCGGCCGGGGGTAATAAACAAATAGTGAGCTGTCTGCTGACGATTACACAGAAAAAGTGTTTTTACCATATTCATATTTAATTTTTCGTTAATCACTGAGCAATCGTCCATAGTAATAGCCTCATCTGTTTCCACACGAAGAAATGGAATTTGCAGCTTTTCTAACGCCGCGTACACCGTCTTCTGAAGCGGCGTCCGGAAATTTGCTGGCGGTTTGGTTTTAATTTCGCTGATATAAAACATTTTTTGTCACACTCCTGCTTGACTTTTTTTATATTTTAGTTTACCATATATTTTGAAATTACAAAAGCGAATATTTTTCATAAACAAAATGACAAAATCAGATAATTGAAATAAGGTGAGAAGATGGATATGAATATTCAGAAATATATGGCGTTTGTAAAAACTGTGGAGTATGGCAGCTTTACAAAGGCAGCTGAAATACTTCATTATTCTCAGTCCGGAATCAGCCGTATGATTAACGACTTGGAGAAAGAGTGGAATATCATTTTGCTTGAGAGAGGAAAATCCGGAGTAAAGCTGACAAGTGACGGAACGGTGCTTCTTCCTCACGCAAGGAGTGTCTGTACGGAATATGAAAAGCTGCAGATGGAGGTTGACGGACTGAACGGGCTGCAATCGGGACTTATCCGTATAGGAACGTTTTCCAGCGTGGCGACGCACTGGCTTCCTAACATTATCAGAGAATTTCAAAAGGCATATCCCAATATTGATTATGAGCTGCTGCTCGGAGATTACACGGAAATAGAAGAGTGGATATTAAACGGACGTGTTGACTGCGGGTTTCTGCGTTTGCCTGCCAATTCCGAGTTTGAAACAATTTTTTTGGAACAGGACAGACTTCTTGCAATTCTGCCTGAAAACCATTCACTGGCGCAGCTTGAAAAAATTCCTGCGGCTGCGCTGTGTGACGAACCTTTTATGCTCTTGGAGAAAGGTGCAAAAGCGGAAATCGCCGAAATATTTGAACGCCGCGGCTTAATTCCTAATGTACATTTTACAACATGGGACGATTACGCCGTCATGTCAATGGTTGAGAGCGGTCTCGGAGTCAGCATACTGCCGGAATTAATCTTGAAGCGTACACCGTACCGTATTGTTGCCAGAGAACTTGATATTCCCGCGTACCGTAAAATCGGTATTGCCGTGAGAAACAAAAAAACCGCTTCACTGGCGGTAAAGCAGTTTTTAAATTATCTTCAATACAGGTAGTTTGTCGTAAAGCGAGCCGTGCTTTTAATCAGAGCATAATTTTTTGTTTACCCGAAAGACAAATACATCTTGTAAAGCCTGCTATGTCCTATAAGCTTTTGCAAGTATTTGTTCTGTCATCGGTGATTATATGTTCAATTCCGCAATGCTCTGTACCGAGATATTCTTTTATAAAACCTGGAAAAGCTTTATATTTATCTAAGTCTTTTATTGGTATCCAGTGCATTTCTTCTTTTGTCCCGTATGATGTATAACTGTTACTATGAAGCTCCTGTGTTCCTCTTGGTTTCATCAGAAAATAAAAACAAATCTCATGGCAGTTTAGCCCTTTTCGTATCCCGCTGCTTTCGTTAAAAAAGTTTTCATGAATAACAGCCAAGTGATCTATTTCATAGTGTACGCCTGTTTCTTCAAAAACCTCCCTAAGTACGGCGTCTTTAGCTGTTTCTCCCATACGAACGCCTCCGCCGACGGAATACAGATAATTTTCATTTTTATTACCGACAAAAAGAACGCATTCATTTTCTATGATAATTGCTCCCGCACGATACCTAAACCAATTGTTTTCTTTTGTAAATCCGCAATCATACATATACTGTTCTCCTTTTCATGAGTTTCTTCATCAATTTCGGTACAATTAAATTTAGAACGGGCAAAAGCTATCCGACGATGGTACGCCGCGTACAGGATTTTGTCTTTGCCGAATTAAGTTAAGATGCCCCATGCTTTTAGAACTGTACGCTTGTGACAGCTCATGGAACGGCAAGGGACATTTTGATTTTTTGTTATTTCTGTTCAAACCACGTTTTTCCGATTCCGAGCTCTACGGTCAGCGGTACCGACAGCTCAACCGCATTTTCCATTTTATCGCGGAGAATCTCGGCCGCCTTATCTGCACAGCTTTCATGAGCTTCTACAATCAGCTCATCGTGTACCTGCAGAATCAGCCTTGCGTCGATCCCGGACTCCTTCAGGGCGCGGCTTGTTTCAATCATTGCGATTTTTATAATATCGGCTGCAGTTCCCTGAATGGGACTGTTCATCGCCGCACGTTCTCCGAATGCGCGCAGTGGAGCCTTCGGACTGTGAAGCTCCGGAATATATCTTCTGCGTCCGTAAAGAGTTGTAACATATCCGAGCTGTTTGGCCCGGTCTACAATCTCATTCATGAAACGTCTGATTCCGCTGTAGTGGTCAAGATAGCTTTCTATATATTCTTTCGCCTGCCGCTTTGTCACTCCGATGTCCTGAGCAAGAGAAAAATCGCCGATTCCGTAAACGATTCCGAAATTTACCGCTTTTGCCCGCTTACGCAGTTCCGGGGTAACCGAATCCGCGGGAACGCGGAACACCTGACTCGCGGTTATCGTATGGATATCCTCTCCGCTTTTAAACGCCTCCTGCATTGCCTTGTCATCCGCCATGTGTGCCAAAACGCGCAGCTCTATCTGAGAGTAATCGGCGTCGATGAGCAGGCGGTCATCTGAGCGCGGAATGAAGTACCGCCTGAATTGTCTGCCAAGCTCGGTACGAATCGGAATATTCTGCAGATTCGGTTCTACCGAGGAAAGTCTTCCGGTGGCCGTTACATTTTGTTTAAAGCTTGTATGAATAATTCCGTTGTCGTCGGCTGCCCTGAGCAGTCCGTCCGCATAGGTGGATTTGAGCTTTGACAACTGCCTGTAGTCGAATACCGCGCTGATTATCGGATGATACGGACGCAGCTTTTCAAGAATGTCCGCCGAAGTGGAGTAACCGCTTTTAGTTTTCTTAATCGGCGGAAGTCCGAGCTTTTCAAAGAGAATTTCTCCGAGCTGTTTGGGAGAATTTATATTGAATTCCGTATCTGCCAAAGCATAAATCTTTTTTGCGCATATATCTGCTTCTTCGCTCAGCTTTGTTCCGAACCGCGCAAGTCCGCGGCAGTCTACCTTAAAGCCGAGAAGCTCCATGTCGGCGAGTACCTGAGCGAGCGGAAGCTCGATGTCGTAGTATATGTGTTCGGTTTTTTCTTCGGCAAGCTTATCGGAAAGAGGTCCGTGCAGCATATAGAGCGCTTCCGCTTCAAATTTTCCGTAATCTTCCGCATTGCCGTCACGATATTCCTGCGGAATATCGTAGCCTACATAAACAGAAGCGATTTTTGAAAGCTCCTGAGTTACTTCTCCGGGGTTGATGACGTATGCGGCAAGCGACACGTCAAATATACCGCACCTCGGAGTTATCCCGCTTTTTCTTAAAAGCTTTATTGTGTCTTTAGAGTCATAAACGCAGAGTACTGTGTTGTCGTCAAAGATTTTCCTAATTTCATCAAGAGACGAAAAACGAATTTTCAGTCTTGTTTCTCCCCGTCTTACAAAAGCACAGCCTGCGCCGTTCGATTCGACAGCTATGCTGAGGGCGGTCAGAGCTCCGTCGTTCAGTGCGGCAGCTTCCGGAGCGCCGCATTCCTTATATTCAAAGCTGTACTCCGATTTATCCGATGCTTCGAGAAGCGACAGACGCTTGATGAGCTTGTCAAATTCGAGTTCGCGGAAAAGAGAAAGAGTACTCTCTCTGTCGATTCCGGTATATTCAAGCTCGCAAATATCTTTATTTATAGGCGCGTTTTTCTCAATAAGAGCAAGTTTTAACGACATGTATGCGTCTTCTTTTCCTCCGCGCAGTTTTTCAACCGCCGATTTGCCGACCGGAAGCGCCAGTCCTTTATCGAGTGAATCGTAAACCGAGTCGAGAGATCCGCATTCCGCAATCAGCTTTAAAGCGGTTTTTTCTCCGATTCCGGCAATTCCGGGAATGTTGTCCGAGCTGTCCCCCATAAGCGCTTTCACATCGACAAAGCTTGACGGAGCTATACCGTATTTTTCGGTAAAGGCTGCTTTGTCAAACAGTTTAGTCTCGCCTGTGCCGGCAAGAAGAACATTTACATTGTCGTCTATAAGCTGAAGCGAATCGCGGTCGCCTGTCAATATATATACCCTTGCGCCGGATTTTTCTCCGATATTTGCCATTGTTCCGAGGAGATCGTCCGCCTCATAGCCTTCAAGCTCCAGTACCTTGAATCCGAGCGATTGCATAGCCCTTTTGGCATACGGCAGCTGCTCGGCAAGTTCGTCGGGCATTCCGTGTCTTGCGGCCTTATATCCTTTATACATTTTGTGCCTGAAGGTCGGCGCTCTCATGTCGAATGCTACGGCAGCATAGTCGGGTGAAAGCTCTTCTATTTTGGGAAGCAGTATGGTTATCATACCGTATACCGCGCCGGTATGAATACCCGTGGAAGAAACGAGAGGAGGCATTCCGAAGAAAGCTCGGTTAAGTATACTGTTTCCATCGATTATAAGCATATTTTTCATATATAAATACCCCGTGCCGCCCGTCGGCGGTTAAAAAGACAGATTAATGCGTATCAGCGCGGATCACAATGCACCGTTTTCACGCTCTGTTTGCGCCTGCACAAATGCAAAGAAAGGTATATTAATGAAAATGTAAAATTTTATTCTGCATTTGCAGGTTTGCTATTGATTTATTCATTCATTGTGTAGTATAATAAAAAGGACAGGATGCCCGAAGCCTTGTCGTTTGAGAGCGAAAAGCCCGCTGTCTCGGCATTTAGGGAGGATTGCCCTTTGTCGGGAAAATGGAGGAGCCCCTTGTCCGAACAAAGCTTTTGCTCTTGAAAGTATATTATTTGCAGAAAGGAGGAAGAGATACAATTTTCAGTATATTCAGTAAAAACAGTGTGCCGCGAAATTCAAAGCCTTCCGCGATAGCTTTTGTCGATTACGAGCATTGGTATATATCCATGTATCGAATGTATCATCAAAAACCGGATATCAGACAATGGAGAAGCGCGATTTCCGAACTTTACGATGTTCATGATATTCTGTTTTTCGGAGATTTTTCAAATCCGTCGCTTCGAGCCGAAATTTCAAAAATCCGAGAAATTTCAAGCAGTATAATTGAGACTCAAAATGCATCTTCATATCACAAAAAGGATTATACCGATTTTATAATGCTGGATCATATCTATCAGCGCGCAATAACATACGGCGACAATACAGATGTGTTTATTATTTTCTCAGGCGACGGTCACTTCAGCTCGGCTGCAAGCTTTCTTGTCAACCGATGCGGAAAAACCGTTGCTGTTTACGGAATACGCGATTGTTTCAGTATGCAGTTGAAGAATACTGCGAGCATAACCGTCGAGTGGCCTCCACTCGATTCAATTTCGGATAGCGAAAGTTTAACTGCCGAGATTGCTTTGAACAACGGCGGAAACCGCAATAATTTGTCTGCGGATGTGACAGAGAATAAGATATCACGTTCATCCTTGGAAAACGCCGAGTCTAAAGCGGGCGGTGAGATTAAGTCAGACAGCGAACTCAAAGCAAACGGTGTTCTTAAAGCAAGCGGTAAATATGAAGCAAGCAGCGGGGCTGCGGCAAACAGTAAATCCAAAGTAAACAATACTCCCAAAGAAGGCGATAAGTCTGAAGCAGGCGGTGGGACTGTGTTAAACGGCAAATCCAAAGTAAACAGAGCTCCCAAAGCGAACGGTAAGTCCGAAGCAAACGGAAACCCTAAAGCCGTCATCTCTTATGCTTCGGCCGGGAGAAACAAAGCTGTGGATCGGACTGCGGACAGCAAATCTAAAACCGGCGTCAGAATGACGAAACCCGACGGTACAAACTTTTCAACATCTGTTCGATCCGAGCAAAAAGAGACTACAGACGGAAATAACGGTATTGTTTCCGAGATTGCCGACTATGATAATAAAAACTCTGCCGGCAGTACGAACGGCGGAAAGGTTAAAAAACGATTGGCCGCGGAAAACAATGATTTCCGCAGCGGAGCAAATGCAAAAAAAACGCAGGGAAAAAGCGGAAAAGAAAACAACAGTGTAATTATTCGGAAAAAGGCGGAAATCGCTCCGCGGATTTTGAAGGCTGATGAAAATACTCAGGAGAAAAAACTCGGGTTGAAACAGGAGAATGGCTCAGAAGCTGAGCCTGACGATATTTTTACTTCGTATTATAAAGATATTTTGACAAACATCAGATTTCTTGAAAGAAACAATATCGGAAAAATGCAGATGAAATATACATTTGGGGGAACGGTGGATTCGGTATCCGAATATTACGGGGTTGACCGCGACATGGTTTCCGTTGCACTTGACCGTCTGTGCGACAGAGGATATATAGAGACAGCCGGAGGAATGCTGAAAAGCTCAAAGACGTTTACGGTCAACTGGGATAAGGCTGTTAAGGATAAGCTTATCTGAACGCAGTTCTGTAACAGACATAATGGAAGTAATTGTTATCGGCTTATCTGTCGGACGGCTTTTTTGAAAATATCGTTCCAATCAGAAAACGCGGAAGCGCCAGCATACGGAAAAATCTTGACGGCTGTGCAATCAAGCGATAGAGCCATTCGAGACCGAGCTTAATGAAGATTTTCGGCGCGCGTTTTACGGTTCCTGCCATTACATCGAGTGTGCCGCCGAAGCCGCAGCATAGTTTGACTCCGAGTTCATTCTTGTGTTCAAACATAAATACTTCCTGTTTCGGAGCACCTAGGCAGACATAAAGAATATCAGCGCCGCTGTCATGAATTCGGGCAATGACGGCGGCCTCGTCTTTGATATATCCGTCGCAGGTGCCGGCGATTTTAAGTCCGGGATATTTTTCGGCGGCTTTCGAGGCGGCAATATCTGCGATTGCGTCGGATTCCTCACTTTTCGGTTTTCCGCCGTAAAAGAAAACGTTGTAGCCCTCGTTTGCCGCTTTCTGCAGAATACCGTCAGCGACCTCAACTCCTGCTACCTTTCCTTTTGTCAGCGGCGTTCCGAGAATTTTTGAGGCGAGTATTATACCTATGCCGTCCGGTATGATTATATCGGCTCCGGCTATTATCTCATAGTATTTGTTCTGTTCGATACAGAGCTGAACAATTTCAGAATTGGGCGTGTGGAGGATTGCCGCGCTGCCGTCGCTTTTCGGATGCCGTACAAAGTCCATGCATTTTTCGACTGCTTCATCGTAGTTTACGCTGTCAAACGGAATTCCGCGTATGTCGATTCTTTTGTTCGGAATTCGGGTTTCTGTGCTTTTGATTTCACTCATGTCTGAATTTATCCTGCTACCTTTCATGTTCGGCAAAGTCATATCTGATTTTGGCTCAGAATGTTTAGCTTTTTAATATATTATTCCAAAGTATAACACAAAATTAATATTTTGTAAAGTATATAATGCAATCCGCAATGCATGAGAAAATAAAATTATAGAGGAAAAACGATATATGAAACACGTTGAAATATATACCGACGGAGCCTGTAAGGGGAATCCTGGTCCGGGAGGGTGGAGCGCGATTGTCGTATACGGAAGTGCCGAAAAGGAGCTTTCGGGAGGCGAGGCGCGTACTACGAATAACCGTATGGAGCTGACCGGGGCAATTTCAGGGCTTGGCGCTCTTAAGGAGCCGTGTGAGGTTACTCTGTACTCGGATTCCAAATACCTTGTTGACGCTGTTAATTTGGGGTGGGCGCGTACATGGAAGTCGCGCGGATGGGTAAAAGCAGATAAAAAGCCGGCGCTGAATACGGATTTGTGGCAGACGCTGCTTGATCTTCTGGCAGTACACAAAGTTACGTTCGTCTGGGTAAAGGGACATGCCGGGCACAGCTATAACGAACGCTGTGACGAGCTTGCCGCAGCTGAAGCCGAAAAGTATCTGAAAAAAGAAGATTAACAAATAAGTGAAAGGAGACCTTTGTCGGCAGGAGTGAGTAAAACTTTGCTGACAAGGGTGGGTGAAAATATTTATGGGGCTTTTCAAAGATACCGAATTAAATGAAAAAATGCTGTCGTCAGAGATAGTATATGACGGACAGCTTCTGCATGTATATAAGGATACCGTCGTGCTTCCGAACGGCGCCGAGTCGAGGCGCGAGTATATAAAGCATGTCGGAGCCGTCTGCATTGTAGCTCTCGACGATAGCGGAAATGTTGTAATCGAACGTCAGTTTCGGTATCCTGTCGGACGTGTTGTAACGGAGATTCCTGCCGGAAAGCTTGATGAAAGGGGAGAAAATCCCCTTTTTGCGGCCAAGCGTGAACTGCTTGAAGAGACGGGAATAACGGCCGGCGAATACAAATATCTCGGGCCTTTTTATCCGAGCTGTGCGTATTCCGATGAGGTTATACATATGTATCTGGCAGAATCTCTTCATTACGGAGAGCGCGAGCTTGATGACGACGAGTTTTTGAATGTCGAGCTTATTCCGCTCGAAGAGCTTGTGTCTATGATTCTGAGCGGTGAGATTGCCGACGGTAAGACTCAGGCAGCGGTAATGCGCGTGTGGAACGAGCTTAGTTCCGAACGGAAAAAAACGTGCCGTGATTGCTGACAAAAAAGAGTCTGCGAAGCCCTAAAGCTTTGGAAGCGGTATGCTTTGAAGCTTTGGAATGTTTTCGCAGACTTTTTTATTTTATTTCCGATTAAGGCAGTGTTAGTCTTCAAATACCGGAGTACCGAGAACCGCAGCGGTTTCCTTAATAATTTTATCGGGGAGTTTTTCTTCGTATGCCTCCGGCGCACGGTCGAAGCGGAGAGTTTCATCCGGAGCAAAACTGTCGCCGCGTGCTATTATATCCGCAATGTCGGAAACAACAGCGCTTGCGGTTGGGAATTTTCCCGCGCCCTTGCCGTAAAGCATAATGTCATCGGAGTAATTTCCGTGAATAAGTACAGCGTTGAAAACATCGTCGACTCCCGAAAGCGGATTTTCATTTTTTACGGCATAAGGTGCGACTTCAAGATGAATTTTACCGCCGTCGAGTAAAACGGCACGGCCGATAAGGCGTATATGAGCACCGTTTTGTTCGGCATATTTTATATGCTCAGGCGTTATATCGCGTATTCCGCGGGTTTTAACTTTTTCCATAGGGATGAGCTTGCCGAATGCAATAGCGGCGAGGATGCAAATTTTTCTGCAGGCGTCAAAACCGTCTACATCTGCGCTCGGGTTTGCCTCCGCGTAGCCTAATTTCTGCGCATCCTTAAGGGCGGTTTCGTAGTCGATATTTTCTTTACCCATACGGGAGAGAATATAATTTGTCGTTCCGTTGAGGATAGCGTTGATTTCCGTCACTTTATTTGAGGTTACGATTGAGTGCATGAGAGGAGATATTACCGGAATTCCGCCTCCCACGCTTGCTTCAAATCGGTATCTGACATGGTTTTCCTCGGCGAGCCTGAGCAGCTCATCTCCGAATTTCTCGACTACCTCTTTATTTGAGGTTACTACACTTTTGCCGGCGCGCAGAGCTGCGGCTGAAAAATCATATGCCGGGTGGGCGCCGCCGAGCATTTCGGCTACTATGGAAACATCGGGATCATTTTCGATTATTTTAAAGTCATGTATGACGCGGTCTCCGAGCGGATCGTCAGGAAACTCACGCAGATCAAGTATGTATTTTATGTTTACCCTTTGACCGAGTCTTTTTTCAAGATTTTCAAGATTACCGGTAAGAACCTGCGCCGTGCCGTTTCCTACCGTGCCGTAACCGAGAATTGCTACATTAACCATCTTAAGAATGTCCTTTCTTTTTTTGAAAAATATCTGACCGGATGAAGCAGTTTTCATTTAATAAGACGCAAAACGCCGTGATGAAGCGATTGATTCGGAGGCGGATTGTACCGCAAAAATATAGCGAAACAGCCACCATGGAAGCGGGAACATCTTGCTTTTGGTTATAATACTGCTTAATTGAAAATATTTGAATATATTGGAAAAGCTTCGAATAACAGCTTCTCTGCAGTGACAGCTTTGCGCTCAGTTTTCCGTAAAATAGAGCTTGAACAGAACTGCGTCCGAAAATGCTGAAATTTTGGTTACATCGGCCACTTCGATAATTTTTTTACCGCCTTCGTCTCCGTATTCCGCAATTTTACCGTTTACGGTGCGTATGGCTGACAGCATCGAATTGTAAACGGTGTCGGACTGCGGAGAAAATTCCGTGTATAATTCTCCGTATCGTGTTTCGTTTGAGACGGCGTTTTCTATCTGTCTGACAAGCAGTGCCGTCAGCTCCTCCTCGCTGTCTGCTGTTAATCCTGCCGTTTCATAGTAATTGAATTCATTATCCGAATGGGGAATTACCGCGTCGTCCCTCGGAATATGACTCGCGAAAATTTCTTCATAGCTCAGGTTAAAGTAGGTATGAAATGCAAACGAGGGATCATCCTGAATATCCGGATCGTCTCGGAATACGTTAGTATAATAGTACGATCCGTCTGCATGAACGAGATTCCAGAAAATAAGCCACGGTTCTTCTTCGGTTGATGTCGGAACTGTTCTCCCGCTGACAAGGGTACTGTATATTCCGACTTTTGACAGAAGCAGCTGAAAGGCCTGAGCGTAACCGTCACTGTACGCCTCTCCAAGCACCAATGCTCCGTATGCGGTTCCGAAAAGCCCTGCCTTTTCGCTTGTGTCCTGTTTTATGCCGCATACGCCGACGAGTGCGTCGTGCAGGTATAGTTCCTTTTCAATATCATCTTTAATATCATCGGAAAATTGTCCGCCGGTTTTCATACCGTCCGTTATTTCCTTTGCCCTTTCATCGAGCTCGGTTTTCATCGCGTCGATAATATTCGGCGCGGCAAAGTATGCCATTTTAACCATGCTTCTGTGAGATGAAACCTTGAGTTCAATGCTGTCGAAGTCAACATAGAATAGGTCGGGGTTTTCAGATTTGAGATATCTGTTTACAAGCTCGATA
Source organism: uncultured Eubacteriales bacterium (assembly GCA_948467545.1). GTDB lineage: Bacteria > Bacillota > Clostridia > Oscillospirales > CAG-272 > UMGS911. The sequence goes on from CAOKER010000001.1 coordinate 228,233, forward strand.
TCGCTGCTGTCGTATGAGTAAGGAAGACTGTCGGAGTATTCTGCGCAGACAGCGGCCGCGTCTGCGATTGCGGCGTACAGATTCTTTTGCTTCAGGGAGAGGGCATTATAGTAAAGAAGATTGACGTCATATGCGCCCGATTTGCTTTCGGAGCCTGAATTCTCTATAAGAGCTCCCACTTCAATGCATGCCTTAATGCCGAAAACAAAAACAGCGGTCACGGCAAACAGTGAAATAATGCGCAGCAAAAGCGGTTTGTTTTTAATCTCGGCGCACAGCTGCCTGCAGCTTTTGATTATTTTCTGAAAAATGTGCATAAAAGACCTTTCTTCCGATAAATCCCCATGTATCATTTTTTTGATTATACCATGAAATTCGGGCAAACCGCAATGTTTCAATGTTTCGAGGTTTTGCTCCGCAAAATCGCCGTCCTGCCGGCGGCGAAACGAAACTTGCATCTTAAAGCTGTAAGCTTTAAGATATTATACCATTTTTTTTGCGTAATTGCAATAGAAATCAAAAATATTGTATAGACATTCGGAGATTTTTATGATATACTATTTATTATATTACGTTAATTTTATTTTTAACATTATTTAGGATACTGTGATCTGTCATTTGTAACTTACGGAGGGTAAGGAGCGTTTTTGAAAATACAGAAATTTATTGTAGGCGCAATGGGAACCAACTGCTATTTTCTTATCGGAGGCGATTCCGGAGAATGCGCTGTTGTAGATCCCGGAGCGGAGGCCGACAAAATTATCCGGAAGCTTGAAGAAAAGAACCTGAAATGCACGCACATACTTTTGACACATGCTCATTTTGATCATATTATGGCGCTTGAGGAGGTTAGAACGGAGACAGGTGCGCCGGTTTTTGTTCATGAGGCCGACAGTGATTTTCTGACCGACAACGAGCTTAACTGTATGTCGGTTTTTTCATCGGAAAAATTAGCGATAAATCCGGCTGACCGTCTGATAAGGGATGGGGACGAGATTGAGATTGCGGGAGAGACGGTCAGAGTTATGCACACTCCCGGACATACTCCGGGATCGGTTTGCTTTCTCTGCGGCACAGATATTATAAGCGGTGACACTTTGTTTCGCGGCAGCATAGGCAGATATGATCTTCCTGGCGGAGATTTTATGACGCTGCTCGGCTCGCTTAAAGCACTTTCTGAGCTTGAAGGAGACCGCAGGATATACCCCGGACACGGTCCGTCAACAAATCTTGACAGAGAACGTGAGGCAAATCTTTATCTTAATTAGCTGTATCAGCTGTCTTTCTGATAGCCGTTTGATTGCATGAACTTGCCGGATGTCCGAGCTTCGACCGTTGTTCATGTTAATCGGTTGTCTGATGGCGGCATATGACATTCAGACTTTATCTTTTGAAAGGAATTGCATTATGGATATAAATAATAATATATATTATGAAAAACTGGCGGAAATTCTTTTTCCGGATGTCACCATGACGGTGCAGGATATGGAAGAGAAATATCCTCCGAGGGATCTTCCCGCGGATGCAAAGGTGACCAGATTTGCTCCGAGCCCTACGGGTTATGTTCATTTCGGAGGGCTGTTTCCTACGAGGGTATCAGAACGGCTTGCCCATCAGAGCGGAGGAGTATTTCTGCTTCGGATTGAGGATACCGACTCCAAGCGAGAGGTTGAAGGCGCGGAGGAAAATCTGATTGGTACGCTTGAAAGCTATGGAATTGTTTTTGACGAAGGTGCGGCGGCAGGCGGCGGAGATAACGGTGTTTACGGGCCCTACAGACAGAGCAGGAGAAAGGCGATTTATCATGTGTTTTCCAAAGATTTGGTAAAGCGCGGATTTGCATATCCGTGTTTCTGCACAGAGGACGAACTTTCTGCGATCCGAGCTAAACAGGAGGCTGAAAAGGCCGATCCCGGATATTACGGAAAATGGGCTGTATGGCGCGACGCTCCGATTGAGAAAATCGAGGCGCGTCTGTCCGCCGGAGAAAAGTTTGTTCTTCGTTTCAGGTCGAACGGCAATCCCGAACACAAGATAAAATTTTCCGATCTTGTCAAGGGACAGGTGGAAATTACCGAGAACGACAGAGATCATGTACTTCTTAAAAGCGACGGGATTCCGACATATCATTTTGCGCACGCGGTAGACGATCATCTGATGAGAACGACGCATGTTGTCCGCGGCGAGGAATGGCTTTCCTCACTGCCTTTTCATATCCAGCTTTTTTCGGCTCTCGGATTCAGACTTCCGAAGTATCTGCATATATCGCAGCTTATGAAGCTGGAGGGCAATTCCAAAAAGAAGCTTTCCAAGCGCGATCACGGGGTAGATATGAGATGGTACAACGCAAACGGATATGCTCCGGAGGCGCTGACCGAATATATAATGACGCTTCTGAACTCAAACTATGAGGAGTGGAGAAACGCGAATCAGGCAGAATCTTTCGAGAAGTTTCCGTTTTCAATCAAGAAGATGAGTACGTCGGGCTGTCTTTTGGATATGGATAAGCTGACCGATGTAAGCAAGAATACAATCGCCGCCATGAGTGCCGAAAAGGTTTATGACAGTGTTCTTGCATGGGCAAGGCAATACGACGTCGGTTTTGCTGATTTGCTTGAGAGAGATCCGGATTACGCAAAGCGGATACTCCGAATCGGCCGCGGCGGAAAGAAGCCGCGCAAGGATATTTCGGTATGGACCGATGTAAAGCCGTATATGGGATTTTTCTATGACGAGCTTTTTAAAACGGAGGATAAAATTCCGGACGGCTTTGACCATACGGATATTAAGAATATCCTTCTTGACTTTGCAGCCTCATATAATGCGGAGGATGATGCGGGCGAGTGGTTTTCGGGAATAAAAGCTATAGCGGATAAATACGGTTATGCATCGGATATGAAGGCTTACAAGCAGAATCCCTCTGCGTTTAAGGGAAGTGTTGCAGATGTAAGTATGTTTATTCGTGTCGCTGTGACAGGCAGACTCAATTCACCTGATATGTATGAGGTGATGCAGATTCTCGGAAGCGATAGAGTAGTCAGCCGTGTAAAGGCGGCTGCCGACAGTCTTTGAATGAATTTCGTGTTCATGCAGAGGAAGCGGTAAAATTTTCGGATAAGTCGAAACAAGTCTAAAAATCTTTCATTTTGTTTACGAAAGGTATGGTCATAACAATAATGACGGAAAAAGAATTATATTCTGAAAATAACAGCGTGATAGCAGCGTCTAACTTTATTCACGATATAATCGATGAGGATAGAAAAAACGGAGCGAAAGTCAGTGTTCACACCCGTTTTCCTCCGGAGCCGAACGGCTATCTTCATATCGGAAGCGCAAAAGCTATATGGATTAACAGCAATACTGCCGAAAAATACGGAGGACTTTTCAATCTCCGTTATGACGACACAAATCCCATGAAAGAAAGCTCAGAGTATGTCCGCTCTATATATGAAGATTTGTGTTGGCTTGGCGCTGAACCTACCGGAGGAGTTTTCTACGGCTCTGATTATTTTGAAAAGTGCTATGAATTTGCCGTAAAGCTTATAAAAAACGGAGATGCTTACGTCTGCGATCTCTCGAAGGAGGACCTTGCGGAATACCGCGGCAGTTCCGATGATTTTTCGGATAAAGGAATTGTTTCTCCGTATCGTAACAGGTCTGCAGAGGAAAATCTTGACTTGTTTGAGAGAATGAAAAACGGAGAATTTTCTGACGGTGCGCGTACTCTCCGTGCAAAAATAGATCCGGATTCGGACAACTCTTATCTGCGCGATCCGGTAATATATCGTATAAGGCATATAAATCATCATCGTCAGAGTGACAAATGGTGTATCTATCCCATGTATGATTTTGCTCATCCTATTCAAGACGCGCTTGAAGGGATTACCTATTCGCTGTGCTCCAGCGAATTCAGAAATCACCGTCCTCTTTACGATTGGGTTATTGAGCACTGCGGATTTGAACAAAAACCAAAGCAGCGTGAATTCGGACGTATGAACGTGACATATACTGTTATGAGCAAACGATTTCTCCGATTTCTTGTTGAGCGCGGAGTTGTCGACGGATGGGACGATCCGAGGATGCCGACAATTTCCGGACTTCGCCGCAGGGGCTATACGGCGTCTTCAATTTTTGATTTTGTAAGGCGTTCCGGCGTTTCGGCGACGGATACGACCGCGGCGGCGGAGCTGCTTGATTATTGTCTGCGGGAGGAACTTGGAGAGACTGCTCCGAGGCGGGTTTGCGTTACAGAGCCTGTGAAGGTTGTTATTACAAATTACCCTGAGGGAAAAACGGAGTATTTTAAGCTTCCCAACCATCCGTCAAAGCCTGAGCTGGGATACCGGGAACTGCCCTTTAACAGAGAGCTGTATATTGAAAAAGCGGATTTTGCCGAGACGCCTCCGCCGAAGTTTTTCCGTATGAAGCCGGGCGGGGAAGTAAGACTGATGGGCGCTTATATTGTGCGCTGTGATGAGATTGTTAAAAACGCGGACGGAAGCATAAAGGAGCTGCATTGTACCGCCGATCTTGAAACAGGCTGCAGCACACCGGCCGACGGACGGAAGATAAAGGGTACGATTCACTGGATATCTGCCGGTGAGTGTATAGATTTTGATGTAATCATGTACGACCGTTTGTTCACAATTCCCGATATTGCATCATATACAACCTCTGATCATGAGGTTGAGGAGATTCTTGAGTTTGTGAATCCCGATTCCGCACCGCGTCTGTGCGGCTGTAAAGCGGAGCCGGCTGTGGCCGACGCGAAGCCTGGTGAGGCTATGCAGTTTGTGCGCGTCGGATATTTCACAAAAGACAGCAGGTTTGCGAATACTTATAACCGTATTGTTCCGCTGAAGGACGGCTATAAGCCGGAAACTAAGCCTGTGTGCTGAATGCGAAAATTTGCGGTATTTACGTTCGGCGCAAGGATTTACGCTTAGATGAATTTGACACATTAACCACATTAACTTTTAGCTTTCGGACGGTTAATAAAGGCGGTTTTGGATTTTTTACCGCCGTACGGAGGCAGATTGGAGATAGCGTGAAAAAGGCGGACATCCGAAAATTGCAGAGAATATTTTTCACGTCTCGTTTATGCCGACAGTTACAAAGCAAAGAAAGGCATGGTAATTATTATGTTTGAACTTAAAAATAAACTGAAGGTTGGAATTATCGGAGCCACAGGAATGGTCGGTCAGCGTTTGATTACGCTTCTCGACGGTCATCCGTACTTTGATGTCAGCGTGCTTGCGGCAAGTGCGCGTTCTGCCGGGAGAACATACGAGGAAGTTGTCGGAGCCCGCTGGAAGCTCGCTTCTCCTATGCCGGAGTATGTAAAGGCTATGAAAATAGATGATGCGGCGAATGTAAAAGCGGTGACGGAAAAGGCGGATTTTATATTCTGCGCCGTCAATATGGATAAAAGTGAAATTCTCGCAATGGAGGATGCATATGCGCGTGCTGAAACGCCTGTATTTTCATGTAATTCGGCGAACAGAATGACTGACGATGTTCCTATGCTTATGCCTGAAATAAACGATTCGCACCTCGATATAATCGAATATCAGAAAAAGCGTCTCGGAACGAAGCGCGGATTTATCGTTACAAAACCAAACTGCTCGATTCAGAGCTATACTCCTTTGCTTACGCCTTTGCTTGATTTCAATCCGACGGTTGTTACGGTGACAACGTATCAGGCGATATCGGGAGCCGGAAAGACTTTCAGAGAATGGCCGGAAATGCAGGATAATATCATCCCTTTTATAGGTGGAGAAGAGGAAAAGAGCGAGCAGGAGCCGCTTAAAATTTGGGGACATATTGAAAACGGAAAAATATTAAAAAGAGGGGCTCCTGTAATTTCGGCTCAGTGTATCCGTGTTCCTGTGTCGGACGGCCATCTTGCTGCTGTCTTTGTTTCCTTTGAAAAGAAGCCGGACAGAGACGAGATTCTTGCGCGCTGGAAAGAGTTCCGCGGAAAGCCGCAGATTCTCGGTCTTCCGCATGCTCCGGAGCAGTTTATTACATATATGGAGGATGACAATCGTCCCCAGACAAGGCTTGACCGTGACATATGCGGAGGAATGGGGATTACTGCCGGAAGACTTCGCGGTGATAACAGTTTTGACTGGCGGTTTGTCGGACTTTCTCACAACACACTTCGCGGAGCGGCCGGCGGCGCGGTTCTTGGTGCAGAGCTGCTGGCGGCAGAAAGTATTATAACCAATAAATAATGTTTAATAGGACTGTCAAAAATGGTTAAAATCATTTATAGACAGTCCTGTTTTTAGTCACATGCCTTTTTGCTGACTGATTATTAGACACGGCGGGGCTGTTGACTGTTTTCAAAGTCCAGTATTTTCCGTATACTTAGGATGTTTTTCAGAGATTTTGAGATTATACGGATATTAACAATAAATTATTCGGTAAAATAAATCGTGAAGTTGCTGGAAATACGGTGATTGCTGGAAATATGGTCATTGCTGGAGATACGGTCATTACGAAGAATACAGTCATTACGGGAATACTATCATATTTATAAAAAAGGCAGTCTTTCGGTTGCATAATCCAATCGTAAGATTGTTTACAAAATCGACATAAAATATTGTTTCGGAATAAAAAAAAACATGTTATACTTACCTCGTTTTTACTGGAAATAAAGCCAATTTATACGGACAAATTCTTATCTCTCCGCGTTTTCAGCGGGAAAGGCATGGTTATTATATGAAAAAAATAGACAGCACCGTCATACATGAGACAAAGTTTATAGCACTTGCCGTGATTTTTTTCAGCGCTGTGACAGAACTTGTTTTTCTGATAATCGGTAAATGGGATTATACCGTGCTTCTCGGAAATCTGCTGAGCGGCTGCGCGGCGGTCTTGAATTTTCTGCTTATGGGAATTACGGTACAGAATGCGCTTGCAAAGGATGAAAAGAGTGCGAAGAATGCTGTGAGACTGTCGCAGAATCTTCGGTTGCTTATGTTGTTTGCCGCAGCGGCGCTCGGAGTTTTGCTGCCTTGTTTTAATACCGTTACCGCGCTTCTTCCGCTGTTTTTCCCGCGGATTGCGGTAATGATCCGCCCGCTGTTTAAGAAATTTTGAGCTTTGGACTTTTCAGTGATGGCAGTAAGCCCGTCACCGGTGTTTTGACAGCGGTAAAATTCATCGCTGTCGGAACGGTAGGAGATCGAAAGGGATGACCGAAAATATGAAAACTAAGGACCGCCGTTTTATTGCGGTGGATATACTTTTACTTGTTCTTGCTATATTGCCGATTGTATGCGGTATAATAATTTATATATTGACGGCGGCAGCGTCGGATGGTATTAAAATTGCGGGAGCGCAGATTTATTTTACGCTTAATACTCCGATTCAGCCGCTTCCGATTACGGAATCTCAGGTAAATTCGGCGCTTGTGATAATATCCGTATTTTTTCTTTGTCTTTATTTAACGCATGGTCTGACCGAAAAAGCGGAAACCAGAAGACAGCATATCGCAGAGCTTATAGTAGAAAAAACCGAATCGCTCGTTAAAACCAATATGGGAGAATTTTTTGACGGCTTTGCACCTTTTATAGCGGCTATTATGGCGCTGTCGGCATTTTCAAGTCTTTTATCGCTCTTCGGTCTTTATCCGCCGACGTCGGATATGAATATTGTCGCAGGATGGGCGCTGCTGGTGTTTATTCTGATAACACATTACAAGATGAAATGCGGCATTTGGCATTACCTTAAGAGCTTTGCGCAGCCTGCTCTTCTGACTCCGCTTAACGTTATAAGCGAGGTTGCAACGCCGGTTTCGATGGCGTTCCGTCATTACGGAAATGTGCTTTCCGGCTCGGTAATTTCAATTCTTATCGCCGCTGCGCTCGGCGGTCTTTCGTCAATGCTTCTTGGAAATCTCCCGGGTGTACTCGCGGTTTTTCCGATTTTCCGAATAGGAATTCCCGCTGTTCTGTCGATATATTTCGATATATTTAGCGGATGTCTGCAGGCGTTTATTTTTGCGATGCTTACAATGCTGTATATATCGAACGGCTTTCCCGCGGAAGATTATAAAAGGAAGCTGGCGGGAAAATCAAAAAAGAATAAAAAGACAGTAACAGCCCGGAACTGAGACCGCGCTGATATTGATAAATTATGAAAAGACATCAAAATCAAACGGAGGATTAAATAATGTTAGAGCTTGCTATAGGTATTATTCTCGGAGGATGTGCTCTCGGAGCAGGTATGGCGATGATTGCGGGTATAGGTCCCGGAATCGGAGAGGGAAACGCAGTTGCGAAGGCCTGCGAGGCTATAGGCAGACAGCCCGAGAGTCAGGGAGCCGTAACGACAACGATGCTGATGGGATGCGCGATTGCGGAAACAACAGGTCTTTACGCGCTTGTTATCGCAATTCTTCTTATATTCCTTGCGCCCGGTCGTTTTGTCGATATTCTTATGAATGCAATTGCATAAACAACCGTTTGGCTGTCTGAAGGCGAATATAAATATATTGTGGTATGAATATATTTGCACGTTGTCTCACGTTAGAAAGGCTTGGAAATTAAAATGCAGAATCTTGAAGTCATATCGGTAAATATATGGCATATACTTATTTCTCTTTGCAATCTTTTAATTTTGTTTCTTATACTGAAAAAATTTTTATATGCTCCGGTAAAGAAAGTTATGGCACAGCGGCGTGCCGCGATTGACGAGAGCTACAGCGCGGCGGAGGAAGCCAGAGAAAAGGCAGATGCTGACAAAGCGGAATGGTCAAAAAGGCTTGAACTGTCAAAATCCGAGGCGGACAGTATCATAAAGACCGCCGAGGTGAACGCCGCAAACCGTGAAAATGAAATTATAAGCGAAGCAAGGGAGAGAGCAGACGGAATAATCCGTACCGCCGAGGGAGAGGCCGAGCTCAGACTGCGCAAGGCAGAGGATGAAATCAAGCATGAAATTGTAGATGTTTCGGCACTCCTGACGGAAAAGCTGCTTGAGAGAGAAATTACCGAAGACGATCATCGTGCTTTTATAGACTCTTTTATAGCCGGAGTAGGCGTCGGCGAGGATAAAAAGTAAAATGGCGGTGCTTTGGCTGTTGTGGTTTTCCCGTCAATTCGGTGAAGAAAAACGGTTAGGTCTTAGGTCTGGTTAGGTCTGAAACTAAATTTTTTGCGTCAGGCTTAGAATTTTTCTGTAGGGGAGAAGCCGGGAGCAATCGAGGAATATCGGAAAGGAATGGTCATAGTTATGGGTCAGATCGAAAAGGAGTATGCTGCCGCTCTGTTTATGCTCGCCGCGGAAAGCGGCTGTGAGAGAGAAATCTCCGAATCGCTGGCTCAGGTCAGCAGCGTTTTTTCCGAAAATCCGGAGTATACGGAATTCCTGTCGTCTCCGTCTGTTCCCGGTAAGGAGCGTGTTCATTCTCTCGAACAGGCATTGGGAGCGTATGTTCCGGAATATGTGCTGTCCTTTCTTTCACTGCTTTGCGAAAGGCGGCGAATCGGCGGCTTTGAGGGCTGTCGGGAAGAATATGATAAGCTTTTGCGCGAAGCGGAAAAGCGAAGTACCGCGTTTGTAACAAGCGCTGCAGAGCTTACCGAGGTTCAGAAAGCAGATTTAAAGGACAGGCTCGAAAAGCTCAGCGGGCAGTCCGTAGATATGGAATTTTCGGTAGATACCGAGCTTATAGGCGGTATCGTTGTTAAGCTGGATGACAAGCTGTTTGACGGCAGTCTCAAAAAACGATTGCAGGAAATTAAGGAAACGATAGACTCATGAAGAGCGCGGAGCTCTTACAGAAGTCTCTTGCATGAAAGGAACGGTCCTGAAAAAATGAACGCAAGATCTGATGAGATAAGCAGTATTATAAAAGAGCAGATAAAGAATTATCGGAGCAAAATCGAGATGTCCGAGACAGGAAATGTCATTCTTGTCGGAGACGGAATTGCGCGTGTTTACGGTCTGCGTGACTGTATGGCGGGAGAGCTGCTCGAATTTGACGACGGAAGCTTCGGCATGGCTCAAAATCTTGAGAACGAAACGGTTTCTGTTGCTGTGCTTTCAGATAAAAATGAAATCAGAGAGGGGACGACGGTCCGCAGAACCGGGCGTGTTGTTTCCGTGCCGGTCGGAGAAGCTTTGCTCGGCCGCGTCGTAGATGCTCTCGGACATCCTATCGACGGAAAAGGAAAGATAGACTGTAGTGCGGAATATCCCGTAGAAGCTGAAGCTCCGGGAATTATCGAAAGAAAAAGCGTTTCTGTTCCGCTTCAGACGGGAATCAAAGCAATCGACAGCATGATACCGATCGGACGCGGTCAGCGCGAGCTTATAATCGGCGACCGTCAGACCGGAAAAACGGAGATCGCGATAGATACCATTATAAACCAGAAGGATCAAAATGTAATATGTATTTATGTAGCGATCGGTCAAAAAAGTACGTCCGTTGTTCAGCTCAGCGGAGAGCTGCAACGTGCAGGAGCGATGGATTACACGATTATAGTATCGGCGTCGGCGTCTGAAAGTGCTCCGCTTCAATATATCGCTCCGTATTCCGGCTGCGCCATGGCGGAATATTTCCGAGCTCAGGGACGCGATGTTTTGATTGTGTATGACGATTTGAGCAAACATGCCGTCGCATACCGTGCACTCTCTCTGCTTATCCGCCGTCCGCCTGGACGCGAGGCTTATCCGGGAGATGTGTTTTATCTGCACTCAAGACTGCTTGAGCGTGCGGCATGTGTTGCTCCTGAGTATGGAGGCGGCTCGATTACGGCTCTTCCGATTATAGAGACTCAGGCGGGAGATGTGTCCGCTTATATTCCGACAAATGTGATTTCTATAACCGACGGTCAGATATTTCTTGAAACAGAACTTTTTCATGCAGGTGTTATGCCTGCCATAAATCCCGGAATATCGGTCAGCCGTGTCGGAGGCTCCGCACAGCTTAAGGCGATGAAAAAGGTTTCCGGGGAGCTTAAGCTTTTATATTCGCAGTACAGAGAGCTTCAGTCGTTTGCCCAGTTCGGAAGCGATCTTGACGCGGATACCAAGGCGCGTCTTGCTCTCGGAGAAAGAATTGTAGAAGTTTTGAAGCAAAAGCGAAACTCACCGGTTTCTGCCGGCTGTCAGGTCGCAATTATATATGCCGTTATAAACGGTTATCTTAAGGATGTAGAGGTTTCAAAGGTTTCTGAATATGAACAGCTTCTTTATACGAAGCTTAAGGCAGAGTACGGTGATTTGCTTGACAGATTTGAAGCCGGTTATTTTGAGGAGAGCGACGTCGCAAGGCTGCGGTCTGCGCTTGACGGAATGCAGGGGTGATCCGATATGGGAGCGGATATAAAGCTGCTGCGCACTCGAATTAAAAGTGTTGATTCGACGCTTCATCTTACGCGCGCGATGGGACTTGTTGCCTCGTCAAAAATCCGTCGTTCGGGAGAGGCTATGCTTCACGGACGCGAATATGCCGGAGCGGTGGAGAGCACGGTCAGACTTCTTGCTTCATGCAGAGAGTGCGGACGTAGTCCTTACATTTCGGGACGGGACGGAAACCGTACTAAAATTATTGTAATAGCAGGTGACAGAGGGCTTGCCGGCGGCTACAATGCCGGTGTGTTCAGGCTTGCCGCGGGCATTGACGGCGCGGATTTTATTCCGGTCGGAAAGCGTGCGTGCGAACGCTACGGAGACGGTTTTTTATCGTCTGAGCATTTTTCGTTTGAAGATGCACGGAACTTTTCCTCTTATATATGCGAGGAGTTTGCGCGGGCGGAATATGACAGGCTTGGCATAATCTATACAAAATATATTTCCATGATGAAGCAGGAAGCCGAGCTGTTATGGATACTTCCTCTTGACTTGGTATTCGGGGATTCCGGCAGAGAAGCGTCCGGGAAAAGGAGTGAGCACGGTGTTATTTTTGAGCCCGACGCTCTTCATGTTTTAAATGCGGCAGTACCAGAATATGTTGCCGGAGTTATTTTTTCAAAGGTGCGTGAAAGCTTTGCGTCGGAGGTCGCCGCCAGACGAATGGCTATGGATTCCGCAGAAAAGAATGCCAGACAGATGATTTTCGATTTGCAGCTTGCATATAACAGGGCAAGACAGGGTGCTATAACTCAGGAGATTACGGAGATTGTAGCGGGGAGCGACGCGTAAGCGTTTTTCCGTAAAAAGCTTTCATGATTTACGAGAAAAGGGAGGAGGATTTCACATGGCAAATTCTCACAGCGGTGTAGTTTCTCAGGTGATGGGACCTGTTGTAGACGTTCGCTTTGATGACGGAGGACTTCCGTCGATAAACAATGCTCTTGAAATACCGCTCAAAAATAAAAAGCTGATTGTAGAGGTTGCTCAGCATATTGGTGATAATACAGTCCGCTGTATAGCAATGGCGTCAACGGATGGGCTTCAGAGAGGGACGGCGGTGAAGGATACCGGAGCTCCGATAAGTGTTCCCGTAGGACGGCAGACCCTTGGACGCATTTTTAATGTTCTCGGTGATACGGTTGATAACGGTCCGGTCGCAGTTACCGAAGAAAAATGGAGTATTCACCGTTCTGCACCGTCATACGACGAGCTTTCGACGTCTACTGAAATTCTTGAAACGGGAATTAAGGTTATTGATCTTATCTGTCCGTTCTCTAAAGGCGGAAAGATAGGGCTTTTCGGAGGTGCCGGAGTAGGTAAAACGGTTCTTATTATGGAGCTGATTAATAATGTCGCGAAGGAACACGGCGGATTGTCGGTCTTTACAGGTGTCGGAGAACGTACCCGTGAGGGAAACGACCTGTATAATGAGATGAGTCAGTCCGGAGTTCTGTCAAATACATCGCTTGTATACGGTCAGATGAACGAACCTCCGGGGGCAAGAATGAGGGTTGCGCTTTCCGGTCTGACCATGGCGGAATACTTCCGCGATAAAGAGGGACAGGACGTACTTCTCTTTATAGACAATATTTTTCGGTTTACTCAGGCCGGAAGCGAGGTTTCCGCGCTTCTCGGACGTATGCCGTCCGCGGTCGGATATCAGCCTACTCTTGCGACGGAAATGGGTGCTCTTCAGGAGAGGATAACCTCTACAAAGAACGGTTCGATTACGTCGATTCAGGCCGTTTATGTGCCTGCGGACGATCTCACAGATCCTGCTCCGGCTACAACTTTTGCGCATCTCGATGCTACGACGGTTCTTTCAAGGACTATATCATCGCAGGGTATTTATCCTGCAGTCGATCCGCTTGAATCGACAAGCCGTATACTTTCCGCCGAAATACTCGGTGAGGAGCATTACAGGGTGGCGCGTGAAGTGCAGAGGATACTTCAGCGGTATCAGGAGCTGATGGATATTATAGCGATTATGGGTATGGATGAGTTGTCTGACGAAGACAAGCTTCTTGTCGGACGCGCAAGAAAGCTTCAGCGTTTTCTGTCTCAGCCGTTTCACGTGTCCGAAAAGTTCAACGGCTTTCCGGGCGTATATGTTCCGCTTTCCGAAACGATACGCGGTTTCCGTGAAATTATTGAGGGTAAGCATGATGACCTTCCGGAATCTGCCTTTTTGTTTGTCGGAACAATTGATGAGGCTGTTGAAAAGGCAAAGAGGATAGCACAATGAATGCTTTCAGATTAATTCTGTCATCTCCGCACGGGAATATCTTCGACGGGAAGGCTCAGAAGCTTACTCTGCGCGGGGCAGAGGGAGATCTTGCCGTACTTGCCGGGCATGTTCCAATGATTACGGAGGTAAAGCCCGGGGCCATATGCGTTACTTTGGAGGACGGTACGGAAAAAGAGGCTGACACAAACGGGGGACTTCTTGCGGTTTCGCCCGAATGTGTTACGGTTACGTCCGGGAAAATAGAGTGGGAATAAGCTAATTAAAATGTGAGAATCTGCAATAAATGATTCCGTAATTCGTTGTTTATATCTTGACATGGCAGCGCCGCAGAAAGCAATAACAAAGCTTTCTTTTCGGCGGCGTCATCTCACAGCGGAGATCTTTAGCACGATTCAGCAGTTGATTATTCTCCTTTATAAAGGATTTATACTATACACATTTTACCCTTTTCTACCATTCACTTTTTTTCATTTTTTGCACGTCTTTAGACGTGTCGGAGGGGATAAAAACTCAATAACTTGTTCCTGTAATATTCATACTGTTTTTGCCTTGCTTCGATTTCCGCAGGCAAACCGCATGAAAGGTCGTTGCAGAGAGTATCAAAACGGTCAAGGATATTAATAAGTTCATTTTGTGTTTCAATACTGGGTATAGGAATTATTAATTTACGCATTTCAGACATTGGAATACTTTTCACGGTACCGCCAGCAACTTTTTTCATTATATTTGTGCGAATTAATTTTGTTCTGAATAGGTACATTAAATAACGTGAATTTAATAGTGTTTGGTCAGGCTTAATTACATAAATTCCTTCTTTTATATTCCAATTTAATGGCTCTTTTTCTATTACAGCAGTTTCACCAATTGTACCTGTTCCAGAAAATATTACATCGCCAATTTCAAGATTGGAACGATTGTTACACAATTTAAGTGCCTTATCGTTAATTTTGTCTGTTTTTTCTGAGAAGACAATTGTATTATTCTGAATTTCTCTTATAGTAACATAATAGTTATTTGCATCTGGAGTGTTTAAATTAAAAAAGTGACGAGGATTTAATCCTGTATTTAAAGATATAATGACATCATCTAGTTTTCTCCAAGATATTGTATTATCAAAGACTAACAATTCATCCCTATAATATTCATACTGCTTCTTTCTCGCTTGCAGCTCCGCTTGCAGCTCCGCTTGCAGCTCCGCTTGCAGCTCCGCTTGCAGCTCCGCTGTAAGCGCAGAAAATTTGTCAAGTATACGCACGATTTCACGCTGAACAGGGAGAGGGGGAAGGGGGATTTTAAAATCTTCTGTTACTGATAAAGAGATTTGTGGTAATGATCCCATTCCGGAAGCCGCTGTGCGGAAGTATTCCAAATTATTCTTTAATACATAATAAAGATATTTGACCAATGTTATTTTATCAGCAGTGTACGCCCACATTTCATTTTTAAAGGTGAAAGGCTTATCATAATATACTACATCAATCACACCACGGGATTGAACCAAAACTGCGGGAACTTTTATTATATTTGAATTAGGTATATCTTTTTCATGTGCATTGATTACTGTCTTTCCTCCTGCAAACACTCGAATTTCCCCATCTTTGGCTTCAATTTCTTTCATTTTTCCAGCGGTAATTGGAGTACCTTTAAGTCTGTTGAAAACTTCCTTAACCCTTTTATAATCCACCCCGTTCGGGCAAAATTTCTGAATCAATTCATCAAGTTTTGTCATCTTTTTCACCTTTTTCCCTCTTTTTAGAGAGATTTATAATATCTTAAATCTAAATCTTTAAGATGTAAGGTTTGTTTCGCCGTCAACAACGTCGACTTTGCGGAACAAACCTTAGCCTTGAAACTTTAGGTTTTTAATATTTTTAAGTATGTAATTCTTTAAGTATATAATTCAAGGGTTTCAAGGGTTGAAAATTCGTCGAATCCAAAGCTTTCAATATAGCTTAATGCACCGTTAAAACCATACAGCAAATCGCCTGACTGATGACAGTCGCTTGAAAACGTTACCTTTCCGCCTGCCGATTTTATCATTTTCATAATTTCCGGAGACGGGTAGGGCGCGGTGCGGTATCCGCGTGAAATAGCCCCGGTATTTATTTCAAAAAGCACACCGCTTTTTGCCAGAGTGTTTACGGCGTCTTCGGCTGCGCAAAGATATTTATCGGATTTTTCATCGAAAATATCGTGTTTTTCATTAAATTTGGTCAGCAAGTCAAAATGTCCTATTATGCTGCAATGCGTTTTCTCGTAAACCGATTTTACAAGCCGGAAATAATCAGCCGCATAGTCGTCGGCTTTTCCGTTCCAGTGCTGCTCGATTGCTTCAACAATCGTTTTTTTGTCTAAATCAACGTCAAAAAAACGTCCGTTATGTTCTATATAATGTACGGAACCTATTATGAAATCGTAGCTGCCGAAGCTGTCAGACGAGAAATAATCCTTTTCGACTCCGCAGTATATTTTAATTTTACCTGAAAAATCCTCTTTGAGCTGTGATATTTCCTTGCGGTATTTTACTGTGTTTTCATCTGTCATACAGTAAGAGGTATCACTTCCGTACAGCGGCGGCATGGAGGCATGTCCGGAAAATCCGAGCTCGCTTATACCGAGCTTAAGCGCCTCCTGAACAATTTCAAACGGTGTGTTTTTTCCGTCGCAGAATGTCGAATGAGTATGGTAGTTAAATTTTATCAAATTATATAGTTCCTTTCCGATTTGTATTTCTGCAGGAACTTTTGCCCGGAAATACCTATCGTGAATTACGCTTTCAATGAATATAATATCATTTTATATTATTAATGTCAACGGTATTGATATAAACATATATCTGATATTTATCTTAGGACAAAGATTTCGGCGATGATGAGACAATAATAAAACCGCAAAGTTATACTTCGCGGTTTTATTATTCTTCCTGACATATTTAATCTTCTGATGTCGATGGGGGTTATTCAGCCTCCGGGGCTAACAGACCGTCGCTGCCGCGAAGCATATTTTCAATGAAGATACCGTATCCGCGCGTTGGCTCGCCAATCATTACATGAGTTACCGCTCCGACAAGCTTCCCGTTTTGAATTATGGGACTTCCGCTCATTCCCTGAATGATACCGCCTGTCAGGTTTATTAATTCCTGATCGCAAACTTCGATTATAAAGTTTTTGGTAGAGCTGTCGTCACGCGATATCTGAGCGATTTTGATTGAATAGCGTTTGATGCCGCTGTCGTCAAGTGTACAGAGAATTTCAGCATCTCCCTCGGTTATATCGGAGGACAATCCGATCGGCATAGGCTCTGTGTCTTTTGTATATTCCGGAATCTCCGAAAATACACCGTAAACTCCGCAGTCGCAGTTATACATCAGTGCTCCGAGCTTTTCGGAACCGAAATATCCCTGCAGTTCACCGGGAGCTCCTGCGCGTCCTTTTTTGATTCCGGAAATTATAACGTCATTTACCGTACCTCGGCGAAGAGGGACGAGCTTGCCGGTGTCAATGTCATAAATTCCGTGTCCGAGACCTGCAAAAGCGCCTGTTTCCGGAATTATATAAGTGACTGTTCCGATTCCTGCCGTACTGTCCCGAATCCATACACCGATTTTGTAGCTGTCTCCGTCAAACACGGGAGTAACCTGAAAGAGTTTGGTTTCACCGTCCCGCATAATTGTCAGCGTAAGAGTTTTTCCGTCGCTTTCACTGAGCAGCTCTGTCATTTGAATTACGCTGTCGATTTCTTTGCCTTCAATTGCTGTGACGGTATCGCCTATTCGCACGCCGGCATTATAAGCCGGATTTATGGCACCGTCCGGACCGTTGACGTCGGACATTCCGACAATCAGAACGCCCTCGGTTGTCAGCTTTACCCCAAAGCTCATTCCTCCGGGATAAACCTTTACGTCGCGATAAACCCCGACGTCAACGTTTTTCAGAGGTATTACGCCGAAAAGCCTGGCTTCGCAGCTGTAATACTCTCCGAGTGATGCGGTTTTTATGCCGGAGGTACTGGCCGAAGCAACTTTTGCTCCGTCTGCCGTTCCTGCTGAGCAGGGAATACTTTCATCTCTGCAGTCTGTCCTGACATAGGATACAAGCGGAATGCGGATGCTATCCGCAAGCTCGCTTTCCGAATATACAGAGACGTATTCCGGCATGGAAAGGGAAAATGCGGAAATAACAGCGGAGACACATAGAAGTACACTGTAAACGGCCGAAGCAAAGCTGTAAACACCGCTTTTTCTATTTGCTCCTTTTTTAAAATTCCTTTTTATCACAACATCCGTTCCATCCTTTAAAAGATTTTTACCGTCGCTTGCAAGGCCGTAAATTTACGCTGTGGATTTACAGACTGCAATTTTGGACGGTCTATGATGCGCACACAGTTACATTATATAATTCAGTTTTGAAATTAAACAGATTTGGATTTCAAACTGTTTTTATATAATAGTATTTGTGCACATAATTTAATTTGTGCACGAGGAACATGAATATGTGTTACAAAATTTTCAGTGTTTGAGCGATCGACGTATTTACGCAGTTTTATTTACTTCTTTACTGTGATTGTCAAAAGTTCAAAATATATACATACATTATTTCTCGGGATATTGTATAATAACCATAAAGCTAATAATTTCGGTTGACATCTTAATTTCTCCGTATATAGCTGTGATGTTGCAAACCAAAATTTTTGCAAATCAAAATCGCAAAATATTTCGATTTTAATGAGATTCGAAGTACAATTACGGCAAGTCCGAAGCTTTGCGATATCAGGTTATGTTTTATTTCGTGCTGCGGAGATTTTGCATATCGCAGCCTTAATTATTACGCTTAAAGCTTAATTTATATGATAGGAATTATTATAAAAATACCGAAAAGAAATGTTTGAGCCGCTGCATGCGGCGCGGAGTATTGCTATGAATTATGTTATTAGCGGACGCGAACCGGAAAATCTTTTTCATTTTTTTGAGCAGATTTCCGCAATTCCGAGAGAATCCGGAAATGAAAACGAAATTGCGGATTTTGTATGTGATTTTGCAAAAAAACGCGGACTTGAATATATAAGAGACAATTATAACAATGTTTTGGTACGAAAGAGGGCGGCCGCAGGATATGAAAATCATCCTGCGGTATTGCTTCAGGGACATCTTGACATGGTTTGCGTTGCCGAGAGAGAAAGTAAACATGATTTTGAAAAAGATCCGCTTCGGCTTGTTTCGGAGGACGGATGGCTTCACGCGGACGGTACGACGCTGGGGGCCGACGACGGTGTTGCCGTTGCTGCAATGCTTGCCGTTTTGGACGACGAGACCCTGCTTCATCCCGAAATCGAATGTCTTTTTACAACCGAAGAAGAAACCGGAATGACCGGCGCGATGAATTTTGACGCCTCGGAAATTAGAGCTTCGGTCATGCTCAACCTCGACTCGGAGGAAGAAGGTGCTGCGACAATCGGCTGTGCCGGAGGAGCTGACGTGAATGTCAGAGTATCTCCCGAATATGTCGATTTGTACGGAAAATGTCTGACGGTGACTGTCGGAGGATTTGCGGGAGGACATTCGGGAACGGACATTGATAAAGAAAGAATAAACGCGATAACGCTGACGGCGAGGCTTTTGTCTTCACTTTATAATATCATGCCGTTTAATCTGGTAAGTCTGGAGGCAGGCTCGGTAAACAATGCGATTCCCACAGATGCCGAGGCTGTTATTTCCGTCTCGGACGAGGCGAGTGCCGTGGCGTTTCTTGAGGATATGTTCGGCCGCGTCGGAGATGAATTTACTGAAGCCGACAAGGGGGGATATATAAAAATAAAGAAAACGGGCGCCGCCGGATTTACACGTACGAAAATGTTTACCTTTAAATCGACATCGAGGATTCTGTCGTTTATAAATCTTGCTCCCTGCGGAGTTATTCGCCGAAACAAGCAGGATTTTGTTTTTGCGGAGGCTTCGTCCAATCTTGCTTCTGTTCATTCCTTTGACAGCGGCGATATGGATATTTCGTTTTTAATACGTTCTTCACTTGATGTTACTATTGATCATACGGTGGAAAAGCTGAAAACACTTGCCGTACTAACCGGGGGAGCCGTATCTGTATCCGGAAAATATCCCGGATGGGCTCCTGTTTACAAAACACCTCTTCAAAACCTCTTTATTAATGAGTACAAAACGCTTTTTTCCGATATTGAAGGGCCGTCTTTGACGCCGATTCATGCCGGACTTGAATGCGGGGTTATTTACAGTAAAATAGTTTCATGCCGCGGTGCCGGAATTGATGTTATCTCAATAGGTCCCGAAATACGGAATATTCATACGCCGGAGGAGCGGATGAGTCTTGATTCTTTTGAGAGATTTTGGCGGCTTGTTACCGCTATGCTTGAAAAGCTTTGAACTTTGCGTTCTGCAAAACAATTAACGGAAGGTATTGTCATAAAGATGAAGAAAATTTTTACGGTAATATGCTTGTCGCTTGCAATGATTTTGACAGGCTGTGCAGAAATTAATCCGCCTGCCGAGAATGAAAAAATCTCGGTTGTCGCAACAATTTTTCCATGCTATGATTTTGCAAGGCAGGTTGGCGGAGACTGTGCGGACGTTACTCTGCTGATACCGCCGGGAAGTGAGAGCCATAGCTACGAACCGACTTCTGCCGATATTATTAAAATAAGTGGGTGTGATTTGTTTATATATGTCGGAGGAGAATCCGATAAATGGGTAGATGAAATTATCGGTTCGGTAAAGCCCGGAGACAAAGGGCTCAGAACTCTTAAGCTTATGGATTGTGTTTCGGTGCTTGAAGAAGACCTTACCGGAATTGTATCGGATGAGGATGAGCAGGCCGAGGACGGCGACGACAGCGCTGAGCATAGCGCTCATGAAGACGAATACGACGAGCATGTCTGGACTTCTTTGAGAAATGCGGAGAAAATTTTAACGTCGGTGGAGGCTGTTTTTTCTGAGCTTGATCCCGAAAATTCTGATATATTTGAAAAAAACTGCGCGTCATATGTTTCGGATATTTCCGACTTGGATTCAAAATTTACCGAGCTTTTTAACTCGGTGACGGATAAGACTATGATTTTTGCGGATCGTTTTCCTTTTCTCTATTTTACCCGTGATTATGAAATTCCATACTACGCTGCTTTTCCCGGATGCGCGTCTCAGACAGAACCGAGTATACTTGTAATTTCAAAGCTTATTGACAAGGTAAAGGAAGCGAAAATTAAAACGGTTTATTATATGGATTTTTCAAGTTCAAAAACCGCCGCAAGTATATCGGAAGCTACCGGTGCGGAAACTGCGTGTCTCTATTCATGTCATAATGTTACGGATGAACAGCTCAAAAGCGGAGTTACTTATCTTTCTCTGATGACTGAAAATTACAACACGATAAAAAATGCCTTTGAAAAATAATTAACGGAAAATATCTGACGTGTTGATTAAGGCGGTCTGAGACATTAGCTTGTATAAAATTCAGATTTTGCTTCATTTATCTGTATATTAGATAAACTGTAAACTTTTTTGACAATGCTTGTATTGTTAATAAAATAAGTTTAATATAAAATAAATGCTTTTATTTATATCAGTTTTTACAATTTTACACGATGATATTAACTGTGTTTTTTGAAAGGAGTATGTAACCGCTTAACGTCGGTTATGCTTTGTTATATGATGCGCTTTCTTAAGGAGAATATGCCGACTGTTACCAAGATGATTGTCAATCAGCTCGGTATGATGATTTTTGGTCTGGTACTTTCGATGGCTACTTCACAGAATGACACGCTTTTTCTGCTTGCAAGTGTTTTTTCTGTATGCTTTTACATGTTTCTTGTATATACTGTCGGATGGGAGCTCGGAGCGAAGGATAAAGTTCGTCTTGACGGCGGAAGAATAGCTTATACTCCGTTTAAAGGCGCTCTTATTTCTCTTGCAGCAAATTCTGTAAATCTCATTTTGGGTATTTTGATAGTTATAGGGTACTATTCTCTTGATCCCTCCTGCCGTGCTATGCATGAAGCTCTTTCTCCGGTATGGGCGGCAAATCTTTACGGTACCGCATCGGTAATCGCACGTTTTATCGAAGCTATGTATATAGGTATAATTCAAACTTATTCTCCGTATAATCCTTTCGTTTTTATACTGATAGTTTTTCCGGCTGTTATTTTCAGCGGTCTGGGTTATTTTCTTGCTATAAAAGGAAAAAGTATCTCCGGTATGCTTGGAATAAACAGAAATAGGACTAAAAAAGATAAATAGAACTGTCAGTCAGTTCGGAAAAGTCATACAGGCACCCTCCATTGCATATATTTTACCGTGATTGTCTATAGCTTATGCGGTATTTGAAGTGGTGGGTGATTGTATTTTGTCAGAAAAAAAAGAGAATGCATTTCAATATACGATTAAATATATATTCTTTGCTGCCGTGCTTCTCGTTGTTGCGGCGTTGCTGTATTATGCTTACGATAGGTTTATTCCGCATGAGCGCGCCCTTTATCCGGTAAGCTCGGAGCCGTTTGGAACGGTGATTATTGATGCCGGGCACGGGGGAATGGACGGCGGTGCGGTTTCGGACGGCGGAACGCTTGAAAAAGACTTGAATCTTGAAATTTCGCTTTTGCTGAGAGACGTTCTTCAGGCATCCGGAGTTCAGGTGATTCTTACGCGTGATTCCGATGAGATGCTCGACTGCAATGCGAAAGGCGGAAGCCGTAAAACCAGAGATCTGCGTGCAAGAGTTGAAATAGCTGAGGCGAATCCCGACGCATTGTTTGTAAGCATACATATGAATAAATTTCCTTCGGCATCTGTTTCGGGAGTTCAGCTCTATTATTCTCCGAATAATCCGGAAAGCGAGATACTTGCGCAGACGATTCAGTCATCTGTAAAATCTTTGCTCCAGCCTGATAACAATCGTCCGCTTAAAGCGGCGGATTCAAAGATTTATGTTCTTAATCGGACAAAAAATCCTGCTGTTCTCGTTGAATGCGGCTTTTTGTCAAATTATGATGAGGAACAGCTTCTGCTTGATAATGTATATAGGCATAAATTGACGCTTACAATAGCCGCTTCGGTAATCGATTATCTTGAGGGACAGTATAATTAAATATATCTCTCATATTCTGAAAGGAATGGTCAAAATTGAAGGGAGTTAAAACATTATATATATGTACGGAATGCGGTTACAGGAGCTCTAAATGGCTTGGAAAATGTCCGGGCTGCGGTGAATGGAACTGCATGGAAGAGCATACGGAAACTACTTCGGATAAAAAGAGTGTATCTGCAAACCCTGTCTCCGTGCTTATTAATGAAGATCCGGCGGAACGTATCTCGGATTTGACTGTGCCGAGCTTTATCAGAACGGAAACCGGTATGAAAGAACTTGACCGCGTACTCGGAGGAGGGCTTGTCAGCGGGTCTGTTGTTCTTTTGACGGGAGAGCCCGGAATCGGTAAGTCGACTCTTTTGCTTCAGATTTCGGATATTCTGTGCCGTACAAGGCGGGTACTTTATGTGTCCGGGGAAGAATCGCGCGGGCAGATTAAGCTGCGGGCGAAACGCCTCGGGACAGTAGGCGACGAACTTTTTGTATACACGAATCCGAATGTTGACAGCATAGTTGAAGAGTCGAAAAAGCTTGAACCTAATATACTCATAATAGATTCAATTCAGACTGTTTTTACAGAACGCGTGTCCTCGTCTCCCGGAAGTATCACGCAAATTAAGGAAACCGCGTCACAGCTGATAAGTTTTGCAAAGGGAAGCGGTACGTCGGTTATTCTTGTCGGTCATGTAAATAAAGAAGGAAGCATAGCCGGGCCGAAGATGCTCGAACATATGGTTGACGCTGTTCTTTGCTTTGAGGGCGAAAAGCAGATGGCGTACCGCGTTATCAGGGCGGCAAAAAACCGTTTCGGTTCTACCAATGAAATCGGCGTTTTTGAAATGACCGGAGAAGGACTTGCGGAGGTTCCGAATCCTTCTGAGGCCCTGCTTGAGGGAAGACCTAAGAATATGTCGGGAAACTGTGCGGTGTGTGTGATAGAGGGAACACGGCCGATAATTGCCGAAATTCAAGCGCTTGCGGCTCCGACTGCTTTTTCGGCACCTCGCAGAACAATCAACGGACTTGATTATAACCGTGTATATCTTATGCTTGCAATATTGGAAAAACGTCTGGGGATTCCGTTTTCAAAATTTGATGTTTATCTGAATGTGGTCGGAGGTATTCATATAGATGAGCCTGCTGCGGATCTTGCAGTATGTATGGCGCTGATTTCAAGTATGAGAGATATTCCGGTAAGTGACGGATTGATCGCGGTGGGCGAGGTCGGTCTCTCCGGTGAGACCCGCTCTGTGCCGGATATCGAAAAACGTCTCGGCGAGGCTCGGCGTCTGGGTTTCGGTGAATTTGTTATGCCTCGCCCTCGAAAAAGTAAGCTTCACTGTGCATCCGATATGAAGCTTTATTATACTGGAGGAATATTCGAGCTTCTTAAAATTTTTGCAGAATCGGAAAAACGAAAGGAATCGGAGCAGCAGAAGAAAAACGGATAAATTGTTTTTCTGAGGATGCTTTGGCTGTTTTTTAACCGCATGAATAAGCAATATTGTATGTTGCGCTTATAAATAGAATGCCCTTTTTGTGCATATTTACATATTGCTTTTTTTTGCCATAAGTGATATACTATTATAGTATTTAATAGTTTTAGGGGTATAGCTCAGTTGGTAGAGCAGCGGTCTCCAAAACCGCGTGTCCAGAGTTCGAGTCTTTGTGCCCCTGCCAATGCCTTGAAAGCCTTAAGTTTCTAAGAAACTCAAGGCTTTCTCTTTGCTTAAATTGTGCTGATTTCAGGCAGTTTTCTCTTTCATCCACTTGACAACGGCTGTTATCCGCTCCGGAACGGTGGCATACAAATTTATCGCTCCGTATGCTGCATCATCAAAACAGCATCACGGAGCACCGTACGATCATCCTCTGAAACGGTCAGGGAGAGCGTTTTTGCACTCTCCCTTTTCTTTGTTTACTGCGTATCAATTTCTGACTGTTCTCACATCTCGAATCCGTCGGTGATACCGCCGAGTCTTGCTGTATCCTTTTTCACATAGTACAGCTCTGTAATTTGACTTGTGCTGTGCCCGAGCAGATCGGCGACCTGTCTTGGTGTCAGCGACTTAATTGTTCCGTCCTCCTGTTTGATCCCGTTCACCAAATTCGTCGCAAATGTGTGCCTAAGACTGTGCAGTCCTTTCTGCTCTATCCTTGCAGCTTTTAGGATTTTGTAGTATCGCTTGCGGAGATTGACCGGGCGTGTAAAACCGCCGTCGTGGTCGCATACAAGGGGCGTATTTTCGCCGAAGTACGCTTCCGCGCGTAAGTCCTCCACCGCCTCGACAGCCGCCTGATTCAGCGGTACAATGCGTTTAGAGGTGGCGCTCTTCGGCTTGCCGACCTTTATCTCCCTTCCGCTTGTGAATTCAGTACCATTTCTTCGCGATATCTCTTTCACGCCCCGCTGAACATACAAAACTTTCTTGTCAAGATCAATGTCGCTGTTCAAAAGTCCGAGCAACTCACCCGTTCTGAGACCCGTATTCAGCATGAGAATGTAAGCGGACGGTTGTTGATATATCCGTTTTCCGTTACTCCAGCATCGGAATGCTTCTTCTTTGAATTTCTCTATCTCTTCGGGAGTGAATATCGTAACCGTTTCACATTCGGGCAGATCCTCCTTATCCTGCGCGGATAGAAAGTTCGACTTCTTGATCATCTCCACATTGTCCATAGGATTCTTTGGAATCAGCCCATCGGTATAGAGATATCTGAAATATTCGTTCAGCACGACATAAGCTTTTTTCACCGTTGTGTAAGCATATCCCTTGTTCATCCAGTAGTTCAGCAGATTTTTTACATCCGCTGCCGTGACATCGCCAACTGCTTTTTCACCGAGCAGAGGATAAATCTGATTCTTTGCACTGCATTCGCTGCGGTCATATGTGGTCTGCTCCACGGACGGAAATTTGAACACCCGAAGCCAGTTCTGCATACTGTCTTTAAGCTTCTTTTTGGACTCATCTGACTCCGACGCCTGATTTTCAAAATCTGCAATATATTCTGTCATTTTTTTGTTGACTGCCGATTTGGTCGTGCCGGAAAAACTTTTGCGTTTTCTCTCTCCATGCTCGTCCATATACCAGACCACTCCGCACCACCGACCGTCCGAGCGCTTGAACGCATTGCCGTTTGTTAAAAGTTTTCGTTGCATTCATCATCACCCCCGTCCAGTATTTCAAATTCATAGATGCTGTTTTTTGTTGTCATGGTAAGAACATTTCCATCTATGACATATTCGCCATAGCCCGTGTTGAGCCAATTTCGACTGTGGTCAGTGAAGTTCAGATACAGTTTTCCGGGATGTTTTTCTGTACTCTCGAACACGAATAGTTCGCCTTGAAATCCGATGTACCGTTCCCGCCACTTCCATTCGTCATACGGCTTGTCACTGATATTTGTAACCGATTTGAATTCGACTACCGTAAAAGCTCTGATATATTTCGGCATTTTACCACTTCCTTTTGCTCCAACGATACCACACCGCATGCCGCTTATCCAGCGACAATAAAAAGTTTATCAAAGAATTCACATATGCATTTTAAAGTCCTGCTCCTCTTCGTTGTATTCGGGAACGTTTCGGTCTGTTTTCAGTCCGTGCGCCTGCTTTTTCTGCTCGATTTTAGATTTAAGTTTGGAATCCATTTGTGAGCTGAGCTTGGCTCTGCGTTTATGACAGCTTGACGCTATCGCTTTGGCAAGCCAAGTGACAAGATTTCCGACAGAAGAATTGACCGATACAGCCTGTACTGAATGTTCGTTTTGCATAATCAGAACGGCAGAGCGGATAACTGCATTTTTAATACTCCTAAATTCCTTGTTATCTTCCAATGGAATATCCGGCTTTTTCTTGTCATAATAAACGGACAGCTTTTCACGGTTCGCTTTGTTCCACTCAGAATACAACTCTGCAATTCGCTCATCTTTTGCCAACTCGCCAACGATTGCATCTACCGTCTGCTTAATATTTTTCGGCAGATATCCGTATACCTTTTTGCCTTTGTAATTTGTAAGCTGGTCGATTAGTTTGACATACAGATTTTGAATTTCTTCCGATGCAGATGTCGGTGTTTCCGCATCTCTCAGCAGTTCGTCTATTCTCTTTTTCGCTTCTGAACGAACCTCGTCACGCATCTGTGTTTCCAATGTGAACGCATGATACATTTCACCTCGAAAAATATCCTTTGCAAACATCGCACGCATATCTTCGATCCCTTTGTTTGTGAGGTAGCCTTGCTTAGTATCCTTTGAATACACCATCAGGTGAATATGCGGATGATGTGTTGTATTATGAAAAGCGGCATACCACTGCATTTCGGAAGGCGCGATTTTATGCGCCTCGGCCATTTGCAGAGCATTTCGGCGAACAAGCTCTTTCCATACTTGGGCGTTATTGTATCCGAGCCGCTCCGCATCCTCACGCCGTAGGCTGATTACATGCGTCCAAAGTATACCTTCGTGATCTGCAACTTCATCTGCAACCTTATCAATATCAATTTTATCATCCATCTGCGAAAACAGTCCGTGCCTGCCGAGCTTTTCAACGCCCGGGCGCTCTCCATAGTAACTGACCAACTTTTTCACACCGTCAATACGGTCTGCGTTGCGTTCTATGAATGCGTCAAGAAATTCTGTCGCCGCATATCGGGTTTCCTGTTCCTGATACATTTTCAGTTCGGGATACATAAGCGCTTCGGGAACGGCGGTTATACATTCGCAGATCAGCTCTCTCTGCTTTCTCGTTGCCGGTTTATGATCAATCCCGTTCGGCAGTTTTTCAACTCCTTCACGCGTTCCCATATATCTGATGAGCTTGCCTGCATTCGCTTTTGCGAGATTTTTGATATAGCGGCTTGTGAATATGATCTTTGGCATAGTTATTCACCGTGCTGCCATTCGTAGGCATCTTCAAATGTAACAACGCCGCCAAGCCGCGCAACCTCTTCGGCACATGAGTTTCTCAGTCTTTCCATTGTGTTCTCATCAATTTCGCTCTGACTTGCAATCAGATTATTCACGATAGATTGCTCGACCGACAGCTTGAAAAGCATTTTTGAGATATTCTGTTCTACACTTCCGATCTCACTTTTGATGCTTTGCGCAAGCAGGGGCGATATGAAATCTATACATTTTTTCTGCCTTAAATATCCGATATAGAATTGGATTGCCTGTGTTACAAAATCACTTTTTGAGGTAGCGTTTGATTCACCTAACATACTTTCCATTTCTGAGACCTGTGACGGTCTTAGCCAGTATGCATATTTCTGCTTTTTATCTTCCATAATTCCATAGACCCCGTTTTCTTTTTTCAAAAATCTTTCGAAATGCGGTCGGCTCTGCCGTCCGCCGTGCTCTGTGAGGGGACAATAGACCCCTCACTTTAACCTGCTTCACTGTAGGTTCGGCATATCTTGTGTACTTTTCGCTTTCATACCGCCTTTTGATTTGTTTGTCGGTCATACCGTTCCAATTTCCTGATCGCTTTTTCATGCGCCTGCTGACAGGCAGCTCTCTGTAACTGCTGTTCCAAATACAAGTTCTTTGCCTGCTTAATAGGCAGAATTATATAGAGCAGATTACCGTTGCGCTTTACTCCGCTTTTTGTTTGGATCTCTGTCGGCTCGATTCGAATCAATTGTTTTTCCTCCAGCCGTTTTACATATTTGCTCACCGTATTGCGGGACATCTTCAATGCGTCACCGATCGTTCTGAAACTCGGATGACATCTGAAAGTTTTTCTGTCCTCACGGTAGAGCAGATATGCATAGACAGCGATCTCTCCATAGGAAAGATTTAAGCAGAAAATTTCATTCGGCAGAGGAAAATAATCTCTGATTGCATCGCGTTTTTGATAACGGTTATACTTCAAATGCTGCCTCCTGTCTTTTGTTCAACCCATTGTCTGAAGTTTTCTTTCGGTACGATGAGCCTTGAGCCGATACGAAGTGATGGGAATCCTTTTTCATGCATCAGCTCGTAGCTGCTTGATATGGAAATACCCAACAGCTTCGCCACTGTTTTCGCATTAAGAAAAAGCGGAAGATCGTCGTAGCTTTTGTAAATACATTCCTTCACCTTTGACTCCTTTTGGTAGATGTTGAATTTATTGCTTATGTCATCTATTTTATCATTTCCCTTGCAAAAGAACAATAGATGTTGTACAATTATTTTGTATTCACTACTCACGGGCATACATCATCTATTTTTAAAAATATTTTTGGAGGATTTATGTTTTCTTTTCGCGCATACTTTTTTGAGGGCGGCGTCTATATCAACGAAAAACAAAAATACGCCGCCAATGAAATTCTGACAGCGTATCTGAATACAGATTATGCAGATGAAATTGACAAAGGACAGATTATCCATGAACTGAAACAACTTCGGGATCGACTCATGATTTCCGCCGATATGGATTACGAAGATTACGAGCGCTACAACCGCAATGTTTACGCGGCGATGCAGATTCTCGACCGAGTGAACGAATGGATGATCGTCAGTCTGCCGCCGTATGACAGGATTCTAACCCGACCGCTCAATAGGCTTGACGATGTGCTGAATCAGCACAGCTTTATTTTTAAAACAGGGCTTGAAGGGCTCGGCGTCGACTACTTCGATTGGGATGTTGTCACCGATTTCGGCACGGGTGAGGTGGATGAGGACGGCAACAGCCGCTTCCGTCTGCACCGGTTCTGTACGTGTGAGCCGGAGGATATCGGGTACTTCGATGAGGATTTGCTTGATGACCTGCGGGAGATGAACGAGGATGTCTGTTCTTTTTTCGACGAATATATTTCCTTCCTCGAATCATACATGACCGTTCACGAAATCTTCCGTCCGTTCATCGACAGATATCTCCACCGACGCGAGGCTTTCCCCACGGCAAAAGAAGTGGCAGATTATTTCGAAGCATTCAATTCAGAACACACAAGAAACTTCAAAAAAATCCATTGCCGCATGAACTCGTTTGGATACAAGGTTTTGAAAGAAACAGACAGCGAGCAAATGCTGTGTGAAGAGATTTTGTTTGATGATTTGCAATCGTTTCTCTATTACGATTTCTTCAGCGGCATCAGGAAGAATCATATCCCGAACAAATGCAAGAACTGCGGACGGTATTTTCTTCTCAATGGCGGACAGTATTACAGCTACTGTGACAATACTCTTCCGGATGAGCCGGATAAGACCTGCCGCGACGTCGGCTCGCGCCGCCGCTATGCGGACAAGTGCAAAAACGATCCGATCTGGCAGACCTACAATCGCGCGTATAAGGCGCATTATGCGCGGTACATGAAAAAGAAAATGTCGGTATCGGAGTTTGAGCAGTGGTCACGGTATGCTGTGCAAATGAGAGAAAAGACAATAGCAGGGGAGATGGGATTTGGTGAGTATTACGCAGAAATGAGAAAATAACGGGGGGTATGTCATATATTGAAAAAAATTACGATAAAATAAAAAAACATCTTGACAATGCTATTGCTTTTATGATATACTTTAACCATAGTAAGTTTTGCTACATAAACCAATAATTTTAGTAATCCTAAAGCGTGCCACCATATACTGTGTGCCTACCCAATTGGATTTTCCTGCAGACGCACAGTTGAAGTACCTGCTTCACGTGCGTCTGTTTTTTACTTTTACATTTTGTGATAGATATAATCTAAATTCCAGTAAAATGTTGCTATCCGAGATCCGAGAGGAATAATATTATCTCAAATTTAAGTATGTTTTGGAAAATCCGGAATGAGTTCAACTTCACCATCGTATTAACAAAATTGCCGTAACTGCTGAGATAAATGGCTGATTACAATAATTAAAAAACTCAGATTCGATGAAAAAACTCGAAACGGCTCATAACTCTGTAATAAAGAATAAATCATAGTATTAAATGACTACATCACCGTACCGGCGATCGATGTATTCTCCAAATACCATAAAAAACATTATATCACAAAAGCTAAATGGCACTCGATTTTCATTTAAGTTTACAATATACATGATTTTATTTGGAGGTTTTAGAATGATTAACTGGAATTTATATAAATTGTCAAGGTTCAATGTTTCAACTACTGATAGAGATGGAAACATACTTCTCACCAACACGATAACAAACGTTTTTGTAAAAATCATTAACAACAAGAAAGTACCTATACCTTCCTTTGAGATGAATGAAAAATTGTTTGATCGTATGAGCAAATCCACTTTGAACAAAATGATTCAATATGGAGTAATTGTGAAAAATGAAATGAATCAAGATGGTGTGATTGATGATATATATATAGACACTGTTGAAAACAACAAAAGATTGGATATTGTGGTACTTACGACGAATCAGTGTAATTTTAGCTGTGTTTATTGTTTTCAGAAAAGGGAGGAACACTTCTTAAACTTCAACCAATATGATGCGCTCACATTATTTATTGAAGAAAAAATTAAAAAATATGGTTATCAGAATGTAAAGATTCGCTGGTTTGGCGGTGAACCGCTCTTGGGAATGGAAGGTATTCGTTATTTTTCTAAAAATATAAATGCTTTACGTAAGCAATACAATTTCACATATGGATGTGGAATTATTACAAATGGGTATTTGCTGAATCTCGAAACTTTTAAAGAGTTATATAAATATAATGTGGTTACTTATCAAATATCAATTGACGGTCTTCCTGAAATTAAACATAGAGTTATGAATAATGGTAATTCTACATTTGAAAAGATATTCGAGAATTTAAAAAAAATTAGAGATAATATAAAATTTCAGATGTTTTCAATTACTATCAGAATTAATTTTACAAAAGAGTTATTGGCACGCGCCGATGAAATTGTAAATCTTTTTTATAGCGAATTTGGAAACGATAAAAGATTCTGCTTTTCGTTTATTCCTGTGTTTGATTGGAGTTACAAAGATAGTGATTATATGAAAGCCGAGCGCTTGCATGCCGAACTAATTCATGAAAAGGATGTATCTAATATTATGAAGAAATATGGTGACAAACTTGACTTTAAAGCATGGACTAATTTGCTGTTTGCGCATAATGATTGTTGGGCAGGAACTAAACACGGATATACCATCGATGCCAATGGCGATATTTTAAAATGTGATTTCAAGCTTGAAGGATTTGAAGAAAACAAAGTAGGCACTATTGATGAAAATGGTAATTTAAGTTTTAGTTATGAAAAAGAAAGTCGATGGATTTTTGATACGCCTCTTACAGAATGCTATGCTTGTGAATGCTTTCCGCTGTGCCTGTCAACATCATGCGGTGCGGCAAGAATACAAGGAATTATGCAGAATAAATGTTTATCGTTTAAACAGCGTGTGCTAGACTATTTAGAAATAGAAAGCTACAATTCAAACAACCACTTTTGGGAGGTCTCATTATGATCGAAAAGCGGTTAAATCAATTATTAGAGGACAATGGTTTGTATGATTCGGACAGTGAAATGCAAGAAAAACTATTGTCAGAAATGGATTCCTTAAGATTTATTCAATTAGTTGTTGCAATTGAAAATGAATTTAATATAGGAATTCCTGATGAATACTTGTTATTACAGTATTTTAGAAAAAAAGATGAGATAGTGAAAATTATTGAAGAAACTGTATCAGCTGAGCTTAAAAATATAAATGATGTTGTTGAAAGAGAACAGTGCATAGGCTGTTTAGCATGTATCCAACTCTGTCCATATGGGAACTTGGAAATTTGTTATGGAAAGTTTCCATATCCTGTACCTGTAGTGTTTGAAAACTGTGATAATTGTGGAATTTGTTTATTAGAATGTCCGGCTAAAGCCAATGAACATATTGACTCAGAAGATTTCGATAGGTGGAGGTAAAATCATCATGAAGAGGCTTAATAAAAAGTGTCATATTGAGCTTTTTAAAGTAATACTTTGCGCAGGTATTGCACCGATGGCAACTTATGAAGCAGATTGTTGGAGCGGAGTTTGCTATAGCTCAGGATGTTACTCGAAAGGTTGTTAATGCAGTAATTATTAAATAAGGAAAGGGAATGTACTCATGATTAAAAAAACTTTAAAAAAGAGACTTTCTAACAAGGAAAATAAAGTGATTTTGTGCGCGGGTATCGCGCCAATGGCAACTTATGAAGCAGATTGTTGGAGTGGCGTATGCTACAGTTCTGCTTGTTATTCTATGGGATGCTGAGTACATAAATTTATTTGACTCAGCCGGACATTGCCAATTAAAATAAATCTCAAGGAGTATCTTATGATTCGAGTGGCTATCATTGATACTGGTGTCAATTTAGAACATCCTGACCTAATTAACAAAAACATATTATGCAAACGGATTGATGCCAAAGGTGAAGCATCATTTTTACAAGGTAATTCAGATCAAATTGGACATGGCACAGCCATTTGCGGAATATTGACGCAAGAAAATGATGTTGAGGTAACCGTGTTCAAGATATTTGATTCTTTGGATGAAATTGACGAGGAGTTATTTCTGTCGGTTTTAGACTATATATGCAAAAACGAACGCTTTGATATCTTGAATTTAAGTTTAGGAATGAGTGCTGTTTGCCAATATAAAAAGCTGGAACAGATTTGCAGGGAGATTTCGGATCATGGAACAATTATTGTTGCTTCTTATAATAATTGTGGATCTGTAACATACCCTGCTGCGTTTCCTTTTGTGATTGGCGTAGATTGGGATATAGAATGTAAAAAAAATAATGATTTCATTTTTTGTAAAAATGGTATCGTAGATGTGTATGGGAAAGGGATAAATCAAAAGCTGTGCTGGTCACATACAAGCGATTATATAATCAACGCCGGCGCTAGCTTTGCTACCGCTCACATTTCATCAAATTTAATCCCAATGCTTGAAACCGGCGAAGTAAAAACATGTAGCGAAGCAAGACTGTTTTTAAAAAAACGGGCTATAAAAAACATAAATGTTTATCATGCACCCAAGCAACCGCCCATTGATCTGAAGGATAAAAAGGTAGCCGTCTTTCCGTATAATAAAGAAATAATGTCAATCACCAACTATTCTGATTTGTTGTCATGTGAGCTTACGCATATCTATGATGTCAAACAAACTGGTAAGGTTAATAAATCCACAATTTCTTTTTCGCATAGGAAAGAACATATAAAAGGGTTCAAAATACAAAATTTTCAAGAAATCGTGAATGATGTAGACTCTATTGATGTTTTAATCGTAGGCCACTTGACAGAAATCAATAGAATTACCAACCATAATTATACAAAAGACTGTATAGATTTTTGCCTAATGTATGGAAAAACTATGGTTAGTTTTGATACAATAACCGATGTTATACTAAACCAGTTCTCGAAGAAAAATTTAATTTGTCACAACATGAATGTTGATAAAATTTTTTATGATGTTAGTGAAAAACTTAGAATTATTGGAACGCCAATAATAACCGTTGTGGGAACTTCTTCAAAACAGGGAAAGTTTTCACTGCAATTAGAACTGCGCAAGAGATTTCTTGAAAACGAATATACAGTCGGTCAATTGTGTACAGAGCCTCAAGGTTATCTTTTCGGAATTGAACAAGTATTTCCTCTCGGATATGGGTCTAATATCAAATTCAACGAAAAAGAGGTAATTCATGGGATTAACAATCAACTTCATGAAATTGAAAAGCTGGGCAAAGATATTATTATAACTGGATTGCAATCTCACTTAATCAGTGATAAGCTTTATAATACTCATTTTTATCCGTCTTTGCAGACTGCCATATTAGCCGCTATCCAACCCGATGCGATCGTATTGGTTGTTAATGGCTACGATGCTGACGAATATATTATTCGGACGATAGAATTTGCCGAATCGGTCACTTGTTCCCGTGTCGTTTGCCTTGCGCTGTCATTCAGAAATGTACAAGCGTCTTTTTCGCCTTTGGAACAAAATGTTGTAACGCTAACTGACGATGAAGTAATTGAACATACGCGCAGGATATCCAATATAACCGGTATAATGTGTTTTAGCATAAATCAAGTTGACTGTATTTTTGACACGATAGTAAATTATCTAAATTAGGAGATATGTAAATGGCATTGCAAAAAGAAGTATGTGAGGTAATAGTCCAGCATAAATTTAGTCTCGTAATAAACCTATTGATTTCTTGTATCCTCGCAATTTCCGGTCCGTTTTCTTTGTACTCACAAGCATATTTTATTGATAAAGCGGGAAGTATGGTTGGCACAGGATTTGTCATAGCAGAGATCATCCAGCCTACACTGTTACTCTTATTATCTTTTTCATTGCCAATGTTAAGTATGGCAACAAGTTATATTTCGATGAAATATAACCATTCCATTGCTCTTCGTTGGAATAAACACATGAATGATCTGATGAGAACCATTCCATACGATAGATACGAACACGAAGAAACATACGATAAAATTAAGCAAGTAGCGGAAAACAATCTTTACATATCAGAAATATCATGTATATTTTCGATAATTTCGATTGTAGTACAGGCTCTATTTTACTCAATTGTCTTGATGAATGTCTCTTTATGGCTAGCAATATCAGTAATACTATTGGCCCCGGCAGTAGGTTGTTTTTCATCAAGGATTGCTGATAAACAGTATAAAAAGATTTTTAAAATGAACCCTGACAGACGCCGCGGAATTTATAAATCTTCTATATTGCGTTCAAGAGAATATGCAAAAGATATTCGATTAAATAGATGTGCCGATTACATGATAGACGATTGGGAAGACACGCAAAAAAACATAGATTCTAAGGTTTTAAAAATTAAATTCAAATATGGTTTTTTTAACGCGTTGGTTGCAAAATCTGAATATATCGTGATATTTATTAATCTAGTTATCGTTTTATTTTCATATTTAAACGGCAGTATTACCATTGGCGTTTTTATATCTATTTCAAATCAAATATTTACGATGAGAATATTAACAAAGATTCAGAGTCTTGTTTCGCAATTAACCACCGCAAAATCTGTGCGGAAAACATATGTAGAGGTATTAAAATTAACGAAACCGATTAGCAAGTGTAAAGAAACATGGGACATAGACACTCCTGTAACCATTGAATTTAAGAATGTATCGTTTAAATATCCTCAGCAAAAAGATTTTATTTTACATAATATAAATTTACAGTTTCGCGCAGGCGAGTCGATTGCTATCGTCGGAGAAAACGGAGCGGGAAAGAGTACCTTGATTAAACTTCTTCTTGGCTTATATATTCCGGATGAAGGCGAAATATTAATCAATAAAATAAATCTTAATCGATTATCTCTATTAGAAAAGAGCAAAATATTTGGTGTTGCCTTTCAAGATATTGCAAAATTTAACTTGCCATTGAAAGAGAATATAACTTTAAACGAGGAGGAAGACGAACAAAATTTTGCGTATAAAGCTCGGCTTCTAAAAATTTATGAACTCGCAGATTTATTCACTAAAGGGTACGATACATTGCTTGGCAAATCTTTTGGAGATGCCGTTGACGTGTCCGGCGGGCAATGGCAAACAATCGCGTTAATGCGAGCGTTGATTGGTGAAAAGAAAATTTTGATTCTTGATGAACCAACAGCGTCATTGGATCCTATTAGGGAAGTTGAAACGTTTGAAAAAATAAATGCTGTCTCCCAAAACAAAATTTCGATATTTGTTACTCATCGTCTAGGATTTACGCCAAAAGTTGATAGAATTATTTTAATTAAAGACAATAAAATTATTGAGGAGGGTTCTTTTACGGATTTAACAAAAGAAAACGGAGATTTCAAAAAAATGTTTGAAACGCAAAAAAGCCTTTATGTAAAAGGAGATGTTACATGAATGATCGCACTTTAAAAATCGAAGAAGAATTGAAAGACAGTGATGAACTTAAAATGAGCTTGCGCGTTTATATAAGGTTTTTGTCTTATATCACGAAAAAGCAATTGTTTTTTTTTATTGGTTACGCTGTTTTTCTTATTTGTATGGCTTCTCTGACACCAATTTTCACGTTTCTATGGAAAAAATATATAGATGCGGCTTCTGTATCAAATGATATTTCCCATGCCATTATATTCTTATTGTTTTATATGATGATTAAGCTCATACAGGATTTTGGCTATTTCTTTTCAATGAGGTTTATGGACGCGATAAATTTTTCATCATGGAGGATATTAGACAAAGCCATTAATCATAAAGCGGCAGACATACATAGTGAATATTTTGAAATTCCGAATGTGCAGAATAAGATAAATCGAGCTTGGGAATTCAATCACGGAAGTTACATTCAATTATATCAGTTGGGATTAGATTCAGTTCGTTATATTACGCAAACGGTTGGCGTTTTTGTATCACTATTTATTATTAGTCCAACCATATGCTTGATCTCTTTAATAACCATACTGCCTACAATTATCAGTAAAATCATTGGCGACAAAATTTCTGTATTGGCTAATAGACAGTTGGATGATGATGAAAACGAAGCGAATTATTATAGGAATGCCATATATGACCAATCTCTAATAAAAGAAATAATACTAAAAAATGCGTTTGAATTTTTTCAAAATAAATTCGAATCTAAATCCGCAGAAATATTTACAATAAGAAAGCGTATTGAGATAAAAAGAATCAAATTGTTGTTTTTTGATGAAATATTCAGGAATATAATCATCGTATTATGCATTTTATTTACCGCTTATCAAATGATTATTGGTACTATTTCATTGAGTGGTCTTGCGGCGATGTTTGCCATCATTATTAATCTTATTTATACATTATCAAATTTGGTCAAAAATGTAGGGTCTGTTTTGACTCTTACCATAAACATAAAACAATTCTATGAATTTATGGATTTGGGGGGCGAAACTGCCAAAAAAGCAACAAGTAATTCGATGACAATAAAAGAAAAAGGCGACATTGAATTTGTGAATGTTAGTTATCGATATCCCTTGACCGATAAATATGTTTTGCGCAATCTAAATTTTTCGCTAAAATATGGGCAGCATATCGCAATCGTAGGGGCAAATGGAAGTGGGAAAACGACATTTGTAAAGTTGCTTTTAAAACTACTGGAGCCTTCAATTGGCGAGATTAGATACAATGCAATGAACTTAAATATCGTTGATTGTCATGAATATTGGAATCAGTTTTCTACTGTATTTCAGGACTTTTCTAAATTTAAGGATTCGCTACGATATAACATTTCTATTTCAAATATTAACAACAGGTTCGATGATGCTAAACTGAAAGAGGCGTTATCCAAATCGGAATTTCATAAAGATATTGACCTGGATTGCATGCTGTCAAAAGAATTCGGGGGGATTGAAATATCCGGTGGAGAATGGCAAAAAGTTGCTTTGGCAAGATCAATATTCCAATCCAATAGTATATACATACTGGATGAGCCAACAGCAGCTATCGATCCCATGAAAGAAGCGAAACTTTATAAACGCTTTGCAGAACTAACAAGGGGGAAAACCAGTATATTTGTTACACACAGACTTGGATCGGTTTTATATTCAGATTTAGTGTTGTTTTTTCATAATGGAGAAATCGTTGAATACGGAACTCACGATGATTTGATCCAGAAAAAAGGACATTATTTTAAATTTTGGCACACACAGTCAAACCTTTATTGCCAATAATATATTTGAAAAATGATAAATTATATTAATTGTGGAGAAATGATAATATTTAAAAAACGATATTTACATTAACATATTGTGATATGAGCGAAATGGGAATTTGAAGAAAATTCGATTTGAAAGAAAACAAACAGAAAACGCCTCCCTTGCGGAAAGCAAAAAACGGTATGTAAGAAGTTCAAGCAGAACGCATAGATGATTTGAGTGCGCACATGAGAAAAGGTTTAAGCAGCGGTAGCGACGGTGAGAAGGGCGATATGAAAAAGCGAGGAGAGATTCTGAACGGCATTGACAGAGCGCACCCACATCATTCCTGCCCCATCTTCTTGAATCTGGCATTGTACGCTCGATCTCGGTTCGCATGGCATAGATTTTCTTGAATGAAATACATGGATGGTCTATGGCAAGACGGTAATTGTCGGGCAGAGTGATATATTTTACGCAGCCTCTTTTTTCTTGCCGTTAAAATAATTCTTATGAGCGCAGGTGCAGGCGCAATCGTCCTTTGAATTTTTGAAAGGACAACATTATTTCTGACGGCATCTTCCGCCGGAGGAATTGCTTTTTACTTTAATGTTTTAGAAAGGACATATTGTTTATATGAATTCAAAATTAAAATATTTACTTTCCAATAACATAATCAATCCACGTTATCTCGGCTTGATTCGTGAAATTATGCTAGCCGACTATGAAATCGAATGATATTCCAAATGCCCAGAACAAATCAGTCAAATCGCCGAGTTTTTCTTGCTGTCATCATATACAATCGATAATACAGAACTGATTGAGTGTTTTTGAAAAAGACGATTGTACTATGTTGTATTTCTTCTTTTGTGTCGAAAGTGAGGACGACACAGATGTTTTTTTCCATTGAATCACATGCAATACAGCGTTTGTGGTTAAATGGAAAAACGGTTTGTTTGTGTGGACATAAAAAAAGGCAGTTCCAAACACTCCGCCTTGTTAAAGGAAAGAATGTGTTTTGTATTCAACAGCATGACAGTGTGCCTGTCATAAAAACCACCATACGGCTTCGTTCTCTTAAAGCAGATCAAAATGACGATATATCATTAAACTAGAATAATCTTTATTATCAAGAAGGGCAAATCGGGGTTAGGGTAGGGATTGCATTATTACAGTAACATCATCTTTAACCATCTTGACGTCGAATTCAGTTATCAGACGATATCCGGTGAAGTAAAGAAAATTAAAACGAAACTTTATTTATCTGAACCTAAAAATTTTGTTGAACCGATTAAGGAACGTTCGAAAAGCATCTTAAAGCAAGAATGCTCAGATGAGATACGATATTATCTCGAATATATACTCGCATTCAATGATTCAGAAAGTAATACAGAGATCTTCTCCAAATGGGAAAGAATCTCGAAAGTAGTGACAGTGATCGAAAGCGGAAATTACTATAACTATTTAAGATCCGAAGGAGAGAAGGTAGTTTGTTTCCGGTCTTATATTGATAATAGCATTGACTACTATACTGTTACCTTGCCGCGTGCTTTTTGTCCTATCGGAAATATCCGATTTTAGTGATCAATAATATTCTACAAGGTACATGCTGGCATCGTATTTTTCACGATCTAAAAGTGTTAAGGTAATTGCGGTTGACTTTAGCGGAAAAGGTGTTGCAATGTGTAGCTACATCGGCGACGTTGCTTTTAATGAGATTTATAAAGATGTCTTTTCCAATTTCAGCATAGATGAAAACAAGGTTCTGATGATGGGACACTCGAACGGTGGTTATGCAACATGGGCACAGGCTCAGATAACTCCTGACAGATACATTGCCATCGGATTGAAAAGTTCAACCATGGACTAATGGGTATGGTACAGTTCAATGAAAAGATAATTGAAGAGTTGCTCAAAGCCACCAATGATGAGTTTCCAAACGAAATCTATTTCTCCACCGATAAAAATCGATACCTCAAAGCGTATTGGATACGAATCCATTCGATGAAATTTGGCAATATACTTGCTAAAGTTCATGCTATTATTGAGGGAAACACAATATTCATTACCGACGAAAACATCACCGGAATTACGGTTACGATTCCTCCACAAGTTGATAAGAACCTCGGAGAAATTACGATTAACGGCAACACTGTCACAATTGATGATAAAGATGAGATTATCTTTGTCTAACAAGATGGAAGGTTTATCTTATCGGAAACCGATCACCGGAAACAAACGGATTTTACGGTGGCACAAGTGTACACTATCCTGTGTTGGATGTTCATTCACTTGAATCTTTTCCAGTGCAAAGTCTTGTAGTTTTGGATAACTGCTCCGGACGCGGGGAAATACTCGACACTATAAGAGAGTTTGCACGCATAAAAATAGATAAAAACGGTTATTCCTATCAAGACGAGCAGTATAATGGGGACTACATTATCATGCAAATCGTGGCTCATCCAACCAACCACGAAAACAGTATTTTATATATCAATACAAATAATGAAGAACTGTATAGTCAGTTTTTGTTTACCCGGAAACTGACCTTGCCAGTGTATTCAAACGGTTAATCATGATTATCTCAACAGTATTGCCTTGATTTACAAAGAAGGCAAGTACGCAATGCTCGCATGAATTGTCGTTATGTGTAAACTTAGTTTTTTTCTACCCTTTTCTTTGTTTACAGCGGTTCAAAATTTGATATTTCTTTCCCATATTTTTTCATAGCATCAATAAAGCATCATTTGGCGTGTAGGCTCAGGCAAAATCCCCCGAAAGCCTCGACACACCGCGGATTGTTGGACGGATGGCGTCATTACTACATCCACTCCAAAACCGCGTGTCCAGAGTTCGAGTCTTTGTGCCCCTGCCAATGAAAAGCCTGTAAGTAAGCCATTTCGGTGATGCGGAAGGCTTTTTATTTTTTCGTGATTTGTTGTTTTGCTACTTATTGTTACTTATAAGAACTTTTAGTCTCCAAAAAGACAGATGTGTATATCTTTTGAAAATGGCTTAAAACAAGGGGTTTCGTCAACTTATTGTAAAATATCAAAAGTTAATATTTTGCACTCCAAAAAAAATGCAAGCAATGCGGCAAGTATTTTCTCCTCCGTGGCAAACAGTATTGCAGCTATTGTGACCGTCCTATCTCGGACGAGCCGGACAAAACCTGCCGCGACGTCGGCTCGCGCCGCCGGTATGCAGACAAATGCAAAAACGATCCGATCTGGCAGGCCTATAACCGTGCATACAAGGCACACTACGCGAGGTACATGAAAAAGAAAATGACGGTTTCGGAGTTGGAGCAGTGGTCAAGATATGCTGTACAAATGAGAGAAAAAGCGAGCAAGGGAGAGCTAGAGTTTGGTGATTATCTATCGAATGTGAAAAAATAACTGGAGTTATATGTCATATTTTTTAAAAAAAAATTACAAAAATCAAAATACTATCTTGACAATACTATTGTTTTATGATACACTTTGACCATAATAAGTTTTGCTATATAAACCAATAACCTCAGCAATCCTAAAGCGCGCCACTGTATATATACTGTGTGCCTACCCAACTGGATTCCCGCCGATGCACAGTTGAGGTCCTCGCTTCACATGCGGTTGCTTTTGTATTTGGAACAATTTGTGATTGCGTTTTAGATAAATATCGCAGTGTAGAATCTGGAATGCTTTTAAAGGTTTTGCTTTGCGGGATTTTTGTCGTGAAAAGGACACCAAAAGTGTAAGTGAAAAAATTTTTTGAAAAAATTCTCAAAAAACCGCTATTGTCGACTTTGGGGCGCATTAATATTACAGAGGTACATTATCTCACCAGCTACCTTTGCGAGATATCAACCTTTGAAAATTTGGGTCAGACACAATTTGGATAAAACGGTAGCTTGTGTAATTGCACAATATGGGCATATGGGTAAAACTGATCTTGATGTATGTTAGTACAGAATAGACATGAGGTGGGAAAGTGAGTATGGTCAGCAATAAAAAAATGAATACAGGTTGAAAGATATACTCAACCCTGGTTATGTCGGACTAATCTCCACTCCTATGGATGACGACTATATTTTTGAGGATATACGTGTGCGACCGGATATTGTCAAACAGGTTTGTGAGCATTTGGTTAACGAAAAAGCGCTTGAGTATTCAATTCTGGATTGCAGAACCGATACAATGCTTTCCTCAATAGATTATTCTAAGTTTGTTGGCGAAGGTCTTTCAATGACATATCTGTTTTTTTTGATGTTGTATGTGATCATCCTACTACTTGTTACTTTTTCAATTGAAACTATTGTTGCCCAAAGACTGTGGATTAACGGTGAGCTTGCCAATCTTTGCTGCACAGAT
This sequence comes from uncultured Eubacteriales bacterium, assembly GCA_948467545.1. Lineage (GTDB taxonomy): Bacteria > Bacillota > Clostridia > Oscillospirales > CAG-272 > UMGS911. The sequence goes on from CAOKER010000001.1 coordinate 270,867, forward strand.
CAAAAAACAAGTTGTCAATTACATACAATCAGGTTGGATGAAGGGAACAATGTATTCTGTATAGAACAATCGCAGTCTTTAAGTTTCTTTAGAACAACAATTAGAATATCATCATTTGAATATGAAAACAGTTTAGAGGAATATTCTTTGATTAACGACAATCTCCATTATGAAATCGGTAAAATTGCAGTTGCTGTCATAGATAATATGTTGTTCAATGGTGGAATTCTGAATTTTGTCTGTGTTCCTGTTGATACTGTTAATATAGACACTGACAGCACGATCAGGTTCTCAATAAAGCACAGTAGGACAGGAAATCTTGTTTTTTCTAAAGATATATCATTTTACGAGTATATATAGATGTTGAAGATATTTCGTTTGTAAGCAGTGATTTGATACCGGAATAATAATTAATAATAAGGAATATGGAATCGCCGAAGAACGGGTTGTTGCCTTTGAAAAAACACCAAAAGGTTTCAAAAAAGCTACATCTGTATCAGCTACAAAGCTTTATAAAGGTACAGGGCTGATTGATGTATATCTTACACCAACAAGAGTTATTAACGGTGTGTCTTCTAATAAGATTTTCAAAAATGCCGCGGATAATTTATCGAATCCACGCACAAATACATATGAGGGCATATCGTCTTTAACATATCCCGTACTAGACAGTGATGATTGTATTTTAAATAATACGGAGTATTATAACGGACATTCTTTCATTATTTTTGAAGACGTAAACTCGCCGATTTCAAATAATTTTATTGATAAAATCCGTGATAGCTTACAGCTCACTCCTCTGTCAAATGGATATAGGTATAAGGGGAATTATTTGATGGTAATTATTGCATAATGCAGATAGTCGAAAACCAATTCAACCCTCAATGTAGTGTTCTTTATGTGAGCACAAATAGCCATTTGTTATTTAGTCGTCATTTCTTTGTTCGACATACGGTTCTTCCGTCTTATATCAGTGGGTTTCATCCATACCTTAATCAAGCTGCATTAATATATAATAGTGACGGGTATTGGACTATTTTAGATTATGGAATGGATATCGAGCTGTTGAAGAATTAAATTAATATTCTCAATTGACTCATATTTAAATTGTAATTGTTTTTAAGAATAAGAAAGGGAAAAGCAATGGATACATTAAAAAACAAGGTTTATAAACCTTCAATGTTTAATCATTTTGTGGATGATCCCGAAAGTGGATCACTTATTCTTTTCAACTCATATCTGGGTGCAAGAAACATAGTGAGTGTTTCTCAATTAAAAAAAGATAAAATAAAAAAATGGTTGGATAATGACTGTTTTTATCAAGAAGCTGTAAAAGACGATGGTGATTTTATTAACCTTTCTCAAATGGGGTATTTTGTTGAAGAATCGGTTAATGAAAAAGAGCTACGAGATATTTTATTGACCAAGCTTCGGGATGATTCTACTTTGCGGCTTGTAATACATACTTCAAAAGCATGTAATTTCAGATGCAAGTATTGTTACCTTCATTTCAAAGATGAATACACACCCGAAGATAATATAAGTCCGGATGTTCAGGATGGTATAATCAATTTTGTCAGAGACAATATTCAAAACTTTTCCACGGTTCATGTCGATTGGTTTGGCGGTGAACCTCTGTTGGCCGCCAATGCTATACAGTATGTATCGGAAAAACTGATAGAGATTTGCCGAGAATCACACAAGCCATATGAGGCAGTAATTACAACGAACGGATATCTTTTGATGCCCAAAAACATAAATATACTAATAAAAGCTAAAGTTCGACACTTTGCAATAACAATTGACGGAATCAAGGAACAACACGATTCATTTAGAATGCTGAAGAATGGCAACGGAACATTTGATAAGATAATATCTAATTTGTTGTATATTCGAGATAATATTAAAACACGCACGATTTCTATTTCTCTTAGAAGTAATATAACTGTAGATGCAGTAGGATCATTGGGAAAATACTATGAATTCTACAACAAAATGTTTGGGGATGATTCTCGTTTTTACTTGTTTGTACGACCTGTGAAAGACTTGGGTGGAGATAGTGTTGCTCAAATAAGTTCATCATTGTTTCAAAAGAATCAAATTGACTTTAGTGTTGTTTTAGACAAGCTTGGTGGTATTGTAGATAGAATAAAATTTGATGCTAACTTTATGGATTTAAATGTAGGCGGAATAAGGTGTTTTGCAAATAATAAAAATAGATATACAATAGGGGTAGATGGCCTAATATCCAAATGTGATGAATCCATACCGGAGGTTGGAATCGGCAAATTGGATAAACTCGGTCAAATGCTACTGGATACGCCCAAGCTGAATGAGTGGATGCAAACCTCGCGGGCCAGTGAGAAATGTGACGAATGTTTCTATAGTTGTTGTTGTTTTATGGATCCATGTCCCAAATCTCGAGTTAATAGTGGTCAAGAATCCTGTCCATCAACATACAGAGAAATTGATTCACTAATTTTACTTTATGTAAAATCATACTCAACAGAGGTTCTTTGATTACATGTACAATCATTTTATATGACATGTGAAGTCGATATTTATCATAATCTGCGTAATGTGGAGGTATTATATGAGCAACAATACTTTAGACAATATTAAAGAAGAGGTTGTTAAAATCCTGGAAAACAACGGAATTGTTGTGGAGATGAAAGATGATGGTGATGCTTTTTTCGATATCACCGCCATTGACTCTATTACATTTATATCATTTATTGTGGACATAGAAAATATATTTGGAATTGCTATTCCCGATGAACTGTTGTCGCTTATGATTATACAATCGTTAAATGGCTTTGTGTCTGTGCTGAGTGAGTTGCTAATTGAGAATCGTGACACCGTAGCGGATGTTCAGTCCTAGTATTTATTGGGACTAATGTCAAATAAACATAAAGAAAGGAGATACACTATGAAAAAGCTCAGAAAACCGACTTCCAAGCGTACGGAAAATCTTAACAAAGTACGTGTTTTGGGAACGATGGTGGCTTCTGAACCCGGTTCAAAATATCAGGGGTGTCAGAATCCCCGTGGCTGTGGTTGCACAGCTTGCTAATTAACTGAGATGGATTGCAATCCGGAGCTCCTCTGATCACCATACAGGAGCTCCGGTTGGAATCCTTCGCAAGTGTGAAAACATGGAAAATAAAATGTTGGGGTTTATATGAAAAAACAATTCTCATGTCTTCGGTTTTATTTTAAAACTATATGGAAAAGGGAAAAACTGATTTTCCTTAATATCGGAATCTCTGTTTTGATAAACACATTTGCTTCATATATAAATATATATTTCCTCAAATATCTTCTTGATTTCCTCGAGGCAGGAAAATTTTCACATTCTATCCTCTGGACGCTGGGGTGTTTGGTGGTTATGAATCTAACATCAAATATCTCAAGTTTGCTGAATATCGCTGCTTCAAACGCATACTATCGCATAAACACGTATCTTCGTTCTCAGATTTTGAATATCAGCACTTCAGTCAGATTTGAGGAGATCGAAAGTCCGGATGCACTCAATAATTTCGAGCTTGCACACAAATGTGTGAACCAGAACATTCTTTCAAGCTATACACAGGTGCTTATAAGCATAGTGTCATCCGTTTTTGTTATCACCGGGACAGTATATATATCGTTCGGAATCAAATGGTGGATGTCACTCCTGGCTCTTGGCATAACGGTTGTCAATACAGCTTGTAATATTCTTATTTCGAAAAACGAAATTGAGCGTTTCCATGAGGAGACCGCGGTAAGTAAGCAACTCGAGTACAGCAGGTTCTGGCTGACTGACATCAGCCGTGCCAAAGAAGTGCGTACATATACACTCCAAAGATATATCGTTGGCAAACTACGAGAGTATAATGACAAGCTTTTCGCTTCACTTCACAAATTTACGAAAAGAAAGAAGAAACCGTACCTTATCATTGAAATAATAAACGCTGTACAGTTATTCGTTGTATATGCTTTTTGTGCATATCAAATGGTTTTGGGAGGAATCAGTGCAGGAGATTTCATGTTGTACTCGTCGGCAGTGTTTACCTTTGGCGGGGCACTCAACAGCATTACAGGCAGTGTGGTCAGCTTTTGGAACACAAGCAATCTGATGACAACATTGATCAGCGTTCTGGATATCAAAAAGAACCTCGAAAAGAGAATATTGTTTGATGAAGAGCTTAAAACGATCGAATTCAGAAGTGTATCTTTCTCCTACAACAGCAGCGACGAAAATGTACTTGAGGACATAAGTTTCACTATTAATTCAAATGAAAAGTTCTCGCTTATCGGAGAAAACGGCGCCGGAAAAAGCACGCTTGTTAAGCTGCTTCTCGGAATGTATACTCCGACGAAGGGTGCGATCTATATTAACGGAAAAATAATGGATCCCGAAAAGTATGACTATACACCGCTGTTCAGTGCTGTATTTCAGGACTACAAGATATTCAGCTTTACTGTCGAAGACAATATCAAAATGAGCGGAAAGGAACTGAGCGAATACGAAAAAGAAAAGATTCGTACTTTGCTCGGTTCTATGGGTATGCAGAGTATAAATACGGACTCATTCGTTACACAGACATTTTCCGATGACGGGATAAACTTTTCCGGAGGAGAGGCACAAAAACTCGCCATAGTCCGGGCACTTTATAAGGGCGCGCCGATAATAGTTCTTGATGAACCTACCTCGGCACTCTCTCCCCAGAGTGAGTATGAGATTTATCGTAGCTTCAACTCTCTGACAAAGAATAAAACCGTTTTATTTATATCTCATCGACTGTCAAGTTGTCGGATATGCGATAAGATTCTCCTGCTTCATAACGGCAAACTGGAGGCGATCGGTTCTCACGATGAACTGTTCGGTTCGAATGCACTATATACAGAGATGTTTTCCGCTCAGGCAGAGCTATTCGGTTAATAGGTGTAATATTATATTAAGAGGAACAAATTATGGCTTTAGCAGATAAAATAAAAAAAGTTTTCAGGACCTCCTTTGAAGTGTCTGCGATGTTCATACAAAACTGCAAGAAGCTCTTGCTTCTTGATGTTTTTCTTGGAATCAGCCGGGAGGTTAGACAACTTATCATAACTGTCCTGCCGTCCGTAGTAATTTGGCTTTGTACAGGATACGAATATACTATAGTTTCTGCGACCATCGCGGTGATGGTCGTAGCTATTGCTGTTCTAGGAATACTTATCGAGAATGGTCAGTGCAGTCTGTCGGATAACTCATTGTACGCAACCAATACCCTATATTACTTTATAAATGGAAAAAATGCCCGTCTTGATCTAAAAGATGTCGAGGATGGTACAATAACCGACCAGTATTATAAGGCGTTTGATAATATTTACAATTTCAGCGATGTGCATTACAGTATTTTCTGTGTTCTCCTTGGCAAACTGATCTCCTTCGCTATTATGAGTGCTTTTATTATTTCGGTTGATGTCAGATTGTATCCGATCGTACTCGCAGAGAATTTCATTGTTTTGATTATAAAGGCAAAAAAAGACCATATTGACCATTCATTTGAAGAGGAAATATCGAAAAATACGAAAAAGGTGAAATACCTCTCGGAGCTTCTCTATGATTTTGAAGCCGGACGTGACCTCAGAATTTATAACGGAAATGACATGGTAAGCAACCGATACATGAATGAGATCCTTCACGCTAGAAAAATCGAAATCAAAAAACAACGCAAGGATTTTCTCATAGACCTCGTTATCGGTATTCTGGGACTCGGACAACTGTTTCTTATATACCTTCTGGCGATAAACAAATATGCTGTAGGAGGACTTCTGCTCGCGAACTTTATTCTGTACGTAAACGCATCCAATCAGATCGCCTCCGCCATTTCCGAAATCGTGTGGACGGTAAGCGTTCTGCACACTGCATCAATCTACTATGAGGACTTCAACAAATATATGAACCTCAAAGAGACGATCCGGGAAAAAGGAAGTGATACCCCTCCCACGGGAAGTTCTGTGCCATTCATAGAATTTAGAAATGTCTCGTTTAAATATCCTAATCAAGACGTCTTCTCGTTAGAAAATCTCTCATGTACCATTGAATATGGCGATCATATTTCGATAGTTGGTGACAACGGAGCCGGGAAATCAACCTTTGTAAAGTTACTCCTGAGGCTCTACGAACCGACAGAGGGTACGATCTATTACAAGGGAAAGGATATCAGGGAATACGATTTTGATTCATATCAGACTGTATTTGCTCCGGTATTTCAGGATTATGTTCTGAACGCCTTCTCAATCCGAGAAAACCTGATTTTCGATTATAACGAAAGAAATGATTTGATAAAGCCTTCGCTTGAAAAGACGGGGATATATGATAAGATCATAGATATCGGTCTGGACAGACCGTACAGCCGAAAGTTCTTCGAGGATGGAGTCGAGTTGTCAGGCGGAGAACAGCAGCGACTGGTGATCTCCCGGGCATACTGCAAGAGTTCCGAGGTGCTCATATTGGACGAACCGACCGCCGCGATTGATCCGCTTTCGGAACGCAGACTGTTTGAGGATATTTTCAGCAGTATCGGGGAAAGCACAAGCATAATGATATCGCACAGGATGTCCTGTTCAAAATTTTCAAACAGGATATTTGTGATGGATCACGGAAGGCTCATCGAACAGGGCGCTCATAGTGAATTGATCGGCGCAAATGGGCTGTATGCATCTATGTACCATCGGCAGGCACAGTATTATTCGTGAAACTATGATTGGGATAAAGTAGTCGACTCTTATTGAGAAAGAGCGGTGAGTTTAAATGAATAAGGAATATGATGTCGTTGTAATTGATACCGGGGTTGAAAAAGCACATTTTCGATTGGCAAATTATAATATTGAATGCATTAAAATAACCAAAGTAACAGATGGTTTTATAGTTGAAAATCTGTCGGATGGTGGAGATGATGTTGGACATGGGACAGCTGTGTGTGATATAATAGCATCACATTATAAGGATGTTTCCATTCTTGCAGTAAAAGTATTTGACAGCACACTTAATGTGGATGAATCATTGATACTAGATGTTTTGTATTACATAAATAAAAATATCACTTGTCGAATCATCAATATGAGTTTGGGGATTTCAATAGCGAGTGATAGGTTGAAAGAAATATGTTGTAATCTGGCAAATAAAGGGATTATACTTATAGCAGCATTTGATAATGATGGCTCTATAGCATATCCGGCGACATTTGATAGTGTTATTGGAGTAACTTCATGTAACTATTGCACCAGAAATAATGATTATATTATTGTGGACGATCAGAGAGTAAACGTTGGAGCTAAAGGAGGACTTCAGAAAATAGCATGGATCGGAAACAGCGTGTCAGTCGGAGTAGGAGATAGCTATGCTTGTGCACATGTTTCTGGAATAAGCGCAAATTTAATATCTCAGAAAACGGTTGAAAACAAGGAACAACTAATATGTGAGTTGAAAACACTGCAGTGTGAAGCCGAAAATAATAAAGGTAACAATTCCGCTAGTTGTAAAGCTCAAGTAATCAATTTTAGCAAGGTGGCTTTGTTTCCATTTAATAAAGAAATGCATGCGCTTGTTAGGTTTTCGGATATGTTACCATTTACAATTACAGGAATTTATGATATAAAATATTCTCCTAATATAGGTGTGACGGCAGAACAGCTTTTGAAGCTTAATTCTTCTTCGAAAACCACAGTAAGAAATATAAACTCTATTGATTGGGACGAGATTGATACATTGATTATTGGCCACACGCGGGATTTGTTTAACAATATTTTAAAGAATAATTCATTGCTACATCTTTTATTATCTCAGGCTGAAACACTGAACAAAAATGTATTTTCATTTGATCAGCTTCCAAAATCATTTGAAAATGTGCCTAACTTTGTTGCTCCACCTATTTATAGAAATTACGAGCCTATTCCTTTTGGAAAACTATATCACATTTCCAAACCGGTTTTGGCTGTTTTTGGAACCGATTCTCAACAGGGTAAATTTTCTCTTCAGTTAGCTTTACGAAAAAATCTTTTGTCTCGTGGTTATAAGGTTGGTCAATTAGGAACAGAACCAACAAGTTTTTTATTTGAAATGGATGAATGTATCCATTTTGGATATGATTCGGATTTGAAGCCGGTTGGTTTTGAATTTGTGTCTTTAGTAAACTCACTTTTAAATAATATATCCAGTCAAGATATTGATATTATAATTACCGGTTGTCAATCGTCTACTTTATTGACTAACGAAGGAAATTTAGCATATTATCCTGTACAACAGATTAATTTTTTATTGGGTACTCTTCCAGATGCTGTTGTTTTAGTTGTCAATCCTGATGACCAAGAAAAGACAATTGATAAAACTATTTCATTTATAGAATCTTGTGTGGAGACAAAGGTTATTGCTATTGTTGTTTTTCCTATGGAAAAAAATCCTTCTAACAAAAATTTAATTAAAACGCATATTTCGGAAACTTCATATAGTAGCTTTAAGAAATCAATGCAAAGTAGATACAATATAAACGTTTTTATCCTTGATGATGATAATGAAATAAACCAATTAACAGAATTGATTGAAGATTTTTTTGGATAATTTCATTTAATGTTTTAAATTGTTGTATTATGGCGTTTGTTCTTGTGAAACAATTAAACGGTAAAGACTAAGAAACGAAACATGTAATAAGGTTATTTTGGCAAAACTATATTTTCTCATAGCATCAATAAAGCATCATTTGTATATAGACTCAAATCTCCCCCAAATCTCACCAGCTGGCTGATTTAGTGATGGTTTACACACACCCGTCATCCACTCCAAAACCGCGTGTCCAGAGTTCGAGTCTTTGTGCCCCTGCCAAAGTTGATCGTTGCAAAAAACGATTGACTTTTTTTTGTTGTTATGTTAAAATACATATAAAATCACAACATTAAGGAGATGAACAAAATGGAACAGCTCATTGAAAAAGTAATTATTGAAGGAGTCGAATTTCAAGTTATCCAAAAGCCCGCGACTTTGTATGCAGGATATAGGGCAGAGGTCGACAATGGAGATGAAGAGTCGAACATTGATACATGTCAACTTTTCCAGGCTGGCTATAAAAATATAAAAAATAGTTTGACACCTGATTCTATGCTTTGCCTCAGCATAAATTACAAGGAGTGCAATCATGGACATAATGTGCGTCGTTCCCTTATGCATTGTCAGGAAACATTAGAAAGAAATCAACCCGAAGGGATTACGGTTCTTGAATCCCCCGCATGCTATATGATAAAAGTGAAATCAACAGAAGCAACATGGAAGCTAGTAAAGAAAATCACAGGAGAAGATAACCCTCAGTGGCATATGGCACCGCTTTTCGGTTTATGTGAAAAACTGTTTTGCAATGAGGAAAGAGGATTTGCCTTGACGCCTGATTTCAGCGGCACATATGAAATCGAATATTATAATGCGGACGGTATCAATTATGCTGGTATAAGCGTCGTTAAACTGTAACCTCAGGTATTGAAAACACTATTGACTTCTGAGCTCCCCTGGGGTTGGACATCAATAGTGTTTTTGTTATAAAGCCCCATTTTAAGCGGCTTCTGACCGGTTTTTCTTTGCCTTGAAATTGGACACAAAAATCAAAAATGTGGAAAACAGGGTATGGAAACAAAAAAGTTTTGAAATTCGACCCCCCGGTAAAGGATTTATCAAGTCAATTACTTGCAGGAGCATACCCATGTAACTGTTCTGTGCGCGTCTGTCGTTCGGTGATATCAAGGATGCACAGATCGAGTTGGTTTATAAAATCGGAACAAATAGTGAAAAGAAAATCTAAGTGTATAACCGTAGTGCCGACTGGCATATGTGTACATACAAAAGGAGGAGAAATAATAATGATGAAGAAAATCAACCTTGTCCCGTTTCCGAATGACGCGGAATCTGACGGATTTTTTGCCGCGTTTTCTTCCGCCGTTATGCCTTGTCTTGGAATTACTGCCGACACACCGTTCTGGTGCTCTCCAAAAGGCGGCTACTGCAAGCACTGTCAGAATAACTGCGATCCATCGCGCTGCCATCAACTTATGCTGTATCATACTTTTTTGACGGTTTCGGGGGTGGCGTTTGCCTTTGATTATCCGGAAGATGATAGCGTGGATTTTCATTCAATGCCGGATATTCCCATCGGGTGGAGATGGGAGGAGCTGTTTGTCTCAAACCTCATGGACTTTGCCGGACTTTCTTTCGTCCGCTGCAAGGATAGATCCGTATCCGATATGCGTGGCGTCATATGTCAGGCGATAGACAACGGGTTTACCGCCCTTTGCGCCGACACGAGGAACATTGCTGACGATTTCGGTTGGACACATTGCTGGAACGTGGTTTGCGGCTATAAGGATGACGGGGTTATTGTTATGCGTCACGGAGGAGAGATTGTCACGGAAACCGACACGGAATATACCGACTGGATTGTAATTACCGGGAAAACGGCGCCGAAGCAGACTTACCGTGATATACTGCAGCGGATTTATGAAACTCTTACCGATACATCCCATGATAAACTTGAAAAAGATATTGAAGCGGCCCTGTCCGGTGTGACACGGGAAAACTCCGCTGTTACCTCATATAGGATTATGAAAATAAACGGTGTACCCGTTGAGACACGCTGGCACGCGGCGGAGGCGTTCTGCTCCGAAGACAATCTGCTGTCTGCCATGACAGAAGACGCCGACACGAAAAAAAGATTGGCAGACTTGTTTTTCAGTCGTTATATCGCTGATAACAATGACGAGACGCATGGCGTTTGCCAGAAAATCTGGCAGTTGCTGAATGTCGGTCCCGCGACAGGATATATGCCGATTGAGGAATCCTTCAAATTGATTCAGCGGTCGGAGGTACAGATGGAAATGAAGCGGTTATGGAAAACGGTGTTCGATAATGACCGTGCGGTGGCAGAGGAAATCCGGAAGATATTGGACAGGGTTTGATTTTTAGAGTTTTTATTTTTAGATATGGTGCATTTTCCTATTTATGCGCTTTTTGTTTCGCTGCTGCGTTGCAGGATTGTGATTCCTACATATCATCAAAATAGTATAAAAAGCGGCGGAATCGTGTATTGAGTGATGAAATTCGGCTCAGCTTCACCTAAATTTTTGATGTATATGTCCGACTGTGTTTTTTGCATCCTTTTCAAAACCGTGTGTTCGGAATCAGAGTATTTGCATTCATGCCTGTAAAAAGCTTTGATGGCGGTTCAGACAAACCGTTTTCAAGGCTTATTTTTTTATTTAAGTATTTTATAATATTGATATTGACAATTGGTAAATTTTTGAATATAATTTAGACAGTAATTCATATTTATCGAATAATTTCTTTTTTTCGAGCTTTAATTTTTTTACAGACTTTACAAGATTATACTGAAGGATTTCAATATAGACAAGAATATTTATGATGAAAACAACGGCCTTTGGTAGGAGTGAAACGGCGATTACTCTTTTCCGATGATTGCTTTATCCACCGAAGAAAACAAGCCTGTCGGCTTACAGAGACAGCGTCACAAAAGCTATTTATAGAAGAGGGCATTACTGAACAATTAAAAGTAAAAATCATATGTTGTGGTGTGGCATAAAAAACGAGATACAGGCAAGGTCAAGAGAATAGTAAATGCCGAACTGATTTACAACTAAGCTAATGTAACGCTTTCATTCTTAAAAATACGGTGAGTAGGGATTCCCTTACTCTCCGTATTTTTTGCTTCACGAAAGGCTTAAAACGGGTATTTTCAATATTTAAAAGCGTGACATTTTTAATATATTTGCATTTCACTTGACTTTTTGAACAATGTTCAGTATAATATATACTGAACATTGTTCAAGAGGTGTGTATATATGGATAATAAAGAAACAATCATACAGACAACGATTGCACTCATCGAGGAAAAAGGCGAAGATTTAGATAAGATTACCGTCCGTGAAATATCTAAAAAGGCAGGCGTTGGTTTAGGTCTTGTGAATTATCATTTTGGGAACAAAGATAAACTCATTGAATTGTGCGTTGAGCGGATCATAAACAGGATTGTTGAGAATTTTCAGAGTATTCGAGAGAAAACAGAGGGCTTTACGCCTTTTGAAAAATTAGAATATCTCGGCAACATGACTTTTGATTTTTTGTTCGAGCATTATACAGTTTCCAGAATCTCCGTGCTTGCCGATATGAAAAATCCGAAGATAGACGACAACACTCACAGAACTTACGCTGCATACCTTCCTCTTGTCGCCGCCTGCCGCCCCGATTGGGATGAACATACTGTAAAAAGAAAGACTTTTTGCCTAATTTCGGTTATGCAGCAGGCTTTTCTTCGGTCTGAACCGACATCAATAATACTTGATATTGATTTGAGCCAAAAAGAAAACCGTAGGGCGTGGCACATACAAATTTTGCACGATATTTTGGAGGGACAATGATGAATATAACAGTTATAAATGGCACAGAAAAACACGGTGTAACCTATCAGTTGAAAGAAATGTTTTTAACCGCTTTTAAGGATAATGCAAACATTACGGAATATTATCTTCCAAACGATTGTCCCAATTTTTGCAATGGCTGTGTAAGCTGTACGATAAACGGAGAAAACACTTGCAAAGACACAGAATATATCAGAAAAATTGACAAATCACTCTTGGAAGCAGATTTAATTGTAATGACCTCTCCTGCATATGTATTTCACTCAACGGGAGCAATGAAAGCATTTCTCGACCATTTTGCTTATCGCTGGCTGCCTCACCGTCCCGCTTCCGAAATGTTTGGAAAACGGGCAGTGATTATCACGCAGTGCTTGGGCGCAGGAGCAAAATCTGCTTCAAAGGATATCAAGCACAGCTTATCTTGGTGGGGAATTTCTAAAATCGGAATATTCACCGGCGCATTGATGGGCGATATTGTTTGGGAAAGACTTTCCGAAAAGAAGCGTGCAGAGCTGACAAAAAAAGTAAAAAAGTTATCTCAGAAGTTCGCACGAATAGATTATACAAAGCCCGCATACACAAATTTAATTACAAAGACTAAGTTTTTCGTTTGCCGTTTGCTGCAGCGAAAACTACATAAAAATGATCCTGAATATCTCGATGGGAAGTATTGGGCAGAGAATGGTTGGCTTGGCAAAACCAGGCCGTGGAAATCATAGACTGGAAATAATATGTCAAAAGCAAATCCCGATTTGAAAAAAAGCTGCTTATCCGCGTATTTGTGCAGGGTTTCAGATTTCAAATAAACCAAAACAGAGAGTATCAAGCTTTAGAACTTTGAAACTCTCTGTTTTGATTTATGATGCTATAGGCCGTCAGAGAACGTATATAATTTTTATTGTTTATGCTTACTTTGTTTCGGCAAATTAAACAAGAGACTTACCGAGAGCTTTGCATGCGGTTATGGCGTTATCATCGGGAGCTTCGTTGCAGATAACGGAGTCGCAGGCAAATAACGCTCCGTCGCCTGTGCAGGTTTCCTCCCAATTACGCATCCATTCTCCGTCTCCCCAGCCGTAGGAGCCAAACAAAGCAATTTTTTTGCCTTTTAGCTTTGTTTCGCAGCCTTGAAACATGGGAGCAAATTCGCTTTCCTCTAATTCTTCGGAACCCATGGAAGGACAGCCGAAAGCAACAGCTTCAAATGAATCCATCATGGAGGCGTCGAATTCGGCGGCAGTAAGCATAACCGCATCCGCTCCGGCGTCCTTGGCTCCGACGGCGACAGCCGATGCCATGGCCTCAGTGTTTCCGGTTCCGCTCCAATAAACTATCGCTACCTTATTCATTGTTAATATTACACCTTTTGTACATAATCTGAAATATATTTCGGATTTATACTAACCTTTCTATAAAATAATCTATATTAACCGGCAACTGTAAGCCGTTCGACAGACTTTCCTTTTGCGTACTGCTTATAATAAATGCGTGTCACATTTTTGTACTTTTCAAAAGTTTTTCGTGCGTTTTCCTCGTCTCCGTATACCTTCCAGCAGCCGCTGAATTTACAGCCTTGCTTTTTTCCTTCAATAAAACCGCAGACGTCTTCAGGCGGATAGCCGAGAAAAAGTCCGATTTCATGAGGAAATTCTTCGCATTCATTGATACGCCTCATAAGCTGTATTATGCAGCGTTCCGGGGTATTCATAATATATCCCTTCTCACGCAGCAGTTTGAATGCTGATTTATCCTGTAAATCATGATAGAGTCGTGCCGGACGGTATATGTAGATCATTGCCCGGCTATTATGAAACTGTAACGGCAGGATACGTACTCCCTTTTTGGTAAGCAATCTGTTCCAATATCTGACCGCGCTGCGCATTTCATGTATGTCTGAATAATAACAGATAAACATATTTCCGGTTTTCATACCTGCAAGTGTGGGAGAGCAGTGTCTGATAATCAGTTCTTCCGACATATGGAAAACCATACCTTTCCGGCGTTAAACACTGTTTTTATGTAAAAAATTAAATTTCATGTCATTATGCCGTATGTTCTTCAAGAATACTTTTGAGGGCTGCCATAGAGCTGCTGTGAGATCTGGCGATTTTTGTATTCATACCCTTTGTTTCGCTTAAAGCACAGCGTACCATTTTATGTGAAACAGTATTTGTGAAGATAACAAGCAAGTCGGGTGAACCGATATTTTTCAGTCCGCTTGTCATCTTTGGGTATATCTTTGTTTTACATTTATACAGATTGCAAATATCCTTGTACTTACGTATCATACATTCATTTCCGCCGATAATTACTACACTCATAAAAACTCCTTAATAAAAATAAAAGCTAAAAGATTATTGTGATGTGTTTTTTTGTCAATATAATCCTCTGCCGAAAAAAATGGAACGGCTGCCACTATCTACAGATTCTAATGTCCTGTTATTCGCACTTTTGCTCAGGTGCGCCTTTTATCGTTTTTTGACATAAGATTGCTGGACATTATAATTGTTATGTGGTGTTTTGATAATAGTTTCGTTTTGTTTTTGTCCTAAGTTAGCATAAGCTAACCTGAAATAAAAAATAAATACCTTTTATCAAAGGCACTGTTATTATATCTTTTTATTTTTCTTTTATCTACTCCGAAACAACAGAAAAATGCTCCGAAGCAACATTTCGATATTCAGAAGCATTTTACTGTTTTTTTATCTGGCTGTGCATCTTGCGGTATTCCGTCGGAGTTTCCCCCATGATTTCGCGAAATGCCGCTGCGAATTTGCTTGCGTTGTCATAGCCGCATCCGACGGCAATCTCCGTAACCGTAAGGGGCGTATGTATAAGCTGCAATGCTGCAGACTGCATTTTTTGAATTCTTATATAAGAAAAGATGGGAACCCCGTATACACCCCTGAAAGCATTTTGCAGATGCGTCTGAGATACATGAAATTTTTTCGATAATTCGGCGACGGTTATTTTTTGTTCCATGTTTGCGGACAGATAGGCTTCTGTTCTTTTTGCAAGATATACCTGCATTTTTGACAGAGATAATGAAGCAATACCGTTCTCGTTAGGATCAATTCCGCTGAGTACCAACAGAAGCTCCAAGATTTTTATTTTGAAATATCCTTTTTTATAGCTTTCCGGAACGGTGTAAAACTCGGAAAAAATGTGACCGATGTAGTCCTGAGAACGTATGACAAAGCTTTTTCCCTCACCGCAAAGCCTTTTAGCTACCTGTTCGGGCTGTACATTTACGTCCTTCAGAAAGCAGGAAAAGCATTTCGGAGAGATATCTGTATTTATTATAATGCTTATACCATGATAGTGGCGAAGCGGAAAGCGGTACTCTTCAGCTCTCTTTGAACGCATGGAGACCGACAGGTCTCCCGGCATAAGGTAGAAGAATTCATCTTCAAGCTGCTGTTCGATTCTGCCCTCACGGCAGTGATGTATTTCGATTAAATTGCCCTCTGTGTTTGAACCGATATGAAACCTGTCTGTATGAACCGAGTTGTATATCAGTTCTACACCTGGAAAAACGGTATGAACTGTTATTTTTGCATCGCCTTTGTTATTACGGAGCAAATATGTGAGATTTTCGGTTTCGTTGCCGGTAATTACCTCATATTTGAGTAATTCTTCTGCTTGCTTCATGAATTTTCCTCCGTTCCTTTCAGTGTCTTTGCCGTATTGATATTCGGAGCTGCATGTTAGAATATAGAAGCTTTATCCGATTTATTTTCTGAAAAAAGTAATCCCCTTTTTTTCAAACGGTTCGGTGTGAATTCCGAGTACTTTATATCCTGTCTCCTCAACGGCTTTTTTTAAATCATCGTCGTCAATAGGTTCATCCGCAATGATTTCCGTTTTTCCTTTGCAGTGGGAAGACGATACTTTTTTTACCGCAAACGATTTTCTTACGGCGTCGTTGACATGTGCCTCGCACATTCCGCAAGCCATTCCGTCTACATCTAATGTTATTTTTACCATTTTTATGCCATACCTTTCTGTGCGCAGAGTTTTGTCCGTTTTAGGCTGCGGCAAAAAGCAATGATGGGGAGCTTATGAACAAAACCGTGCTCTTAATTTATCGGTGGGCTTACTGACTTGGTTTACCGAAAAACGGAATTATGAGCCAAGTTAGTTTATGCTAACCAATGATTATTATAATACTTTTATATTCGGTTGTCAAGTGTCACAGTATGTAATTCAAGGTTTTATATGATTCGTTCACATTAATTGTTTAATCGCATTTCGGCTGTTTTTCCATTTTAACAGCAGCGCCGAATTAAAAATCACAAGTACAGAGCCTGCGTTATGAACAAGCGCACCGATAACAGGACCGAGAACTCCGGTTATTGCAAGAGCAATGGCGAGAAAATTCAGTCCCATTGAAAATGTAAGATTCAGTTTAATTTTTGACGTCATTTTTTTGGATAACGATATAAGATGCGGAAGCTCTTTTATCTCGTCGTCTATAAGTACAATATCCGCAGCGTCTACGGCAATATCGCTTCCGATACCACCCATGGCAATTCCGATATTTGCTTTTCTGAGTGCGGGGGCGTCATTAATACCGTCGCCGATCATGCAAACTGAATTTCCGTTCTTTTGGTATTCGCTTATGCGGTTCAGTTTATCTTCGGGCAGACAGTTTGCGTGTACTTCTCTGATACGCAGCTGAGCTGCAATGGCGTCGGCGGCGTTTGTATTGTCTCCCGTAAGAAGAACGGGCTGAATACCGATACAATTTATATTTTCGATCACCCTTGAGCTTTCTTCTCTGACGGTATCCGAAAGGACAATATAGCCTGCCAAATCTTCGTCGACTGCTATATAAATAACGGTACTGCCTTCATTCAGATATTTTTCGGCTTTGGCGGTCAGAGAGTTGGATATACCGTTTTCATTTTCTCCGAAAATCAGTTTTAAATTTCCCGCTTTTATTTGTTTTCCGTCCACTGATGCAGTAACCCCTTCGCCTGGGATCATCCTGAAGTTTTCCGCATATTTTGGCTCTTCCCCGAAGCATCGAACAATTGCCTTGCCGATAGGATGCTCGCTCATCCTTTCAGCGGCAGCGGCAAAAGTGAATATATCATCGGTGCTGTAATCCGAAACGCTTTCTACCGAAGTTACTTTTGGCATGCCGCAGGTAAGCGTTCCTGTCTTGTCAAAAACAATTTTCGATGCCTTTGCAAGACGTTCAAGTGCATCTCCTTCACGAACAAGAAAACCATGCTTTGCGGCGTTTCCTATAGCTGCCATAATTGCCGTTGGAGTTGCAAGCACTAATGCGCACGGGCAAAAGACAACAAGAATGGTAACCGCGCGGATAATTTCTCCGGATATTATCCAGGTGATCGCCGCGGCAGTCAATGCGGCAATCACAATCCATGTTGCCCACCGGTCTGCGAGTCTGACTATTTTTGCTTTTCCTGCATCGGCAGATTTAACAAGACTGATCATTCTTTGAATAGAGCTGTCCTGTCCTACCTTAACGGCTTTCATTTCAAAAGCTCCGAACTGATTGACGGTTCCGCTTGATACATCGTCGCCTGCCGTTTTGTCGACGGGAAGAGGTTCTCCGGTCATGACAGCTTGATTAACCGACGTCTGACCTGAAATTATTGTGCCGTCTACCGGTACGGTCTCACCCGGCAAAACTCGGATAATATCGCCGACCTTTACATGATCGGCGGGAATGATGTTCTCCGTTTCGTCTGTAACAACTCTTGCAGTCTGCGGTGTTAAACGGACAAGCTTTTCAATCCCTTCCCTTGCTTTTGATACTGTTAAATCCTCAAGCAAAGCTCCAAGCTGCATTATAAACGCAACCTCTCCGGCCGCAAAATTTTCGCCAATGCAGACGGAGGCAATCAGTGCAAGAGACACAAGAACGTCGGCTTTTATGTCAAATGATGATATAAGCCCTGTAATTGCTTCCATAATGACCGGAACACCGCAAAGAATAACGGCAATCCATGCAGCGTCAAAGGGTAACGGTACTAAATTAAAAATGCTGATTATAAGGGCGGCACCGGAAACAGTAAGAAAAACAATGTCTTTTTTTGTGCCGCCTAATTCCATGATTAGTTCAAGCTTTTCGGTTATTTTCTTCATAATGATGATCTTTGCCTTTCGTATATACATAAATTTTTATCCGTTTTTCGGTAAAATGACATCTGTTATCATTTTAATAATATATAATAGTCGGTTTTTATGGTGCTTGAAATTTTCTTTCATCTCTGTAAATATCCTTTCTTATGTTTATGAGGCTATAAGTTAATAGTTTAAAGAATTATACTTATACCTATAGGGGTATAAGTATATTATATATGAATTTTTAACTTTTGTCAAGATATATAAATAAAAAAGACAGCCTCGAATGATATGCACCTCAAAAAAAGTCTGACTTTTTGGTGTCATTCAATGGACTGTCTTTTATATGTATTTAGATTTTATTGCATATTTGCAAAACGTTCTACTGCTTTTGTAAAGCTTTCGATTGTTTTATCCGCGTCTCCGTGTTCTATGCCGTCTCTTACACAGTGCTTGATGTGTCCCTCCAGTACAACCTGTCCGGCTTTATGTAGAGCTGACTTGGCGGCATTTATCTGAGAGAGAATATCTTCGCAGGGAACATCATCATCTATCATTCTGTCGATTGCCTGTACCTGTCCGATAATTTTTTTCAGCCTGCGGTGCAGATTTTCAGAATCCATACACTGTTTCATATACTAACCTCCAAACGCTTCCAAGTCTATTTATTATAGCAATTTTTTTTTGCTTTGTCAACGTGTCGGGCAGCGTATAGGCTATCTTTTTCCGTATGTACCGTTAGTCAAACAGTGTTTTTTTCTTTAATAACTAAAATTTACAAGTGTATTTTAACATGATCTAAAGAAGATTACAAGTACAATTTTCCGCTTATTAATTTGATATTATACACGAAAATAATTACAAATCAAAAGAAAAATAGAAGTGTAATAATGAAGTCAGCAAGAAAAGTAAATTGTCGCTACAGAGCGTATTTTATCTTGATTCTGTCTAATATTTTTCCGATAGGCTTTGAGCATAATAAAAGAAAGATTACATTTGACACAGCGTAGATTACGGTAAACGGTACTGCCGCTATGACGGCGGCGAGATATCTTGAAAAATTAAAATAGCCGTCTTCCCACAGCACCGTCCAGATGTCCATAATAAACGAAAACAGAATTCCGGAAAATATCGCGTATATTACCAGTATAATTTTGCTTCGTTTCAGCGGATCGGCGATTAATCCGGCAATGAATCCGATAATGCCCCAGCTGAACATTTGGAAGGGCGTCCACGGTCCCTGACCAAAAAAGAAATTTGAAATTACCGCAGATAAGGCTCCGGTCATGAATCCCGCTTCGCCGCCGAAATACATAGCCGTTATTACTACCATGGCCGTAACCGGCTTAAATCCGGGAATCGGTGCAAAAATAATTCTGCCGATTGATGACAGCGCAATCATTACCGCGATAAGTATCATTCTTTTTATATCTTTTTCTCTTTTTTCAAAATGCATAAAAAACGGAATACAGGATAGTATTACGATACAGAGCGATATCCATGCATACTGTTTACCTTTAAAGATAAAGGTACCTGCTGCGGCGATTGCCGGAATTATGATACATAGAATTATGTAAGAAATCAATTTTTTCATTTTTGTAGAGATACCTTTCGGTGAATTGAAAGCATTGAGAGTTTTTTAAATCTGTTTTTTGCATAGCTGAACTACCTGACGGCAGGTTACCGCATTGGGGAAGAGCTGTCGAGCCATTCGGTTTGCGGCCGTCGTATAGAAGTTGTTTTCGGCAAAGAACCTTTCGGGAATATCGGCGGACAGAACCTCTCCGTCGAAGAACAGTGCGCATCGGTCCGCATTCTCAGCTGCGAATTCTACGTCGTGTGTGACCGTTAGAATTGTTATACCGTCGTTTTTCAGTTCCTGCAATATTTTTTTAAGAACGTACTTAGAATATGCGTCAAGTCCTTTTGTCGGCTCATCGAGAAGAAGAATTTTCGGATTAAGAAGCAGTATTTTTGCAAGCGCGCATTTTTGCTGCTCTCCGCCGCTTAAATCATACGGGTGCTTATTAAGAAGATGGGTAATTCCGATTTTGGCGGCGGTTTTCTCTGCTTTTTCCGCACGTTTGTTTTTTGGTACTTCCAATGCTTCGAGAATTTCGAGCAGATCATCCCGCACGTTGTCCTTAATGAATACTGTCTGCGGATTTTGAGGAAGAAGCGCAAGATTTCCGCGGTACAGAGAATTGCCCTTATAATCGCGGATTGGTTTTCCGTCTATCAGCACTTTTCCTCTGTATGCTTTGTTCAGTCCGGAAATGACATTCAGCGCCGTAGTTTTTCCCGTTCCGTTTCCGCCGAGCAGGCAGTAGAATTCACCGCGCTGTATTCGGAGCGATGTACCGCGGAGAATGTCGGGAAGATCCTTTTCGTAACGGAACCAGACATTTTTCAGTTCGATGGCCGTATCGCCGCTTTCATTGAATTCGGTCTTGAATTCGCTTTTCTGAGGCGTGATGAAATGCCGCTCCAGAAAGTCCTTTCCCTCTTTTACGGTCAGGGGACATTCATCTTCGATATTCAGAGCCTCGAATATTCGAACCGCGCTCGGAAGTCCAAGCAGCATCGGATGATCATTTTGAATCTCGGCGAGCCTTTTGCCGATGCTTTTCGGTGAATCATAGATAAGAGCTTTGCCGCTGTCCATAAGCA
This sequence comes from uncultured Eubacteriales bacterium, assembly GCA_948467545.1. Taxonomy (GTDB): domain Bacteria; phylum Bacillota; class Clostridia; order Oscillospirales; family CAG-272; genus UMGS911. The sequence continues at coordinate 292,077 of CAOKER010000001.1, forward strand.
GAACCTTGTCGGCTATAGGAAAGACGTCCTCTAAGCGGTGCTCTGCAAGGAGAATTGTAAGTCCGAATTCCCGATTGAGCTTTTGCAGCGTGGAGATAAAATCAGACGCGGCAATCGGATCGAGCTGACTTGTCGGTTCGTCGAGAATGAGAATTTTCGGTTGCATTACCATGACCGACGCAAGATTGAGAAGCTGTTTTTGTCCGCCCGACAATTCGTCGGTTTTTTTGCGGAACCATTCCGCAATTCCAAAGTAGCTTGCCATCTCGCCGACTCTGCGGCGGATAACTTCGGTTGAAACGCCCATATTTTCAAGACCGAAAGCAAGCTCGTGCCATACCTTGTCGGTTACAATTTGATTGTCCGGATTTTGAAGAACGTACCCGATTTCGGATGAGCTTGTTTTTCTATCAAGTTTTTCCTGTTCCGTACTTCTGTAAAAAATTCTACCGCTCTTTTCTCCGGCGGGGGCAAGCTCTTTTTTGAGGAGCTTAAGAAATGTTGTTTTGCCGCAGCCCGATTCTCCGCAGATTACAACGAAATCTCCGCTGTCTACATTAAGGCTGATGTTGTCTACGGCATTATTTGTGGCTTGCGGGTATTTGAAGCTTAAATTTTCGATATGTAGTATTTCCATACAATAGCCTCCTTGACTTCGATGATAAACGGAAGAAAAGACAATAATCCGAATGATATATAAACAGCGGCGGCGTAGGGAGTCAGATTCGGCTCGCTGATCCTCGGATAATAGTAAAATACGGTTTCCCCGGCCGCTGCTCCTGAGACTGTAATTCCGAGAAGCATTATGCATACTGTCAGGAGCACGCTGTCATCGATGTGAAACCGAAAGAGGGAAAAGCTTGTCCTGCCTTTAATGCCGTATCCTCTCGCTTTCATTGACGCGGAGGTTTCCATTGAGTTTTCGAGCGCCCAGGATATCATTGCCATAAAAACGCGCGCTGCGCTTCTGACTTTATCTGTAAAGCTTTTTGATGAATACAGGCCCATAGCCTTTTGCGCACGATTTACTTTATGCATTTGTCTTTTGAACATGGGTATAAATCTGAGCGCCATTGAGAGGATAAGCGACAGCTTCGGAACGACTTTGCCGAACAGATAAAGAAATTTATCGCTGGTCATTATTTCGCTGTAGCATTTACACCACATCATCACGCCTATAACCATCACAGCGATGAAAATGCCGTATATGAAGGCTTCAAGCGTAACCGGATTTCCGTTTAGAAAGAACAGGGGTGTAACTCCGTTATGTGAAAACAGTGGGTTTGTTACGGCAATTAAAAGGAACATGGGAACATAGAATCCGATATTTCCGCCTATTTCACTGCGCCTTTGAAGCATGAGACAAAACAGAATACCGCCGAGCATGGCAAGTGTTTGCAGAATCGGATTTGATACGAACATTGTTACAAGAAGTACAGACAGAAAATAAATCATCAGTGTCGCGGGATGGTAATTTCCGAATGCTTTCATTTATATAGATCTTCCTTTCGCTGTGTCAGAACTTTTGGTGATTTCGGAATTGATAAACTATGGTTATTCTATCCATATGCAGCCTATATCTTTTCCGAGATTGCAGGTATAAACCCATTCAATTATCTGACCGTCCTTCAGTTTGTATTTGGAGCAGCCGTAGTTTGGAAATTCGCCGTCGACACGGTACATCCATCCGGATAAATGACCGCAGGAAAATTCATAGAGATAATGAATTCCCTGAATATATACGCTGCCGTAGCTGTTCTGATCCGCGCCCTGGTATTCCATCTGTATTTTGTTGTACCGTACCGCGCGGTCGAGTATGTCAAAGACTGTATCGCCTGGACGCAGTACATATTTTGTCGGAGGTAAAATGACCCCGTCCGGCGGAACGAATTCTTCGGATCGGAGAGCAGGATCAAGGTCGTCGTAATTATCGAGTATGGTGTCGCAGCGTATACTGATTGTGACCGTTTCGCTGTCCGGAGTAATATCGTCAATATGTGTCAGATAGTATTCGTCTATCGATTGAATGTTGGTTCCGTTTATTACGACGGCAATCAAAAAGATTATAACCGATATTGAAAGAATATCTTTTTTCACCCTAATCCTCCTTTGGGTTTTATTTTAAGCTGCGTTCTGATTTATGTAAATACTGATTTTTTGCTTACTCGTCTTTCTTATACATTAATGCAAGCTCTTCCATCTCTTTTTCCTTTTGACTGCGTTTCCTGCGAATTCTGCGAATCAGGGAAAATGCGGTTGCGGAGGCAATAAGGCAAAGCACCGTTCCTATGATAATTCCGCGTAAAAGGTTGTCAAGCTGCGTTTTTGTCTTTATGACATCCTCCCATCGTTCAATTTTAGCTTTGTCATATTCTCCGAGTTTATTATAACGCGCGGCAATGCTGTCTACAGTCTCCTTGTCGCGGAGTGTCATTCTCTCAAACGGATAGAGCTTTTCCTTTATTTCCGTATTGATGCTGTCGATTTCCGCTTGTATTGACGCAATATCATTTTTTGCGGCTGTCAGCTTTTCAAGGTATATATTTTTTTCGTCGAAATCTTCGCATTTATTCAATTTGTCAAGAAGTGTTGTAACAAGAACATATTGTTCGGTTGTCAGATTTTCCGGAAGTCCGTCGGCTGCATTTCGGTCTGATTCCGAAAAATAGAGAATAACATTTTCTCCGCTTTCGTCTTTTGGACTTTCCGTAACGGGTGTAGTAACGGAAATTTTATCTATGTCAATGCCTGCTTCCTTTGCCGTGTCGGACAGCGTCCAATAATTTGACACATAGCATCGTTCGTTTTCCGGAATTGAATAAAAAGACGCGAGCAGTTTTTCAAGCTCGGATATATCCGCCGCGTCAGTCGGCGATGCAGCGATCTCAGATATCTGAACTTCCAAGTCGGAAATACGCTGCCGCAGCGAGGAGCTTTGTTCTTCACGAAAATCATAAAGGCTTCGCATTCCCTCGGACAATCTCCGTATTGCCGCCATTGTATAAAGCGTTTGTTCGCTTGCCATCGTATTTGATTGATCCGGCAGAGATGTGGGATTGTCGGGATCATAAGTAAATGAATGAATAAAACCGCCGTCATTCATTCGGTACCTCAGAATCCCGTCAAGAAGAGTGTTTCCGTTTTTTATAAACCGCTGGTCGGTAAGCGGATCAATGCCGAGACAGCACAACGCAACGACAACCTGATCGGTGCTTTCCACATTCTCGGTTCCCCAGCTTGCAAAGTCTCCCGTATCCAGCTGAAGCTCTGACAGGCAAAGCAGCGCTTCGTCAATAATCTGCCGAACTGTTCTGCTAACTTCTTCACCGGACACTTTCTGTTTATAGGTATAGGCCTTTTCATCGTTGTAATAGGTAGAGAGCGCCTGAACTGCCATTGCCGTAATATCCGGGTCTGAGGTTTTACCGCTGAGTGCAAATCCGCCGTCTGCCAATTGCTGACGGAGAATTTCTATAATAATATCGTCTCTGGTGTAATAAGCGTCGTCAGGAATATTATACCGCATACTGTCAAGAGCAATCAACCCCCATATCCAACCGTTGATGCCTTGTCTGCCGAGAGGGGTGGTTTTTCCTCTGTTATATGTTCCGTCTGCGATAAGATTGATCGGAAGTCCTTTTTCATCGGTTCCTATATTGGTGGGATCTCCGCCCATTGCGAGAACGGCGAGCGATATACGGTGCCACTCGGTTGCCTTTGCTGCGCTTAATTTACCAGGGGTTTTGTAACGTTCCTCGATTTGATCTTTGATAACCGCAAGATATCCTTCGTAATTATCGGCGATACCAAGTCTGCCAAGCCCGATTGGGTACCAGTCTCCGGGTGTTGTTCCGGCAAGCTCAAGAAATTTTTCGTTTATGAGGTATCCGTTTTCGGATGACCCGTTATCCGATTTTTTCCATGCTATAATATCGTCTGCAATTGACAGAATTTCTTTGGTTTGGCCTTCGCTGAGATATGAATTTTCATCGGCGAATGCTTTGGTCTCGGATATGATGGGGAAGAGAAGTATAGAACAAATCAGAAATCCCGCAATTTTTTTATTCATAGCTGTAACCGTTCCTTTCCGGATATTACGCGTGTGTTATGAATTTTTCCCGCTGTTATGCCGCGGGAAACCGCATAATTGTTTTGAGCTTTTTCGGATAGAGAGACACGAAATCTGTGTATGATACTTTTAATAATTATTTTTATTTTGCCATTCGGAATACAGTCCGAGAGATTTTTTCTTGATTTTATGGCATTATCCGTTTTAAATACGGAGCAAGTTCCGATACAGTTTAAATTTATTTTATTTGGAATTTTGATTTTCCTTCGCATTTTTCTCCTTTTTCGGTTCGGATTTCCCGGAAAAGCTCTTTCTTTTTAGACAGACGAGTTTGCGGTAAATGATTTTGCGGCAGACGATCGCGCCTGCGGCTGATACGCCTAGAAAAATAACCGCGATTATTAGGGCTGCGGTATTTACATTCGATTTTTCGGAATCCGAATTATTTTCGGATATATTTTCCTTGCTTTTGTTCTTTTTGCTTTCTTCGGAGCTTTTATCCGATCCGATGTCGGCTGTATCATTGGACGCTATATGGTCTGCGTCTGGGATATCGTGGCTTTCGCCCGAAAATTCGGATTCTGAGTTTTTGTCGTTTGAATATTCTGTTCCGTATTGTGCGGAGCCGTCGGATATATTTTTAATGTTAGGTGCGGAAGTATTAATATCCGTATTTCTACTGTCGGAATCAGAAGCGGCACCGTTTACTGACGAATAAGAATTGTTTTTGTCCGAAGTATATTTGTTTGAATTATCTGAGGAATACAAATCTGTATTATTGTTATTGTTTTCCGAATTATCTGACAGATCTTTATTACCTCCCGACGCGGATATAAACGGATTTTTGGATGATCCGGCGGTATTATCCGATTTATCTGTGACTTGTGCGGTTGTATTGTTTTCGGTGCCTGTATTAGGAAGGTCGGCGGGGTATGACGGATTAGCCACAGCATAGTTTAATGCGTTTGCGGCATAGTCTGCCGAGCTTTGCGAAGCGTTAAGCGTCGCCATTACATTTACAGCGGAGTTATATGCTTCCGCTACATTTGATCTTGTGAGCAGACCTGAGGCGCGCGCTTGTGCAATTGCTTTTGTCAGTTTGTCTTTGTTTGCGGTGTAATAGTATCCGGATGTCGGTTGATTATCTACATTCGGAATATCGGTTCCGACAGCGCCGAATCCTCCGATGTCCGCTCCGTATCCAAGTGTAAACTGTACTCGGACGATATCTCCGTCGGACAGATAGCTGTCGGAAAAGCCTACATTCGGAAAAATATTATTTACCGAATACATCCACCCCGATCCGTTTGTAAAAGCAAATTCGCCGAGATATCCGATCCAGTTATTAATATAATCGTTCGGATCGTAAAATGTCATTGTATCTTCGAGATACGGCACAAGAAGGGAAGGAATGCACGGACTTAGATTCAGAGCTTTGGGATTTGCCGGAGTTCCGCTTTTTTGATAGCTGTTATATTTTTCCGGAGCTGCAGTACCGTCTGCGATATATGCAAGATAGAAGGAGGATTTAACTGTTCCTCCGTAATATCCCGCAAAGCCGTTTGAATGGAGCAGCCGAATCAGCTGTTGAGCAGCTGTTTCTCCCTCATATATCGGCATATCTGTCGGATATATAAGGTAACCGCAGCCTATTGTAAAAGCTTCAATACTCCATGTTGCCGTGCCTATGGCTTCTCCTTCGGCGGCTCTCTGATAGTTAATATGATATGTAAGCTCTTTCTTTTTTCCTCCGTCCGATGACGCTGATACGGTTACAACATTTTCACCTTCTTGAGTAAAGAAAAGCGTATAGCTCGTTTTTTCATTGTCATCCCATGTAGGATCAACCCTCTGACCGTTGAGCTTTACGGTTGCTTTTATTTTGTCTCCGGAGGAATTTCTTGCCCACACATCAAATGTTTTTTTGCTCCCTCTCTGCAGTATATTGTCCGACAGCGTTGTAATTACCGAAGGACCGGAGGCCGCTTCTGCAGGAAACTCTGCTGTTGTGAAAGAGAACAGTATGAAAATAATACAAAGTATTGACGGTATTCGCCGGCTTATTTTGATATTCATGTTTTTGACTGCACCTTTTAAAATCAAAACAGGGAATGCGGCGGCAAAGCCGCATTCCCTTGTTATTTTCTTATACCTTCCGTTTCGACTTTGCAATGATTATAACTATCGCATACAGACTTACAGCTGTCAGCATAGCATAAAGTAAAATGTCAGAGCTGCCGCCTGTCTGAGGAGATACGGGATTATCATTGTCAGGGACATCTTTGCCATTTGAAGTACCGTCGGCAGATGATATGTCATTGTTTTTATCGCCGGACGAATCTTTGCCTGCGGAGCCGTTGCTGTTGTCCGAGCCGTTGTTCTCGGAGCCGGAGATGTCATCGGGCTTTTTATTGTCATCAGGTTTCTCATTGCCGTCGGGTTTCTTGTTGTCGTCAGGATCGTTTACCGGCGTATTTATATCGTCGGCTTCTTTTTTCAGCTGAGCAAGAACAGCTTCTGCTTTTTCCAGTTCCGAGTAGTTTGATACATAAATTTTTGCTTCATCGGAAAGTAATTCATATGCCGAACGTGCGCTTTGAATTGCTTTTTCGCTGTTGAGCGTAACCGTTCCGATGCTGTCGATTTTTTCCGACACTGCTTTTGCCGCTTCTTCGTTGCTTAGCTGTTTATCTGTTTTTACAGCGTCGAGTTTTGATTTTGCGTCTGAAAGTGCCGAATTGACCGCGTCGGCATCTTCTGCGGCGTTTATAGCGTTCATTCCCGACGAAATGATATTCTTAATTTCATCCTGCTGTGTGTTTCTGTAATCCGAAATGTCCTTGTATGTTTCAAGCTGGCTTACAGCGGTTTTCTTTGCCTGCTCTAAGGTTTGAATTGCCGTGAGCTCACTTTCGGTTTTTTCCAATACATTAAAATTAGACACGTAACTCTTCAGCTCGTCGTCAAGATTATCGTATGCATTTCTCGCTTCGTTTACGGCGTCGGAGCTGTCGGAAGTAACTATGCCGATGGTATTTATCTTTTCGGTTACAGTATCCACTGCGTCGGCATCTTCGGTATTTTGCCAGTAAACGAGCGGATACCCGCTGTTTATAAGCGCATATCTGTCTTTTTTGAACCCGTCTCCGAGAAGGACGGAAAAGTCATCCGATTTCATTTCCTCCGAGGTTTTGCCGACAGTGGCGTCAGTTCCGTTTGAAACTCCGCAGTTTGTAATATCGGAATTGTAGTAACAATCTGTAATTTCGTTTTTGTATGTTACAAGACTTACGATTGCTCCTGCGCCGTCAATAATGTTTTCTCCTGTCACGGAAATTGTACCGGCATTGTAGCAATTGCGGATTGTATGTCCGTCCTGAACCCTGCCCGCAATTCCTGCCGCGTTGTACTTTGCCGTGACGGTGCCCGCGTTGTAGCAGCCGTATATTGTAACATTTACGGAGGTGCCGTTTCTGGATACGTCCAAATGTCCGACGATACCGCCGACCGAAGAGTCGGAAGAATATATATTTCCGGAGTTATAGCAGCCTGTGATGATGCTTTCACCGCCGTCTCGGACGGTACCTACTACACCGCCGCTGTATCCTCCGCAGTAAATGTCGGCACCATTCCAGCAATTAATGAAGTCGGCTCCGTTGCTCCACTGAGCGATACCGCCTATAAACGATTTGTTTGAAGCCTCTATTTCTCCGCTGGCTACTCCCGTATTTTTTATAACTGCGTTAGTACCTGCATATCCGAACAGACCGCCTGACGTGGAATAGAGATTATCGATAACATATCCTTGTCCGTCAAAGATACCGTCAAATTGGCGGGCGCTTGATTTACCGATAGGTGTCCAGTCGGAATAATTGCTGAGATCTATGTGCGCGGTAAGCAGAACTGTTTTGTCTGTAAAGCTCTCGCCTGCATTTACCCGTTCGGCGAACGCAGCGAGCTCTTCCGCAGATCCGATTTCGGTACCCGCACGGACAGGAGCCTCATCGCCGATTGTTTTTTGATTCATCAAAACAGGATAGCCGCTGTTGATGTTTTCACTGTCTTTTGCAAAAGCTGAGCCGAGCAGTGACGCAAAGGAGTCGTCTTTCATTTCCGCGCCCGTTTTTGCGGATGCTTCTCCGCTGACAGCACCTTCGGCGTCGGAGCCGTCGTCTGTAAATACGCCGTACGTTTTGGTGCATGAAGTATTCAAGTAGTATACGTTATCGATACTTACTGCAGTTTCTGCTGAGCTGCCGAATATAGCTCCCGAAGCCTCTCCGTCGTTGACAGTTCCTGTATTGTAGCAATTTTTAATCTGGTTATTTACATCGGTTCCTCCGAGCCTGAAGCTTCCGACTATGCCTCCGAGTCCCCAGCTTCCGCCGCCTCCGATTTCTCCGGTATTATAGCAATCCGTTATGACAGTCTTTGCTCCGTTATTTTTCCAGCGGTTCGGTCCGGACTGTCCGAGAATGCCTCCTCCTGTATAAGACGCATTTACAGTTCCGTGGTTTGAGCAGCTTTCAATAACAACGGATGCCCCGTCTTCGACAGAACCTAAAATACCTCCGATTCCAAAGGTACCTGAAACAGAAGCATAGTTGTGACAGTTTCTGATAATTACGGACGCTTCTGAGATAACCTCACCGGCCACAGCGCCGATACTTGTATTATAGCTTCCGCCGAGATTTCCGCTCGCGATAGTAAGATTTTCAATGACCGCACCGTTTCCGAGTCTGCCGAACAGGCCGCAGACATTGTAGGTTGAGCCGTTCAGATTCCAAATTCGATAGCCGTCTCCGTCGAAGCAGCCTCTGAAGCCTTCGTTTGTATTATCGGCAATTCCTCTCCAGTCATCGATATTTTTCATATTGATGTTCTGTGTCATTTTGAAGTAAATACCGGCGGTATTCATATTTTTTGTGTATATATAGTTTCTCAGGTCGACAAGATCGTCCGCGGTTTTAATGAGATACGGATCATCCGCCGTGCCTTCTCCGTCCCACGGCATTTTTTCACGTACTTCAATTGATACCGAAGTCTTTAGAATGCCGTAAGAAATATAAATTGCGTCGGTATTCAGGTCGAGCTTGCTTTTTACCGAAAGCTTATATCCGGTGATTTCTTTTGTGCTGCCGTCGCTGTAAAAGGCCGTAATGATCATGCCGGAAGCATCAAATGAATCGCCTTCATAGTATCTGAGCTTGTCCGGATTCTTAGTAACCGAAATAGAAATAATATAAGGGGTATCTTTGTCAAGCTCAGATTCGCCGCCGATAAGTTCAAGAGCGGAGGCCAGCGACGAATAATTGTTTACGTAACGGCGCTCGTCTTCGTGAACTGAGCGGAATACGGAGAGCGCTGATTTAAGCTTTTCCTTATAATCGGGTTCGGAAGGATCCGGCATGGAAGCTATAGCCGAGACGGCGCTGTTCATGGCGCCCTTTTCTTCTGCGGTCCATTCTCCTCGCATATCGTAAAGCGAACGCATTCCGTTTTCAAGCCTCCAGTACGAAACAAGCGCATATGTCGCCTGATCGTTCGCCATCGAATTAAATCCTGAATTTAAAACGTGACAGAACCCTCCGTCGGAGAGACGGAAACTCAGAATACCGTCTAAAAGTGTTTTGCCGTTCGATGTTATAAATCGTTCATCCTCCGCCGGATCGATTCCGAGCGAGCAGAGTGCTACAACGACCTGAGAAATACTTTCAACATTATTGGTATTCCACGAGGTAAAGCCTCCGCTGCTGTTCATCATTGATCCGAGGCGATCGAGAGCTTCATCTATGCAGTTACGGACGGTTTTGGAGAGCTTCAGACCGCTGTTTTCGTTTGTATATGTATAAATAGTATCATCATTGTAATATGGAGCAAGCGCTTGAATTGCCATTGCCGTAATGTCGACGTCCGAGCTGCTTCCGTAGCCTCCGAGTACCCAGCCGCCGTATTCGTTTCCGTTTACGCCGTCGGTAAGCTGCATTTTCAGAATTTCGGTAATAAAGGTTTCACGGGAATATTTTGCGTCTGAAGGTACTTCATACATACCCGTATCCATGGCTATAAGTCCCCAAATCCAGCCGTTTATTCCCTGAGTACCGGGACCTGCTTTAAGCGCATTGTTGTAACTTCCGTCCGCAATAAGATCAATCGGGCTTCCGTTGTATGTACCGAAACTTACAGGATTGCCGCCGAGCGCTGCGATTGAGACGACTGCACGGTGCCATTCGGTTGCCTTGGCGCTGTGCAGAATTCCGCCGTTATCCGAATAAGTCTTTTCAATATAGGATTTCATTGCGGCAAGATAATCATCGTATCCTGTTCCGTCATCAATCATATAGTAATATGCACCGGAATCATAGTATCCGAAGCGTCCCATTGCAAGCGCCATCCAATCGGTTTCGGTGGAACTTGCTCCCGACATATACCCCTCGTTTCCGAGAAGTGTTCCGCTGATATCCGAATGTTTTTTCGTGCTGGCGACAGCTGCTTTGATGTATTCGGCAAGCTGCGCGGAAAGCTCTGTACTTTCTGTGAATGCGGGGCGGACGGGTATGTCCGTGCAGACAGAGCTTTCCCAAAGCAGTATGGGATTGCCTTGGCTGTCGGTAAACGCGGAGCCGAGAAAAGAGGCGGAGATGCTTTCGGTTTCGCTTATGCCTGTCTTATTGTCTGTTCCCGTTCCTTTGATATAATAGCAGCCGCTGTTTGTTCCCCTGCTTGCCCCGATTACCGCACCGATGTTGTTTGCATTGCCTGCGGAATCTATTACCATGCCTGCATTATAGCAGTTTGTAAGCGTCGGAGAAGCCGCCTTGTGCCCTCCGGTTATGCCGCCGACTGTAGCGGGACCGGTAACGGGGCCTGTATTATAGCAGTTTTCCACCGTACCAGCTCTCCAATGCTGTCCTGTAACTCCGCCGATGTATCCTGTAGTGCCCGTAACCGAACCGGAGTTATAGCATCCGCTGACAGTACAGTCTCCGTTGACCGAGCCTGCTATACCTCCGACGTTGGCGCTGCCGGATACAGTTGCTTCATTGCCGCAGTTTGTAATTTTTCCTGCTGTGAGTTTGCCGACTATTCCCGCGACGTCTCCGGAGCCTGCCGAGCTTCCTTTGACCACAAGATTTCTTACGGTACCGCCGTCTACATTTCCGAAGAAACCGAGTGATGATCCTCCGTTGATATAAAGTCCGCTTACTGTGTGATAGTTACCGTCAAATATTCCTTTAAAGGGTGACGCCGACGTTCCGACGGGAGTCCACGGAGAGTTCTCTCCGCCGAGATATACATTTACATCCAGACGTATGAGCTTCTCCTCGTACGTGTTTCCTTCGTTTACGCTTACGGCAAATGCCTTCAGCTCTTCATAGCTTCCGATTATTACATCCGGCATTTTTGTCTGCCATGCAAGAATCGGATATCCGCGGTTGAGATTGTCATCGTCCGCTTTAAATCCGATACCGAGAGCTGCCGCGTCGAGAGTGTCGGTCTCGGCTATACCGTTCTTGCTGTCGGTTCCGGTGCCTCTCAGGTAAAAGCAGCCGCTGTTTGTCCCTCTGCTTGCACCGATTACCGCGCCGATGTTGTTGGCATTGCCTGCGGAATCTATTACCATGCCTGCATTATAGCAGTTTGTAAGAGTCGGAGAAGCTGCCTTGTGACCTCCGGCTACGCCGCCGACTGTAGCGGGACCGGTGACGACGCCTGTATTATAGCAGTTTTCCACTGTTCCCGCTCTCCAATGCTGTCCTGTAACTCCGCCGATGTAGCCTGTGGTGCCCGTAACCGAACCGGAGTTATAGCATCCAATGACAGAAGATGCGCCGCCGACGTACCCTACAACGCCGCCTACGGCGCTTGAGCCGTTTACGTCTGCGTTGCTGCCGCAGTTTTTAATATTTCCTTCAGAGAGATATCCGACGATACCTGCGACATTTCCGCTTCCTGTAACACTTCCTTTTACTGTTACACTTTCAACGGTACCGTTTTCAACATATCCGAAAAGTCCGAGATTTTTTCCCGAACTGTCGGAGATGAAAAGACCGCTGATAATATGGTTTTCTCCGTCAAAGGTTCCTTTAAAGCGGTTGTTTTCATTTCCTATAGGTGTCCACGGAGAGCTCTCTCCGCCGAGAGCAATGTCCGCTTCAAGGACAACCGTTTTGCCCTCGTATGTATTTCCGTTGTTTACATTGGCAGCAAACTGCTGCAGCTCTGCAAGAGTTGAAATTTTCAGGTCAGCCTCTTCTGCGGATACTGTCATCGGTATTGCCGATATTATCATAATAACAGAAAGAAGGCCTGCAATAAAGCGATTTGTTTTAATTTTCATATAAATACCTCATGTAAATACCTCATGCCGCCTGCGGCGGCTCTTCATTTTAGCTGTTAATCGGAGTTTCGTGTCAGGATTTTGAGGCGGTCTTTTTTCTTTTTTTTGATTTTTTTGTTGCCTTTTTGGGTTCTTTAAGCCCGACGGCTTCCAGTGCACGCGGCCACGGTCCGAGGAACGCCTTAATTCGGGATCGGGTGGGTTCATCAAAATCATCCTTGCGCGGAATTCTGCCGAGTTCTTCTTTTTTTCGATGCAAAAGCTCTTCCGCCCAGGACTTTTTCTCATCTGACGTCACTTCTATCCCTCCTTCAAACTGAAAAATTCAGGTACTCACAGGTACTCAAAAGAAAAACTCCCTAAGGTTATCAGGCCTTAAGGAGCACAACAGATTTAATCCGCTTATGAATCATGACATAGAGATACTGCGGTCTGACTTGAGATTTGGAAAGAAAATAAAAAAATAAAAAGAGTGTAAATCCCAAGCCGCAATGCGGCGATAAATCGGTTGCACTCTTCTCACCAAAGCTGTGTTAAACCTGAAAAGAAACGGCAGGTATCCTGACTTATGATTCAGCGAATTATCATATTATTAATTATATAATTTATTAATTACACGATAAAATTAATCATACAATGGATTCACACAGGGCGGCGCCTTCTCAGGACAGATTTTTCCCAATGGCTTTTGCGCCCCTATCTCGTCAAATACAGTAATGGCGGTTGTTCCGGATTCGAACCGGATTCCCTTTTTATCTACTCAGTATACAACTTTTCAAACCGTATCTTCTAATATCAGTTATTAAATTTTTACCATTATATCACTTTTACGGTTTTTTTGCAAGATGATAAAACGTACAAATCTGTGAAAAAACACAACCGATTTTTAATGAGATAAACATTTGTCGGATACAATTTTACTTTTTTGTTATTTTAAGTTTACTTTTTTATTATTATGTGCTATAATGGGGCTGTTGCTCATAAAGTTTTTGTTTGCTAAAGCTCCTGCAAACTCGGTTTTGCCTCTTAAAGCGGCGATTTTGCGGCAATTATGCGGCAATTTGCGGTGATTTTGCGGCGAAAGCTACCGAATCATTTCGGTTATTCCGAAAGCACGCGGCGCAATGCCGCTAAGTAAAAGCTCTGCGCAGACAAGTTTCTTTGTTACTGCTTGCAGAGGAGGTTTTGAGCGGCGAAACGCCGATTCATTGTAAGATACTTTGAAGTCGGGATGTTTATGAGAACATTGAACTTAAAAAATATTAGATTTAAATTTTTAAGAGGAAAACATTATGAGACTATACATTGATCCGGGAACCGGAAGCATGCTGTTCGCGATTTTAATCGGAATTATAGGAGCTTTGAATTATCTTCTGAAGAACTGGATAGTAAAGCTGCGTTTTATACTAAGCGGAGGAAAAAAGGTTGAAACAAATTCAAAGAAGATACCGTTTGTAATATTTTCCGACGATAAAAGATACTGGAATGTGTTTGAGCCTGTTTGCCGCGAATTTGATAAGCGCGGAACCGATATTGTTTATATGACGGCGTCCTCGGACGATCCGGCGCTTAACTGCGATTATAAGCATGTAAAGGGCGAATTTATCGGTGAACACAATAAGGCCTTTGCAAAGCTCAATTTTCTTAACGCGTCGATAGTTGTTTCGAGTACGCCAGGGCTTGACGTTTACCAGTGGAAGCGTTCAAAGGATGTTCAGTGCTATGTACATATGCTGCATGCGGCAACCGAGGTGGCAGGATACCGCATGTTCGGAATAGATTATTATGACGCTCTGCTGCTTTCCGCGGACTACCAGGAAAGAGACGTCAGAAATTTGGAGAAGCTGCGCGGACTTCCCGAAAAGGAGCTTGTCAAAATCGGGATTCCTTATATGGATGAAATGGCGGAAAGGCTTAGGACAAGCCCTGATACAGCGCCTCACGAGCGAACTGTTTTGCTTGCTCCGTCGTGGGGAAAAAGCTCAATTTTCGGAAAATTCGGCGGCAAAATTATAGATGTGCTGCTTAAAACAGGGTATCACATTATTGTGCGCCCGCATCCGCAGTCTTTTACCGCCGAAAAGGAGCTTATGGATAAGATAATGCGGGAATTTCCGGAATCCGATCGGCTTGAGTGGAACCGTGACAATGATAATTTTGAGGTGCTTAAACGTTCCGATATTATGATTTCAGACTTTTCGGGTGTTATTTTTGATTTTGCGCTTGTATATGACAAGCCGGTGATATATGCCGACACCGAATTTGACAAAAGCCCGTATGACGCGTGGTGGCTTGATACTCCGTTCTGGACGTTTACGGCACTTCCTCGGATAGGAAAGAAGCTGACCGCCGACAATCTTGCGTCATTAAAGGATATGATAGATGCCTGCCTTACCGAAACGGAATATGAGCGGGGAAGACAGGCGGTGCGTGAAGAGACATGGGCATACAGAGGCGAAGGTACAAAGCGGGCTGTCGATTATCTGCTGAACAAATACAGTGAACTTACTTCGCCGGTGACAAAAGAAAAAACGCTTTGAGTATATACGAAAGGAACGGAAAAAAACAAAATGTCTTTTTGGACTATTATAAATACACTTTTATTCAAACCGCTTCAGTTGGTTTTTGAAGTGATCTATATGATAGCGTACAGGGTTATTGACAATCCGGGACTTGCTATCATTGTGCTCAGTCTGGTTATGAATTTTTTGGTTCTTCCTCTGTATAAGCGCGCGGACGCTATGCAGGAGGAGGAGCGTGATATGGAGATAAAGCTGCGCAGGGGTGTATCTCATATTAAAAAAACGTTCAGCGGCGACGAACGTATGATGATGCTTCAGACGTATTACCGTCAGAATAATTATAAGCCCACATACGTGCTTCGCGGAGCTGTTTCGTTGTTTTTGGAGATACCCTTTTTTATTGCGGCGTACCGTTTTCTTTCGGGCCTTGAGCTTTTGGGCGGAGTTTCTTTCGGTCCAATCGCCGATCTCGGAAAGCCTGACGGAATGTTGGTTATTGCGGGAAGAGCTTTCAATATCCTTCCGGTTATTATGACGGCTATCAATCTGATTTCATGCATGATTTTTACAAAGGGAAGCTCTTTAAAGCAAAAAATTCAGCTTTATGCCATGGCTGTATTTTTCTTGGTATTTTTGTATTCATCTCCGTCCGGACTTGTTTTCTACTGGACGCTTAACAATACTTTTTCGCTGATTAAGACTATTTTTTACAAATTGAAAAATCCAATGAAAGTTTTGAGCGTTCTTTTCTCGGCATGCGGTATCGGAGTGCTTGTATTCGGACTTTTCTTCTATAAATTTCCCACTCTCAGAAGAACGGTATTCTTTATAGCTCTCGGAATACTGCTTCAGCTTCCTCTTGTGTATACCATGCTTAAAAACAAAGTTAATTTCAATTTAAAAATTGCGGAAGGGGAATACAATAAAAAAGTGTTTTTTGCCGGCGGAATATTTCTGTCCGTGCTTACGGGAGTATTGATTCCGTCCGCGGTTATGAAGTCGTCGCCGCAGGAATTCGTAGATATAAATTATTTTTACAATCCCATATGGTTTATTGTAAGCTCATTTTGTCTCGCTTTCGGTATTTTTGTTATTTGGATGGGCGTTTTCTACTGGTTGGCAAAGCCGTCCGTCAAGCCGTTGTTTGACAGGGCGGTCTGGATTCTCTCCGGGGCGGCGCTTATAAACTATATGTTTTTCGGGAGAAATCTCGGTCTTTTGAGTGCAAGCCTTAAGTATGAAAACGGTTTGAATTTCAGTTTAAAGCAGCAGCTTATAAATGCGGCAATCATATTGGCGGCTGCGGCTGTTCTATATATTATAGCAAAGTTCGGAAGAAAAAGAATTTTTGATATTTTGGTTATTTTTACCGTGGCAATCGTCGGAATGTCCGCGTACAATATCGTAAATATAAATTCTTCTGTCAGCGGTATCAAAGCTCAGGCGGCGGCTAACAAATCAGAAAATCCCGGATTTACGCTTAGCAAGAACGGCAAAAATGTTATTGTTCTCATGCTTGACAGAGCTATGGGACAATATGTTCCGTATATCTTCAACGAGAAACCGGAGCTTAAGGAGCAGTTCTCCGGCTTTACTTACTATTCAAACGTCATATCCTTCGGAGGCCAGACGAATTTCGGTTCTCCAGCTCTGTTTGGAGGCTATGAATATACTCCTTATGAAATGAACAAGAGAAGCAGTGAATCACTTAGGGAAAAGCACAACGAAGCTCTGAAGGTAATGCCTGTGCTGTTCGATAAAAATGATTTTGATGTTACCGTGTGCGATCCTCCTTATGCGAATTATCAGTGGATACCGGATTTGTCAATTTATGATGAGTATCCCGGCATCAGCAAATATATAACCAAAGGGAAATTCGGTGATGTTTCATCTAAGGAGGGCTTTGTACAAAGTAATTCAAGAAATTTCTTCTGCTATGGAATTTTAAAAGCAGCGCCGCTTTGTCTTCAGGAGATCATGTACGATCGCGGAAACTATAACCAGAGCGGTTCTGTGCAGGAGGAAATATATTCCGGACAAACGACAGACGGCACGCTTACTTCGACAGGTATAAGTCAGGCATTCATGGAATGCTATAATGTTTTGTCGAATCTTCCCGGAATCACCGAGGTTTCGGACGGGACCGAAAATACGTTTTTAATGATGTCGAACGATATAACTCATGAGCCCATGATGCTGCAGGAGCCGGAATACACGCCGTCAAACAATGTTGACAACAGCGAATATGAGAAAAATAATAAAGACAGGTTTACTCTTAACGGAAAAACCTTGAAAATGGAAACGGAGCAGCAGGTGATTCATTATCAGACCAATATGGCTACAATGCTTCAGCTGGGAAAATGGTTTGACTATATGCGCGAAAACGGAGTATACGACAACACAAGAATAATTTTAGTATCCGACCACGGGAGACTGCTTGAACATTCAGATGAGCTTATGCTGGATGACGGTATGGATTTGGCATATTATTATCCGCTTCTGATGGTTAAGGACTTTAACGGCAGCGGATTTGTGATAAGCGATGAGTTTATGACAAACGGCGACGTACCGACCTTGGCTGTCGGCGGAATCATTGAAGAGCCGGTAAATCCTTTTACCGGCAAGCTGATAAACTCCGACGAAAAAACAGCGCATGATCAGTATGTTATAGCTTCGTTTGCATGGGATGTAAACGTAAATAACGGAAATAAATTTCTTCCGTCGAAGTGGTACTCTGTCCACGACAATATGTTAAACAGGGATAACTGGACGGTCGTTCAGGAATCGGATATTCTGCCCGAGGAATAAGCTGAGTTATGGACTTTTTTGAGGGAGGCGTCGAAAATGAGCTTTAAAGTGGACAATGCGGTAATTATGGCGGCCGGAGTATCCAGTCGTTTTGCCCCGCTGTCGTATGAAAAACCTAAGGCGCTGATAGACGTGAGGGGCGAGGTATTAATTGAACGTCAGATACGTCAGCTTAAGGAAGCCGGAATAGATGAAATTATTGTTGTTACCGGATATATGAAGGAACGGTTTTATTATCTTGAGGACAAGACGGGTGTGCATATCATTGAAAACAATGACTACAATATCCGAAACAACAATTCAAGTATATATGCTGCGAGAAAATATCTCAGGAATACATATATTTGTTCGGCAGACAATTATTTTGTGAAAAACCCTTTTGAGCCGGAAGTCGATGATTCATATTACGCTGCCGTATATGCTGACGGCGCGACGAAGGAATGGTGTATGGAAGTCGGAAACGACGGATATGTCAACCATGTTCAAATCGGAGGAAGCAACGCATGGTATATGTTGGGACATGTGTTCTGGAACGAAGAATTCAGCAGAAAATTTACGGATATTCTTTTGTCCGAGTATGAGCTTCCGGAAACCGCAGGACTGCTTTGGGAGTCAATTTATATGAAGCATCTTGATGAGCTTAAGCTGAGAATAAGGCGGTATGACAGCAGCTTTATTTTTGAATTTGACAGTCTTGAGGAGCTCAGAATGTTTGACACAAGCTATATCGGCGACACAAGATCGGCGATTCTGAAGCGGACGGCCGCCGAACTTGGCTGCGGTGAGGCTGAAATTACCGATATTTCCGCCGTCAAAGGAAAGTCGGGAGCGGAGGCCGTCGGTTTTGAGTTTTCTTACGGAAATTCAAGGTATGAATTTGATTATAGAAAAGGGAAATTTAAAATAATTACATAAAGTATTTTTGCGGGACTTGGCGGTATACATTTTTATATATAAAGCAAACTGTCCGCCGCTTCTTTCGCGTTTCGCGGCGGGCCGGCCGAGCTTTTTGGGACGGCGGTGCAATCCGCCGCTGAATTTCTAAATGACGGCGCTTTGCGTCTTATTAAAAGGGAGGATTTTTAAAATGGCAAAGGAAATCGTGCAGGAGGATCTATGCAGGGTAAGGAATCTGCTCGATGAAGTAATCGGAAAATCGGATTATTCTGAAATTTCGAGAATGGGCGGACTTACCAACCGTACGTACAAAGTAAAATTTGCGGACGGAGAGGGGTATGTTGTCAGAATTCCCGGGGAAGGAACTGAGGAGCTTATAGTACGTGGTAACGAAAAAATAAGCACGGAGCTTGCGTGCCGTCTGGGAATAGATGCCGAGCTGCTTTATTTCGGCAGCGACGGCTCTAAGGTTACAAGGCTGATACCGAACGCCGTAACGATGTCGGCTGAGTCGATGCGGAGCAGAGAACATATCGTAAAGGCTGCCGCCGTATTTAAAAAGCTGCACGCAAGCGGCGAGGATACCGGAGTTCCGTTTGAAGTATTTGATATGGCGGGCGGATATGAAAAAATCATAAGTGACAAAAATGTCGATATGTATGACGATTATTCTGATGTAAAAGCCGCCGTCATGAAAATCAAGGCCGAGGTTGACAGTATATGCAATATTAAAAAAGTTCCGTGTCATAACGATGCTTTGTGCGAAAACTGGGTGATGTCCGGCGGAGATAGAATGTATCTGATTGATTGGGAATATGCCGGCATGAACGACGGTATCTGGGATCTTGCGGATGTGTCTATCGAAGCTTCATATGAACGCTCCCATGACGAAATGTTTTTGACGGAGTATCTCGGCAGAAAACCGGAGGAAGCGGACTGGAAGCATTTTCAAGCGAATAAGCTCTACGTAGATTATCTGTGGACGCTGTGGGCAAAAACCAGAGTTCCGTACGACGGTCAGCCGATGGAGGACTGGGCGTGCGAGAGATACGAGAGACTGAAGCGCAATTTAAAGACGTGTATTTGACAGAGTAGTGTGTGTGCCGAATGGCTTGCGCGCTGGAAAGGTTTTGGAATTAATATGAGTTATGGAATTTTTGCGGGCATTACATGGGCGCTGGAAACAGTTATTTTGGGCATTGCATTGGCAATGGCACCGTTTATTTCCACAGAGCAGGCAATTTTTCTCGCCCCGTTTGTAAGTACGTTTATTCACGACTTTTTCTCCGCAATTTGGGCGACGATTTACAACGGAGTTCGGGGGAATTTGAAAAATGTCTGGAAAGCTTTTAAAACCAAAAGCGGAAAATTTGTCGCACTTGCCGCGGTAATCGGCGGACCGATAGGGATGACCGGATATGTAATGTCTATAAATTATATGGGTGCTTCTATCGGAGCTGTTGCGAGCGCGGTTTTTCCCGCGATCGGTGTGATTTTGGCTTTCTTTTTTCTCAAGGAAAAAATGCAGTGGTACCGTTGGGTGCTGTTAGTCGTTACTTTGCTCGGCGTTTACGGCTTAAGCTATTCTCCGGAATTGAATATTTCAAATTTTCTGCTCGGCATATGCGGAGCATTGATGTGTGCATTCGGATGGGGAATTGAAGCTGTCATTCTTGCAAAATGCATGCAGGATCCTGAGGTAAAGGATGAATATGCTCTCCAGATTCGTCAAACTACATCGGCTCTTGTATACGGCGTTATTATTATTCCCGTACTGAGGGGATGGGGATTTACAGTGAGTCTCTTTACCTCTGGAACGGGATGGCTTATTCCTGTAATTGTATTAGCGGCGTTATTTGCAACGGTTTCGTATTTGTGCTATTACAGAGCAATCGCGTCTATAGGTGCGTCAAAAGCTATGGCGTTAAATGTTACATATGCTGCGTGGGCTATTTTGTTTACCGTTTTGATTTTACGCGATACCAGTGTTTTGACTCCGATGACAATAATCTGCTCTGTTATCGTTATTGTTTGCGGTATATTTGCGGCTGCGGACTTTAAGGATTTATTTTCAAGAAAAAAATAGTTTTTATAATATTACAACATTATAACGCGTTAAATTGATTCAAGAAGCCGGTCTCGTTCTATTAAGTATGGGGCCGGCATTTTTCGGTGAGTTTTACGGATGTATCGGAAAAATGTGAGCTGCGGCGCGCGAAAGCTAAAAGCGGCGATGTAAGTTGTACTTTATCCGGAATTGTTTTTATCCGATTGCGCATTTATTTTGGACGTTTATTGTTTTATAACATGCCGAAAACGTTTTCGGAAAGCAAGAAAGCGAAATCATAAATTACGTTCTGCGAAAACAGGATTATTTTTCAAAATTATATTGACAAACAACAGCTTTTGTGGTACAATAATATTGTTCTAAGTATGGTGGGTGTAGCTCAGTTGATTAGAGCGCCAGGTTGTGGCCCTGGAGGTCGTGGGTTTGAGCCCCATCATTCACCCCATATCAGAGCAAGTCCCATGACTTGCTCTTTTTTAATGTTTTAGTATATAAATGTAATAAAAGTCAGACACATATATAAGGTGTCTGACTTTTTGCTTTAGTTTGAAATTATGCTAGGATTTGAGGTTATGATTGAGTTTAAGGCTATACTTGAGTTTAAGGTTCAGCTTGGATTTGGGGTTATGATTGAGTTTAAGGTTATGCTTGGACAGGAGCGTGCGTTGATTTGATAATCCGGTGTGAAACGTACAGCATTCTCAGAGTTAAGTTTCAGATGTTTGCAAGTCTGTATTTTTCGCGGTAAGTTTCAAATTCTCTTTTGTAATCCTCGCTGGTATCTCTGAATTTGCGCAGGGATTCATGCATATTCATGCTGCTTCGTGACGTCTCAATTATACATCCCGCAATGTTTGAGCAGTGATCGGAGGCACGCTCTATATTTGTAAGAAGATCCGACCATACAAATCCGGCGTCAATGGAGCATTCTCCGCGCTGAAGTCTGTTTATATGTCTTGTGCGGAGCTGCTCCTTAAGTTCATCAATGATTTGTTCAAGCGGTTCAACCTGAAGCGCAGTATTCGGATCGTTAGTTATAAAGGCGGCAAGGGTGAGGTCGAGTATTTCATTTATCGCACCTGACAATACCTCCAGCTCTCTGACAGCACTGTCGGTAAAGGTTATTTTTTTACTGCGCATTTCCTCTGCCGATTCAAGTATATTGACGGCGTGGTCTGAAATCCTTTCAAAATCCCCGATTATTTTCAAAAGCTTGGCGGCCTCCGCGCTGTCGGCTTCACTGATGCGGCTTGAGCTTAGCTTAACGAGATATGAACCGAGAATATCCTCGTGATGATCGGTAGATTCCTCGTCTGTACGGATTTTTTCCGCAGCTTCGGAGGTATAGCCTTCGAGGGCTGAAATACTCATTTTGAGGGCTTCGACCGATGTATTTGCCATTTGTACGGCTATGGAATTGCATCTTTCGAGAGCGATTGAGGGAGTGGCGAGCAGACGCTCGTCAAGCTCGGCCTGCTGCTCGGGCGTTTTTGAATCCGGAACAAGCCGTATAACGAGTTTTTCGAGCAGTCCCGACATCGGCAGAAGCAATAACGTGCAAAGTATATTAAATGCGGAGTGTGCAACCGCGATTCCGAAAAGGGAAATAGATTCGTTAAAGAGAAGCGGATTAAATATCGCCTTTACCGCGCAGTAAACGGCAAGCCATACCGCTGTACCTATTACATTAAAAGAAAGGTGGACAAGAGCCGCTCGTTTTGCGTTTTTATTTGCTCCTACAGATGAAATAATTGCGGTTATACATGTGCCTATATTTTGCCCCATTATAATCGGAATTGCGGCGCCGTATGAAATCTGTCCTGTTACCGCAAGCGCTTGAAGAATTCCGACCGACGCGGAGCTTGACTGAATAACTGCCGTAAGAATCGCTCCGGCAAGAACGCCGAGAATCGGATTTTTGAACATAATGAACATGTTCTGAAAGGCCGGTACGTCGGCAAGGCCTGAAACGGCGGCGGACATTGTATCCATTCCGAACATCAATGTTGCAAAGCCGAGAAGTATCGTGCCGGTGTCCTTTTTTTTGCCGCTATTGCAGAACATAAAAAGAATTATACCGATCAGGGCAAGCACCGGTGTAAACGATGTCGGTTTGAGCAGTTTCAGGATAATATTGCTGCTTTCGATTCCGCTCAGGCTGAGGATCCATGCTGTAATGGTGGTGCCGATATTTGCACCCATGATTACATTGATTGCCTGACGGAGCGACATCAGTCCGGAATTTACAAAACCGACTACCATTACCGTCGTGGCCGAAGAACTTTGAATTACCGTAGTAACTCCTGCTCCCGTCAGCAGACCGGCCATCTTATTTGTGGTGAATTTTCCGAGAAGAGACCTAAGCTCTCCGCCGGCGCGGCGTTCGAGGGCTTGTCCCATGACTGTCATACCGAACAGAAACAGACTCAGGCCGCCTATAAGCGACAACAGATTGAAAATATCCATAGATAAAAAACTGCTCCTTGTTGAATGGTTGTAGTTAAGCAATATTTTATGTTAAAAACATTTTACATATGTAATAAGTGTATCATGTTTTCATCAAATCTATTATCGGATCTTCGTAAAATTCTTGTAAAGCGGTATTTTACTTTGTATTAAAAGTGAGTGAAATAGGTTATGAAATTTTTCGGGGCAAATCGTCTGTTATAGCTGAAAGCAAGATACCCGCCCTTTTTCGGAGGCTTCTGCCGACTTTCTTCAGCGGCGTTAAATTCGCCGTCCCGCCGCCTTGTCACGTTACTTTTTGCTTTATTGAATCTTGGCGTTCATTTTTTTATTTATATATTCAATTGTTTTTTGGAAATACAACCGTTATGTCAGTACCCTCGCCGAGTACACTGCGAAGCGTTATTTTAGCATCGTGAATCATAGCCGCATGCTTGACAATCGAAAGTCCGAGGCCGGTTCCTCCCACTTCCTTTGAATGGCTTTTATTCACTCGGTAAAATCTTTCAAAAACTCTTTCCCGATGTTCTTCAGGTATTCCTATTCCGGTGTCTGAAACTGTCAATATCACGGAATCGTCATTGCTTTGGACGTCGACGTTTACTTTTCCTCCGGCACGGTTGTACTTAATCGCATTGTCGCACAGGTTGTAAACCATTCCGAACAGCAGCTGCGAAATACCGTTTACAACGGCTGTTTCACCTGTAAGCTCAATAGTCACATTTGCAATTTGAGCTTCGTTTTCAACACTGCTGACCGCATTTTCGGCAAGTGTATATAAGTCGACATCCTCGCGTTTCATATCGCCGGCGCCTTCATCGAGATGCGACAGACTGATAATGTCGTCTATCAGCTGTATCATTCGCTGAGCTTCGCTGTAAATCTTTTTTGAGAAAGGGGCTACATCCTCATCTTTTACCATACCGTTTTTTAAAAGTTCGGCATAGCCCGATATTGAGTGAAGCGGGGTTTTAAGCTCGTGTGAAACGTTTGCTGTAAATTCCCGTCTGATCTCCTCGGATTTTTCCTTTTCCGAGACGCTGTATATAAGCAGGGCGGCTCCTGATACTGATTGTTCCGAGATAATCGGACTTGCGTCGATATGATAATGTTCGCCGTTCAGCTCGGCTATTTTTTCTGTTCTGTTTCCGTCTGCCGCGAGCGCAAGAGCTTCATGTATATCGCCACTTCGACATATCGCGAAGAGGTTGTCTCCGGTTATATGCATATCTGTGTCAAGGAGCTTCGCCGCCGCGCGGTTAATACTCAGAATTGTTCCTTTTTTATTAATCAGAACAAGACCCTCGTTCATTCCCTCTATAATTGCGTCAAGCTCGTTTTTTCTTCTGTTCAGTTCCGTGGATTGTCTTTTAAGCTGTTTTTGCTGGCTGTCGATACGGTGCAGCAGAGGATAGAGCTCATCATAGCCGTCATTTGCCATGGGATTGTCAAGATTGATGTTGTTGAGCGGTTTTACAATCTTTTTTGAAAGGCGCGACGCGAGAAACAAGGACAAAACTATTGCTACCGCAAAAACTATGCATATGGGCTGTGCCATACCCAAAACCAGAATAAGAATTGTGTTCTGAGATATTGAGAGACGAAGGACCGAGCCGTCATTAATGAGTTTGGCGGAGTACAGAGAACGTTCCATCATTGTTGAAGAATAACGCACGCTTTCTCCGTATCCCGTTTCAAACGCTTCTCGGATTTCCTCTCTTTCGAGATGATTTTCCATTGTGGATGAATCTGTTTGGCTGTCATATAAGACTGTGCCGTTCGGGCTTATCCATGTTAAACGGAATTCATCAGTTTCGAGTCCGGTCAGATAATCGTATCCCTCGTTGCCCACTCCTTGTGCGGCAAGGCTTGTCTGCATTCTTAATTGCTTTTTCTGTACGCCTGAAAAATATTCATACATTACTCCCATTATCAGAATAAGGCATGAAAGAAAAACTGCGAGCGCAACAAGACATATTGAACGAAAAATCCGATTTGTCATGGCTTGAAATGCCCCCTTTCTGCAGAAAATTAGAGCTTCCTTGCAGGCTTAGATATTTTTTTCTATTCTGTATCCGACTCCGCGGATAGTTTCGATATAGTTTCCGTAAGCTCCGAGCTTTGTTCGCAGCGTTCCTATATGGACATCAACAGTCCGGGTTTCTCCGATATAATCGGCGTCCCATATCTTGGAGAGCAGCTCGTCGCGCGTGAATACTCTGCCGGTATTTTCCATGAATAGACGCAGCAGTTCGTATTCCTTCAGCGTAAGCTGTATTCGTTTTCCTCCTGCCGTGACAGTGTGTTCGCAAAGATTGATTTCAAGTTCTCCGACGCGCAGTTTTTGTATATCTTTCTGCGGCGAGGTGCGGCGGAGCAGGGCTTTGATTCGGGAAATCATTTCCATCATTCCAAACGGCTTTACAAGATAATCGTCCGCGCCGTAGTCAAGCCCGATAACCTTGTCGTATTCGGTACCCTTTGCCGTGCATAAAATAATCGGAATATTTGCGGTTGCTGAATTTGAGCGCAGCTTTTTTAAAATAGAGATTCCATCCTCCCCCGGAAGCATAATATCCAGCGTTATAAGCTGGGGGAGCTCATTTTGCAGCGCCTCAAAAAGTTCGTTCCCGTCCTGGAATCCTACAGCTTCAAAATGTGAAGCGCCGAGAGTGTAAATCATCAGCTCTCGTATGCTGGAGTCGTCCTCAACACAATAAATCATTTTTAAAATTATAGCCGTTCCTTTCTTCTGATTTTATAATTATAAGCAAGGTGTCACGCTCTCCGGTGTCCCGCACTTGGTACCCCGCACCTTCGGCGGCAGGTCCTGCAGGTATTTTTCGGTGGCTTGCAATCCGCTGCCGAATCAAGCTTGACGGCGCTTTGCGCATTATTAAAATACGGGAAAGTTTTTGTTGTTTTATATATTTTTATATATAATCTACTATATATAATACACGATATATAATATACGATTTTTCTTACAAATTCAACTGTTATTTGTCGGATATATTTTGTTAATTTATATTTTACATTGCTTGGGTAAGATTTGTTATCGTCAATTTGTAAAATCTATTTAAAGTTTACAGTATTTTAATTGCCGTTAATGTATTGACATTGGCATCGTTTTTTGCTATAATATACAGGAGCAGACAGAATCTGCAATATTACAGAGTAGAACGTGCGCGTTAAGTGCCGCGGGGACGGGGAGTTTGTCCTGCGGACGAAATTACCGGTATTGAAACCGGGAAATGCGGTGTACGTTTCGCATCCCGCTGTGGCATATCGGACTAATTATAAACCGACGGCACAGACGTCGGTTTTTTGTTTTTCATATGCTTCTGCGGTTTCGCAGAAAGGAAACGGTTGAAAATGACAGATTTATCGGATGACATGACAAATGAGAAAGCAGGAGGAGAACGGACTGCGGCGGATGATAAGTTCGGTGGTGCAGTGAAGGTGAAAAGGGAGCTTTTCGCGGAGACGGCGGAGGTTCAGAGTGTCGGCAATATGCGGTGTTTGAATGACGCCGAAAATCATGAAACGGAAGCAGCGGCAGAAACGTCGGATATGGCGAGTAAAGCGAATATGGCTGGCACAGCGGATATGGCCGGTACAGCGAATATGGCAGATACAGCGGATATGGTGGATACGGCAGGTGAGGCGGGTATGACAGAATCGTGCAGTGCCGAAACGGGAACTTTCGGAGTGAGTTTGGTATCTGGGAAAACGGTAGAGGATGACAAGCAGGCTTCGGGGGCTGACGGGGAACAGGTACTTTTCAGCAAAGCCAGAATGTCGGAAGCTGCGGAAACGAATTCGGCGGCAAACAATCAAACGCTGACGGATGAAAATGTTTCGGATCAAGATGATGCGGAAACAAGGGCTGACAGTTTGTATGATCGAAAGGATCAAACCGGTTCAAAAGAAGCGGCCTGTGCAGAAAACGGAGGCGGAGAAGATAAAAAAGCAAAGAAAAATTCACGACTTGTTAAAAGCTCGTTGCTTAAAATGACGCTCTGTGCGGTTTTTATCGGACTTGCAGTAGTCTCGAAGCTTTTTTTGACGATTAAGATTCCGTTGCTTGGAGCGGACGGTCTGCGTATCAGCCTTGCGGGAGTGTTTACAGCGTTTCCCGCATTTATCTGCGGTCCGATATACGGCGGTATAGCAAGCGCCGCGTCTGATTTTATAGGCTATCTTATAAAGCCAGACGGAGCATATATTCCTTGGCTTACATTGACAGCATTTGCCGGAGGCGTACTCAAAGGTATCATCTGGCGGCTGTTTGTCCGCAGACCGAGAAAAAGCGTAAGAATTCTGGCGCTCTCTGCATTTGTAATTGTGGGGGCTTTGGGGCTGACGGTTCATATAAGTTTAATTTCGGACGGAATCCTCAACGATATTACGGCGTCTCAATCGCAGCTTGCAACGAGGGGCAGAATGGAATCTATTGAGAAAAATGCGGTTTCCGGAGCGGTAGTAAATCTTGCAAAATATAATAATGATGTTTTTACTGTAACTGCGGTTTCCGACAGTGAGACGATTGTTCTGCCGTCAAAGGCTGATCTTGACGGATATGAACGTCCCGTTACAAAAATCGGCGGCGGAGCTTTCTCGTCCTGTGAGGATGTGAAAAGAATATACATACCGTCCGTATATACTTCTATAGATAAGGAAGCTTTTACCGGAATTGATTTTTCGGAAATTGTAATCGTTTCTGAAAAGAGTTCTTCGGCGGAGAAATTTGCGTCTCAGAACGGAATATCTTTTGAAGAAGGCACGTGCGAAGAGCTTACGCTTAAGCTTGTTTCCGTATACAGCGACGGGGGTTATTCAGTTTCGGCACTTCAGAGCGGCGGCTTTACAGTCAAATCGAGCGACGCTTACAGAAAAAATTTATCCGGATATATTTCATTTACAACCGTCGGACTGGAGCTTATCGGGCTTATAGGTATTCTCTATTTTGTTCTTGAGGCCGCCGTGTCCCGATATGAAGCTTCCGGAACCGACAGCAGAGATAAGGACGGAAAGCAAAGGAAGAAAATACTCGGCCATATTGTAAACCCTCAGCTTGTAAAGATTATGCTCTCTACTGTAATATCGGGACTTATTGTCACGACTGTCAACACTAAGATACTGCAGGCTGTTCTCGCTGTATACAGCGGCAGATCGTTTATCATTCTCTGGATTCCGAGATTTATCGAGGAGCTTGCGGTATGCATGGTACAGTCGGTGCTGATTTCGGTCCTTTACGGCGTTTATATCGGTACGGTCGGCAAAAAAACTCAGCGTATACTTGACGGCAAGGGGGATTAAACAGCTTTGCCGGAATGAGGACAGTGAATTGAAATGGATAAAGTAACGGGAAAAGAAACAGTGGAAAAAGAAACAGCGGGAAAAGAATTAACGGTAAAAACAATAAAGCTTTATGAGGAATCGGGAAATCTGTTTGAGTTTGACGCCAATGTTATTGGATGTTTGAAGAATGGCGACGAAGAATATGATATTGTGCTTGACAGAAGCGCCTTTTTTCCGGGAGGCGGAGGTCAGATGCACGATACCGGAAACATAAACGACGGGAACTTTGATATCAAAGTATCGTATGTGTATATGAAGGACGGGGTTATTTATCATCGTACATGCGCCCCTGTTGCGGAGGGGGCCGGAGTAAGGTGTGGAATAGATAAAGAAAAGCGGTTCCGAAGAATGCAGAATCACAGCGGAGAGCATATAGTGTCTGGTCTGGCATACAGTATCTATGGATGCAATAATGTCGGATTTCATATGTCTGAAAATGAGGCGGGCTTTGTAGAGTTTATCACGGCTGACTTTGACGGGGAGCTTAACGCGGATCAGCTCCGCAGGCTTGAAGCTGAGGCTAATAGAGCGGTTTTTTCCAATTTTAAGTTTGAATGCTTTTATCCTTCCCCAGAAGAGCTTGAGACGATGAGCTTCAGAAGCAAGAAGGAGATAAAAGAAGCGCTGCGGCTTGTTCGTGCGGGAGACGTCGATCTTTGTGCTTGCTGTGCCCCGCATGTTTCGGCAAGCGGAGAGATTGGAATTATAAAAATTACAGATTTTATGCGTTATAAGGGCGGCGTCCGCGTAACTGTATGCTGCGGTTTTTCCGCGCTTGAGGATTATTGCTCACGGCAGACTGCGGTCGAAGAAATTTCGCGTATGCTTTCGGTGAAGAGGACGGACATTGCCGCGGGTGTTTCCCGTTTGTCATCTGAAATGGAATCGGAGAAGCACAGATCGCGTGAGCTTTGCAATTCACTTTGCGAATGTATTGAAAGCAGCTTTGACATCGAAAGATACGCCGTATTTGAGCCGCTTCTTGATGCGCAGTCGCGGCGGAATCTTGTCCTGAGGCTTGCCGAAAAACGAGGCGGGATTGCCTTCGTATTTTCCGGAGATGACGGCAGCGGGTATGATTATGCCGCGGCAGTTCCCGAAAAAAATGCGGATGATTATTCGCTTCGCAGTATAGCGCGTGATATAAGCGCTTCGCTCGGAGGTTCGGGAGGCGGTTCCACCGTTTTGATATGCGGAAGGGTTTTATCCGATTGTATTTCTATTCAAAAATATATTTCCGCCAAGTTTGGATAATGTAAAATTATACGGGGCTGTCTGTATGCCCGGCGTATTTTTGCCGCAGATGATTTTATTCATTTGCGGCAGTTTTTTATTTCTTATATTATTGCTTTTTTTTCCGATAAGTGCTATAATTAGAAAACCTGTTAATAACTATTTTTTCCGAAAGGTCTGATTACAGTAATGAAAGAACTCAAAAAGAATTGTATGTGGTCGCTTGTTGTTCCTTCGAGTATGGGAGTTCGTATTACCCCGGCGGAAGGACAGCCCGTTCATTGCAGCGATACATTTAAGCTTCAGGCGACGAGCGCGGAGACGAATGTCGCAAGTATTTCTTCGTATCTCGGTCTGCCGGTAAAGGTGCTTACGACTTTTGTAAAGGACAGTCCGGTCGCCGGTTTTATCAAAGGCGATCTCCGCAGACGCGGTATGGCATTTGAAGGCGCCGAGGTTGAGCAGGGCGGTCCTTGGGGCTATCGTCATCAGTTCAATATAGCCGACAGCGGATACGGAAGCAGAGGACCGCGGGTTACAAACGACCGTGCCGGAGAAGTGGGACGGACATTAAATATAAAGGACTTTGATCTTGAGCGTATCTTCGGCATAGAGGGAGTTCAGCTTATTCATCTTTCCGGTCTTATCGCGGCGCTTTCTCCGGAAACAAGTACATTTTGTCTTGAGCTTGCACGCGCGGCAAAAAAATACGGTACTCTCATTTCCTTTGATCTCAACTACAGAGCCAGCTTTTGGAAAGGACGTGAGAAGGAGCTTTCGGAGGTATTTAAAGAAATTGTTTCTGCGTCCGATATTCTTATAGGCAATGAGGAGGATTATCAGCTCTGTCTCGGCATTAAAGGTCCCGAAGCGGGAGGCGTTGATATTGCCTCAAAGATCGACAGCTTTAAGGATATGATAGAACGTACGAGCAGGGAATATCCCAATGTATCGGTTTTTGCTACCACTCTCCGTCAGGTTGTAAATGCAAATGAGCATCTTTGGGGAGCTATAATGCGCACGGAGGACGGATGGCAGATTGTTGAGCCGAGGCCTATTCATGTTCTTGACCGTATCGGCGGCGGAGACGGATTTGTCGGCGGTATGCTTTATGCGATTCTCAGGGGTTGGGAAAGCGAGAAATGTATACAGTTCGGATGGGCGTCGGGCGCGCTTGCCACTACCTTCCTCACCGACTACGCCCAGCCTGCCGACGAAGATCAGATTTGGAGCGTATGGAGCGGAAACGCGCGCGTAAAACGCTGAAAATTTGTATATTATTATAAATATGCAGATGCATGAATAAAAATTCAAAAAAGGTATTGACAAAAGCGATTGAAGTGTGTATAATATACGTATAATTATTCAGCGCACATTTGAATGCCGAATGTATTTTAATTACATATTAAAAACAGGCGGCGCAGAGCACGGCGCATAGATTTAGTGTATTGGTGTATTGGTGTAAACGGAGTTTTTACACTGCGCTGCGGCGACACAATATATACGAAAGGCATGGTCATATATTATGAATAACATCGACAAAAGCAAAATTAAAAAGGTTGTTTTGGCATATTCGGGCGGACTTGACACGTCAATAATTATTCCGTGGCTAAAGGAAAATTATAATAACTGCGAAGTAATTGCGGTTTCCGCAAACGTAGGTCAGGCCGATGAGCTTGACGGACTTGAGGAAAAGGCTAAGAAAACAGGTGCGTCAAAGCTTTATGTGCTTGATCTCACGGACGATTATGTTGATAATTATATAATTCCTACTATGAAGGCCGGGGCTGTTTATGAGGAATATCTTTTGGGAACAAGTCATGCGCGTCCGTGTATTGCAAAGGCGCTTGTCGATATTGCCAAAAAGGAAAATGCGGATGCAATTTGTCACGGGTGCACGGGCAAAGGCAATGATCAGGTGAGATTTGAGCTTGTATTTAAGTATTTTGCTCCGGAGCTTCCGATTATTGCTCCGTGGAGAGAATGGGATATTAAATCGCGTGATGAAGAGATAGATTATGCGGAGGCGCACGATATTCCGCTTAAGATAAACCGCGAGACAAACTATTCCAAGGACAAAAATCTGTGGCATCTTTCTCATGAAGGGCTCGACCTTGAGGATACGGGGAATGAACCGCAGTATGAGCATAAAGGCTTTCTTGAAATGGGAGTTTCGCCGATCGATGCTCCGGACATTCCCGAATATGTGACTTTGGATTTTGAACAGGGAATTCCCGTTGCTTTGAACGGCGAGAAAATGAGTGCAAAAAATATAATTTATAAGCTCAATGAGCTTGGCGGAAAGAACGGGATAGGAATTATTGATATTGTTGAAAACCGTCTTGTGGGTATGAAGTGCCGCGGAGTGTACGAAACTCCGGGCGGAGCGATATTGTATAAAGCGCACAGCGTACTTGAATCGCTTTGTCTTGATAAGCTCACAATGCATGAAAAACAGAAGATGTCCGTAACATTCGCGGAGCTTGTTTATAACGGCTTGTGGTTTTCGCCGCTTCGCGAGGCGCTCTCTGCTTTTGTTGACAAAACACAGGAAAAGGTTACCGGAAAGGTTAAACTTAAGCTTTATAAGGGCAATATGATTAATGCCGGTGTCTGGAGTCCGAATTCACTTTACAGCGAGGAAATTGCAACCTTCGGCGAGAGTGATTACGATCAGACGGACGCATCGGGCTTTATCAATCTTTTTGGACTTCCGACAAAGGTTCAGGCCATGGTTGAAGGCAGAAAATAAATTGTTTGAGTTGTTTAATACGGGAAGGACAGACGCATATAAATGGTGAAAATGTGGGCCGGCAGAACTGACGGCGAGACAAGTAAGCTTGCTGATGATTTTAATTCGTCGATAAGCTTCGACAGCAGAATGTACAGAGAGGATATCAGAGGAAGCATGGCGCACGCCGCTATGCTTGGCGCTGTCGGAATTATATCCGAGGCTGATACCGAACTTTTAATTGACGGACTGACCGGAATTCTTGATGATCTTGAAAACGGACGTCTTGAGCTTGATTCCGAATGTGAAGATATACATATGTTTGTCGAGCAGATTTTGACTTCGAGGCTCGGAGATGTAGGAAAAAAGCTTCATACGGCGCGCAGCCGCAACGATCAGGTTGCGCTCGATCTCCGTATGTATCTTCGCGGGGAGCTTGACAAGATTACAGAGCTTCTGAAAACGTTGATTGAAACGATAACACGGACTGCTGAAAAGTACAAAGCTGTAATCATGCCGGGATATACTCATCTTCAGCGAGCGCAGCCGGTCACTTTCGGACATCATCTTATGGCTTATGTAATGATGCTGTCACGCGATTCCGAGCGGCTGTCAGACTGCCGTAAACGTATGAATATCTCTCCGATCGGCTGCTGTGCGCTTGCGGGAACCACGTATCATACCGACAGAAGGTTTGAGGCGGAAAGGCTTGGATTCGACGGAATATGTCTGAATTCAATGGACGGTGTGTCCGACAGGGATTTTTGCGCTGAACTTATATCCGATATTTCGATTGTAATGATGCATCTTTCAAGATTTGCCGAGGAACTGATTTTATGGTCGAGCTGGGAGTTTAAGTTTGTGGAAATTTCGGATGCTTATACAACCGGCTCGTCGATTATGCCTCAGAAAAAAAATCCGGATATGGCTGAACTTGTCCGAGGCAAGACCGGCAGGGTATACGGTGACTTAATGTCTATCCTGACAACTCTGAAGGGACTGCCGCTTGCATATAATAAGGATATGCAGGAGGACAAGGAGGCTGTCTTTGACGCATGCGATACCGCAGTGATGTGTCTTCGTGTTTTTGACGGTATGATAGCTTCTATGTCTGTCAACGCCGATAATATGAAGAGGGCTGCTCAAAAGGGATTTATCAATGCGACCGATCTTGCCGATTACCTTGTGCGTAAGGGGCTTCCGTTCCGCTCGGCTTATAAAATTTCGGGGCAGATTGTTTCCGAATGTTTGAAATCTGATGCCGTGCTTGAAGAGCTGCCGATAGAAGAATACAGAAAATATAGCGATCTTTTTGATACCGATCTCTATGATGAAATAAGTCTTGAGGCTTGTGTTAAAAAGAGAATAAGCGAAGGCGGTACGTCTGTAGATTCGGTTGAAATGCAGATACAATATATTAAAGAAAGATATAATTTTTAATTATATAAATAAGACTGAAGAAATTTTCAGTACGAAGCTTTATACTTTTTTGCTGGTGTAGTTAGCCGGGCGGCATTTATGTATAGCCGTTTTGATAGAGCTTCAAGTAGATTTGAAAGGTAGGATTATATTTATGAAGAAAATTATTGCTGTTTTAATGACTGCAGCGCTGCTGCTTGCAGGACTTTCCGGATGTGCGAGTGATGCGGGCGCAAAGACGCCGAGCATCGGAGAAGCCGGCACGGGTGAGACGGCTGCAAATGAAGCAACGGGAGAGACATCGGATGCCAAAGGCTTAACAATTGATGATCTTAAAAAAGCAGGTCAGCTTGTGATTGCCACAAGTCCTGATTTTCCGCCTTTTGAGTCCCTGGGAACAGACGGCGCCGTAGAGGGAATCGAGATTGACATTCTTAAACTGATATGCGAAAAGCTTGAGGTAGAGCTTAAAATTGAACAGGTGGATTTTGAAACAATAATTCCGGGAGTTAAGGCAGGAAAGTTTAATGCCGGAGTATCTGGAATTACCGTTGATGAAAAGCGTCAGAAAAATGCTTTGTTTACAGATCCGTACTGTCTTGCTGCACAGGCGATCGTTGTAGTCGAAGGAAGTGATATTAAGGGAAAGAGTGATCTGGAGGGTAAGAAAATATCTGTTCAGACAGCTACAACAGCTGAAAGCTTCTGCACCGAAAACGGATATGATGTAAAATCATTTGCCGCAAACAACGACGCGCAGTCCGCACTTCTTACAGGTAAGGTCGACGCTTGGGTAATCGACGATCTCACTGCCGCCGAAATGGTAAAGGACTACAATGCAAAGGGAGACCAGAAGCTTGTTATTCTCGACGAGGCTATGACAACAGAGCCGTATGCCTTCGCGTTTGCTCATGGCAGCGATGCGCTTGTTGCCGAAATCAACACTATTATTTCTGAGCTTCTCAGCGACGGAACAATTAAAGATATTTTTGCAAAATACGGTGCGCCTTACACATCGCCTGTTGAATGATTTAGTTTGAAATTTTGCGGGATAAAGAGGTTTATGTCTTTATCCCGTTTGTTTATTGACGATGGGAGGGAATAACTTGAGCGCATGGTTTGCGGGGCTTTATGAGAGCTTTAATTCATGGCTTGCAAAGCTTTATGAGACTTTTATAGAAACACAGTATTACAAAATGCTTATAGAGGGATTCAGAAATACTATAATAATAACGCTGGGTGCTCTTTTGATAGGCGTAATTATCGGTACGCTTATCGCTGTAATAAAGTATTTTGCTGAGGATACTCCGGCGCTTCGACCTTTTGCGGTGCTGTGCAATCTGTACATAACGGTAATAAGAGGAATACCGGTGGTGGTTCTTCTTCTTATATTCTATTTTATAATTATGAAATCTGCTGAAGGGATAACCGTCGGTATTTTTACATTCGGTATAAATTCGGGCGCGTATATGGCGGAGCTTATAAGAAGCGGTATTAATGCGGTGGATTCTCATCAGATGGAAGCGGGGCGCAGTCTTGGAATGTCAAAATTGCAGGCTACAAGAAAGGTTGTATTTCCGCAGGCGATACGAAATATTCTTCCGGCGATCGGAAATGAGCTTATAGCCCTATTGAAGGAGACTTCGGTTGCCGGATATGTTGCGGTCGTTGACCTTACAAGGGCCGGGAATTTAATCAGAAACAATACTTTTGACGCAGTAAACCCGCTTTTGTCTGTTGCGCTGATATATCTGATTCTTGTAATTTTATTAACCAGACTGCTGCATTTGCTTGAAAGGAGACTCGGTAAAAGTGATAAGCGTTAAAAAACTTAAAAAGAGTTTTCACGAGGTTGAGGTGCTCAAAGGAATCGATGTTGAGATAGACAAGGGAGAGGTTGTCTGCGTAATAGGTCCGTCCGGTTCTGGAAAATCCACCTTTTTGCGCTGTCTGAATCTTCTTGAAAAGCCGACTGAGGGACAGATTTTCTTTGAAGGAGACGACCTTACCGACCCTAAAATAAATCTGAATCTCCATAGGCAAAAAATGGGGATGGTATTTCAGCAATTTAATCTGTTTCCGCATATGTCTATAATGGAAAATCTTACGTGCGCGCCCGTAATGCTCAAAAAAATGACAAAAGAACAGGCGCAGAAAAAGGCGCTTGAGCTGCTTGGAAAGGTTGGGCTTGAAGACCGCGCGCGGGATTATCCGAGACAGCTTTCGGGCGGGCAGCAGCAGCGCGTTGCCATTGTCCGCGCACTCTGTATGGAGCCCGACGTTATGCTTTTTGACGAGCCGACAAGCGCGCTTGATCCTGAAATGGTCGGTGAGGTTCTTGAGGTTATGAAAAATCTCGCAAGGGACGGCATGACTATGGTTGTCGTCACTCATGAAATGGGGTTTGCACGCGAGGTGGCAAGCCGTGTTCTTTTCCTTGATGACGGCTGCATAGTGGAGGACGGTTCTCCGGCGCAGATATTTGAAAACCCGCAGAGCGACAGGCTCCGCTCTTTTCTTGCAAAGGTTCTATAACGGCGGGTTTTCCTGTCAGGATACTTAAGGACATTGTTGTTTATATAAAAATATTTTTAGAGGGGATTTGTGAATGATTTCACTTAAAAACAGAAGTTTTCTCAAGCTTCTTGATTTTACACCTGAGGAGATTAATTATCTTCTCGACCTTGCGGCTGAGCTTAAGGATAAAAAGAAAAGGAGAATACCGCACCGTTTCTGCGAGGGGAAAAATATAGCTCTTATATTTGAAAAAACGAGTACAAGAACTCGGTGTTCATTTGAGGTTGCAGCTGCAGATCTTGGTATGCACTCGGTCTATCTTGATTCCGTCGGTTCGCAAATAGGAAAAAAAGAGAGCATTGCCGATACCGCGCGAGTATTGGGACGTATGTTCGACGGAATAGAGTATCGCGGTTTTACTCAGAGCCTTGTAGAGTCTTTGGCAAGATATGCGGGAGTTCCGGTATGGAACGGACTGACCAATGAATTTCACCCAACTCAGATTTTAGCTGACTTTATGACTGTAAAAGAGCATTTTGGATCGCTTTCCGGGAAAAAACTTGTTTATATGGGCGATGCAAGATATAATATGGGAAATTCACTGATGGCAGGATGTGCCAAAATGGGTATGAGTTTTGTCGCATGTTCTCCGGAAAAATATTTTCCGGAACCTGAGCTTGCAAAGCAGTGCAATCTTATCGCTTCTCAGACCGGAGGAAGTGTGGAATTCATTTCCGATCCCTCAGAAGCGGTCAAGGGGGCTGATGTAATTTATACCGATGTATGGGTTTCGATGGGAGAACCCGAAGAAGTATGGGCGGAGAGAATACATGATCTGCTGCCGTACAGGGTAACTATGGAGCTTATGAACAAAGCGGGCGACAGGTGTAAATTTATGCATTGTCTTCCGGCGTTTCATAATCTTGAAACAAAGACAGGCAGAAACATTTATGAAAAATTCGGTATCGACTGCATGGAGGTTACCGACGAGGTTTTTGAAAGCGATCGTTCAATTGTCTTTGATGAGGCGGAAAACCGCATGCATACAATCAAGGCGGTAATGGCGGCTACGCTTGCGTGAAGCACTTTTTTACTCCAGAAAGGCATGGTTATTATTATGAGGAAAGCATATCTGATTTTGAATAATGGCATGGTATTTGAGGGAGAGGGAATCGGCGCTTTCAGAGATTCTGTCGGAGAGCTTGTTTTTACAACCGGTATGGTTGGATATCTTGAAACGCTTACCGATCCAAGCTATGCGGGACAAATAGTTATTCAAACCTTCCCGCTTATAGGAAATTACGGGGTTATCGAATCCGATTTTGAGGGAACTCCTGCTTTGAACGGTTATATTTTACGCGAGTGCTGCGCGTCTCCTTCGAACTTTCGGTCGGAATATGAGCTTGACCGTTTTCTTTCGGAGAAAGGAATACCGGGAATCTGCGGAATTGACACACGCAGGCTTACCCGCATAATCAGGGAAGAGGGCGTAATGAACGCTAAGATTTGCTCGGAAATTCCGGATGACTGTTCTGAGCTTGGAAGCTATACGGTAAGCGGTGCGGTCGAAAAAGTAAGCTGCAAAGAAAAGAAGCTTTATCAGGCAGAAGCTGCAAAGAAATTTTCGGTTGTGCTTATCGACTACGGCGCCAAGCGAAATATTGTCAGAAGCTTGTGCCGAAGAGGCTGCGAGGTTACCGTAGTGCCATATAATACTTCCGCTGAGGAGATAATCGGATTGAATCCGGACGGAGTTATGCTTTCAAACGGTCCGGGTAACCCTGAGGATAATACATATTGTATAGAGCAGATTTCAAAGCTTATAGGAAGTATTCCGATGTTTGGAATATGTCTCGGACATCAGCTTGCCGCTCTTGCAATGGGGGGCAAAACCGAGAAGCTCAGATACGGGCATCGCGGTGCAAATCAGCCTGTGAGGGATCTCGTCGGAACCAGAACCTTTATTACAAGTCAGAATCACGGATATGCGGTTGTTGCCG
Organism: uncultured Eubacteriales bacterium; assembly: GCA_948467545.1. Lineage (GTDB taxonomy): Bacteria > Bacillota > Clostridia > Oscillospirales > CAG-272 > UMGS911. The sequence goes on from CAOKER010000001.1 coordinate 330,512, forward strand.
ACAGTCTTAGCGGTGTCGGTACTTTGCGTTATATCAATATGAATGACGGCAGCTGCGAGGGCATTGATTATCCGGGGGCAAAATGCTTTACCGTACAGTTTCACCCGGAAGCGTGTTCAGGTCCTCATGATACCGAATTTTTATTTGACAGATTTACCGAAATGATGGGAGGAAATTGCAATGCCTAAGGACAGCTCTATCCGAAAAGTTCTGGTGATCGGTTCCGGTCCGATTGTTATCGGACAGGCAGCCGAATTTGACTACGCGGGAGCGCAGGCGTGCCGTATTCTTCGTGAAGAAGGTATTAATGTTGTTCTCGTAAATTCCAACCCTGCAACCATCATGACCGATAAGAATCTGGCGGATGAAATTTATCTTGAACCGCTTAATAAGGAAACTGTGGCAAGAATCATCGAAAAAGAAAGACCTGACAGTCTGCTTGCAGGACTGGGAGGTCAAACCGGACTTACAATAGCTATGCAGCTTTCGCGTGACGGAGTGCTTGAAAAATACGGCGTTCGCCTGCTCGGATCTGACATTGACGCCATAGACAAGGCGGAGGACCGTGAACTGTTCCGTGATACTATGAAACAGATAGGTCAGCCGGTTGTTCCGTCGGATATTGCACAGGAGCTTCAGACGGCTCTCGATATTGCAGACAGAATCGGATATCCGGTAATTGTCCGCCCTGCTTTTACTCTCGGAGGATCGGGCGGCGGAATAGCCAATACGAGAGAAGAGCTTCAGACCATTGCCGCAACCGGTCTCGATATGTCGCCGATCGGACAGATTCTTGTAGAGAAATGTATCTCCGGATGGAAGGAAATAGAATTCGAGACAATGCGAGACAGTGTGGGAAATGTCATTGCCATATGTTCGATGGAGAATTTTGATCCGGTTGGTATTCATACAGGCGATTCGATTGTTACCGCACCTGCTCTGACGCTCTCCGACAAGGAATATCAGATGCTTCGTTCCGCATCACTCGACATGATTTCGGCTCTTGGGATTGTAGGCGGCTGTAACTGTCAGTTCGCGCTCAATCCGGACAGCTTTGAATATGCGGTAATCGAAGTAAATCCGCGTGTATCGCGTTCGTCGGCGCTTGCTTCTAAGGCTACAGGTTATCCTATAGCTAAAATAACCACTAAAATTGCTCTCGGATATACGCTTGACGAGATTAAAAATGATATAACAGGAAAGACATGTGCTTGCTTTGAACCGACGCTTGATTATGTGGTAGTCAAATTTCCTAAATGGCCGTTTGATAAATTTGCCGGTTCGAGCAGAAAGCTCGGTACCCAGATGAAAGCGACCGGCGAGGTTATGGCTATTGCCCAAAGCTTTGAGGCTGCTCTTATGAAGGCGGTCAGGGGTGCGGAAATATCTCTTGACACTCTTAATGCGGAGCCGATTTCGGACAAAAGTGTTCTTGATAGACTTTCTGAACAGGATGACCGGCGTCTGTTTACGGTTTTTGAAGCGCTGAAAAAGGGATTTTCAGTTGAAGAAATACATGGTATAACAAAAATAGACCGTTGGTTTCTTTATAAGCTTCAGAAAATGGCTGACTTTGAGTTGTGTTTGGAACGCGACGGACTTAAAGAGGGCGATTATGCCAGGGCAAAACGGCTTGGATATACTGATGAGGCGATTTCCCGTATAAGCGGGGAAAAAAATCTTCCGAAGATGGATTTCAGCTATAAGATGGTTGACACCTGCGGAGCGGAGTTTGATGCGGAGACGCCGTATTTTTATTCATGTACAGATGCGTACTGCGAGGCAAGGAGCTTTAAACGCAGCGGCCGCCCCGTGATCGTCGTAATCGGCTCCGGACCGATTCGTATCGGACAGGGAATTGAATTTGATTACAGCTCTGTGCACTGTGTATGGACGCTTCGCAAAATGGGATATGACGTTGTAATAGTAAACAATAATCCGGAAACAGTATCTACCGACTATGATACCGCCGACAGGCTTTATTTTGAACCTCTGTGTAAAGAAGACGTCATGAATATCATAAAGGTTGAAAATCCAATCGGAGTAGTTGTCGCTTTTGGAGGTCAGACTGCGATAAAGCTCACTCAGTATCTTGACGGGAAGGGAATTCGTATTCTCGGCACATCCGCAGAGGGAATTGATATAGCGGAGGACAGAGGACGCTTCGATGCGCTTCTTGAGAGCTTCGGAATAAGCAGACCTAAGGGATTTGGAGTTATAAGTACAGAAGAAGCCGTGGATGCGGCTGAAAAGCTTGGTTATCCTGTTCTTCTCAGACCTTCGTATGTAATCGGCGGGCAGAACATGATAATTTCCCGAACACAAAAGCAGACAGAGAGCTATATGGAAAAAATACTTTCCGAGGGAATTGACAATCCTGTTCTGATTGACAAATACATGCCGGGAACCGAGCTTGAGGTCGATGTTATATCCGACGGAACGGACGTTCTTATACCCGGAATTATGGAGCATATTGAGCGTGCGGGAGTTCACAGCGGAGATTCGATTGCCGTATATCCTCCGTATAATCTGACCGACCGTCATCTTAAGAAAATCTGCGACTGTTCGGAAAAGCTTGCGCTTGCACTCGGAACTAAAGGGCTTGTCAACATTCAGTATCTGATATATGAAAATGATCTTTATGTAATCGAGGTTAATCCGCGTGCATCGAGAACAGTTCCGTATATCAGCAAGGTGACAAATGTTCCGATGGTTGATTTGGCTTCTGAGGTTATGCTCGGCAAAAGCCTTTCTGAGCTTGGTTACGGAACCGGGCTGTACCGTACTCCTCCGTACTTTGCCGTGAAGGTTCCTGTTTTTTCGTTTGAAAAGCTTGACGATGCAAATTCGATTCTCGGTCCTGAAATGAAATCAACGGGAGAAGTGCTCGGTGTCGGAAAATCCATGGAGGAGGCTTTATTCAAAGGACTTACGGCTGCCGGATTTAAAGTTCCGTCAAACCGCGGAGGTCACGGAGCAAGTGTTTTTATCAGCGTTGAGGAAAGCGATTATCAGGAGGTTATATCCCTTGCGAAGCGTTTCCATGATCTTGGGATAAGGCTTTACGCGACAAGCGGAACCGCGGCTTCCATAGCCCAGCTTGGGATTGATGTTACTTCAGTTTCAAATTATTCCGACAGCGATGAAATATCCGAGCTTCTTGAAAGCGGAAAAATCAATTATATAATTTATACCGGCGCTGTTATGGATGAAACGGTCGGAAGCTATATAGGGCTTCACCGCCGTGCGATGCAGCTCGGTATTCCATGTCTTACGTCTCTTGATACGGCAAGCGCCCTTGCCGGTATTATTGAGAGTAGGTTTAATGAAAATAATACGGAGCTTGTAGATATATGTGCTATGCGTCCGTGGCGGCAGAAAATTCATTTTGCAAAGATGCACGGATGCGGAAACGACTACATTTTTGTGGAGAATTTTGACGGAAAGATTACCTGTCCGGAATCTTTGTGCGTAAGTCTTTGTGCTCCTCATTACGGAATTAACGGAGACGGTATTGTTCTGATCGAACGTTCCGCCGTTGCCGATGCGAAGATGCGTTCCTTTAACCGGGACGGAAGCGAGGGACGTATGGCAGGGAATAATCTGCGGTGCGTGGCAAAATATCTTTATGATAAGGGTTATGTGCGGTCGGAGAATATTTCTGTAGAGACGGCCGGAGGTATTCATCGGGTTAAAGTTTATCTCCGCGACGGAAAGGTAAGTTCGGCTTCCGTGGACATGGGCAGGCCGAGTCTTCTGGTAAAAGACATTCCCGCGCTGGTTGATTCGGAGAGAATGATTGATTATCCTATCACTGTTTCCGGAGAGGAGTACAGGGTTACCTGCGTGTCAGTAGGAAATCCGCACTGTGTTGTATTTTCAAAGACGATTGACGGATTGGATCTTAAAACTCTCGGACCCGAATTTGAACATGCCCCGGAATTTCCGGAGCGGATAAATACGGAATTTGTACGTGCAGTAAACAGAACAACTTTGCGTATGAGAGTTTGGGAACGCGGAAACGGAGAAACTCTTGCCTGCGGAACAGGAGCGTGCGCAGCCGTCGTAGCAGCGGTTGAAAACGGTTTTTGCGAAAAAGAAACCGATATAACGGTAAAGCTCATCGGAGGAGATTTAACGGTAAATTATTCGGACGAGAAAATTGTTCTTACCGGAAACGCCGTTCTGGTGTATGAAGGTGAGTTTGAATATTAAACATAGTTTTTTAATAAAATCTCCCCATGATAATGTAATTGTCATGGGGAGATTGATTTTTAAAAATCAGGATATTCTTCGCCTTTGTTACCGAGGCTTCCGCCGTTTTTTCAATTGCGGGACAGTTCGTCACTGAACCGCCTTGTGACGGCGAGTTGCTCCTTATCGAAAGGTTATACATTTTTTGATGGTAATATGCTTTGATTTGAAGTACGATTCTGTTATAAAGACTTATGATTAGCTGTTTTCCGATGCAGGAATGTGATTGTCGGCTGACAAAACTTTAAGCTTTAAGCGGTGGTTTTACTTGCTCTTATCTTCTGCGTTAAGTTTATGACGACAAAACTCTTTGTGTCGGTTCTGAAGTCTTTATTAGTGTCATGTTAATAAAGATAGATTTAAATTAAACCGTGATTTTTCAAAGCCTTTTTTAGAACAGCTTTATTTTCCTCTTCCATTTCACACAGCGGCAGACGCATTTCCGAGCTGCACAGGCCAAGAATTTCCATTGCGGTTTTTACGGGAATGGGATTGATTTCACAGAAGAGTGCGTCTATCAATTCGAGCATTTCTATCTGCAGTTTTGCTCCTCTGCAAAAATCGCCTTGCAGGCAGGCACTGCACATTTCGTGTGTTTCTGCCGGGAGAATGTTGGAGACAACGGAAATTACGCCCTTGCCTCCTACGGACATGATAGGGACGGTAAGCTCGTCGTTGCCGCTGTACACGTCGATTTTATCTCCGAATTCGGCAAGAATTCTTTCGCTTACGGCGACATTTCCCGAAGCTTCTTTTATTCCCGCTATATTTCCGTGATTTGCAAGCTGTCTGTACACCGATAGCGGAATATTGCAGCCTGTCCTTGACGGAACATTATATAAAATGAGCGGTTTTTCGGATGCGTCGGCTATTTCCGAAAAGCTTTTAATGAGTCCTTTGGAGGTTGCCTTATTATAATATGGTGTGACGACAAGCAATGCGTCAGCGCCGGAATATGATGCAAACCTTGACAAGGATTTTGAGTAAGAAATATCATTGGAACCGGTTCCCGCTATTACGGGAACTCTTCCGTTTGATTTTTCAATTGTATAGTTTATACAAGCCCGATGCTCGTAGTCGGAAAGCGTGGCACATTCGCCTGTTGTCCCGCATATCACGAGCGCGTCCGTGCCGTTTGAAATCTGTCTTTCGATCAGGCTGCCAAGCGTGTGAAAGTCGACCGCGCCGTTTTTTATGGGAGTGATCAACGCGGTGGCTGAGCCTGTAAATATAGTTTTTTTGTTCATATATTCACCGTGCCTTTGAAGCTCAAAGGCTTCCTTTCAAGTAACATCCGCTCAGTGTCGGCATCAGTAAAATTTCCGGGAAAGGTTTGTTTCCTTTATATATAATAAGGATGGCGGCTATGAAAACCACAAAAAAATAATAAAAACCGAAAAACGGCTTGAAATAGATTATTTTGTGTAATATAATATATAGAGAGCGGATTCTTCAAATTGCTTAGCCTCATTGCCGAGAGGGCAAAGAGCGCCTATAACATGATATGCCTGCAATGGTTTTCGTGTTCACGCTGAATTTGTCTTTCTTTAAAGGGCGAATATAACTAAAAGCAAAATGTATCCGCCCGTTTTGCGGCGGGTTCTGCCGAATTTTTAGGACGGCGTGCCGGTTTTTCCGTCCGATGTCTTAATACGGAGCTTTGCACCTTATTGAATTGCAAAGTCATACTGTCAGCTTCCGTCCGAGATTGAAATAAGGAATTTATTATTATGTCAGATTATTTAGACGGAGAACGTCTCATCTTAAACGATAAAATTGATACCGACCTGAAAAAGAGCGATTTTTTTTATGAGCTGCCGACGGAGCTGATAGCTCAGGTGCCTTCAAAAGAGCGCGATATGTCGCGCCTTATGGCTGTCGACAGAAAAACCGGTGCGCTTGAGGACCATATTTTTCACGATGTTGTTGATATGCTTGTACCCGGAGACGTACTGGTTATTAATGATTCAAAGGTTATTCCCGCTCGTCTCCATGGAATTAAGAGCGAGACCGGCGCCGTAATAGAAATGCTTATGCTCCGACAGCGCGGAGACGATATTTGGGAGGTTCTTATTCATCCCGGAAGACGTGCAAAATTCGGAGCGGTTATTACTTTCGGTGACGGGATTTTAAGTGCCGAGGTTTTGGAAACAATTGAGGGCGGAAACAGGCTTGTAAAGCTAAGCTATGACAAAAGCGGCGGTGAAAACATTTTTTCGGTTCTTGACCGTATCGGTGAAATGCCGCTTCCGCCGTATATCACGTCAAGGGAGTCTGATCCGTCGAGGTATCAGACCGTATATGCGGAACACGAAGGATCTGCAGCCGCCCCGACAGCGGGGCTTCATTTTACGGAGGAACTGCTTCGACGTATAAAAGATAAAGGTATTGATGTTGTCCCTGTGGTTCTGCATGTTGGGCTCGGTACCTTTCGTCCTGTAAAAGAGGAGTCGGTTTCCGAGCATATAATGCATACGGAGCATATTGAGATTTCACGTAAATCTGCCGAGAAAATAAACAATAGGACCGGGCGGGTGATTGCTGTCGGAACGACGTCCTGCCGCGTACTTGAAAGTGTAGCCGACGAGAACGGAAAGGTGTCTCCGATATGCGCCGAAACCGGAATATTTATTTATCCGGGATATAAATTTAAAATCGTCGAAGGATTGATTACAAATTTTCATCTTCCCGAAAGTACGCTTCTTATGCTGGTTTCTGCCTTTTCTTCGCGAGAGATTATGATGAAGGCATATAAAGAAGCAATTGAAAAAAAATATAGATTTTTTTCGTTCGGCGACGCGATGTTTATAGTATAAAAGATTGTCGATTATATATTTTTTTATGCGTAAATTTTGGCGATGCGATTTTTACTGTATAGACAGATTGACAATTTGTAAGCAGGTGTCAATCGTTAATTTTATTACCGTTCGCTATATATTCCATATGTCTCGTTTGAGAGATGTTCATTCCGCAGCAATGTTTTTGTATTTTGATTTTATTTTACGAAACGTAAGCGGAATATAAGCGAAATAATAGAAGACTTATATCACGAGAATACTTGAGAAATAGTGTTTATGCTTGTGTACATATTAATAAAATAAATATTTTGATTAGTGATTTTAAATGAATAGTAAAAAAATAAAGCTTATAGCTATAACGGGCCCTACTGCGTCCGGAAAGTCCGCGCTTGCCGTTCGTCTGGCACACATTCTGGACGGAGAAATCGTATCCTGCGACTCGATGCAGATATACAAGGGCATGGATATTGGTACTGCAAAGCCGAATAAATCCGAAATGGAAGGAATTCCGCATCATATGATTGATGTGGCCGATCCATATGCATTATGCGGATACAATTGCGCGCGCTACTGTGCTGAAGCCGGGGATATAATACAGGCAGTATCATCACGTGGAAAGCTGCCTATTGTTTGCGGAGGCACAGGCATGTATCTCGATGCATTGATACGGGGAACCAAATTCGGGGACGCGCCTTCTGATCCGGATATAAGAGAAAAGCTGAGCGGATTGACGTCGGATGAGCTTTATGCAAGGCTGTTGGAGGTTGATCCCGAAGCGGCGGCGTCAATTCATCCCAATAACGTTAAACGTGTTGCCCGCGCTGTAGAGATTTACGAGGTTTCGGGTATGACTAAAAGCGAATGGGAGAGAAAATCTCATTCTTCGGTATCTCCGTATGACTGTCGTGTGATTGCGCTTGACATACTTGACCGCAGTGTTTTGTACGAAAGAATCGGAAGACGGGTTGATAGTATGATTAAGAACGGTCTTGTTGATGAGGTTGCTTCATTAGATCTCACGCCGGGGACAACTGCTGCCGAAGCGATAGGATATAAGGAAATATACTCATATCTGCGCGGCGATACTTCACTCGCCGACGCGATAAACCGGATTAAAATAAATACTCGGCATTATGCAAAGCGCCAGCAGACATGGATGCGTCACAGAAATTATCTTAACTGGGTTATTGCATGTGATAAGTACGATACGAATAAGAATAATTTGAAAAATATTGTAAATATTTCATTAACACTGCTTAAAAATGAAATAAATGTGATATAATAAAAAAACGTTGATGCATGTAATTCTGAAACACATATAGGGGGCTTTCTGCCCTTATTGAATTTTATTATGGATATTCAATATTTAAAAAAGACCGCGGGATATGTTCTTACAGCTGCCGTGTCGGTTATGATAATAGTATACATACTGTTTCATCTTTTTGGAGAATATGACTCGGGACTTGAAACCGTTGCTGCCGAATACGTGACAATGGAGCAGTCGCTGACTGTTGAGGCATGTATTCTCAGAGATGAAAGTGTAATTTATGCTATGACGGACGGCAGTACAAATTATCTTTATTCTGACGGAGAGAGGGTTTCCGCGGGAAGTACTGTGGCTCAGATCTATGCCGATAACAGCATCGGCGGCGAGCTTATCGATATTGACAAGAAGATTACGGTTTTGGAAAAAAGCAGCTTTTCGGATGTGATTGCTTTGTCGGATACAGTTACAATTGATTCCAATATAGATTCTGTTTATTATTCTATACTTGATAAAACCGGAAAAGGCGATTTTGACTCTGCGGTTTCACAGAGTGATGATCTGCTTGTTCTTTTGAATAAGCGCGCGCTTATAACGCAGAATGTGCAAAGCTATTCCGATAAGATAGCCCTGCTTCGTCAGAGGCGCGATGAGCTTTCCGCATCTGCCGGGGAATCTGTGGAGTCTGTAACAACTCAGTCATCCGGCTATTTTTATTCTCAGACAGACGGTTTTGAAGGAATTTATTCATCATCAAAGGTAGATGAGCTTCAGCTTTCCGATTATGATGTGATTTGTAATTCTGTTTCGAATTCTTCTCTTTATTCGGACGGAACAAAGCATGCTGTCGGAAAGATTGTTACCGACTACAACTGGTATATTGCATGCACCGTATCGAAAGTGGACTACAGAGCCGTGTCATCAGAACGTACCTCGTTTGATATTATTTTTCCCGTAAATGATGATAAATCTGTAAAGACAGAGCTTGTCCGTGTCGTTAATCCTGCGGACGATGACAGAGTTTTGCTGGTTTTTAAGTCGGATATGCTTTTGGAGGACTTTGATTATACAAGACGTCAGACTGTGGAAATAAAGACCGCGGAATACAGCGGATATAAGGTTCCGGTATCTGCGGTAAGGCTTGAAAACGGTATTAAGGGAGTTTATATTCTCGACAGCTCCACCGTTTATTTTCGCGAAATTAATCCGCTGTTTGAAAAGGACGGCTGGATTGTGTGCGAGGAAAAAGACTCGTCTGATGAAAATCAGAAGAACCGTCTTTCGCTTTATGATTTTGTTATAACTGAGGGGAAGGATCTGTATGACGGAAAAGTATTGTCGTGACGGGACGGATGGGGAAATTATATTTCCCTGCGATTTTGACAGCTCTCTTCTTAAAGAGGTACGTGATAATTATCTTAGGGTAGTATATAATGTTAATAATACTTGTGAGCGCTTGGGAATAAAATATCCTGTAAAGATTTCGGCTGCTACCAAAACGGTTCCGCCGTCGGTAATAAATTATGCCGCTTCGCTTGGTCTTGACTGTATCGGTGAAAACCGCGTTCAGGAATTTCTTGATAAAGAAAGTTTTCTTGACGGCAGTATAGAACGGCATTTTATCGGTACGCTCCAGCGCAATAAAGTAAAATATATCATCGGAAAGGTATCGCTTATTCAGTCTGTGGACAGCGTGCCGCTTGCGCTTGAAATAAGCAAACGCGCCGAAAGCAGCGGTTATGTTCAGGATATTCTTGCTGAAATTAATATTGGAAGAGAGAGCGGAAAAGGCGGTTTTTTGCCGGAAAACTTAGAAAATTCTCTTGATATGATGTCGGAATTTCATGGAATAAGACTTTGCGGAATAATGACAATAGCGCCTTATTGCGATAAAAAAGATGATTATCGAAAATTTTTTGCCGAAACTTATCAAATATTACTTGACATAGCGGCAAAAAAAATGCATAATATAGAGGTACCCTTATTGTCTATGGGTATGAGTGATAATTATGAGATTGCAATTGAGTATGGGGCTAATATAATCAGACCGGGTACGGCTATCTTCGGAAAGAGACATTATAATTGAACGGAGTTGTCTTCCGCGTCTATGGCGGAGGGATCCGATTCGTTTTTAGGCGTAGGTACAGTCCGTCGCCGAAGCGCCGAATATGGCGGGCCGCGCCTTATTGAATTAAACCGTGGCAACATTGATATGTGAATAATATATTTTGGAGGATGTAAAAATGGGATTCATTGACAAGTTTAAGGATATCGTTAATCCCAAGGATATCGACGAAGGCTATGAGGACGACGAATACGTGTTCGACGACGGCGGAAATAATACGGAGTATACGAATTATGATACGGATTATCGTTCTCAGACAAGTTATACTCAGAGACAGCAGCCCCACAGCAATACAGCGTATATGGGCGGCGTTGGTTCTCCGGCCGGAGTTGAGCTTAACGGTACAGCGCTTGAGTTGAAGGTGGTAAAGCCTAAGCATTGGGACAGTGTCAATCAGATTGCGGATCATCTTATTAGCAAACGTACGGTTGTACTTAATCTTGAAGAAACGAACAAGGAAGAGGCTCGACGGATGATAGATTTTCTCCTTGGTGTAGTGTATACTATCGAAGGAGATATTAAAAAGGTTGCGAATAATACGTGGGTAATAACGCCTAATAATGTAGACCTTTCTCAGGACAGTCAGCAGACCCAGAGAGGATCTAATCAGTCACAGAATAACATGCAGTATACTTCGATGTGATATATATAGCGAATGTGATTATCCGGGATCTGTAAAATATGTTCAAAACCGCAGTTCTTTATTGTCAAGGCTTGTTTGTAAAATCAAAAATAAGAATCCGGTTTTAGTTGTTTAAAAGTCGGTTCTTTTATCCGAGGATATGGTGTTTTAGATGATTTATATTTTAGCAAGAACAGCCCGGCTTATTATCAGAGCTTTTGAACTTTTTATGTTTTTACGGGCGGTTTTGTCCTGGATTATGCCGCCGGATTCAAATAAGGTTACGGTATTTTTGTATAACATTACGGAACCGATAATAAGTCCGGTGAGAAGTTTTCTGAGTCGGTTTGAATTTATAAGAAATTTTCCTATAGATATTTCCTTTCTTGTAGTTCTGATAATTCTTGAATTTGTACAAAGACTGCTGTATTTTTGATGATTGTACTGATGTGTTTCTGTAGGATTTCCGTCTGAGAGGTTTGTTTAGTGGACTTATCGTTTTTTTGTGATAGAATAGACGATTTGATAAAAGCGGCGGGAAAGCGCGGCTTTGCCTGTACAGGTTTTCTTGATACGGAGCATCAGAAATATGCTTCTGATTACTTGAAGGTAAATACCGGAAGGCTGAGAGGCATAAGATATTTATTTTACGGAGGGTACAGCGGAGCGGAACGGCGTATGCTTGTTTTGTTTGCTCCTGCCTTTTGCTGTTATTTTTATAGGTGCGGCAAGTGTGAAAATGTACCTGACGGTGCAGATTTTTCAGATATTCTTTCGGAACGCGGTATTTCTGATGACACCGATTTGGATATTTATAATGACAATGAAAATTTTTGTATTGACAATTTAGGCAGTAATATATCTGTTTCTGACGGACGGGATGATTTTTCTGTGGGCAGAGATTGTCCGGCTGCAGCTTGGATGGGACTTAAGGCTGTTGCGGTCAGCGGCAGCGGCTATGCGAAACTTAATCATCGTTCGTATATGGGAGCGGTTCTTGCATTGGGTCTTTCGAGGGACACAGTAGGGGATATAATTGTAAAAAACGATCATGAAGCGATTATAATTACCGCGCGGGCGGCTGCTGAACTTTTACTTTCACAGCCGCCTGTTTTGAATTATGTGGGAAGGGATAAAGTCAGTCTTGAGGAAATAAAGCTGGATGATGATTTTGCTTTTGATAGAAATTATTCAAAAGTGATTATCTCTGTTGCTTCAGCTCGTATTGATGCAATTGTTTCGGAGCTGACCGGAATGTCGCGTGAAAAGGTTAAAAAAGCGGTTTCCGGCGGTGAGGTTATTTTGAATTGCTTACCGGTGGAAAGCTTTGATGCAAGAGTTTTTCCCGGAGATGTTGTGTCGGTTCGCAGGTACGGAAAATTTAGAATATCGGATTTTGCCGGAAAAACCAAAAGAGGCAGATTGCGTCTTTTAGTTTTGAAGTATATTTGATTATATATTGAATTATTTAGATAGTAAAAAGGACGGATAAATTTATGCTTCCTCCACATGAGATTAAAGCAAAAAGTTTTACACATGCGATTCGCGGATACAGTGCAGAAGAGGTTGACGAATACGCAGAATTTGTTCTAAAAAAATACACGGAGCTTTACAGGGAAAACGATGCACTTGAAACAAAAATAGCTCAAATGGAAAGTGAGCTTGAAAAGTATCGTTCGGACGAAGAATCTATACGGAATGCTCTCGTCGAAGCTCAGCGGTCGAGTATCAAGCTTGTAGATGAGGCGAATGAACGGGCGGAAATAATACTGCATTCGGCAAAGCTGAACTGTGACAGAATACTTTCCGAGTTCAGGAGTGCTGTAAAAGAAGAGCGTGATGAATTGCTGCTTCTTCGAGGTATGGTAAAGAAATTTAAGGAAGAATTGTTTATCGCATATCAGACACATATAGAATATATAGAAAAGATTGCGCCTGAGCTTGACTCGCTCGACGAAGCGGAATTCTCCGACGAAGCGATTATTCGTTTGGCGGTCGAGAGTATAAAGTCGGATATTATTAATAATCACGGGAACAGCGTGTCCGAGGAAGCGGAGGAGATTATATCTGCGGAAAACGTAGAAACTTCAGGCAGTGTTCATACCTCAAACAGTGTTTGCACTTCAGATAGTGTTTGTACTTCAGATAGTGTTTGTACTTCAGATGGTATTCATGCTTTAGACGGTGCTCGTACCTTAGACAATGCTCATAACTCGGATGAGGCAGATAATGTTAAAAGCTCATACGGCGCGGAAAATGCAGATTACGGTAATACGGGCGAATTTTTTACGGCGTCGGATGCAGAAAAAGAAGCAGATTTGGATTTGAAAAAAGATTCGGTTCAGGTTTCTGAGAAAACTGTTCTGAATAATTTGTCGGATAGGACCGATTCTTCCGTTGAAAGCGTTGAAAATAAAGAGCAGTATATTTTTTCGGACGATACAGAGACATCGGAAGAACTTATCGGAAATAAAAAATCTGATTACGGATCGAAAGAGCATAAATCGGATTTTGCAGCGAGAACTGAGTACGATGAAAACGATCTTGTTGCAGAGATAATGAATACGGACTCCGATTCTTTATCTGATGTGGTGAATAAGCTTGAAAATGACATAACATTTGGAGACCTGAACAGCCGGACAGAAAATTTGAAAGAGGATGCGGAAACTGTCCGAAATGATTACTCTGCGGTAAAACGGCTTGAAGAATTTGAATCGTATAATGAGTCTGATTCCGTACTTGGTTTATCGCGCGAAAAATTTTCAAACGAACACGACAGGAAAAGCTACGATGATAGGTCTGATGAATTTCTTCGCACGCCTGACGAATCTGACATTGATTCAAAGCCAGATGAAACGATCGATGGTTCGGATGAACTTTCCTTTTTAAGAAAAGAAGAGGAAGACGACGATAAGGATTATCTTGACTTTCTCAGGGATATTACAAAAGGATAAGAGTTTGTTACAAACAAATAAAAATTATTGCCGGCTGCTTTCCGCCGAGAGCTGTGCGGCATTTCAAAGGGGATATACCTCGGCTTGCTTATGCAAAATATCTTAGATTTTCGGCGGAGAAACGGAATGCAAAATGCCAAAGGACTATACCGGGACACTAAATCTTCCCAAGACCGGATTTTCGATGAGAGCCAATCTTTCACAGCGCGAGCCTGAAATGCAGAAGCGTTGGGAAGAAAATAATATATACGAAAAGATGCTCGAAAGGAATGAGGGCAGGCCTGCCTATATTCTTCATGACGGACCTCCGTTTTCAAATGGAAATATCCATATGGGAACTGCGATGAATAAGGTACTTAAGGATTTCATCAATAAATATAAGTCTATGAGCGGCTATCGTGTCGCCTATCGTCCGGGATGGGATAATCACGGAATGCCTATAGAGAGTGCTATTATTAAGCAGAGTAAGCTCGACCGAAAAAGAATGACTGTCCCGGAATTCCGGAATGCCTGCCATGCTTTTGCCGATAAATTTGTGAAGCTGCAGATGTCGCAGTTTAAGCGTCTCGGCGTACTTGGTGAATGGGATGATCCGTATCTTACAATGAGTCCCGATTTTGAAGCACGCGAAATACAGGTATTCGGTGAAATGTTCAAAAAGGGATATATTTATAAGGGACTTAAACCGGTATACTGGTGCCCGCATGACGAAACGGCGCTTGCAGAGGCTGAAATTGATTATAAAGATGTCGACTGCTCATCTATATATGTCAAGTTTAAGCTATGTGATGACCTTGGGAGCGGCAAGCTTGCTTCTGTAGACCGTGATAACACTTATTTTTTGATATGGACAACAACCGCATGGACTCTTCCCGGCAACCTTGCAATTGCCGTGCATCCGCGCGAGGAGTATGTTGCCGTTAAAGCTTCAAACGGAGAGACATATATTCTTGCCGAAGCACTTTGTGAAAACACAATGAAAGCCGGAGGGATAGACAGCTATGAGATTGTGGCTTCATTTACCGGCAGTGATCTTGAATATATGAAGGCTCGGCATCCTTTCCTTGACAGAGACTCGGTTCTTCTTTGCGCTGAATATGTTACTATGGAAAGCGGTACTGGATGTGTTCATACCGCTCCCGGTTTCGGTGCAGACGACTATATGACGTGTATGCGTTATAAAATGGATATTATAGTTCCTGTCGACGACAAGGGGTATCAGACCTCCGATGCAGGAAAGTATGCCGGAATGTACTATGAAGAATCCGGCGACGCAATAATAAACGATATGCAGGAGAGCGGCGCACTTTTTGCAACCGAAAAAATAACTCACTCTTATCCGCATTGCTGGCGTTGCAAGCATCCGATAATTTTCCGTGCAACCCCGCAGTGGTTCTGCTCCGTGGAAGCATTCAGAGACGAAGCGATAAAGGCTTGTGAGGATGTAAACTGGATGCCGTCATGGGGCGGTGAGCGTATGGCGCAGATGATTCGTGAGCGTGCTGATTGGTGTATTTCCCGCCAGCGTCACTGGGGACTGCCGATTGCGGTATTTTACTGCTCGGACTGCGGAGAGACGGTCTGCACAGACGAGACGATTTCAAAAGTTTCACGTTTGTTTGCGGAAAACGGTTCTAACATCTGGTATGAAATGGACGCTTCCGAGCTGATTCCCGATGGGTTCAAGTGTCCGAAATGCGGAGGTGTGCATTTTACAAAAGAGACGGATACGCTTGACGGATGGTTTGACTCAGGCTGTACGCACTTTGTAAGTTTGGAAAACCGTCCGGGAATGGAGTGGCCGGCAGATTTGTATCTTGAAGGCGCTGATCAGTATCGGGGATGGTTTCAGTCGTCTCTGCTTACCGCTGTCGGAGCAAAGGGACAGGGCGCGCCGTATAAGGCTGTGCTTACCCACGGATGGGTTGTTGACGGAGAGGGAAAGGCGATGCACAAATCGCTCGGTAATTCCGTGCTTGCCGAAGACGTTGTGAAAAAATACGGAGCGGATATTCTCAGATGCTGGGTTGCGTCAAGCGATTATCGTGTCGATGTCCGCGTTTCGGATCAGATTTTAGGGCAGCTCGGAGAAATTTACCGTAAAATACGCAATACAGCAAGGATACTTCTTGCCAATCTCAGTGATTTTAACCCTGACCTTGATATGGTTCCTGTAGATGAGCTTGAGGAAATAGACAAGTGGATTATTTCCGGAATGAATAAGCTTGTCGGAAGATCGGTCGAAAATTATGATTTATTTGAGTTTCACAGTGTTTTCCATGACATCAGCAAATTCTGCACTGTGGATTTATCAAAGCTTTATGTAGACATAACAAAAGATCGCACGTATGTCGAGGCGGCTTCGTCAAAAACGAGACGCTGTGTTCAGACAGCAATGTATATTGTGCTGTCATCTCTAACGAGATTGCTTGCGCCGCTGCTTACGCACACTGCCGATGAGATTTGGCTTGCAATGCCGCATCTTGCAAACGATGATATAAGGTGTGTTCTTTTGAACGATATGCCTGTGTATGATGAGCATTATGTATTCGAAGATATAGAAAAACATTGGGACAAACTTTTTGAGCTGCGCGACGATGTAATGAAGGAGCTTGAGAATGCCCGTGCGGAGAAGATAATCGGCAAGTCTCTTGAAGCACAGATCGAGATAACGGTAAGCGGAGAAAAATACGATCTTTTAAACAGCTTCTGCGATAAGCTTGCAGCCGTTTTCATTGTTTCCGGCGTGAAACTTATAAACGGCGGAGGGGAAGAGCTTTCTGTAAAGGTAATGCAGGCTGACGGTGAAAAGTGTGACAGATGCTGGATGTATACCGCTGACGGAGAAAAGACGGAGGACGGTTATTTATGTGCTCGCTGCCTGAAGACGATAAAAGAGATTTAACTCAGACAGAAGCCTCCGTCGAGGAAACGGAGAAGGCGGTAAAGGGCGAATCTGAATTGTCGGAGCTGCATTCAGAATCTGAAATGACAAATAAGAATTCGGCTGAAGTCAATGACAAAAACGATTCGATTGCCGAGGTGTCTCAGGAGCAAGAGAAAAACTCCGGAAGCCTGAAAATATGGCTTTTTACTGCGGCTTGCGTTGTACTGATTGATCAGATTTCAAAGCTTTTGGCCAAGAGATTTTTGGAACCGGTGGGGGATTTTCCGATTATCGGCGGCGTTCTGCACCTGACATATGTTGAAAATACGGGAGCGGCATTCGGTATTCTCAAGAACCACCGCTGGATTTTTATGTCGGTATCCTGTGTGGCTGTTTTAGCTTTGCTCGTCTATTTGGCGGTTGCAAGGAACAGCACAGGTATGCTTGGCGGTATTTCGCTTGCTATGATTATCGGCGGCGGTATAGGAAATATGATCGACCGCGTATTGTCCGGATATGTTATTGATTTTATTAATTTTGAACTGATTGATTTCGCAGTGTTCAATATAGCGGATTCGGCGGTATGTATAGGCGCTGTTTTGCTTATTGTCTATGTACTTTTTTTAGACAAAAGGGATGCCCGGAAAAGGGATGCTTAGGAAAATGTCGGGAAACAATTTAAGGCTTGATGTTTATGTTGCGGAACGCGAAGGTATTACGCGTTCCGCTTCTCAAAAGCTGATAGAGGCCGGGTATGTTTTGGTTAATGGAATTCCGCACGAAAAGAGGTATTCTGTCAAACCGGAGGATGAAATTGAAGTAATACAGTGTCCGCTGTGCGAGACCGATATAAAACCGGAGAATATACCTCTTGATATTTTGTACGAAGACGACTGCCTGCTTGTGGTAAATAAGCCGAAGGGAATGGTTGTTCATCCGGCAGCGGGTAATCCTGACGGAACTCTTGTAAATGCACTTCTTTATCATTGTGCAGATTCTCTTTCCGGAATCGGTGGGGCCGTCCGACCGGGAATCGTTCATCGCATTGACAAGGATACGAGCGGACTTTTGCTTGTCGCCAAAACCGATTCTGCTCATGTTTTTTTATCTGAACAGTTCAGCTCGCACAAAATGGGAAGGATCTACGAGACTATTGTATCGGGAAATATAAAAGATGATTGCGGTACTGTAAACGCTCCGATCGGAAGACATCCTTCAAACCGAAAAAAAATGGCTGTTGTTGCGGCGGGCAAAGAAGCAGTGACGCATTATAAGGTCGAAGAGCGTTATCCTCCGTTAAACGGCGGACAATCCTATACAAGGCTTTCCGTACGTCTTGAAACCGGTCGAACTCATCAGATAAGAGTTCATATGTCTTATATCGGACATCCGGTTCTCGGCGATACTGTATACGGCGGCGACAGGAGCGTTATTGCAAAAAAGTATGCCTCTGTTCTGCGCGGTCAGTGTTTGCATGCGCGTACAATTGAATTTGAACATCCGTTGACACATAAAATTATGTCCTTTGACAGCGGACTTCCCGATTATTTTTATGAGCTTCCGTTCAAAATTGAAGAGTGATATGTCTTTTATTTGTGAAAAGCTGCTTTTAAAATTCTCCGCACTGTGCAGCTTTCAAATTTATCTGCGATATGTAGCTTTCAAATTTATCTGCAATATGCTGTTTTCAAAGCCGCAGCTTTTCGTTCGGTAAATTTATTTTTAATGTATCTGACGGTGGTCTGAGACAAAAAGAAAGATGTTCTTGCTTTCACATCGACAGATTTCCACCGGCCTTTTTCAGTGGCGGGACAATATACTGCCGAAGCTGCCCATGCGGCTTTTTGCACCTTTTTGAAAACAAACTTTGAATTTTTTGTTATGCATAAAACTTGTAGTATGATTCTGACGATAGATACAGAAAAGGGAATGGTTGTTAAGTGAGTTCTTTCGGCTTAAAAAATGCATTGATTTATGATTCCGATAAGGAAGAATTTATATCCGGCGGAATCGAGGTAAGAGACGGCGTTATTATAAAGATTGGCGCTCTCTCTGAGAGTGAATTAAGCTGCGCACAGGATGTTGGCGGACGCAAAATAATTCCCGCAATGGTTGACGTTCATTCGCACGGGAGGGCCGGCATAGATTTTTGCGGAGCTTCCGAGAGAGAGCTTATGTGTCTGAAAGCGGCGTATGCCAAGGTTGGTACGGCAACGGTTGTTCCTACACTTGCTTCGGCAACGCAGGACGAGTGGAGAGCAACCGTAGAAAATATTAAGAACTGCGGTTTTGATGCGATACATTTTGAAGGCCGTTACCTTGCTCCTAAAAAGCGAGGCGCCCACGCCCCGGAGCTTCTGACACTTCCGAATTCTTCCGAGATGAAGGAACTTCTTGATCTTGCCGCAGATATGCATGTCCATGTATCATTTGCGCCTGAGCTTAAGGGTGGAATTGAATTTATTAGATTTTTATCGGAAAACAATGCTACGGCAGGTATCGCTCATACAGAGGCGACATATGAAGAGGCAATGGCGGCGGTTGAGGCGGGAGCAGTATCCTTTACTCATACCTTTAATGCAATGACCGAAATGTTTCACAGAGAGCCGGGAGCTGTCGGAGCGGCTTTGTCTTCAGGCAGATATGCTGAATTTATCTGCGACGGAGTGCATGTTCATCCGGCTGTGATAAAGGCAGCTTATAACGCGGTGCCTCATGATAAATTTGTATTGATTACCGATTCTTTAATGGCGGCCGGGTGCGGCGACGGAGAGTATACCCTTGCAGGGCTTAGCGTGAATGTCAGCGGCGGAATTGCAAGGACGGAGGACGGAGCTATTGCCGGAAGCATGCTTGATCTTTTTACTGCTATGCGTAATCTTATGAGATTTACAGGCATATCTCTTGAGCAGGCCATACCGTGTGCAACTTCTAATCCGGCAAGAATGCTGTCGCTTGATAAAATCACGGGCTCTCTCAAAGTCGGACTGCGCGCAGATATGATTGTTCTTGACGGCTGCGAAAATGAAATTTCGGGCGTATATGCGAACGGTAATTTGGTAAATTAATTACGAGAATGGTATTGCCCGAAAGATTAATTATACTGTACTGTTTTTTAGATTTTTGTTTGAGTGTTAAAACCGAATTTTATTTTTCTGCAGAGTTATGATAAGAAAAATATTTTTTGAGTTGAGGCTATGCTTCTGATTATAACTGAAATCAGGATGCTCTCGCCTTTGGCGCGGCGGGTTCCACGTTTTTTCGTCGGAGTGATGGTCAGATGCTTAATCGCCTCATGAAGACATTTTGCGTCTTATTGAATATTGAATAACTTTATTTTTAGCCGTGTACGGCGGAGTGGGGGAATGTAATGAATAACAGATGTATTAATGATGGCTGCGGCTGCGAAAAGAAACCTTTTTATATAACCACCGCAATTGCCTACAGCTCGCGAAAGCCTCACATCGGAAATGTTTATGAGGCTATTTTCACAGATGCCGTTGCAAGATATAAGCGTATGCAGGGATATGATGTTTTCTTTTTGACAGGGACCGACGAGCACGGACAGAAGATAGAGGATTACGCGAGAGAGGCGGGAATAACGCCAAAGGAATATGTTGACCGTATGTCTTCGGAAATTCGCGGAATTTGGGATTCCATGAATATAAGCTATAATCACTTTATTCGGACGACCGACGAAGCTCACGAAAATTCCGTAAAGCATATTTTCAAAAGACTGTATGATCAGGGAGATATATATAAAGGAAGCTATGAGGGGTGGTATTGTGTTCCGTGTGAGTCTTTCTTTACCGAGACGCAGGTGTCGGACGGAAAATGCCCTGATTGCGGCGCTACTGTAAGAAAGGCATCGGAAGAGGCTTATTTCTTCCGTATGAGTAAGTATGCCGACAGACTTCTTGATTATATAGAATCTCATCCGGAATTTATCGAGCCGGATTCCCGTCGGAAAGAAATGGTCAATAACTTTATAAAACCGGGACTTCAGGACCTTTGTGTTTCCAGAAGCTCATTCAAATGGGGAATTCCTGTAGAATTTGATCCCGAACATGTTATATATGTTTGGCTTGACGCGCTTTCCAACTACATTACTGCGCTCGGATATGACGTAGATAAAGAGAGCGATAATTTCAAACGTTTTTGGCCTGCAGACGTTCATGTAATCGGAAAGGATATAATGCGCTTTCACTCCATTTACTGGCCGATATTTTTGATGGCGCTTAATATTCCTCTTCCCAAGAAAATTTTTGGACATCCGTGGCTTCTTTTCGGAACGGATAAAATGAGCAAATCAAAGGGAAATGTCATGTATGCCGACGAGCTTGCGCAGATATTCGGCGTTGACGGAGTTCGTCACTATGTGCTTTCCGAAATGCCTTATGCTTCTGACGGAAGTATTACTTACGAGTCGCTTATAGGACGTTATAACAGTGATCTTGCAAATAATCTCGGTAATCTTGTAAAGAGAACCACCGATATGAGCCATAAATATTTTGGCGGAATTGTTCAGGAGCCGTCTGAATCCGAAGCGCTTGACTGCGAGCTGAAAAAAGCTGTATCGGACGCAATTGTTTCGGTATGCGAAAATATGGACAGTCTGCACGTCTCGGACGCGTCGGAGGCTGTATTTTCGATTTTTCGCCGTGCCAACAAGTATATCGACGAGACTACGCCTTGGCTGCTTTCAAAGGATGACGGCAAGCGCGGACGTCTCGGAACGGTGCTTTATAATCTTCTCGAAACTATACGTCTCGGAGCGGTGCTTCTTGCACCATTCATGCCGGATACATCGGATAAAATATTAAAGCAGCTGTCAACAGAAGAAAAGTCGCTTGATTTCGGAGCTTTAAAACCGGGTGCTGTGCTTGGAGAAGCCGAAGTTTTGTTTGCGCGAATTGATGAAAAAGCACTTATGGAGCAAATAGAAGCCGAGCGCAAAAAAGCTGAAGAGGAAAAAGGCTGTGCGGAAAAGCCCGAAGGATGTGCTGTTATAGGAATTGATGATTTCATGAAGGTCGAGCTTCGTACAGCTCAGGTTATAGCCTGCGAGCCGGTACCGAAAGCAAAGAAGCTATTGAAGCTTCAAGTTGATCTTGGCTATGAGCAGAGACAGATTGTATCGGGTATTTCAAAATTCTATAAGCCGGAGCAGCTTATCGGACGTAAGGTTATTGTTGTTGCAAATCTTAAGTCCGCAAAACTTTGCGGAATTGAGAGCAACGGAATGCTTTTGGCGTCAGGCGAAGATACCGTTCGTGTGGTGTTTTTGGGAGACGATACTCCTCTTGGCGAAAGGGTTAGATAAAAATGAAAACCGAAGGTACTGTCTGCCTTCGGTTTATCGTTTTTCATTGCTGCTGAAAGTATGATTTTCAGCTGATTTATATTGATTTATACTGATTTTTGTGTATTTATTGATAGCTTTTTGATGAAAGATGAACGCGGAACATAAATATATGTGTTGACATCTTACAGTTGATATCTGACATTTGACTGACATCTGCCATCCGATAGTTGACAGTTGCCAGCTGATATCTGATAGCTGATCTGACGGCAGCTGCCGTAATGGATATACGATGCGTCTTAATATAATTGTAAATAAGCCGCTAAGGCGAAACAGGTGGTAAAATGTTATTTGATTCTCATGCGCATTTTGATGATGCTAAATTTGATATAAAGAATGAGTCGGGACAAATTCTCCGCGATGTGCTTATTTCCCGCGCTTTTGATTATGACGGTGTGAAGTGTATTATAAACGCGGGAACATCTGTAAAAACAGGGGATATTTCTATTTTGCTTGCAGAAAAGTACACACGGTTTTATGCGGCGGCAGGAATTCATCCGGAGGAGGTTGAAGAGGCGGAAAAGGATCCTGATAATACTATTGATAAGCTTAAAGCGCAGCTTTGTCATCCGAAAGTGGCGGCTCTCGGAGAAATCGGACTTGATTATCATTACGATATTGACAGGGGACTGCAGAAAAAGTGGTTTGAGCTTCAAATGGGGCTTGCGGGTGAGCTGGATATTCCTGTTCAGATTCACGACCGTGAAGCTCACGGAGATTGTATGGATATAGTTCGCAGATTTTCCGATGTCCGTGGAGTGTTTCACAGCTTCAGCGGGAGCGCGGAAATGGCAAGGGAACTAATTGAGCGAGGCTGGTATATTTCATTTTCCGGTGTAATAACCTTTAAAAATGCAGTCAGAATGGCGGAGGTTGTCCGTTCGGTGCCGTTAGACAGAATACTTTCGGAAACCGACAGCCCATATCTTGCGCCTCATCCGTTTCGCGGTCAGCTTAATTATTCCGGCTATGTTCGGCTGACTGTCGAACGGCTTGCCGAGCTTAAAGGCGTGACTTTTGATGAGATGTGTTCGGTAACGTGTAACAATGCCTGTGAGTTTTTTGGAATCGACAAGGCGATTCTGAAATAATATCATAGACGATTAACGGCTAAAACCGGAAAGATACGCACATATGCGCAGTTTTGCCGCACTGCGTTTTTCAGCAAATAGTGCGGTGGTTTACATTTGGTTTCGGAAGAGATATATTCAGGCCTGAATCTGCGGAAGATTCGATAATGCGCAAGTGCCTTTATGGAGCGCGCAACGGCGGGTTATAACGAATTATAACGATCATAATGTCATCCATAAAAGTCTGCATATCCCGTCGCGAAAGAGACGTGGCGTCTTACTTATAGTTATAGTTTTTATGAGGGGAAGATTATAAAATTGACAATAGCTTATGTATTCGAAAATACACTTTATCTCAATATTACCAACCGGTGTACAAACGCGTGTAACTTTTGTGTAAGAACAGTGGCTGACGGATATTACAGTGAAAATGCTCTTTGGCTTGAACGTGAGCCGTCGCTTGAGGAGATATTATCCGCTTTGGATGAATATAGATTTGATGATTATAAAGAGGTAGTATTCTGCGGATACGGAGAGCCGACATGCAGGCTTGAAGTAATGCTGCAGGTGTGCAGGTTTATTCGTAAAAAAAGCGGTGTTAAAATCAGACTTAATACCAACGGGCATGCTTCTCTTATTGAACAGTGTAATGTCGCCCCGCTTTTTGGAGGACTTTTTGATACGGTATCTGTAAGTCTTAATGCCGCGGATGCAACGTCTTATCAAAAGATATGCCACAGTGAATTCGGAGAATCGGCTTTTTACGGTATGCTGGATTTTGCACGCGAGGTGAAAAAGTATGTTCCGAATGTACTGTTCAGTGTTGTAAGAACGACTATTCCGGATTCAGAAGTGGAAGAATGTAAAAAAATTGCAGATGAATACGGCATAAAGCTACGGATACGCGAGCTTGTATGAAAAAGCGCAGCATGGTTATGCAAAAAAATAAGGAAAGGTACTTTTTGATGAGATTTTTCTTTAATATGGGAGTTTATATCATAACGAATCAAAGAGTTTTTCACGGTTAAGAAAATACAAGCAGTTTTGTAAAAACGACGTATGCTCGGCCATTCTGAACAGCGCTGCGGCGCAGTCTGTAAATACATTGAATATCCGTTCTTTCTCTGTCGTTTTGCTATATTCCTCTCGAATGGCGCTGAAAGTTAAAAATTTTAACATATAGTATAAGGCTTCAAGTCCCCGCGCTTTGTTTTCAAAGATATGACAGCCTTGGAGAATTTCTTTTTCGGTTATGATTTCTATGGGAAATCGGCTGTAAAACATGTTGTTGACTATAATTTGCTCATATATAATTTCGCCTGGTTCAAAGTAATCTTCAAATATTTTTTCCGAATGTAAATATTTGCTTTTAGCATCGTCGGATATTATAGGATTTTCATTATTGTCAAAAGAAATACTGAGCGACTTAAATGCCGGTTCGGCTAAATCAGATACACTTTGACTTAATTTAGAAAATAAATTTATAAGCTTGGCGGTATCTCTCAAAAGTTTGGTTATATTTTTTGAGAATGAGCTGTTTGAATCGAATGTAACGGCATCTAATTTATTATACTGTTTAAAATTTTCAGCTGTAAATCTGTCACAAACGTTTTTAAGACTTTGCTCTTTCAAAAATTCTATGGGATTTTTTTCTTTGTTCTGGTTATGTATATCGGTATCAATTTTTATAAACCCGGAGTCAATCTCGGATAAAAAGCAACGGAGAAGTGTGAAGCGATCGGGCAGCGGGATATTTCTATTTTGTATTATCGAAATTGAAGTTTTACGTATAATGATATTCTCTCCTGTAAGGTTATTTATCAATTCCGAATCAAGGCGCGTGTTTTTTAGTTTTTCGTACTTGTATTTTACCTCAGCGCATTCTTCCGAAAGTTCATCTTCGGGAATTTCAAATTCGAGTGTAAGCTTTTCAAAGCGCAGAGGATTCTTTATTTTAAGCAACAATTCAATTACAGCTTCGCAGGAGCTTGAACAGCAGCATTCGGGCGGGGCTGTATTTTTTATGCTTCTGGGGTAATATCTGCATACTGAGGAAATAACATCTTCGCCGCATTCTTTTTGAATTCCGCATAGACCATCCTCACGCTGAAGCGGGCATTTTCCGTCAAATCGTCTGTTTATGAGCGCAAAACGTTCCGGACTTGGATTTTCCGGTCTGTAAAAAGCACAGTCAAGCTTTTGACGAAGTTCGGGAGAGCAGTCGAGCCCTATCAGTCGATAATACTCGGACATGGTAAGGGAAATTCCCCATCCGCCGCAGCAGGTGTTTCGGCATTTTCCGCATTTGCATGAAAAGCGCTTATAATATTCAGGGGCGATATATGTTTTGCAGCTCATAAAGTAGTTTGTCCTTTCCTTTTAAGGTGCTGTATCATCAATATTTTATCAAAATTCGGCAAGACATATAAATAACATTTTATTACATTTAATAACATTTTATGTTAATAAACTGTCACGGCGTCGTGCTTATTTTTGTGCGTATTTTTATTTTTGCAGAGACGGGTAAAAGCTGATTTTTATAAACGTAATAACGCAATTATATTATGGTATTGTTGACATTTTTAAGTGGTTGTGCTATAATAACCAGTAATCTGAATTATCAACTAATCTGTTTTTTGCCGATGAGATTCCATGGGGACAGATTATTTAATTTAAAAAATGATATTATGTATTTTTTGATATTTTATCAATTGATAGATTATTTGAAAGCGGCGCTGTGCGCTGCTTTATTATAATAAAAAGGAGCCTGACAACAGACATGAGAAAAGAGTTATCAAAGACATACGCTCCTGCGGAATTTGAGGATAAGTGGTACTCGTTTTGGGAAAGTAACGGGTATTTTAAGCCGGATTCTGACCGCAGCCGTCCGCCTTTTAATATTGTAATTCCGCCGCCGAATGTAACCGGCCAGCTTCACATGGGACATGCACTTAACAATACTTTGCAGGATATTATTATCCGTACCAAACGCATGCAGGGATATAATACCATGTGGATTCCCGGAACAGATCATGCCGGCATCGCTACACAGATTAAGGTTGAGGAGATGCTTCGCCGTGAAAAGGGACTTTCACGTTATGACATTGGCCGTGAGGAATTTTTAAATCATGTTTGGTCATGGAAAGAAAAATACGGCGGCCGTATTATAAAGCAGCTTAAGAAGCTGGGATCTTCCTGTGACTGGAGCCGGGAATGCTTTAC
Organism: uncultured Eubacteriales bacterium; assembly: GCA_948467545.1. Taxonomy (GTDB): domain Bacteria; phylum Bacillota; class Clostridia; order Oscillospirales; family CAG-272; genus UMGS911. The sequence goes on from CAOKER010000001.1 coordinate 357,070, forward strand.
GATGGACGACAATCTTTCAGCTGCGGTGCGCAAAACTTTTGTAAATCTTTATAACAAAGGGCTTATATACCGCGGACTTCGTATTATAAACTGGTGTCCGAGCTGCGAGACAGCGATTTCCGACGCAGAGGTAGAGCATAAGGAAATTGACGGAGCATTTTGGCATATAAAGTATAAATTCAAAGACAGCGACGATTATCTTATTGTGGCCACAACACGTCCGGAGACCATGTTCGGAGATGCTGCGGTTGCCGTAAATCCGGAGGATGAGCGATTCAAGCGGTTTATCGGCAAAACCCTTATACTACCTCTCGCGGGGCGTGAGATTCCGGTAATTGGAGATGAGCATGCAAATCCTGAATTCGGGACGGGATGCGTTAAAATCACGCCTTGTCATGATCCTAACGATTTTGAGGTTGCGCAGCGGCATGATCTGCCGATGATGTGGATTCTTACCCCTGACGCAAAGCTGAATGAAAACTGCGGAGAATATGAAGGACTTGAGCGTTATGAAGCTCGGAAAAAAGTTGTTGCCGACCTTGAAGCCTGCGGCGCGCTTGTAAAGACAGAAAAGTGCACGCATGAAGTAGGTCATTGTTACCGCTGCGGAAGTGTGCTTGAACCTACTGCGTCAAAGCAGTGGTTTGTTCGTATGAAGCCTTTGGCGGAGCCGGCGATTGAGGTTGTAAAAAACGGAAGTATAGACTATATTCCCGATCGCTTTTCCAAGCTGTACCTTAACTGGATGGAAAATATACATGACTGGTGTATTTCAAGGCAGCTTTGGTGGGGGCACAGGATTCCGGCCTTCTACTGTGACGAATGCGGAGAGATTACGGTTTCTGAGTCGGATATTACCGTATGTCCGAAATGCGGAGGAAAGAGTATTCATCAGGACGAGGATGTTTTGGATACGTGGTTTTCGTCAGCTCTCTGGCCGTTTTCAACTCTCGGATGGCCGAATGAGAAAAACGATCTCGATTATTTTTATCCCACGTCGGTTCTTGTTACAGCATATGATATAATTACTTTCTGGGTATCTAAAATGATTTTCATGGGATTGGAAAACATGAGTGAGGTATTTCCGGGAGACGTAAAGCGGCAGATACCTTTTCCGCATGTGTTTATCCACGGACTTGTACGGGATGCTCAGGGACGCAAAATGTCTAAATCTCTCGGAAACGGAATAGATCCGCTTGAGGTTGTAGACAAATACGGAGCCGACGCACTGAGATTTGCACTTACGTCGGGAAATTCTCCCGGAAATGACATGCGTTTTTCGGATGAGAAGATTGAATCGGCGCGCAATTTTGCGAACAAGCTTTGGAACGCGGCGCGGTTTGTGCTTATGAATCTTACAATAGATAAGACAGTTCTTCCCGATTCGGAAAAGCTCAAGCTTGAAGACAGATGGCTTCTCACCATATTTGAGAGACTTGTATCGGAGGTTACTGAAAATATTGACCGATATGAGCTTGGGGTTGCTCTTGCAAAGCTTTACGATTTCGTGTGGGATATTTTCTGCGATTGGTATATAGAGCTTGTAAAGCCGCGTCTTTCATCGGGTGATGAGACTGCGCAGAACGTTATCTCTTTTGTTCTGGAGGAGACTCTCAAGCTTTTGCATCCTTTCATGCCTTTTATTACCGAGGAAATCTGGCAAAGCCTGCCCCACATCGGTGAAAGCATTATGATTTCTTCCTATCCGAAATTCAATTCCGCGCTTGTGTTTGAAAGCGAAGAAGCGGAGATGAATAGGATAATCTCATGTATACGCGCTGTGAGAAACCGCCGCGCGGAGATGAACGTCGCTCCTTCAAGAAAGGCGAGCCTTTATATTGTTACCGATGATAAATCTACCTTTGAAACGGGCAGAGAATTTTTTATGAAGCTTGCAGCTTCTTCGGATGTAAATATTGTAGATTGTTATGACGAAGACGATGCGGTACAGATTGTAACCGAGTCCGCAACGCTTTATATTCCGCTTGCCGAAATGATAGATTTTGAAAAGGAGCTTGAGAGACTGTCCGCGGACAAAAAGAAAACACTCGGTGAGATTGAGCGCATTGAGCGTAAGCTTTCAAACGAAGGCTTCGTGTCAAAAGCTCCGACTTCTGTCGTTGACGGAGAGCGTAAAAAGCTTGCCGGATATAAGGATACTCTTGAAAATATTAATAAGGCTATTGAGAAAATTTCAAAATAATATATACAACTGAATGAAGAGCGCCAAATTTATCTTATTCATGGCGATGAGATGATGATATGAACTTTCGGTGATATAAAAAAATGAGTTTCGGATTTTATTCGGGGCTCGTTTTTTATTAAAAAAAACAGAAAAAATCCTGTCACCTTTTTTGTCTTTTTTGAGTCTAATATAATGCTGTAATACAGTAAAGAATCAGACGAGTCGGATGGAGGTTTATTTTGGTCTTCAGCAGTTTAAGTTTTATTTTTGTTTTTTTGCCTGCATTCATTATAACATATATTTTTTCACCTGTTAAACTGCGCAACGCGGTAATTTTTCTGGCAAGTCTGATATTTTACTTTATCGGATGTATAGATACGCCCGAGGCGATGCTTCTCCTGCTTGCCGCGGTAATTTTGAATTATTTTTTTGCGCGCATTATATCGGCGCTTAACGGGCGGAGAAGGAAGTCGGTATTTATTCTTTCTGTCTGTTATAATCTTGGATGGCTTGTATTTTTCAAATATTCGGCTTTTTTGCTGTCGCTTTTTAATATCAGCATACCATTTTTCAGCGGTCTGCGGCTTCCTATAGGAATAAGCTTTTATACGTTTCAATGTATTTCATATCTTGCCGATGTATACAGAGGGAAGATATGCGCCGAACGCTCTGTCCTGATGGTAGGGACGTATCTGACGATGTTTCCGCAGCTTGTAGCGGGACCGATTGTTACATATCCGAAAATGCGCGGTCAGCTTTTGTTCAGGAAATTTAATATAAAACAGCTTGCGGGTGGCTTTGCGGTGTTTTCTGTCGGTTTGGGATATAAGGTGCTGCTTGCCGACCGAATCGGCGGGCTGTGGAATAGCGTCGTATCAATCGGAGCGGACAGTGTCTCGGTTCCGCTTGCGTGGATGGGAGCATTCTCCTACGCATTCAAAATATATTTTGATTTTTGCGGTTATTCGGTAATGGCGGTAGGACTGGGGAAGATGCTCGGATTTCGGCTGCCTCAAAATTTTCGTCTGCCGTATATGGCGAAAACCATGACCGAATTTTTCAGACGATGGCACATAACGCTCGGCGCATTTTTTAGGGAATACGTCTATATTCCGCTCGGAGGTAACCGACGCGGATATCTTAGAATGATTTTTAATCTTTTGGCGGTATGGCTTTTGACAGGGCTTTGGCATGGCGCCGGATTTAATTTTCTTTTGTGGGGAGCCGTAATTTTTATTTTAATAGTAGTCGAGAAGCTTGGAGCGGGAAAGTTTCTTGAAACTCATCCTGCCGCAGGGCATTTATATATGATATTTGCTGTTCCTCTCACATGGATAATATTTGCGTGTGACGATATGGCGCAGCTTAAAACCTATATGGGAAGACTGTTCGGGGTACCCACGGACGGTGTAATTTTCAGGGGTGACTTTGTAAAATACGGAAAGCAGTACGGATTGCTTTTTATTGTATGTATAATATTTTCGACTCCATTGCCGCGCAGACTCTTAATGCGTATTAAAAATAAGTATATTCGTTATGCGTTAATTTCTGCGGTTTTTGTACTTTCTGTGATATGTTTGCAAAAGAGCAGCAGCGATCCGTTTATGTATTTTCGTTTCTGACAACGTGTGAGAGACAGTGTGGGAGACAATGTGAGAGACAATGTGAGAGACAGTGTGGGAGACAATGTAAGAGATAATGTAAGAGACAATGTGAGAGACAGTGTGAAAGATAGTGTCAAAAATGCGTAAGTCCGCATACCGCAGACTTTTTCACGCTTTGTTTGAGGTTGTGGGCGAAAATGGCAGGGAAAGGCGTGTAACCGAGATGAAAACAGATAAAAAAATTAATATAATCAGAAATGTGATATTTTCTCTATTGGTTGTCGGGTGCTGCGTTGGAGTAACTGCGTATGCAATTACTTTTTATAACGGCCGAAATTCTCACAATGCAGGAGATACAGAAGCAACCGGAACAAACGATATGTCGGATGATACGGCGGATGCGGCGAATGGTACTGCGGATGCGGCGAACGGTACTGCGGATGCGGCGGGCGGTACTGCGGATACGGCGGAAAGCATGACGTCGGCGCATGATACCGAAGCTTTGACGGGAACAGAGAACGACTCGGCGTCGGAATTACCTCAGGCGGACGGTAATTCGGGAACTTTTGTGACGGATTCCGAGACAGACGGCACTTTGAGTACCGACGGGGCAAACGGAAACGTCAGCGGATATAATTTTTCGGACGTACTTTTCATCGGTGATTCGAGAACGGTCGGTCTTTCCGAATACGGAGGAACAGACGCGGTGTTTTTTGCGGATGTCGGAATGAGCGTATTCAATCTTTTTCAGAGAAAGGTTTATGTTCCTCATGCAGGGAAAATTACGCTTGAAGATTTGCTTGACAGATATGAATACAGCAAGATTTATATAATGCTCGGAATAAATGAGCTTGGCTACAATTATGATTCGATCATATCAAAATATACAAATATAGTCGAGACAGTTAAAACCATGCAGGGAAACGCACAGCTTATACTTGAAGGAAATCTTCATGTCACAGCGGAACGAAGCACGGGGGACGAGGTTTACAACAATTCAAACATTGACAGGCTTAACGAGGGCATAAAGGGCATTGCAGAGCGGACGTCCTCCGGATATATAGACGTAAACGAGCTGTTTGACGACAGTCAAGGCTGTCTCGACAAAAAATTCACTTCCGACAATACGCATCTGCTCGGACGGTATTACCGCGACTGGGCAAGGTGGATCGGAGAAGCTACAGGAAACCTGTAATATGCATATTTAAAATATGGGCTATGGAGATATAAGATAATGCAGTATAATAAAGAATGGCTTTCCGAGCAGATTATAAAGAACAGGGATTCTATGTACCGTTTCGCACTCAGCATTATGAAAAATCATGATGACGCATGCGACGCGGTCAGCGAAGCCATTTTGCATGCCTATGTTAATATCGGAAGTCTTTGCTTCGGCGAAAAATTCAGATCATGGATTATGACAATCCTCTACAATGTATGTATGAATATGCTGAGAGGCCGCGTGCCGTATTCGGATTTTGACACGGAGGAGAAAATGTATATTTCATCTTCGGAATCCGATATAACCGTAAAAATTACATTGTGGGACGCTGTATGTGCCTTGCCGTCCAATTACAGAAGCATAGTTGTTCTGTTTTACTACGATAATCTGAAAATCAGGGAAATCAGTGATATTACCGAATTGTCCTCCGATACGGTAAAAAAGCGCCTTAGCAGGGCAAGGGAGATGCTGAGAAAAGCTCTCGGAGATTGGGGCGGGGAAAAAACAGACAAGCCCGTTTCATAAACTTGTATGAGAATCCGATTCGCAGCGGCGAAATATTTCCGCGTTACGATTGCGGAAAGGGATTCACGACGTGAAAAATGCGGTAGTTTTAAATTGCAATGCGTTTTTTTGCGTTCGTTTCTGTCCTACGGTACAAATACAAAGAAAGACATGGTATTTAATATGCTGAATAATAAGGATTTTGACCGTTTTCTCAAGCGCGAGGCTGAAAAGCAGCCTCAAAAAATGCCTCAGGACTGTATAGAAAAAACGGAAGAGCTGATCGGGCGCATGCCTGTAAGCATTAGAAAAAAGCGTTCATTCGGAATCGGAAAATCCGTTTTGACCGTTACCGCGCTTTTTTTAATTATATTTATAGTTCTGCCGGTTGTCAGTCCGTCTGCCGCGGCGGCTATGGAGACGATTCCGGGAATCGGAAGATTTGTTCATGTTATTACGTCGTACAGATACGTATACGACGACGAAAACCATGATGCCGACGTTAAAATACCGTCGGTTCAATATGAAAATGACGGTGAAAAGAAATATGACGGAGAGACTTCTCCCGCGGCGAACTATATCAACAATTCCGTTGAGGAGCTTACAAGCGAGGTTTTGGAGCATTTTAACGAGGCAATCGAGAAATTCGGGGATGAATTTCATTCTTCCCTTAAAATCGACTATGAGATTTTAAAGGACAGCGCGGACTGGTTTACACTGCGCATTATGATTTATCAAGGAACGGGAAGCAGCAGTACGTATTATAAAATATACCACATTGACAAGCAGACCGACGCGTTTGTGACTCTCGGCGATTTGTTCGGTGACAGCGACTCCGCGCTTACCGCCATTGATGAAAATATCCGTGAGCAGATGAGGGAGAAAATGTCTGCGGACACAAGTCTGTCGTATTGGATTGACGATGAAAATGTCAATATAGGTTTTTCCAAGATTGACGGAGAACATAATTATTATTTCTCGGATAACGGAAATATTGTCATTCTCTTTGACAAATATGAGGCGGCTCCCGGCTATATGGGATGTCCCGAATTTGAAATTCCTCAGTCGGTTTATACGGAGTATTTAAAGGACGAGTATAAATAAACGAAGCGGACAATTTCGTAATATTCTTAATTTCCGTAATATCCGTAGTATCCGTAATATCCGTAGTATCCGTAATTTCCGCATTGAGAGTGGCTGCATAGAAAAAAGCAAAGCAGGATGTCCGCCGCGTTTGAGGCGGGGACATCCTGCTTTTAAATATATCATCAATTAATATTATCCATCATTTTAAAAAACTCAAGATATTCAACAGCTTTATCGTAACCCTGTTCCGCGTATTTTTTAAGCTTTTTTATACCGTATTCTCTGTCTTCCTCATATCCTAAGCCGTTTCCTATCATATAGGCCTGCTCAATGTAAGCGCGGACGTCTCCGGAAAGAGCGGCCTGTTCAATCCAGTAACGAGCCAGCTTAAAATCGGATT
>CAOKER010000002.1 GCA_948467545.1 uncultured Eubacteriales bacterium
TCCTATTATATCACTCCTTCTCCTTTTTGTCAATACCTTTTTTGTACTTTTTTTGGGTTTTTTTATTACTGAGCATTTATTGTATCTTTAACAACTATTAAGTATAATTTTTCTATCATTAAAATATAATACAATCCTGCAGCTGCAAGCTCGTATATAAATGACGTCTAATATAAATGCTCCTAAAAATCAAATAAATATATGATCGCTTTATTCATACACAATCATGCCGTATAAAAAATAATGAATGACAACCTTGTATAAAGCATAACAAAAAGCAGCGGTGCAGACAATCAGAAAATCATAAAGGCCACATTCCGGTGATTGGGTGATCCAGCACATCAGGATGTGGCTCTTTTTAATAATCGGTCAGAATCGGTTACGGCAACATTTATTTTGGAAGTGCAGGACTGGACAGACAGATATTGAGTGTCGTGATAAGGGTTGAAATACAGAGATTTTTTCGCCTGTAAGCGGCGTTGGAAGTGTTGGCTGTATGTTTTCCCATTCAGCCAGCAAAACGGCGCAGAGCGCAACCAAAGGTCGATTTTCCACCCTTTTTATGCAGCCGCTTAGCAGCCGATCAGCAAGGCACCATTTTACGTTGTTGACCTATCCGTTATTGGAAAACCCGATAACGGGGAAACCGTTACCGGAAAAACCCACACAAATAAATACTAATCAAGTAAATAAAGAATAATAAAATACTAACTGGATTAAATATCAATCCATCAATCAGTACTCAAACAGTTTGTCACCCTGCTAAGATAAAAACTACGAGATAGCTGGATAGAATGGATTTTGTGCAATTTAAGATCAAAAATCAAGGGTCATTCTACCTATAAGAGTCAAGAAAAGATATGGGGGTATGGTTTCCTATCTCACCCAAAACGCAGCTTGTATGACAAATAAGTGTCGATTTTGAATCTTTTTCAAAGCATTTAGGTCGCTTTCTTGGTATAAATAATGCTGCCGGCTGTGTGTGCCGGTGACTATGACTTATTAGTTTGTTTCAGCAGGCACCGCTGCTCCAAGACTGGTTTGGAAAAGGCATAATTCCCCACAAAGAGTTCCGTTTCGATGACCAAATCAACATCTGCCTCGGCCACGCAGGACAGGCACCAATCCCAGACACCGCCGATGTTACTGTGATCTACTTTCTTGCACAAATATTGGCCGGTCGGAATATGCAGGATCTCAGGGCGATCGGCCATATCGTTTGTATCGCCCGCCACATCAACAAAGAGATACTGCGTCCACGCCTCGTTCTCCTTTAACAGTAAAAGTCCATAGCTATTTCCAAGCCTTAACCCGGAGTTGTGTATTTTTAGGATAAGTCCTTTGAGGTGCTCGTCAGAATCTTCGCAGTCCAATACTCCCTCGTATGGTACAAGCCAACAATGTCGTTGGGGGAGTTGGTATCTTTCGGGACGCTCATTTCGATAGCTGTTCTCTGAACGCTTGATTTCTGCTCGCATGGCTTTCAGTTTTGACAGACGTTGTTGCATGATTTCTATTTTATCTTCCAAAAGACTGGCTCCATGATCGACCAGCTCCTTATAGCAGATCCACGGCGCAGCTTCGTTTGTGTAGTTTGGAAAATCCTTCAGGGAAATACCAATGTCAACGCAAAACTGGATTGCGTCGATCTCTGCTTTTTGATAAAAGGAATAGTAACGGTAGCCGCTATCCGGGTCAATATACGCCGGTGTCAAAATTCCAAGGCTGTCATAGTATCGTAGGGATTTGATATGGACTCCCGTTATTTTGGAAAGCTCGCCAATGGATAGTAGATTTTTCTTTTTCATAAAGATTCCTCTCTTGACTCTCCCATTATAGGATGGTTTATACTTTATTATAAATGCTATTCTGTCAATTTGTCAATCGGTCTCGAGTGATACTAAATTATAATGGAACCTTTTAAGAGACTCACGTGGGAGGAACTTTATGGAGCTTCAAACTGACAATATCCGTAAAATCTACTTTCGTTTTTTAGTGCCGAGCCTGTTCAGCGGATTGGTCATGAGTATCTATTCTTTGGTCGATATGATCGTCGTCGGTCAATACGAGGGTGCGGCTGGTACGGCGGCGTTGGCCTGTATAGCTCCGCTATGGCCTTTCTTCTGCTGCCTGAGTACGCTGTTCGGGAACGGCGGCGCGGTGCTGTTCAGCAACGCCAAAGGCGAGGGAAACACGGAGGGTAGTCGTGCAGCCTTTACGGTGTCCTTTACCTTGATCTGCGCCAGCTCCTTGATCGTGTGGCTGGCAATCCTCGTGTTTGATGAGGAACTACTGCGTCTATTTGGCGCAGACGATACGCTGCTACCGTTAGCTCTGAGCTATCTGAAATGTCTGAAATGGGGTATCCCGCTGTGGCCTTTGGGATACTTTTTAGGCGCATTTATCCGAAATGACGGTGCTCCCGCACTGGTCGGCATCGCTACGGTGTGCGGCGGCGTTTTCAATATCTTCGGAGATATTTTTCTGACTTTCACCTGTGATATGGGAATCGAGGGAGCTGGTATTGCCACGGTGCTCGGACAAGCCATCGTGTTTCTCATTCAGCTTATCCATCTGTTTTCTAAAAAGAACACAATTAAGTTCGCAAAAACACCAAATTTTTGGAAACGCGGCGCTGCAGTTGTGTCCATCGGCTTTTCTTCCTGCCTATGCTCGGTTGGAATGGGAATCGTCGTTGTGTTGTTCAATAATCAGATCATGCGCTATTTCGGCGGGAATGAGCTGGCGATCTACGGTGTGGCCGGAAACCTGTTCACACTGATCCAGACATTCAGCTATGGCATCGGCAATGCGGCGCAGCCCATTGTAGCAGAAAACATGGGGGCCGGGAAAATGGAGCGTGTAAGACAGACGAGAAACCTTGGCATCTATGTCGCATTAGGGATTGGCCTTCTTTCCATGGCCTTTTCCATGCTGTTCCCGACACAGATCACCTGTCTCTATATGAAGCCATCAGCGGAGATACTGGCAGCCGCTCCGGAGATCCTACGCCAGTATTTTACCTGTCTGCTGTTGCTGCCATTCAACGTTTATGCGACATACTACTTGCAGGCGGTACAACGTGTCAAAGCGTCGCTGATGATCTCACTGCTCCAAAGTGTCCTGTTCTGCTCTGTATTTCTATATCTTCTGCCGCCCCTTCTTGGCCCGGCGTCTATCTGGTATGTTATGCTATGTGTGGAAGTCTGCACGACCTTTGTATCAATCTACCTGATGAAAAAAGAACAAAACATAAAACTTTGAAAGGACGATAAACAATGAAACTTGAGAAAAATTGCGCTCTGCTGGTTATCGATATCCAGCAGGAGGACTTTATGGAAATGAACGAGAGCAACGTGGACGATCCGCGTTGGGAGGTCATCCGTAACGGGAAACGGGTACTGGATGTGTTCCGGACGAAGAAGCTGCCAGTCATTCAGATTAAGGAGTGCCACCGCCCCGACATGGTGGACTTTGGCCGAGAGCTGGACGGATCCGAGGGTATCCATTGTGTTGAAAACCGCCCAGGGAACGACTACGCCAAGCTGACCTATCCCATCGAGGGGGAGTATCTGATCTCCAAACGCCGTTACAGCGCATTCTTCGCCACAGATTTGGAGATCCTGCTGAAAGGGCTGGGGGTTAACACCCTCTATATGATCGGAGGTCTGACGGATGTCTGCATCCACTATACAGCTGTGGATGCCCACCAGAACGATTATCACATCTATGTTGTGACAGACGCTGTAGCCGGTTCTTCCGAAGAAGCCCACGAGAGTGCGCTGCGAGCCATCCACTATTTACAGCGGAACGCGCTTGTCACAACGGCGGATGTGGAATCCACATTGACGGATGACACCGCTCCGGAGGACGACGCCTTTATGCGTGAGGCCATCCGGCTCTCTGAGCTCGCCGTGGAGCACGGCAACGAGCCATTCGGTGCGGTGCTGGTGAAGAACGGCAAGATCGTGTTAACCAATGAAAATCAGATTTACACGAAGCATGACACTACCTTCCACGGGGAGGCGGGACTGATTCGCGAGTTCTGTGCTCAGACTTCAATTACAGATCTGCATGAATACACCCTCTACTCAAGCTGTGAACCTTGCTTCATGTGTAGTGGTGCGATTGTGTGGGTGAAGCTCGGCAGACTGGTCTACGGTGCCAGCAATATGGACTTGGAGGCCATCCTTGGCAATAAGGGCTGCAACTGCTCCAAAATGGTGTTTGACAATTCTTTCTGGCAACCGCAGGTTACGGAGGGCATTCTTCGTGAGGAAGCCTTAGAAATCCTGCAAAAATACTTTGGCAATCATCAAAAGAGCTGATACAACGCGCGGAATATATTCAGGCGCATACCACCAATTGCCGAACAGGATGTTGAGAGGACTGAAAATAGCGTCTGTATTCTTCAAATCAAAGAGCCTGGGGATTCCCAAATAACAAAACTGCGCGTTCCGACTATAAGGTTGACCTGCTCATTTTTCCTGTGTGGGTACCCACCGAATTTGCTTGCTGTTCTGCAAGCAAATCCAGTTACATCCACGCCGGTTTTTCAAGTGTACATACACTTGATTTGCTTGCTATTCTCTCGTATCGCACTCCCTGCCTTGCCATGCCTCCCCCACGAATGCTGTCTCCTCATTTCAACCGCCGATGGGAAGTAATTCCTATCGGCGGTTTCCGCAACTCCGCAAAGTTACGCGGACCTCAAAAAGTTTTTACTCTCACCCCTGTTTTTCACCGAAAAAATGTCAGTTGTAAAGTGAAGGGACGTTCCGATGGAACAAGAAAGGAATAGGCCGGATGGCGGTAATCCGTTATCCTGTCCAAGCAGGAAGAAGCTGCATCTGCCTAACCAACTGGATTTATACATGGAGGACCATGTCCGCAGCTTTTTTGCCGAGGAAAAGCAGATAGGCAAGGTACTGGACGCTGTACGACCACTATTGTGATGATAGCGTGAGTGGGACAACTTTCGACCGTCCGGGACTGAACCGGCTGGCGCAAGACACGACGGACAGAAAAATCAATTTGGTACTCTGCAAGGATCTCAGCAGACTTGGTGTAATTACATCGAGGCTGGCAAATATAAGGATTTTTTGTATTCCCGTCCCTTGGCTGCCGGTTCAACGCCCTCAATGACGGCGTTGACACCATTTGTAAAAACAATGAGATGCTGGTGTGATTCTGAAAAATGTCATGAATGACCTCTATGCCCGGGACACCAGCAGCAAAATCAAGGCGCTCAAGCAATCCACCTTCAAATCCGGGAAGTATGTGGGTTGCTATGCACCCCTCGGCTACCGCAAAAGCGCAGCTGGGAACTAAGCGAGCAGCTTGCCACCATCCGGGAGCATAAGCAATCTATGGACGCATGGCTGAATATGATGCAGGATCACGCCCAATTTAAAGAACTGGATCGCCCCACGCTGGTACAGTTGATCCAGAAAATTAAGATCAGCGAACGCTATTCCGTGGATGGCCATGAGGAATGGGACATTCACTACAATTTTGCAGGCTATATTGAGGAATGAGATCGTCATTCTTTATTTGAGGTTGTCTAAAAAATTTTACTCGTTCACATAATGAAATATATTTTATATCTAAAGAAATAAAATTAGAATTTGAAAATAATCTTTGCTGTATCTTAAATTCCGTTGTGCTATAATAACCTCAAAGCTAAAGCTTTTAGGTTATCAACACTCGATTCGCCATTCTCAGCAATGATTTCGCAAAACGAAAACCAGAGTATTGCAGTTCGGATACATATTTGATATAATGATCAAAAAGCTAACACATTCATAACGCCATATAAAAAATAATCATTTTACTATTTACATTAAAAGCAGGAATGCATCAATGAAAATAAAAAGTTACTTAACAGACACTATCCTCATGCTGCTGATTCTAATTGCTTCTTTTTCAGTAGTAATATTTATGCAAAAATCTTTTGAAACCGGTGCTATTGCCCAAATGATTTTTGTACTGGCCGTATTTTTAGTTTCACTTTCAACGCACGGATACGTTTACGGAATCTCTGCCTCATTAATAGGTGTGCTTGCGGTCAATTACGCTTTCACCTTTCCGTACTTCGAGTTTAACTTTTCCCTGCCGGAAAATCTGTTCTCAGGTATAGTCATGCTTTTTGTCTCTGTCATGACAAGCACTCTTACGACAAATATAAAAAAGCAGGAACACATGAGAGCAGAAAACGAAAAAGAAAAGGTACGCGCTAATCTACTGCGTGCCGTTTCTCATGATCTGCGAACCCCGCTCACCTCAATTTACGGTTCCTGTTCTACGATTATAGAAAATTACGATTCATTAAGCAAAGAACAGCAGATAAAGCTTCTCAGTGAGGTGTGCGGCGACGCGGAATGGCTGAACCGTATGGTTGAAAATCTCTTATCGGTCACACGCATAGACAGTGAGAAGGTATCTGTAAAAAAAGTTCCTACCGTCCTTGAAGAACTAATCGATACAGTTCTTGTAAAGTTTAAAAAGCGTTATCCCAGTCAATCCGTTAAAATAGAAATTCCGGAGAATTTTATAATCATTCCAATGGATTCTATACTTATAGAGCAGGTTATTTTAAATCTTTTGGAAAATGCGGTCTATCATGCAAAGGGGATGACAGAGCTTATATTACGTGTATACACAAAGGAAAAGCGCGCCGTATTCGAGATCACAGACAACGGCTGCGGAATACCCAAAGAGAAACAGGAAACTCTCTTTTCGGGAGGGTTTGAAAGAGGCTCACCAACGGTTGACGGGAACAAGAACAGCATGGGAATCGGGTTGTCAGTCTGCGCCACTATTATAAAGGCACACGGAGGCGAAATCTGCGCCGAAAGTATTCCCGGCAAAAAAACAAAAGTATGGTTTTCTCTGGAAATGGAGGATACTAAGCATGAGCAATAACAAATTTAAAATTCTTGTGATAGAAGACGAAACAAATATATGCAGCTTCTTGGAAACTCTACTGAGTGCAAACGGATATCAGACTATGACAGCCAATAATTGTGTAACCGGCAATTCTCTTTTCCTGTCATATAATCCCGACCTTGTAATCTTAGATTTAGGTCTTCCCGATAAAGACGGACTTGAATTTATCAAATCTATACGAAAGGCATTTACTACACCCATCATCGTTTTATCTGCCAGAACTGCCGAAACAGACAAAGTATACGCATTGGATTTCGGTGCAAACGACTATATAACAAAACCTTTCGGGACGTCAGAGCTTATTGCCCGCATAAGGGCAGCCCTGCGCAACAGTCGGCACGGTACAGCCTCCGGGTCGCTTCCGGGCGGTCAATTTAAGGCCGACGGCCTGACAATTGATTACGAAAGAAGACGAGTTTTCGTAAACGGCAGGGAAATAAAGCTCACTCAAACAGAATATAATATTGTGGTTTTGCTGTCCGAACATTCCGGCAGAGTAATGACATACGCATCTATAGTCCGAACCATATGGGGAAGTACCGATTACAGCAGCACAAAAAAGCTGCAGGTAAATATAGCAAACATACGAAAAAAATTCGGAAGTAAGCCCGGCGATAATCCGTATATCCAAAACGAATTGGGTATAGGATACCGTATGATAGAGGAGGATGCAGAGAAAGCTTCGCCCTGACCGTAAGCTGACATTTTAATAATAAAGTTTTGATTATATTCAGAAAGGCATGGTCATAACATGATCAAACTAATAAAAAAGCAATCTCCGGGCAGAATTATTGCTCTCGGTTTTGCTTTTATCATCTTGATCGGCTCGTTTTTGCTCAGTATGCCGTTCAGCATACAGGATGGGGTAAAAGTACGCTACATAGACGCCCTGTATACCTCTACCAGCGCAGTCTGTGTAACCGGTTTAATCGCTGTCGATGCCGGCAATACAATTACTCCGTTAGGACAGTTTTTTCTCGCCGTGCTGATACAGGTCGGCGGATTAGGTGTAACCGCTGTTGGAGCCGGTATTATTCTTGCAATAGGAAAAAAGGTAAATCTAAAAGGCAGAAATATTATACGGGAAGCGATGAATCTCGGCTCAGGAAACGGAACAATTCGATTTATAAAAAGTGTGTTTCTGACCACACTTGCTTTTGAACTTACAGGTGCCGTTTTAAGCTTTACGGTATTTATCCGGGATTACCCGCCTCTTCGCGCTATCGGTCTTAGTCTGTTTCATTCTGTAGCGGCATTCAACAATTCGGGTTTTGATATTTTAGGAGATCTGCAAAATCTGATTCCTTATCAGGACAACATAATGCTGAATCTTGTAACCTGCGGACTGATATTCTTCGGAGGAATCGGCTTTTTGGTAATAAAAGAAATAATCGGAAAGAAATTCCGATGGAGTAAATTTTCCATGCACACAAAAGTTGTACTTTCCGTAAGTATATTCCTGATCGCCGCCGGTACCCTGCTTATTAAGCTTACGGAAGAGGTAACATGGCTCGGTGCATTCTTTCAAAGTGTTTCCGCGAGAACAGCGGGGTTTTCTACCTATCCGCTCGGAAAATTCTCTAACGCCGGTTTGCTTGTGCTGACCGTTTTAATGTTTATAGGTGCATCTCCCGGCTCAACAGGCGGAGGAATAAAAACAAGCACATTATTTGTACTCATTCAAGGTATAAAATCGGCAGCCACCAACAAATCCGAAAAGGCTTTCAGGTATGCAGTACCTTCCGATGCTTTTCGCAAGGCGGCGGTAATAACTCTAATTGCATTGGGCGTTGTAATTACAGGCTCATATCTAATGGTAATAATGGAACCTGACATTTCTCTGATGGATGCATTATTCGAAATTACAAGTGCCTTCGGCACGGTTGGTCTTTCAACAGGCATAACAACAGGATTATGCGACGGAAGCAAGCTGCTGTCAATTATAATCATGTACATCGGAAGGCTCGGTCCTCTTACAATCGCATCATTATGGTATTTTGCAAAGGGAGAACGCGCAAGCTATCCGGACGGAAACATCGCCATAGGCTGATAGCCTAAAATTAAATACATCATAATTCATAACTCGATGCATCTAAAACAACACAATAATTAATAAAGTGGTGATATTTGACAATGTTTAACAGAACAAAAAAAGAAAAAGATATATTCGGAATTATCGGTTTGGGACGGTTCGGTTCCGCTTTGGCAATAGAACTCGCGTCTGCGGGAACGGACCTGCTTGTTATAGACAGAGATGAGGAAAAGGTACGGGAACTGAGGGATTACACAGAAAATGCATATGTAGTAAAAAACCTCGATAAGAAATCTCTTACCGAAACCGGTGTGCAAAACTGTGATGTCGCCGTAGTATGCATCGGAGAACATATGGACACATCAATTCTTACCACACTAAACCTTGTAAGTCTGGGAATTCCGACTGTAATTGCAAAGGCAACAAGTATAGAACATGGAGAAATACTTGAAAAACTCGGTGCAGAAGTTGTTTATCCGGAGCGCGATATGGCGATTCGGCTTGCACACCGCCTTGAGGCATCAAAAATGCTTGATTTTATACAATTAAGCGAGAAACTCAATATATCAAAGCTTATTATCCCTGAGAGGATAGTCGGAAAAACCGTACTGTCCGTCAACCTCCGCGGAGAATTCGGAATCAATATCATAGCTATAGAAAACAACGGTAATCTGATTGAAACGATAAACCCGGATTACGTATTCAGAAAAGGAGATATAATGTTTATTTCCGGAAGCAAGGACAATTTAGACCGTTTGTCCGCATGGACCGAAAAATCGTTATGAACACAAATATTTTAACATTTGCAATGCTTACAATAAAGGGAACGCTCGTCGGATTCGGCGCTATAATGCCCGGAATCAGCGGCGGAACCTTGTGCGCTGCATTCGGCATGTATAAACCGCTGCTAAATTTATTATCCTCGCCGCGGAAAACAATAAGAGAAAACGGATTGGATTTGCTTGCATTTCTAATTGGCATCGGATTCGGTTTTGTCGGATTATCGGGTCTTGCAAACTGGCTCATGGAAAGAAACAGCAAGATATTGATATGTGTTTTTATCGGCCTGATAATCGGAACAATTCCGGAGCTCTGGGATAATGCGGGCGAAAACGGAAGAAAGCCGTCTTCATATGTAGCCATGGTCGGCAGTTTCGTTCTGATGTTCAGCGCTCTGACGATTCTTAAATTTACAGGTGGATTTACTGTCAAACCAAATATCTGGGGTTTTCTTCTGTGCGGTATCCTGTGGGGTATCAGCTTCATTGTGCCCGGCATGAGTTCCTCCACATTG
Source organism: uncultured Eubacteriales bacterium (assembly GCA_948467545.1). Classification (GTDB taxonomy): domain Bacteria; phylum Bacillota; class Clostridia; order Oscillospirales; family CAG-272; genus UMGS911. The sequence continues at coordinate 10,275 of CAOKER010000002.1, forward strand.
ATTATATTTTTCGGATTATACCAGCCCATGCTGAACGGAATTTCAAAAATCTCCATACCGGTTCTTTTTCCGCTTGCATTAGGTATGGGAATCTGTCTTATTGCTTTGTCTAAAGCTGTAAATTTGGCATATCGTAAATGGTATACACAATTTTCACACGCCATCATCGGCGTAATTATAGCGAGCACGATTATGATTGTCCCATATGATATGATGCTTTCTTTCGCGGATGTATTATCCGGCGTTGTCTGTGCCGCAGCAGGATTTTTCTTTTCATTTGCAGCAGGAAAATTATGTTTAAAACTATCAGTTCGGATAAAATGAATAGCTGTTACCGGCTGTCGATGGTATGGAAATACTACCTATCGACAGCCGGTTATATTTTCTGCTCTGTCTTAATTTGGAACTCATGCTGTTGTCTGTATGGAAAAAACTCGGCAATCTATTGTATTTTTGTTTTCTTCATGGTATAATATTTTAAAACTAACGCTTTAAGATATAAGTTTCGTTTCGCCGACACTCGGACGGCGATTTTGCGGAGCTAAACCTCGAAACTATGCGGTTTGCCCCGAATTTATGGCATAACATAATTAATTTCGACATTTCTATTGTTCAAAGGTAAGGAAAGAAGGAAAGATATAATGGCCGGCAAAACCGGAGCCTCTTCAAAATCAAAGAAAAATTCAGGAAATAAAAGAAAAACCCAAACATCGGGAAGCACAAAAAAAACCTCTGTAAAATCGTCAAAATCTTCTAATAAAGCTCCATCAAACAGGCAAAGCACCGCATCCAAGCAAAAAAACACAATGCTAACTCAGTTATTTCCGGGCATACTCATTCTTATTGCACTGCTCATAGCTTTATCACTGATAATTCCGGACAGAATGGGCGGACTCGGTCCGATTGTAAAAAATACGCTGTACGGTTTGTTTTCACACGGCGCGGTTCTTGTTCCCGTTCTTATTTTTATCGGAGCTTTTTTTTGGCGCCGCGACCACGAAAATAATGCAGTTTGGTACAAAGTTATTTTCGCGTTTTTTTTAACGGTTTTTGTCTCGGTCCTTTTGTATGTTTTCACCGGCGGAGAAATGATTGAAAACAAAACCGAAGATATCGTATATTTTTTTGAACAAGGTAAAAACAGCGTCGGCGGAGGTGCCGCGGGCGGTCTTATCGGTATGCTTCTTTGCCGCGGAATCGGATCTGTCGGTACTGTAATCGTATCTTTGGTACTTGTAATACTGCTCAGCATTTTTTATATAGGACTTACTCCATACATGATCTGGCTGAGAATCGCTTACGAAATTCACGAAAGGCGTGAAAGACACGAAGCGGCAGAAGAAAATACAAGAAAAACTCCGGTATGGGTTGACGAGCAGAAATATTACACAAACGAAAAAGCATACAATGACATAAATAACAGCTCAGACGTCCACGAAAAAAGGAAAGGAAAGCAGCTTGATATTTCGTCGGTCGACACCTCGGTAGACGAAGTATCGAACGGCATCACCGAAAAAGAAAAAATCTCTAAGAAAATCCCGAAAATATTCGGCTTCTTTTCGTCTGAAAATCAGACGGCTTCTTCCGACATTGAAAATGAAACAGATAAAGATATTTCGGAAAACGATATGTCCGATAAAATAGATCCGTCGATTTTTGAAAATGTACTAAACAAACAAAACGAAGCAATATCTCAGGGAATGCAATCCGATGATATAGATGCAGGCCTCTCGGATAAGTCGAAAGCGGATGAAGAATTTGACGCTATAGCCGATATTATCGAAAAAGAGGACGAAGCCGAAAGCTCTGTCGGCGTTACCGAATCCGCGGAAAAGCTCGCAAGCTTCGCCGAAAAGAACCGGGCCGAAACAGAGCAAAACAATCCTATCAGCGAAGAACTGCTCACACGTTTCCTGAGCAACAGCGATGAAAACGGCAAGGGCGCCGCGGAATTTGACCGTACATATACCGAAAACATTGTAAACGGGCCGCAGGATCCGGAACTGATACTTCAAAAGGACGCGCTCGACATTGCATCGGTTAAAGCCCCTCCGAAGAAAAAGCAAAAATACGTTTTTCCGCCGCTTTCGCTTTTGTCGGCGCCTGTTTCACCGATAAATACGGACATCAGCGAAGAACTGCAGACAACGGCGAAGAAGCTAATCGATACTCTCACAAGCTTCAAGGTCAATGCAAAAGTCATCAACATTTCCCGCGGCCCTACAATTACAAGATATGAGCTTGCACCGGAATCGGGAGTACGTGTACGGGCAATCTCTGCGCTTGTAGACGACATTTCACTGAATCTTGCGGCCTCCGGTGTACGTATAGAAGCCCCGATTCCCGGAAAAGCGGCAGTCGGAATCGAAGTGCCGAACCGCATCGTGGCAACCGTATACCTTAGAGAACTTGTCTCAAATGAAAAATTCACATCCGCGCAAAGCAAATTGACCGCCTCGCTCGGAGAAGACGTCGCCGGTGAACCGATTTATCTTGACATTGCAAAAATGCCTCATCTTTTGATTGCCGGAGCTACAGGTCAGGGAAAATCGGTTTGTATCAACAGCATGATTGTGAGTCTCCTTTACAAAGCCAAGCCGGACGAAGTTAAATTTATATTAATCGATCCTAAAAAGGTTGAATTAAATATATACAACGGACTTCCTCATCTTCTCGTTCCCGTAGTCAGCGATCCAAAAAAAGCAGCGGGTGCTCTGCAGTGGGCCGTTACCGAAATGGAACGGCGTTTCAGTCTCATTGAAGAGGTCGGAGTGAGAGACCTCAAAGGATACAACAAGGCTGTTGAAAACGACCGCGATACCGAAAAGCTCCCGCAAATTGTCATAATTATCGACGAGCTCGCCGATCTCATGATGACCGCTCCGGATGATGTAGAGGAGTCAATCTGCAGGCTTGCGCAGAAAGCGCGCGCAGCCGGTATGCACTTGATTCTCGGTACTCAACGCCCCTCTGTGGATGTCATTACGGGACTTATTAAAGCAAATGTTCCCTCAAGAATAGCGTTCCGAGTATCTGCGCAGATGGATTCCCGCGTCATTCTCGATATGACCGGGGCAGAGAAGCTGATCGGCCGCGGAGATATGCTTTTCTCCCCCGTAGGTTCAACAAAGCCTATACGTGTTCAAGGCGCATATGTCAGCGAGACGGAAATAGACAATATAATAAGCTTCATTGCCAAAACCTACGGTACAGGCGACTATGACGACAGCATAATCGAACAGATAGAGCAGGAAGCTCAGAAATGCGGAACATCTGGAGGCAAAAAAGGAGGAGCATCGGCTTCGGACAATTTTGACGGTGACGGATTTGATCCAATGCTTAAATCGGCTATCGAGCTGGCTGTCGACAACGGTAAAATTTCCACATCCCTGATTCAGCGCCGTTTGTCGCTGGGATACGGAAGGGCCGCAAAGCTTATTGACAAAATGCAGGATATGGGAGTCGTTTCACCTCCCGAAGGCCAGAAGCCGCGCACCGTTTTGATTACAAGACAGCAGTTTATGGAAATGGTAATCAACAACGAAACCGAATAAACGAGATAACAGAAAATACGTAATTCTTATTATGAATAGAATATAAGAATTACGTATTTTCTATATAATATATATCTTTTTTGATATTGATATAGGATGTGTATTTCCACATCACCGGACAAATATTAACCTGTCTTCTTTAAACTTTTAATTCAAACTCAGCTCAGAATATAAATAATCAAGCTGTGCCGCGGTCAAAGGCCTGCTTTCTCCGGGGCGAAGGTCTCCAAGCGTGAGCTGTCCTACCGCAATGCGTTCAAGACGAACTACAGTGAGTCCGACTGATGCGCACATTTTTCGTATCTGGCGGTTTCTTCCCTCATGAAGCGTCATACGTAAAACCGTATGGCCTCCCGATGAATTTTCTGATATTTCCGATTGAACAGGCCTAATTTTATAACCGTCTATTTCCATCGGAGTTCTGAGACGATTAAGCTGATTCTCGGTTATCTCTGTATCTACCTCTACAATATAGACTTTGGGAAGACTATATCGAGGATGAGTAAGATGCTGCAAAAGCATGCCGTCATTAGTCATCAGCAAAAGCCCTTCCGAATCCTTATCGAGCCGCCCCACCGGGTTTAGCCTAATGCCATAATTCGAGACAAGGTCTGCCACGCACTTGCGGCCGTATTCGTCAGACAGTGTTGTAATATACCCGGCAGGCTTATTAAGCATAATGGTTATCTTTTTTTCTTTACCCTTTATCCGTTCTCCTCGTACGGTGATAATATCCGACGCAGGATCGACCTTGCCTCCAAGCTCTGCACAAACTCCGTTAATTTTAACGTTGCCCAATCTTATTTCCTGCTCCGCAGCTCTGCGGCTCATTATACCGCAGTCTGAAATATACTTTTGAATGCGAACGCATTCGCCCTTAACTTCATTCTTTTTATTGTTATCAAGGTCCATGCGGACAAAATCCCTTTCAACCCATTCAATTAGGCGCAGAGCGCCGTTATGAGGCAACTCGGCGGCGGAATAATCCTCCTCCGAAAAAAGCAGGTGAAAACCGCCTCCCTAAACGCAGCGAACATTTTGCTTTCAGTTATAAGCCAAACAAAGCTTTAAGCTTTTCAAAAAATGACAGCTTAATTTCTTCTTCCTCCGCCCCGGAATCCGTATATAAATCAACCGATCCGATTTCCGTGTCGCCGTGGTAATACCGAACTTTTCCAATCTGTACTCCCTCTTCAACCGGTGCGTATACAAAATGCGGCAGTTCAACAACAGAGGTTACGCTGTTGTCACCCGACCGAAGAACGGCAGAGGCTCCGCTGCGGTTAGACACCGTTATACTGTCTGTGTCTTTCGCCCCTACAACCGGGAGCGTAAAACTCACGGAACCCGGCTCAGCCAAAGTAACTCCGGTATAATAACCGAACCCGGCGTCAAGCATTTTACGATGATCGTTCCAGTCGTCGGGCGCGTTAAGCGTTACCGCGATGTAAGTCAGCCCGTCGCGGTTCGCAGCTGTAACAAGACATCTGCCGCTGTTGGAGGTATAACCGGTTTTTACCCCGATTGCTCCGTCATAACTTTTTAAAAGCTTATTGTGATTTATCAGCAAACGGCTGCCCTGTCCGTTATGCATTTCAATGGATTTTTTATATGTAGACACGATCTCGCGGAAGGTCTCATTTTTCAGAGCGGCTGAGGTAAGTGCCGCAAGCTCACGGGCCGTAGTATAATGATCCTCGTTATCAAGTCCGTGAGGATTTGTAAAATGCGTATTCTCCAGTCCGAGAGAAGCGGCTTTTTCATTCATAAGCTCGGCAAAACCCTCTATGCTGCCGGACACCTCGATTGCAATTGCCGCAGCGGCATCGTTTGCACTTTCAAGAAGCAATGCATATAGAAGTGACTCCATTGTCATCTGCTCTCCGGCATACAAATACACGGAAGAACCGATAATTCCCACAGCGTCCGACGATACTGTCACCGTATTATCAAGCTCGCAGTTTTCAATTGCCACAAGCGCGGTCATTATCTTTGTCGTACTCGCCATTGCATGGTGAAGATCAGCATTTTTTTCGTAAAGCATTTCACCTGTTTCAACACACATAAGAGCAGCACACTCAGCAGACACAGAAAGATCAGGAAATGCTTCCGCCGTCTCTTTCGACAAGCTTGGTACAATCGGCTTCTCAGATTCGACTTCCGTTGAAGACGATATATCATCAGGCTTTGCGCCGGTAAATACAGCATCGCCGATTCCCGCTCCTGACGGGAGACTTACCGAAGCCATAGCCGCTATATAACCGTCTCCGCAGGAATCGGAAAGTACCCCCATTTCCGAAGATACCGAAAATCCGGCAGTCTCCTTAGACGAGGTAGTTATAAGTGCGGCGCATACCGATAAAACCGCATATGACAAAAGAACCGCAGCAACCGTCCCCACAGCAGCCGCTGTCATAAAGAAAGCGGTCGCACTTGTCCCGGAGTCGCCCTTATTTGAAGATTTTTTCTTTCTCACTATCCAACACCGTCCGAATATAAATTAAGTAAATTCTTCTGATGAATGAATATGCACAAAGCTTCGCTTGTATGCCTGAAAAATCGTCCGCGCTTAAAATATACCTAAATAACCGGTAAAAAATCACAGGTCTTTTTCCGGAGCACCCTCCGCAGATACGTTCTCACCTTTATCATTATCTTTTCCGCTCTTAAAATCGGAAATTACATTTTTCAAACGAGACAATATATCGGGAGATTTTTCAATCAGGTTAGCCATTGATTCAACAGGTCCGGCCGGAGGCATATCGGCGCCGACATTCAGAATTTCAACGTCACCGGATGCGGAAATCACAAGAAAGCTGACGGGAGTAATGGTAATTCCGGTACCTCCGCCTCCTCCGAAATTTTTTCTTCCGCTCCGTTTCACCTCCGAGCTCTGAGCCGCTTTCGAGCCATCTCCCTTTCCGTAATCAAGACCTCCGGAAGCAATTCCCATAGACACCTTCGACACCGGAATTATAACAGTGCCGGACGGAGTGCTTATCGGATCACCGATTATAGTATTCACTCCGGCAATATCCTTCATACTTTCAATCGAATTTCTAAGTATCTCGCCGAGATTTGATGCAGAATCAGCCATACCATTTATTCCTTTCTTCAGCAGCCGGTCTCAAATCCGGCTCACAGAATTTAAATTTTATTATTATCTAAGGTCGGACGCATATTTTCATCCTAACTTTTTTCAGCCGCAAAGACCATCGAAGAAATTGCCCGACGAAACAAATCAAGCAGCTGCCAGACACGCAGCGATAATGCAATATCGACAGAAGCTTCGCAGCGTTCTCCCAAAAAGTCTATATAAATTCCATTTCTACGAGCGTTTTTCCAATGCACATTTGTATTATTATCAAGCAATTCAAACAAATATGCGGCACTTTGCGATACCGCACCGTATACGATAGCCGCTTCAGCGGCAGCCATTCCCGAAACCGTAATTTCAAAGCAATTTATATCCGTACGTAAATATGTGAGAAACCGCCCCAGTAAAAGTCTGACAATACGTGTAATCTGGCGCAGCATTTCCAGCTTATCCGAAAATGTCTGTTTTCTTTTCATATTTCCCTTATTTTTTTCATTCTTCCGACGGACTTTTCTCAGTCTGAGTTTCTCCTTATCCGATTTTTCTTTTTTCTTTTTCAAGGCGCGGGGAGTAAAATCACGAAGTTTAATTTTCTCTGTCTTTTTGATCTCCGGATATAAAATCTTCAATGGAATTCCGGCCGCCGTAAGCACAACCGTCAAGCCTCTTTCCTCAGAATAACGTATGCGAAGTCTTATTCTCAGCATTAAAACCAAAAAAACAGTTAAAATAATGCAAAGCAATACAATGATCCATATCATATTTCCCACATCCGTAATTAATATTTGCTTTATTTAAGTCCAAGGGCATACATACCCTCAGATCTGAAACTCTCTTTCTGATACTTAATCAAGAATCATTTTTAGAATCTGCGGCAGACTCCGCCTCGACGGATATTTTCGAAGAAATGCCTCCGTCTTCTTTGCTTACGGAATCAAAAAGCTCAATCGGAGGAAGCTCCTGCAAGGATGATATACCGAAAACACGCAGAAAATCAGATGTTGTTCCGTAAAGGGCAGGTCTTCCCGGAAGCTCTAAATGCCCCTTGTTTTCTATCATTCCCTTATCGAGCAGCGATGTAATCGAATACGAGCAATCAACGCCGCGTACCTGTTCAATGTATGCACGAGTTACCGGCTGACGGTACGCAACAATTGAAAGAACCTCCATAAGTGCCGGGGAAAGCTTTGTTCCCCGTCTTATTCCAAGCGCAGCCCGAACAGGTTCTTCATATTTAGCCTTACTGCAAAGCTGACATTCGTCACCGAGCACCGCAAGCTCAATTCCTCGGTCGTCATAGCTCTTTGAAAGCTCCGATATAAGCTCCCGTACTTTTTCTTCATCAATCGAAAGCACGTCGGCAATAACGCCGAATTTGACAGGATAACCGGACGCAAACAAAATTGCTTCCGCTGCCCTGAGCTGCTCATCCCACCCCTCTATAGGCATTACGATTCCTCCTTATCTTTTCAGGATGCATAAAGATGCAGCGTAAGATCGTCATCTTCCTTATCCGTAATTGAAATACGCTGTGACCGCAGAAGTTCAAGCACCGCAACAAATATCGTTATAATCTCCGCGCGGTCATTTCCCTCAAGAAGCAGACTTCGAAAAGAACAGTCTCCGCGTCTGTAAAGCCGCCGCATAATGCCGTATATTTTTACAGGAACTGGAATTCGCTGTCCGCCCCTGCTGAGAAGCTGTCCGAGCATTTTCTCAGGCCGAAGTTTCTCCGTCTCGGATTTTTTTCCGAATTTTCCTGACAGAACGGACCGAAAAGCACGTTCAAGCCGGGCAATACTGTCATCGGCAACATAGCTTGTATCCTTTTCCAGAATTTCAGGTTCCTTAGCCACACGTCCGCCCGATTCGGAATAATAGTCGGACAGCATTTCCGCCGCCGCTTTTATCCTGCTGTATTCCATGAGCGCAGCAGCAAGAGAAGCTCTCGGATCTTCATCATTTTTTTCGGGAGCAGGCAAAAGCAGCTTGCTTTTAATAAGCATAAGCTCGGCCGCCATAACAATAAAATCGCCTGCAAGCTCCATATTGACAGCCTGAGCCATATTTATATACTCCATGTATTGGTCGAAAATCAAAGCAATCGGTATGTCAGATATATCAACTTTATTTTTTGAAATCAGCGAAAGCAACAGCTCAAGCGGTCCCTCGAATACCGGAAGATGATAACTTATTTCATCCATGAATATACAAATACCTTTCGTAATAAATATTATTCTGCCCGATCACACCTAAATCTGTCTGCGCAGCCTTCCGCATAATAAGCTCCGCAGGAAAATTTTTCGCTAAATTTCATAATCGAAACGGCAGAGGATACCGCTTAAATTTTTATGATCCGAACGGCAGAGAAAGCAGTCGGAACATGCCGTTAATTATTATTCTCGAAATACTTGAAATCGGCACCGTAATTATATCCGTTACCATAAGAATTATAAGTGCAATAAGGATATACTGCTCATAACGCATAATTTTAAAGTAAATACGTTCCGGCAAAAAAAGCAGTAAAATTCTCGAACCGTCAAGCGGCGGAATAGGTATAAGATTAAAAACCGCAAGACTTACATTCAGGCTTATAAACACATTGAAAAACAAAACAAGAGCTTGAATAATTACAAGCGACGGATCGCCAAACTGAACAGTAAGCACCATTCCCGCGGCTCCGATAAATCCGAGAAGCAGGTTTGAGAGCGGCCCGGCAAGAGAAGAGACTGCCATACCGACCTTAGGCTTTTTAAAATTTCCCGCGTTGATCATTACCGGGCTTGCCCAGCCAAAACCGACAAGAAGCATCATAATCATTCCGACCGGATTCAAATGCCTGAGAGGATTCAGGGAGATCCTTCCTGCGTTTTTCGCCGTAGGATCGCCGAGCTTATATGCAACCCAGGCATGTGCGCTTTCATGCACCGATATGGCAAACAATATCGCCGGAATTCGCATAAGATAAATAAGCAAAGTTTCGCGCATCTGTAACTATATTCCTTTCTAAAATAAATATAGCATGTATTTCAACACGAGCAGAAAAGCCAACTCATGAGAATAAAGCTTTGGCAGTTTTTTGTTATATCATAAATCACCCGTCGTCCCGCAACGTTTCGAGGTGTTGCACCACAAAACCTCGGTCCGTGGCAGCGAAGCGAAACTCGCTAATCAAAAAGCTTTAGCTTTAAGATTATCATGTTTCAGGAACTCACCGAAGCGGTTATCAGTTCCCACAGTTCATCGCGTCCCGTTCCCTTCAGGGCAGAAAATTCAACAACCTGACCATATTCAGCAAGAGCAGAAATCCTTTTGCCAAGCTCGGTTTTGCCGATTTTATCACATTTTGTAGCCACAATTACATATGGCTTATTCGTGCTCATAAGAAAGTCAAGCATGGTATAATCGTCTGCCGTAGGACCTGATTTTATATCGATAAGCTGAACGGTCAGAGCCGGCTCCTGAGTTGCGTAATATCCGTCGCCGAGTTTTGACAGGCGTTTTCTTTCCTCAGGACTGCGTTTCGCAAATCCGTATCCCGGAAGATCGACAAAATATAACTTACCATCAACACGGTAATAATTTACCGTTATGGTTTTCCCCGGCGTCGAACTCACTCTGGCGAGAGCACGCCTGCCGAGCAAAGAATTTATAAGAGAGCTTTTTCCGACATTGGAGCGTCCTGAAAAGGCAACCTGAGGACGCCCGTCTTGAACAAACTGCTGCGGTATTCCGGCAACTGCCGCAAGCGACAGATTATTAAGATTTAAATCAGACCTTGTCATTTTCCGAAATCCCTTCGATCAAATTTTTATACTTATTATACGGATTGTACAGAGAGGAAACAGCGGCGGAATGCATAAAACAGACGAACATATATTGTAAAAATAAAATTGTAATTAAAACAAATATGTTAAATAAGCGCCTCCGCCAGCACGTCTCCTATACGTGAACAGGGTACAAAACGCAGTTTTTCCCTGACAATCGGATCTATATCATCAAGATCGCGTTCATTTTCTTTCGGTATCAGCACGGTTTTTACACCTGTCTTATAAGCCGCCGCGGTTTTTTCACGCAGACCGCCGATCGGAAGAACACGTCCATGCAGCGTAATCTCACCGGTCATGGCAATATCACGCCGAACCTTTCTTCCGGACAGCTCGCTTGCAAGCGCAGTTGCAATGGTTACTCCGGCGGAAGGTCCGTCCTTGGGTACAGCGCCTTCAGGAACATGGATATGAATATCTCTTGTTTTGTAAAAATCAGGAGCTATAGAAAGCTGCTCTGCATGCGCTCTGATATAGGTAACTGCGGCATGAGCAGACTCCTTCATGACATCGCCGAGCGAACCGGTCAGCTCGATTTTTCCCGTACCCGGCATAGAAACGGCTTCAATGTGAAGCAAATCTCCGCCAACCTCTGTATATGCAAGTCCGTTCACCTCTCCGACATCGTCGTTGTTATCAATACTGTCCGGAATTATTTTACGCGCCCCCAAAAACTCAGATACAGTTTTTCTGCTGACCTTTATACACTCTCCGCCTTTTTTTCTGTCATTTTCGGGCAAAGCTTTGTATTCGACTATTTTCTTCGCCGCTTTTCGGCAAATCGAAGCTATCTCCCTTTCAAGCTTCCTGACTCCCGCCTCCGCGGTGTAATAGTCAATAATTTCATATACCGCTTCATCCGCAAACTTAAGGTTTCTTGCAGTCAGTCCGTGAAATTTGCGCTGCTTTGGAATCAGATGATTTTTAGCAATTGACGCCTTTTCGTTCCGTGTATACGTATGAAGCTCAATCACCTCCATACGGTCAAGAAGGGGCTTCGGTATTGTATCGGTCGTATTTGCCGTCGCAATAAACATACAGCCGCTGAGATCTACCGGAAGCTCGACAAAATGATCTCTGAATGCCTTATTCTGCTCGCGATCAAGGACTTCAAGCATCGCCGAAGCAGGATCTCCGTGAGCGTCATGTGTGAGCTTATCAATCTCATCCAGAAGAATCAGCGGATTACACACTCCGGCCTGAGTAACCGCAGTTATTATACGGCCGGGCATCGAGCCAATATAAGTTTTGCGGTGTCCACGTATTTCGGCCTCATCACGGATTCCGCCCAAAGAAACACGTACATATTTTCGTTTCATTGAGTCGGCAATTGATTTTGCAACCGATGTTTTTCCTGTACCCGGAGGTCCCACAAGACAGATAATCTGATGCCTCAGCTCAGGATTTAACTGCTTGACCGCCAAATACTCGATAATTCTTTCTTTGACTTTTTCAAGACCGTCGTGATCGCGGTCAAGAATTTTTCTTGCCGCTTCTATATCAATGCGATCCTTGGTTTTCTTATTCCATGGAATTTCAAGACATATATCAAGATAATTCCGGAGTACGCCTGCCTCAGCAGAGTTATACGGAGTCTTCGCAAGCTTCTTTGTTTCCTTTATAAGCTTATCCTCAACCTCCTGCGGCAGCTTTGCAGAAGCAATTTTCTCCATATATTCGGATATTTCCGAATCGTCCTCGTCATAGAACCCCCCGGAAATATCAGAATCACGGGCAGCTTCCCCAAGCTCGGACTGAATCATTTTCAGCTGTTCGCGCAGATAATACTCTCTCTGATTTTTTTCTATATAAGCGTGAACCTTTTCCCTGATATCAATTCCCGTTTTGACAATTTCTCCCTCGCGGGCAAGAATAAAAGCCAGCCTGCGAACACGTTCGATCGGATCAAACTGTTCAAGCACCTCCTGCTTGTCTCTTATATCGACAAGAGCGTTACATGCTATAAAATCGGAAAGAAGACCGGGAGAGGTAATTGACCTAACGGAGAGCAGAAGATCGCCCGAAATCTTGGGAAACTTTTCGGAAAATTCATCAAAAAAGTTACGCAAAGCATAAACCTGAGCTTCAATCTCGGGATCGCCGGCACTTTCAAGTTTTACGGATTTATTGAAAACGGTCGCCATCGGTATTTTCCTGTCGTCCGTCTCCAGTGAAACCATCTCCGCACGGCTTATGCCCTCTACCACAACTCTTGCATTGTCATCACGAAATTTTACAAGCTGCTTTATGAATGCTGTGCAGCCAATCTTATATACATCTTTTTCCTGAATTAAAATATCCGAGCTTGCTGCGGAAACAGCCGCTCCCGCATCGTCAAATTTTCTAAGTATAAAGAAAGCCTCTCCGTCACCGCCGCTCGCCATTTCGCAGGCGTCGACAGCTTGCTTTGACGTCAGCTCCACACTGATCGGAATCGCAGGAAAGATCACAACACCGTCAAGCGGAACCAATGGAAGTATCTGTTTATTTATTTTTTCAGTGTATTTCGGCATGATTTATTCCTTTTGTTTCTTATCAAGAAGTATCGGCGCCTAAAAGGCGCTTTAATTTTATTGTCTCTACCTTAAAATCCATATAGCTTTCAAAGCTGTTACATCAGACCTCGTTCCCAACCTGCAAAAAAAGATAATAACAGCAATTATATGGTATCGTAATATTATATCATGTGATTTGCAATACGTCAAATATTATTTGATAAAAAATTGTTAACACCGATAGCTCTGAAAGCGAAAAATATTACAAAATAAAAAGTTTACATTAATATCTTTACAAAGCTGAGCAAAAGTGATAGAATATTTAATAATTGAAAACATTTAGGAGGATATATAATATCTATGGCTGACAATAAAATTTCACGTAAGAAGCTGTCCATGGACGGCAACACTGCGGCGGCGCATGCATCATATGCGTTTACCGAGGTAGCTGCCATCTATCCTATTACGCCTTCAAGTCCCATGGCGGAGCAGGTTGATACATGGAGTGCGACCGATAAAAATGTCGCCGGTGAGCCGGCAAAAAACATCTTCGGAGATAAAGTAAAAGTTGTGGAAATGCAGTCCGAGGCAGGTGCTGCGGGCGCCGTACACGGAAGCCTTGCCGCAGGTGCGCTTACAACCACTTTTACCGCCTCTCAGGGACTTCTTTTAATGATTCCAAATCTTTATAAAATTGCCGGTGAGCTTTTGCCGGGAGTAATCCATGTGTCTGCCCGTACGGTCGCGTCTCACGCGCTTAACATTTTCGGAGACCACTCCGATGTTTACGCGTGCCGCCAGACAGGTTGTGCCATGCTCGCGGAATCAAATCCGCAGGAAATCATGGACCTTGCCGCAGTGGCGCATCTCGCCGCAATTAAAGGCCGTGTTCCCTTTATAAATTTCTTCGACGGATTCCGTACATCTCACGAGATTCAAAAAATCGAAGTCTGGGACTATGCAGATCTCAAAGATATGGTTGATATGGATGCCGTACGTGCTTTCAGAAAGCGTGCTCTCAATCCCGAGCATCCGGTTCTCCGGGGCTCAGCCGAAAACGGAGATATATTCTTCCAGCACCGCGAGGCTTGCAACCAGTATTACGAGGCTCTCCCCGCAATCGTTGAAGACTATATGAACAAGGTAAACGAGAAGATAGGAACAGATTATAAACTCTTTAATTACTACGGGGCGCCCGACGCCGACCGTGTAATCGTTGCAATGGGATCCATCTGCGACGTGGCCGAAGAGGTTATAGACTATATGAATGCAAACGGAGAAAAGGTCGGACTGATAAAAGTACGTCTTTACCGTCCTTTCTGCGGTGAAAAGCTTGTCGCCGCTATTCCTTCAACCTGCAAAAAAATTGCGGTACTCGACCGTACAAAAGAGCCGGGTGCAATCGGCGATCCGCTCTATCTCGACGTAGTTGCTTCGCTTGCAGAACAAGGAATTTCGGATATCAAGGTCGTCGGCGGACGTTACGGTCTCGGCTCAAAGGATACTCCTCCCCAAAGCGTATTCGCAGTATATGAAAACCTGAACAGCGAAAAGCCCAAACACAACTTCACAATCGGAATTGTGGACGATGTGACAGGACATTCCCTTCCCGAACACACCGCCCCGGATACATCGGCGCCCGGAACAATAAGCTGTAAGTTCTGGGGACTCGGAGGAGACGGAACCGTCGGTGCAAATAAAAACTCCATAAAAATAATCGGAGACCACACCGACAAGTATATTCAGGCATATTTCCAGTACGATTCAAAGAAAACGGGCGGTATTACAATTTCACACCTTCGTTTCGGAGATCATCCCATTAAGAGCTCGTACTATGTTACAAAGGCAGATTTTGTCGCATGCCACAATCCTTCGTATATTCTTTCGGGATATAAAATTGTCAACGATGTAAAACCCGGAGGTATATTCCTTCTAAACTGTCAGTGGGACGCGGAATCTTTGGACAAGCATCTTCCCGCAGAAGTAAAAAACTACATTGCAAACAACAATATTCAGTTCTATACCGTTGACGCAATTAATCTCTGCAAAAAAATCGGTATGGGTAAGCGTACAAATACTACCCTTCAGTCCGCTTTCTTCGCACTTGCAAACATTATTCCTATCGACAAGGCCGTCGAATACATGAAGTATATGGCTAAAAAGTCATATCTCAAAAAAGGCGAAGCGGTTGTCGAGATGAACTACAAAGCCATTGAAGCCGGCGTAGACGCACTTGTTAAAATAGATGTTCCGGAAAGCTGGAAAAATTCCGAGAGCAACGAAAAGCCTCTCGAAATCACCGGAAAGCGTCCTGAGCTTGTTTCGTTCGTTAAAAACATTGTAAAACCCGTGTCGGTAATGCAGGGAGACAGCCTGCCCGTGTCGGTGTTCACCGGCGATCTTGCCGACGGAACAATGCCTCAGGGAGCGGCTGCATACGAGAAGCGCGGAGTTGCGGTAGATGTACCGGTTTGGCATCCCGAAAACTGCATTCAGTGCAACAGATGTTCTTTTGTATGTCCTCACGCTACCATCCGTCCGTTTGCCATGAACGCCGAGGAAGCCGCGGCAGCACCGAAATCAACCAAGTTTACGGCAAAAATGATCGGAAAGGGATGCGAAAACTATAAATTTACCGTTGCCATTTCGCCTCTCGACTGTATGGGATGCGGACTTTGCGTACACGTATGTCCGACAAAGCCCGAAAAAAGAGCGCTTGAAATGGTATCGCAGGAAAGTCAGATCGATCAGCAGGCAGCGTTTAATTACGCCGTTGACAACGTATCCGAGAAAAAGGATCTGCCGTTTGCTCCCACCTCTCTCAAGGGAAGCCAGTTTAAGCAGCCCCTGCTTGAGTTCTCCGGCTCCTGCGCGGGATGTGCCGAAACCTCATATGCTCGCCTTATCACCCAGCTCTTCGGAGAAAACATGTATATCTCCAACGCGACAGGATGTTCATCTATTTGGGGCGGATCGGCTCCCGCTACTCCGTATACCGTCAACAAAGAAAGCGGACGCGGACCGGCATGGGCAAATTCTCTGTTTGAAGACAATGCCGAACACGGTTTTGGTATCTACATCGGACAGAAGGCAATCCGCGACCGTTTGATCGGTTATGTTGAACAGCTTAAGGAAGAGGTTTCAGAAGATAAAAAGCCTGTTTTTGAAGCATTCCTCAATACAAAAGATGACAGTAAGGCGAACAAAGAGGCAGCCGCAGCGCTTATCGAGACTCTTGAGAACTGCAGCTGCAGCAATCCTTTAAAGGATGCCATCCTTGCGGAAAAGGATTATCTTGCGAAAAAATCCGTTTGGATTTTCGGCGGAGACGGCTGGGCTTATGACATAGGATTCGGAGGCCTTGACCATGTAATTGCCTCCGGTGAAGACGTCAATATCATGGTATTCGATACCGAAGTATATTCCAATACCGGCGGACAGGCTTCCAAAGCCTCTCAGATCGGTCAGGTTGCTCAGTTTGCCGCGGCAGGAAAGTCAATCGCAAAGAAAAATCTTGCCGAAATCGCTATGAGCTACGGATATGTTTATGTTGCACAGATAGCTATGGGGGCCGATATGGATCAAACCCTTAAAGCACTGGCCGAGGCTGAAGCATATCACGGTCCTTCGATTATAATCGGTTATTCTCCCTGCGAAATGCACGGTGTCAAGGGCGGTATGACTAACTGTCAGCTCGAAATCAAACGTGCGGTAGACGCGGGGTACTGGCAGATGTTCCGTTACAATCCTGCTGCCGCAGCCGAAGGAAAAAATCCGCTCACGATTGATTCTAAGGAACCCACAGCGGATTACATCGACTTTATAAAGAGCGAGACACGTTACAGCCGTCTTGCACAGTCATTCCCCGAAAAAGCCGAAAAGCTGTTCAACGAGGCTGCCGAGGCCGCAAAGGCTAAATATGCACGCTTAGTTAAGCAAAAAGAAATGTACGAGCCTGAACAAAAATAAAAAAATATCTATAATACGCCAAGCTGCTGCAAATAATCTGATTTGCAGCAGCTTTTTTTATATACGGTATGTCCGATAATCACTCAGTTACGGTATAAAAACGAAGTTTACACGGCATTAAAACAGCGGACTGCAGCATCTCCGAAAAAAGGCGATTAACTGCCGACCCAAAATTATACTATCAACTGCCTAAAATAAAGCAGCAGGCAAGACTTCTTTTACTGTTTGTCAAACCGTAAGACATAGTTTTCGGCTATAAATATTTCTTTTACAGTCTGTTAGTATATAAGAAAATTCTTCACCCGAATTCCGCTTGACGATGAATACCATTCATGTTATAATAATTTTAAAGCTTCGTTTTTAGATTATCTTTTGGATCAGCAAGTTTTGTTTCCACGTTGCAAACAGCGATTTTGAAAAGCAAAACCAAAAACACTGCGGCTCGTCTGTAAATTATGCTGCAATAATTTCAAAGCTAAAGCTTTTCGGGTAGAAAGTATTGTTTCGCCGCGTGTGACTGCGATTCTTCGGAGTAACTCCGAAACATTGTGCTTTATTCAGGTTATAGGTATAATATTCCGATACAAACATACTTTGCTTTAAGCAGGTAAATTTTTTTGCCGTATTTGTCGGAAATCATATAAATTGGAAAGGATACAGGTTTTAATATATAATGAAAAAAAACCCTGAAAGCAATCCCCGTCTCGGTGCAGTCGGAGGACAGGCCGTTCTTGAAGGAGTAATGATGCGGCACAAAAACAGATACTCTGTTTCCGTACGCCGCGAAAACGGTGAAATTGTCACTGAAAACAGAGAATTCATATCGGTGAGAAAAAAGATTAAATTTTTAAACATTCCGATTATAAGAGGCACTGTTAATTTCATTGAAATGATGATTTTAAGTTATAAAACCTTATCAATTTCAGCCCAAGCATACGGAATTGACGAGGAAGAAGAGGAATCAAAATTTGAAAAATGGCTCCGAACAAGATTCGGCAAAAGTGTCATGGACATTGTCATGGTAATTTCCACCGTTTTGGGACTTGCCATCGGCGTAGGTATATTCTTTTTTCTGCCTATTTTTATGACAAAGGGCGTAGATCATCTGACCGGAGGCAATCTCGGATGGTTTAAAAATCTTGTCGAAGGCGTTATAAAAGTTCTTATTTTTATAGCATATTTATGGGGAGTCTCTTTTATGTCCGAGATTAAAAGGACATTTGAATATCACGGTGCGGAACACAAATCTATATTCTGTTACGAGGCGGGAGAAGAGCTAACCCCTGAAAACGCAAAAAAATTCAAGCGTTTTCACCCCAGATGCGGAACGAGCTTTATGTTCGTCATGATTGCAATCTCTATTTTAATCTATTCTCTTCCGTTTGTAACATGGGACAGTGTGATAGTTCGTTTTGTCACCAAATTAGCTATGCTCCCGCTTGTAGTCGGCGCAGGTTACGAATTTCTGATGTATGCCGGAAAGCACGACAACCGTTTGGTCAGAGCATTGTCCGCTCCCGGTCTTTGGATGCAGAGAATCACAACGCGCGAACCGGATCTCGATCAGCTTGCCGTTGCAATCGAAGCACTTAAAAGCTGTATGCCGGAAGAGTTTCCCGAACACTCCGCCCGCAAATCGGGAAACAGCAATGAAACGATAAACAATACAAGTGAAAAAGCCTCTGTCTCCGAAAATCCGGACGGCGTCAAGGCAGAAAACACTTCCTGTTCTGAAAATTCTGACAGCTCCGTTGATACCGAAACCGATAATAACTATGACTTACGGAAAGATATACCCGATGTTTCGGAATAAATCACAGAAAAAACAAATAATATATCATGACAGAACATGAAAAAAGAATTTTAAAAGATTTCTTTAAAGATGAAAACAGCTTTATTACAGCCGCTGCACGCGTTGAATCGGGAGAACCGCTTGCATATGTCATCGGTGAATGGTATTTCAGAAACCAAACCTATAAAGTAACCCCTGACGTCCTTGTTCCAAGACCGGATACAGAACTTCTTGTTGAACAGCTTGCTGCAGGCGCGCCTCATAACGGACGCCTTTTAGATTTATGTACAGGAAGCGGCTGTATTGCTATATCCTCCCTCTGCGAGAGACCTGACCTTCAGGGGGACGCCGCAGACATTTCCCGTCCCGCGGTACAGATCGCCCGTCAAAACGCCGATATAAACGGCGTTTCTCCGCGGCTCAGAATTATCGAAGCGGACGCAGAAAATCCAATATTTATATCAGACCTTCAAAATTACTACGGCTGCAGTCAGATATACGATATAATAGTATCCAATCCTCCTTATATCAGAACCTCCGTTATTGAATCACTGTCCGTACAAGTTAAAGCGGAACCGCATATTGCTCTTGACGGCGGAGAGGATGGCATGCGATTTTACAGGTCATTTTTAAATATGTACCCGCCTCTTCTCAAAAAAAGCGGTTTTCTTCTTTTTGAAATAGGGTATGATCAGGCGGATAAAATCAATGAGCTCGCGGCCTTATACGGCGCTTCCAAATGTGAAATATTCAAAGATTACGGCGGAAACAACCGCGCGGCAAAAATACATTTTTAAATATGCGCATTTGATTATTTAAAACATACTAAATTATTTACAGCATAAGCAGGAAATTTTATGTTACTAAAAATATTCGGATACATTACCACCGCAGTAACCGTTTTGTCGCTTTACCGTTTTGTATTCGTACTTATAGGTTTATTTTCAAGATCAAAAATTTTTCCTCCCACAAATATTAAAAAGAAATACGGTATTATAATCAGCGCTCGAAACGAATCCGCGGTGATTGGCAGACTGCTTGAGTCAATTAATGAACAAGATTACGACCTTTCCTATATAACCGTGTTTGTAGTTGCTGATAACTGCAATGATAATACCGCCGATATATGCCGTAATCACGGAGCGGTAGTATATGAACGTCATGACAGTCATCACGCTCGAAAAGGTTATGCACTTGAATATCTTTTCAACAAAATAGACAGCGACTACGGAATAAACAAATTCGATTGTTTTATTTTCTTCGATGCAGACAATTTGCTGTGCAAAAATTTTATATCTGAAATTAATAAAGCTATGTCAGCCGGAACAGATATATGTGTCGGATACCGCAATACGAAAAATTTCAGTCAAAATATCATTTCCGCATCATACGGCATACACTTTATGCGTTCGTCATTTTTTCTTCACCGGCCGCGAAGCCTGCTCCGCATGAGCACTCATATAGCAGGCACCGGATGGGCAGTAAAAAGCTCTCTGCTTCGCGGAGGATGGCATTGTACATATCTTACCGAGGATACCCAATTCACTATGGAAAGCGTAATCAAGGGAAAGAAAATCGAATTTTGTGAAGCGGCTGAATTTTATGACGAACAGCCTCATGAAATTCGAGTGGCAATACGTCAGCGAATACGCTGGATAAAGGGACGTCTTGCGTGTTTCATTTCTGCCGCGCCCAAGCTGTTCTCCGGTATATTCCGTCCCGGAAAATCACATTTGTCATGTTATGATATGTTTATGTACCTGTTTCCCGCCGGACTGTTTTCTTTCTTTTGCGTTACTCTTCCGACAGCCGCGGAAACATTCAGAAGTATTATTGCAGGAAATACGGTAGAAAAAACATTTTTAAATATTGCAGAATCTGCCGTTACAGCTCTTGCTGTGTACTGGCTTTTTTCTGTAATTACCGGAGCTCTTGTACTTATCCGTGAACACTGTCATATTCGATGTCCCCTCTTAAAACAGATTTTCTTTTTAATCTTCTGGCCATGGTACGATTTTATAGAACTACCGCTCGGAATTATCTCCCTTTTTATACACGTGAAATGGAAGCCGATAAAGCATGACTACTCTGTTTCGTTACAGGATATTGAAAAACATAATATCTAATACGTAGGCAGGGGTAAAAAAGGCTTCTATGTTCCATGTTTCGGCGCCTCAATGTTCAATAAGAGACCTTTCCGGTCATGAGACGCGCCAAGTTCAGCGCAGCTGCTCATTCATTCGGTGGGAGTACAGTCTCTTCCGCCGAATTAAGACCGGCCCCGTGCCCACAGAGGCTGGGGATATCTCCGGCCTAAGCTATATATAGAAAAAATATAACTATCGGTTTAATATAAAACAACTGAAATCAAGCATCTCCCCCGAATATTTGTTAAAATATAAAATGCGGAAAGGAGATACGACAATGTACGAATGGTATAAGAATATACAAAAACTTGTTGAAGAGATTGACGTCTGCATAAAAAAGAAGAATGACGAGGCAATAAGCTTTTCTTACCTCGCTAACAGACTCGGATATTCCGAACACTACATTTCAAGAAAGTTTAGTAAAATTTCCGGAATGACCTTTCGTGATTATCTGCGTTACAGAAAACTTGCATTTTCACTTAAAGAGATTAGAGACTCTGACAAAAGTATTTTAGATATAGCCTTAGATTACGGATACTTCCAATATCTTTTACAATCGTGGTAAAAATAAGATATTCGTCCGGGAGTTAAGTCAAGGCAGTAACCGGTTTCGGAATAATCAAATTCTTTCATTGCTTTTTCGATTTTTGCTTCTACCGCGCTGTTTTCAGTTTCAAAGTCAAACGGTCCGTGTTCAAATCTTTTATCTTTGACCTTTAATCTTTAATCAATATTTACACCCTTTTCAAGCTGGTACTTTCCAACAAAATAATATATTATATTATAAATAAAATATATTGCAGTTCCTAAATACATAACCATTTTTATGGTGTCTATATTAATTAGATCTGTGGTATTAATAAGATTCATAACGTCACTGTTAAACAAACCGAAAATAAATATAAACAGTATAGTAAGTCCCGAAGTCAAAATATATAAACCAAATCCCCAAATAAGAGATTTTGCCATTTTGTTTTTATTCGATCTGTGCCCAATAATGATCCCTACATATCCCAATAAGAGAATAAATATAATTTCTAAAAACAATACAAAGGTAATGGTAAAAATAAGACTGAGAATTGTTGTATTATAAGTATTGGCGGCAACTTCCAAGGACTCTTTTAATATCGTCATGTTTTTTTCGGAATAATAACAGATAAACAGACACAAAATTATTACCATCATTGTTGTGAAAGAGCAGATAACCGCAGACAATACCTTCGACAGATATACCGTTTTCTTCTCAACAGGCAAGGTGTGCGTCAAATAGGCTTCGTCTTTATAAATATTCCTGATAAATCGCACCCACGATCTCATTAAAGTATTAATCAGACAGCTTACCATCATTGCTATCGCGCATCCGCTGCAAATTTTAGCAACTACGTTAAATAACACTGAGGCTTCAATACTGAAAAAAATTCTTGTAAATACAGAAAAGACAAGAGCCAAACAATAAAAAATCATAACCAGCTTGTAAATCCATTTTAAATCGTATTTAAGTATTTTACCTAACATTGAAACGCCTCCTGAATATTTCGTCTATGCTTGTTTTTTCTTTGCTTCTCAGCTCATCAGCGGAAGAATTCAAAATTATCTGCCCTTTGTCTATAAATATAACTTCGTCTAATATTCTCTCTATATCGGATATAAGATGGGTAGAAATAATCACACTTGCTCCCTCTTTAAAATTGGACAAAATGGTATCCAATATATAGTCACGCGTTGCGGGATCTACTCCTCCTAAAGGCTCGTCGAGCAAATAAATATCTGCGTCTCTCGACATCACTAATATAAGCTGGACCTTTTCCTGCATTCCCTTTGACATTTTCGTTAATCTTTGATTTACGTCTATATCTAAAGCTTTCAACAATCGAAGTGCCTTTTGAAAATTAAAATTGTCATAAAATTCTTCAAAAAATTTCAGAACCTCTGAAACGCGCATTTCTTTATCCAAATATGTTCTTTCGGGAAGATAGGATATAACCTTTTTACTTTCAACTCCCGGTTTTTTTCCGTTCACTAAAATTTCTCCGCTTGTCGGAGTAAGCAAATCGTTAATAAGCTTTAGCAATGTAGTCTTTCCCTGACCGTTTTTTCCGAGCAGACCGATTATTTTACCCCTTCCGATTTTAAGATTAATATCCCTTAAAATTACCTTGTCATCAAAGCTTTTGCACAGATTTTTACATTCAATCAGCTCCATATTATTCATTCCCTTCGATTTTCATATATTGTTCGATTTCCCTGCCGTATATGCCTATATTATTCATAGCCTTGATAAAGCTCCTGACCTGCTCTGACGCTATTTCATTTTTTATGTCTGCTATTAATTTGCTGTCATCGGTCACATACTTTCCGTTTGTTCTTTCCGTATAAATAAGATTTTCCTTTTCAAGCTCTGAGAGCGCCTTTTGCATGGTATTTGGATTTACTTTTACTTTCATTGCGAAATCTCTTACCGAAGGCAGTTTCTCTCCGCTTTTTATTCTTCCGGAAATAATCTCCGTTTTTAGCATTTCTACCAGCTGAATATATATCGGTCTTTCGTTGTCAAAATTATACTCCATCTTTCATCAAGTATAGCCTTTAACGCTCCTCCTTACAAAAAATTAAGGTTGACTCAGGACACATGTCATAAAATATGCTGCATGTTTTTTTATATATTTTTGATTACTGTATTATTCATCTAATACAATGATACTACTTTTGACGGACTTTGTCAATATCTTTTTTATTAAAATGAAATTATTTTGAATTTCACGTCAAATATTTCATTTTCAGTCCAAAATCGTATGAATCAAATCAATAATTGTTTCTTGTAATATATTGTAATACATGTTATAATAATCGAAAGGTTACAGTTCTATAGCTGTTAGTCAGCATTGTTCGTTTCTCTGTCAGCGGCATAACGATTTTGCGGAGTAAGACCTTGAAAAATTGCAGTTTGATCTAAATTTATAATATAATAATATGGAAAAAGATAATATGGAAAAAGAAAAAATGTTAATGACAAAAGAAATTCCCGAATATACAAAAGGCGAAGAAATTTTTAATATGGTATCTCATATTGCAGGAGGAGCGGTCGGAATTATCGCTGCAGTCCTTTGTATTATTGTTTCCGCTTATCACAATAATGCATATGCCATAGTCAGCTCGGCAATCTTCGGCGCTTCAATGATTTTTCTTTATACCATGTCGAGTATATATCACGGCTTAAGCAAAAAACTTAATGCGAAATGGGTATTTCGTATTATGGATCACTGTACAATTTTCGTTTTGATTGCAGGAACATACACACCTATAACACTTTGTTCAATCAGACAATCCGACTCCGCTCTCGGCTGGGTTATCTTCGGCATAGTTTGGGGAATGGCTGCCCTCGGTATCGTACTGAATGCGATTAATCTGCAGAAGTTTAAGCTTTTTTCTATGATTTGTTATCTCACGATGGGATGGTGCGTTATCGGCACATGGAAAACCACTTCCGCTTCACTCGGAATCCATGGAACGGCTTTCCTTCTTGCCGGAGGTATTGCTTACACAATAGGAGCAATTTTCTACGCAGTCGGGAAAAAACATAAATATATTCACTCCGTTTTTCACATTTTTTGTGTTGTCGGAAGTATTCTCCATACAGTTTGTATTTTGTTTTATGTTGTTTGATATAAATCTAAAATAAAGTAAAAACATCTACTAAATAAAAAACTCATCCATTAAGGATGAGTTTTTTATTTAGTAATATAATTAATTATTCGGCAATTTTAATTTCCGAATCAAAATAGTTATAAGGACAAACAGGAACATTGAATACATACATTCCAAAATGAAGCATCGTTGTATCTGTAAATCCGGTATTTCCAACTATACCGATTTCCTGTCCCTGCTCTACTATATCACCTTCAGAAACTGAAATCGAATTAAGGTGTGCATACAGAGTTTTCAAACCGTAACCATGGTCTATAACCACTGTGCGGCCGCTCATAGTCTGCTGTCCCGCAAAGATTACCTTTCCTCCGTAGGCTGCCAGAACAGAATCTGAAGATCCCACCATAAAGTCTACACCGTCATGGCGATATTGCGTTCCAGTTGCAGTCAGAGTTCTGTATACACCGTATCCGGTTTTTACACTGTTTAAATTTTTCAGAGAAGACGATGGATATATCAGATTACCGGCGAAATATCTCTGAGTTTCTTTATTTGCAAAGTACGGCGCCATTCCCTCGGCAAAAGCCGCTGTTGCATTGCCGTCTCTATACTGAGATATAAGTTCAACCGAAATATTATAATTCTGCGCGCGGTATGTTTTGTTAGTTACGGCAAGCTCCAGCTCAGTGATATTTCCCTGACACTCAATTGTAAATTTTACGCTTGAGGAATAATCCACCGAATACGAAATCGGAACAAGAGCATAAACATTGCCGCCGTCCCGGAAAAATACCGGATTATATCCAATATCGGGAGAGGAGGTAAAATTAATTTCCGAACCGTCTTCGACATTTTTTCCGGTAATTACCACAAAATCGCCATGCTCAATCTGATCGGTTCCGAGCTCAAAAATTGCCGGAGCTGTGACATTTACCGTGAAATCGTAGTACGCTTCACCATAGCTTGTCCTTGTTGAATCTTCATACCATTTTGCCTGAAGCTTGACATTAAGCACGCCGCTTTCAGTAAATTTAAAGCCCGACATATTGGAATACAGATCATTAAAGAGCACCTCATCCTGATTGCTTATCTGAACCTGAAGGTAATCGGGCTGTACATTGTAGACAAGATCAAGTCCGCTTGAAATTTCCGCAACAGGCGTTTCGGAGGCAAGATCAGCAACCGCATTTGTATATGTATTATTGCTCAAAAGAAATTGCCAGTTCATTGTTTGCGGTTTAATTACCGCATCCCCGATTTTCAATACCGGAAGTTCGGATGATGAATAAAGATCGATACTGTAAGCCGAGTAAATAAACTTTTCCGCATCTTCTTTTGCAATATGATAAGTTTTGTTATTATTGTCAACGTAATAAGCCTCTGACGGATTGGTTGAAAAATAATACTTATAAACCGTTTCAAAATCATAGCTGTAGTACACAGCCTCAAAAAAACTTCGGCCGGCAAGCGGCTCCGATATTGACGAAAGCGGTTCCGCCTTTTTATTCAGGTCGATAAAATACGAAATCATATCTCCGTCAATCTGCTGTTCGGGTTGATTTTCCGAATTTTTATCAAAAATATATTCACTGGATTTCGGAGACCTGAGTACCATTTTTGTAACTGAATTTTTATTTACAGGAGCTGCCTGTGCTATATTATAATTTACGACCGCGATTATTGTAGGTATAAACAAAAGAAGAACGCACAGAACTCCTGTCAGTATTTGTTTCGTTTTCCCGTTCATATAAATCTCCATTTCACCGCTTTGCGGCAGAATAATTTAAATCAAGGCTCAAATCCGTCATGGTCTTTACGGAAGCTGATTATACTTCCGCAGAACAGTAAGCGAGACCTCTTCCTGTTTCGGTAAGCGCAGCACTGTAACGAATACCCAAACCGAAAGCTGCAAATTAAAATAATTTAATAAATTAATCCCCGGCTATAATAAAACATATTACTATTATTATACTATCATTTTTGCACAAGGTCAATAGAAATTCTTTTTGGTAAATATCGGCATCAGGTATTTAAAATATTTTTATCATTTTCTGTGTCGGCAGAAGCAGCCTTTTTCGACTCGGAGCCTGTGGAATTTTCAGTCATTTCTTCTTCCGATTTCTGCAATCCCCCTTCTGCCGATTTATCGGATTCGCGAACAGCCATCGGACAATTTTGTCTGTAAGGGCAGTCGGCCACGTCCGCTCGGACGGTATCAGATGCATTTCCTGCAGACGATGAGTCGGTATCGTATCCCGCCTGATGATTTGCTTCTTTATTAGTAATAAGATATAAATTCATAAACAGAATAAAGAGACTTACAGAAACGATTATAAGCATTCCTTGAAGATTCTCACGTGTAAACAATACAGCTGAAAGACCAAGTATGGCGCTTACGGCATAAAGGATATGGACAGACTGTTTCTGATTAAATCCAAGATCTATAAGCTTGTGATGAATATGGCCGCGGTCGGCGTGCCACGGAGCCTGCCCGTGCAGAATGCGCCTGATGATTGCAAAAATTGTGTCAAACAGGGGAAGTCCGAATATCGACATGGGAATAATAAATGAAAGCATAGCATGAACCTTAAAAACACCGCCGATTGATATAATCGACATAGTATATCCTAAGAAAAGAGCCCCCGTATCACCGATAAATATTTTTGCCGGATTGGAGTTATACGGCAGAAATCCCAAACATGCACCGGCGAGAATCGCGCAAAGTATAACGGTTGTGTTTGACGTTCCGAATACAAGGGTAACCAAAAGAAGAGATAACGCACAGATTGCGGAAACCCCGCAGGAAAGTCCGTCAAGGCCGTCGATCAAATTTATTGCGTTTGTCAGTAAAACAATCCAGACAAGCGTAACCGGCTTTGACCATATTCCCAAATTATAATATGTGCCCCCAATCGAAAAGAAATCGATCGTAATTCCCTGCATAATCGGAAAAATTGCGGCAATAATTTGAATTATAAATTTCGCATACGGAGGAATGGCGTATATATCGTCAATCACTCCAACAGCTACAATCAAAAGTCCTCCGACTATAAGGGACAATATCATCGGAGACATTTCGCAAAAAACAATTGTGGTTACAAGAAATGCAAAAAAGACTGCCAATCCGCCAAGTCTGGGAATCGGCTTTTTATGCATTCTGCGGCCGTCCTTCGGTACATCTACAGCACCGATACGGTATGCAATGAAGCTTGCAATCGGAGTCGTAGAAAAAGAGATAAGTCCGGAGCAAAGAGCTGCAGTAAGCACCGATAGAAAAATATTTGACATATTCATAAAATTTACCTTAACTGGGTGTACAGCTTCACAGCTGAACAAATCCTATTTTTTTATATACCTTTCGCATTGTTCTGACAGCTATCCGCGACGCTGATTCGGCACCGATTTTCATAATCTGTTCCAAATATGCCTTATCGGCAATAAGTCTGTCGTACTCGGCGTGAAGAGACGCAAGTCCGTCCGCAACAACCTCTCCGACGGCAAGCTTAAAGTCGCCGTATCCGCGGCCGTCAAACTCCCGCTCGATCTCGGCAAACGATTTTCCGGTAAAGCAGGAATAAATGCTCATAAGATTGTTAATTCCCTCTTTGCCCTCCCTAAAGCATACTACAGCCTCCGAGTCGGTAACCGCGCGTTTGAATTTCCTTATAATGTCATCACGGCTGTCAAGAATTGCAATGTATGCATTCGGATTTGAATCCGATTTGCTCATTTTTTTCGTTGGATCACAGAGAGACATAATTCTCATGCCGGTTTGGGGAATATAAGGCTCCGGAACCGTAAAAGTTTCTCCGTAATTTCTGTTGAAGCGTTCTGCAACATCCCGTGCAAGCTCTACGTGCTGCTTTTGGTCCTGCCCGACGGGAACAAGCGCAGCCTGATACAGAAGAATATCCGCCGCCATCAAAGCAGGATAAGTAAATAATCCCGCATTAATATTGTTTCCGTTCTTTGAACTCTTATCCTTGAATTGGGTCATTCGCGAGAGCTCGCCGAACATGGTGTTGCAGTCCAGT
Source organism: uncultured Eubacteriales bacterium (assembly GCA_948467545.1). Taxonomy (GTDB): domain Bacteria; phylum Bacillota; class Clostridia; order Oscillospirales; family CAG-272; genus UMGS911. The sequence continues at coordinate 38,835 of CAOKER010000002.1, forward strand.
ACCCAACCGAGTTCCGCGTGAGCCGGTACATGGCTCTGTACAAATAAAATACTTCTCCGAGGATCAATTCCTGCGGCCAAATATACGGCCAAAGCTTCATACGTGTGTCTTCTTAGCTCCGCGGGAATCTGATGTACCGTAATCGCATGCATATTTACAACACAGTAAATACAGTTATACTCCTCCTGAAGTGATACCCAATTCTTCAGCGCACCGAGATAATTACCGAGAGTAAGTATTCCGCTGGGCTGAATTCCCGAAAAAATTATCTTTTTTTCTTGTTTTGTTATATCGTCATTCATCAGCAATAAAACCCTTTCTGACTTCATCTGAACTCATGATTGAAGAAGTCATAGCATTTTGCGTACTTCGGAAGCAAGAATTTTAACTCCGTGTACAATCTGCCCGCACGAAGGGGTAGAATAATTAAGCCTTATAGAGTCTGTCGGCATTTCCGTATCACAGTTAAATGCCGTTCCGGGAACTACCGCCACCTTTTTCTCAAGCAGCCGCGCGGTAAGCTCCGTAACGGAAACCGACGCCGGAAAGGTGCACCACAAAAAAAGTCCGCCTTCGGGACGAGTATAAGTCACCTCTTTCGGCATTTCCGAATCCATTGTCTTAAGCATAAGCGAGCACTTGTCGCGGTACAGCTTTCTTACATTTGAAATATGCCCGTCTATATCAAAGTCTCGCATAAAGCTGTTGCAAATAAGCTGTGCAAACATGTTTGTGTGAACATCCTCAACCTGTTTTGCCACTACGATTTTAGAAATAATATCCGAATGCGCCTGCACAAATCCCACACGAATTCCTGCCGAAAGTATTTTTGAAAATGAACCGCAGTAAACAACAATCCCGTTATCGTCTATACTTTTGATCGTAGGAATTTCTTCTCCCGAAAAACGAAGCTCACCGTACGGGTTATCCTCTATTATAATCAGATTATATTTATTTGCAATATCATAAACTGCACGGCGCTTTTCTGCCGACATAGTAATACCTGAAGGGTTCTGAAAGGTGGGAATAAGATACAAAAGCTTTGCCCCTGACTCGGAAGTTATTACCTTTTCAAGCTCATTTATATCAATACCGTCCCGTTCCATCCGTACACCGACCGGTCTTACTCCGTTGGAACGAAAAGCATTGAGAGCTCCGATAAAACTCGGATTTTCACATATTACCACATCGCCTTCATTGCAGAAAGCTTTACAGGTCAGCTCTATTCCCTGCTGACCTCCGGACACAATTACCGTGCTGTCAAAATCCTTTCCGCACCCAAACCTATTTTTAAGACGCTGCGCTACCGCTTCTCGAAGCGGAAGATACCCCTCGGTTGTACCGTACTGCAGAGCTGTTACAGGTTCCTCTCTGAATATTCGCTCACTTTCATTTTTTATAAATTCAACCGGAAAAGATTCGGCAGACGGATTTCCTGCAGCGAAAGCAATAATTTCCGGATCCGACAGACTTTTGAATATTTCCCTTATAGCCGAAGGCTTTAAGTTCGCAAGTTTATTGGAAAAAGCATAGTTCATTACGGAGAACATTCCTTTCTATGCTGCGGCTGTATTTTAAGAAAGACGGTTTCAACGGATGTTTGCCGCAGATATCCTGATAACAAAAAATCGAATATGATAACAAACTTAACGACAGTAAACCATATGATTTTTACTATTATATCACATGAAGGATAAATTTTCAAGAAGAACCTATTAATTTTGATTTAATAACTTGAATATGGCATTTGATTGTGATATAATAACTGTACATCTGAAACCTTACGCTCGGCAGCTTCCGACAGACAGGAAAGTTTCACCCGGCTGTATTAAAAGCATACGATATTTCCTATGTCTTATTTTAATCTCGGAAAGTACGGTTCATTCATTCTATGTTCTTCTGCCTGCAACCCGAATATGCATAAGTTGACGTTGATGCAAAGAACAAAGAAATCCGCAAACCTCGGTTACCTTTTACGTTAGGAAGGCATGTAAAAAAATGAAAAACAAAAAGGCTAACGAATTTGACGATATAGAAGAATACAAAAAACCTCCGAAGCTTTTGATTTTTTTAGGTAAGTTTTTGAAATGGCTGGTTTTTGTATGCATAATTCTGATGCTTGCAGCATTCTCTTTCAGAATGTGTGAGCAGCGCACGCCGTCAGAGCTGAAAAGATTGATATGGACAGACCGTACTATACAGGCATATGAAAGTGCGGGAGACAGTTTTTCCGCTTTTGACTGTAAAGTACAGTCATACTATACGGAAGACGGATACTTCTTTGCTGACAGCGTCATCGCAATACCGTCCGCAAATCAGTGGCAGATTACGATAAGCTACAATAACAGCACGCTTCGCTATCTTGAATCCGAATATGCCGGCGAGGAAACGGCAGAAAATATACCGTCCGATACCGATGAGGATAAATACGGAATTTACGGCGCGGAGCCGTTTATATACATTCTTTACGACAGCGCGGGTAATGTTTATGACAGCTATAGTTATTTAAGCGATTCAAGCGCCCTTCACAGCTTCAGAAGGCTGATTTTTGACGATGTACCGACAGACTCTGTCAACGGCTTGTCTCTTGCCATTTTCCGCGCCCGCGATATAACACCGGAAGAAATTCAGGCAATCGGTAACGGTGACGGTGAATTAGCCCCGTGGAGAGAGATTGTAATTTATAATGAATTATCTTCGCTCGAAACGCATAAAATAAGCAACAAGGAAACTTATACCGGCGTCCCGGCCAACGGTTTAACAAAAGTCGAAAATGCTGTCGGAACCAACAGAGTAAATATAAGGGAAGAGGAGTCTGAGGCCGTTACAGGTACCGCCGAAGAGTAAAACCCATACGCCGGACATCACAAACGAAAGGAACGGAATTTCAGGTATATGGTACTGAATCCCAAAGAGACAACAATTGCATATCGCTGTCCGGTATGCGGAACCACCGTTATGAGCATTATCGGAGTGTTTTCACTCAGCGGAGACCACCTTAAACTAAAATGCCCTGCATGTCATCAGAGCGAGATGACGATAACCTACTCAAAAGACAGAAAGATACGCCTGTCCATCCCTTGTACTATATGTCCCAAACCGCACTCTTTTGTGCTGAGCGAAAATTCATTTTATGAAAAAGACGTCTTTGCTTTGGCATGTCAGTATACCGGCTTGGACATATGCTTTATCGGAAAGGAAGACGCGGTAAGAAGCGCCGCGGAAAAATCCGACGAGGCTCTGAGAGAACTTCTTGAAAAGGCGGGAGCCGAAAGCCTGCAGGCACTGAGAGGAGAAGAATCGGAAGAGGAAGGAACCTCAAGGGAAGACGATATTCAAACATTTGACATCGTAAACTTCATTCTTACCGAGCTTGAAGAGGAAAATAAAATCCGATGCAAATGTCCCGAAGGCACTTCCCGCACCTATAAATTCGATCTCGTCGGGCGTGAACACGATACAGTATTGATATACTGCGACACCTGCGAAGCAAGCACGGCCGTAAAGATTGGCGATCCAATCGCAGCAAATGCTTTTCTTCATATAGATGAATTGGATTTAAAATAAAAGCTATGGCGCCAAAGCTTTGCAGCACGGCGCCGAAAAAGAAAAGGATTGACTTTAAAATGGTATATGTGTTTTTAGCGGATGGCTTTGAAGAAATTGAAGCCCTTTGCCCTATTGATATTATGAGACGCGCAGGAATCGGCGTTACAACCGTGTCCGTACCGGACGGAGAATACGTGACCGGCTCTCACAATATTACAGTAAAAGCGGATATGGGTATTGAACAGCTTAAAATTGACGAGCTTCCCGAAATGCTTATGCTTCCGGGAGGAATGCCCGGAGCGATGAATCTGTCCGAAGATAAGCGACTTTCCTCGCTTTTGCGCCAGACTGCCGCCGCAGGAGGTAAAATCTCCGCAATTTGTGCCGCGCCGTTTATTCTTGGAGAGCTCGGTCTGCTCGGCGGCAAGCATACAACCTGTTATCCGGGATATGAAAGCTCTTTAAAAGGAGCGATAATATCGGAAAAAAATGTAGTCCGCGACGGCAATATTATTACCGCCATAGGTATGGGCGCATCGGTTGAATTCGGTCTTGCAATGGTATGCGCGCTTCGCGGAAGAGATGTTGCAGATAAAATTGCGGCGGCAATACACGCCTGCGGGGATTTTTAAAAATATGTATGAACTTAGAGCAAAAAAATGCAGACTGCGCGAAAGATATTTAAATATTCGCCGCACACTTCCGTCCGGCATAAAAAAAGAACGTGATGAAAAAATATGTTCATTTTTACTTTCTCTCGCTTCTTACAGGTACTCGGATATTATATTAATGTATTATCCGTGCAAAGATGAAGTTGATATAAAAAGTGCAATAATTCAGGCTTTGGGCGAAGGAAAAAAAGTTGCACTTCCGAAATGCCGCAAAGAAGACCGCAGCATGAAATTTTATTTTATTGATTCGCTTGACGATCTTAGTCAAAAAGGAGCTTTCGGTATACCGGAACCCTCGGATACGCTTTCGGCATATGATCCGATAACAGACGCAAGACCTGCCGTATGCATTATTCCGGCTATAGTTTATGATAAGGAGGGGTTTCGTATCGGCTACGGAAAGGGCTTTTATGACAGATATCTCCCTTCTTTTTCCGGAACGAAGATCGGTCTTGCTTATAACGATTTCATAATAGATAAAGTTCCGCGAGGAAAATATGATTTGTCTGCGGATGTTTTGATTACGGAAAAGGGAATTACAGCAATTAACACAAAATAATTGAGGATTTATAATGTTAAGCGACCGTATAAAAAAATTCGGTATCAAATCTAAAGAAAATAAAGAGACCGGACAAGCTTCAACACTGAAAGAACATGAAAATCCGGAGCTGTCGGCAAGTCTGAAAACGGACGGAGAGACAGTCCCCGCAGACGCAGATTCGGAGCAGAAGAAAAACGCGGACAATGATGTATCCGATACACCGCAGCAAGTGGAACTGCTTCGCAGAAATATGGTCAGAACGCTTGAAAGGGTGACAGCCGAAAAAAGCGAAAAGGTTGACTTATTTGTAAAAACAAGGCTTGCTGAAGCAGACCAAAAAATTGCGCAGCGGGAAAACAGAACGGCACTGGATTCCGTGTCTTCCGAAAATACAGAAAAGGAAAAAAAACAGGACGCTATACCGTTGCTTTTAAGATACTCGGCAGCACTGAAAAGCATTGAGGAAGAAACGGCAGCAGACAATTTAATCGATAACGCCGATAATGCGTCCGATAAATATGATGCGGCCTCGGAGTTGAAGAAAAATGAAGCTTTGTCTGATATTATCTCCGAAAAATCCATGTCGGAAGCTAAAGCGGACGCCGAAGAGGATAAAAAAAACGATAAAGGCGATCAAAACAATAAGACTGATGAAACCGTACAGAATTCCGTCTTCACAGAAATAAACACCGACGGCAGCATATCAGAAGAAAAATCAGAAGAAAAAAAAGAAGTTCAGGTTTTTAGTTTCGGATGGACAGGCGACAATAAAGAAAAAAATGAATCGGATACCGAACAGCATGAATCAGCCGAAATAGAAGCTGAAGTTGTAGCTAAACCGGTTATAATATCGAAAGCGTGCAAGTATGCACCCGCCCTTGTTGCAGTTATATCCGCTCTGATGCTTGTCATGTCAAGGCTGAGTATTTCTTCTCTTGAACGCCGTGACAATATATACCTTTCATTTGCTGTACTGCAAATAATAGTTTTATTAATTCCCGCGATTTTTTACTGTAAGCTTCGGCGCGGAAACGATATATCGAACCTTCGTCTGAGAGGAATCAGTCCGGACAAACTTTATTTTACAGTCCTCACTGCGTTTTTGCTGCTTTTCATTTCCGCCGCGTTTAAGCTTCTATATATCAAATTAGGAATTTATGACAGCAGATTTGCCGAGTATGCCTCCTATATTAACATTTCCTCATTTACTTCCGTATCCGACATTGTTTATATGATTATAACCTTTGTCCTGATACCCGCTGTCTCCGAAGAATTTATTTTCCGTTCGGTGGTGTTCGGCGAATATGTATCCGACAAATTCGGATATTTGAGTGCGTCGGTTATCAGCTCAGTCCTGTATGCATTCATGCAGACAAGTCTGACACGTCTGCCGGTATACTTTATAATCGGAATGCTTCTTGTTTATATTTCTATTATGACCGGTTCGGTAATAGCTTCAATGATCACAAGCGTAGTTTACGGGCTTCTTGATGTTTTTACAGAAAGGTACATAGTCAGTCTGATGAATTCGGATTATCAGATACTTCTTGCTTTTGTGGTAATATCGCTGGCATTTCTTTTTCTGACGCTCTTCTTTGCCGAAGCGGAACGGCTCTACTACAACAGAGGAACGTCCGGAGAGCCGACGCCGAAGCGCGATGAAAGAAGCGAAAGTGCGCGCGTGCTGATTTGGGCTGCGTTTTCATCGCCTTCATTTATCGTATGCTTTGTAATTTTTATTATTGGATTTCTGATTAAAATGTTTTAAACGTTCGAAGAATAAATTACTTCGATGTTAATCTATATTAACAACAGGATTAAATACTTATGGATAACAAATACAATGAAAATTTGGGTTCATCATCAGATGACCGCGAAGAAATGGAAGACCTTTTTCTAAGGGTTGTAAAACGGAATGAACCGCAGAGCAGTGAAGCTTCTCAAAACAAGCGGATAAATATTTCGTCGGAAAATACCCGTTCCGAACTTAATGCGGAAACAAGAGCAATTCCAAAAATTCAGCAAAATCAGGTAAATGTATCCGCAAATGAGAATGCCTCGATACCGCAGAGACGAGCACCGGGGAAAGAGCTTAAAAAACCGGCGTCGGAGCAGCAGAACAGGAACACACCGTCCGCTGTGAGAAAAGAATACACGGGCCGCCGTAACCAGCAAATACCAAGCCGGTCCGACAAGCGTAGTATCATGAACAAAAAAACAGTTGAACAGACTCCTTTAAGCACTTCACGTCAGGTATCCGGACGCATGCCCAGCAGCTCGTCTCCCGCAGATTCAGCCGCCACATCTTATTACAGTAAGGTCCCTCAAATCAGAAACCACCCGAGGGAAACCGATATGTCCGCTACAATACAGCAGCGGCCGGTGTCAAAAAATTATCCGGTCGGAAAAACAACTTCGCCGCGCGGCAAAAAGGGCAGACGAGGCGGCCGCAGCGGAAGTTCGGATAACTATAAAGGAACCGCGCTTTCAAGCGTGCTTAAAGCCGTTATTTATATAGTATCGGTATTTGTAATAGCCGGTCTTATAGGGTACTGTGGTATACAAATCGGAAACGATGTGTTTGCCTTTGTAAAGAGCGACGCTGAAATTGAGATAACTATTGATGAAAATACTTCCACATCAGAGCTTGCGTCTATTTTAAAAAAGAACGGCGTCATTAAATATCCCGGAATATTTAAATTCTACGCATCGCTTCGGCATGACAATAAACCTTATGTCGCCGGAACGTATACGGTAAGACCTTCTATGAATTTTGACGATCTACGCAATACGTTCCATGAGCAGGCCGCAGAGGTTACTGTATTGTCGATTACAATTCCGGAGGGCTATACGGTCGATCAGATTATCGAACTGTTTATATCAAACGGTCTTGGAACAAGAGACGGTTTTGTCGACGCAATTCAGAATTATAACTTTGAGGGATATTGGTTCCTTGATGAGCTCGAACCCAATTCCGAAAGAAAATACCGCCTTGAAGGGTATTTGTACCCCGACACATATTATTTTTACAACAATGCAAGTGAAGTCTCCATAATATATAAGCTGCTTGACAGATTTTCCGGAATTTTCCCAGATGAATACAGAGAGGCATGCAGTGAAAAAGGAATGACGGTCGACCAAATAGTCACCCTTGCGTCAATGATTCAGATGGAAGCAAAATATGAATCGGAATATGGCTGGATTTCGTCGGTATTTCACAACCGTCTGAACAATCCATCATACGAAACCAAAGGATTTCTGCAGAGTGACGCGACGACGCTGTACGGCCTTGAGGAACGCAAGGAGACGGTTACTCCCGAAGATAATCAAATTGATACTCCGTACAATACGTATACGCGAAAAGGATTGCCTGCAGGACCTATCACAAACCCAAGCTTCAGTGCAATAACCTGGGCATTGTATCCCGCTGAAACCGATTATTATTATTTCGTGGCCAAAAGTGACGGCTATAACTTATTTGCAAAAACGTCGTCCGAACATGCAAGAAATATTATCGAAGCGAGGGGCGGCTGATCAGACGAAGAGCGGACAGCAGATGTGCAATATTCACAGGCACTAAAAACGAAGACGAAACAGACGGACAAGATTTAATTTTATTTTATCACGATGTTTCGGAGGCGGCTTAACTGTCTCCGATATGCCGCAGGACAGTCTTTCTGGCTTCATTCAAATACAGAAAGATTCAAATACAGAAAGGTCGTGTTATTCTGAACGATTTTTTATCACAGCTTGTAAACTCGGTCGCGGAATTTTCCGTATCGTTTGGATATAAGCTGATTGAGGCTCTTGCGCTTCTGATAATTGGGTTTAAAGTCGTAAATTTACTGACGCGTAAGCTGAAAAACTCGGCAAAGCGCAAAAATAAAATCGATGAAAGCGCAGCGTCGTTTCTGTTCAGCTGTATAACCTTTATACTAAAAGTAGTCATTGTTCTTTCTGCTATAAACCTGATGGGCGTTCCGATGTCAAGCATGGTCGCTGTTATCGGCTCCGCCGGTCTTGCCGTTGGGCTGTCACTTCAAGGCAGCCTCAGTAATTTTGCCGGCGGTCTTATGATTACAATTTTCCGTCCGTTTAACGTCGGAGATTACATAATAACGGATGGAATCGAAGGAACGGTAAACAGTATTTCTATTTTATATACTGTTATATTCACCCCGGACAATAAGCAAATTACCGTTCCAAATGCAACAATCTCAAATTCGGTAATTACAAACTGTACTGCCGAAAAGACAAGACGCGTCGACATGACGTTTACCGTTTCCTATTCGGCTGATATAGAATTGACGCGGCATATACTTTTAGATACAATGAAAAAAAATCCCCTCGTTCTTGACAAACCGACAGAGCCTTTTGCCCGCGTAAGTAAGCATGACGACAGCGCAATTGTTTTTACTACAAAATGCTGGTGCAATACTTCGGACTACTGGACGGTATGGTACGACCTTAACGAGCAGGTTAAGGTTGCGTTTGATAAAGCAGAGATTGAAATTCCCTTTCCGCAGATGGATATTCACGTAAAAAAAGATTAAAAGCCAACGCCGCGGCAGGGGGTATATTTCCGCGGCAATGCGCGGATATAGTTTAGTGGTAAAACTTCAGCTTCCCAAGCTGATAAGGCGGGTTCGATTCCCGTTATCCGCTCCATTTGAAAACGACTTACAAATATAGATAGTTTGTAAGTCGTTATTTTTATATAAAATGCTTAAAATTCTCTTGTCTCAGAATCTTGTCTCAGAAGGAGGATTTTTTATTGCTTAAAATTTGTTATCCGGCACAGAATTTGTACTCCTGCTACTCCTGCTACTCCTGCACAAATTCTGTTACGGAAATTCCATACCCCTTTAATTTTTAGAAAGGACGATTTAAAAATGAGAAAACAAGAAATATATAAGTAAATGACTTATACTGAAATTAAAAGATAAACTCTACAAAATACTTAATATTTTAGGAATAAATATAAATACACCTATAATAAACGCACCCACAGTCAAAACTAAAACCCCGCCTGCTGAAATGTCTTTAGCAAGTTTAGCTTTTTCGCTTTTATTAGGGCTGACCATATCCACAACAGTTTCAATCGCTGTATTAAATAGTTCTCCCGCTATTACGATAATAAAAAGAATAATACATACAAACCATTCAAGCAATGATATTTCTAATAATATTCCAAACAGTATAACAAGAAACATCATAAAAATATGTATTTTTATATTTCTTTCTGATTTAAAAGAACTATATATTCCTTGAAAGGCATATCCAAAACTATATAATAGATTTTTATTATGATGTTTAAACTTTTCTTTTTTATTTTTCATTAGAAGTTGCTCCTTTAAATAAATACATCCTGTGACATAAGGATAATACTTTCTAATAAGTAAATTACAGTAGGAAGGTTTGATGAAAAAAATAATGAAAAAATATGAAAAATAATCGAATTACAATTTTATTTTATTCTAATATATGTTATAATTAATTTTGAAACAGGAAAAGAATTATAATTTCTTTTTTAGATAATACAGTCTGTATATGACCGCAGGTATTTTGCCGTAAAGAGGAGAACAATGAAACCGGTAAAAGCTTATATTAACTATAAATGCGTAAAGTATTTAACGTATAAAAGAAAAGAGAGCGAAGATGAATAATATTATTGAAGTCAAAAACTTAGTAAAACAATACAAAGAGCTGAAAGCTGTAGATAATTTATCTTTTGAAGTCCGCGAAGGAGAAATTTTAGGCTTACTCGGTCCGAACGGAAGCGGCAAATCCACTACAATAAACTGCATTCTGTCCTTGCTTAATTACAGTAATGGAACTATAAAAATATTCGATAAAGATATGCGTCCGGACGCCTACGATATAAAATCAAAAATAGGTGTTGTATTTCAGGACGTATCTGTATTTGATGAATTAACCGTATATGAAAATATTGATTACTTCTGCGGCCTATACATAAAAGACAGAAAAACCAGAAAGCAATATATTGAAGATGCATTAAATTTAGTGAGTTTAGGAGATTTTGCAAAGTTCCATCCCAAAAAATTATCGGGAGGCCTTCTAAGAAGACTGAATATTGCCTGCGGTATTGCACATAAACCAAAGCTTATCTTTTTAGACGAGCCAACCGTTGCAGTTGATCCGCAAAGCAGAAACAATATTCTAAACGGAATAAAGCTGTTAAGAGAAAATGGCGCGACTATCGTTTACACAACGCATTATATGGAAGAGGCCGAAATACTTTGTGACAGAGTAATTATCCTTGACAAAGGAAAGATACTTGCCGCGGGAACAACAGACGAATTGAAAGAACTTGCCAAAATTGAAGAAAAGGTTACGGTTGAAGCAAATAATTTAACTCCTGAATATATAGAGAAAATAAAAGAATTAAAAAATGTTGACGATGCTGTATATATCAATAATCTTCTGATTATTACATACAAAAAAGGAAAGAACAATCTCTTAGATATGATCGATTATTTAAAGAAAGAGAGTATAAATTATAACAAAATATATTCTGAAAGACCGACGCTTAACGACGTCTTCTTAGAATTGACTGGAAAGGAGCTTCGTGATTAGATGTTTATACATAACTTCAAATATGCCTTAAAAACTCTCTTTAAAAATAAAATGCTGATATTCTGGACTTTTGCCTTTCCGATAATATTGGGAACACTTTTCAATATGGCTTTTTCAAATATAGAAAACAGTGAAAAGTTAGATATAATAAACATTGCAATAATAGACGACGCAGATTTTCAAAATAATGAAGTATTCAGGATCTCGTTTAAAGAATTAAGTGACGAAAAAAACGAGAACAGATTATTCAGTACACGATATACAACAGAAGACGAGGCAAAGGCACTGCTTGATAAAGGCGAAATAGTCGGGTATATAAAAATAAATTCAGATAAGCCAACTCTATTTTTTGCCACAAGCGGAATTGATGAAACAATATTTAAATATATAACAGAGGAAATCACTCAAACAGGTGATATTATAAAAAAGCTATCCGAAAAGGAAATACAAAAAGAAATTGAAGCCGGGAATTATAATATTGATTATGAAAGCATCCGCAGTAATATCTCAAAGCTTGTCAAAGAAGCAACTGTGAAATTTGAAAATATTCCAAATGAAAATTTAAGCTATACAATGATTGAATTTTACACCCTTATAGCAATGACTTGTTTATACGGCGGATTGTTAAGCATGACGTCAATAAATCAGGCTTTGGCAAATATGTCCGACAAAGGAAAAAGAATAGCAGCTTCACCGGCAAAAAAAAGGACAATCATTTTAAGCAGTTTATTTGCAAGCTATATAGTACAGTTAATAGGACTTGCGATATTATTTGCATATACACTTTTGGCCTTAAAAGTGGATTACGGAGATAATACTGCACTGATAATACTGCTTGCAATGATTGGAAGCTTCGCGGGGCTATCACTTGGAACCTTTGTAGGAACAATGTTTAAAGTAAACGAAAATACAAAAACAGGCATTTTAATAGCACTGACGATGCTCTGGTGTTATCTGTCCGGAATGATGGGAATTACTATGAAATATATTGTAGACAAAAATATTCCGGTCCTCAATAAAATCAATCCGGCAGGTATGATAACAGACGGCTTCTATTCACTGTATTATTATGATACATCGTACAGATATTGGTTTAATATTGTAAGCCTTCTTATTTTTGCCGTTACACTGATTGCAATATCGTTCTGTAGTTTAAGGAGGCAGAAATATGACAGTATTTAAAGCATTTTGGAAGATATTGAATAAAAATAAAATAACTGTGATTATTTACACGGTATTGCTGCTTGTATTCGGTGCCTACAATATAAAAACAAGTGAAAAAAGCATAAATTTTGTTTCAAGCAAACCTGATGTTTTAATTATAAATTATGACGAAGAAAAAGGCATTACAAAAGATCTGATAAAATATATAACCGAAAACAGCAATATTGTTGATATTTCCAATGATGAAGAAAAGGTAAATGACGCCTTATTTTACAGAGATATCAATTACGTTATATACATTCCGGAAAACTATAGAGAGGACTTTATGGCCGGAAACAATCCGGAATTGAAAGTTAAAAGTACGGGCGATTATCAAGCATCTCTTGAAGAAATGTTTATTTCCAGATACATTAAAGTTGCAAATATATACCAAAAGAGTATTACAGATGAAGAGGAATTGATCCGTGAAGTAAACGAAATATTGTCAAAACAGGCAGAAACGGTAATCACTTCAAAATTAGATACAGATACTATTTCACGAGCAACATTTTATTACAATTTTGCAAGCTACAGTATATTAGCCTGTCTGCTGCTTATCATCAGTCTTATACTAAGCAGCTTTAATAAAGAAAGAATAAGAAAAAGAATAGCTGTAAGTAATACAAGCTATAAAAAGCATAATAGGATATTACTGATATCCAATTGCTGTTACTCTCTAATACTTTGGTTATTTTATGTCATTACAAGCTTTATTATATTGGGCGATATAATGATTTCAAAAACAGGAGTAGTATATATAATAAATTCTCTTGTTTTAACCGTATGCGCAACAACAATAGCATTTTTAATAGGAAATACAGTGTCAAATAAAGGTGCTGTAAACGGAATTGTAAATGTTATAGCATTAGGATCAAGTTTCTTATGCGGAGCTTTTGTACCAATGGAATGGCTCCCTGATTCGGTTTTAAAGATAGCTCACGCATTGCCTACATACTATTACATACGCACAAATGAAGCGCTTAAAACTATAGAGGAGCTCAATTATGAAACAATAAAGCCTCTAATCGCAAATATGATAATTATGTTAGGCTTTGCGGCAGTATTCACAATACTATCCGGTATAGTTTCAAAAAGAAAAAGAAAGATAGGATAAATTTTTTATATATAACACAAACGGTATAGGTACAAGTCAGCATAAAAAGGACATACACATAGAAAAACGTCCATGTGTATGTCCTTTTCAGTACCTCGCGGTACAGTAACCGATTCACTAAGAGGCCTTTCCCGTAATATTGCACAGCATGCAGTTCGGCTGCTCACTCAGTGGGAGACTGTGATTCCTATGAATGAAGAATGTTTCCCGCATACGGGGAAAAGCGGACAATTCTATCATACCTTATCTCTTATCTCTTGTCTAAGTTATAATACGCTCAATTAAGAAGCCTTCAGTACAAGCTGCGGAGGTGTTTTGTGTTCAACCGAGTTTTCGTCGACAATAACCTTTTCTATATCGTCTCTTGAAGGAACATCATACATAATATCAAGCATAATTTCCTCCATTATAGCCCGAAGTCCACGGGCTCCGGTTGAGCGTTCAATAGCAAGGTCAGCAACTTTATTCAATGCCCCTTCGGTAAATTCAATCTGAGTATGATCCAATTCAAACAGCTTCTTATACTGTCTGATAATCGAATTTTTCGGTTCTGTCAAAATTTGTACAAGAGCCGCCCGGTCAAGATTATCAAGTCCGACCAAAATCGGAAGCCGCCCGACAAGTTCGGGAATCAAGCCGAATTTAACAATATCATGCGGAACTATTTCGGCATATATATTATCGTTATTTATCTCCGACTTCGATTTTACATTCCCCGAAAATCCCATCGTCTGCTTTCCTCTGCGTGCCTCTACCAAATCCTGAATACCGTCAAAAGAGCCTCCGCAGATAAATAAAATATTTTCCGTGTTTATCTGAATAAATTCCTGATTCGGATGCTTCCGGCCCCCTTGAGGAGGAACATTGGAGACAGTTCCCTCAAGAATTTTCAGGAGCGCCTGCTGCACTCCCTCACCTGATACATCTCTGGTTATCGAACGGTTTTCGCTCCGTCTGGAAATTTTATCAACTTCATCAATGTATATAATTCCCTTTTCGGCGCGTTCGATATCATAATCTGCAGCCTGAATAAGCCGAAGCAAAATGTTTTCGACATCCTCGCCGACATACCCGGCTTCCGTCAAAGTAGTCGCGTCAGCAATTGCAAACGGAACTCGCAGGGTTTTTGCAAGCGTCTGCGCGAGATAAGTTTTACCTACTCCGGTAGGGCCAAGAAGAAGTACATTGCTCTTTTGGATTTCAACATCGTTCTTCTGAGAATTATCTGTATCGTCTTTTTTTCTGTTTTTTTGCTTCGGCACAGATGTCTCTTTTGTTAAAATCCTTTTATAGTGGTTATAAACAGCAACCGACAATGCTTTTTTTGCTCGGTCCTGACCGATAACATACTCGTCAAGCGATCTTTTTATTTGAAACGGTTTTGGAAGATTATCAAATGTGAGCAGATCATTTCCGGTATCTGATTTTTTTCCTTTAGAACCGTGTGACCTAAGATGTTCTTCGATTATTTCGTTGCAGATATCTATACAGTGATCACATATAAGCAACCCGGTAGGCGACGGAATCAGAAAATTGACATGCTCTTCGTCTCTTCCGCAGAAAGAACATCCTGCTTTATTATTTCCTCCGGAACCAGTGCGGTTATTTGTCGCCATTAAAAGTATAACCAATCCTTTCTTCAATAAGGCGCAAAGCGCCGTCATGAGGCACCAAGGTGGCGGATTGCACCGCCGCTGAAAAAAGCTGATAGAAACCACCGCCGGGGAGGCGGGGACATCTTCCTTTCAGTTATATAGTACCGGTATTCATCAATATTTTTTTATCAGCTTAAGCACGCTTTTCATATACCTTATCGATAAGACCGTACTCAGCAGCTTCTGCGGCCGTCATAAAGTTATCGCGCTCGGTATCGCGTTCAATTACATCTAAAGGCTTTCCGGTATTCTGAGAAAGAATACGGTTGAGTCTTTCACGGGTTCTGAGAATATGATCAGCGTGAATCTTTATATCCGATGCCTGCCCCTGCATGCCGCCGAGAGGCTGATGAATCATAATTTCGCTGTTGGGCAGTGCAAATCTCTTCCCTTTTGCCCCGGCCGACAGAAGAAACGCTCCCATACTTGCTGCCATTCCCACGCATATCGTAGATACGTCGCATTTAATATAATTCATCGTGTCATAAATAGCAAAACCGGAAGAAACCGAACCGCCCGGACTATTGATATATAAGCTAATATCCTTATCGGGATCCTGAGCCTCAAGGAAAAGCAGCTGAGCCACAACAAGAGAAGCCGTCACATCGTTTACTTCATCAGAAAGAAATACTATTCTGTCATTAAGAAGCCGAGAATAAATATCGTAAGCTCTTTCTCCGCGATTTGTCTGTTCAATAACGGTTGGTACTAAAGCCATATCAATTTCATCCTTTCCTTATATAAAAGTAATTAATGGAATCAGTTTGCAAAAATAACTTACAGTGAGATACCGAGGATTTGCATCTCACTGCGTGCTGCAGTGTATTTTTAACACTTTTATTTATCCGTACATAGCATTGTAGACATTAAAAACGTAATTTATTCCTCACAGACAGGCATTAAAGCGCCAATGTTTCAAAAACACACCCAAACCTCTCCGTTATATGGATTCCTCAGTGCTTTTTGCCGCCTCTTCCGCTTCTTTTTCGGCCTTGGTTTTTCTCGGTTTTCTCGGCTTTGACGGTTTATCTGAGCCTTCGGCATCCTCTTTCTTTTCGGTTTTAGAGGTTTTTGTCGTTTTAGATTTAGACTTTGTTTCTTTTGCGGCTTCCTCCGCACTTTTTTCGGTTATTACCGCTTTGGATTTTACAAAATCAACAGTTTTGCGGAGAACTATATCGGAAGTCAGCGCGTCGGATGAAAGAGCTTCCTTTACCTTGTCGATCTCCATTGAATACTGCGCAGCCATCTTTTCGTATTCCGCATTTATGTCCGCTTCTTCTGCTTTTATATTTTCAATCTCTGCGATTTTTTCAAGCGCAAGTCTTGTTTTAACCTGACGCTCTGCCATCGGACGAAGCTGAGCGCGCATATCGTCAAGTGTAGAATTCATATATTTCAAGTATGTATTAAGATCAAGTCCCTGACTACGAAGAGAATAATCGCGTTCGCGGATGAGATTTTCCGCCTCACTGTCAATCATACACTCAGGAATATCGGCGGTAAGATTTTTAAGCAGTCCGTCAATAATCTGTCCTTCTACGGCGTTATTTGCGCTGTTTTCATATTTTTCCGCAATTTTAGCTTTAACGTCGGCTTTATATTCATCCAAAGTATTGAAATCCGATACGTCTACGGCAAAATCGTCGTCAAGCTCAGGCAGCTCCGAGAACTGAATCGAGTGAAGAACGACCTTAAATACTGCAGGTTTTCCCGCAAGCTCCTTGTGACCGTAATCCTCCGGAAACGTAACGTTTACATCAAAGCTGTCATTTATGCCGTGACCGACAATCTGATCCTCGAATCCGGGGATAAACGTTCCCGAACCGAGTTTGAGACTGTAATCCTCTCCTTTTCCTCCTTCAAACTGTTTATCGTCAACATACCCGTCAAAATCGATTTTTACGGTATCGCCGAGCTGAGCGGCGCGGTCGGTTATATCGATGAGTCTCGCATTTCTCTCTCTTACACGGTTAATTTCGTCGTTTACCATATCGTCGGTAACTTCTGTGACGACCTTTTCAGCCTCGATTCCCGTATAATCCTTAATTTCAACCTCAGGCTTTGTGTAAACGGTCGCTTTCATCAAAACGCCGTTGTCATCTATAGTTACAACTTCAAATTCGGGACGGCTTACAACCTCGGCACCGGACTCTTTTAAAGCCTCGGCATATGTATCCGGCAGTAAATCATTGATTGCGTCTTCATAAAATACTCCCTTTCCGTACATCTTTTCAATAATTGAACGGGGAGCCTTTCCTTTACGGAAGCCCGGGATTGTCATCTTCGCGGCTCTTTTGCGGAAAACCTTTGCAGTTTGGGCATCAAAAGCATCCTTTTCAATTGAAAATTCAATTTCAATTTTGTTTTTTTCAACTTCATTTACTTTTTTAAAACTCATTTAAAATTTCCTCCGAATGAGAACATAATTTAGCGATTATAAAAGCATTACATACTATTGTACCTATTTTTTACCGTAAAGTCAATACATAGAACAAATTTTTTTTAAATAATAGGTATGAGATTTTTCATTTTTGCAGCCCGCGCCTCTATATTGAATTTCTGTGACGTATAGTGATAATAAGCTCAGAGCGATTCAATCTTCATCGGATTAAAATCAAGATAATCCGCAGAGGTAATTACAAATTCAATATCTCCGTAAAATACCGACGGCGGAATATCATAACAGTTGTGTATATGCCCGTAATAGCATCTTTTTATCCCGTGCTTCCTTAAAACTTCAATTATTTCCTCGCATCTGCATCCGTTATAAACCGGAGGAAAGTGGAGAAAAGCAAGAATCTCCCTCTCCGTGCCGCCGGACATTCTGATTTTTTCGCCTTCGGATATGCTCATCTCCAGCCGAAGAGCTTCACGCGCTGTTATTTTTCTGTAATCGGAGCCGCCCGGTGCAAGACCGGAATCATTATACCAGCCGCGGGAACCGCATATAATAAATTCGTCGGTTTCAAAAGCATTATTATATAGAAAATCAATACTGTCAAAACCGTTTTCCTCATGAAAAAAAAGATCCATTTTTTTCAATGTTGACCACCAGTAGTCATGATTGCCGCGGCAGATAATTTTTTTACCGGGAAGATCGTTTAAAAATTTTAAATCAGCATAAGCTTCATCAAAATTCATGGCCCAGGAAATATCTCCGCTTAAAACAACCGTATCCATGACTCCCACATTTCTGCTCCACGACTGTGCCAGCTTCGAGGTATAATTATTCCATCTTGCGCCGAAAACTTCCATCGGTTTATCGGCAGAAAAAGAAAGATGAGTATCGGAAATAACAAATAACGACATAAAAAACCCGTTTTTGATTTTATTACTATTTATTATATATGCATATTTTCACCGATACAGGAGAAAATAATACATGCGGCTTAACAGCTGAAATTAAAAAGTCAAAGGAGTAATCTCAAGATGAACAGTTTTCATGAAAAGGACAGCCACGGAGATAACGGACATCACATTAAAGGTGTTTGCTGCGATGTAAAGAATTGTGTATATCACGACGGCGAATGCGATTGCACCGCAGACCGTATCGCAGTAGGACCGAGCTATGCCTGCTCTTGCTCAGACACTGTCTGCGCGACTTTTAAACAGAAAGGTATATAAGCCCGGTATTCTATAAGGCGCAAAGCGCCGTAATGATGCGCCCAAGATGGCGGATTATACTGCCTCCGAAAAATGCAGGCGGAAACAACGACCGGAGAGCGGGGGACATTTCGCTTTCAATTATATTAACGGTATTCAGAATAATCACGGGCATTGTCTGCACAGGCAATACCCGTGATCTGTTTTTCTGTATTTTTTACCTTTTATCCGCCGCCCGCTTTTTATCCGCAGGTCTCTTTTATCCGTACAGAGTTTTACGGCATGGCAGCGATACGTAATAATCGTAATAAAATGTATTCCGCTATAAAATATACGCCGCTTTATATAAGCTGCTTTTATCAATCTGCCATCAAGCAAAACGCAAAATACGAAACAGGGCCAAGCTGACAGACCGTACACGCCCAAACCGAAGTATCACTTTACCGCCTTTTTTACACAACCGAGCATTTCGGACGGACTGCAGGAAAGAGAAGGATCAAAACGAATTTCTCTTGAACGCAGCTCTGAAAGCGGTTTCGGCGGTATTGTTCCCGTAAACTCCGAAAGTGCGTCTATATATTCAAACTCATCCGTCAGTGCTTTTCCGGTAAGCGACTTATAAACATTCGACGCAAATTTATACGGACTGGCTGTCGAAACACATAAAATCTTATTCGTATCACCAACATCCTCCAGATATTTTTGTGCGCAATGTATCCCAACAGCTGTATGAGGATCAATTAAATATTTATAGTCTTTATAAATTTCGGCAATGCAGCCCTCCGTCTGCTCCTCGCTTGCGCAATACCCGCAGAATTCTTTTGTGCTTTCCTTCAAAACCTCAGAAGATACAGTATAACTTCCGTTGCTGTTCAGCTTCTTCATACAGTCAGCCGTAACAGACGAACCGGCCGTATAATAAAGCAATCTTTCTAAATTAGAAGAAATCAAAATATCCATTGAAGGAGACATAGTAGTATAAAAACTGCGGTTTCTGTTATAGCTTCCTGTATTGAAAAAGTCTGTAAGCACATTGTTTTTGTTGGAAGCGCAAACAAGTCTGCCAAGCTTAAGTCCGCACTTTTTCGCAATATATGCGGCAAATATATCACCGAAATTACCTGTCGGAACACATACATCAATTATATCTCCGAATTCTATTGTGCCGGATTTAACCATATCGCAGTAAGCCGATACATAATACACAATCTGCGGAGCAAGGCGCCCCCAGTTTATTGAATTGGCCGAAGAGAAAAAGTAACCGCGTTCATTCAGATAATCTCTTGCGGCTTCATCTGAAAAAATGCGCTTAACCCCGCTCTGAGCATCATCGAAATTACCGTCTACCGGACAGACAAATACATTTTCACCGGTCTGTGTCGACATTTGCAGTTTTTGAATACGGCTTACGCCGTCAACAGGATAAAATACCATAATTTTGACACGCGGAGCGTCACGGTATCCCTCAAGCGCAGCCTTTCCCGTATCTCCCGAAGTCGCGGTCAAAATAAAGGCGTCTCTTTTTTCTCCGGTTTTCTCAAGTGCGCCCGCCAGCAGATACGGCATAAGCTGAAGCGCCATA
The DNA here is from genome assembly GCA_948467545.1 of uncultured Eubacteriales bacterium. Taxonomy (GTDB): domain Bacteria; phylum Bacillota; class Clostridia; order Oscillospirales; family CAG-272; genus UMGS911. Next base: position 59,353 of record CAOKER010000002.1, read on the forward strand.
TCCTTAAAAGCGGAGGTCGGACCGTGATAAAGCTCAAGTACCGACATCCGATCATTCAGGCCCACCACCGGAGCCGGCGTACCGGTACTGCGGAAATTTTGCTCCGAATACGCTTTTTCACAATAGCCGGTAAGTTCCTCCTCGGAATAATCGCAAAGAAATTTCCCGAGAACACGTACTGCTCTTTGCGTATAGCTCATACCGAGCATTTCCCGAAGCTCTCCATCAGAAAATGAAGGGAGTGTTTCCGGAACAAACAGCCCTCCGTCAGATGCTATTCCCTGCTTAATTGCCTGAGCGGAAGTAACCTTTCCGCCGTTTCCGCGAGTGCTTACATAATACATAAATTTCACCGTGCCTCTTCCGAATAATGCGCAGGATTCCCGCTTTGCACATTATTCCGTATTTTTTAATCCTTTTTTTACTATAGCTCTATTGTCAGCCGCATTAACCGGCGCTGTAAATCGGTTTTATCCCGTTCCTTTCAAAAAACGTCCGCGCGTTTTCATAAAATACTTTTCTTACAGTCTCATCCGAATATCCTCTGGCCGCCATAGCGTCGGCAATTCTTACCACGTCCGCGCAATCTTGAATTTCGTCGGGCGTCTTATCTATTCCGTCAAAATCGCAGCCAAAACACACCGTATCCTCTCCGCCTATTGATAAATAATGATCGATATGATTTATAACTGTATCGATACTGCATCGGCCGCCTTCCGTCAAATGGTCCCGATACAAGCTGATTCCTACCAGTCCGCCGCACTCTGCAATACGACCGAACTGGCTGTCGCTCAGATTTCTGGAATGACCGCATATCGTTTTCGAGTCTGAATGGGTTGCAACAAACGCTTTTCCGCGGTCTTCGCAAAGCCGGGCGATCATTTCAAAGGTCTGCTCGGACGCGTGAGACACATCGGGAACGATTCCCGCGTCAAGCATCGCGGACACGGCTTTCACACCGAGAGAAGAAAGCCCCTCTTTAGTGTCGTGCGCTCCGCCGAGACTGTTAATTCCTTTCCATACGGGCGTAATAAAACGCACACCAAGCTCTGCCAGTCTATCGATTTTCGATATATCTTCGTCAAGCATCAGAGCATTTTCAACAGACAGATACGCGGTAAAATGATCGTCTGAAACCAGCTCCGCCGAATACTCCTCGATAATGTCGGTCAGAAGTTTCCAGCTGTCCGACAAATTCATACCGGGCGGACAGAAAACCGCAAAAACCTGAGAGTACCGCAAATATCCGGACGCCCTGTCCAAAGATACCTGCGCAGTCCTGTTGCTTCGGAGAAGTTCTTTCTTCTCTTTAAGCTTGGTAAGAGTATCGCAGTGCAGGTCAAAATATGAATATTTTTTGTTATCTTCTTTCAATGCCGTTCTCCCAATCATAAATAATCAGAGCTCAGCGTATCGCCCGTGTATTTATGTCAAATGCATCTTCTATATGATTAACCGATATATGATTAACCGAGTCCGTCTTTACTCCGTTATTTATAATGACTTCAATTACATCAAAACGCGGATAAAGATCGCAGCTATTTCTTCTCATATATCCCTCGGCTCCTGCCCTGATAAAACCGCGCTTTTTAATGGTAACTGCCTGCGACGGGCTTCCGAAATCGACCGACGAGCGAGTCTTGACCTCTGTAAAGATAATATATCGGTCATTCACCGCAATTATGTCGATTTCATATCTTCCGCAGCGAAAATTCCTTTCGGCAATCCGCCATCCGCGCGCGATCAAATATTTACAGGCTGCATCCTCACCGATTTTTCCGATTTTCTTATTTATTTTGTCCCGTATTTTTGAATATTCGTCACTGCTTTTCCGTTTAATCAATTTCCTTCACGGCAAATCCCGTTCCTTTCGGTAAATATTAACCTTAGCTCAGCCGAAAACTCCTTCGGTGACAATCACTCGGACCAAGCTTTGCAAGCGCCTCATAATGAGCCTTTGTAGGATATCCCTTATGCCGGGCAATTCCGTACCCCGGATATTTTTTATCAAGCTCTTCGCACATACGGTCGCGGGTAACCTTTGCAATTACCGACGCCGCCGCAATATTCGGAGAAATCGCGTCACCGCGGATAACCGTCTCCGCCCGAACATAAAAACCCGAAGCATAATTCCCGTCAACAAGAACAAGGCTCGGAACAACCGAAAGCCTTGATACAGCCCTGTTCATTGCCAGCATTGAAGCGTTTCTGATATTGAGCGAATCAATTTCCGCAGCAGACGCCTCTGCAACCGCCCACGCAACGGCGCAATCCTTTATTTTTTCAAATAGCTCGCCGCGCTGTTTTTCCGTAAGCTTTTTAGAATCGTTGAGTTCGGAAATAGTCAGTCCGAGAGGCAAAATTACGGCGGCGGCAACAACAGGACCGCATAGAGGGCCTCTTCCCGCCTCGTCACATCCGGCTATTATCCCGTAACCCTCCCCGGCAAAACGGTTTTCTATATCAAATGTCAGCGGTTTAAATATCCGAGGCCTTTTTATTTCTTTCCCGTAAACTTTATCTTCCTGCTTGCTCATCAAAAAAATCAATCTCCAATTTTAAGCCGCGGCCGCTCGAGCGAAATTCTTCCGATTTTAGCCCCGCGGAATTCATCCAAAAGCATTACCGCCGTTCTCTCGCTACTGACTTGTCCGCCGGAAACAATAAATCCGCGTTTACGGCCTATGAGCTCAAAAAGTTCAAAATCGCTCAGCCTGTCAAGCTCGGTCTGTTCATTGTCCAGTTTATACCTTGAACATAAAAGCTGCGGATATAAGCTGCGTAAACGGCCGCATAATATTACAGCAAGCGCCTCGGTATCAAGTATTGCGTCACGGATCGCTCCGGTCAGAGCAAGATTCTCTCCGGTAATTTTGTCATCGAATTTCGGCCATAGTACACCGGGCATATCTAACAGCTCCAATCCGTCAGAGGCGGATATCCACTGCTTTGTTACAGTAACTCCGGGGCGGTCCTCGGCACGTGCTTTTTTTGCTTTTGCCAGACGGTTGATAAGCGTGGATTTTCCTACATTCGGGATACCTACAACCATTGCCCGTACAGCGCGGCCGGACATTCCCTTTTCATTATACCTGTCAAGCTTAGACGACAGTATTTTTCTTACCGCCTTCGGAAGCTCTTTTATTCCGTACCCTGTAATGCAGTCTGTAAAAAGACAATATTTCCGTTCGTCCCCGTAATACTGTTTCCACTCGGAAATCACCTTCGGATCGGCAAGCGAAGCTTTATTAAAAACCGAAATAATCGGTTTTCTGTCCGAAAGAGAAATAATCTCAGGGTTCTGCGAGCTCTCCGGAATTCGTGCGTCAAGCACCTCTATAATTATATCTACATATTTCAAATTTTCCCTTATAAGCCGTCTGGTCTTTGCCATATGACCGGGAAACCACTGTATATTTTCGGATGGCATACCCGCCCTCCTTTTTTACTTTTTCATGAAATAACGCCGAAGGAACTTAAAGGAAGCATCCTGAGAATAACATGCCCGACTACCATTCTTTCATCTATAAGTCCCACCCGTGAATCCCGGCTGTCCATAGATCCGTTCCGATTATCACCCATTACAAAAATATAACCCTCCGGCACTTCGAGAGGAAAGGAAATATCAGCCTCGTGCATAGAAACGCCCGCACGATACAAAACATAAGGCTCGTCAAGCGCCTCACCATCGACATATACCATCCATGTATCAAAGTCTATATCTACGGTCTGCCCGCCGACAGCAATCACTCTTTTAACTATCGGTTCATCATATCCGAGCGGCACGGACTGGGCAACAATAACATCTCCCTGTCTGGGCTTATAGAACAATTCGCTTACGATTACAACGTCTTCTTCATGAAGGGTATTCGTCATAGACGACCCGATTACAGGCGATTGTCTTACCACAAATGTGACTATCAAAAGAACTACAGAAAAACAAGAGACAAACATTTCAAGCCATTCCAATACCGCGACGGCAGCTCTGCTGCGCGATTCCTCGACTTTAGTCTGACGGCTGTCCGTGCGCGAATCCTCCTCTCCGGAGGGCTGCTCGTCTTTTCGGAATCTTTCATTCATATCAGTAAATTAACCTCATTCTTATTTTTATTCACGAAAATCAGCGCACAATTACTTTATCAAGCAAATTATACCCATGCGGTATATACAGCCCCGTACCTGAACAGAGCTCCTCCGTGAATTTTTCAACACCTTGCGCCGGATCACCCGGATTATATATAAAGAAAGGAACAGGATCCATTGTATGAGTACGCTTGACAATCGGAGTAGGATGATCCGGAAGAACCATTATTCTGTAGTCGTCTCCCGTCTTGCGAAGATATTCATATACCGGAGCAAGAATCTCCGCGTCTATAAGCTCGATAGCCTTGACCTTGTTTTCCGTCTCTGCGCGGTGTCCGCACTCATCGGGAGCCTCCACATGAACATAGACAAAATCCCTGCCCCGCTTAAATGCGTCTATGGCCGCATCCGCCTTTCCGGAATAATTGGTATTGACATTTCCGGTAGCACCCTCAACATCAATAGACTCCATTCCGGCACAGAGACCGATCCCCTTTATAAGATCTACGGCGGATATAACCGACGCTTTCAATCCCCATTTTTCTTCAAAAGACGGAAGCGAAGGCTTTTTTCCGGGGCTCCACAGCCAAATACAGTTGGCGGGCTTTAATCCGCGCGCCATACGTGCTACATTTATCGGATGACTATCGAGAATTTCATGGCTCCGCTTTATAAGAGACAAAAACGGCTCCGGCGGAAGATTGTCTCCGATGCGCTGTCCGAGAATGTCATGAGGACGTACAAAATCATTAAAATCAGGCGCGTCCCTCCACAGCAGACAATGCCGATAGCTTATTCCGGTATGAAATTCAAGCTTTTCGGTTCCGAGATCCTCGTCAATCGTCTTTATAATTTTATCGGCTTCTTCCGTCGTAATTTCATCGGCGCTGTGATCAAGCATTATACTGTCCTCAAAAGAATCGCTCTCCGAAATTGTAACCACATTGCAGCGGAAAGCTGTCTGATCGGGATCCATATTAAGCCCCATCGAAACAGCCTCAAGGGGAGAACGTCCTTTAGAATAAACGGCGGGATCGTATGACATTACTGCGAGATTTGCGGTATCGCTCTCAGGTACCATTCCCTGCGGAACATTTGAGACAAGCCCGCACAAGGATTCTGACGCGAGCTTATCCATGCAGGGTTTGACAGCCGCTTCCATAGGCGTCCGATTTCCGAGCGATTCAAGTTTATAATCAGCCATGCCGTCGCAAAGCAATATAAAATATTTCATTCTGTCAATTTATCCTTTCATTCGGATACATTAAATTAAGTCTGAATTGATTTTAAATATAAAAATATCAGATACAGTATATCACAAGTTATTGTTATATACAAGTATTTAATTTGAATTTTTTGCATTTTCAAAAAAGCCCTTATACGAAATTTTCCATTATTGTTGTACCTGAATGTTTAAAAAATGCTTTCATATTCCGGCTAATTCAGGCTAATATTTTCTCTTTAAATAACATTTGGATCGAATAAAAATTCGAGCAAAAAATATTATACATTTTTTCCAAAAAGTATTGACTTCCATATATTTTTAGTATATAATAAAAAAGAATTTTATCTCTTTGCAGACGGCGAGGGGAGGGGAACGGTAATGGCAGAAGTCAGAGTTAAAGAAAACGAATCTCTTGACAGCGCACTTCGCAGATTTAAGCGCCAGTGTGCAAGATCAGGTGTGCTTTCTGAGCTTCGCAAAAGGGAGCATTATGAAAAGCCCAGTGTGAAGCGCAAGAAAAAATCAGAAGCTGCGAGAAAGCGTAAATTTAAATAAAAGCTATAATCGCACTTTATGCTTTGAAATGCAAATCAGCCGATAATAAAGATACAGCGGTCAGTCTGCGGTTTTTCCAAAGACGGCCGCGTATTTTTGTTAAGCGGATATATTTTAAAACAATTGTTCTCCGGCGCATGCATAAGCAATAAAAATATTTACAATTTATTGTTCCAAAAGCACTTGTAATGTGTTATAATAAATAAGTATATTTTGATTTTCAGCCGATTGTGCCGCTTTAGAGGCGGGAGACATATCCTGCCTAAGTTATAAAACTGTTACTTATAAACTTGTTACTTATAAACTCTTGAAATAAAATTTAAATTGTGTCTCTCGGACACGACAAAGTTTTGTGCCTTTTCGATCGCAATTACCGACATATTCGGATAATCGAAAACAGGACAAAGTTTTGAGTACGTATTGAAAGGTGTGGTCATATAAATGAAGCTTATAGACTCTATTATCGGAAGCTACAGCGATCGCCAGATCCGCAAAATTTTGCCGATAGTAAAAAAGATTGAGGCACTTGCAGACAAATACCGCGGTATGAGCGACGAGGAACTGCGAAATACAACACCCGATCTCAAAAACAGACTTGCAAACGGAGAAACGCTTGACGACATTCTTCCGGATGCATTTGCCGCCGTAACCGAAGCTGCCGACCGTGTTCTCGGAAAAAGACCGTTTCACGTACAGCTTATAGGCGGTATAGTTCTTCATCAGGGAAGAATCGCCGAAATGAAAACAGGAGAAGGTAAAACGCTTGTTGCCACACTTCCGGCTTATCTGAACGCGCTCACCGGTGAAGGAGTTCATATCGTCACCGTAAACGAATATCTGGCGTATATGGGCGCAGAAGAAATGGGACGTATATATAATTTCCTCGGATTGACTACCGGCCTGATTACACACGGACAAAGCAAAGCGGAAAAGCAGCAGATGTACAGCTGTGACATTACGTACGGAACAAACAATGAGTTTGGTTTCGACTATCTCCGTGATAACATGGTCGTACAAAAAGACCGTATGGTGCAGCGCGGTCATGTGTTCGCGATTGTCGACGAGGTCGACTCTATTCTTATAGACGAAGCCCGCACTCCTCTGATTATCTCCGGAGAAGGCGATGAATCAACCGACATGTATGACCGCGCCGACGCGTGTGTCCGGACACTCCGCGAGCACCGTATTAAGGAGATGGATTCCAAAGAACTCAGCGACGACATCGACGCCGATTACATTGTCGACGAAAAAGCGCGCACCGCGGTTCTTACCGCGTCGGGAATTGCTAAGGTAGAACATTTCTTCAAAATTGAAAATCTTTCCGCACCCGAAAATTCGGAGCTTGCTCATCACGTAAATCAGGCACTCAAAGCGCACGGAATCATGCAGAACGACGTTGATTATCTTGTAAAGGACGACAGCGTCCTTATAATCGACTCCTTTACCGGCCGTATTATGCACGGAAGGCGGTTTTCAGACGGCCTCCATCAGGCAATCGAAGCCAAAGAACATGTCAAGATTCAGAAGGAAAATAAAACGCTTGCAACTATTACCTTTCAAAATTATTTCCGTATGTATAAAAAGCTGTCCGGCATGACGGGTACGGCACTCACGGAAGAGGTTGAATTCCGTGAAATATACGGTCTTGACGTAGTTGTTATACCAACAAACAAACCAATGATACGGAAAGATCATTCCGATGTGGTATATAAAAACCAAAAAGGAAAATATGACGCTATTGTCGAACAGATAAGAAAATGTCATGAAAAAGGACAGCCTGTTCTCGTAGGTACCGTATCTGTCGAAAAGTCGGAATTTCTCTCCAAGAGATTAAAGCTCGAAGGTATCGAGCACACCGTTCTCAACGCAAAATATCACGAAAAAGAAGCTGAAATCGTCGCGCAGGCAGGACGGGTAGGCACGGTTACAATTGCAACAAATATGGCCGGACGCGGAACGGACATTCTGCTCGGAGGAAACCCCGAATTTCTTGCAAAACAGGAAATGAGAAAACAGGGGTATGAAGAAGACATAATTGGTCAGGCCGTCGGCTCTTCCGTATCCGTATCGGAGGAAGTCCTTGCGGCAAGAGAGGTTTACAAAGAGCTGTATTCAAAATACAAAACCGAAATTGAGCCCCTTGCAAAACAGGTTTGTGAGGCCGGGGGACTGTTTATAGTCGGAACCGAAAGACATGAAAGCCGCCGAATTGACAACCAGCTGCGCGGACGTTCGGGACGTCAGGGAGATCCGGGCGAATCAAGATTCTTCCTCGCACTTGACGACGATCTTATGCGTTTGTTCGGAAGCGATCGGGTAGCCTCCGTTGTCGACCGGCTCGGTCTTGACGACGACACTCCGATTGAAGCAAAAATACTTTCAAACTCGATTGAAAGAGCTCAGAAACAGATTGAGGAAAATAACTTCCAGCGCCGGAAAAACGTCCTGACATACGACGACGTTATGAATCAGCAAAGAACGGTAATATACAAGCAGCGCAGAGAAGTTCTTGACGGAATTGACCTCCACGAAAAAATCGAAGGTATGATCCGCGGCTATATCGAAAGTGCGGTAAATTCATGCACCGATTCGGAGGATCGCTCAGAATGGAGATTTGACGACCTGCGAACAATGCTGTTCGGTTTTCTCTGCACAGCAGACGATTTTCATTACTCGGATGACGAATTACATTCGCTTACCCCCGAAAAACTGAAAGAAGAACTGACAGAAAAGGCATTAAAAATATATAAATCAAAGGACGATATATTTGGCGCAGAGCAAATGCGTGAAATCGAAAGAATCATTCTGCTCCGCAACGTAGACCTTAAATGGATGGATCACCTTGAAAATATGGACGACCTGAAAGGAAGCATAGGCCTGCAGGCATATGCTCAGAGAGATCCTATTAATCAATACAGAATTCAGGGAGCCGATATGTTCGACGAAATGAGCGAAATGATCTGTGCAGATACTGTCAGAGGCGTTCTTTCGGTAATGCCGAGGCCTCATGTCGAGATAAAGCGCGAGGAAGTCGCCCGTGTCACCGGAGAAGGCTTTGAGGGCAGCTCACAGCAAAGACCTGCGCAAAACCGTTTGGTTACGGTGCGCAGACCGGCAGCTGGAGCAAAACCGTCCGGCCCGATAATAAAACCGCCTGCCTCTCAAATGACAAGAGCGCAGATAGAAGCGGAACGGACAAAAAAGGTCGGAAGAAATGATCCCTGTCCATGCGGCAGCGGTAAAAAATATAAAAAATGCTGCGGAGCCGGCCAATCGGAAAACGATTGATTTTAAATAAAAACCGAAAGCCTGTCACAGATAATGTAGTAAAGGAAAGAAGATAATTTCATGAATTTAAAGTTATTCTTTATCGGACTGTTGTTTTTGGCAAATCCGAATATAAACATTATCGACATAATTCCGGACTTTATCGGTCTCGGCATCGTTTGGTTTTCCACCTCAAAAATAAGTGATCTTTCTTCGGATATATATACAGCAAGGCGCGGCATTGCAAAACTGTTCTGGACGGAGCTTGCAAAGCTGTTCAGCTTTATATGGTTAAGCCTATATTCCACGGACAGCGGATTCTTTCTTGTATTCACTCTCATATTCACAATTATCGAGTTGATTTTATTCATACCCGCAATCAATTCCTTTATGAACGGAGCAATGATTTTAAGCACAAAATATGACGGGATAAAGTCGGTCTCAAATCTTCAAAAAACCTGCAGGGCCACTGTGATCTTTATTACGGTAAGAAATATCCTTACTCTTCTGCCTCAGCTTACCTACTTGTATATAGAAGACGGCACCGGTTATGTTCTTGAGCCATATATAGGAATCGTTCTTATTTTATCGGCATTTATACAGCTGATTGCAGGCATCGTTTGGATTATAAAGCTCGCAGGCTGCTACAATGTTATAAAAACCGATCATGTTTTTTTGAGTAACATGAAAACCGACTATGAGGAAAATATTCTTTCCGACAAGCCGCGCTTTATAAAGCGGTCTCTTAAAACCGGTCTTACATTTTTAGGCGCATTCGTACTCCTTTCATTTAACATTTTTTTTGACGGAAAACCTTTCATTCCGCGCTGCTTTCCGGCCGTATCATGCTTACTTATGATGTTTGTCCTGCGAAAATATACGAAGTCCGTATTATCGGTTTCGGTATGCGCGGCAATATTCGGAGTATCGGCAACCGTCTGTGAATTATACGGACGATATTTTGCATCTAAATATTATTATCTCGGCATATCAAAAAGTGTTGAAGCTTATTCGATGTTTAGAAATCATATTATTCTCGCCGGCATAAATGCCGCTGTAATGTGTGTGCTTGTCGTTCTCATTTTTTCAATGCTGACGCGAATAATCGGCGAACATACCGGGATAAACAGGCACAACGAGCTTGAAAGTATTATAATCAAAGAACAAAGCTATAAAAAAGGGCTCAGAAAATTATGCATTGTCTGGACAATTTTCGGAATCGTCTGCTCTGTTGACGCGGCAGTATATGCCGCCTGCCTGTATCTATGGCAGCCGTATTGGATAATCGACCTTGCCCTATATATCGTCTGGTTTGCCGTTACTCTGAGCCTCATCGGTAAAATAAAAGAAAGTATAGACAGAAAATACTTATAATTAGAACAGTCCGAAAAACTATCTGTTTTTCGGACTGTTCTAATATAGATAAAAAAGGAAGCCTTTGATAAAAAACAGACAGCGGTGTATTTCTACAGCACGCACAGTCATATCATGTGCGCCGTGATAATTGTATAGCTGTAAGCATTTACCGTCACTCTTATATTGTCAATTTCGCAATACCAGTTTTTACCCCTGCGGTATATATTACAGTTTACGTCTGAAATTTTGTTTTTACAGTATTCAACCGCATTAACGCCGTTCAATTTTAAATTTTTTATAATTCTCTCAAGTCCCATCTCAGTGGTATGAACTTTTTCAAGGTTATCAATCAGTATTTTTTCTTTCATAATCAATTTACCCCGCAATTGCAATCTTTTTATTCCAAAGCAATCTTATTATCCGGTCCGGTGTCTCCCTTTCCGGTAAGAATATAAAGTTCTCTTGCAAAATCACCGCCGGATTCAAGCCTGACCGCAGCGTAAGCTGACTGTGATTTTCCGTCTCCGGGCAAGACATCGCCGGAATTTTCCGAAGCAGTCCGATCAAATAAAAGCGTGATTGTACTTTCGGCAAACATATTTACACAGAACGAATAAATCGGAACATTTTTACCGAAGCCGGAAAAATCCGGCTTTTTTTCCGCCGATAACGCCATCGCTTTATGCAGCGGAGCTCTACATACCACAGTGCGGTATTTTCCCTGCAGTTTTGTAATACGAAGCTCATATATCCCGTCCGAAGATATACAGACAGCGTATTCATAAAAACAAAGCGCAAATCGAGTTGTAATCTGTATTCCCGCGACAACGAAAACAAGACAGATTATTTGAAGCGGCATCCTTGCCTGCGGGCTGACGACCGAAGTCAGCATAGCCGTAAAGCCAAGAATAAAAAGAATCAGAGGCACAAAAATATGTGCCTTTCCTCTTCTCTCCGGAATGTAGGATATATAAGGTTCCATTTGCATAACACCTTTCTCCGCGGTCAAACAATAAGCGGAATAAAAATAAAATTAATCGGCCGTGCCGTGCGACAAAAGTACGCCGCGCTTTCCGTCCTTTACAATTATATCAATTATACCGTATGAAGGCTTTCCCGTCCTCGGCTTAGCTATGCTTCCCGGATTAAACAGCCAAATTGGTCTTTCCGCCTCTCCGCCTGCCGCTATATATTCTTCATACGGCAGATGAGTGTGTCCGAAAAGTGCAATCTCGGCAGACCGTTCTCTTGCGGCAGATATTAAAGCATCAAGACTGTGCTTTACATTAAATGTATGTCCGTGACAAACAAGAAGAGATACATTTTCAAGATTGATAACACATGACGGCGGCGCTTTCTCAACCGAAGCGGAAGGAAAAAAACCGTCGCAATTTCCGGACACGGTAATAAGCGGCTTATCGGTCAGATTACGAATTTTTTGCGCATCTCCGAGCCCGTCACCCAAAAAAATAAAACAATCGGCACTGTATCTGTAAAGCGCGGCTATTTTCAGCATAAGAGCCGAGGATCCGTGCGAATCGGAAAAAACTATTATTTTGGTGTTACCTGTTTCTTTCATACTGTTATACCTCTTAACATATGATTTTTAGTATAATATCTTCGGTTATGATGAACATATCGGGTTACAGAGCATAAAATAATCATTGAACAGTATTATTACTTATCAATATTTTTTTCATGCATAGGAAGGATGACCTTATGGGATACGAAATTGACCGCGACGCGCTCGCAAAGCTGCGCAATCTTGACGATGAAACAATGAGCGATATCATACGCAAAATCGCCGCCGCGTCCGGTATGAACGAAAAACAGGCTGAATCAATATCCAAAAATACCGGTTTTATCAAGCGGAAGCTTTCAACAATGAATCCGTCAGAAGTAAGCCGCATGATTTCTTCTGCTGACGAATCTGCAGTATCTGAAATCATGAAAACACTTAAGTCTGAAAAAGGAGGGAAATAACTTTGGCAAATAATGCAGATTACGGCGAAATGATATCGGGAATAATGAATGATCCCGAGGCCATGAATAATGTACTTAAAATCGCCAGAAATTTAATGGGAAGCGGCGGAGCAACAGAGACAGGCAGCTCCGCCGAGCAAAATCATGACGACATCGGAGCAAAAGTATCAAAAATAATTGATGGCACCGTCGGAAATAATGACGGTAACGAAAACAAGGCAGAAGCGGCATCCGCATTTCCGGCAGCCTCTTTTTTTGCAGACAAAGAAGCTGCGGCAAACAGAGAGAGACTGCTTATTGCGCTTAAACCTTATTTAAACTCCGAGAGAAGCAGTATGGTCGACACAATCCTGAAGCTTCTGCAGCTTGCTAAAATTGCCGACATCGGTAAGCTGCTTGGAAATTTATGAGCGGCGCGAAAAACAGGAGGTGAGCAATTTGTACAGCCGAAATTTTTCAAGACGCGGAAGAGATTTCAACTCAGGAGCCGGATATGAAAAATCAGAAACTATAGCAAGACCTAATTTTCAGGAGCCTGTTCCGCCTCCTTCATACAGCGGCACATTATACATTTCAGCGCGTGAAGGACGGAACACAAAAGAAAGAAAAGAGATACACACCGAGGTTGCTCATCAGACAAACAGACCTGTCGACGGAGAAGTCCGCACAGTTATGTATAACGGAGAACCTTATGTACCGGATGAAATAGGAATTTATCCGGAAGATGATGAACGCTACGGACGGGGCGGACTGCCCCAAATCGGCTCAGACAGGCCGAAATTCAAAAAACCGAACACCGAGCGCAAAGATAATAAGGGGATTTTCGATTTTCAGTCATTCATTGAGCAGGCGCCTCCTATCGACGATATAATTTTAATCGCTCTTATTATTATACTCCTCGGAGAAAAGTCATCAGGCAAATCATGCGATGAGCTTCTCCTGATAATTCTCGGAATTCTGCTTCTTTCCGGTCGCAGCTGAACAGGCCAAGGCAGAACCGTATCTGCAGTTTTTCTGCAGATCGGTATCTGCTTTTTTTATTTACGGTTGCAAAATACGCATTTATAATATATAATAGTTACATCGAGTAACAGCGCCCTATTCTTATAAAAACTTTGATAAGACATGACAATTAACTTTAAAGGGAACGAAAATGTTTACTAAATTATTCACGGCCGGTATATCCGGCATAGACGGAACAATCATAACAATTGAATGCAGCACAGTGAAAAGAATGCCGCTGTTTGAGATCGTCGGCCTTCCGGATACTGCCGTTAAGGAATCAAAAGACAGAATACGAAGCGCGATTCGCAGCAACGGATATGATTTCCCTGACGGAGAAGTAATAATCAATATGGCTCCCGCAGATCGAAAAAAAGAAGGTTCGGGGTATGATATGCCGATTTGCGTTGCGCTTCTACAAGCATCGGGATTTATTCCCGAAAACGGATTTAACGAAAAAAGTCTTTTCCTAGGAGAGCTGTCTCTCGGAGGAGCATTTCGTCCTGTAAGAGGAGTTCTGCCCCGTGTAATTGCGGCGCGCAGCGCCGGAATTACGGACATTTATGTTCCGAGCGAAAATGCGGCAGAGGCAAGCGTTGTCGATGGAATTACCGTATACCCCGCAGAAAATTTGAAAAAGCTTGTCGAGCATCTCCGAGGAAATATGCAAATAACACCGGCGGAGAGAAAACCGTTTAACGGCGGCGTTTCCGGCGGAAATCCCGGAATATTTGATTTTTCGGATGTCTTAGGACAGGAATTTGCAAAAAGAGCGATCGAAGTAGCCGTTTCCGGAGGACACAATATTCTCTTGATAGGGCCTCCCGGCAGCGGAAAAAGCATGCTCGCAAAACGCATTTCTACCATTCTGCCCGATATGACGTTTGAAGAAGCTCTCGAAACGACAAAAATTTATTCTGTCGCCGGATTGCTCTCCTCGGACAGCGGGATAATAATACAAAGGCCTTTCCGCGCCCCTCATCATACAATGTCTTCCGTTTCGCTCGCCGGCGGGGGTACATTTCCCAAGCCTGGCGAAATTTCCCTTTCGCACAACGGAGTTCTTTTTCTGGACGAGCTTCCGGAGTTCAACAAAAATGTCACGGAAACTCTTCGTCAGCCGCTTGAAGACGGAAATATAACAATATCTCGGGCAAGCGGTCGGTATGTTTTCCCGTCCCGCTTCATGCTCGTTTGCGCAATGAACCCCTGCAAATGCGGATATTACGGTTCGCATAAAAAACAATGTACCTGCAGTGACTCCGAACGCAAAAAATATCTTTCTAAAATAAGCGGTCCGCTTCTTGACCGAATTGATATACAATTAGAAGTTCCCATAATAGACTATAAAGAAATAAATTCCTCCGTTCCGTCCGAAAGCTCGGCAGACATCAAAAAAAGGGTCGTCGCCGCAAGAGAATTTATGAAACACAGATGCGAAGAAACAGACAGGGAATACGGCGATTCGGTAAATCCGCATCTCCTTTATAAAAATGCGGACATGACTCCGGCGCAAATCCGCAGATATTGCAAAATGTCGGATGAAGCGGACGCGCTGTTAGAAGCCGCATATGAAAAATTACAGCTTTCCATACGCGGGCATGACAGAATACTCCGTGTTGCAAGAACAATTGCGGACATGGCCGGGTGCAAAATCATCGAAAAAGAACACATTGCCGAAGCAATACATTTCCGTACTCTTGACAGGCCTTATTGGTAACGGCAATTACAGCGCTTACCAAAAATGAAGTACAATGTCGGGAAGATAAGCAAGAGGATCTACAGACACATCTCCCCTGCGTATTTCAAAATGGAGATGATAGTTTGTAACTGTCCCGGTAGCTCCCACATAACCGATAACCTGTCCACGACTCACCGCATCTCCCTCCTTAACCGCAAAGTCCGACAGATGAGCATAATATGTATACAGATTGTCGCCGTGATCAATAATTATCAGGTTTCCGTACGTTTTAAAATAACCTGAATATGTTACAATACCGCCGTCCGAAGCCCACACCGAATCACCGCTGTATCCCTGCAAATCTATTCCTAAATGAGAGCCGGTATTTTCATCATATTCTCCCCGAACATCGCCGAACAGTGACGATACAAGCATTCCTTCCGTTTCAATAGGCCAAATCATCTCGCCCGTTACCGTTCCGGGTTCGTCATACTCACGTGTTCCGACCATTATGACAGCGGTCTGAGGTGATATAAGCTCCTCGGAGGACAATTCGGTACGAACCTTCTCATCACCGGTAAGCTCAACGGAATATTCGGCAATACGAACTCCGCACGAGCCCCGCTGAAGCTCAAATGTGTATCCGCTATACCTTTCGTCCGTTTCCTCATAGACAACTTCGTTTTCTATGCTTTCATAAACGGTTTCATAGTAGACGACGGTAAATTTCAGCAGTGACGCAACGCACAAGTTTTCATAATAATTTTCGGTTGCGGAAGTCGTATCCGATAACTCATTCTCACCTGACAAACTGTAAGCCATAGCCTCGTCCCCGCCGCTGTCCTCCCAAGCCGCTTCTCCGCCCTCGTCTGCGCTCTCAGTGTGAGCTTCAATCTCGGAGACCTCTGCAACCTTTGCAGCCTCGACAGCTTCAAAAGGAATTATTTGAATTTCTTCATTTTCCGAAGTCTCCCCGACAGCTTCTAAAACCTCTGTATAGTAAATGTTAGCTTCATCCGTATATATCCGCGAGGTGTTTTGAATTTCAGCAATTTGCAATGCCGCCGGATGACTATTATTTATACCGGTTTCTCCGCAAAGCAAATTATAAAATACTTCACCGTCAATAATCTTTTCGCGCGGAGCAATCCGACGTATAAAATCAACTGTATTGGCACTTCTGATTTCCGCTATTTCCGAATCGACTTCCGAGATAACTCCTTTTAATTCATTCTCCGCCATTAGCAGCGCGCTCTCTGCGGCGCCGGCATCTTCAACATCTGCCACCACTTCGCCGTTCAGCATAACAGAGTATGAAAAGTCAACCCTGTCGTCGTATTTTACAACTAAATTTTCACAGTCATCCGCCGAAATTTTCTTCAGCTTTACTTTTTCACTTCCGACTACTATTTTTTCGTTAAACTCAAGATCGAACGGCCTGAATAAATTTTCTCCGAAATTTTCACTTAAAGATGAATATATTTCACCGATATTATCTGTCAGTACCGATATTTCCGAATCATCTATAATTCCAATTTCTTCCCCGTCCAAAAAAACTGCCATAACCGTTTTGGGGTTTATCATAAAAAATCCGGATATACAAACAGCCGAAAGCAAAACGAAAAGAAGAGCGCAGGTTATAAATATTCGTTTTTTTCTTTTCCTTATGTATTTTTTGCTGTGTTTAAACCTCATTTACAAATTCTCCGGCAAATTAATATAACTATGTTTATTATAAACTCTATATTAATCTTTTTCAATACAATTATAAAAAAAATAAGTAACAGATTATTGGCTGAGCAGGTTAAAACTGCCTCGAAATAAATATCTGACGCGATAAAATCGTGAACCGCACCGAAATATCTACGCCGCAGATTTTGTACATTGTTACTTTTTATATTATTTATTATGTTAGAATACGTACGAAAGGTATGGTTGTAAAAATGAAAAAGTCGGGCATATTCTGTTCAATAATTATCTCCTATATCTTTTTGCTGCTTTTTCTGATTTTTGCCGGCAAAGCCGCACCCTCACACGTGTCATCAACAGCTCACGAGTACATATTAAAAACCGTCATCTGCTGTCTTATTACCGTTATCGGATATTTAGTATCCGTCAAAATACTTAATTATATTTCAGAAAAATATACGACCGAGCATGAACAAGAAAAACCGAAACCAAAAGTCAATACGGTAATAAAGATATTATTATCACTATTTTCTCTTTTCCTGCTGTTAATTATATCTCTTTTGTTTAAAAGATTTTTTGACGCCGAATCAATACAAAAAACAAAAATCTTTCCGGAAGCTATTTCTGATGTCAAACAGGTTTATTTAATACTTCCGTTTGTTTTTCTGCGCAACGCCTTAATTCCCGCATTTTTTGAGGAATATTATTTCCGAAAAAAATTCCCCGGCGCTCTTTGCTCGGCATGCAAGATTCCTTATACGATTGCTCTCCTTATCTCTTCATTGCTTTTCTGCTCCGCCCACACAGGCGGAATTTATCATACGCTTTTTGCATTCTTATCGGCATTGGTTCTCAGCCTTCTCTTTTATTTCACCGACACATTGAAATATCCGATTATCGTTCATTTCATTTATAACTGCATAACCGTTATAATGCTGGTCCAATAAGGGGCAAAGCAAAGTTATGCGGAACCGCGGCTGCGGATTATTATTATTCCGCTGCTGAAAAAACCGACGGTAAACGCTACCCCGGAGATAGTCGCTGCGCCCGGGACCGGAAACATCTTTCTTTGGGTTATATAGTAGCTGAAAACCTGTTATGAGGTATTCCAAGGAAAAGTTGTCCCTCCGACCGGAATGAACAGGAAAACACTGTCTGCAATGTAACCTTTTTGACGGTCGTATGTTTAATAACCCGCCATGACAGCAGCTATGATAAAATTATATTACGACACAGACCCCTTTATTATGTTATACAATATTTTGTTATACAATCGCCGCGTCCCCATAAAGCAGGTGAATCGGCGTAAAAAATAAGCAAATCAATCAAATACACACTTTTTCGCACAGGAAGGTATGCCCATCGATATGTCTACACACGAAGAAAGAATACGGCGAAAGCCGATAAAAACAAATACAGTTCCCGCATCTGCCTGCGATGAAAATTTCATGAGAATGGCACTTTCCGAGGCAGAAATGGCAGAAAAAAGCGGAGAAGTTCCCGTCGGCGCAATAGTTGTGTATAACGGAGCTGTTATCGCCTCCGCCCATAATCGGTGCGAAAACGGAAACAGCGCGCTTTTACATGCCGAAATGGAGGCGCTTCGAATGGCATGTGAGACAAGACACAGCTGGAGACTCCGCGGCTGCACTCTCTATGTAACGCTTGAACCGTGTCCGATGTGCGCAGGCGCAATCATAAATTCACATATAGACCGAGTTGTATTCGGGGCGAAGGATTCTTCTGCGGGAGCCTTCGGCAGCATAATCAATTTGACGGGCTACCCCGTCGGCTTCAAGCCCAAACTTACCGGAGGAGTACTTAAAGATGAATGTGCCGAAATACTTCGCCATTTTTTCTCCAAATTGAGAAATAAAAAGATGAGGACAGCAAATGACTGAAAAAGATAAAAAATCCGTTTCTCACAATCCGTTTCCGTACTCCGACACGAACAGACGCTTTTATACATTTGATTATCATATGAGACAGTTATTCGGAAAAAAATGTGCGAAGGTCCCTATCGACGGCGGCTTTACATGCCCGAATATTGACGGAAAAATCAGCCGCGGCGGATGTACATACTGCGCTCTGGCATCCTGTGCAAAACGCGATTTAAGACCGATAGACGAACAATTCTATGAAAAGCTGAACATTCTCAGACGCAAATGGCCGGACTGCATCGGCATTCCTTACTTTCAGGACTATACAAATACGTATGCCCCGACCGAAAGACTGAAAATGCTGTACAGCGAAGCTCTTGCACTGCCGGGCGCGGCAGGACTTCATATCGCGACACGTGCGGATTGTCTTCCGGAACCTGTAGTTAATCTGCTCGAAAACATTTCCCGAAATAATTATCTCGTTGTAGAACTCGGCTTGCAGACGGTATCGGATATAACGGCAGAGAAAATCAACCGCGGACACAGCTTTGCTGAATTTCTCACCGGGTACAGTGCGCTTACATCCCGCGGAATAAACGTATGTATACACATAATCAACGGCCTGCCCGGTGAAACAGCCGAAATGATGCTGAAAACAGCGAAGGTAATTTCCCGTCTTCACCCTCACAGCGTAAAAATTCATCTGCTTCATATAATGAGAAACACACAGATGGCGTCAGAATACGAAGCCGGACGCTTCGACGCTATGACACTTGAAGAATACACAGACATCGTTGTATCTCAGCTTGAGCTTCTGCCTCCGGACATTGTTATAGGAAGGGTGACGGGAGACGGTACCGCAGATAATTTAATAGCTCCGCTCTGGAGCAAAAAAAAATTTGTCGTTATGAACGAAATCGATAAGGAATTTGTCAGAAGAAATTCCATGCAGGGAATAAAATGGACAGGACAGTCAGGATAAAAAAGTCAAACGGCAAAAACTAAAGAACAGCAGATTTAATCATGATAACAGCCTGATATTGTGTAATATGCACAATATCAGGCTGTTATTTTCTACACGTGAGAAAAAATATTTTTTTTATTAACTATTGAAATAGTATCAATTTTACTGTATACTATTTAGCAGTAAATACTGTAAAATGCTTTTACATAAAGTTTTATATGGAAATCTCTGAAAATCGGATAACTTACAAAATCTTCTGCATATAATTAATATACTGATTTTACTCTTATAGCAAATACCTTTCGCACAGTTTGGAAAAATAAATATAAAAAGATACAACGGAATAACCGCATAACAAGTGAACAAAATGAAAGAATAATATCTTCCATTTTAAATTCAGATTATATTTTACTTCAAATTTTGTTCCGCCGCCTCAAAGCCGCGGCAGGGACAGGCCGAATGCATGATACCCACTTGCAAGCCGGCAGAAAGGAATGGTTCTAAAGATGACAAAAACAGACACAAAACAAATTCGTAATGTTTGCTTTCTCGGGCACGGAGGCTCAGGTAAGACATCGGTTACCGAAGCTATGCTTTATATCGCAAAGGAAACCGACCGACTCGGTACAACATCGGACGGAAACACCGTTTGCGATTACGATCCCGAAGAAATAAAACGCGGATTCAGTCTTCAGGATGCGGTTGCGCCGATTATGTGGAAAGATGCAAAAATAAACGTAATAGATACCCCCGGTTACCTCGATTTTTCCGGAGAGGTTATGCAGGCCGTGCGCGTGGCGGACAGCGCAGTCATAATTGTAGACGGTAAGGCGGGCATCGAAGCGGGAACCGAGCTTGCTTGGGACCGCGCCTCCGACGCAGGCATCCCGAAAGCATTTTTTGTAAATAAATTTGACGATCCGGAGTGCCGCTTTAACCGTGTATTTACACAGCTTCATGACACTTTCGGGGTTTCGGTCTGCCCCCTGATGATTCCTATGGTTGAGGGAGACAAAGTAATCGGTTTTATAAAGCTGATCGATAAAAAAACATACATTTACGACAAAACAGGCGCTCACACAGAGGGAGACATTCCAGAAGAATACATGGAGATTGTCGACAAATACCGCGATATGCTGTTTGAAGCCATAGCCGGCGTAAGCGATGAGCTCATGGAAAAGTATTTTGCGGGAACGCCGATTTCGTATGAGGAAGCCATAGAGGCAATTCATGAAGGCATAATTCACGGAAGCATCGTCCCTGTTTTGTGCGGCTCTGCGGCAAAGATGTGGGGCGTTGAAGCTCTGATGGATACTATTGCCGAATCTTTTCCGCGCTGCACCGCAAAGGAATACGAAAAGGCTTCCGACGGAAGCAGTATCAGCATAGACAAAGACGGCTCGGATACCGCTGTTTTTGTATTTAAGACTGTCGCCGATCCTTTTGTGGGAAAAATGACATTCTTCAAGGTTATGACAGGAACTCTGACAAATCAGATGACCTTGAAAAATCTGCGCTCCGGCGTCAGCGAGCGCATGGCGAAAATATATACCGTGCGCGGCAAAAAACAAATGGAAACCGACTCTCTTGCGTGCGGCGATATCGGCATGATTGCAAAACTTTCGTCGACCGATACCGGCGACACTCTTGCGTCCTCCGATACCATGAAGGAATACAAAAAAATCGTATTTCCCGAACCGTTTTACGCCCGTGCAATTGTACCCAAGGCCAAGGGCGACGAAGACAAAATTGCCTCCGGTATCACCCGCCTGCTTGAAGAGGACTGCACCATACGTTTTGAAAACGACGCGGAAACAAAGCAGCTTCTGCTATACGGACTCGGAGATATACATCTTGACGTTATTGCGGCAAAGCTTAAGTCGCGCTATGGCGTATCGGTAGATATGAACGAACCCAAAATCGCATACCGCGAAGCAATAAAAAAGAAAATCGACGCCGAAGGAAAGCATAAAAAGCAGTCGGGCGGACACGGACAGTACGGTCATGTTAAAATTCACTTCGCTCCCGCCGAAGAGGACGGCCTTAAATTTACTGAATCGGTAGTCGGCGGAAGCGTGCCGAAGGGGTACTTCCCTGCGGTCGAAAAAGGCCTCACGGAATCAATGCATAAAGGCGTTCTTGCAGGATTTCCGATGATCGGGCTTGCGGCTGATCTTTATGACGGCTCATATCATGATGTGGATTCGTCGGAAATGTCCTTCAAGCTGGCGGCAAATCTCGCTTATAAAGAGCTGATAAAAGCAAACCCTGTCATTTTAGAGCCCGTCGGAGAATTAAAGGTTTATATTCCCGGAGATATTGTAGGAGACGTTATGGGCGATCTCAACAAACGCCGCGGACGTGTAAACGGAATAGAAGCATGGGACGGAAAGAAAGGTTATCAGATTATAACCGCCGACGTCCCCAAGGCTGAAATGAATGATTATACAATTGCACTGCGCGCAATGTCGCAGGGAAAGGGTACATTCACCTTCTATTTCCTGAAATACGAGGAAGCTCCCGCACCCGTTGCACAGAAAATTATAGCCGAAGCCGGAAAAAATTCATAATCCGTTTTAACGAATATATAAGCATGCTATTATTACGGGAGGGACAGCAAAACTGTCCCTCCCGTAAATTTATTATTTTCGTCTGTCAAAAATAATTCTAAACCGACTTAATTATTATATGCCCCATATTATTTTCGCCGTTTATATAGAGAAGCTTTCCGCCGCTGTTCTTTTTAACATGAATATCTGTATGCCCCATATTGGATTCTATATTGCATATCACTTTCCATGAAGCTGGAACATTTATTGTCAGTCGGCTCATATTGTTGTCTATGTAAAGAGTTCCTCCTCCTTCATAGCCGTCCGTATTTTCAAAAAACACTTCGCCGCGCCCTATATCCACTTCCACCTTGTCATCGGCAAAATCGGTGCAGTCTATATATTTTACCAGAGAAGTCAGCCGTTTTCTGCCGTCGCCGAACACAATATTTACATTATGAAAATCAAATCCGGAAAACATAAAGCCCGTTCCGACACAGAGCAGCAACGCGCATAAAAGCACTATCCAATTAGATATAATATTTTCGGCAATACCCAGCCATCCGGCAATATATTTTTCAAAAAGCATAAAAAGAAAGGCAAGAGGAAAGAACAGAAACGGAAAATGTCGCCGTGCAATAATTTTAATCAGCCAAACGACGCACAACGTAGCCAAAAACAACCTTAACACCGGTATATCAAGCCTGAAAAAAGCGCTGTTAAGTATGATAAAAAACGCGAGCAAAACAAGCGCAAGTCCCCAAAAAAATTTACTTTTCATTGCGATAACCTCTTTTCTTTTATAATTTTTCTCAGATCATTGTAATACATGCGGGAGATGTAAGCTACCTTCGGACAGCCTTTGAAATGCGCCGTGCTTGAACCGGTTATATTTTTATCAATCGAAGAAATTTTAAATACATTGACTATGCATGATTTTGAGATGCGCACGAAAAAATCAGGCAATAAAGTCATCAGCTCGTACAATTTTCTGTCTGTATAATACATTCCGTCTGAGGTATGTACAGAAACTTTTTTATCCTGCGTTTCAAAAAATAATATATCATGAACGTCAATAAAATACTCGGTGTCTCCCAAGAGAAAAGAGAGCTCGGAGGTTCCGCCGTAAAGCATCGAAACCGTACTCTGCAGCCGTAAAATTTTGTCGTCGATACTTTTACACCGAATTAAAATCTCCTCCTCGCCCGAAGATATTTCTACCCTCAGCTTCAACGCCGCACCCCCTCTGCTTTAATGTAATTAAATTATAAAACATTATTATACAAAAGTAAACAGAAATAATCCGACAGGTGAATTTTTTGCACCGAAAGGTATAGATTTGCAAATCAGAAATAAGCTATATATAGACAACCTAAAAAAATGAAATGTTACATAAAAATTCTTTTCACATTTGATAGATTTAGTAACATTTTCAGATTATAATTTTATAATACAATAATCTCAAAATTAAAGCTTTTCGATTAACAAGCTTTGTCTCGCTGTCACAGACAGCGATTTTGCAAAGAAAAACCACAAAACATTACGGTTTGGCAGAATTTTTATGATATAATGATACAAATTATTGAAACGGAGGGGTAAGCATGAACGAAGGCTTAGGCATAAATTTTGACAGATATTAATGTCGATTCTGTATTCAGTTTAAAATAAAACTAAGATTTCGGAGGAATTGACAATGAAAATAGAAAAAAACAGTGCTCTTCTTGTAATTGATATTCAGCAGGAAGATTTTGTCGAAATGAATGAATTCAATATAAACAATCCCGAATGGACGTGCATTCGCAATGCCAAAAGGGTGCTTGACGTATTCAGAAGCAGAAAGCTTCCGGTCATTCAAATTAAAGAGGTCCATAGACCGGATATGGTAGACTTTGGAAGAGAATTGGACGGTTCAGAGAAAATTCATTGCATAGAGAACTCACCAAATACAGACTATGCTAAGCTCACTTATCCTATAGAAGGCGAATATTTAATTTCCAAAAGAAGGTACAGCGCTTTTTTCGGAACAGACTTAGAAATTCTCTTAAAAGGGCTTAATGTAGACTCTCTATTTAATCGGCGGCCTTACAGACGTCTGCATTCACTATACGGCGGTAGACGCACATCAAAATGATTACCACATTAAAGTTGTGACAGACGCCGTAGCGGGTTCAAGCGAAGAAGCTCATATCTATGCTTTGAAGGCAATCCGATATTTACAAAGGGACGCACTGATAACTGTTGAAGACATTGAAAACAGCATATAAATAAAATATACTTGACCGGCTGCAGATTTCTTTCTGAACCAATATCGCTGAAATCCAAATTTATGGACAGCATATTCGCAGCCATTTAACATTTATTATGGAGCGCAGCGCTGTCACGGAATCCGTTTAAGCTGAGGATTACCGCCCTGAAAACGGAAAGAAGCGGGGGCCATCGTCTACAGAGACAAAAGATAACCTTTGCTTGGCTATATAAATGCATAAAAGTAAAAGTAAAATGCAAAAAAGTAAGCTGTTTCCCGCCGCCTTAAAAGGCGCAGGGCAGCTTACTTTTAATTATAGAAACAGTAGGAAAATAAATATCAACAATGAAGCGCCGCAGCTCCGATGATACCTGCGTCATTTCCCAGCTCGGCAATTTTTATAAGGGTCCTCTGAGCACTGTTGCTTGAATAAATCCTCAATCCGATTCTCGGAAGAAGCATGTCGAGAAGTCTCTCTTTTTCATTTGATATACCGCCGCCTATTGAGAGAACCTCCGGGCAGAAAATATTAATAATATTTATAATACCGCATGCAAGATAATCAATATACGAATAGATTACCTCTGCTGCAACCAAATCTCCCTGACGCATAGCATTAAACGCCGTTCGTCCGTTCACAGCGTTAGTATTTCCGTTGCACATTGCCCATAATATCGTATCCTGATTACGGTCCATAGCTTCCTGCGTCATTTTTATCAAAGCGGTCGCGGAGCTGTACGCCTCCCAACAGCCTTTAAGTCCGCATGAGCAGCGGCGGCCGTTAGCTACAATAATCATATGGCCGAGCTCCGCACCGGCATAGTTAAAACCGGTATAAATTTTGTTATCTATTATAACTCCTCCGCCGACGCCGGTTCCGAGTGTAATCATGACGGAGTTTGAAGTACCCTTTGCAGCTCCGGCGACCGCTTCTCCCTTTGCGGCGGCATTCGCATCATTCTCAATATATACTGCTTTAAAAGGAATTCGCGCCCTGAACTCTTCTGCAAGAGGATAATTCAGAAAGGGAAGATTGTTTGCATACACAACAACGCCCGTATCATGATTTGCTGTTCCCGGCGTTGCAATACCCGCATACTCTATGTCCTCCACCTTGAGCTCCGCCTCGTCGAGAAGATCGTAACAAAGCTTTGCCATATCATCAAGAATCGCACTCGGCTCACGGGTAGCCATCGTAGGTGTGCTTCCTTTTATCAGGATTGTGAAGTCATCCTTTACAATTCCGGCAGCTATGTTAGTTCCTCCGAGATCAATGCCAATATAATACATTTCAAATCCTTCCTTTCCGACGACCTCGGACCTCCGTATCATTCCCGACGGCGCTCAGAGAGCATATCACTGAAAGCAGCTATGCCATTTGAATGAATAAAAAAACAGTCCTTATGCCATTAAAATCTATATATTTTCTCACTGTGTATTAATATTTACATTCACAGTGAAGATTACAAACTGATAAGTTCTTTAAAATTCTTAAGCTTTTCATACTTTATTTTTAATTTCGACGTCGGGAAACGCCTTGGCGAACAGTTCTCTTATCCTCTCGTTTTCGCCTGACAGATACAGATATGCAAAAAGTGTTTCAAGACCTGTTGACCTGCGGTACTCCACGGCTGACGCACTGTGAGGAACGGATACCCCACTTATATTTCTTCCCCGTCTGTAAACCGCGCTCTCTTCCTCAGTAAGAAATTCTTCTATTCTCGACACAGCCCGGCTCTGCTCCGTGGCCTTTACATATGAGGCAGCAAGCTTATTGAGCTTTCCGGGATCAGACACTCCGGTACTGACAACAAGATGTTCGCGGACAACAAGCTCGAAAACAGCGTCCCCGAGATAAGCAAGAGCCTTGACACCGAGCTCGTTTAAAACCGCTTTATTTTCCGGCCTCTCCGGATTAAGCATCACATATTTCTGCCTTTCAAAAGAAATTTTATCTGAGTTTCCGCACAAAATCGAAATTTGCGCTGCAATCAGAATTTATAAGAAGTATAGCATAATCCTCATGTAAATTCAATAGTGTTTTTTATATTTTTTGTTAATTATACTACAGCTTCATTTCCGCCTCCGGTTCGGTATCTTCGCTTATCGGCTTTAACAATCGGTGATTTTTTTCTCAGAATTATACGTCTTACCAGCTTGCCGAGTTCGACAAAAGGAATCACCGCCGCGGCAAGAGCAAGAGACACTATATATTCATACATCGAAATTGATTCAAATCCAAAAAGCATTGCTGCGGGCCGAACAAAAATAACGCATGCCGTAAGGGCAAGCGAGGCAAGAACGGCGCCAAATAAAGCGGGGTTTCCTGTATGAAGCCTGAAAATGGAGCTGTGGCGTGAACGCATATTGCACGAATGAAAAATTTCAGCCATTGCCATAGTAAGAAAGGCCATAGTCATACCGTCCGCACTTTCACCCAGTGAAAAGGCGCCCGTCTCCATATATCCGCCGATAAAATACGCTGATAGGGTGAGAAGTGAGACAAGGGCGCCCTGCAGCGCAATCTCAATGCCGACTCCTCCGTCAAAAATTCCTTCCGAGGTACTCCTCGGCTGACGTTCCATCAAATCCGGCTCGGCTTTTTCAAGTCCGAGAGCAAGCGCCGGAAGCGAATCGGTTATCAAATTTATCCAAAGAATTTGAACCGGGCTCAAAATTGTAAAACCGAGAACAGTAGCTGCAAAAATCGAGATAACCTCGCTGAGATTTGAAGACAGAAGAAACTGAACAGCCTTGCAGATGTTGTCATAAATTCTTCTGCCCTCAGCCACAGCGTAAGTTATCGTAGCAAAATTGTCGTCCGCAAGAATAAGATCGGCGACATTTTTAACAACATCCGTTCCGGAAACCCCCATTCCGATACCGATATCCGCGCTCTTAAGAGATGGCGCGTCGTTTACGCCGTCGCCGGTCATAGCCGTCACATAACCTGCCTTGCGCCAGGCATTTACTATTCTCGTTTTATGCTCGGGCTTAACTCGCGCATATACGCGTAAATTTGTAATACGCTTGCTCAGCTCTTCGTCGTCAAGACGGTCGAGCTCCGCTCCCGTAATTGCCTGAGCGCGGTCGGTAATGACACCAAGCTTTCCGGCAATTGCCGCGGCTGTGTCCAAATGATCCCCTGTAATCATAACCGTGAGAATACCCGCGCTTCTGCATTTTTGCAGCGCGTCGGGAACCTCGTCTCTGATCGGATCTTCCATTCCTACAAGCCCAAGATATATCATGCCGTTTTCAATTTTAGGAGACAGCGCCGCCCCCTGTTTAACCGTCTCACGGTATTCCCGACAGGCCGCCGCTATAACCCTGAGTGCCATTCCGGCAAGACGGCGGTTTTCCTCAAGAGCCTCCTGCTTCATCCGTTCGCTCATCGGTACGACCCTGCCGCCGCGGATGCAGCTGCTGCACCTTGCAATTATCACGTCGGGTGCGCCGGTAGTATACTGAATATTCCCGTGAGGTGCAGAATGTACGGTAGTCATCATTTTTCGTTCCGAGTCAAAAGGTATCTCGGCAAGCCTGGGATATTCTTTTTCGAGAGCTTCCTTTGCAAGGCCAATCGACTGCGCATAATTAACGACGGCGCACTGCGTCGGATCGCCGACTGCCTCCCCGTCCTTCACAACAGCATCGGAACACAGAGCAAGCGCCGCGGCAAGTCTTTCATTTTCCGCGCCCGATGATTTTACAACCGTCATTTTATTTTTCGTGAGTGTTCCGGTTTTATCAGAACATATAACCTGTGTACAGCCAAGCGTCTCTACCGCAGTCAGCTTTCTAATTACAGCGTTTTTCTTGGACATTCTCGTAACGCCGATCGACAGAACTACCGTGACGACGGCCGCAAGTCCCTCTGGGATAGCCGCAACGGCAAGACTCACCGACAGCATAAAGGTATGAAGTACGGCAGCCTTGTCAAAACCTGAAATTTCTCCTGTACTGTACTTCTGAATCAACGAGAAAGCAAACATAAAAACACATATGGCAAGTACAAGCTTTGTGAGAACTCCGGAAAGCTTATTAAGCCTTATCTGAAGCGGAGTCATTGTCTTTTCGGCACCGGTAATAGCCCCCGCGATTTTTCCCATTTCGGTATTCATTCCGGTATCCGTTATTACAGCCGCGCCCCTGCCATAGACAACACAGCTTCCCATATATACCATGTTGCGGCGGTCTCCGAGAGCTATATCCTCTTCCGTAAAACTGTCTGTTTCACGGCCCCGTCTTCGCAGCGTTCTTTTCCCGGCAGAGGTACGTATAACCGAATCGGTTTTCTCCGCAGGCACCGATTCCCCGGTCAGAGCCGATTCGTCTACCTTCAAGGACTTGCACTCAATCAGTCTGCCGTCCGCCGGCACTGCGTCGCCCGCGTTTAAAATAACAATATCTCCGGGCACAATCTCATCCGATGGAATACGCACGGCGGCTCCGTCACGCAGCACGGTTGATTCGGAGGCAGTCATATCCTTTAAAGCCTCTATCGCCGATTCTGCCTTGCTTTCCTGAATCACTCCGAGAACAGCATTTAAAATTACTACGGAAAGTATTATGAATACATCTGCAAATGATTCTCCGGACAGCGCCGCCGTTACAGATGAAATGACTGCGGCAGCAATCAAAACAAGCACCATCGGATCTGTCAGCTGGTCTGCAAATCTGGAAAACAGAGACTCCTTTTTTGCCTGCAGAAGTCTCCCCTTTCCATACTGCGCAAGTCTGCGCTCCGCTTCTTTGCTGTCAAGTCCCGATGTACGGCTTTCGGTTTCCTTTAAAACATCCTTGACGCTTTCCAAATAGTGCTTCATGGAATTCCCCTCTATAAAAATTACCGTTTCCGGCAGATTGTTTTTGATACTGATTTAATTTATATGAGTTTTTCATGTCCCGTATTACCGTATTCATAAACTTAGAATAAATATGCCGTATTTATTCTCTGCAACGAAAAAATAATAATCTGATTTATTTCCCTCCTACTAAATATTTTAGCATAACAAAAAAGCAGATGCACGGTAGGGTTCCATGTGTCTGCCTTTATTTTAATATTGCCGCTTTATGACGCTTTCTTTTTGAATTGTATAATTGTCCCTGATGTACAATGTAAGCTTCGCCATACTTCTTGCCTATATCAGATGAGTATCAGCCACGGATTTATCCATTGCAAAATCACAACCAGCCTCTAAGAAAAAAGATAAGTATTGACATTATTGAAATTGTCAAAGTCTCTGTTACGGATAAAAAAACATGTGTTTTGTCCCACATCTTTTTGTAATTTATAGTCAAGATAAATGAAGTCGTACACCAAATACAAAGTTTTGTTTGGCTTCAGTCGAATAAAAAGCAAATGTTATTTGAGGATGTAGACTTACAATAGATGTAAGGTTAAACATATAGAAAAATGTCTTCTCTTATAATTATCCAATATAATTATCCAAACCTCTCTCTAATTATCCGAATCTCCCGCGAATATAGTCCTCTGTCCTCTTATCTTTCGGAGCTGTAAAAATATTCTTTGTACTGCCGTATTCAATAAGGTCTCCAAGAAGGAAAAATGCCGTTGCGTCGGAAATACGCATAGCCTGCTGCATATTATGCGTAACCATAATAACCGTATAGCGGCTCTTCAGCACAGCTGCAAGCTCTTCGATTTTTGCGGTCGAAATCGGATCAAGCGCACTTGTCGGCTCATCCATCAACAGTACTTTCGGCTCCACCGCAAGCGCCCTCGCAATGCAAAGTCTTTGCTGCTGTCCGCCCGAAAGTCCGAGAGCAGATTTTTTTAATCTGTCCCTGACCTCCTCCCAGATTGCCGCATCCTTCAGCGATGACTCGACTATAGCGTCAAGCTTGGCTTTGTTTTTAACTCCATGGGTGCGCGGTCCGTAAGCAACGTTCTCATAAATGCTCATTGGAAAAGGGTTTGGCTTCTGAAACACCATTCCAATATTACGCCGCAAAATGTTGACATCAACAGACGGAGCAAAAATATCCTCTCCGTTATATGTTACACTTCCTTTAATTTTTACTCCGGGCACAAGATCGTTCATACGGTTAATCGTTTTCAGAAAGGTCGATTTTCCGCACCCGGAGGGCCCAATCAAAGCAGTAATACTCTTTTCCTCAATTTCGATGTTTATATTTTTCAAAGCCTGTGTACTTCCGTACCACAGACAGAGGTCTTTTGCGGAAATAATACTGCTCATAATTTACTCAATCCCCTTTTCGTGCTTTGATTATCTTTTACGGAAGCCGTTTTGCAAGAAACACGGCGGTTTTGACGAAAAACTGCGGCAGATAATTTACCCGATTTTTTTACGCGAGAGCCTTTCGGTTTATCCTTATTTCTGAATGTTTTTGAAACAAAGCTTGCACAGAGATTTATAAGCAGCGCCATAACCATCAGAATTGCTGCTATCGCAAAAGCAACCTCGAATTCTCCCTGTTCTTTTGCGTAGAAGTAAAGCGCTACGGTTAAAGTCGCCCCTGAACTTGCAAGCCCGGTGAAAAAACCGCTCAAAGAGTGAGCAAAACCCGCTGTAAAGAGCAGGGCGGCCGATTCGCCTAAAATTCTTCCCACCGAAAGAATACAGCCGGTCAAAACACCGTCTATACATCCGGGAAGCACCACCGTTCTGATTACTCTCCATTTCCCGGCTCCCAAACCGAAAGCCCCCTCACGATAGCTTTGTGGAACGGTTTTAAGGCTCTCCTGCGTCGTTCGCATAATCGTCGGAAGATTCATTATCACCAGCGTCAGAGCGCCGGCAAGAAGTGACTTTTGCAAATTCAGAAATTGGCAGAAGAAAAGCATACCTACCAATCCATAGATAATTGACGGGATTCCGGACAATGTTTCGGTAGCATATTCAATCAGCGCGACAAATTTTCTGTTCCTCGCATACTCGTTTAGGTAAACCGCCGCGCCGACGCCGAGCGGTAAAGTAATTACAAGCGCCGCGATTATTATATAAACCGTGTTGAGAATATCAGGTAAAATTCCAATGCTTTCCGGTACATAGCTCGGCGATGTAAAAAGCAGCTCGGCGGTTATATTGGGCAAGCCCCTGTAAAGTACATAGACAATTATTGACAGTACGAGCGCGCAGGTTATAAAAACCGAAACCGCCATAATGATTCTCAGCAGTGCAATATGTATTTTTCTTGAGCCTGAAATTTTCTGATTGTTTTTCATTGAGAATTACCCTTTCGATTTATCTCTTTTCAGAAAGAAATTAAGCGACGCGTTAATCAGCATAATAAATAAGAAAAGAACAAGCGCTATTGAAAACAAAGCCTGACGCTGTAGCCCGGAAGAATAAGACATTTCGCTGGCTACAGCCGTAGTCAAAAACCTGACGCTCTGAAAAACAGAAGGCATATTCGCAGCATTTCCCGAAACCATCATAACCGCCATGGTCTCTCCGATTGCCCTGCCGACACCGAGTACAACAGCCGCTGCGATTCCGCTGCGCGCCGCGGGAATCGACACTCTGAAATATGTTTCAACCGGAGTAGCTCCGAGGGCCATGGAAGCTTCCTCATATTCTTTAGGAACAGCATCAAGCGCATTAAGCGAAACTTTAATAATCGAAGGCAGCGACATAACCGCAAGTACAATAATTGCGGCGAGCAGTCCGGCACCGTCGGGAACCCCGAAGATATTTCGTATCGCAGGCACAAGCACAAGCATTCCCACAAGTCCGTATACAACCGAGGGGATTCCCGCCAGCAGACTGACGGCCGTTTCAACGGCCGTTTTTACTTTTCCCGGAGCAAGCTTTGAAAGATAAACAGCGGTGAAGAAACCGATAGGGGCCCCTATTGCAACAGCTCCGGCCGTGCCGTACACACTCGTTAGGATAAACGGAAGTATTCCAAACTTCGGTTCCGAACCGGTTGAATCCCATGTTTCACCGGTTAAAAACTCTATAATCCCGATTTTTCTTATTGCAGGGATTCCCGATAATATAAGATATACGGTTATCAGAAGCACTGCGGCAATCGTAATCAGTCCACAGATAAGGAATATCCCATAGAAAACCGCTTCAATATTCTTTTTCTTTTTTTTCATCTGAGTTTATCTCCAGGCAAAACTACTATCTATTGCAGATATATCCTGATCAGTTGGCAGGAACAGCACCGGCTTTTGAAATTATATCGTTTGCAGCCGACGAGGTTGCGTAATCGAAAAACTTCTGTGCCGTATCGGAAAGTTCGGTTCCCTCTTTTGTCACAAGAACAAACGGACGCTGAATTTTGTAGCTTCCGTCTTTTACCGTATCTTCCGTCGGAATTACTCCATCCACAGATACAGCTTTTACAGTTTCCTTTACAGAAGCAAGTGATGCGTATCCTATCGCATCAGGATTTGACGATACTGTGGTAATTACGTCTCCCGTTGAAGTAAGTTCCTGACGGTAAACGCATATTTTCTCGGTTTTTGTTATTGATTCAAAACCGTCCCGCGTTCCGCTTCCCGCTTCTCTGCCGATGACGACAATTTCTGCGTCTGCACCGCCAAGCTCGCTCCAGTTTTTAATTTCTCCGGTATAAATTTTTGCAATATCATCAATGCTCAGCTCGTCAATTGTATTTTCGTTATTTACAATTACAGCAATTCCGTCATATGCAAGAATCGTCTCTTTAAGTCCGTTTGCCTTTTCTTCATCTTTTAGTGCTCTGCTTGAAAGTCCGATGTCACAAATTCCATCCGACACCGCGGTAATTCCTGTTCCCGATCCCGTCGGATTATATGTAAATTTAACTCCCGCATTATCCGCCTCAAATTGTTCTCCGAGAGCTCCGATGACCTTTTCCATAGAGGTTGATCCGTCGGTTGACACTGTTTTTTCACCTTTTCCGCATCCCGCAAGGACAGAAGCGGCAAGCGCAAGACAAAGCACAGAAACAGCAATTTCAAATTTTGTTCTCGTTCTCATAACATGTACTCCTTTATTTCCTCTTTAATGTTTTCTTTTTTCTCTTTGTACCTACAATCATACAGTCCCCATGTAAAACCTGAAAGATATGTAATGTAAAATCGCAGTAAAAGATTCGCGGAATAACAAAATTGGCATTACAGTAATATATTTAAAAAAAATAACGAATACGTTTTTCGCTTATATTAAGCCGTATCTTTATACGACGTATCTATATTATCTAAGAGAAAAACAGAAATAAACAAGAAAAGAGCCGTCCATATATGACGGCTCTTTTCTTTATATATAATTAAATTTCAAGAAATTCCGGAGAATTCCCGTTTTTTGTATACGCTGTACAGAGCAGGACTTTGCGGCAAAGCATTTCTATATTCGTTTCGTCTGCAAGAAAATACAACGGCCTTTATTTCGCCGGCTCCCGATACAGCTTCATCAGCTCCGCCACGCAAAAGGATTCGGTCATTGCATTGTTTTCACGACAAAGCCATAGGCCTGCAACGGCACGATCGTTTGCCCTGATTTGCCTTGCAAAACTATAAGCGACATGGCGGGCGCATTATATACATTATATAAACATTACACAAATCGGTAAGACCGGAATCTGAATGAAGCACACGCAGTTTTCGGATAACCTGCGCGTGCCTGCCGATTATGAATACCTACCCCGCATCTCCGCCCATATTATTTCTAATCTTCGGAATCTCCGTCGCTCGTCCGATCCTGCTGCTCCTCGTCCGTCGAAGCTTCGGCAGGCCCGTTCGTTGTATCGTCGTCAGGATACTCAGCCGCGGCTTCGGTAAACTCGTCTGTTTCGCCGTCACCGCCGGGCGCGGCAGCAACTTTTTTTCTTTTGCGCCTGTTCTTCAGAGAAGCGGCAATATTCATAACGCTCTCCGGTCTGACAATAATAATAGCCGCCGCAAAGGTAATAATTCCGCATATTGTAATTGCCAGTCCGTAGGTAAAACTCATAGGCCTGTATTTTAATTCCACTTCATGCTCGCCTGCCGATATTTCAAACGCAAGCAGGGCACCTAACGTTTTATCCGTCTCGACCCTCTTTCCGTCAATCTTAACAATCCATCCCGAATCATACGGAATTGATGTAAACATAAGATTATTTTCTCCCGTAATATTTACGGTACCCCTAATGTTTGTATCGCTGAAAGAGGTAATATTAAGACCGCACTCGGCAAGACGTGGCATAACCGCTTCAAACACCTCGGTATCCAGATAGTAGAAATAGCCGACGTCCTCCTGAATATACATCGTAGTATCTTCAAGACGCAGGTCGACATTCATTGAATAACCTTCGTCAAAAGCGCCGAGAGATACAATTCTGTAGGTTTCGTTTTCAAAATACGTGCTAATCTTTGTTCCGTTAAGGTAAAGAGAGCTGTCGCGCTTATAATCGGAAGGGAAGTAGCAATATATTTCATTATTGCCTCCAACCCCCGCAAAGGAATATGTGACTTTAGCTTCCGTGTCCGCAACTTTGGGAGAATACTTGATATGTCTTTGAGATGTATCCGTAGACTTTGTGTGCGCCACATCAAGATTGGTTTTCACCTCGGAATACTCGATTTCCTTGAAAAACTCTATATTCTCTTCGCCAAGCATAGCGCTGACAAGGGCATTCATACGTTCAAACGGAGTGGCGGGAATGGTCCCGTCGTTAAAGTCTATCTCGGATACCCCGCTGTTTACCCCGTAGCAAAGAGACAACGCATAAGGATTGTAATATCCGTATAGCTTATTTGTAGAGTCAGGCTTGATAAGCTCATATATGTCCGTATCGTAATAATCGGTATTTATGATATATTTTATTCCGAGAAGAGAATCACTTACCGGTGTTCCGCCGAGATATTTCGTCCAGTGCGATTTTGAAGAGAATCCGAGCTTCTGAAGCAGGTCTATAACCGAAGCGTTGAGCGTAGAAGTGGAGTTGGAAATCCCGTACATACCGAGCGCCATTGCGTCGTTTGTTTTTCTGTGAGAGGTTTTTTCCATACGGTAAAATTCCGATCCGAAATTCTCCGCGTCATATTCCTTCAGGTATTTTACAATAGGACTGAGCTTACCGAGATAACTCTGATACGACGTTCTCGAACTGTAAACAACGTCTTTGTCAAGGTGATACTCATCGGTAAAGCCCGAAATCATCATCTCAAAACAGACTGTACCGACGAGAAGAATCGCAGCGCCGTATCTTAGCCAGCCCCTGCGGTAGATGTAGAGAACGATCAGATTGATACCGATAAAGGCCATAGCAATCCAGATTCCGTATATATCGCTGTACCACTCGTAATCCTGCTTCTGAATAATTATAAGCAGCAAAGCCAGCACTCCGCAAATCCCGACAACATGTCTGTAATCAATGCTCCTGATTTCCGAAATCGCCCTGTATGCAAAGACTATCATGATAAAGACAAGCATAAAGCTGTATCTGTAGTTAAGCCAGTTCGGAACCTGAAATCCATGCCATACAAGGTCAAGTGTTGAACCCATAAAGCTGAATATGAAAAGCGAAATCAGTGCTCCCCCGGCAATTTTTTCTCTCACTCCGATTTTTTTTGACAGGAAAAACAGAGGTAGCATTATAAGAGTAAGCGTTCCGCAATATACAAACGGAAGTCCTTCGGGACGTACGGTATCGTATGAGGCCGGGAACAGTTTGGCAATAAAATCGAGAAAATCAAATTTTTGCTTCAGCTCATAGCTCGGATCGGAAAATCCGGTCTTTCCGAAGGTCAGGGAGATATACGCCGGATACAACACCACCATCGCGATTTCAAGAGCAATCACCGAAAAGACAATCATTCTCAGCAGGGAACGCAGAAAATGACGCTTTTCACCGAGAGGATTGTTCTCTCCGCTGCCGCTCCCCGCAAAATAATAATAGAAAAAATAGAAAAATGTAAATATACAGACCATATAGCCTATATAAAAATTCGACATTGCACAAAACGCAAGAGAAACGGTGTACAGCACAAAATCCTTTTTCTTTATAAGCCTTTCAATTCCCAACACAACAAGCGGAAGAAAAATCAGCTCGTCAATCCACATGGTGTTATGCGCCTGCACAACGGCAAAGGAACACAGCGCATACATTGTTGAAAATGCCACCATACTCGATTTTCTCGCCGGATACGAATTTTTAAGATAAAGCGACATAGTAAATCCGCACGAACCTGCTTTCAGCAGCAGAATCAGCAGCAAAGCCTCTGTAATATGCGCTTTCGGAAACAGACAAACCAATATGGAAAAAGGACTTGCAAGATAATATGCAAACATGCCGAGAAATTCTCCGCCGAGCGACCTGCTCCACGAGTAAAGCAGACTTCCGCCGGATAAAATTTTTGACCTCAGCTCCTCAAAAAAATATACATACTGTCCGTTTAAATCCAAAACCAAAACAGAACCGTTGCCGAAGGGATAAACCTTAAGCGAAACATACAAAAGAAGCAAAATGCCCATCGGCAGCAAAAATGCCCACAGTAAGAATAAATTTTTTCTGGTGCGAACAGCGTCGAGATAATCTGTAAAAATATTTTTTACACCGTTCTTCTTTTTGATCTTATTTTCATTTATATCCTGCATTGTTCTCTCAGGCCTCCGTTTCTGTGTTTGTCTGAATTTTTTTGACGCTTTTTTCTAATTTTATGCGCGGAACCGTAATGTCTCTGCCGCACCTCTCGCATCTGATTCTTATGTCAGAGCCTGCGCGCAATACGCGAAACATCGCATTGCCGCACGGGTGCATTTTTTTCATCTGAATTATATCGCCTTCTGTAAACTGCATAATCATATTAATAACATGCCTTCCTAACGCGGGAAAAGGTGTTCCGAGGTTTGCGTGTTTTTTATTTTTACTCCGACTCCATTCCTTTTTGAGCGAAAAACCGCCCGCGAAACCGCTTGATTTCCTCAACGTCGTGCGAAGGATTGGGAATCACCGTATCAGCATCGTATACACATCCTCCGCTTCTCTCATATATACTTCCTAATTATAACATGTCATCATAAAAATGTAAAGAATAAACATCACCCTTTTTAAAATTCTCCGCGGGTAATCGGGAATCGTATAATTGTCACCTTTTTAATTCATTTTTATTGACAAAGAGTAAGATTTGAGATAAAATAATATAGAGTAGGCAAAAACGCAAATCAGCTGCAAAGCTTCTTATCCCGCAGCCTAATTCGGTATTTGAATGTCGGACTGAAAGGTCGGTTTTTTATGATGACAAAGTGCAGAAAAACTTTTTTCCGCCGTATGCTTTTTTTAGCCGCGGCAATGCTGTCGTTTTCTTTGATATGTTCATGCTCGAATAAAAAGGATATCATCATGAAAATCGGAGGATTTGATGTCTCTTTTGAACATTACCGCTATCTGTATATGAATATAAGAGACGAGCTTTCCTCATCCGAAAACGATTACACCGCCGAAGAACTTGATACACAAATACGCGATACCGTTATGAAATCCCTTAAACACTATGCATCTATATCCGAGATGGCGAAAAACAAGAAGGTTTCACTTACAAGCGACGATGTTGATTATATTGACGTACTTGTAAACGCCACAATAAGCGATTACGGATCGGAGGAAGAATTTCAGAGCGCTCTGCGCGAAGCTTACTCCACTGAGGATTTTTTCAGATATGCGTTGGAGCTTCAGCAGCTTGAAACAAAGCTGCGCTCATACATGACTTCGGAAGCTACAGGCGAACTTGCAGCAGACGATGCGACAATCGAAAGCGATGTATACAAGAATTTCTACCGCGCAAAGCAAGTCTTAATACAAAAAGGCGACGGCGAAAGTAAAACACAAAATCTTGAACTTGCCAATAAAATTCTCGGTGAAGCGCTGGCCGGCAAAAATTTTGATTCTCTGATTGAAGAATACAGCGAAGATACCACGGACGGAGATTACTGCTTTACGACAGGACAGCTTCTCGAAGAATTTGAAAGCGCCGTCTCTTCTATCTCTCCCGGAGAGATTTATCCCGAAGTCGTCGAGACCGAAGCCGGTTATCACATTGTAATGCGCACCGATATAACCGATGACTACATAAACAGCCATTTTGACGATCTTCGCAGCGCATATCTTGCCCGCCGCTTCAACGAACATCTGTCGGAATATTCAGATACCCTTGAGGTGAAAAAATCAAAAATTTTTGATACTCTGACAGAACAAAATTTCATCTTAGGCTCTGTCACAATTGATACCTCGGACAGTTTAAAAACAAAATAAAAATAACGTTTCTTCGTACAGCTTAAATATACATATTAAATATTCATAAAAAATTTATCATAAAATGCTGACGCATAATAAGTTTTCTTTTCCGCATATCCTCGGTCGGAAAATTCAGTCAGCAGAAAGGATTTAATTATCATGAAAAAAATTACCAAAGCCGTAATTCCCGCCGCCGGGCTCGGCACAAGAATGCTCCCCATCGCACGCACTGTCCCGAAGGAAATTCTTCCGATAGTAGACAAGCCGGCAATCTCATACCTCGTCGATGAAGCAATTGAGAGCGGCGTCACTGACATACTTATCATTACAAACCGCGGTAAATATGCAATTGAGGATTATTTTGATTACTCTCCCGAATATGAAGAATCCCTGCGTAAAAAAGGAAAAAATGATATAATCGATTCTCTGCGAAGCGCAGCAAACCGCGCAAATATATATTTCATACGGCAGAAAGAAGCACGCGGTCTCGGCGATGCAGTTCTCCGCGCCAAAAATTTTATAGGGAACGAGCCTTTTTACGTTCTTTACGGCGACGATATAATCATGTCAGAAAAACCGGTATGTCTGCAGCTCGCAGAGGCGTATGACAAATATGATCTTGCAGTCGCCGGAGTAAAAGAGGTCTCTGCCGAACAGATTCTGAAATACTCTTCGCTCGACGCGAAACCGCTTCCCGAAGAATCAAATTTCTATCATGTAACGGATATGATAGAAAAGCCGAAGCCCGAACAGGTTATTACAAGACTTTCGATTCTCGGCCGCGTTCTCCTGACTCCAGATATTTTTGATATACTCTCGGCCACAAAGCCCGGAGCGGGCGGAGAAATCCAGCTTACAGACGCCATGCGCGACCTCGCGCGCTCCAAAGGGATGACCGCGGTTGATTTTGACGGAATCCGCTACGATATGGGATCAAAGTTCGGTTTTCTTTTTGCAAATGTAGAGAGCGCGCTCAAAGATCCTGAATTAGGTCCCGAATTCAAGGAATATATTAAGGAGCTCGCAAAAAAACTATGAGAGTCAGCAAAATAAACTACTATCTTGATATTGCCCAGACGGTATCCGAACGATGTACCTGTCTGCGGCGCCGGTACGGGGCAATAATAGTAAAAAAAGATTCGATTGTATCCACCGGATATAACGGTGCTCCCCGCGGAAGAGAAAACTGCTGCGATATGAATTTCTGCATACGTGAGAAAATGAACATTCCGCACGGAGAGCGGTATGAGCTGTGCCGTTCAATACATGCGGAGGCAAACGCGATTATATCAGCCTCTCGCGAAGAAATGGACGGAGCTGTCCTGTATATGGCCTGCACCGATCCGGAAAGCGGAGAAATCGTTCCGGGAACAAGCAACTGTATGATGTGCAGAAGAATGATTCTGAATGCAGGAATTGACACCGTTATAATCCGTGATACAAAAGAAGAATACCGCGTAATAAATGTGAAGGACTGGATCACAAACGACGACAGTCTGCCGGCAGAATACAGCTGAATTAAGATATTCCCCCGCCTCAGGGGGCGGCGGGTTTCACTTATTTTTTAAGCTGCCGTATAATTTTTCGCTCAAAACGCCTCATGACGAAACTTAGCTCCTTATTATCCAACCAAACAAAAGACGCCTCTTATGAGCGTAAAGTACCGTTTCATCTTATGACAGAAATATAATTACTCAAATATCCCCTCCCCTGAGGTTCCCTCGCAACGTCTCATTAACCGCCTGTATCACCTATTGAAAAGCTGCTGTATCTTTTGTTGGATTTTCAATGCTGAATTCCTGCCGCGGGAAGAAAGCCTTGTGGTTCGAAACAGCGCCGGTTGCTCAGTCGCGGGGACGCCGCGGCAGCCGTCCAAAATCAATAAAGTAAGATAAACGACAAAAAGTAACCCTGAAAGGAGAATGGTACATGTGTAAAAAAATAACGGTATGCATTTTATGTATAACTTCTATTATTTTTCTCCTCTCAGGATGCGGAAACGTCCGTAATCTCCGATCGCAGCAGGACGCTGTTTCCGGCGAAACATATTATACGGACGGTAAAAACGGAACCGCATATTTTCGGATAGATTTGAGAGGATATGCTCCTGTCTCTGTGGGAAAGGAATACGCAAAAATAAAGGAAGAGGACGGCACGACGGTAAAATTATACAGCATTCCCGAAGCCGATCCCACTCGTTTTCTCACTGCCTCGCAGGACGGAAAACAAACACTGTATGCTTCCGTCACGATGCCGTCCATATACAATCGGGAAAGCTATGAAGGTCTTGAATTTTCTATTTTTTATTCGGATGAAGCCGACACATATTTTGCAAAAAGCAACAGCACGGATATAATAAGCGCGATTGCCGACGCTTTGGAAAACGGATCGCCTGCCATGCTTCCCGGACATGACTGCGAAACATATTATTTGAAATTCTCTTTCGGAGAAGAATACCTCGGTATTTATTATGTTATCGGCTGTATTTTCGACAAAGAAGAATATATCTCTTATATATATGACCGCGACGAGAAAAAAACAGTCTGCGTCGGAGAACTTCTTAACGGCTGTCTTCCTTACTCTACCGTAATAAATACCCCTCAAACCGAAACGTAATCATACACGGAGACGATGCAAATTGAAATCAGATATTAATAATAAAAAGGAAAATATAACATTGCAGTCAAGCATCTGCGCGGAACGCCCTGCGGCGGCAGACGATAATATAAAGACGGACGATACCATGCTCGAAGCAGCCGCAGAGCTTATAAAGGAATCTGATGATAAAGAAATGAACAATAAGCCATTTCTTGTTTGTTTTGTATGTACAGGAAACACCTGTCGCAGTCCTATGGCGGCGGCTTGGTTTAATCACGCCGAAGCCGAAAGATTTGACAAAGCTCCGGACGGAGTTGACGGAATTGCCTTAAAAAAGCGTAAGGCCATTTCTGCCGGACTTTCACCGTTTCCCGGAGCTCCGATTTCCGAAAATGCAAAAATTGCACTGAGCGACGCCGGCGTCGAATCAAACGAGGAAAATCCCTGGATGGAACACCGAGCCGTAAAAATTAACGCCGAACTTATGAAAAAATGCGATCTTGTTATCGGAATCTCGGGCCGTCACACTCTTGAATTAATATCGGAATTTCCGGAATTTTCAGAAAAAATATGCTCAATGCCCAAAGACATATCCGATCCGTACGGCGGAGACATCGAAGAATACAAGAAGTGCCTTGAAAAAATCAAAGACGGAATCGGGGAGTTTTTCTCTTGAAAGAAAACTGTTTTTATATCAACCGAGTTTA
Organism: uncultured Eubacteriales bacterium; assembly: GCA_948467545.1. GTDB lineage: Bacteria > Bacillota > Clostridia > Oscillospirales > CAG-272 > UMGS911. Next base: position 101,333 of record CAOKER010000002.1, read on the forward strand.
CGACACCGAAAATACGGCGCGAGACCTTGAACGTATTGAAAAAGCCTGTTTCTCTTCCCCCTGGAGCCTTGACTCTATCAAAAATTCTTTACAAAACGCAAACACAAGCTTTCTTGCCGCGAAGCATAAGGATAGCGGAGCAATAATAGGCTTCTGCGCTTATACCTGCGTTATCGATGAATGTGAAATTCTGAGTATTGCCGTATGTCCGAAGTACCGCAGAAAGGGAGCGGCGCGGGCATTGTTAAAAGCGGTGATAAAAGACGCGGTAAAAAACGGTGTATGCAGTTTTTTCCTCGAAGTGAGGGAAACCAACTCGGCTGCCGCAGCACTCTACAAATCCGAAGGATTTACAGAGTGCGGAAAAAGGAAAAATTATTATTCTTTTCCCAAAGAAGACGCCCTTCTAATGTCCTTAAAGACGAATGGTTTGTAATAACTGCTATTATCAAGATTAAACTTAAACTGTCTTCTGTTTCCTATTTTTATTGTTTCTCTTATTTATAAGTAACTTTCCGTCCGAACAGCAAATTTAAAGCGAATTTAAATGAGGAAGCGTACACATGTCCGTTTTTCACCTGCACAATTTCATCTCCGCACTTACATTCTTATATTTTCCGTGCAGTGGCGCCGATATAACCCTCGCCTCCACCACATTATTTTGTCAGAAAGCAAATTTATAGAATATGCTAATTTTATCCATTGAATCATCCTGTGACGAAACATCTGCGGCCGTTGTAAAAATGACCGACACGGAAAGACAAATTTTGTCCAATTTTACAGCTTCACAAATAGAAACGCACAAGCTTTTCGGCGGCGTCGTCCCCGAAATTGCAAGCCGTGCCCATATTGAAGCAATTTCAGGCTTAACATACAGTGCAATTGAAGAGGCAGGCGTCTCCGTTTCCGATCTGGAACTCGTCGGCGTTACTGCATATCCGGGACTTATCGGCGCTCTGCTTGTCGGAGTAAATTTTGCAAAAAGTCTCGCATATGCAAACCATATTCCGCTTGTCGCCGTAAATCACACACATGCGCACGCGGCCGCCGCGTATTTTACATATCCGGAGCTAAAACCGCCGTATATTGCGCTGACCGCTTCCGGAGGACACACCTCAATTTCCGATGTAACTTCTTATACAGAATTTAAAGTAATAGGAAGAACACGCGACGATGCGGCAGGAGAAGCTTTTGATAAGGTTGCGCGTGTTTTGGGAATTCCGTATCCCGGCGGAGCGGAGCTCGACAGGCTTGCGTCGTCCGGATGTCCGAATGCAGTAAGCTTTCCGTCGGCAGCTATTCACGGCGAAACTTTCGACTTTTCCTTCAGTGGTCTCAAGACCGCCGCAATAAACTATATAAACAGCGCGAAACAAAAATACGGCGCTGTAAACTCGGCGGATATTGCAGCTTCCCTTACAAAATCCGTCGTAACATCAATATCAAGCCGAATCGAGGCTGCCGCAAACCACTGCGGAAGAGACAAAATCGTACTTGCGGGCGGCGTTGCCGCAAATTCTCATCTGCGCAGAGAAATTACGGCTCTATGCAAAAAAAACAGATGGAAACTCTACATGCCTGATTTAAAACTCTGCGGAGATAATGCCGCTATGGTAGGCGCCCAGGCTTACTTCAATTATATGTCGGGAAAAAAAGACGGAATAACATTAAACGCCTGCGCAACAGTAAGATAAAATAAGATAACCTCAGCCTTTAAAAGACTTTTTAGGAGGTTTGTAATTAAACCGGAAAGAGTATCGTAATTCATCTTCCGAATCGGATAATCTCTTATTTATATAAATTTATATAAATCACTTTGTTTTGAACATATGTGTGGAAAGCGCAGACCGTTTTTCCACAGGCTGTTGATTTTCATGTTGAAAAAACGAAGCCGTTCACAACAAATGCACAGACAAAATAAGAGTTTGTACAGCTATATGCGATATGTACAAGCACACCCCGCAGATGTCTGTGGAAAACATAGCCGTGGTTTTCCGATATATCTACAGGCAATATACGTCTGTGGATAAATATTTGTTAAAAATAAAATATATATAGAGGTATGATATGAACAAGAATTATGAAGCTAAAATCAAAGAAGCATCGGCAAAATATGAAGAGCTGCTCCGCGGTCAGCTTGAAAGAGTTGACAGAATAAACGCATCAAAGGAAGAAACAGACTACAAAACTCTTGACAAAATTGTAATAGGCGTTTGCGGCGGCGACGGAATAGGTCCGATAATCTGCAAAGCCTCACGCGACATCCTTGCAGATCTGCTTGCATCTGAAATTAAAAGCGGAAAGATAGAACTGCGCGACATCGAAGGACTTACAATCGAGAACAGAATTGCCTGCGGCAAAGCAATCCCGGACGACACGCTTGCAGAGCTGAAAGCCTGCAATGTAATTTTGAAAGGTCCGACAACCACCCCGAATGCCGGAGACGGTATGCCGAATATCGAAAGCGCAAATGTTGCCATGCGTAAAGCCCTTGACCTTTATGCGAACGTACGCCCTGTACGCGTCCCGGAAAAAGGAATCGACTGGACTTTCTTCCGTGAAAATACCGAGGGTAGCTATGCAGTCGGTTCTTACGGCGTAAATGTAACGGACGAGCTCGCAATCGACTTTTGTGTAACTACAACAGAAGGTTCCCGCCGTATTGCACGCCGTGCTTTCGAGTATGCAAGAGCAAACGGCAAGGACAGAGTTTCGGTTGTTACCAAAGCTAATATTATAAAAACAACAGACGGAAAATTTTTAAACATATGTCGAGACATCGCTAAGGATTACCCGGAAATTACGGTTGACGAATGGTATATAGACATCATGACCGCAAAGCTTATCGATGAAAAGCGCCGCACGTCTTTCAAAGTGTTTGTCCTTCCTAATCTCTACGGCGATATTATTACAGATGAAGCCGCGGAATTTCAGGGCGGCGTCGGAACTGCCGGATCTGCAAATATCGGAAGCAAATACGCTATGTTTGAAGCAATTCACGGCTCTGCTCCGAGAATGATTCAGGAGGGACGCGGAAAATACGCCGATCCCTGCTCAATGCTCCGCGCAACGGTTATGCTTCTCTCACACATCGGCAGACAAACAGAGGCGGATCGGCTGGAAAAGGCGCTTGATAAGTGCATGCTTACGGAACGTAAAATTGTTGTAACCGGACATGAAGACGGTGCTACCTGCGATGAATTTGTAAGTTATATAAAAGAATCTTTGTGATTTGATTCAACTTAAAAACAACAGGGCACACATTATGTCGTGCCCTGGCTTTCTAATCTTGTCTTTGGTGATTGAAAAAATGGAGAAAAAAAATTCTGACAACGAACATCCGCACAAAATTATTCCTCCGACAGTAAAGGAAAGACTTCCTAAGTATTACCGGACGCTTCGAACCCTTATAGGAGATGATGTTTTACGGACGCGCTCCGCCGATCTTGCCCGGTGTATGAAAATTACTCCGTCACAGGTCAGACAGGATTTTTCATATCTTGGAGGGATCGGAAACCAAGGTTACGGTTATAACGTTAAAGACTTGTACAGTGCAATCGGTAACGCTATCGGAATTCCCAACAATTACAGCGCGGTAATAATTTGCAGAAAAGCAAGCTTCGCGCTTGCTCTTGCATCAGATCAGTGCTTCTCGACACGCGGCGTCAACCTGAAAAAAATTTTTACCGACGATTCCGGTGACTTTACGCCCGCGCAGCCCTACAAATATAAATTGCCGAATTTACCGACACGTAATACAACAAATACAGAACCGACTTATTTAAGGGCTGCAAATTACTGTAATGAAAATAAGATAGATATTGCCGTCCTCGCATGTGACAAATCGGAAACCGACGCCGCTGTCCGGCGTCTTGCTGAAGCTGATATAAAGGGAATTTGGAATTTTTCGGGTAAAGATATAGACTCTCGGGAAAAAAACATATGTATTGCCAATATGAATATGACGGATATTTTACTCGGATTATGCTGCGAAATGACAAACAAAAATACCCACGGAACGGTGAAATAAAATTGTGGCTTGCCCGAACTCCGCGGATTAATAATTTAAAAAGGGACAATTAGCGTTATGAAGCTAAAAATACAATACGGAACGGAAGTATGTACAATACCTCTTCGGGCTGTTTCGGAAAAAGGCGCCGAGAGAACAGATTTGCTTGTTCTGTTAAATTTATCGGCATGTCCGTCAATGGCTGATGACATACCCGCGCTGGCAAAAAAAATCGGATGCACGGTAAAAAAAATCGAATCCGCAATCGATTTTTGGATTGAATGCGGCGTCTTTGAACTTGCCGAAGGCGGCTCTTGCGAAGAAAAAATTGCATCTGCTAATGGGCAATCTCATGAGCGGGAAGAATCCGATCCCGAAAAGAAAACGCGCTTTGAAAACAGACCGGTATACGACAGCGCGGAAATAGCCGCCATTGCATCACGCGATAACGGTACTGTACGTATGCTCATTGACGAATGCCAGCGCATTACCGAAAAAATTTTTACCCCGTCCGAAACATCAAAAATTATAGGCATGGTTGATTATCTCGGTCTCGACCTTGAACATATACTTTTACTGTTTACATATTGTGTCAGACGCGGTAAGAAATCCGTAAGCTATATTGAAAAAACCGCATATAACTTATATGACGAAGGAATCGACAGCGCGGCAAAGCTCGAAGAATATATAAAGCATAAGGAAGAATTAGAATCAAAAGAAAACGAACAAAAGGCTCTTCTCGGAATTTCCGGCCGCTCTCTTGTCCAGAAGGAACGTGAAGCATTTAAAAAATGGCAGGATGAGTGGCATCTTACACCTGAAATTATCAGGCTCGGTTACGAAGAAACGGTTACCAAAACCGGTAAATACAATCTTGCTTATCTGGCCAAGGTGCTTGAAAGCTGGTATCTTGCCGGGCTTACAACCATACAGAAAATAACGGAAGCGGAAAATAAATTTCATTCGGAAAAGACAAAAGAAACCCAAAGTATCGGCAGCAGCAGTTTTGACACCGATGAATTTGTCGCGCTCGCCCTTAAACGAAGCTATGACAGCGCGGCTAAACAGGAAGCGTCTGACAAATAAATAAGTTATTTTATTGTCCTCATGAAAGGGAAAACACTATGGCATATAATAAAGATAATTATGTCAGAATTAAAGATGAGTTCTCGCAAAAACACCGTGATAAAATCAATGAGGCAGATGAGAGAAAAATACTGCTTGAAAGCAAGTATCCCGAACTTGCGGGAATTAATGCGGCTCTGCGCCTCACAGCCATGAAAATTTATGGGGCATTATTTATAGACGATAAAGAAAGCTTAGATAAAATAAAAGAGGAAAATGAAAAATATCAGCAGAAACAAATAAGCTTCCTTAAAGAGCACGGATACAGTGAAAACTATCTTCTTCCGCACTATGACTGCCCAATTTGCGAAGATCGCGGCGCTGTTGGTCTCAATATGTGTTCATGCATGAAAAAAGCTTTGATAATGGCAGGATATGAAAGCTCCGGAATGGGAAATCTGATAAAAAACTGCTCATTTGATAATTTTGATTTATCTCATTTTAAAGCAAGTGACAGTCTATATGAAAACATGAAAACGGTCTATTCAATTTGCAAGTGCTATTCGCATGAATTCACAACCGATTCTGTCCTTGTATGCGGAGGCTCTCCAAATCTAATAATGACAGGAGCTACCGGTCTCGGAAAAACACATCTTTCCGCCGCGATTGCAAAGGGACTTATAGACCGCGGATATGATGTTGTATATGATACGGCTCTCGATATATTCTCCAAATTTGAAAGCGAGCGGTTCGGCTCCGAAAGATACAGTGAAAATAAAAAATCCGCATTGTATTTTGACTGTGATGTTCTTATAATAGATGATCTCGGAACGGAAATAACAAATCAGTTTACAGCAATGATATTATTTAATCTTATAAATACAAGACTAAATAAAAAGAAAGCGATGATTATTAACACCAATCTTTCGCTTAAGGAGCTTCGAGGTCGGTATGCCGATCGGATTACCTCACGTATTCTCGGAGAATTCCGTCCGCTGCAGTTCAGCGGAACTGATTATCGTTCTATAAAGCTTAGAAATTAGCGTGAAAAATTTTAAATTACGTTAATCAAAGTACACTTTTTTGTCTTATTTGCTCCAACAGGTAAAATGCTAAGAATAGAATAATATAATAAATTGATTCGGAAATACGTAAATCAAGGTGTACTTTTTTCACATTGGAAAGGCATGTTAATAAATATAAAGGCAGTATAAACTCCAAATATGTTTGAAAGGAATATTCATAATTATGACAAATGCAGAAATTGAAAAGAGAGTCGAAGAGCTGCTCTCGCAAATGACACTGGAAGAAAAAATCGGACAAATGAACCAAGCCGGCATGCCCCCGGAAGAGAGAGAGGACACAAAGGAACTTTATGAAAAGCTGAAACGCGGTGAAATCGGATCCTTTATAATGGCGGCTACCGCTACGGCAGGCAATGACGACACAGAAATCATTCCTGACGATATTTTTGCAAAGCTTCAGCAAAAGGCTGTAAATGAGAGCAGACTCGGTATACCGGTAATTTTCGGACGGGATGTTATTCACGGTCATCACACCGTGCTTCCGCTTCCTCTGGCGATGGCGGCTGCATTTAATCCCGAACAGGTACGCTTATGCTACCGTGATATTGCTGCAGAAGCTGCAAGAGAGGGTGTTCACTGGTCATTTTCTCCCATGCTTGACGTTTCACGTGATCCCAGATGGGGCAGATGTGTCGAGAGTCCGGGAGAAGATCCTTATGTCGGTATGAAAATGGCTGAGGCTGTTGTCAAAGGCTTTCAGGGAGATGATCTTTCAAGACCGGATTGTATCGCCGCATGCTGCAAACACTATATCGGATACGGCGCTTCCGAAGGCGGGCGCGATTATCATAAGGCAGAGATTTCCGATTATACACTCAGAAATTATTATCTTAAGTCCTTTAAGGCTGCAGTAGACAGCGGCGTTCAGACGGTTATGAATTCTTTTAATGAAATCGGCGGTCAGCCAACCGCTTCAAGTCATTATCTTCTGACCGAGGTGCTGAGAGACGAGCTTGGATTTGACGGGTATGTAATAAGCGACTGGAATGCTGTCAGTCAGCTTATAGAGCAAGGCGTAGCCGAGGACAGAAAAGACGCCGCAAGACTTGCCATAAACGCGGGACTTGATATGGACATGGTTGACAACTGTTATGCAGACTACGGTGTCGAGCTTGTCAAAGAAGGAAAAATCAAAATGGAAGTCATAGACGAGTCCGTAAGAAGAATTCTCAGAGTAAAATTACGTCTTGGACTGTTTGAAAATCCTTACGTCCCGAGATTTAAAATCGACCTTAAAAAGCACGCAGAAAATGCACGTGCTTTAGCAAGTGAAACTCTTGTGCTTCTTAAGAATGAAAAGAACGTTCTCCCTCTCAGCCGCAGCTCTAAGGTTGCTTTGTTCGGACCGCTTGTAAACGAAAACCGAACGCTTCTCGGTACATGGACGCTTGACGGAAATCCCGACGACGTTGTAAAAATTCCGGACGCTTTCCTCGTACACCTGAATGAGAACGGAAGGCTCATCTGTCCGGATTCGGCCATGCAGGATGATCAGCTTTCCTATATTCCGCAGGCCGACACCGTCGTTCTCTGCCTCGGAGAGAGCAGCCGTTCAACAGGTGAAGCCAACTCACTTGCAAAAATCGAAGTACCCGAAGAGCAGATAGCACTTGCAAAGCGTGCAAAGATTTACGGAAAACCGGTTATCGCAGTTATGTGCTTCGGTCGTCCTGTTGCCATGACAGAACTTGAACCTTATTGTGACGCGATCGTCTATGCATGGCATCCGGGCACGCAGGCAGGAAATGCAATCGCAGACGTACTTTTCGGAGATGTAAACCCCAGCGGAAAGCTTCCGATGACAATGCCACGCTGTACAGGTCAGATTCCGATTTATTACAATGCGCCGTCAAGCGGCAGAACCGTCAACGGATACTACGGAGAAGAAGGAAATTACCTTGACTGCCAGGGAACGCCAATGTATCCGTTTGGTTACGGTATAAGCTATACTGAATTTAAGCTGAGAGACATCGCCATATCCGATGCGAACGTTTCTATTTCCGAACTTAAAAACGGAAAAAAAGTTACAGTATCCGTTACCGTCGAAAACAACGGAAAATATGACGGAAAAGAGGTTGTTCAGCTTTATATACATGACAAAAAAGCCTCTATGACACGTCCGCTTCGCGAGCTTAAAGCCTTTGAAAAAATATTCGTGGAAAAGGGAAAATCTGCTGTGAGCAAGCTTGAGATCGGATATGATGAACTTGCTTTTTATAACGGCGAAAAGAAATTCGCTGTCGAGCCGGGTGAATTTGAAATTTTCATCGGTACCGACTGTTATGCGGACAACAAATTCACGCTTACAGTATCGGAATAACCTGCCATCCTGCATTTTTAAAATTTTACAAATCAACGAAAGACGTCTCCCTCTTTATAATATGACCTCTTTCGTTTTCAGGTCTGTACAATCTTCATCGGAACAACTTATGACGAGGTGTTCCCCATTAAATACCTATTCATTAAATACCACTTTGTTAAAGATTAAGCTGCAAAGGATAAATAATATAGCATGACAATCAAAGAAAAAATGCATAACTGTGAACTGTACAATCCGAGTGACGAAGAAATAACGGAAGAGCAGATGAATTGTCTGGAAAAGCTATATGACTTCAATTCCACCCGACCTTCGGAAAGTAAAAAAAGAGCATCTCTTCTTAAAGAAATGTTCGCCGAGATTGGAGAAAACTGCTATATTGAGCCTCCGTTACATGCAAACTGGGGAGGACGTCATGTACATTTCGGAAAATCAGTATATGCTAATTTTAATCTCACCCTTGTTGACGATACGCATATATATGTAGGCAGCCATACGATGTTCGGGCCTAATGTTACAATCGCAACTGCCGGTCATCCTTTGTTACCCGAACTTCGGAAAAAGGGCTATCAATACAATGCATCAGTACACATCGGAAATAACTGCTGGATAGGCGCCGGTGTAATTATTGTTCCCGGCATCAGTATCGGAAATAATGTTGTAGTCGGTGCGGGCAGTATTGTCACCAAAGACTTGCCTGATAATGTAATTGCAGTCGGCAATCCGTGCAGAATTCTCCGTGAGATAAGCGACCATGACAAGGAATATTTTTTCAAGGACAAAAAAATTGATTACAATAATTTGTAATATAAATGATAACGAGGCAGGAAATTTTAAATTTCCTGCCTCGTTATTGCTTTTAGCAGTATTCAAATTAATTAAATACTAAAGAATAATTTATAACATTAAAAACTATCATTAAAAGCCGCGAAGCTTAAGCAAGCCAAATATAGAATAATTTATAATATCGGAAATCTGGGCATCTATTCCTTCAGAAGCAATAAGCCGTCCGTTATTTGATATAATATTTTTAATACGAAAAATCTTTACTATGATTTGATCTGTAACAGAATGAATATGCATTTCTGTCCATGCAGCGCCATAGTCGTGATTTTTACGTTCCATAAGTTTTTTTACATTATCAAAAGCCTTTTTATATAATTTCGTCATTTCCGCAGTATCTGCATGCCGATACAATTCCGTGTTTTCAACAATTTCATCGGAATCCGGAAATAACTTCGGATTTTCCAGTTTCATGAGCAGGATAACGCCGTAATTTATTATGCCGATATATTCATCCTCACGCCCTTCCCTAACCAAAGAGATATCCCCGTTTTCCTCAAGTGTTCTTATTCGTCTCGCTTTAATCCACAGCTGATCGATAAATGATTCCATTCTGAAAAAAAGCCACGTTGGACCGTAATCTTTAGTTTTATTTTCAAACACCTCGACACATTCGGTTACAATTCTATCATAACAACCGTTTAATTTTTCCTGTTCCATAATTTTATTTTACAAGTCCTTTCTTTAAGGTTTGAATATAACTAAAAGCAAGATGCCCGCTTTCACGGAGGAAAAACTCCAAAAGCTTCTTTTATCCGCGATCCACGGTTCGATATACCATCCGGCAGCCTCATTACGGCGTATTTCGCCTTATTGAACGATACACAAAAATTTTGTCTGAAAGCTTGAACTTTCAGACAAAATTAAAGGGATAAATATTCATTATATTATAAAGAATAATCAAATATTATTAATCGTCATGTTTTTCTTTATCTTTTTCCGTATCACCTACAGAATCAGAAGAATTATCTTTCGGCTTCTTATCCGAATTACCCGAATCATCCGAATCATTAGATATTTCTCCGCTATCCGAATTCAGATTTTCGGTAGATACGTCATTTTCGGAATCATCATTTTTTTCTCTCGGGAATCCATCGTAATCCTTCTTAACACCTTCAGGACGATAAATTCCATATAACTTCTGCGCTTCGGCCTCTGAGCGTTTTCTTTCCTCTTCTTCACGGCGAAGGCGTTCTTCCTCATCTCGCTTTGCTTTTTCTTCGTTTTCACGGTTGCTTCTGCGTCGACGTTCGGAAAGCATCTCTTCAAGCTCTTCAACCGTAGGATCACCGGTCATCGCAGCTTTAAACTGCTCCTCATCCATAATTTCATCTTTAATTAGAAATTGAGCAACAAAATGCAGTTTATCCATCTTTTCACGAAGAATATCCTCAGCTTTTTTATATGCCGCTCCGATAATATTCTTTATTTCATTGTCAATTAATGACGCAGTTTCCTCGGAATAATTTCTGCCGGAGGAAAAATCTCTGCCGAGAAATACTTCATCGCTTGAATGTTCGCTGCCGTATACAATCGGTCCCAGGTCATCGCTCATGCCATATCTTGTAACCATATTACGGGCAATTCCGGTCGCACGCTGAATGTCGTTGGACGCGCCCGTTGAAATATCACCCATAATAAGCTTTTCCGCCATCCGTCCCGCCAATAACGTAACAATCTCATTCTGCATATCATTTTTTGACATGTAAGAACGGTCTTCCTTCGGTATAGACAAGGTATATCCGCCCGCGCCACGGCCGCTTGGAATAATCGAAATCTGATGTACCGGAGTTTCCGGCTGAATGGCAAAGGTTACAACGGCATGACCAGCTTCATGATATGCTGTAAGCTTACGGTCGCGTTCATTCACAACCTTGGATTTTTTAGACGGACCGACCATCACTTTAATCATAGCATCTTCAATATCGTTCATTCCGATAAGCGATTTACCGCGCCGTGCGGCAAGAAGCGCCGCTTCATTTAAAAGATTGGCAAGGTCTGCACCTGTAAATCCGGTTGTACTCCGTGCAATTGTATAAAAATCAACATCACGTTCAAAAGGTTTCCCCTTTGCATGAACATCGAGAATATCTTTCCGTCCCTGAATATCAGGATAGTTTACCGTAATCTGACGGTCAAAACGTCCGGGCCGCAAAAGCGCGGGATCAAGAATATCAGGACGGTTGGTTGCTGCCATTACAATTACTCCGTCATTAGATCCAAAGCCGTCCATCTCGACAAGCAGCTGATTCAACGTCTGCTCACGCTCGTCGTGTCCTCCGCCGAGACCTGCTCCTCTATGTCTTCCGACCGCGTCAATTTCATCTATAAATATGATTGCCGCAGGATGCTTTTTGGCTGTGTCAAACAAATCGCGCACACGCGAAGCACCTACACCTACATACATCTCCACGAAATCAGAACCGGAAATTGAGAAAAACGGCACGCCGGCTTCGCCTGCGACTGCTTTGGCAAGCAGCGTTTTACCCGTACCGGGAGGTCCTACAAGAAGAACGCCGTGAGGTATTTTAGCTCCAAGCTTGCTGAAATGCGACGGATCTTTCAGAAAATCCACAATCTCCACAAGCTCTGCCTTTTCTTCATCCGCACCTGCAACATCGCGGAAGTATACCTTTTTCTTTTCATCACTTCCGATTTTTGCCCGTGCTTTACCGAAGTTATTAAACTTTCCGCCTCGTCTCGACGCTTGATTCATTACAAAAACCCAAAGAACTATAAACAGGACGATCATTACTATATACGGCAAGAAGCTTACCCACCACGGAATATCAATCGGAGCGGGAAGATCATATCTCTGAATAACTCCGCGTTCCGCCTGATCAAGCACCATATCGTTCAGATCAAGATAATAAAGCTCAAGACTGCGGAGCTTATAGCTTACCATTGTATCGTCATTTTTGAGAATCGTCATATTATTATTTTCGTCGATCTCAAATTCTTTGACTTCTTCATTTCTAAAAAGTTCGACAACATTGCTGTATGAGATTGTCTCTGTATCCATATCCTTCAGCAAAACCGAAGCGGCAATCAATATCACAGCTGTAAGCAAAACCCAGAATATCAGGGCGCTGTAATTTTTTTTCATATGACCCCCTATTAAAAAGTTTTCTTCCTAACACGGACAGAACCTTCATAATGCAGCTGACAGGTTATTTTAAGTCCAGCGATATTTTTTATTCATACACCGATTTTTTTAAAATTCCGATATACGGAAGTGCGCGGTATTTCTCATCATAATCAAGTCCATACCCCACAACGAACTCATCGGGTATTTTTTCACCGACATAGTTCGGTTCAAAATCAACCTCCCGTCGTTCGGGCTTATCAAGAAGCGTGCAGGTTCTCACACTTTTTGCGCCTTTCAGCTTCAAATACTCGGTAAGATAGGAGAGAGTTCTTCCGCTGTCAATGATGTCCTCTACTATGAGAATATTACAATCGGATAAATCGGCGCGGTGAATATCAAGAATAATATTAACTCTTCCGGAAGTCTTCGTATTTTTCCCATACGAGGAAACCTTCATAAAATCAATCTCTACCGGAAGTGTAATACGCTTCATCAGCTCTCCCATAAATACAACAGAGCCTTTAAGTATTCCGAGCAGTACAAGTTTCGCCCCGTCATCCTTATAGTCATCGTCAATCTCAGCCGCAATTCTTCTCACAATGCCGTCAATTTTCTGTTCACTTACAAGCACTCTGTCGATGTCATCATTTATTATTGCCATAAAAGGTATTTTCCTTTCACCTGAAAATGTCTGCCCTGATTTTTTTCACAAATTATATTCCCGCAAACGTCGGGCGAGAGATAAAAAAGCTCTGCCCGTAAACATTTATCCAAATTTACGGCACAAAGACCGTCGCGCACGGCAACTCCCGGCACCCACATAACTCCGTCGTCGTCGCATACAAGCGGAATCGTGTTTCTTTCGGCGGGCGGTATCTTTTTCTGCTGATAAAGTTTTTTCAGACGTTTGTTCATTCCGCCGCTAAAAATACAGTCTCCGTCCGCTCTTCCTCGAACATAAATATTCTTTTTTAGTTTATCAGAATTTACATAAATGTGTATAGATAATTTGTAAATATTTATGCGGCCTTTTTTTATATTTATCTCCCCGACTGACTCCTCCTCGGAAAGCTCGGTAAAATCATCGTCTGACGCGTCTTCCGTCGGCAGCTTCAAAAATATCGCTCCGCCTGTCTTTTCATCATCCGTAAGAAATGTCATGCCCGGCGTAATTTTTATTTTCTCATCGGGTGAAAACACACCTTTTATACTAATATCCGCGCCTTCGGAAAATTCGATTCCGTTTCTTGTTTTCACCGCCGTAATCCTGCCCGGAAGAGATATTCTGTCCCAAAGCTTCCCGGTTTTGTAAAGCCCGAGAAGCGAATCAATATGAACGGCTTCCAGCATCACGCCATCATTATTTGGGGAACAGCTCCGATATTCGTTTAACAGCCGCTCGCGTATTACGGCGTTCGGTACTTTCTCCGCACCGTATACGGAATCTGGCAGCTCGGCAAAAAGCTTAAGAGCTTCGCAATTCTCCGAAAAGCAACGCGACATTCTTGTAACGGAAGAAGCAACCGAGGGATTGATTTTCTTAAGCTCAGGTATAACAAGCTTGCGGATACGGTTTCTTGAATACTTTTCATCACTGTTTGTGCTGTCGATGACAAATGAAATCTTGCCGGCTTCGGCGTATTTTACAATATCATCCCTGCCGGTTTCAATAAGCGGACGTATAATCTTAATTTCATGTTCGTACCGAACGGGTGGAATTCCGCAAAGTCCGCGCATTCCCGTTCCCCTTGAAAGTCTGAAAATGACAGTTTCAAGATTGTCGTCGGCATGATGTGCGGTCGCTATGCCGTCATATCCGTTTTTCCTGCAGCACAAGACAAGCCGATTATAGCGAAGTTCTCTCGCCGCCTCTTCTGTCCCCATTCCATGTTCTCTTGCATAGTCGGGTACATTAACCGATTCGGAAAAATATTCAACCCCCAACTCAAGACAAACCTTTTTGCAATGAGCCTCGTCCCTGTCAGCCTCGGCGCCGCGAATTCCGTGATTGAGATGAAACGCGCCGAGCTTAATACCGTATCGGGCTGTCAATCCGTAAAGAGCATATAGAAGCACAGAGGAATCAACGCCGCCGCTGTAAGCGACAAGCAGCCGATTACCGCTTTCAATCATATTGTATTTGTCAATTGACGTCCTTACCGCGTCCTCAAAGCACTCGCAAAAATTTCTATTACCCACAGCAAGCTTCCATTCAACAATTACTCAATTACTCCGAATTTTTTCTAACTTTTCTGATCGCTCATATTTGAAAGCGAGGTAAACTTTGTATATTGTCCGAACCAGCCCATATCGACTTTTCCGGTTGAACCGTGACGGTTTTTAGCTATAATAACCTGAGCGATATTCTGCGGAATTTCAACGCTTCCGCCTTTTGATTCCTTTGAATCGCCGTAATATTCAGGTCTGTAAAGAAACATTACAATATCAGCATCCTGTTCGATTGCACCTGAGTCGCGAAGGTCGGAGAGCATCGGAATCTTTTCCGTTCTCTGCTCGGTTGCACGCGAAAGCTGAGCACAGCAAATTACAGGAACGTGAAGTTCTTTGGCAAGCAGTTTCAGATTTCTCGAAATATCCGCAACTTCCTGAACACGGTTATCGGTTTTACGGTCAGCAGCCATCAGCTGGAGATAATCTATAACAACCATTCCGAGATTTCTGAGCCGTCTGAGCTTCGCCTTCATTCCGGTTACCGTAATTCCGGTAGTATCATCTATCCAAATATCGCACTCTGAGAGTATCGAAGCCGCATGAGCAAGGTTTTTCCAGTCCTCTCCCGAAAGATTACCGTTTCTCATTACATAAGTATCAATCAGCGCTTCACTCGAAAGCATTCTCTGCACAAGCTGCTCACATGACATTTCAAGCGAAAAAACAGCGACCGCCTTTTTCGTCGTCCGTGCGGCCGAAGCCGCAATGTTAAGAGCAAACGAGGTTTTTCCCATTCCGGGACGCGCGCCGACAAGCACAAGATCAGAATCACCAAGTCCGATTAAAACCTTGTCAAGGTCGGTAAATCCCGTGGGAATGCCCTTCATGGATTCGGGATCTATATTAAGCTTGCGCAGATAATCGTAGACGCTTACAAGAACATCCTTGATATGAACGAAATTTTTGTTTCCGTTTCCCTGAACAATCTGAAATATCTGCTGTTCGGCCTGTTCTAAGATAGTCCCGACATCGTCCTGAGCGGTATAAGCGTTTTCGGAAATCTCTTCACATGCCCCGATAAGCTGCCGAAGCAGCCATTTATCTCTCACAATCGCGGCGTAATCTTTAATATTTGCAGATGTGGGAACAATTTCCGCAAGCACCTTTATATAAGTACGTCCCTGTTCGTCATTCTTATAAACGCCGCGCTTTACAAGCATATCGATCAGCGTAACGACGTCTATATTTTTGTCATGAAGATACAGCTCCTTTATCGCAAGCCAAATTTCACGGTGATCTTCGGTAGAAAACGATTCCGCCGTGAGAATATCGGCAACCTGATTTAAGCTGTCGGGATCGATAAGAATCGAACCAAGAACCGACTGCTCCGCCTCGATGGAAACAGGGAGCTGTCTCTGCGCCTCATGAAATTCCATAATAGTTTATTCTCCGTAATATAAATGGGAAACCTAAATATAAATGGGAAACTCAAAAGAAAATTTTTGTTTTACAATTCATACAAAACACCAAAGAAACGATGAAAATAGCCTGTACAGCATTCAGCATTGTATGACATTGACGACATAGACAGCATTGTACGGCATAGATAACGTCTCAAATTATACGACCTATTATAAAACTTATAAGCCAATTGTACATCATAATGAAAACTGTATCCTGCTACGGCGTGAGGCGGATTCCGTTCCCGTTTTCCGCCCGGAGCACAGCCCCGCGCCGAAACACCGTCCGTTGGCATGACGGGGCGGTGCGTCCGCGTATGACCTGTATGAATTCTATTATTTTTCAGCGACAATCAAATTGATTTTGCCTACTATACCGGGATAAAGCTTTACGTCAAAAGCATAACTGCCGTACGCTTTAACCGTATTCATATCAATTTTGCGGCGGTCGATTTTTATTCCGCACTGTCGCTCAAGCTCCTCCTGCAAATCTTTCGAGGTAACCGAACCGTACAAATGTCCGTCTGCTCCGCAGGCTACGTTGATTTTAACGCTGCATCCCTCAAGCTTTTCTTTAATCTCGTTTGCCGCCTGCCGCTCAAGCTCGGTTTTGTACTGAGCCGCCTTTTCCTTATTTTTCAAATCATTCAGCGCCTGACTGTTTGCCTCTATGGCAAGGCCCTTCGGCAAAAGAAAATTCCTCGCGTAGCCGTCCGAAACATCGATAAGCTGTCCCTTTTTTCCCTGCGCCTTTACATCCTGAGTAAGAATTACTTTCATGCTGATTTCCTTTCTGCAAAAAAATATATATATTGTTTATCTTAAATCCCTTAATTTGTCTGATTTATCTTAATTTCCTTTATCTCAATTTGTCTTATTTATCCTAAAGCCCTTTTATTTCAATTTGTCTTATTTATCCTAAAACCCTTTATTTTTATTTGTCTAAATCTGTTTTTCCGAGTAATCTTCTATTCCCCGTCAAGATAAGAGTCGATTGCGTCGGTCAGCATCTTCCGCGCCTGCTGTGGGGTAACTCCGTAGAGCTGAGTAGCGGCAACGTCAAAACGTCCGCCACCGCCGATTTTTTCGGCTATAAGCTGAACATTTACCGATCCCTCCGACCTTGCGCTTATATGAACATAGTCATCCACACAGCACACGGCAAAGGACGCCTCCACCCCCTCGACAGATAAAAGCTTATCGGCCGCTTTTGCGGCGGCAACCCTGTCAAACGGCGAATTTTCATTGTTTACATTCATTGAAATGGCTATAACAGAGCGATATATTTCAACGTCCGTTTCAAACTTGGCTTCACGGATAAAATCATCGAGATCGGTTTTAAACAGCTGTTCAATATCAGCCGGTTCCGCACCCTCTCCGCGAAGATACAGCGCGGCGCTGAATGTTCTTGTGTGAGTGTTGCGCGAAAACTGTTTGGTATCGAGCAGAATTCCGGCAAACATTATGTCAGCCTCATCCTTTGGAAGCGTTCCTGCGGGAATTGACTGTTCAAGAATTTCAACGACAAGCTCACACGCAGACGAAGCCGACGGCTCTATATAGGTTATAATCGGATTGCGCGCATATTCCGCCGTTTTTCTGTGGTGATCGATAACAACCATATTGAAAATATTGTCCGCGATTTCGGGTGATTCAAATTTTTCACGGTTATTGACGTCGCATACCACAAGCAGCGTCTCCGACGTTATCATATCCTGAGCGTCGGCCGCATTTACAAATATACTCAGGTATTCAGGATTCGCCCGAAGCCCCGAAAGAGCCTTTTTCAGATTTGGATCCTTTTCGTTTATAACTATATTGACCTTGACTCCGCAGAACATGGCAAGCCTTGCGACGCCGACGCATGCACCGAGAGAATCAAAATCGGCGTTTTTATGCCCCATAATAATGACGTTTGAACTCTTTGAAATTGCAACGGCAAGCGCATTCGCGACAACGCGGGCGCGCACCTTTGTGCGCTTTGAAACTCCCTTGCTTCGTCCGCCGTAAAACTCCAGTCCCGAATCGGCTCTGACAACGGCCTGATCTCCGCCTCTCTGCAGCGCCATGTCAAGCGCGTTTCTTGCGGCGCGGTCCTTGTCGGCAAGCCCGCCGAAGGAGCTGGAAATACCGATGGAAATCGTCACCGGCATATTTCCCTCTCCGATTTTTATATTTCTTACTCGGTCAAGAATGTCAAATTTATTCTCGATAAACTCGCGTACATGGGCAGCCTCAAAAATGAAAATATACCGTTCCCGCTCATACTCTTTAAATATACCGCCTACAGATTCCGCCCACTGCTTTAAAACACCCTCAACCTGACCGACAACAGTACGGTACTGCTCCTGCACATACTGCATCAGCTCGTCAAGATTGTCAATCATGATGTACGCAACAACCGCAGTTTCATCGGTTAGCTGTTTGTAAACGGATACAATTTCACTGCGGTCATTCCAAAACGTCATCGTATAGCTTTTGCTGCTTGTGCCCGTCCGATAACCCTTTATTTCCCATTGCCTTCCGAATAAGGTACACTCGAAACCACTGTCCGACTCCGGTGAAATAACGTCCTCCGTCTGAATTCCGCATACCTTTTCAAAGCTCCGTCCGTAAAGGGAATCGCCTAACCCGCAGCAAGCCGAAAAACTCCTGTTAAACCAGACAATGGCACCGCTGTCGTCAAAAATCAGCACGGGCGTCTGAATCCGCGCCAATACGTCGAGCGCAGCGTTGTCCGATACAGGATATTCAAAATTTTTCAGCGAAATGGAGCGCGCCCTTATAACGCGGACAAGAAGCTCACTCAATAATACGGCAGGTATATACAGAACAATTGCCGCAATGCAAACGGCGGAAAGCTTGCTGTTTTCACCTCCGAAAAATACGGAAAACGACAAAATAAGGATAAATACATATGAAATTGCAACGGCGAGAAAGAGCCTTTGCTGTCTGTATCCTCTCAGCCGTTTGCCGATTTTTTTAAACACAGATAAATTCCTCCGCATAACAACCGTCATATAGATTCCGCGGTGAATGCCGCGGCAAAATCAGACGTCCCCTTTTTTCCTTGAATATCTTTTATAAAAAGTGTGAATTACACCGTAAAATACAAAAATCACAGAAAACGTGCCGAAACTTACCGTCATCAGGAACAGCACAGCCGCACAGTATATCACAAACGGCATTCCTCCGCCTGTTTTCCGTTTGATATTTCCCGCCGACGTCCACAATCCGCAGACAAAAAATCCCGGCATAAGCATTATAGAGATATTTTCTGCCGTGACAATTATCGCGGTGTTTCCGTAAAGAGAACCGAAAAGCAAAGTTATCAGGTATGCCGCGGCAAAAACATATGCGGAAATCAGGCTCATCTGTATGCCGCAGCCAAACGGCACGCCGTCATACGAAAAAAACTTTGAAAGACAGGAAGCCAGCCCCATCGAAAGCCATGCAATCACAAGACCGCAGCAAACGACCGCCGCAGGCATAATTTTAATAAGCTCGTCCTTAAGCATTTTTATGGCGCCGCTGTCAAGATTTATTCCGGCCTCGGCAATACTCTGACTGTTTTCTTCAAATATTTCTTTCATTTCACGATACGGCAAAAGTATTTCATTAATTACACCGCGGACGGAAAAATCTCCTCCGAGAGCGGCTTGAAGAACAAAATGAAGTCCGGCAAAAGCGAGTATAAAAGCCGCTGAGCATATGAGAGCGGTGTTTTTGTTTATCCTTCCGCGCGCGGCCTCCGCCGTGAAAAACGCCGACGGTACAACCGCAAAGGTCCAGACGGAAAAAGCGGGATGAAAAATTACATAGCTCAAAATAACCGCCGCAAAAGGAATTATATAAACCAGCCGGGAATCCGTCAAAAAGTCAAGATAAGCGACCAGCCCTGCCGCGGCGACAAAGACAAGCCAGCCGCCGTACGGACCTTCTTTCAGCGCAGCGCAGGAAGCCAGAGCAATTAATATCAAAATTATCACTGTAAATACAGGGACGCCCTTAAATCTGTGCCTTTCGGCCGTTACCTGCAAATCGTTTTCCTCTCCGTTCATTTTTTGAAATTCCTTTCGTGTAAACGCGGCGTACTTATCTCTAAAAAGCCTCACTCCGCCGATCATACTATATTAGCTCATACTATATTATTATTAATTTGTATTTGTACTCGAATGTATTTGTAATCGGACAAATTTTTATTTTGCATGACCGCCGTCTCTGACGCCGAAACAAAACTTGTACTTTAACTTATACTTCAACCCGTACTTCAACCCGTACTTTAACCCATACTTCAACCTGTACTTTAACCCGTACTTTAACCTGTACTTTAAAGCGTTAGCTAAAAGCCACTGCTTTAAAGTATTATACCATGAATTCTCGGTTTTGTAAATATAAGTTTTGATAATAAAATATACTGTGAAAAATAAAAAAGGCCGAAAAAGCCGTTTTATTACAGTTTCTCCGACAAAATATAAAAACTCCGGGATACCGCCTCATTTTCAGCAGCTCCAACTGAACATAAAAGCTCCGAAGCAATGTTTCGTTTTCAGCAGTTCCAATAAAACATAAATGCTCAAAGACATTACCTCTGTTTCATCCGCTTCCATAGAACATACAAATTCCGAGACACCGTTTCGTTTTCGGCCGCCTCCGCCAAACATAAAAAGTCCTGAAGGCGGCTTTAAATCTTCAAATACAGTTTTCTCAAGTACAGTTTTCTCGTAATTTTGCAGTTTCTTAAAAAACAAAAAACGTCAGCAAAAATAAAAAACGTCGGCAGATTTGCTGAGTTGGACTCTCAGCATCTCCTGATATTTATGCGAACACAGCACATAAACAGAGCAGCCGGACGAATCCGGTACCGACGTTAGCTGTATTATAGCATATTATCTGCCAAAAAACAAGATTTTTCTCAAGTAATAAAAAAATTTCTAAAAAACTATTGACGTATAAATTTTAAAGTGGTATAATAATGCCAGCAAAGTTATAATAAAAACCGTATAAAGTCTTTCCGGCAAGACATAAAAAAGCGCCGGCAGATTTGCTGAGTTGAGGTCTCAGCATTTCCTGATATTTATGTGCACACGGAACATAAACAGAGCAGCCGGACGAATCCGATACCGACGTGAGATACATTATAGCATATTTCCCGCTATATTTCAAGGGGGTACGAAAACAAAACTTCACAATTCTCATCGGTTTTCCGAATTTATTTTATCTTTTTATATTCTTTATATCTTTACAAAGGTGTCATTATAATTTTTCGGAGCGCCGTCCTGATTTTGAAGTTTTTGGATTCATAAACCTTTTTTCAAAAAGGTTTATGTCACCGGAGGCGATGACTTTCGATTTTGAATAAACTTGCAGCAGTCCGTATAATACGTGACGTCATAGCTGAGTAATTTCAACCGAAAGCGTGTGTTTGTGCGCATGCTTTCGGTTTTTTTATATGCTTGCCGAGTTCTTGATTTAAGGATGTGATTTTCATTGTCAGGTCCAAGCGGAAACGTTTCCGACGGCAGTATCTCCGTCATCGGAAGCGGCGGTTTTTACGGGCGGCATAGACGAACGCGCAAACGCGGGTATTATTTCCCGCATTTCCCGCGACGGCGCATATGCCCGAATACGACCGAACAAACAGAACATAAAATTGAATAATTAATTGACTGTAAGCTTTTCCGCGGAAAAAACTCTTTTCGGACGCTCCGAAACGCTTCGCCGCAGCCTGTCGGAATCAGACGCTTTTGACGGCATATCGGAGAATCAATCGGAGCCGCTGAACAACGGAGTTAATCTTCCGGGTAAAAGAAGAATCGCAGCGAGGGCGAGAGGCTCGCCCCCTCTCACACCTCGAACTTAGGAGTTGCACGCGTCAACACCAAGTTACTTCTGCGACACTTTCAGTTTAACACATTTTTCGTTATTTGTCAACGGACTTATGCTCATTTTTAACACCTTTTCACTTTTTTTGAAATTACTTCCATTGACTTTGACGAAAAAACGACGGCTCTGCTCCGTCGGGCTCCGCTCTTGAACGGAAAGTTTCAAAGCTTTTCCGCCTGCAAACTTGAAGCATTTTTATTTCCACCTGCAAACTTGAAGCATTTTCATAAGAGGGCAAAATCTAAACTGCAAGTGCCGCAGAAGTACGCTGACTGCTTCTGCTTTCAGTCAATACGCGGCGTTCCGCCGCAGATAAATGTTGAGGGTTACGTACATTGAGGAAGCTTATGCTTTGTACTCCGCGTAAGACGGAACTGTGCAAGCATGGATAAACCGTGAAAACAGTTTTGCCTGCAGTATTCCCGCCGCCCTGACGGTCAGATGTCATATGTACACTCTGTCCGAAACGAACGGGCAGTAGGCTGTACGCGCGGATAGCCCGCGATTCCAAAGTTCATGCTACGACTTCGGACTTTGTCCGGAAGTTAACTTATCCAGTATGTGCCGTTGCCGGCCATCTCTTTGCACAAAGAATTACGTTTGTATTCAAGTGCTTCAACCGCAGACAATGGCTTCAAGCGTTTAAACCGATTCCGAGCGGCTTCTAATTATTTTGCCCCGGCGGCATGCTTAGCCTATGCGCATGTCAACAATTGACAGTCAAACCCGTATGGTGCGCGGCACATTTCAACTGGATTATATATATGACCGAAGATCAACTACTCCCTTCGGTCAGCGGAAAACCGAGTTTTCGGTTTTCCGCACCTTTCTTTTAAGCGGATTGAGCTGTTTTTTCAAGGCAGCTTAATCCGTTTATTATTTTGTCGTTTTAGACTAATATTTGTAAAAGATGCGTGAATAACATATTATAATCACGCGGTACATGGGAGGTACAAATCAATGTTTGCAAGAAAAATTGACTCTTTGGGAAGAATAGTCCTGCCTGCGGGTGCATTGTCGCTGGCTGATATAAACAAAACCGAATATGTTTATCTGTCAGCAGAAAGAAATAAAATAATAATCGAAAAGGCAAAGTTCAGATGCACCTTCTGCGGCGCGCATGAAAATCTGCGAACTTATAAAAAGCATTTCGTCTGCACCAAATGTATGAATGAGATCAGCAAACTGAAACCAAAAAAGACCGACTCCTACAAATGCGTTATACTGTTTCCGCCCCTTTGAAATTTCTGTGGATTTTAATTCCGCCGCATAGCTGTTATGAGGTAACATTTTTGCCGCTGTAAGTGTAAATATTTTACAGCAGATTAATTATAAAACGAATTTTGTGCTATAATATATACAGAAAGCCGTGCGATCAAAGTCTTTGCGGATAATATACATTTTAAAATAACAATATGCAAAATCCAAAACATAACGAAATAAAAGAAATAAAAGAGAGGAAACGCCAATATTATGGAAAAAGACGCAACCACCGACGAGAAAGCCAAACTTGCCGACCTGCAGAAAAAGCTTGCCGTATATCAGCAAAACATAAAAAAGAATAAAATTCCTGTAATCATTATCTTGGAGGGGTGGGGCGCTTCGGGAAAAGGCAGTGTGATTTCCGGCATTATAAAAGAGCTCGATCCGCGCGGATTCAAGGTATATACGACCGGCGAGGCTAATGAAGAAGAGAAAAAATTTCCGCTCCTGCGCCGTTTCTGGACAAAAATTCCGCTTTACGGAAACATTTCAATCTTTGACCGCTCATGGTACCGCGATGTATCAATCTCTGCGGTTGAGGACGGACTTTCGGAAAAAGAGGTAAATCACCGTCTGCGCGATATATCCGTAATGGAGAAAATGCTCACCGACGACGGGTATTTGATTATAAAAATCTTTCTAAATATCACCAAAAAAGAACAGAAAAAACGCTTTACGGAGCTTGAACAAAATAAAAGCACCGAATGGCGCGTCACCGCCAACGACTGGCGCCACCACAGAATGTTCGACGCCTACAAGTCCGCTTTTCAAAATATGATAAAGAACACTGACACTGGAAGCGCGCCGTGGCTTGTCATAGATGCAAACAATTCTCACAGCACAATCTATAAAACCGTATCGGAGCTTTGCAAAATTCTCAAAAATAAGCTCGACGAATTACAGCGGGGCGCAGAAGCAGAAACTTCCGAGGAAAACAAGGCGAAGGAGCTTGTTGCCAGAACAGGCGATGATATTAAGAAAAATCCGATTTTGCCGCTCTGCGAAATCGACCTATCTCCTGCGGCGGAAAATAATTTGTACAAGGAAAGGCTTAAAAAGCTTCAAAGACGGCTTTTTGAGCTTCACAATGAAATATATCTGCGCCGCAGACCTCTTATAATCGTTTTTGAAGGCTGGGACGCGGCAGGTAAGGGCGGAGCGATAAAACGTCTTGTCGGAGGACTCGATCCGAGAGGCTACGAGGTAATTCCAATCAGCGCACCCAACAATGAAGAACGAGGCAGACATTATTTATGGCGCTTCTGGTCATCTCTTCCCAAAAACGGACACATCGCCATTTTTGACCGTTCGTGGTATGGCAGAGTTATGGTTGAGCGCATCGAAGGCTT
This sequence comes from uncultured Eubacteriales bacterium, assembly GCA_948467545.1. Classification (GTDB taxonomy): domain Bacteria; phylum Bacillota; class Clostridia; order Oscillospirales; family CAG-272; genus UMGS911. The sequence continues at coordinate 125,870 of CAOKER010000002.1, forward strand.
CTGCTCCGAACAGCAATGGAAGCGGGCTTTTGAAGAAATTAATTACTTCGAGCGCGAACTCCACGACAGAGGCACCATACAAGTCAAGTTTTGGATTCACATCAGTCCCGATGAACAGCTTAAGCGCTTCAACGAAAGACTCGCAAAGCCTGAAAAAAACTGGAAAATCACCGAAGAGGACTGGAGGAATAGGGAAAAATGGCCTCAATACGAGACCGCCGTGAACGACATGCTGAAATACACCAACACCGCTTACGCGCCTTGGATAATCATACCGGGAAACGACAAAAAATATGCCCGCCTAAGTGTGCTGGAAAATGTTATCTCACAGCTTGAAAATGAACTTTGAATAATAAAGATATGAATAATATAATTTCTTGACAAACATTACTTTTTATGATACAATAATCTCAAAGCTAAAGCTTTTCGATTAGCAAGTTTCGCTTCGCTGTCAACGACAGCGATTTTGCGCGGCAAAACCCCGAAACATTGCGGTTTTGCTTCAGGCTTTAAGATACAACAATCTCAAAGCTAAAGCTTTTCGATCGGCCCGTTTCGCTTTGCTGTTATGATACGCCGCGGTGAATTGCAGCCTGCCGAAAAAATTCGGCGGAGCTCGCCGTCTTTAAGGCGTGGGCATATTGCTTTCTGTTCTAAAAATGAAATATTAAAGTCGGGGCATAAAGCTGACCTGCAATAGGATTATTTTTTCATGCCGCCGATTGTATATATCTGCCGCCTGTATTTTCAGGCGCATCATTCGCTTTAACTGCGAGTTTCTGTTTCACCGACACGGAGGTAATGATTTTTATGAAGAAATTATCTGTTTTTGTTCTTGCATTAATGATGCTTTTCTCCGCAGCAATTATGTCTGCCTGCACCGATCCGCTTGAAAAAAAGGTTGAGGAAATGAATACGGCGTACACCGAATTCGGAGACGCATTTTATAATGCCGTAAAAAACTGCTCGTTCAACAACGTTTATGATTCCGATGAGCTGTCCCCCAAATTTTCCGCATGGTCGGCACTTCTGAAAGAGGCCAAAACCACGACAAGAAATTACAGTGAATACGATGAAGCAGGTCTTGACGAATTCATCGCACAGTGGAAAACAGCAACGGAAGAACTGAATTCTCTGGCTGAACAGTATCCGCTTCCGTCTAATCTTGAAACCGAAACAACTGCGCAAACCGAGTGATTCAATATTGAGTGACTCAATATCGAGTAATTCAATACCGAGCAATTCCAATAAGGGACAAATCTCCCTCATTAGGCACTTTCAGCAGGAGATTTACGCCCGATGAAAAAATCAGCGGCATCCGCTGTCTGCGCTGTTTGGAAGACGGAGGATTTTTGTTCAGTTATACTCAGTTATATTTGATTACACGATAGGTTATCAATACGGCGACCGCGGCAAAGCGAAACACTTTGCCGCGGTCCTTTTATTATCTATTTACTTTATATATCCGTTTGCAGGCTAAAAATTAGCAGCCGCATCCGCTGTTACGGCTGGAACCGCCGCATGAGCAGTTTCCGCAAGCAAGCATCAGAACGAGGATAATAAGGATTATAATCCACAGACAATCATCATTAAAAAGGTTGCAAAGACAATTCATTTGAAAGCCTCCCATAATATTAAACGTTTTTGTTTTTTATTTTTACACAAACTCATTCCGGAAATTACATTAGTGTCGGAAGCATCAAACCTTTCTGTTTTTTGCTTCCTGATAACATATTATGACTTTCAATAAAATTCGTTACTGCTTTACAGGAAAAAATTTTTAAGACAGGACCGCACGCAGGTACGTGCAGGCTCTGTCTTAATTTATCTATTAATCTCTATGCGTTATCTGTTCATCTCTATGCGCCGCGCATAATATCTCCGGGTTTTATCTCAAACGGAACTCGCACCTTAAATTTCATATACGGATGCGGCACAGCTTCAATCGGCGCCCCGCCGTCATCGTAGAGCTCTTCTGCAATAAACTCACGCGAAAGCTTTCCCGGCGAAATAATCTTTACCGCATCACCCGCTTTAAATTTATTCCTCTGTACAAACCCTGCAAGGCCGCTTTCTGCGTCATACGATTCCGCAATCGCAAGATAAGCTTTCTCTCTTATGTAGCCGCGACTGACATCGCTTATAAGCTGCGGCTCCGTGCCGCAGTCGTCATAAAAAAATCCTGTACCATACTCACGGTGGCTGACGCTTTCAAGTTCTTTAAGGAGAAGCTCCGTTTTTGCATCTTCGCCGCTGCTCAGGCTGTCGATTGCCATTCTGTAAGCATTAGCAGTGACGGCGGTATAATAAGCGCTTTTCATACGTCCTTCAATCTTAAACGAATTTATTCCGGCATCGCAGAGCTCTCCGACATGCTCAATCATACACAAATCCTTCGAGCTCATAATAAAGGTGCCAAGCTCATCCTCCTCTACAGGATACCGCTGCCCCGGCCTCGATTCCTCTTCAAGCTCAAAATACCTGCCGTCCCCGAAAGTCCCGCCGTTCTGTAAAGTCTCGCCGTCCTGTAAAGTTCCGCTGTCTTGTAAAGTTCCGCTGCCTTGTAAAGTTTCGCGGTCCTGTGAAGTTTCGCCGTTTTGTAAAGTTCCGCGGTTTCCGCCGTAAAGCTTATAATTCCATCGGCAAGGCTGTGCGCACATTCCACGGTTTGCATCCCGCCCGATAAGAGACGCAGACAAAAGACATCTTCCGCTCCACGATACGCACATCGAACCGTGAATAAAAACTTCAAGCTCAATCTCCTCCGGAACCTGTCGCCTGATTTCTCTTATCTCGTTTAACGTCAGCTCCCTTGCAAGCACAATGCGCGACGCACCAAGCTTATGCCATGCTATACAGTCCGCGTGACTCACCGAGCCGGCTTGCGTCGAAACATGCATCTGAACATGAGGAATAAGCTCTCTTGCAAGCGCCGCAACACCCAAATCCGCTATTATCAAAGCGTCAATTCCTGTTTTTCCGAGCGATTTAAGATACTCCGAAAGAGCAGGATACTCATTTACATGCGGCATTGTATTAACGGTAACATATACCTTTACACCGCGGTCATGCGCAAAATTAGCCGCCCTCTCAATCTCGGCAAGAGTAAAATTATCGGCGGCCGCACGCATTCCGAACAGCTGTCCGGCAAGATAGACTGCATCCGCGCCGTATCTCACCGCTGTTTCAAATTTTTCGTAATTCCCGGCAGGAGCAAGTAATTCCGGTTTCTTTTTCATGACATCTACCTTTTCCATCGAGAGACGCCGCTCATCCGGCAGCAGTCATTTTATTGAATAAAATCCATCCGTCGTTTACACTGAACGCCGCAAATGCGCCGTTCACACATTCGGTCACGTACTCATAAGCCATCGGTAAAACAATGTCTCCGTTCGTATCAATCACGCAATATTGTCCGCTGCTGTTTCCTGCGACCGCAAGACCTTCATAAAACGGCTTCGCGGATATAAAAATCGGATCGGTAATCCACTTTCCGGTATAATCCATATATCCGTATAAGCCGTTCCGCTCAAGGAGCAGCACACCGTCTGAGTAAGCGCAAAGCTTATATCCGGTCGGAATAGCAAAATACTGTCCGTTCTCATAGATAAGAGTGTCTTCTTCTCTTACTCGGATTCCAAGCGCATAATAATCATAAAGTCCGCGCACGACGCGCATAAGTCCGTGATCGAACCGAAACATTCCGATCGATTCCTCTCCGAAGGTTTCGGGCAGATAAATTCCGTCTATCACAAGATTGTCAATATTGGTTTCTTGGTTAAATTTACGCCCGTAAGGATCAAGAACTACCGCTCCGGTACGGTCAATCATCTGCATATGCCCGTCCTGAAGCGTTACAAAAGCGTATCCGTCCGCGTTAAATTCAGATGCAAAATAATACTGAGCTTGAATTACCTCGTTTCCCGCTGCGTCCATATATCCCCAAAGCCGAACATCGCAGACTCTCTTTTCATACGGCGGTACGCGCTCGCTTTCAACAGTCAGCTGCTCTTCTCCCTTAAACTCTATAACGCGCCCGACAAAGTTTGTCACGTCAGTTCCGTCAAGCAGCGAAAAAAGCCGTATCTCTTCTTTATCGACATAAAATCGATAAAGCTTCGCCGGGTTCTCCATATCGGATTTTGAATATGAATAGCTCAGCGCAGTGCCGAAATCGGGATCAAAATTAACTTCCGCAAGCGTTCCCGTCCCCTCAATTATATAATAATACTTTCCGTCTTTGGAAAACAAAGGATTTCCGTTTCTGTCTCTTTGATAAACAAGCGTAAGCTCGTCAATTCCTTCCGCGACAATATTCCCCGCGCTGTCAAGAACATTAATACTTCTTCCGTCATCGCACAAAAGATAATCCATATACGCACGCATCGCAGGTATACTTTTATAATTATAATTTGCAGGATTAAATTCGGATCTGTAGCTGAAATAGTCGGGAAGAACAAACGGTGTTTCTACCCTGCCAACGGTAAAACTTCCGGGAACATAATCCTGTGCGGAAGAAACATATCCTGCCTGATTAAGCTCCGAGACGGTCCGGATTCCCGCCGTCGCACTGTAGTATTCCAAAGAATCGAATTTGCCCGGCGCTTCTGTTTCGGCAGGCGGCTCAGTTTCAGGCTCGGGTTCTGTCTGCGGAACGGTTTCCGCCGATGTTTCCTGCGCAGACTCTTCATCGATATGCGGTACGGCCAAATGATTTACCTGAAAAATAATCACAGCCGCGGAAACCGTACAAAGCACCGCAACGGATATAAGCGTAATGATAATATTTTTTCGACGAATATTTTTTATACGCTTTTCCCCGGAATTTTTTTCAGCCATAAATCTATCATCCTTTCATACCGAATTATCCAAATAAATCAATGATGATAATTTCCGCCTGCACTGATATTAAGTGCTCGGTATAACTGTTCGAGAAGTATTACACGCATAAGCGGATGCGGAAATGTCATTCTTGAAAAAGACAGTCTGAGATCGCACCTTGACTTGACATCCTCACTCATTCCGTCGGTCCCTCCGATTATAACGGCAATTTCAGAATACCCTCTGAGCTTAATGTCTTCAATTTTTTCCGCAAGCTCCTCAGATGAAAATTGCCTGCCCTCTATACATAAGGCAACTTTATAAGACCGCGCCGGAAGCGCGGCGATTATCTCCGCGTCGCCGGCGACCTCTACAGTTTTCAGTCTGCAATACGAAGACATCCTTTTCTCATACTCTGAAACCGCATCACGCAGATATGCCTCCCGAAGCTTGTCTACACATATTATGGTAATTCCGAGCATAATTTAACCACACTTTCTGTAATACATGCATCTCTCCGCTGTTCCTGCGCGTCTCGTCAGACATTTCCGAGCGTAACAAAAACCGACACGCCTGAGCCGACAGCCTGTTCAAATAAAACGCAAAACGCCGTCATGGAGCACCGCGGCCGCCGCGGCGATTATTCTGACTGAAAAAGATCCGGACAGTCCTCGCAAAAAAGACGGTGCCAGCTTGATTTTAGCTATATCAGTTTTGTAATCCGACCGGCGCTTGCAACCTGAAGATTGACAAAGGAGTATCCGACAGAGTCAAGCCGCCGTCTCGTTTCCATATAAGCGCGCTCAGGAGTGTTATTATGTTCGCTGAGGTGTGCAAGCATTATATTTTTTACTCCGCAGGCCGCAAGATAAGCGGCAGTCTCCGCACAGCATGCATTAGATAAATGTCCGTATTTTGATAAAATCCGCCGTTTCAGCGCGGGCGGGTAAGGACCGCTTTTAAGCATCTCAATATCATGATTCGACTCAAGAACTACGCTGTCACAGTAAGAAAGCGTCTCTGTAATCTCATCGGGCACAAATCCAAGGTCGGTGGCAATTCCCACGTTTCCGTAATCCGTTCTCACAACATATCCGACGCTCATATGACTGTCATGAGGCGTTACAAAGGATGAAATTTCAGAATCATTAAGCGATACACTGTAAAGCGGATCGTGGATCACCAGTTTTCTCTCGTCGCATCTAAGCCCTGCGGCGGAAGGCCCTGTTATATGTATCGGAACATCATATCTTTTTGAAAATACATTCAGTGCAGATATATGGTCGCTGTGCTCATGCGTGACAAACACCGCGTCGAGCGTTTCCGGAGCAACATCAATTTTCCTCAGAGAACCGCAAAGCGCACTGCATGTCAGTCCGGCATCGAATAATATACATGTGCCTCCGGCTCTGACAAAAATACTGTTCCCCTTTGAGCCGGAATATAAAGTTATAACTGACAAATCTGACATATCACGAAAGCAACTCCGGTAAAAACAATACTATATAATCTATTAAAAAAGTAAGCAAAAACGGAATCAAAAAGATTAATATGATACGAGCAATCTTCTTGTCCCGTTCCCAACGCAGATAAAAACCGTCCTTTTTCTCCTCGCTCCACTGTTCGGGCAGCATAGAGCGTTCCGGAAGAGCAGATGAAAATCCCTTGTTGAAAAAGAGAAACAGTACAAGCAGAACGGTAAGAATTGTAAGATATATCGGGTAGACCGGTTTGAATTCAAGCGCAACCAATCCTTCAAATAAACCAAATATCACAGAAAAAGAAATTATAAAATACGTTAATCTTTTTATATTCTTGTTTCTTCTTCCGGATTCCGAAGCTTTTTCGGCAGGGACAATTTTTTTGTATCTCATTTTGTATTAATCTATCCCTCCCCTGAAAATATTCACACCAAAATTACAAAAAATATTCAACGAATATAAAAAACGAATATATATAAGAATTAAGATGTCCCTCGCCTCCTTGGCGGAGGGATTCTCTTCATTTTTGCATCGGCAGCACAAATTCCCGGTGAAATCGCCTCATGACAGGGCTTTTTCACTCATTTAATTCCTTTTAAGCTCTTTTATTTTTTTGATTTGATTTTTGTATATTTCCCAAACGAAAAAAGAAATTTAAAAGACCGTAACGGCGCCGCTGCTTCGCACCTGCATTACCGTACACGAACCCTCTCCGAATACTCTTTCCATTCCCGAGCGGAATTCTTCTACAAGCTCATTCGGTACAAAAGCCTGAACTGTTCCGGCAAAACCGCCTCCATGCACTCTCCACGCGGCATTCTTACCCTTTAACAGACGCGCCGACATCTCAAGAGCAAGCGCGATTCCCTGACGCTTCGTCTGCTTCGGTGAATATATATTCTGTAAAAGCCGTTCGGACGATTCTCCCGATTCCGAGATTATTCTCAAAAATTCCGCGGCGTCATGCTTCAGCATCGCCGTCTTAAGCCGTGCGACACGAATATTTTCGTCAGCAAAATGAAGCGCGCGGAGTATCGCACGATCTCCCGTCTCGCTGCGAAGCTTTGGAATTTCCTCAATCAGCGCAGCCGAATCCACAAACCGCAAAACTCTCTGTCCGAAATGCTCAGCTACTTTTTTCATCTCGGTCGGAATGGAGCTGTAGTCATCACTTAAATCGGAATGATCTCCTCCGGTATCGGTTATACACATGCTGATACCGAACTCGGAAAAGTCAATATCAAGTTTTTCAATCTTCGGAGCCGTCTCGTTTTCAAAATCAATCATCACCAGTCCGCCTACAGAGCAGATAGCCTGATCCATGAGCCCGCATGCTTTTCCGAAATATTCACGCTCTGCATACTGCGATATCTTTGCAATTTCCACAGAATCCAATTTGTTTTCATTGTAATAAAAATTCAGAACTGTTCCTACAGCGGCTTCGAAAGCTGCGGAAGATGATAACCCAGATCCGCGTTTAACATTACTCGTTATATATGCGTTAAATCCGCCTACATTACATCCGCGATTCATAAACCCGGCACAAACTCCGGCAACCAGCGCCTTCGTTGTAAATTTTTCCGGGGGAGTCTTCATAATTTGGTCTATATCCAAAGATATAAAGCCAAAGCCTTCGCTCATAATATTGATTTTTCTGTCCTCAATAGGAGACGCTACTAATATCAGGTCAATATCTACCGCGCAGCCGATTACCGCTCCGCAGTTATGATCGGTGTGATTCCCACATATTTCACTGCGTCCGGGTACAGAAAAAACATGAACGTCATTATCAAGCTTTCCATCTCCGTATTTTATCGAAAACCTATCCAGCGCAGATATATACCTGCTTTTCTGACCTGCGGCCGATTCATTTCCGTAAAGCTCCGAAAATCGGCCGTCAAATTCTCCGCGCCCAATTGCCCATCTTAAAAAAGAAGTTTTCATATAACTACCACGCCTTTTCTGCAAAGGCCTCCTTATTTTATGAATATTAAAATAACTTAAAAGCAAGGTATCCCCCGACTCCCGCGCAGAGAGGTTTCTCCGGCGTTTCAGCAGCTTTTCAGCGGCAGCGGCATACAATCCGCCCCAAACGGTTACATGTCAAACTTATCTCATGTCAAATTTGTTTCATGTCAAACTTGTTTCATGTCAAACTTGTTTCACGTCAAACCTGTTTCATGTCAAACCTGTTTCTTGTTAAACCGTTTCATGACAAATCGGCCCATGTCAAATCGTCTCATGACGGCGTTTTGCGTCTTATTTTCTAACGCCCTTCGATCCGGCTTTCTCCGATAATACTCAGAATACGGCTCTCTCTACCTGTTTGCATTTAAAATCCGAAATATCTATGTCAAATACAGCGCCGTGCATCGTTATATGTTCCTCGGCAAATTCAAACCGCACAGGCATTGAAGTTGTAAGCCGCTCTATTATTTTCTCGGTACGTACGCCAAGCACAGAATTGTCGGGACCGCACATTCCGAGATCTGTGATATATCCCGTTCCGTTCGGCAAAATACATTCATCGGCGGTCTGCACATGAGTATGGGTTCCGTATACAATTGAAATTCTTCCGTCGAAGCATCTTCCTATCGCAATTTTCTCGGAAGTAGCCTCGGCATGTACGTCAAGTGCCGCAAAGTCATACCGTCCGTTATAATAGTCAAGCATTCTTGAAATACATCTTATCGGATTTTCAAGAGGCTCCATGTAAATTACACCGAGAACATTGATAATCAATAAACGGTAGCCGCAAACATCCGTCACAATGTGACCGTCTCCCGGAGCTGTCGCGTGATAGTTTGCCGGCCGCAGCACCGGGTGCCCTTCGTCAAGCCAGGAATGCATCTCCTTTTTTCTCCAGATATGATTTCCGGATGTTATTGTGTCAACTCCGGACGTCAGCAACTTCTTGGCGCTTGCAGGATCGAGCCCGTTGCCTACGCACGCGTTTTCTCCGTTCGCAATAACAAAATCAATACCGTTATCCTCTCTGAATTTCCACAGTCGGGCGGAAATTTCGGATACGGCACCGGGACTTACAATATCTCCAAGCGCAAGAATTCTAAGAGTGTTCTTTTTCATCGGCGTTTATATCCTTTCGGCGGATAAGGCTTTAAGTATGTATGTAAAAATCTTATAATTATACATACAGCCATATGAACATAAATTTATCTGTAAAAAACTGCTCCTTTTCATAAAACGGTCATCCCAAAGAAAAATATTACCTTCAAAGAGCGACATTATAAAAAGGAGCATATTCTTATTTATTACTTAGCAAAATCTATTGCCCTGCTCTCACGGATTACATTTATTTTTATCTGTCCCGGATATTCAAGCTCCGCTTCGATTTTCTTTACAATATCACGCGCCACAAGCACCATCTGCTCGTCATTGACCTCTTCGGGCTTAACCATGATGCGTATCTCACGTCCTGCCTGAATAGCGTATGCCTTCTCAACTCCGTCAAAGCTTTCGGATATTTCTTCAAGCTTCTGCAAACGCTTGATATAGTTGTCCAAATCTTCCCGACGAGCTCCGGGACGCGCCGCGGAAATTGCGTCTGCCGCCTGTACAATCATAGCTATTATCGTGCGTGGCTCAACATCATTGTGATGAGCTTCAATCGCATGAATAACATCCTTGTTTTCTTTATATTTTCTGGCAATATCAACGCCAAGCTGAACGTGTGAACCCTCGACCTCCTGCGTCAGCGCTTTTCCTATATCGTGGAGAAGTCCCGCACGCTTCGCCAAAGTATTGTCTACTCCGAGTTCATCGGCAATAATTCCTGAAAGATGCGCCACCTCAATCGAATGTACCAAAACATTTTGTCCGTAGCTTGTACGGAATTTAAGTCTTCCCAAAATTTTAATAAGCTCATTGTTAATTCCGTGTATTCCCGTATCAAAGGTTGCGCGTTCTCCTGCCTGTTTAATCGACAAATCTACCTCTCGCTTTGCCTTTTCCACCATTTCTTCGATTCTCGAAGGATGAATACGTCCGTCGGTAATCAGTTTTTCAAGGGCAATCCTTGCAACCTCACGTCTTACCGGATCAAAGCTCGAAAGCGTAATTGCTTCCGGAGTATCGTCAATTATAAGATCGACGCCCGTAAGCGTTTCGATAGTACGGATATTTCTTCCCTCGCGCCCGATAATACGTCCCTTCATGTCGTCGCTGGGAAGCGGCACAACGGAAACTGTTGCCTCGGATGAATAGTCAGCCGCACACCGCTGGATTGCAAGCGAAATTATCTCCTTAGCTTTCATCTCTGCGTTTTCGCGCATTTCACTCTCAATTTCAATAATACGCATTGCCGTCTCGTGGCGAACTTCACTTTCTATTTTTAAAAGCATTTCCTCCTTGGCTTCCGCGGCGGTAAGTCCGGCAACATGTTCCAGCCTCGAAAGCTCGGAATCTCTTATCTTCTTAATTTCTTCCTGCAAATCTGAATTTTCTTTAATTTTTCGGTTCAAAGTCTCAGACCTATGCTCAAGACTCTCCATCTTTCGGTCGTAAGACTCTTCCTTCGATACAAGCCTCTTTTCAAGCTGGTTGAGCTCAGCCCGTCTCTCCTTCATATCCCGCTCATTATCGTTTTTTGCGCGGATAATATCCTCTTTTGCTTCAAGCAAAAGCTCCTTTTTCTTGGTTTCCGCTTGCTTTATACCTTCGTCAATAATTTTTTTCGCCTGAATCTCTGCCGAGCCTATTTCAGCTTCCGCAACCTTTTTGCGGTATGTAATTCCCGCAAACACACCGATACCCAAACCGACTATCAATGCAATTACTGTAAATACTGCACCTAATATGGGATTCATAAAGCACCTCCTAAAACTTTTTTCATTGTCAAATGTCAAAAAAACAGTTAAATCAGTAAAATCAAATCGGATTCCTTTACACGGAAAGCAAATCGTGCGGCATATTCAATAAAGCTCAAAAGCCTTCCGTACTCTGATTTAAGAACAAAAAACTGCCGCATGTAAAAAGAATGCGTCACGATATGACGTGATTCCTTTACAGCCGCAGTACAGCAGTAAAATATAGAATATGATTATAAATCGCTGAAGCAGATCTGTATTAAGATTATCCCTTGATACCTCTTCGGTTCTCCTCTTAAGACTACAATAAAAATTTTATACTTTTCTTACGCAAAACAGATAACAAAAATATACCGCTGTAACCGTCTGCCAATCTTATTATCTCTTTTTTCGGTTATAAACCTGACATATAGTAAAAATTTTGTATAAATCTATGCAAAAACCGCTGTATTCTTACCATGCGACAGCGAAAAATCGCACGAATATTCACTTTCTGTGACATCGCCCTATATAATAATCTATAAAAATCAACTGCGATTAGGATTTAACCCTTCATAACACAAGCATCATACCGTTAATATTGTAATACAATCCGCAGTGCTTGTCAAGTGTTATTTTTAAGTAAATTATTAAGGAAGAAAAAAATTAACAATAGACGGTTTTATTACGGTTCTTTACTTTATTACAATTACGCCCATTATTTTATTACAATTGTGCTCATTCCGGAAAAAGCTTCCTGCTCAAGTCCGCTAAAATCAAGCTTGCTTTCCTGTTCGGTAACCTTATAAAGCTCCGGCTTTGTCTTTGGATGCTTCGGGGTAAAAACCGTGCAGCAGTCCTCATACGGAAGAATAGAGGTCTCGAAGGTCCCAATCTTTCTTGCGAACTCGACAATCTCTTCTTTGTCAAGTCCTATACACGGACGAAAAACAACGCGGTCACAAACACTGTTTGTCACGGCAAAGGCATCCATTGTCTGGCTCGCAACCTGGCCGAGACTTTCCCCCGTTATTAACGCGCCGCATTTAAAACGGGCGGCAGCGCGGCATGACAAACGCATCATAAAGCGGCGCAGAAGCAGCGTAAAATATTCCTCCGCGCAGTATTTCCGAAGCTCCTCCTGGATTTTTGTAAGCGAAATAACATGCATATGAATCGGGCCGCACCACTCGCTCATTATGCGTGCAAGCTCAAAGACCTTTTCTCTTGCTCTTTCGCTTGTATACGGAAAGCTTTCAAAATGAAGCGCGTCGATTGCCACTCCTCTTTTCGCCATCATCCAGCCTGCCACAGGACTGTCTATTCCTCCGGACAGCAGTAAAAGTCCTCTGCCGCCTGAGCCAACAGGAAGTCCGCCTGCTCCCTTTACCGAATCAATATATACATATGCGTTTTGAGCTCTGATTTCGACACGAACAACCACATCCGGTCTTTTTACATCGACACGGAGCCGCGAAGCATTCTTCAAAATAAGCGCTCCTACCTCCGCTGATATTTCGGGCGATGTCAGCGAAAAAGTCTTGTCTCCGCGTTTTCCCTCAACCTTAAAAGTCTTATATTCCCTTCTGCTAAGCTCAGGCAGAATATACTCAAGCACCGCGGAAAAAATCGCATCCATATTCTTATCGGTAACGGCGGCCCTTGCGACCGTAACAATTCCGAAAACCTTCCGAACCGCCTCAAACGCACCTTCGATATCCGCTTCCTCTTCAAAACCGCCGTCACAAACCTCAGGTTTTATATAAGCAATGCTCTGCGCGCTTGTAACGCCGAACCGTCCAAACGGCTCTATACGATGTCTGATTTGCTTCAGCATGACGGTTTCAAACTGTTTTTTATTAAGTCCTTTAAGGACAATTTCACCGTATTTGCACAGTATTATTTCATTCATCTTGTTTTTTTCCTTTGTTTTTATTGCTGATTATAAAGAATCGGATACGGGCAAAAGAACGGCGGCAAAGCACTGCCGCAGAAAAATTTTCTGTATCTTGTTTTAAAATTTTGTTTTGAAATATTTTTAAAATTTATTTATGCATATACCGCGGCACTACCGGCAGTCCTCCGAGATTAAGCAGATAGTCACCGGAACGAAGTATCTCCGCAAGCTCAAATGTATCTTCGGGAAGCGTTTTGGTATAAATTCCGCCAAGTCCGGCAGTTCCGGGATGATGAAAATCACTTCCGGAAACAATAATCCCGCCGACCTCTTCTGCATATTTTGCCGCAAATCCGGGCATACTGTTATGATGAGGATGAAGATTGATAACCTCTGCGCCGTCCAAAAGCGACGGTTCCATTCTCAGGCACCCGTGACGGCAGGGATGCGCCTGAATAAAAACCATCCGGTCATTACGGTATTTTTTTCTGAAATCCGAAAGCCCTGTTTTAAGATTCGGAAAAAGATTTCTTGTTTCCTTCCCGTCTACTCCATATACAAGATAATCGTTGCTGTTTTCGGGAAAACGCGCCTCAATTCCGTAAATTAAAGTAATCCCTGTTTTCCCGGCCGCCTCGGCCGCGCGGCAATAATCTTCCATATATCGGTCTACATACTCTTCCTCAGATTCACCGTCTTTCATAAGACCATAATTGAGATGATTTGTAAGAACAATCGCATCATATCCGATTTCGGAATAAATATTTACTACCTCTTCGGGAGAAAAATCCGCGCACGGGCTTGCGGGATTGGAGTGGCAGTGCATTTCTATTTTATATTTGTATTCCTTAAATAAGCTTTCAAGATCTTTTACGCTGATCATAACCGCATATCCTCATAAATCCTATAGTTTAATATTTGAGTATACATTACATAGTTGATAAAAGTTTGAATAAAAAATTAACTAACAAACAATTTAACCGTTTGTTAATAGAGCTGAAGCAAATAAATGTTATAATTTTAATGTAAAAACGTTTATACTCCTTCATAACCGTTTGATCTTATGTCAACAATAATTACTGTTAAAATATTTTAATAAATGGTCAGCCTCACGTCAGTTTGATTTCAGCAATAATTTTTATTTTCATCATTTTTTCATCACATAAGCCGCTTATAATAAAATCACAAAAGAAAGAGCGATCCGCTCAGACAAGAAGAAATGAAAGGATGGCAGAATTATGTATAACGAAAACGATAACAACAGAAATTATCCTGACAGCGAAAATAATAATATGTCCGAGGATAAAAATGAAAATATAAATACGGAATCGGAAGCGTTTGAATCAAATACCCATACGGAAAGTTTTTCCGAAGAGGCGGAAAATCGGATGAATCAAGCTTCCGACAGCTGCTCTTCTTATTCGGACATTCGCAATGAGGAAAATTCCGGACATAATCAGAACTTTAACAACTCAACCCCGCAATATGCAAACGGCGCACCATGGCAGCATCCGTACGGAGAAAATCACCAAACTGCGCAGAACAATCAAAATACAAACCCGTCTTGGAACGGCAACGAATACTCCTATAAGCCTCAAGCTCAGCCGTACAATGTTCGTCCCGTCTCAAATGATAACGGAAATACACAATATTACGGTACTGCACAAAATCAATATACCCCTTATCAATCCGAACAGATAAAACGCCGCGGTTCAAAAAAGCAAAAACGGGGCGGCATGTCAAAGGGCGGAATTGCCGCGCTGATTGCCGTATGTATCTTGGTTTCCGGTGCTGCCGGCATCGGAGGAACAATCGTCACAAACCGTTATTTTTCTGATAACACCGAAACTATCTCTAATACAAATACAAACTCTTCACTCATTTACCAGAACGTAAATTCAAAAGAAAATCTCGGCGAAACAAACTACAATGTCGCAAATGTCGTTCAGGCCGTGGCGGATACCGTTGTTGAGATTGTTACCGAACAAGTATCTACAAATTCGATCTTCGGTCAATACATCAGTACCGGTGCCGGAAGCGGCGTAATTTTGACCGAAGACGGCTACATCGTCACCTGCGCGCATGTAATCGAAGGCGCAACTACAGTCAAAGTCACCCTCACCGACGGCACAACTTATGACGCATCTGTCATCGGCTCCGATACCCAAACCGATATTGCGCTTATCAAAATTGATGCGGCAGGCCTTACAAGCGCAGTAATCGGAGACTCCGACACACTCATCGTCGGAGAACCCGCAATTGCAATCGGAAACCCGCTCGGCGAGCTTGGCGGAACAGCAACAAACGGTATAATCAGTGCGCTTGAACGCGAGGTAACAATTGACGGTACGACATATAAGCTTCTCCAGACAAACGCTGCAATAAACCCCGGAAATTCCGGCGGCGCGCTTTTTGACAACAACGGCAATCTTATCGGAATCGTAAACGCAAAAGAATCCGGCACGGCAATTGAAGGTCTCGGATTTGCAATTCCGATAAACGATGCTATGGAAGTTGTTGAACAGCTTAAGTCAAACGGATATGTAACAGGCAGACCTGCATTCGGCATATATGTCTATGACGTATCGGACGACACGGCTCTTTACAGCCTAAGAAATTCCGACTACAAAGGTCTTCTCAATTATGTAAACAATTACGGAGTTTATTTCTTAAAGTATACCGACGGTCAGACAGGCGACTTACAGTTCGGTGACCGCATTGTAGCGATAGACGGAGTTACCGTATCGGATCAGGCAGATTTAAAATCACTTCTTTCCGAATATAAAATAGGAGACACGGCAACGGTTACCATATCGAGAATCAGCGACTCCCAAACAGGAAGAAGCAATATGCTGGACGTTACTATTACTCTGATTGAAGCTGCAGCGAATAATTAATCTCAGACAATGTACGTTAAGGAACGGATTACTCCGTTCCTTAACAGCGTTAGTCAGGAGCGAAGTTAATCCTTGCCGGTAAAATTTTTATCGGCATCAATTACTGTGTCGGTAAATTTCAATATATTAAGGTAAATTCCAATATATTAAAAGGTTTGAAAAATCGAAAACCATATCTGCGCAATAAGAATTTTTTAAGGAGTTTCATGCCAATGTATAACCTTCTCATTGCAGACGACGAAGAAATGATTCGCAATTTAATACGCAAATATGCAGAATTTGAAGGGCATAAGGTGACTGAGGCAAGCGATGGAATGGAAGCCGTCATGCTCTGCAGAAATAACAAATATGATTTGATAATAATGGATATTATGATGCCCGAATTAGACGGATTTTCAGCATGCAGAGAAATTCGCAAAACCGCCGAAACTCCGATAATAATGCTTTCGGCACGCGGAGAAGAATATGATAAAATCAACGGTTTTGAGCTGGGAATTGACGATTATGTGGTAAAACCGTTTTCCCCAAAAGAGCTGATGCTCAGAATAAACGCCATTCTCCGACGGTCGTCATCTCCGTCTGAAAACGAGGAGTCAAACCGACAAAAGGATATTTTCACCGCAGAAGGCTTAACAGTAGATTTTACCGCGCGTATCGTCTACATAGATGAAAAAAGAATTCAGATGTCTCCGAAAGAATATGAGCTTCTTTTCTATTTTATAAAAAACAAGAACATCGCCCTTTCCAGAGAAAAACTTATAACAAACGTCTGGGGTTATGACTTCTACGGCGATGACCGTACTCTTGACACTCATGTTAAGCTGCTTCGCCGTTCACTCGGAAAATACGCTAAATTTATTGTTACTTTACGGGGAGTCGGATACCGCTTTGAAACGGATAATTAAATTTACAGAAAAAAAGAAAGCCTGCCGTAAGCAAAAAATAACTGACGATACGATTTCCAAGGAAAGAGCGTATGCCGCCCCAAAAAAAGAACATTTTCACAAGGGCGTAAAAATTAAATGGCATATATTTTTATGGTTTTCTCTTTTTACCGCAATTGTTCTTATAATTCTCTGGCTTTGTCAGGTTGTGTTTCTTGATGCAATATATAAAAATATAAAGACAAACGAAATTACACGCACGGCATCACTTCTGAAAAATTCAATCGACAATTCGGATTTTGATACTCTTGCGGAGACCGTAAGCCGCAAGAATGATATATGTCTTTTAATTCTGCGGATGACAAACGATAAAGAAGCGATTGAAATATTTTCGGTCGAAGCGCTTCGGAGCTGCCTTATACACAACGCGGAAAAAAACAGCATATTTGTTTTCTATGATTCCGCAAAAAATGCCGGCGGCTCCAGTATTCAGCATTTCAGATACAGCAGTGAAAGAAGAAGCTATATCAGCAGCGAAAGCGCCCTTTACGAGCTGCTTCCGGCAGATAACGAAAGCATAATATACTCAGAAATTACAACGGACTCTCACGGAAACACTATACTGATATTACTTAACTCGGTAATATCACCGGTAAACGCAACCGTAAGCACGCTCAATCGTCTTCTGTCGGTAATTTCTGTCGTTCTTGTGCTTCTTGCTCTTATAATGTCACTTCTTATTTCAAGAAAAATTGCCAAACCGATTGTGAAACTAAGCAGCGGCGCAAAACAGCTCGCTACCGGCAACTACAATGTTAATTTCACCGCATCAGGGTACCGTGAAATCGGCGAACTCGCACGCGCTCTTGATTATGCGGAACACGAACTTTCAAAGGTAGACGCTCTTCGGCGTGAACTGATTGCAAATATCTCCCATGACCTGCGCACTCCTCTTACAATGATTTCGGGCTATGCCGAAATCATGCGGGATATTCCCGATGAAAATTCTCCGGAAAATCTGCAGATTATAATTGACGAATCCAACAGGCTTACATCGCTTGTCAACGATGTTCTCGATATATCAAAGCTTGAAGCGGGTGTGCGTACGGTAACTCCGTCCTGCTTCAGTTTGACAGCTGCAATAAAAACGGCATTGCTTCGATATAATAAGCTGATGGAACAAAAGGGATATATAATTACATTTGACGCACAAAATGATATAACCGTCAATACAGACAAAACACTGCTTATGCAGGTTTTCTATAACCTCGTAAATAATGCTCTCACCTATACGGGAGTCGATAAACGAATCTATGTATCTCAAACGGTAAACGAAGAGGATAACCGCGTCCGCATTTCTGTTACCGATACAGGCGACGGCATTGCGCCGGAGAAGCTCCATCTGATTTGGGACCGTTATTACAAAGTGGATAAAGTTCATAAAAGAGCCGCCGTCGGTACCGGGCTCGGCCTCTCAATTGTCCGCAGCACCATGGACCTGCTCGGAGGCTCGTACGGTGTCTCTTCGTCACTCGGAAACGGTTCTACATTCTGGTTTGAAATCACGTACGAAAAGCAATAAACCTTACTTTTATAACCAAAAGCAAGCTTTTCCCCGCCTTTTCGGCGGCGGGTTTCTCCGGCGTTTCGGACAGCGGTATAGTTTGTCTCTGCGATGCCCGCCCCATGACAATGTTTTACCTATTATTCCTATTATTGAAAATAATATAAAAGCAGGCCGATTTCAGAATATCCGCAAATCAGCCTGCTTTATTATCTTTATCACATTATCACAGAAAGAACATTATCAAACTTACACTTACTGACTATCTTATCTGTCCGTCTCCGTCGATAATATATTTGACAGTCGTCAGCTCCGGCAGCCCCATGGGCCCTCTTGCATGCAGCTTCTGCGTGGAAATTCCGATTTCCGCACCGAAACCGAACTCCCCTCCGTCTGTAAATCTGGTTGAAGCGTTTACATAGACAGCCGCTGAATTAACCCTGCGTTTGAAAAGCTCCGCGTCTTTAAGCGACCTTGTTATAATAGCTTCACTGTGTCCGGTTGAATACCTTTCGATATGGTTTATAGCCTCGTCGGTTGATCCGACAATATGAACCGCGATTATATAATCGTCAAATTCTGTTGCATAATCTTCCTCCGTCGCCTCGGAACTGCATTTTATAATACCGCAAACCTCTTTGTCTCCGCGTATATCAAGATTAAAAGGTTCGACCGCTTCCGCAAATTTGGGCAAAAAACATTCGGCGATTTCACGATGCACAAGCAAGGTTTCAATTGCATTACAGACAGACGGCCGTGAGGTTTTTGCATTCACCGATATATTTACCGCCATCTCAATATCTGCGCTTGAATCAATATACATATGACAGTTCCCGGCTCCGGTTTCAATAACCGGCACTTTTGCATTTTCTACAACAGACCGGATTAACCCGCGGCCGCCGCGCGGAATAAGTGCGTCAATATAGCCTCTCATTCCAAGCAATTCGGCCGTTCCCTCTCTGGAAGTATCGTCAACAAGCTGAACTATGTCTTCCATCAGTCCGACAGAAGAAACCGCTTCTCTCATTATTCTGACAAGAACACGATTCGTATTAATCGCTTCTTTTCCGCCGCGGAGAATAACCGCATTACCGGTTTTAAGACAAAGCGCCGCCGCGTCGACCGTCACATTCGGTCTCGACTCGTAAACTATCGCAATCACTCCGAGAGGTACACGAACCTTTGATATTTCAAGTCCGTTCGGACGATTCCATCTCTCTCCGGAGCCGACGGGATCTGTAAGACCGCACAGCTCATGCAAGGAAGATACTATTCCGTCAATTCGGTCGGAATTTATCATAAGTCTGTCTATCATTGCTTTTGATATACCGTTCGCCTCTGCCGAATCCGTATCAAGCTTGTTTGCGGAAATAATCAATTTCTTGTTCTCCGTAAGCTTTTCAGATATAGCCAAAAGTGCGTCGTTCTTCTGCTTTCCGCCGGCTTCCGATATTGAAACTGATGCGTGCTTCGCCGATTTACACAGCGACAGAATATACTCATGCATATTATTCATGAATTTTACCTTGCCTTTCGTATATATTCAAATTTCATCCGGCTTTATTCTCATTCATTTTTTCAAGCGCCGCCGCCCTTACGCACAGGCAAAGAATTGTCGAAGCTGTTTCCATTTCCCCGACAGTGGGATAGGTCGGCGCGATTCGCAGATTACAGTCTTCGGGATCATTCTTATATGGAAAAGTAGCTCCTGCCTCCGTGAGAGTTACTCCCTCCTCTTTTGCAAGCTCATATACTCTTTTTGCACATCCCGGTCGGACGTTAAGGCTCAGAAAATATCCGCCTATCGGCTTGGTCCAGCTTGCTACTCCATACGGAGCAAGCATTTTTTCAAAAGTCGAAAGAACGGCTTCAAATTTCGGTTTTATAATATCCGCATGTTTTTTCATATGATCCATAAGCCCGCCGACAGAACCAAAGAATTTAACATGTCTCATCATATTAAGCTTATCATAACCTATTGTCTGAATTGCCATTTTGCTTTTCGTGTGCGCAATATTTGCGTCCGAAGCAGCCATTACCGCCACACCCGAACCGGGAAAACTGATTTTCGACGTAGACATAAATATAAGTACAATATCCTCGTTTCCATACTTCTTTGCCTCATCAAAAATATTCAAAAGCCGAGTATCACTGTCACTGAATGAATGAATTATATATGCGTTATCCCAGAAAATACGAAAATCCGGCGCGGCCGGTTTTAAAGACGCAAACCGCCGTACCGTTTCGTCGGAATATGTAATTCCTTCGGGATTTGAATACTTCGGCACGCACCATATACCCTTTACAGACGGATCGCGGACAAGCTTTTCCACCTGATTCATATCGGGCCCATCCGGCGTCATATCTACATTAACCATTTCGATACCGAGCGACTCACAGATACCGAAATGCCTGTCATATCCGGGAACCGGACAGAGAAATTTAATTCCCTCTTGTTTAGCCCACGGTTTCTCCACACCGGCGGCGCCATAAAGCATAAGACGAGCAATTTCATCGTACATAATATTGAGCGAGGAATTTCCCGCGACTATTATATTTTTTGACGGAATATCAAGAATTTCCGAAAAAATCTGTTTTGCCTCCGGTATTCCGTCAAGAACACCGTAGTTTCTGCAGTCAAATCCTCCCTCGGTAAAGCAGTCCTCGGGATTGTTGATAACTCCAAGCATTCCCTGTGATAATTCGAGCTGCTCCGCACTCGGCTTTCCCCTCGACATGTCAAGTTTGAGATTCATTCTTTTATATTCATCGAGCTTTCCCCTGAGCAATTCATATTCGTCCGCACGCTGAGCTGCCGTCATTTCTTTATATAACATTTCTCTGTTCATTCCCTTTCCGTCTAACTGTTAAATTTATGTCATAACTCATATTGCAGCAGATAATCAATAAAAATGATTTAAAATTCCGCGTTTCCGGCTGTTCTCGGATAAGACTCGACATCACGGATATTTGAGATTCCGGTTACATACATAATAAGACGTTCAAATCCTAAGCCGAAACCTGCATGTCTGGTTCCTCCGTATTTGCGCAGCTCAAGATACCACCAATAATCTTCCTCTTTAAGTCCGAAACGCTTAAAGGCACCGAGCAGATAGTCAAGCCGTTCTTCTCTCTGAGAACCGCCTATAAGCTCGCCCACTCCCGGTACGAGCAAATCCATAGCCGCGACTGTTTTGCCGTCATCATTGAGACGCATATAAAATGCTTTTATTTCACGCGGCCAATCTGTCACAAAAACAGGACGTCCAAAAACCTTTTCGGTAAGATAACGCTCATGTTCCGTCTGTAAATCCATTCCCCACTCAACCGGATATTCAAATTTTTCACCGCTTTTTTTCAAAATATCAACAGCGTCTGTGTATGTTACACGTCCAAAGTCATTATTTAAAATGTTGTTAAATCTGTCGAACAGGGTTTTGTCTATTCTTGCATTAAAAAACTCAAGCTCGGAAGCACAATGCTCCATAAGATAGCTTATAATATATTTCAACATGTCTTCGGCAAGAGCCATATCATCATTTAAATCCGCAAATGCAATTTCCGGCTCCATCATCCAAAATTCAGCCGCATGCCTCGGCGTATTTGAATTTTCAGCCCTGAATGTAGGACCGAATGTATAGACATTCGCATATGCCATGGCGTATGTTTCTGCATTAAGCTGTCCCGAAACGGTAAGATTTGCTGATCGTCCGAAAAAATCCTTGCCGTAATCAACCGCACCGTTTTCAAGTCTCGGCGGATTATCTATGTCAAGAGTTGTAATTCTGAACATCTCTCCGGCACCCTCGCAGTCGCTTGCCGTTATTATAGGTGTATGCACATATACAAAACCGCGTTCATGGAAAAAGCTGTGAATTGCAAATGCAGCCTCGGAACGAACACGAAAAACAGCATTGAAAGTGTTAGACCTCGGACGAAGATGCGCAATTGTACGCAGAAACTCCATTGAATGACGTTTGTTCTGCAAAGGGTAATCGGGTGTCGAGGTCCCTTCCACTGTCATTTCCGCCGCCTTCAGTTCAAACGGCTGTTTAGCAGACGGCGTCAAAACAAACTCGCCTTTTGCTATAAAAGACGCGCCTATATTCTGCCCTGAAATTTCATCATAATTTGAAATTTTATCTGCCTCAATTACAACCTGAAGGCAATCAAAACAACTGCCGTCGTTTAACGAAACAAAACCAAAGGCATTGCTTGCACGCAGCGACCGACACCATCCGGCAACGGTTATATTTTTTCCGGCAAACTCTTCCGGTTTTTTATACAGTTCTTTAATTGTGATTCTTTCCATATATCTCTCATCCTCCCGTTCGGTTCAATACGGAGTAAAGCACCTCATGACGGCACTATAGCGGCGGTATTATCACGCCACAAAAAAAGCTGAGGCATCCCTCCGCAAAAGAAGCGTTGGAAATCCTGCTTTTAATTATCATTTCTCAATCTGCAATTTCTTTGTCCGTTATCCTGCAGGACATTCATAAAAAATATCAGTGCAGGCAGTATTTTTAATTCTCGCTTTATTATTATATTGCAAAACCTCTCTGACGGCGAAACGAAACTTGCATCTTAAAGCGTAAAACTTTAAGATATTATACCATGGTTTTACTTTTTATGCAATATATTTTCGCAGGATTTTTTATTCTAACTTTCAAAATCTCTTTTATAAAAATTATTTACTTTTCCTTCCGAGCATGATATAATTAAAGTATAAGCATAATAAATTATCTTATACTTTTTACCATATAT
Source organism: uncultured Eubacteriales bacterium (assembly GCA_948467545.1). Taxonomy (GTDB): domain Bacteria; phylum Bacillota; class Clostridia; order Oscillospirales; family CAG-272; genus UMGS911. Next base: position 148,986 of record CAOKER010000002.1, read on the forward strand.
CGTACTTAACAAATCTGCATTAATAAAGCAATTCTGGATTATAAAAGGAATGGAGTTTCATATGGAATATTTACTATGGGAAAAGAACACACCCGGCTTTAACGAAGAATATAAACAGCCGATTCCGTCGCTTACCCCTTACCTGTCAAGCAATTCCGGCGGGGAAAAAAGAGGCTGTATTATCGTTGCTCCGGGAGGCGGCTACTCCGGACGTGCTTTTCACGAGGGAGAACCGATTTCGCAGATGCTTAATACAGCGGGAATACATTCATTTGTTTTGAACTACCGCGTATCGCCTTATAAATATCCGATTCAGTTATATGACATCAACCGGGCGGTAAGATATGTCCGTTATCATGCAGATAAATTCGGAATTGACAAGAACAAAATCGGCATTCTCGGTTTTTCCGCCGGCGGTCACCTTTGTACAATGGGAATCGAACATTTTGATTACGGCAGAGACGACGGAGATGACATTGATAAGATAAGCAGCCGTCCGGACGCCGGAATACTTTGTTACGCGGTAATTTCAATGATCAGCTGTGTCAACGAGGGAAGCCGTGATGCTCTGCTCGGAAAAAATTACGATCAGTCTTTAGCCGAAAAGCTTTCAGGAGAAATCAGTGTCCGAGACGACACACCGCCCGTTTTTATGTGGCATACCGCGGATGACAGCTGCGTTCCTGTTGAAAACAGCTTGAATATGGCCGCTTCTCTGAGCAAAAAAAAGATTCCGTTCGAGATGCACATATTTCCTGCGGGAGATCATGGCCTCGGCTTGGCTAAGTCTATTCCCGAAACCGCTCAATGGGCCGAACTGCTTAAAAAGTGGCTTTTAAAGCTGGGTTTCTAAACATTGAAAATTTAAGATTAATATATCTGATTTTATATAAAAAAACCTTTCTCCAAAATATTTGAAGAAAGGTTTTTTCTTTTCTGCATTTCGCTCTATATAAGAGAAATTTAATTATTTTTCCGTTTTAAGAACAGGAAGATAGGCCTTAAAATAGCTGATTCCGGACCAAAGTGTAAGTATAAGCGTTGCCGCCACCATAATATACGAAATAATCATTTTTGTTGTCGGAAACATCGGTTCTAACAGCATTACTACAATTGCCGTCATCTGCACCGTTGTTTTTACCTTCCCCAGCCATGCAGCAGAAATTACAACACCCTCCTTATTTGATGCTATCATTCTCAGCAGAGTAACAGACATCTCGCGCAAAATTATAACAAAAAGTGCCCAGCCAAGAATACGGCAAAACCGCATATCAAACTCTGCATATCTTATTATAACAGCTATCATTACGCCTATCACAAGCATTTTATCGGCAAGCGGGTCAAGAAATTTTCCAAGGTCTGTTACAAGATTATATTTTCTTGCAATTTTTCCGTCCAGCATATCGGTAAGCGACGTTATCACAAACAGCAACACCGCGGCTATCCGCCAAACGACATCTCCGGGAAAAACCGTATAGATAATTGAAATCATACAAAAGGGTATCAGTATCAGCCGCAAAACGGTCAGCTTTGTCGGAAGATTCAGCTTCATTTTTCCACAACCTTTCCGATCAAATCATAATCAAGAATATCATTAATTTTTACTTTGACAAATTCTCCTTCCGAAAGCTTTCTTTCGGAAGAAAAATAAATTTTTCCGTCTATTTCCGGCGCATCGGCATAACTTCTTCCGTAATAAGCTTCGGATACCGGGTCATAGCCTTCACATAAAACCTGTAAAATTTTTCCCAATTTTCTTCTGTTCTGACGATCAGATATTTTCATCTGCTGTTTCATAATAATGTCATAACGATCCTGTTTTATCTGTTCATCTATCTGTTTTTCAAAATTATACGCCGGCGTATCCTCTTCTCTTGAATATGTAAATGCTCCGAAGCGGTCAAACTGCGCATCTTTTATATACTCACACAGCTCGGAAAACTCCTCTTCGGTTTCTCCCGGAAAACCGACAATCGCCGTTGTGCGTATAACGATTCCCGGCACATTTTTTCTCAGTCTGTCAACCGTATCACGTATCACCGCACTTCCTCCGTGTCGGTTCATCCGTTTCAGTACCGAATCGGATATATGCTGAATCGGTATATCAATATAATTGACAAGGCGGCTGTTGTTTTTAAATTCCTCGATGAGCTCATCGGTAATTTTGTCAGGATAGCAATACAAAATTCTTATCCACGGTATTTCTGTATTGTCGGTAATTGCTCGGATAAGCTTTGCAAGACTATACTCTCCGTATAAATCCTCTCCGTAGCGCGAAGTATCCTGAGCCACAAGTACAAGTTCTTTTACGCCTATGTCTTCAAGCGTTTTTGCCTCCGATATAAGCTCATCGATCGGTCTGCTGCGGAACCTTCCGCGAAGCTTTGGTATTATGCAATAAGTGCAGCAGTTATCACAGCCTTCGGCAATTTTCATATATGCAAAGTATTCCGGTGTCGTTACTGCTCTGTCTCCGCCGAGAGAAAGACTGTTTTTATCACGGAAAGATAAAAATTTGTCCTGTCTTGATGTATTGACAAATTGTACCTCTTCTTCCGATTTTATTTCTTCTCCCTCGCCTGCCAAACGGTATTTTTCGTTTTCCTCTTTTACATCAGCCTCTCCGTCGACAATTCCATCGGTGACGTTACTGTTTCGTTTTGTTTTTTCATCAACATGCCGAACCGCACTGACAATATCATGTATACTTCCTGTTCCGAGAACAGCGTCTATTTCAGGCATTTCGGACAAAAGCTGCTCACGGTAACGCTCTGCAAGACAGCCTGTTACAATTATGCCGCGAAGCCTTTTTTTCTTCAGCCAGGCAATATCAAGAATATTATCTATCGCCTCTTTTTTTGCACTTGTTATAAAAGCACAGGTATTTATAATAATAATATCGGCCTTAATATCCTCGGCAACTATTTCATACCCTTCCTGTATTAGTTCATGAAGCATTACCTCTGTATCTATTTGGTTTTTCGGACAGCCAAGCGAAACAAACCCTATTCTTGTTTTTCTCATACTTATCTTATTTCCATTCTTATAAACACATCTTCTAATATGGAGCAAAACGCAGAACATTTCCTCCGTTCAATACATATCAATGCATAAAAGCTTTTTTAATATTTTTTGATTGTTTGTCAGCTCTCATGCAAAAGTTTGACCGCTTCTCTGATCTCGCCGACAGAATATCCGTATCGTATAAGCGCTCCGATCTGCCTGTCATCAGGTACGAAGCGGCGTTTTTCTTCGTCATCTCTCAGTCTGCATGTTCTGCAGATCATTGCGGCACAGCCGGCTACAAAATCTATTCCCAGCTCTGCGTAATCTATCGAAGCTATAGCATCTCGTTTAAAACCCTTTTTATAAAGCTCCACCGCGATTCTTTTTTTTCCGTAAAGCTTTGCGGTTGCAAGCAATTCCGCCGCGTCAAGAATCTGCGCATTCTCGTCGATGTAACCCTTGCCCTTGACATAATCTATCGCCGTGTCAACCGTAGTTTTTTCGTATCCTTTCCGATACAGCTTTTCACGCAGTTTTTTTTCCGTATTGTTCGCATAGACAAGAATATTCAATGCGCTGTTTATACAGGCTTTTTCAGAATCGCTGTAATCGTCACTGTCAGATCGGCATGCCTCCGCCCCGCTTTTCTTTACAAAGCTTTCATCTTTTTCAAAATTCAAGTTGTTCACCATTTTCCGCAATCAGCAAGAATTTCCCACGCTTTTTCCGTCTCAATCTTCATCTGCAATCGGTATATCAATATTGTATGCCTCGGATTCATCATCGGAGGAAACTCCTTCCATATCCGTTCCTGTCATCGTAAGGTCAAGCTTATCTCCCTGCTGTTTTATTCTCTGCTCGATTTTTTCCAAGTATTCCGGATTTTCCTCAATAAATCTTCGTGCATTTTCCTTTCCCTGTCCAAGACGTACTCCGTCAAAAGAAAACCACGAGCCGCTCTTGTCCACAATATCAAGTTCAACTCCGATATCTATAAGCTCCCCGGATTTTGAAATACCCTTTCCGTACAGAAGATCAAACTCCGCGACTCTGAACGGAGGCGCCACCTTATTTTTTACCACCTTGCATTTTACCCGCGATCCGTACTGTTCACTCCCGTTTTTCAGAGACTCCGTACGTCTTATGTCGATTCTGACTGACGCATAAAACTTCAGCGCGCGTCCTCCGGGCGTAGTCTCCGGGCTGCCATACATAACGCCGACCTTTTCGCGAAGCTGATTAATAAATATCACAATTGAATTTGATTTTGATATTGCACCTGAAAGCTTACGCAGTGCCTGTGACATAAGCCTTGCCTGAAGCCCTACATGCGCCGTTCCCATCTCTCCGTCAATTTCCTGCTGAGGAACAAGGGCTGCCACAGAATCCACAACCACTATATCAACGGCTCCGGACCGAACCAGCGCCTCCGTAATCTCAAGCGCCTGTTCTCCGCTGTCCGGCTGAGACACAAGAAGGTCTCCTATATTTACTCCAAGCTTTTTAGCATAAACCGGATCAAGCGCATGCTCTGCGTCTATAAACGCGGCAGTTCCGCCCTTTTTCTGTGCCTCAGCCACAACATGAAGCGCCAGCGTTGTTTTTCCGGAAGATTCAGGACCGAAAATTTCAATAATTCTTCCGCGCGGAACCCCTCCGATTCCAAGTGCAAGGTCAAGGGTAAGCGATCCGGTAGAAATAGCGCTGACGTTGATTGTCGGATTTTCACCCAATCTTATAATCGATCCCTGTCCAAAATTTTTTGTTATCTGTCCGATTGCCGTATCCAGAGCTTTTTTCTTTTGTTCTTCATCTTCAAACTGCGTTGTTGCAGACACCTTTTTTATCTTTGTCTGTGCCATTTTTACTTTCCTTTCACCTTAACTGACATGACTTCCTAACGTGAAAAAGTGTGCGTAATTTTTCACTTTTCTTTTTCACGCGTTGTTCTTTCTGTTTTTCATGCCTTAAGCTATTTTAAAATATTTTCCGTACAAAAGTTTATTCTGTAATCCGACAGAATTAACACCGATTTGTTTTTATCAAAAAGCTCCTTAATATGTCGGACTGTCAATAAGCCATATATCATTTTCATTTCGCAATGTAATTTCCATTGTCTTTTTTTCTCCGCCTACCGTACAGTCGACACGGCAAACAATAATTCCCATTCCTCTTTTTACAACCTCTGCGCTCATCTCGTCAATGTCTGTTGACAACGTATATTCGGCGTAGGTTATATCTTTATAGAGAACTCCGTTTTCTTCTATATATCTCGCATTTAATGTATTGAGGCCAAGCTCCTCCGCATCTACCGTACCGGTTTCCTCTTCTCCGTTATTTTGCGTCTGATCCTCGTATTCTCCGAATGCCACCGCATAAACCTGATTCAGATAATCCGAAGAAAAAACACTTTCGGCAGATTTTTTTATATCCTCAATGCTTTTATATTCACAGGCCTGAGCAACGGCACGATATTGAGCCGACGTTACGGAATTGAGCGCCTCATTGGTTTCATCCTCGACAGGAAGCCCTTCTCCCCAAAATATTTTATTTAGTTCTTCGGATTTGGGCACGAGCTCCGTAAGAATTCTCTGTGCTTCTTCATCCGACATCTTACTTGCACAAGATGAAAAAACAAACGGAAAAAACACTGCACAGCAGGCTAAAGCTATAGCTGAAGAAAAAAATACCTTTAACTTTACTTTTTTCTTCGCTTTGTTCTTCTTATCCGTGCTTCGCATTAAATATCACCGTCCTCCGACTCCGGATATGTTTCGCCTGCATCCGTATCAATTTCTGCAAACTCTCCCGTATCATCCGCATTTTTATTTTCATATGCGTCATCATCGGTATAATCCTTTTTTTGATTTTCGGCTATACAGGTGAAATTAACTATTTTGCTTTCCTCGGACTGCCTCATAATTATAACTCCCCCGGCCGCTCTTCCGTAAACCGGAATATCCGACACCGGAACGCGAATAATTGTACCTACATTCGTTATAATCATGACATCTTCATCCATTGTCACGGCGGCAATCCCGGCAATCTTTCCCGTTCTTGCCGTATTGTGGCAATGAACACCCTTTCCTCCGCGGTTATGAAGATTATATTCCCCGAATTCTGTCCTTTTTCCATAACCGTTTTCGGTAACAGTAAGGAGATACTTATCCTCCGCTTCGATCGCCGCACCCGCGACTTCATCGTCTTCCGTCAGTCTCACAGCCCTTACTCCGCGTGCCGTACGTCCGAGTTCTCTTATATCGCCGAGACGGAATTTCACGGCAAATCCATTCTTTGTCGCAAGAACAATTCTGCTTTCCTCATCCGTCAGTCCCACGTATATAAGATCATCGTTATCATCGAGAGAAATAGCAATTTTTCCGCCCTTCCGTCTCATTTCAAATTCAGAAAGCCTTGTCCTTTTTATAACGCCGCGCTTAGTTATCATTGTTAGATATTTCTCGTCCGAAAAGTCTTCCGTCGAAACGAGAGCCGTTACTTTTTCATTCTCTTCAAGCTCTATTATATTGACAATGTTCGTTCCCTTTGTCGTTCGGCCAGATTCCGGTATGGTATACGCCTTTCTAACGTTTACCCTTCCTTTATTCGTAAACATAAGCAGATATGAATGAGAATTTACGGCGCTTACCTGTTCTACAAAGTCCTCCTCCTTTGCCGTCATTCCGATTATACCCTTTCCTCCTCTGTGCTGTGCAGAATATACATCGGACGGCTGTCTCTTTATATATCCGCTGTTTGTCATGGTTATAATACACGTATGACGTTCAATCAGGTCTTCCATTATAATTTCATTTTCCGCAGGAGCAAGCTCTGTTCTTCTTGTATCTCCGAATTTTTGCTTTATTTGAAGAAGCTCTTCCTTAATTACATTTTTTATTCCGTCTTCGCTCGACAGTATCCCCCTGATCTCCGCTACCTGTTCGCTTAATTTTGCAATTTTGTCCAAAACCTTCTGACGTTCCAGCCCTGACAGACGTCCGAGCGTCATCTCAACAATTGCCTGCGCCTGCGCGTCCGAAAGTCCGAATCTTTCGATAAGATTTTCCTTTGAATTCTGAATAGATTCGCTGCCACGAATTATTTTTATCACTTCATCTATATTGTCTGCGGCAATCTTATAGCCTTCATTCAAATGAAGTTCTTTCAGCGCTTTGTCAAGTTCAAAGTTAAATCTTCGCGTTATTACATTTTCCTGATGTGTTATGTAATAATTCAATATCTCCTTCAAACCCAGCAGCTTCGGTACGTTATCAGCTATTGCAAGCATATTTATCGCGCATGTATCCTGAAGCTGTGTATATTTATAAAGCTTATTGAGAATTACCTGTCCGTTCGCGTCTCTTCTGAATTCTATGACAATGCGCAATCCTGCGCGTCCGCTTTCATCGCGAATCGCGGTTATTCCTTCTATTTTTTTGTCCTTTACACAGTCCGCAATACTTTCCACAAGATTGCTCTTATTCACACCGTACGGAATTTCGGTTACAATTATTCTTCTTTTTTCTTCATCGATTTCCGCGCGCGCTCTTACCGTAACCTTTCCGCGCCCTGTCTGATAAGCTTCGTATATTCCCGCCGTTCCGCAGATAATCGCTCCTGTCGGAAAATCAGGGCCCTTAATATAGTTCATCAGATCGGAAACGGATGCATCTGGATTCTCCATGAGAAATATAGTTCCGTCTATTACCTCACAAAGATTATGCGGCGGTATATTTGTCGCCATTCCAACCGCTATTCCCATTGATCCGTTTACAAGAAGATTCGGGATTCTTGACGGCAAAACCGTCGGCTCTTTTCTTTTGTTATCGAAGTTATTGCAAAAATCGACAACATCTTTTTCAATATCACGGGTCATTTCATCGGCAAGACGAGCAAGACGCGCTTCCGTATATCGGTAGGCTGCCGCTTTATCACCGTCTATATTACCGAAATTACCGTGTCCCTCTATAAGCGGGTATCTCAGGGAAAAAGGCTGAGCAAGACGTACCATGGATTCATAAACCGCAGAATCACCGTGCGGATGATAACGTCCGAGAACATTACCAACCGTTGTAGCGGATTTATAAAATGCTTTGTCATGAGTAATCTTATCCTCATACATCGCATAAATTATACGTCTGTGAACAGGTTTTAACCCATCCCTTACATCCGGCAAGGCTCTTGATACAATAACGCTCATCGCATATTGAATAAAAGAAGTTTTTACTTCTTTTTCCATATGTACGTCTAATATCTTTTGATTTTTAAACTCTAAATCCAAATTTTCTTCCATTTATTCTTCCATTCCTTTGTGATATATGTTTTACACATTAATTCTAACAGCCTGTGGAAAACCATATCATACTTATGTCTATATACTTAAATATCGAGCTCGGTTGCATACTGAGCATTTTGTTCTATAAAATCTCGTCTCGGCTCTACCTTTTCTCCCATTAATGTTGAAAAAATTCTGTCACATTCGATTGCGTCGTCTATTGTTACCTTCAGAAGCGTTCTTGTCTCAGGATTCATCGTTGTTTCCCAAAGCTGTTCGGGATCCATTTCACCGAGACCTTTATATCTCTCGGCTTCCACCTTTTCTCTTTTTTCTCCGCCGAGCTCTCTGATAAACTGATCTCTCTCCTCATCGGAAAAGGCATATTTTGTTGTTTTTCCTTTAAAAACGCGGTAAAGCGGCGGCTGCGCAAGATAAATATGTCCGTCTTCGATAAGCTTCTTCATATGTCTGAAAAAGAAGGTAAGCAAAAGTATTCGGATATGAGACCCGTCTACATCGGCGTCCGCCATAATTATTATTTTACCGTAACGCAGCTTTTCAATGTCAAATTCCTCGCCTATTCCGCATCCGAGCGCCTGAATAATCGGTATAATAGACGTGTTGGAATATATCTTGTCGAGACGGCTTTTTTCAACATTAAGCACCTTTCCGCGCAGGGGAAGAATCGCCTGATATTTACTGTCTCTTCCTCCCTTCGCAGAGCCTCCCGCAGAATCTCCCTCAACAAGATAAAGCTCGGTTACGTCCACTCTCTTTTCCTGGCAATCGGCAAGCTTTCCAGGCAAAGTCGTTCCTTCGAGAACATTTTTTCTTCTTGTCAAATCTCTTGCCTTTTTTGCCGCCTCACGCGCCCTGCATGCCTGTAAAGCTTTATCAAGTATTGCTCGTCCGGAATTCGGATTTTCCTCAAGATATTCTTCAAGCTTTCGGCTCACCAAATTGTCTACAAATGTACGGATTTCGGAATTTCCAAGCTTTCCTTTAGTCTGTCCTTCAAACTGTGCTTCTGTCAGTTTTACGGATATAACAGCGCAGATTCCTTCTCTTACATCCTCTCCCGTAAGTTTGGTATCGGCTTCTTTAAGCACACCCGTTTTTCTTGCATAGTCGTTTATTGCCTTTGTCAGCGCCGATTTGAATCCTGTTTCATGCGTTCCTCCATCGGGCGTTACAACATTGTTTGCAAAAGAAAGAATCGTTTCATTATAGCTTGTATTGTACTGCAGTGCAACCTCAGCTGTTGTATATCCATTATTTTCGACCATATATATGACATCGTCGTGAACGGGCTCAGAATGCTTATGTTCATTGAGATATTCCACAAATGACTTTATTCCTCCCTCATAGCAGAGTATATCCTCCTGAATCTCGCATTCCTGTTCTTCGTTTTCTGTTTCGCCGTATTTTTCTTCAGAAATATCCTCGTCCGTTTCCTCTTCGTCGTCGTCGTCGTTGTATGCCATTGCCGCCGCTTCGGCTATACCCGCTTCACGGAGCTTTTTGCTTCTTTCATCCCTCAAAACAATCGTTACTCCCGCATTAAGGAATGCCTGCTCTCTCATACGGTTTAAAATAATGTCATAATCATAATCGAGCTTTTCGAATATCTCAAAATCAGGCATAAATCTTACATAAAGCCCTTTTCTATCTCCCGCGTCTCCCTTGCATTTATATGCTTCTTTTACCTTTCCGCGTTCAAAGCTCTCTCTGTAAATTTTTCCGCCGTTTATATTTTCATAATACAGCCATTCTGAAAGCGCGTTTACTACCGACGCGCCCACTCCGTGAAGCCCGCCGGATATTTTATATCCTTCTCCTCCAAATTTTCCTCCGGCATGAAGAACGGTAAATACTACCTCCGGCGTCGGTATTCCCGCTTTATGATGTATTGCCGACGGTATTCCTCTCCCGTTATCCTGAACAGATACGCTTCCGTCTGAATGAAGAACAATAGTAACTTTGTCACAGAATCCGGCAAGCGCTTCATCTATAGAATTATCCACAATCTCATATATAAGATGATGCAGTCCTTTCTGTGACGTTGATCCTATGTACATTCCGGGACGTTTTCTTACCGCTTCCAAACCTTCAAGTATTTGTATTTGATCTTCATCATACACATTCTTATTCTGCTCATTCCGATTATCTGACATTTATACTACCCTTTCAAGTTACACAGTTTTCTATTTCAAAATAAGGGGCCTGCCCCCGGTCTTTTGTTGTATCCGGCGCCACTTATGCACGTGACGGCAATCTGTCAGGACTTATTTTCCCCAATCAATAGATCGCAAATATGTAATTCGCCGCGGCACTTCATAAACCGCATTTCACATTAATTTATTTTAAATATAACTGCTTTGCTATCCTTTTTCCGCTCTTGCGGCAATTGCCTGTGAAGAAATCTGAGAAATATATATCTTTCCGTTCTCTGTAAGCACAAAAGAACGCGGTATATCGTTATTTACCGAACAAACCTTTCCCTTCTTTTCCGATTGTGACAAAAAATTCTTTGTTATCGGAGAAATTGTCGTTCTGTCTAAATCAAATATACCGATTATCTCTTTTTTTCTCAATATCTTTCCTGTACCAATATGGAGATACATTTTTTCATTGCCTCTCATTTTCTTTCATTCTGTCAAATTGTAGCTTCCGGCAGTTACATAAAATCTTTTTTCTCCGCCTATATCATTTCCGCACGAGGTTATGATAACCTGTCTTCCCGAAAGTCCTTCAAGTATATATTTCTTTCTTCCGTCATCGAGCTCACTTAAAATATCATCAAGAAGAAAAACAGGATACTCTCCTATATTGTCCCGTACTATTTCTCCCTCGGAAAGTTTCATTGCAAGCGCAGCAGATCTTTGCTGTCCCTGCGACGAAAAGCTTCTCGCATCCTTTTCGTTCACTCTGATCGTCATATCATCTCGGTGAATTCCGTACAATGTTCCTCCCGCTTTAAGCTCTCTTTCCAAAGATGAGATAAACTTTTCAAAAAATACGGCTTTTTCAACAGGCGTTGGATAGCTTATTTCGATGTTATCTTTTTTTCCCGTCATATCCGATAAAATTGCTTTTGTTTTTTCCTCAAGTTTTTCTACATACTCAAATCTTGCTTTTGAGATATATTCCGCTTCTCCCGAAAGCTGATCCGACCATACCTCGATCATATCCGTAAATTCTTTGTCAATTCCTTTTCCTGTAAATAACCTTTGCTTCAGTAATCCGTTTCTCTGTCTCAGGATTGCATTGTATCTTTGGAGCGTACCAAGATAAACCGGGCTAAGCTGAGAAATCGCCATATCAAGAAAAGATCTCCGGACAGAAGGCCCTTCCTTTACAAGTGAAAGATGCTCCGGACAAAAAAGCACAGCATGAAAGTTTCCGACAAACTCAGACAAGCGAGAAAGCCGAACGCCGTTTTTTCGGCAGCTCCTCTTTCCGTTTGACAGCACACTGAAATCAAGCTTTTTTTCCCCTGACGCATCGCTGTAAACAAGCTTTACAAAACATTTCTTTTCGCCGAATTTTATCATCTCACTGTCAGAATGCGCCCGAAAGCTTCTGCCGCATGAAAAAAGGTATATTCCCTCTACCGCATTTGTTTTTCCCTCGGCATTATTTCCGAAAAACACATTTACACCGTGCGACGGTTCAATTCTTGCCGACTCTATATTTCTGAAATTGAAATATTCTATACTCTTACAAATCATCAAACAGCTTTTTCGTTTTTACATTCTCACCGGCAGCACCAGATAGATAAAAGTATCGTCCGGCGTCTTTTCCGCGGGCTCAATTAACATGCTCATAAGCGGCGTAGACATCGAGAGCTTGATATAATCCGTATCGACGCACCTCATCGCGTCCATAAAATACTTGCAATTAAAGCCTATTTCGATATCATCGCCGTCTTTTTCAACGCTTATTTCATCATAAAACTTTCCGCTTACGGAAACCGAAGAAAAAGCAAGCTTTTTATCGGTAAAACTGCATTTCAGATGACTCTTCATCTGTCCCATTGTTTTTTCTTCCGTTACAAGCATGGCTCTTTCAAGACATCTTATTACAGCATCGCTTTCCGCTTTGACAAAAATTCTGTTTGTTTTAGGTATAAATCTTTCATATTCGATGTAATTGCTGTCTATCATTCTTGTAAAGAAAATAAGATCGTCCACCAGAAAAATCACATGCTTTCTTCCGAGAATTATCTTGACTTTCTTTTCTTCATCGTCGGAAAGAAGCTTAGTAAGTTCACTCAAAGATTTCCCGGGTAAAATAAATTCCATCTGCAGCTCGGATGATTCAACAATATTGTCTATATCGCAGATTTTTTCTCTAAGCGCAAGTCTTTGACCGTCACATGAAACCGCTGTTATTTTTGATCCGTTTATTTTAAAATAAACTCCGTTGAGCATCGGCTTCGGATCATTTACCGCAACGGCAAACATAACCTTATTTATCATTTCATGAAGTTCCGCCTGACCGACCGTAAAACCTGTTTCACCGCTCAGCTCAGGCAAAACGGGAAAATCGTCTCCCGGAAGCGCGTGGAGCTCAAAGCATGACAACCCGCTGCTTATTTCGGTAATATTTCGCTCATTTACCTTTATCGTTACGTCGCCGTCTGGCAGTACGCGGATTATCTGATACAGCTTTCCTGCGTTTATAATATAGCTGCCTTCTTCCTCGATTTTTGCCTCAACGGTATTTTTGATACCCTTTTCATTGTCGAATGCGGCAAGTTCGCAGAAGCTTCCCTTTGTAGAAATTTTAATTCCTTCGATAGCCGCTATGGTATTCTTTGAAGAAACAACACCGAGCATGGGAGCAACCGCGGATAATAATTTATTTTTATCAAATATAATTTTCAATTTGTAATTTCATCCTTTCATAGTTCGATTTATATTATTGAGAATAAACGAGATAAAGAGAAAAGAGAAAAAGAGATATAAGATATATCAGTAATAGTAAGAGTAGGGGGTGTTAAAACTGTTGAGAGAAGAAAAATATGCCTGCGGAGCTGATTTTTTACCGAATAATAAAAAATTTTCCTGTAGAGTAACTATTTAGTATTGTGTGAAAAACATAATGCTGAAAATAAGTTTTACACAGAGATGTGCAAAAAAAGAAAATATTATTCACATTTGTCCACAGTATATGTTTACTGTTCTTTTATTTCTTTCATCAATTCATTTATCTCTATTTCAAATAGGGCATTTTGCAGCATTTCGTTTTCTATTGTTTCGATTGACGACATAATTGTGGTATGATCGCGTCCGAGAAGACGTCCTATTGCGGGAAGCGATAGGTCGGTCATTTTACGTATTATGTATATCGTAATATGTCTTGCGGACGCAATTCCCTTTGTACGTTTCCTGCTTTTTATATCTTCTATTGAAATGCCGTATTTTTTTGACACTTTTTCAAATATACGGTCAACGGTAACACTGACGGGTTCGCTGCCGGTCAGTAAATCTGCGACGCAGGAGACGGCAAGATCAACTGTTATTTTTGCACCTGTAAGAAAACTTCTTGCGCCTAATTTTTTAACGGCACCCTCAAGCTGTCTTACATTATTTTTCAAATTTTCCGCGAGAAATTCAAGAACATCCGCCGGAAGCTCTATTCCGAGCGCTTCTGCTTTGCTTTTCATAATTGCAATTCGCAGTTCAAAGCCGGGCGGTTGTATGTCCGCAATGAGGCCCCACTCGAAACGAGTTTTCAGTCGGTCTTCAAGGGTTTTGATATCGCGGGGAGGACAGTCTGACGTAAGAATTATCTGTTTATTTTTTTCATACAGCGCGTTAAAGGTATGAAAAAATTCTTCTTGAGTGGAGACCTTGCCTGCTATAAACTGAATATCGTCTATAAGGAGCACATCGGCCTTACGGTACTTATTTCTAAACTGTTCGTTGGTATTGTGACTTATAGAATCGATAAGCTGATTTGTAAAATCCTCACCTTTTACATAAACAATTTTGGCATGCTGGTTGACTTTGTTGATATGATGCATAACAGAATAAAGAAGATGAGTTTTTCCAAGTCCGCTCGGACCGTGTATAAAAAGGGGATTATACTGTTTTTGAAAATACCCGCTTTCCTGTTTTTTTTCGGTTTCCGAAAAGCTGTTGGCAACGGCAAGACATGCCGCATGTGCAAACTTATTCGAGTCGCCGACGATAAAATTACTGAAAGAATAACCGGGATCGGATTTATTTGAAAAACGGAAGGAATCAGAGTCTGGCATCGCAGATTTTATATTATCCGAAGATACGTTATCCGCAGTATAAATATCTGAAAGGTTATTGATTCCGGCTTTAAACTCAGTTTCAAGAAAGTCAGAGGTTTTCGATTTCTTTTCAGAGGGAGAATTATTTATATTTTCATTGATGTTTTGATGTGCATAAGTTTGAGCATCAAAAGAAAGTAAATTGTTTTCCCGAAACGGAGCGTTATTTTTTTGTTCCTGTAAAAGATTTATAGATGAAAGCTGTTCCTCCGAAGATTTGTCTTCAGTTGAAATAAAGACTGGACTTACAGAAAAACCGAGAGCTTTTTCGAGATAGTTTTCGATAATTTTTGAGTATCGAGACTCTAAGAAATCACGTTTGAATTTTTGCTTTGTTGCAATAACTGCAGTATCGTCGGTAAGCTGTACAAGCTTTAGCTCGTTAAACCACAATTCCATTAGATTTTCAGAATAATCTTTTTTCATTTCCGCAAGAACGGCGGACCAGACATCCAAAAGAAACTGCATAATTTTATCCTTCCCGAAATTTTTAGAACACTCTATATCATAAAATTACAGTAGAAACATAATGTTTTGTGGTTTTGCTGCGCAAAATCGCTGTCTGTGGCAGCGAAACAAAATTTGCTGATCGAAACGAAGCTTTGAGAAAATTTTATTTGAGTTCAAACAAAACCACAATGATTGATTAGAGGTTTCACTCAGCAAAATCGCTGTCTGTGACAGCGAAACAAACCTTGTTTCTCGAAAAGCAAAGCTTTGAGATTATTATAACATAAGTCAGTTATTTTTTCAAGTATTTTAACAATATATATTAATGTAAAAAAATAATATAAGCAAAATATATAATGCATATAATGATTGATGTATATGCAAAAGCAAATATTTTTATTCAAAGTGAATCGGTGAGAAAAGAGGAAAAAAATATAAAAACAAATGTAAAGAATTTAATAAAAGCTATTGACAAAAAGGTAATTTTATGATTATAATATAAAACGTGCCGCCTTTTTATTTTTTTGATGTGTAAAGAACGAGAAAAGCGGCTATAACTAATAACTTTATATGAAAATATAATAGCATATACAGAACGGAGGTGCCGCAAAATGCTTAGAACATATCAGCCGAAGAAGAGACAGAGAAAAAAGGAGCACGGCTTCAGAAAAAGAATGAGAACTGTCGATGGAAGAAAGGTTCTTAAAAGAAGACGCGCAAAGGGCAGAAATAGATTGTCATATTGATTATGAAAAGTAAGCAAAAACTGTTTTTTATGGTCCTTACAGATTAAAGCCGAAGGTTTTCCGTACTGCGGACAAGTCTTCGGTTTTATATTTAATTTTTTTCTTTGTAAAAAACGGTCGAAAATACAAAAAGAAAAAGTTGTAAAATTTATAAAAATGTTACATTTATTTATGGTGAAAAACATAACACATTGATATAATACATTTAATTTGTGATCACTTAAGTGAAACGGGTAATTTAATTAATATATGAAATATAACTCGGTAAAGGAAAATCATCTTTATTCCAAAGCATATTCAAAGGGAAAAAAACAGGTAACAAAACATGTTGTAATATATGTTCTTCGGGATTTTGCGGCGGAAAAGATAAGATGTACGAGACCGGACAAAAAAAGAATTAACAGGATAGGAATAACCGTCTCGAAAAAATTGGGCGGTGCGGTAAAAAGAAACCGAATAAAGAGAATAATACGGGAAGCATATAGAAAATTAGATGTTTCAGAGCAGTTGAAAAAGGGTTATATAATAATAATTGTAGCAAGAACAGCAGCTGTTAATGCTAAGACAGACGATATTTATAAAGATCTTTTTTATGCGTCAAATAAACTTGAAATTATAAGTCATAAAAATGAAAATTAAAATGAGTTATTTTATTAGGAAAACAGCGGTTTTACCGATTGTTTTTTATCGAAAATTCATTTCGCCCGCAAAACCGCGATGCTGCCGATATTATCCGAGCTGTTCGATTTATGCATATGAAGCTGTCATGAAACACGGAATTATTTTCGGTGGATTTTTAGCTTTTAAAAGAATATTGAAATGTAATCCGTTCGGCGGATACGGGAATGATCCGGTTCCCGAATACGGAGAGCTTTTACCGGAGAAAATCTGGATTTCCGTAAAGAAAAAAATAAAAAATAAAAAGTAAAAATAAAAAAGAGGAAATAAACAAATATGGGGTACTTATACAGCGCGTTCGGTTATCTGATGAGATTCTGCTATATGATAATTCCGAATTATGCAATAGCAATTTTTCTGTTTGCACTTATAATAAAAATAATATTTTTCCCGCTTGGAATTAAACAGCAGAAAAATATGCAAAAGCAGGCGTCTCTCAGACCGAAAGAAATGGCTATCAGAAAGAGGTATGCCGGACGAACTGATAAGGTTACGCAGCAGAAGATGCAGCAGGACATAATGGAGCTGTATCAAAAAGAAAATTATAGTATGTTCGGAGGATGTCTCCCGACACTTATACAGTTTCCGATAATTATCGCTCTTTACAATGTGATACGAAATCCTCTGACATATTTAATGAAACTCGGAGATTATGTGGGACCGATAAAGGAAAAGATATTGGAACTCAATACGGACGCAAAAATTTTGGCTGAAATTGATATGTTTCAATATCTGCATGCGGATTTTTCATTGTATAAAGGACTATTTCCGGAGGGGTTTACAGAAGCTGATCTCCCATCGTTTACCGCGTTTAAGATATTTGATTTGTCACAGACGCCGAGTTTGTCTGATAAAAGCTGGCTCTTGCTTATTCCCGTGATAACCTTTGTGGTTGCATATTTCAGTATGAAGCTGACACGGAAATTGTCATATCAGGCGCCGCAGAACGATCTTAGCGGAAATGCTGCCGCATCAATGAAAATTATGGATTTTACAATGCCGCTTCTCTCTGTATGGATTACATTTACAGTTCCGGCAATCGTAGGTCTTTACTGGATATATCAAAATATTCTCGGTACCGTTCAGCAGTTCATCTTATCAAAGATATATAAAATTCCTGTTTTTACAGATGAAGATTATAAGAAAGCAGAAAAGGAGCTTAACGGCAGTCTTAAAGGAAATAAAGCGAAAAATAAAGCAAAGGTTAAATCCCTTCACAATGATGATGACGACGATGAGGGAGAAACTGATAAAAACGTTGAGAAAAAAAGCGGAAAAAACAATGAAGCGCCATTGCTTAAGGAAGACAGAAACGGAAAAACTCCTGAATTGAAAGATGAAACAAAAACGAAAAAAGTCAGATCTTTGCATCATATAGATGATGATGAAGAAGATTACTAAAGTTTCAGGAGAGGCATAGAAAACGGCGTATTTTTAAAAATGTAAAATCAATGATTATCTGATACTGTTGTATAAAGACAGTTTAAAGGAGTGTTTTGTTTGAAACAGGTTATTGAGGTTTTTGGTAAGACAGTAGAAGCGGCAATTGCTGACGGAGCGGCTCAGCTTGGCGTTGACAGAGAATATATAACATATGAAATACTTGAAATGCCGAAAAAAGGATTTCTCGGATTTGGAGAAATCCCTGCAAAGGTAAGGATAACTTATGACTATGATAGCGAAAATAACGCGCTGTCATTTATTAAAACGATTATAAAGGATATGGATATTGATGCGGAAGCAGAAATGTCTGACGGAGAAAACGCAAAATTAATAAAAATCAAAGGTAAAGACTCAGGCGTGCTGATAGGGCATCACGGTGCGACTTTGGACGCTTTGCAGTATCTTGTTAATCTTGTGGCAAATAAGAAAAATAACGGCGATGAGGAATACAACACCGAGAGTTATGAAGAAGAATCCGAGGAGACGGAAACCGAAGAATATAATTCCGGACTTAAAACACAGATAACCGAAGTAGGCGGAAAAAAAGAAATGGGTTATATGCGTGTAATATTGGACGTTGAGGATTATCGTGCAAAACGTGAGGAAACACTTCGTTTGCTTGCAAGAAGAATGGCGTCAAAAGTACAGAAATATAAAAACAGCATTACACTTGAGCCGATGAATCCTTATGAACGCAGGATTATACATTCCGAAATACAAAAAATACCCAGAATAACCACGACGTCTGTCGGGATTGATAGCGAAAGAAGAATAATTATTTACAACGAGGATGAGGGAATAAATTATTATAAAAATCCAAGGAACAGATATAGGACACAGAATTATAGAGGAAAATACAATAAAGAGAGAAGCAATACTAAAGACGCTTCTGAGAAAAATGATAATTTAAATGCGGAAATAGAAAAAAACTAATAAATTCTATTATAAAAGATAACATATCCTCTGGCAGTAGAAATTCCGGTTATCGGAGTTATTAAAACGTCAGGGGATATATTTTTTGATATAATATTAGTAAAAAAGGAATGAAGAGAAGTGAAAGAAACAACAATTGCGGCAATATCAACACCGCCCGGAAAAGGCGGAATTGCCGTTATACGTATCAGCGGCAGTGACGCGGTAACAATTGGCGACAGAATGTTTAAAACTAAAAGCGGAAGAAAGCTGACCGAACTGCATGGCGGAAATATGGCTTACGGAGATATATTATATAACGGAACAGCTATTGACGACGGGCTTGCGTCTGTTTTCTTTTCACCGCATTCTTATACGGGGGAGGATACTGTAGAAATTAATTGTCACGGGGGTATTCTTCTTGCAAATAAAGTGCTTGAAAGTGCGTTTCTCTGCGGTGCTGAGCAGGCGGCGCCGGGAGAATTTACAAAAAGAGCTTTTTTGGCCGGCAATATTTCACTGACTGAAGCCGAAGCTGTTGCAGAGCTTATTGACGCGCAGAGCGAGGGGCAGCTAATGCTGGCTTCATCCAATTCTCACGGCGTTTTTTCAGGTGCGGTTAAAGAATTGTATAACAGACTTTCACAGCTTGTGGCAAAAATATATGTAGATATTGATTATCCCGGAGAAGACCTTGTTAATTTTAAAAAGGAAGAGCTGTTAAACGAACTTTTATATTTAATTAACGATATAGAAAAGCTGTCAGGCACATACAAAACCGGACGTGCGGTATCTCAGGGCGTTTCGGTAGTAATTTGCGGAAAACCCAACACCGGAAAATCTTCTCTTATGAATATGCTTTTAGGAAAAGACAGAGCAATTGTAACATCCGAAGCAGGAACAACCCGTGACATAATTGAAGAGACTGTCGAAGCCGGCTGCGTGCTTTTGCGTATTTCAGACACTGCAGGAATACGAAAGGCGGAAAATGAAGCAGAAAAAATTGGCGTAGAAAAATCTATTGAAAAAATTAAGGACGCAGAACTCGTGCTTGCGGTTTTTGATATTTCTTCAAAGCCGGATGAAGAGGATGAAAAATTTATTGAGGAGCTTAAAACCTATCTTGCTAAAGGAGGCAAAGCGATAGGAGTTCTCAATAAATCAGATTTATCTGTAAATAAAGAGGCCTTGGATAGGTACTCATCTGTCTTTGAAGACAGGGTTATTATATCTGCCGCAAATAAATGCGGAGGAGAAGAAATACTAAAAAAGGCAGAGGCAATGTATATCGACGGCTCAATAGATATTCATACGGATGCAATTGCCTTTAATGCACGTCAGTATGCTTCTCTTTGCAGTGCCGCACGGAGTCTGAAGGCTGCATATAAAGCAATAGAAGAAGGTGTTGAGGTAGATATCTGCGGAACCGATATGGAGCTTGCATTATCAAGTCTTGGACAAATTGACGGAAGAAAGGTAACCGAAGATATTGTAGCAAATATATTTTCACGTTTTTGTGTGGGCAAATAAAAAATAAAAAGCACTTTACGAGTGCTTTTTATTAAAACTCAAAAAAATGAATTTTGAATTAAAGTTATTTCCTTTTGCCGTTTTTAGAATTTTTCTTAGGAATCAAAGCGATGATAAGGATTATTGCGGCGATAGGAAATACAATTGCTACGATTATACCGATTATATTGGAGACCTTGGAGGCTTCCTTGGCGGTGGATTCAGCTGTTGTGTCTTCCGATGATTCGGCTGAAGTGCTCTCCTCTTTTTTGCCTGTTTCCTCAGAATCTGTATCATTTTCGGCAGTCATATCATTGTTTATTGCGTTTTTTGACTCTTTATCTGTTTCATTTGTTGCTTCGGATGAAGAGCTTACTGTGTCTGAAACGTCAGAATCCGCAGTTTCCGCTTCGCCGGAGGAGACGGAGGTTTGTTTTTCTGAAGCGGTTGAGTCTGTTTCTGCATTAATAGAAAACGTTAATGCTGCTATCATCAAAAATGCCGTTAACACAGCAAATATTTTCGAGTTTGATTTTAAAATCGACATGAAAAATTCCCTTCTGATTAAACTTTAAGAATAAATAAACATAATTATGATTAATACGAGATATAAGAATAATATTAGCAAAAAAATATAACATAATGCCAACTATAATATTAACAAACAGTAAAAATCTTATATGAAATAAAATTATGCCTTTATATATGCGGAAAAATATGATTTATGATAAGCGAAAGGAATGGTCATAAATTATGGAAAAGAAAAAATTTATAAAAAATGACAATGGATTTACTTGTGTACATTGTGGAAAAGAGGTAACTCCTTTAGGATATACATCGAGAAATCATTGTCCGTATTGTCTCTGGTCGCTGCATGTTGATAACAATCCCGGAGATCGTGCGGCGGAGTGCGGTTCGGCGCTTGAACCCGTTTTTGCAGAGCCTGATCCGAAAAGAGGATTTATTATTACGCATAAGTGTACGGGTTGCGGAGAAATAAAAAGAAATAAAGCCGCAAAGGATGATAACCTTGAACTGATTATAAAAATGACGGTCAACAAAAATTTATAAAATATTATATTTATTATCAATAATGCCGGCAAGTCCGTAAGTGAAACTTTCTGCATTGATTGTACAACCGAAAAAGTATAGAAGGATTTACCCCAAAAAACATAACGGTTCTAAAAGCAAAAGTAACGCGGTAAGACGGGTAAAACCGTAAACAGATATTTGGTATCGGAACAATAAAGAAGAACAGTGACTTTTTGAAGCCGTATTTCTTTTTTATAAGCTTACTGTCGCGGCGGTACGGAATATTTAATAATATGTATATAAGAAAAATATATTAAAGAATGTCATCAATAATATCTTTTGCTTCGTCCGGTGTTACTAAGTTTTCGCTTAAAAGGTGAAGCAATTTTTCTGCGGCATCTTCATTTCTTGTAATGTCGTAAATGAAAACAGTTTCATCAAAAGTACCGCAGCTGTCATAAACGGTTTTGATAATCAGCAGAGAGTACACCTTATTGAACAGGCCGTATTCGGTATTACCGAGACCGGATTCATCAGTGGTTACAATCAACTTGTACTGAAGTATAATGCCGTTTCTTGATTTATCGTGTTTTATGATAGAGTCATATTCACGCGTTCGTTCTGTTATAAAGGCTTTTCGCTCTGTTTTTTCTCTTGTCCGATTTCTTGCAACTGCTGGCATTTTGTACTCCTTTTCGCGCGACGAATCCACTATTTATATTAAATATATAATTTTTAAAATATATATGGAAATAATTGAAAGTTTTGTTTTTTGTTTTTTTCGTCTGTATTTATATAATACCAAAAATCTGTAAATTTGTAAACACGAAGAAGTCTACACAATTCGACAAAATACCTCAGGTAATTTACGGTAATTATTCGTTATTTGGATTTAAAAGAATGTATTTAAATATAGAGCTTGTTAAATGTGCGAAAAATCTCGAACGAAAATTTTTTATCCGATAGTTCAGAAACCCGAATATTATGTCGAATTTTGGATAAAAAAACATAATTGTAAAAAAAGATGTATAATATCCAATATTTTTATAATGACAAAAGAGTGTTATTATGTTAATATAATGTTGCTGATTATTATAAATACTATGTTTTTAAGAAAAGGTAAAAATTACTGTATGAGTTACAAGGTATAATATAAAAATGTATATTTATGCAAAAAATCTTTTTTATATTTAACAAAATGAATATTTGTATACTATAAAAATGAGAAAGAGGTCGATTTTTGTGATAAATGATAGGTATAAGCTATGTAAAATTTCACGGCTTTTGCTTAATATCGGATTAACGGTAATTTTTGCATTGATTTTATATATCGGTTTTTTACTTGATACGGCAGTAAATTCGCCGGAAGGAATACTTTACATAACGCTGAGGTGCAGAGTCATGCTTGATTATGCATTATTGACAACTGTTATTTTGGTAGGCGGATCTCTGTTTTTAGACTGCGTTATAAAAGGTAAAATAAAATAAATCATCTGCTCTGCAATTTTTTTAAACGAAAGAAAACGTTTCGTTAGGATAAGTTGCAGAGCAGATGTTATTACCGATAAAACCGAGTATAAGTTATTGCGGTTTTTTATATTTTAATATTTGAGAGATCTTCGGGATCTTCTCCGGTCATAGCCTTGAGTAGATTATTTTCCAGCTCCAACGCCGTATTATAACCCATCTTTTTCTGCCGGCTGTTCATTGCGGCAATTTCAAGGATGATTGCAAGATTTCGTCCCGGTTTCACAGGTATCGTCGTTGTTGGAATTTGTATGCCCATAATGTCGGTAAATTCATTTTTTATTCCGAGGCGGTCATACATTTTTCCATGTACCCATGGTTCAAGCTTGATAACAAGATCTATCTTCTCCGTGTCCTTTACCGCTCCGACACCGAACAGCCTTCTTACGTCAACGACACCGATTCCGCGCAGCTCGATATAATGACGAATCATTTCCGGCGCGCTGCCTACAAGGGTTTTTGAGGATACTTTTTTTATTTCAACGGCGTCGTCCGCAATCAAACGGTGTCCGCGTTTTACAAGTTCAATTGCAGTTTCGCTTTTTCCGATTCCGCTGTCGCCGAGAAGAAGCATACCTTCGCTGTATACCTCGACTAAAACACCGTGACGCGTTATTCGCGGAGCAAGAGCCACATTCAGATATGATATCAAGCTTGCCATAAATTCTGATGTATGCTGTTCTGTGCGGAGAAGAGGAACGGAATATTTCTTTGCCTTTTCAATGAAAATAGGAAAGATGGTAAGAGAAGTTGTAAAAATAACTGCTACCGGTTTTTTTGCCATAAATGAATCTATATGCTCTGACAAAGACGCTTCCGGGAAAGAATTGAGATATGTATGCTCGCAATTTCCTATAAGCTGTATCCGTGCGGGCTCAAAGTGACCGAAAAAACCTGAGAGAGCCAGCCCGGGGCGATTTAAATCTGTACGGGTAACAAGAATATTGTCATCATCCGGCATGAAAATTTTTTCGAGCTGGAATTCATCAATGAGCTGCTGAAGTTTAACAGAATATACTGTAGACATATAATTTCTCCTCAAGTTTTGCTTATTCAATAAGGCGATCTGACGGCGAATGTACCGCCGAAAGGCCGGGACCGCCGGTGCGAAAAGCGCGAAAAGTCCGGAGGTATCTTTCTTGTCGACGGTATCTTTATTTTAATAATAGACGAATAAAAAATATGATTAAAGAAATTATATGTCAGAGCGGCAAAATAGTCAAGACCTTCCGCCGCTTTTTTATTTTAGAGTTTTTTTATTTTAGAATTGTAATAACCGGCTGAATTTGAATTCCGGAGAGCGCGGACAGCATAGTTGCCTGAAGCTTGCTGAAATCCGCAACGAGTGAGTAAGGCTTGTGTTCCGGATCATCTTGGCCGAGCGGAACAAAAAATACATTTTTACGCATACTCACCGAAGCAATTGAGTGCAGATTGGCGGACAGAGCATCGTTTGTTGCCAGAGCAATTACAAGCGGTCTGTTTCCCCGCATGTGAGCTTTTGCGGACATCGTAACTGCCGAATCGGTTATTCCGTTTGCAATTTTTGCGAGAGTGTTTCCAGTACACGGAGAGATTACAAGCAGGTCGAGAGGATTTGCAGGACCTAAAGGCTCTGCGTCCTTAACCGTATGGATAATTTGATTTCCGCATATTTTTTCAATCCTTTCGATTGTTTCGGCGGCACGGCCGAATCTTGTATCGGTGGTGTATATGCTTTCGTTTGCGATAGGAACGATATCCCAGCCGGCATGAGACAGTTTTTCAAGCTCGGCAAGTGATTTTTTAACTGTACAGAAAGAACCGCATAAGGCATAACCGAGACGCGGTGTTTTTTTTATGTAGGTTTCATCCATATATATTC
Source organism: uncultured Eubacteriales bacterium (assembly GCA_948467545.1). Classification (GTDB taxonomy): domain Bacteria; phylum Bacillota; class Clostridia; order Oscillospirales; family CAG-272; genus UMGS911. The sequence continues at coordinate 173,738 of CAOKER010000002.1, forward strand.
TCTCCTTTTGCCGTTTGACCGGTAGTACGGAAGATTTAATATACATATACCGGAGTTTTAGGCATTTTAATCAGGTTTTTTCTGCAAATTGATAATGTAAATACAATTAAAGTGTAAAACAGATGAAATGTAAAACAGAATGACGCCGGAGAAAAAATAGCTGATTCTGACCGTATTTTACATCGGGATGGATTTATAGCGAGGGAGATATGCTATAAAAGTCTCTATAGGCGGTAATTTATACCGAGGCAGAACTGAGGCAAAGCCGCAACAAAGCCGTAGCAGAACTGAGGCAAAGCCGTAGCAGAACCGAGGCAGAACTGAAGTATACCCGCAGCAGAACCGCAGCAGAAAAAAATAAGCGCAGCCGCCCATAGAGCTTGACATTTAATCAGCTATTGTCATAATTATAACACAGACACTTAATTTGTTTATAATTTTGTATAAATATAAAGAGTCAAGGTGTTATGCCTTTCTCCTGAAGGATTCCGAAAATACCGTCGCTTATTATTTTTCCTGACGATACAGGGGCTGTCTTTCCGGGAAGCGCAAGCGCGTGGATTATTTTTATTCCTTCTTTTTCCGCAGCGGCTTTATCTACTCCCCCCGGCAAAGAAGCCACATCTATAATTAATGTCTTCTTTGACATTTTGTTGAGGACAGGAGCAGTAACGATAATTTTCGGAACTGTGTTGAATACGACGGCAGCGTCGTCAAACGGATGCGGATCGCTGCCGAGCTGTCTTATATCGGAGCTGTGATATCCGAAAATTTTTGTCCAAGCCATATCCGACACGTTTCGGGAATGTACTGTTACATCTGCGCCGAGAGAGTAAGAGGATTTTGCAAGAACTTTACCGATTCTGCCGAAGCCGAGAACATGTACTTTTGAACCGTATAGAGTTACGGGAAGCTCATGAAATGCGATCTCAAGGGCACCCTCCGCAGTGGGAACGGCGTTCAGAATAGCTACTTCATCTCTTTTAAGGCAGTCAAAAAGCTTAATGCCGTAATGATCTGCGGCAGAATTGAAATTCTCTCCTATACCTCCTCCTATGACAATCTGAGACGGATTAATTATTGTAAAAAGATCCTCAAAAAGTTTATTTTGCTGATCTTCAGTGCCCAAAGGACAGTAAAGGTGACAGTTGTCCTTAGATAACGGAATAGGTAAAACAACAGCCGCAGAATTGCGGACAGCACCTTCCAAATCCATGCAGCGCGTAATATTGCTTTTATCAAATTTATATGCGCCGAAGCCGTATACGGCAACTTCAAAACCAACATCCGATAGCTCGTGCGCGGTGATTAGCTGTCTTTCATCTCCGCCGATTACCGCAATTTTAATTTCACTGTTCAAAGTATTCACCTCTGCCATTGATGGCGGAATTTTTATTTTCCTTTTTTATTTTCAGGATCTCTGTAAGCATAATATGCAGAAAACCGGCGACATGTCACATTAAAAAATATTATATAAATAATCAGCTGTACGGGAAAGAACGGTTTTTTTCGGAATTTCGGAATTTCGAAATAAAATTTTTGCTTTGCATCATATGAAATCGAGGAAAAATATTTGTTAAAATTCGAAAAATTTACCATAAGATATTGATAAATCAACCCGGTTGTGGTAATATTATAAAGTATATAACGGTGCTGTGCGTCCGTATCTGTATAAAATTTTTTTGAGGTGAAATCGATGTATAATAAAAAAACAATTGAGGATATTGATTGCAAGGGTAAAAGAGTTCTTGTCAGATGTGATTTTAATGTGCCAATGAAGGATGGAGTAATAACAGACAATAAGCGTATAGTCGAAGCGCTTCCGACTATAAAATATCTTTCTTCCAACGGCGCAAAACTGATACTTTGTTCTCATTTCGGACGGCCTAAGGGCGAATTTAACATGACATATTCGCTTGCACCTGTGGCGGCTGAGCTCGGAAAGCTTCTCGGACGTGATGTTCCGATCGCAAAAGACGTTATCGGAGAGGATGCTCATGCAAAAGCGGCAGCCTTGAAGGACGGTGATGTGATGCTGCTTGAAAATGTTCGCTTTCATAAAGAAGAGGAAAAAAATGATCCGGAATTTGCAAAAGCACTTGCCGGGCTTGCGGAAATTTATGTGAATGACGCGTTCGGAACAGCTCACCGCGCGCACGCGTCGACTGCCGGAGTCGCAGATTATCTTCCTGCAGTTTGCGGTTATCTTATTCAAAAAGAAATATCAATTATGGGCGGTGCTCTCAGCGAGCCGAAAAGGCCTTTTGTTGCAATTCTCGGCGGAGCAAAGGTTTCCGATAAAATCGGGGTTATAAGCAATTTGCTTGATAAGGTCGATACGCTTATTATCGGCGGAGGTATGGCGTATACATTCTTCCGTGCTCTCGGAAATACAACGGGTTCTTCTATTTGTGAGGAGGATAAGCTGGAGCTTGCTCTTGAGCTTATAAACAGAGCAAGAGAAAAGAAGGTTAATTTCCTTTTGCCGGTTGACAATGTAATAGGCCGCGAGTACAAAGAGGATACTGTATTTATGAGAATCTATTCGGACAGTATTCCCGACGGATGGATGGGACTTGACATCGGTACTATAACTCAGGAGCTTTACGCGAAGACAATTCAGGGTGCCGGAACGGTTGTATGGAACGGACCGATGGGTGTATCCGAATGGGAGAATTTTGCTGCCGGGACGCGCGCCGTTGCGCAGGCAATTGCCGAATCCGACGCAATTTCGATAATCGGCGGCGGAGATTCCGCGGCTGCGGTTGAAACTCTCGGTTTTGCCGATAAAATGACTCACATTTCAACGGGCGGCGGCGCGTCTCTTGAATTCCTCGAAGGAAAGGATCTTCCCGGAATTGCATGTCTGAATGATAAAAACTGACGGTATATTTGAATCTATGAGTCTATGAGTTTATGAATCTATATGAAAGGTACGATCGAAAAAATGGATAAAAAATTCAGACGGGCAGTTATTGCGGGTAACTGGAAGATGAATAATACACCGTCGGAGACGGTGGACACGATTAAAAAGATTGCAGACCTCACAAGCGGAAAAAATGACTGCGATATTGTTCTGTGCGTTCCGTTTGTCGACATTCAGGCAGCTGTATCAGCTGTTCAGGGAACAAACATAAAAATAGGGGCGCAGAACGTACATTTTGAAGATAAAGGTGCATATACGGGAGAAATATCGGCAAAGATGCTGACCGAATGCGGAGTCGAATATGTTATTGTAGGACATTCCGAAAGACGTCAGTATTTCGGAGAAACCGATGAGACTGTAAACCTGCGTGCAAAGGCCGCTCTTAACGCAGGGCTTAAGGTTATTATTTGTGTCGGAGAAATGCTTAAGGACCGTGAGCAGGGTATAACGGCCGAGCTTGTTTCCATGCAGACGAAAATTGCGCTTCTCGGAATAACGACCGAACAGTTAAAAAATGTTATCATCGCATATGAGCCTGTCTGGGCAATCGGAACCGGAAAAACCGCTACAGCGGAACAGGCGGACGAGGTATGCGGAATTATAAGAAATACGGCTTCTGTCCTGTACGGAAACGAGGCAGCCGAGGCGCTGACCATACAGTACGGAGGTTCAATGAATGCCGCTAATGCGGAGGAGCTTCTCGGAAAACTGAACGTTGACGGAGGCCTTATAGGCGGGGCTTCCCTTAAACCGGCTGATTTTTCTGTGATTGTCGATGCCGCACAAAAATGAATTCTGCAATATAACTAAAAGCAAGCTGATCCCCGACTCCTCGGAGGCAGGTACCGCCGGCTTTTCCGGTGTGGATGTTGATGTGGATGTTGGTGTGAATGTTAGTGTTAGTGTGAATGTTAGTGTGGATGTGGTGGTGAATGTGGGTGTCGATGTCGGTACAAACCGCCGGCCCGCCGCCTTATGATGAGGGCATATTGCAGCTTTTTTAAATACTTGAAAATTAGGCCATAAAAAGCCGGAAGATTGTTCTATAGCTTATAAGCCTGCCGATTTGCTTTGCCGGCTTTGCTTCAGGCGGACGATTTTCCGGCTTTTGCCGTTTAACATAAGCTGAAAATGAAATTATTGTTTAAAAATGTCTGCTGAAGGAATGAGAATGTTTCGTTTCACGTCAGATACAATTTTTTTATGCGGGAAATCATGGTTTTTATTAATTAAAACAGGATTGTTGTTATGAAATTAAAAAAGATAACTAAGGGAAAAAATAAAAAGCGGAATATAAGCGACAAAATGTTGTGGAATATAGGCGACAAAATGTTAATGAAAAAATTGCGGCAGATTAATATTCGTTTTACAGCAGGATTTCTTTCTGTTATTGCACTTTTTTTCACCCTGCCTTTCGGATGTGCCGCCGAAGAAACTGCGGAAGGAGCCGATACAAAATCAAATGCAGTTTCTACGGCTGCGCAGCAGGAGAATAACTCTGAAAATAAAATTGATTCGGTATCTGTAAGCGACGACAGGAAAACAATCGATATTTCCGTGACTCTTTCCGATAATGCGTTTGAGACATATAAAGGCAGAAAATTATATCTGTTTGAGCTTTATCCTTACCAGACTGTTGAAAATATCGGCGCATTTGATCCTGTTGACAATAAGACGATTGCCGGAGAAAGATACAATTTTTCTGTTTCGTTGGATTTGAATTCAGAACAGCTGTATGCAAAATACTTATGTGCCGTCCTTGAGGATTCGGGAGATTATACCGTACTTACTGAGCCGCGTTATATTGAAAATTATGAGAAAGTCGCCGACCGAAGCTTTGAGTATCCGAAAGCGGCAACCAAAAAGGGACTGAATTTCCAATACATAGCCGATGCTCAGTATACTGGGGCATCGCATACTGTTTTGAATGTTCCGATAAATGAATATTTTACCGATGATACCGAATACGGCGCCGCTTTTGATTATTGCGGAATTGAATATTACCTGGACAATGAACGGCTTTCCTTGCTTGACAATCGGATTAAAACTTTTACGGACGCCGGAATTCATGTTTATCTCAATATTGTTCTCACTGCGCCGGATGAATCTCAGCCGATGTTTCTTGAATGTTTGTATTCTGCAGACATATCTCCTTCGGTGACATACTACGCAATAAACTCATCGGATAAAACCGCTCTCAGATATTTTGAAGCGTTTATGGCATTTTTGGCGGGAAGATATACGTCGGAGGGAGGAGAATACGGATTTGCAGGCAGTTATATTATCGGTTATGAAATTAACTCTAATCGGTATTATAACAATATGGGAGAGCGGGAGATCGAGTCGTATACCGATTCATACGTAACTCTTCTTCGCGCGGCGGATGTCGCGGTTCGGTCCGTGTATTCAAATGCAAGGTTATATGTATCGCTGGGACGAAATTTCAATCAGCCCGCAGTGAATGATAAAGCGGGTGTAAACAGCAGACTTGATTATACGGCGCGGAATGTTCTTGACCTGATAGCTGAAAAAGCGGGGGATATTCCCTGGAATGTTGCGTTTAATCCTTACGCGTCTGATTACAGTATGACCGAGATATGGACGGATGAAAATGCTAAAACCGACTTTGATACTCCTTATATAACCATGGCGAATATACAGGTTCTGTGCGATTATCTAAAGCAAAGCGCATTTTTATACCGTGACCGGACGCGAAGCATTGCAATTTCCGAATTTGGAATATCGGCCGAGCCGTCGGATACGGCTGCGCTCGATAAGCAGGCGGCGGCATTTGCGTACGCGTACTATAAAGCCGCTGCTCTCGACGGTGTTGAAGCGGTTATATACAGCCGTCAGATTGATAATCGTCTGGAAAACGGCGTGTTTTTCGGATTGTGTACATACGGAAACAGAGAGAGTGAAGCTTACGGTGAAAGAAAGCCTGTCTATGATGTTTTCAGATATATAGATACTCAGAGGTCGCTTGAATTTTCAGAGAAGTATCTGTCGGCTTTAGGCGTTACGGCATGGACTTCTCTTATATACGGATTTGACGCAAATATATATGCCGGGCGCAGGATTATTGAAGAATCTGCAATTGCGGAAACCGGTATTTTGCATAACTATCAGCCGTACAGGCTTTTCAGCTTTAAAGACGGAGAGCTTAACGGCTTTTTCCCGACAGAAAACGCCTCGTCTGCAGAAATACGCGAGTTGTCGGGCGGTGAAAGTAAAAATGCGGGAGCCCCTTTTGCTTTGTATGCGTCTCTCATACCAAACGGCACAGATGAATACATGGGTATAAGCCGTCACTTTACCGCAGGACTGAATATCTCAGAAATGAAGTATATTGCGGTAAATATAAAGGCAGAGACGTCCGCCTCGTCGGAAACTGTTAGCGTTCTGTTTCGTATAGCGTCCGGCAGCGGCGGAGAAGGCGCCGCCGTATATGAGGGAACGGCGGAAATAAAACCCGGAATGTGGACAAAAGTTTATTTTGATATTTCACAGGCCGCCGAAAGCTTTAAAACGGCCGATCATATGACTTTGTGGATAAAGGATAAAGACGGAAACAAGGCCGGTGCGGAGTATTCTCTGTTGGTATCGGGAATTGATGCCTATAAAAAAGATATGAGTAAATTTACGCGTTTTGTTCTTGTGATTGTATTTATTATTTCTGTAATTCTTTCCTTCGTTTGTATTGCAGCCGTGATCAAGGTATTGATAATACGCAGAAATAAACGCAGACGCATGGAAACGGAGGCGGAAGCATTTCAAGGGAACAGGAATAAGGAGTATGAAGTAAAGCGACAGAACGATTTTCGGCGTCATATCGACAATACCGAATTCATTGAAAATGAAGAAAATGTATCGGGACAAAAGGCGTTAAAGCTGAGAATCGAAAAGGTCAGAAAGGCTGAAAAAGGTAAAAGAAGTCACAAATAAAATAAATTTACAAAAAACACTTGAAAATTTTTGTAAAAAGCGGTATATATAGTATCTATAAGATAATAAATTCTGATACAATTAAGGAGTGAAATAAAAGTGGCAAAATTCAGAAGAATCGGTGTGCTGACGTCAGGCGGAGATGCTCCGGGAATGAATGCGGCCGTTCGTGCGGTTACCCGCGCAGCGCTTTCACACGGGGTTGAGGTTGTCGGTATTTATGAGGGATACAAGGGACTTATTCATAAAAATTTTGAGGTATTTCACGAGCGTGATGTTGATAATATAATTGGAAAGGGCGGAACGATTCTCTGGTCTGACCGTTGTGACGAATTTCGTTATGAAGAGGGAATTCTTAAGGCTAAGGCTACCTGTATAGATAATAACATAGACGGTATCGTCGCAATTGGCGGGGACGGAACTTTCAGAGGAGCAACCGATTTCACAAAGTACGGAATTCCGTGTATCGGCCTTCCCGGCACAATTGACAACGATATTTCATCGACGGATGAATCCATCGGCTTTGATACGGCTATGAACACGGTTATCGAGATGGTGGATCGGCTCCGTGATACATGTGATTCGCATCGACGCTGTAATGTAGTAGAGGTTATGGGGCGCGCGGCAGGCTATATTGCTCTTGAGGCCGGAATTGCGACCGGGGCGTCTGCCATTGCCGTTAAGGAAATACCGTTTGATGAGGACGCCGCAATTAAAAAGCTTATCGCGCAGAAGGAAAGCGGAAAACGTAATTTTATAGTTATGGTTGCCGAGGGTATTCCGCTTGATTCGGCGGGGGATAAGCAGTACAGTGAGAAGCTTGCGGATCGGATTCAGAAAAATACCGGAATCGAAACGAAGTTTGCACGCCTTGCTCATGTGGTAAGGGGAGGATCTCCGACTCTTCGTGACCGTCTTCTCGCCGCTCGTATGGGTGACGCGGCTGTCGAGGCTCTTCTTGACGGCAAGAGTAATTTGGTTGTTTGTCTGCAGCATGACAATATTGTTGAAATGGATATCGGTTACGCTCTTTCGCTTGACCGCTTGTACAAAGGAAAGGTTCAGCCCGGAGAACTGGAAGCAAAATATACTGCGGAACAGATTGCTGATATGCAGCGTTTCTGTGACGAGAAGTTTGCCGCATTTAAAAAGCTGTACGATATTGGCAATCGTATTTCCAACTGAAAAATTGTACTGACTTTAAGAATCGTGTCGCAGACTTATGGCACGATTCTTTATTTTTATTTTGTGTATGGTCATTTGATTTTTGTCTTGTAATATGTATGGGGTTTGCGGAATATAACTAAACGAAAGATGTTCTCCGGGTATTGTCTGCCGCCTCGGTAGGTGCTTCTGCTGCGCAGAGATTGCCACCGGCAACCCCGCACCCTCCAAAGGCGGCAGGTTCCGCTTTCGTTTTTCGGCGGTGGTACAAAAGTTGCTGATGCTACAAAATGCGCTACTGCTGCAAAAATTGCTGCCGCTGCGAAAATTTGCTGCCGAAACAAAATTTGCTGCCGCTGCGAAAATTTGCTGCCGAAACAAAATTGTTACCGATACAAAATTCACCACCGAAACGTTTAATGACGGCGTTATGTGCCTTATTGAACTTAGGCAGGATTCCCCCGTCTGCGAAACGGCGGGCTGGCCCGGCTTTTTTCAGTGATGGCACAAGCTGCCGCATCGCCTTATGACGGAGCTTTTGTTCCTTATATTGAAAAAAGAAGTGAGCTGTTTAATTTAAATGCAGAGAAAGGAAGGCCGCAGTTATGGGAAAAAAATTTGACGAAGAATATGATGAGCAGGAGACAAACCTCTTTGATTTTTTACGGGAATGTTCAGAAAGTGAAGAAAACGATGTTTCAAAAGCGTCATACAATGATGGTGAACAAAGCGGAGAGGCTTCGGTAATTGGTGTAAAGGAAGCAGAGCCTGAAGAGGATGATAAGCAGATTTATACGGGGAGTGAAGATTCCTTATTATACGGAGATGACGCGGAAGACTGCTCGGATTATTATACAGATGAATCGGAACAGAACGGAATCGGGGACAATTACATAGACTATGCGAAAAATTATTTGTCCGATGAAAATGAAATCGACGGTATAAAAAACGGTACAAAAAAAAGAAGAAGTAATGATCGGCAGCATACTTTCAGTCTTACCTTTGTAATTGTTATGACAGCTGTCATAACAGCAACGGCCGTGATTGCAGGGTTCGGATTGCTCTCCGGATTTGATTTCGGAGGTCTTTTTGGTGAGGAAAGTAATATAGAAACCGATGATACCGAAAATTCAGCAAACATTAAGCTTCCGGTTACCGATAAACAAGCGGAATCACAAAAGGAACCCGCGGCGGGTGAAAAAAAGCTTCAAATGGAAAATACCCTTGAGGAAACGGGCAGTCTTATACTTGTAAATTATGCACATGAGTATATGTTTCCGGAAACGAAGCTTGTAAATCTTTATTCGGCAAAAAACGGAGACTACAAAATTTCGACTATAGACATTATGCTTGATAGGGAAACGGTTGAAGCGCTTAACTCTATGACGGGTGACTTTGTAAAGGAAACAGGAAAGCGCGATCTTTTGATTTCAAGCGGTTTCAGAAGTTACGACGAGCAGCTTGAGCTTTATTCATCGGCGGTTGAATCCAAAGGGATCGACTATGCAAAAAAATATATTTCGCAGCCGGGATGCAGCGAGTATCATACCGGAATGTCGTTTGACATGAGCGTATACACAGATGACGGCGCCGTTATGAAGCTTGATAAAAGCGAAGAATATTCGTGGATATTGGAGAATTGCTGGGAATATGGTTTTGTGAGAAGATTTGACGATGCGAAGGCAGATATTACCGGTGTCAGCGGTAAGGAATGGCTGTTCCGTTATGTAGGACGTCCGGCGGCATATTTTATGACAGCCGAAGGCATCAGTCTCGAAGAGTATATCGAGCTTGTTATGACCAAGGATTATAAACACAGACTTGGATTTAACGAAAAATCGGGAAAACGATACGAAGTTTACTTTGTTCCTGTCATGGACGGCGATTATACTGATGTGACAGTACCGGATGAGCCCGGAGTTACGTATGATATAAGCGGAACAAACTGCGGCGGCTTTATAGTAACTCTGAGTTTCGAGTAATACTTTTTGAAAAAAATTTAATAAGCAGTGCGGTTTTGCGTACTGACAGGGATATGAAGTATATGAATAAGGATATTTATAACCGATTTGCACCGTTTATTATAGAATATATATATAAGAACGGCTGGAGTGAGCTCAGACCGGTACAAACCGAAGCGGCTCGCGTTTTGTTCGATACAGACAAAAACCTTCTTCTTTCTTCCACAACGGCTTCGGGGAAAACAGAGGCTGCATTTTTTCCGATTATATCAATGCTTTCCGAGAAGGATATATCCTCCTTTAACTGTATTTATATAGCGCCGCTTAAAAGCTTGATCAATGATCAGTTTTTACGCCTTGACGGGCTGCTTGAGCTTTCCGGGATACCGGTTTTCCACTGGCATGGGGATATTGCGGCTTCACATAAAACAAAGGCACTTAAATCGCCGGGAGGAATTCTTCAGATTACTCCGGAATCTCTTGAAAGTATGCTTATGAATAGGTCTAACGATATTCCGCGGCTGTTTTCAGAGCTTGAATTTATAGTAATTGATGAAATTCATGTGCTTATGGGATCGGATCGTGGAAATCAAATTCTTTGTCAGCTATCGAGACTGCAGAATTTGATTGGCCGTATACCGCGGCGCGTCGGTCTTTCGGCGACTATAGGCAGGCTGGATGAAGCCGCGCTTTGGCTTGGCTCCGGAACCGGGAGAGAAACGGAAGCACCGTATTTTAAAGACAGCAGGACTATGTGGCGGCTTGCTTTGGAGCATTTTTATATTGACAGTGCCGAGGATACCCAGAAGAACGGGGAAAATTCGGATACAGTGCCGCAGGAATCGTCAGATGTCAAATCAGAAGTGTACGACGACGGCGAAGCGGAAGGGGAACATGCGCTTATCGATCCCGGATATGAGTATCTTTATGACTGTACTAAAGGAAAAAAATGTCTTGTATTCTCAAATTCGCGTGAGGAAACGGAATATGTAACCGCAACGCTCAGGCAGATAGCGGATAAAAGAGGCGAGCCGGACAGATTCTTTATTCATCATGGTAATCTGTCCGCGCAGATTCGGGAAGAGGCGGAAGCACGGCTGAGAGATGATGAAGACAATATAGTCGCCTGCGCAACTGTGACAATGGAGCTCGGAATAGATATTTGCCGCCTTGAACGGGTTATTCAAATGGATTCGCCGGGTTCGGTGTCGAGCTTTCTGCAGCGTCTCGGAAGATCGGGACGCAGGGACAGCGTACCGGAAATGATGATGATTTTCCGCGAGGATGAGCCGCTTCCCAATACACCCCTGCCGCAGCTTATTCCGTGGAGCCTTTTAAGAGCAATCGCTATAATACAGCTTTATATAGAGGAGAGGTTCATAGAACCCGTAAATGTAAAAAAGCTGCCCTTCAGTCTTCTCTTCCACCAAACTATGTCGGTGCTTACGGCTTCCGGGGCGCTTGTTCCCGCGGAGCTTGCAAGGCGTGTTCTTTCACTGCCGCCTTTTTCCCATGTGTCAAAAGATGATTATAAGAGTTTACTTGTTTCAATGATAAAAAATGATTATCTTGAACTTACGGAGGACGGGGAGCTTTTAATAGGTCTTAAAGGAGAGAGGCTTACAAACAGCTTTAAGTTTTACGCCGTTTTTAAAGACAGTGAAGATTTTACGGTAAGATGCGGCTCCGATGAAATCGGGACGATAACTACGCCGCCCCCTGTGGGAGATCGTTTTGCACTCGCCGGGAGGGTATGGGAAGTAGAAGAACTCGATATTTTGCATAAACTGATATATGTGAAAAGTGTGGACGGAAAAATGGAAATAGCATGGCCGGGAGATTACGGGGAGATTCACACGAAAATTATGCAGCGTATTCGCCGTGTCCTTGAGGAGAATACGATATATCCGTATTTAAAGAAAAATGCCGTTCAAAGACTTCTGCACGCCCGTGCCGTAGCCGAAAAGTCCGGAATGTTAAAAAAATCTATTGTTCATTTGGGAGGGTACACGTGGTGTCTTTTTCCGTGGCTCGGAACACGTTCCTTTAGAACGACGCGAAGATTTATAAAAGAGAAAACGCCCGCTGAATTCGGGCTTTCAGGACTTGAGTTTGACGGCTGCTGTTATTTTACTTTTAAGCTTGAATCCGGAGACGTGCGAGGACTGACCGAACATTGGTCAAAGGAAGCAGATGGAGGGATTGATCTTGAATCTCTTGTCGCACCGAGCGAGGCTCCTTCCTTTGATAAATTTGACGGCGCGATACCGCCGGCCTTGCTGAGGCATGCATATACAGCCGACAGGCTTAGAGGGGATGAGCTCGAAAATCGGCTGTCCGAGCTTGCCGACGAATTTAAAAATTAATTATGATATGATTGAACCGGGAAATTTATTTTCCCGGTTTTTTTATGCTGAAAAATCGATCGGCAAAAAAATTCATTCTGCCGTAAAATAAATTGAACAATGGCAGAATATTTTTGGGAAATAGTCTAATAATCTAAGAAAGCATAATCAATCTCATAATAAACCATAAACCGCCGCGTGTCCTTCGACAGCTTTATTAAAGGGAAGATGATATAATGAGGAACACAAAATTTAAATGGGATAACAGTCTGAAAATTACGGTCTGAACAAGGATGGGCGCGTTTTTGTTAAAATAATAGGTCATTCCTGTCATGAGGCGTGGCGGGCGCGGCGTCAGCTGCGGAAGCAAATCGCGAAAACAGAGTCTGCCGACGGGGAGGAGGGTACAGCTTGCCCAGGTTGTATACCGTGTCATCTGTGCTGTGATTCCGGAAAGGACGGTTAAATTTTTATGGAAAGAAAAAATACTTTACATGACTTTTCCCTTCGGCTTAAAGGCAGTATAAAGCAGTATTTGCCAAGTTATGCGGGGGATGCAGAAAGCAATAAACAATTTGACGGTGAGATGACTAAAAGGCTGATTAAGACGTTAACGCCTGTGGGAAGATGCTTGTTTTTCGTTTTGACCGGAGCACTTTTCGGAAGTGCAAAGGGCTTTATGGGAAGCTATCCGTTTGGCATCGGACTTTTATGCGCGGCGCAAAAGTATACGGTGTACGTTTATGCGGGACTGATAATAACTTCAATTTTTTCCGGAGCGGAAATTATACCTATGCTTGCCTCTTCGACGGTTGCTTTCGGAATGAGAATCGTAATTGCAAAATTTCTTGACAGTCGCGGGGACAGCACAGATTCTGCCGAGAATACCGAAGCTTCCGGTATGCTGCCGTACAGAGTACCGCGTTATTTTACCGAGCCGTTGGGTTTCAGAACAGCGGCGGCGGTTATGGGCTCGTTTGCGGGCGGAATTATCAGAATTGTTTTCGGAGGTTTCTTATATTATGATCTTTTCGGAACTGTTTTTCAGATGGTTGTCGCACCCGCGGTATGCTTTTTGCTGTCCGGAGTTATAGATAAGGAACGTCGGTATACTGTATTTTATGAAACAGGCATTTGCACTGCTGTATTTATATTTCTTTGGTCAATTAAGGATTTAGTTGTATTCGGTTTTTCACTACCGTTGTTTTTCGGATTTTTCTTAACCGTATACGCCGCAGAAATGGGCGGTATTCTGCACGGCGGAATGATTGGTTTTATATGCGGGCTGGCATGCGGTTTTACCGACTCTCCGGTTCTTGCCGCCGCAGGCTTAGCATACGGATTATTTTTAGGGATAGGAAAGCTGGCGGCTTTATCGGCCGCCGCCGTTATCGGCGTACTTATGGAAATTTGGATCGGAGGAGCGGGAATGTTAAGAACTGCCGCGCCCGATATTATTGCTTCCGCCGTACTTTTTGCTCCTTTTGTAAAGTTCGGGCTGCTTCCGAAAATCTCTTTTTGCAGTACGGTTTCGTCTGTACCGGAAAGCATAACGTGCAATGCTATAATTTCTGAGTGCAGGCAAAACGATACACGGGAGAGGGTAAAAGCAGCGTCTGATGCTTTTTCCGCATTGTCTCAGACATGCCGCACGCTGAGCGGACGCTCTAAAATTCCGGGTATTTATGAAACCAGAATGCTGTGCAGCGACGTATTTGATATTAGTTGCCGGCACTGTGCCGGCAACTGCGTATGCTATGATAAAAACTTTGATTTGTTATCCGAATCAATAGATGTTATCGCAAGAAGACTGCGTAAAAACGGCAGAATTGAGAGAGATGATCTGCCTCAAACAATGAAGAAAATGTGCAAAACCCCCGAAAATCTTATATCGGAAATAAATCTGAGATATGCAAGACTTGCAGACCGTACGGCAGAAAATGATAAAACAGAAGTATTTGCATACGATTATGAAGCTGTTTCGGAAATACTCGACGGTGCATCAAAGGATTGCGACGATGAATATGAACTTAATGAAATTCTTTCAAAAAACGTGTCTTCAGCGGTTGGCTATCTTGATTTTTATGCAAACAATATTGCGGTGTTTGGGAAACGGAAGCTTCGTATTGTCGCAGGAGGAGTGGACCTCGGAAGAGTGCGTGTCAGCTCTGACGAACTTCATAAAGTATGTGAAAATGTATGTATGAGGCGTCTTGGCAAGCCTCAGTTTCGTGTAGAAAACGATTATGTGACAATGTGCCTTGAGGCCGTTTCAATGATTTCGGTTGAAGGAGTGTCGGCCTCGCTGGAAAAAAAGGATGAAACGGTTTGCGGAGATAATGTAGTGTCCTTCGACAGTAAAAACGGATTTTCATATATTCTGATAAGCGACGGAATGGGGAGCGGGCATGACGCGGCACTGACATCGCGTGTGGCGGGTGTGTTTCTGAGACGTCTGCTTGAAGCCGGATGCGGAATCGGGGCCGCCCTTGAGCTTCTGAATAACTTTATACGCTCACGCGGAATAGAATGTTTTGCAACGATAGATTTGCTTGAGATTGATACATATACATCCGAGGCAAAGTTCGTTAAAAGCGGCGCGGCACCGTCATATGTAATACGTGACGGCAGCCTGTTTAAGGTGGCTTCAGGGACTATACCGGTTGGTATAACACGAGAAATCGGAGCGGAGCAGATAAAATTCAAGCTTGAGAAGGGCGACGTAATAGTTATGGTAAGCGACGGAATCGCACAGACGCTTGAGGACAGCGCGTGGCTTGCCGATATTATTATTGGAGAGTGGGATGATAATCTGAAAAATTTAAGCGATAAAATACTTGACGCCGCAGGCGAACGAAACAGAAGGCGGGATGATATGACGGTAGGACTTATCAGAATCAGTGATTTTAATGAAGAAAGTACTGATAACTAAATTAATATAAAAAAACCGGAAATTGGGACAATTTCCGGTTTTTTATATCTTTTTAAGGCTTGAATCGTTTTTCTTTTTATGCTATAATAATCTCAAAGCTTCGCTTTTCGATCAGCGAGTTTTGTTTCGTTGTCACAGACAGCGATTTTGCGAAGCAAAACCACAAAACATTGCGGTTTGTCTGTAAATAAAGTTATCATGTAGAACGTCTTGCGAGACAAGACGTTGCGGCAAACGCCCCGCGCAGGAGCGCCGGTGCGGCTGTGCAGTTGACGGTTTCGGACGGGCTCCTCAAGAATACCATTGAGGCAAAACAAAACTTTTGCTTCGGAATATAGTTGTAACGAGGCTTCGGGATATAATTGTAACGAGAGGTGAGAAGAGCTGAAAGATAAATTTTAACTCGATGTTCTCCGGATACAAACTAAGCTTCATGCTTTTTCGCTAATAGTTGCTGTCGGCTTTATCGTAGAGGAAAGCGGTTAAAGCTTTGAGTACATATGAAAGGAATGAATATAACTATTATAAAAATGTTGAAAAAGATTACGGCTCTGCTGGTAACAGCAGCTTTTATTTTGCTTATGATTCCGTCTTTACAGGTTACGTCGTTTGCCGTGCCCGATACTACATATACCGGAACTGAAAATGAGAAAACAGTATATAATTTCTTGATGAATGTTTTAAAGGTTAATGATGCGGCGGCTGCGGGAATACTTGCAAACTTATATTCTGAATCAGCCTATAATCCTAAAGCAGAGCATATAGAAGCGGACGGTTCGCTCAGTTATGGACTTTGCCAGTGGAATAAAACCCGTCTTACTGCGCTGAAGGATTTTTGTTCTGCAAATGGTTATGATTATACAACGCTGAACGGGCAGCTTTATTTTCTTAAGTATGAGCTTGAAGGCAGTGAAGCAAAAGCTTATGAAAAGGTGAAAAACGTAAGTAACACTGCCGACGGAGCGTATCTTGCAGGGTATAACTGGGCGGCGTATTTTGAACGGTGTGCAAGTATATATTATGAAAGCCGAGCTTGCCTTTCAAGAGATTCGTATTGGCCTATTTACGGAATCGCGCCTAAGGTTATGACTGCGCGCGGAATAAATTATCCGATAACCCTTTCAGGCGGTTCCCACTATTCTCTTTACGGTTCGGTTGAATCGCCGAATGTATTGACAAAAGCGGAAGTCAGTATAAAGGACGCCTCGGGAAACGTCATGTTTAGCTATACTGCCTCCGGCAAGAAATACATTGATATAAATCAGAACGCGGACAGCAAAATGCTTTTTAATAAGCTGACTGACGGTACATATTATTATTGCGTATATGCTGAGGACAGCTGTGGTTTTGTATTGGATTTTAACAGAGAATTTACCGTCGGATCGACCGAAACTCAGACACAAACCTTGTCATCTCAGGAAGCGGAACATAATCATAACAATTTACTTGGATACTCGTGGGATAAGGGCACGGTAATTATCGAGCCGACTGTAGAAGAAGACGGTTTGATGCTTTATACCTGCTACTGCGGCGTCAGCAGAACAGAGGCAATTCCCAAGCTTATTTCTTCTTTTACAGTAACATATGATGCAAACGGAGGAGCCGAAGCACCCGAAACGCAGGGAAAAGCAATAGATACGGATATTTTTCTGAGCAGTACGATTCCTTTGAGAGAAGGCTATGTTTTTCTTGGCTGGTCGGAGAACAAATCGGCGGAGGAAGCCGAATATCTGGCTGGAGATATATATTCCAAAAATGCCGATGCGGTTCTTTACGCAGTTTGGCGCGAGGAGGTTATTTCCGTGAAGGAAATAACATTGTCTGCTGTTAATATATCTCTCTTTGAGGGGGAAGCTGTAAAGCTTGAGGCAGAAGTTTTCCCTGATAATGCCGCGAATAAAAACGTAGTGTGGACAAGCTCAGATCCTGATATAGCCGCTGTTGATACGGAAGGCAATGTTACAGGCGTCAAGGCCGGAACCGCAGTTGTAACGGCGTCTGCTGAAGACGGAAAAGGAAGCTATGCATCCTGCTATATAAATGTTGCTGGATCAGATTGGGTTATTGGTGATTTAAACGGTGACGGTGATGTAAACAGTAAGGATATGGTAAGAATGATGAAGTACCTGGCCGGAATAGATGTCAATATCTTTTTCCCGGATGTGAACGGGGACGGAAATGAGAACGTAATAGATCTTTCCCGTCTTATGAAAATTATTGCCGGTGTTATTTGAGGAGAGGTTGTCGGCCTTATATCGAGTTTTAACAGTAAAAGCAACGGCTTCCGTATTAAATAAAGCCTGTTAATGACCGTTACGTAAAATTTGGTTGAGATTTAAAAGTCAGTCTCATATATTTGCATGAGACTGACTTTTTAGTTTTGCATGACGATTATATACGGCTTTGAATTATATACGGCTTTGATTTTCTGTTTGAATATCCGTGTTTTTTTGCCGGGCTCGGATTTCGGCACTGTGAGATGTTATCATAATAAACTCATTTTTATATTGCGAACGGCGGATTCTGTGCTCCGGAGGAGAAAATATATTGCGGAATGTATAAACTGTATTGTCTTGCAGATAAAAGCCGGATATTTTATTTTTGTGTTTGATACTTGTTTTAAAATATAGTTCGGTTTCTTTTATTGACATCATTCTTTTTTGCTGCAAAAGCCACGTTTGTGCTTGTCTGTGATATGCAAGAGGCTTCTCGCCTGTCATAATAATATAATCTATATAGAGCGATAGGAATCGATCGTCGTTTTGTGTTATTTCCAATTCGGATAAGAGGCATATACCATTTGACTTATGGCGTGTGTTAATTCTTCGCTTGCTTGAAGGCTTATCATTTTCTATAGTATTATCTTCAAATGTTTCACGTGAAACATTTGATTTCAAAGAGGTTATAAGACTCTTTATACAATTTTCCGTTACCTTCCTGTAGAAAGAATTTATAAAGTCCATTTCTTCAAAAACAGGGATGTACAAATGGATAGAGGAGAATATATTTTTGTCATCTTCGGAAAATTCTGTTGTATTTAAATACTCGGAATTTAAATTTGTGAGCAGATATGTATTATAATTCAGCAATTTTAAGCTCCTTTCTTTTTTAGCGTATGTAAGCCCTTTATAATAATTCGTGTTTTATTGTTTGAGGATTCAATAATTCGGATTGCTTTACCGCCTAACAATGAAGAAACGAAACATAATGGAAAAACAGCGAATTAATTGCAGGCATGAGTTTAAAGTGACGGCTAAACGGCCTTGCTGCGCCTTTTTTATGGCAGAGTATTGGTTAAGTGTATTTATGTGTATTTAAGTGTTTTTAAATGTATTTATTCATATGCCTGAGTGTTTATCATACTATCTAATGGTGCAAGTGCCTTTTCAATGAAAGGTATAATTAAGCGATAACACGGAATATCTTATATTTTTATGTTAAGAATATAATGAATGGAATTTTCGGTTTTGCTGATTTTGATATATAGTTATTATATGAAGATTAACTTTCAATAATGCAGCAAAAATGCCCTGCAATTATTTTCACAGGGTATTTTTGTTATATTTCATGGCTTCGGGCAGTTGAACAATGTAAAACAAAAGCCCACCCGCATAGCGGGTGGGGTAACAAGTGATATACTGAAATTTTCTCTGAATAAAATATTCAAGCCTGTTATTCCGGTATTATAGATTTTATTCTGTCATGATAGGATTACATAGGCTCGATGATTCCGTAATCACCATCGTCGCGTTTATATGCCACGCTCATTTTGCCGTTTTCGGCGTTTGAAAACATATAAAAATGATGACCGAGCAAATTCATATGAAGTATAGCTTCAGACGGCGTCATAGGACGCATATCAAATGTTTTAACTATTTTTATGTTAAAATCTGTTTCTTCCTCGTCGGCAGCGGAGCTGTCTGTCATTCCCTCGTCGGCAAATGCGCCGCTTCTCAGCTGTTTTTCAAGCTTCGTTTTGTTCTTACGGATTTGACGAAGAATTTTTTCAATAGCTTCGTCGAGAGCATTGTTAAAGGTTTCGGCAGTTACTTCAGCGCGGAACATTGTCCCGTGATTTGAGATAGTAAGTTCAAGTCTTTCTGAATTTTTGATTTTTGAGAGAGTTACATAAGCCGTCGCCTCATCGTCAAAAAATTTATCAAATTTTTTGAGCTTTCGTTCAAATAACAGCTTAAGATCTTCCTGAACTTCCATTTGACGTCCGATTGTCGTAATTTTCATAGAAACAACCTCTTTTCCTTAGCCGTGTTAGAAATTAAAGGACTATACAATATGCAGTAGAAGTATGTATTAAAATGACATATGATAATCTTTATTTCTACAATACAATTATATCACAAATCCATAAAAAGTAAATAGATTATTTATTAATTCTATGTTTATTTTTATCAGGCTAAAAAGCAAAGGATTCCAAATGCTTCACGTGAAACATTTTATGGCGGATTTAAATTTGAATCGCCGCAATCATTGTACCGTTCAGCACCTTTTCTTTTCTGAAAGAATAAAAGTTTTTAGTATCGCAGGAAGTGCAAAAGGGAGCAATATTTATATTATTAGGATTTATTCCTGCCTCGGTTAACAGCCATGCATTTAACGAAGGTAAGTCATAAAAGAATGAAGAGTCTGTACTTTGTGAAATTATAAAGTCATCCGTATGATTGCCAACGCTGGCTCTGACGGCAGTTAAAAAATCATCTTTAACCTCAAAGCAGCATGAATGTATTGCGGCGCCGATAGCGACTTGTATTTTGTCTTTGTCGGCTCCGTAATTTGTCATTATTCGTACCGCATTTGCTGCAATTCCCGGTACGCTGTTTTTAGGAAAATTATTCTGTTTTGCAATTGTACCGCGCCATCCGGCATGTACGGCGGCCGCAATTTTGTTGTGAGAATCGCAGAGAATGATCGGAACGCAATCGGCTGTACGTATTGCAATGCCATATTTTATATCGGTCTTTAAAAAAGAATTTTCTGAAATTACAAAGCCGTCGCAATAGTGAGGTGTATTTATATTATTATCATTTATATATACAATGTCGGGTGAGTGAATTTGTTTTTCTGCCTGAATTATTTGAAACGGGAGTGCGTCGGCGTCAGACTTTCTGGTTGTAAAAAAGTGGTTTGCTTTTATATTATCTGCCGTATATAAAGCATTTTGCGGCAGAAAGGTAAAATTACTGTTATACTCGTTTATTTTCATATTTAATCTCCATAAGTAATTATTATTCCGCGGTATGTTTTAATTGCTCATAAGGCGGTCCATAAGGAACCCGTAAAGTTCCGAAAGTCGTCCATAAGCTGTCTATACGGAGCGTCTTGCTTTCGGCTATGATTGAATTTTAACATAATTATGCATAGCTGTCAATTAAAAGCAAATATTTTAGCTTTTTAACACGATAAAGCGTTGACAAACTGTTCCGAATGAGTTATAATATATTTACTATTTTTATAATAAGTTTATACTATGCTAAAGGAGTATTTACAATGAAGTTTACCTTCAAACGTGTATGTTCATTTATTATGGCGGCCGCACTTTTAATTTGCGGCATATCATTAATTTCATGCGGCAAAAAAGGAGCGGGTTACATAGTTCTTGATGAAAATTTCGGCGCGGAAAATTATGCGGTAGGGTTTCGCCGAGATGACAACGCTCTGACTCTTAAGATTCAGGAAATTCTTGACGCCATGATTTCGGACGGCGCAGCCGGCGAAATAGCGGTAAAATGGTTCGGTTCCGACGTAATGCTGCGCGATGTCGATTTTCCGCGCGAGATTAAAGAAACCGAAGGAGATACGTCACTTCAGTATGTTCTCGACAAGGGAGAGCTGATTCTCGGTCTTGACGAAACATTTCCGCCGATGGGCTTCCGTGATGAAAACGGGGAAATCGTAGGATTTGATATCGATCTTGCCAAAGAGGTATGCAAGCGTCTCGGTGTTGAGCTTAAGCTTCAGCCTATTTCGTGGAAAGCAAAAGAAATGGAGCTGTCAACAAAAAAGATAGATTGTATCTGGAACGGCATGTCGGTGGATGACGACAGAATCGAGGGCTTTAATCTTTCCAAGCCCTATATTGCAAATAAACAGATTATAATAACATCTGAAGGTTCGGGCATCAAAACCAAGGCAGACCTTGCGGGCAAAAATGTGGGCGCGCAGGAAGGTTCGTCTGCTCTCGGAGCAATTAAGGCAGATGCGGAAACATTTAATTCTTTTGAAAAGCTTTCAGAATATGAAAGCAACGACGAAGCTTATCTCGATTTAAAAGCAGGCAGAATAGACGCGCTTGTGGTTGATGAGGTATACGGCCGCTACATGCTTGAACAGGATAATTAATAAATATAAAAAACCGGCATTTGGATTTTTCAGATGCCGGTTTAGTGGGCATTGAAAAGTGCGCATGGTAATATTGCGGAAGTATAATAGCATAAATTAATAAATTTTCACAAGCTGATTTTATTTTTGCTGTATGTAATTGAACATGAAAATCAATTTGCTTTGAGCCGTGAACGGTATGGGGTATTTTTATGGAGTTTGTTCTGTCTGTTACAAAGGTATTGTGCAAGGGACTGGGGTGTACGGTATCTCTGTTTTTTATTACAATAATAGCGGCTGTACCGCTGGGGCTTATTATAAGTTTTATAATAACCGGAAAGAATCGCGTTATGCGCGCCGTTATGCGCGGATTTGTATTTGTTATGAGAGGTACTCCGCTGATGCTTCAGCTGTTCTTCTTTTATTACGGGCTTCCTTCAATCCCCGCAGTCGGTAAATATCTTGTTCTCGGAAGATTCAGCGCCGCGGTGCTGACCTTTATTCTCAATTATTCGGCATATCTTGCGGAAATATTCCGCGGCGGCTTGCTTTCAATTGACGCGGGACAGTACGAGGCCGCGTCAGTTTTAGGCTTTTCAAAGCTTCAAACGCGTATTCACGTTGTGATGCCTCAAATGTTTAAGGTTGTGCTTCCGTCGGTCAGCAATGAGGCGATTACGCTTATAAAAGATACGGCGCTTGTCACATCAATCGGCATAGCGGATTTGCTTCACTATACTAAGTCTATGGTAAATCATTACGTTGATGTAACTCCATACATAATTGCAGCGATTATATATCTTTTGATGACATACGGCCTTACTAAATTTTTTGCATATCTTGAACGGCGTTTTATGTTTTAATTTTAAGCAATGATGCTGTTTTTTTGATAAATAAATATATCAATGAGTATTAAAATCAAACCTTTGGATTCGGACGTAGCTGAATGCGGCGGCGCGGGAGAGGACAGGCATTTATTTTATGGGTGAAATAACGGAAAACATTTCTTCAGATAAAATTATGATTCATGCTGACGGAATTAAAAAAAGATTCGGCGACATTGAGGTATTGAAAGGGATTGACCTTGATGTTACTCCCGGAGAGGTTATCGCGGTTATAGGACCGTCGGGCTCCGGAAAAAGTACGATGCTGCGCTGTCTGATAGGTCTTGAAAAAATATCCGACGGCAGTATCTATATTGACGGCAGACCTTTTGTTAAAAACGGAATATATGTACGCGAAAAACAAGAAAAAGAAATATGCCGCAGGATGGGAATGGTTTTTCAGCAATTTAATCTTTTTTCGCATATGTCAGTTCGGAAAAATCTGATAATGCCTCCGGTTCTTGCAAAGCTGTGTACAAAAGATGAAGCGCTCGAAAAGGCAAAGCTCCTTCTTGACAGAGTGGGTTTATCAGATAAGCTTGACGCACTTCCGATGTCACTTTCGGGCGGACAGAAACAAAGGGTTGCCATTGCAAGAGCTATGATGATGAATCCGGAAATAATTCTCTTTGACGAGCCGACGTCCGCTCTTGATCCTGAGCTTACAGGCGAGGTCCTGTCGGTCATGAGAGCGCTTGCGGAAGATAATATGACTATGATTATCGTGACGCATGAAATGGCTTTTGCGCGTGAAATCGCGAGCCGAGTTTTGTTTATGGATGGAGGGGTTATCTCTGAGTCGGGAACGCCTGAAGAAGTTTTTGGTAATTCGAGTGCCCGCTTGAAAACTTTTTTACGCGGATTTTCGGTTTGATATTATTAAAAGCTGACGATGCATGAAGAAATTTATGCATCGCCGGCTTTTTTGATTTAGTAATGTAAATTCACTTCTACAAAAAAATACTTATTTAGACTTTTTTATAAAAATATATTGCAATTTATTAATGATTGTGATAAAATAAATTTACCAATGGCGTTTTGCCAAATTATTTATACATGAAAGGAATAATATTATGGATAACAACAGTGTTGAAAATCAGACGAATGAGAACAAATCTAAGAACAACCGCAGAATTGCTGTATGCTGCTGTATTGTCGCGGCAATATGTATCGTAGCGGCGACAGTGTTGGTAATGCATTTTCGGAATTCCGACGAAACTGCTGTTGTAGACACCGGTGAAACAGAGGAGAAAAACGATTCTGGCCGGCAGGATAATGAGACGACCGCGGAAACCGAGATATCAAAACCGGAATTTGAAATATCAGATGACGGGGTTTTGACAGCGTACAACGGAGAAGCGGAGACGGTGGTAATTCCCGACAATGTAATTTCGATCGGAGCTGACGCATTCGGAACAAGTCCTTACGCGGAGGACATCAAAACTGTAAAGCTCGGTAAATCGGTCGAGGATATTGATGTGCGGGCTTTTGTTAGTTTAAAATCGTTGGAGGATATAGAAGTAGTCGAAGATAATAATAATTATAATAAAATATCAGATGGTATTCTTTTAAGCAAGGATGGAACTATATTTTTAGGGGTAAAGAGCAGAAGTGAGAATGAAGCAATTACTGCTTTTATTGATAAAGTTTATAAGGGAGAAGTTAAGTCAGATAGTTTTAATCGGTTTATTATTGGACCTGCAGTTATCGAAATAGAATTTAAAGAGGCGAATTATAATATAAGTGAAGTATATCCTGAAAATGAGGAAAATAAGATAATGTATTTTACCTCAGTAAGTGCTTATGGACAAAAAACAACTTTTGATGAATCACTAGCGTCTTACGGAAATGTATCATATCGTGCATTTGATACGGATGAAGGATATGTTTTTTCAAAAACTTATTATGTTTTTGGAAGCACATGGATACTTACAAAAAATGGTGTTTTAGAATATAGTGTATTACCATCATGGGAATATAACAGTTCAAATAATGATTCTGTTATATTTTTTAGTGAGGGAGAAAATGGTGAATTAATATATTCTCGTAGACCTCGTAAGTTTTGTTTTGTCGGAGGATGTTGGGATTATATTTATAGTTGTACTGGGTTAGATGAATTTGCTAGAGAAGAAGGTATTGCCAAAGTTGAAAATGGAGATATAGTGTATTATCCTGAGAAAACGTATACGGCAAGGGAAATAGGTCTTAATGAAGACTTTTTTAAAAGAGAATTTAATTTGAATTCGGATGAGGAATTACAAAACTGGTTTGAACTCAACGAAAAAAATTTTGGTTCAGCAAAATAAATTATAACATTAAGCGATATGAGTAAATAAAATGCAAATGAGAAAGGAAAAAATAATGAAAAATAAAAAAAGTGGTCAATCTAATAAAACACTTATAGTTATATTATCTATAGTAGTTGTATTATGTGTAGTGGGTGCTGCTTTACTTGTGTTACATATTCGTAATACTGAAGAAAAGCCCATTGATGGAGTAGATACTACAGAAACTGATAATACAGACACAGAAACAGAAATCGAAAATTCAAAACCGGAATTTGAAATATCGGAAGACGGGGTTTTGACAGCGTACAACGGAGAAGCTGAGACAGTGGTAATTCCCGACAACATAATTTCGATCGAAGCCGACGCATTCGGAACAAGTTCGTACGCGGAAGAAATCAAAACTGTAAAGCTTGGTAAATCGGTCGAAGATATTGATGTTCGGGCGTTTGTTAGTCTGACAAAGCTCGAAAATGTGGAGGTACCGGAAGAAAACAGCAATTTTATATCAGGTGACGGCGTACTGATTAAAACAGATAACTCAGTGTTTTTCTGCATGCCGAGTATCATTAAAGATAATTACGACATGTTTGATGTCTTTTTTGATGTAATCTCGTATAAAATAGATGGAACTGGAGAATCAAAACTTGTGTCCGGAGGTATGGTAGCAGAAATAGAAAGAGAATATGCTGAGCCGGATAATCCAGTAAACAGAAAATATTATATTTCTTGTAATTCTTTTTCTGCTAAGGGGCAGACTATGATAGTAGATAAATCAATAATTCGTGAATACAAAGGCCTTAATTATATCAAGCCCTTTTATGCTTATGTAACTAATGAATGTGTAGTTTATTCTAACATAAGTAATGATGGATTTGGGAATACATGGTTATTTACTGATAATGAAATTATAAGAGTAGAGGTAATAGATTCGGCGGAAACTAAAGAAAAAATTAATGGAGAAGAATGGTATAATAACTCTGTTATAACTTTCATGAAAGGAGAAGATGGTTCTTTAAATTATATAAGGAGGCCTCGAAAATATGTTGGAGTAGGAGGAACATACGATTGTGCTGTTTTTTGGACTGGGCTTGATGAGTTTGCATACGAGGAAGGTTATGTTAAAATAGAGAATGGGAAACTTATATATAAGCTTGAAAAGTCATTAACTGCGAAAGAATATGGATTAGATGAAACTTATATTACTTCTTTATTTAATTTAAAATCTGAAGAAGAACTTAATGAATATTTTTCGGGGCAAGCTCAAAAATACGAATCCGCAAAATAACGAAACAGTTTTTACGTTTAATGTACTTTTATAATAGTAATTTAGGCGAAAAAATTCTGAACGGGCTTTTAAATTTATCTCATACAATTAACATATATTTATAAATTTGCATATAATGTTGTTATCGTTAACATAAATAATGATAACAACATTTTTATTTATTTTCGATATTAGTTTAAAATAATTATGTTATATTAATTGTAAATAATTAAGATATTATAAATATTTATTTAGTTAAATAGGATTTTTATATAATTTATTTTATTTTATTAGCATTCGATATTTTCGAATATTACTGGAAAGTATTGACATATGTTGCCAAAAATGGTAATATATAAAAAATTAAATACAAAGATAGGAGTATGAAGATTATGTGCGACAATAATAATACTATACTATACGGGCGTAAAATTATTCGTATTTGTTGTATCGCAACTATGTTATGCATGACTTTCGCGTCCTGCAATTCTGATGAAAAAACGGTGTTTAATGATGTTACATCGGAGACTAAAGTAAATAATGTGCAAACTTCTGAAATTGAAAGCGAAACAAAAGAAATATTGCCTGAATTTTCTATATCTGATGAGGGCGTTTTAACTGCATATAACGGAACAGAAAGTAATGTTTCAATTCCCGATAATGTTAATTCAATTTCAGCGGATGTATTTGGAGCGAGTCCGGTAGCCGGCGAAATAAAGACAATAAAACTTGGAAAGTCAGTTGAAAATATAGATACGCAGGCATTTGTAAGCTTGACTGCTCTTGAAAGTATTGAAGTTCCGGAAGAGAATACTTATTATAGATTTATAGACGGTGTTCTTTTTAAGAATGATAATACTTTATTTTTTTGCATGCCAAACATTATCAAGGATGATTATGATATGTTTGACGTTTTTTTTGACATTATTTCCGATAATATTGACGGTGAAGGAGAGGCTTTAATTGTTTTAAAAGATATTGTAGCTCAAATAAATATGGAATATGTTACCTCAACGGATATGGGAAGTGTAAACAGAAAGTATTACCTCAGTTGTAAGGCTATAAATACTAGAAATCAAACAATAGAATTTGACTCGCCTATTTATTATAAAAATAATCCAAATGGGGAAAGATGTAATGAAATAAATGTTTTTGAAGTAGAAAGCGGAGTAGTTGTATCTAATGTTGCTTTAGATACAGGATATGGGAAAACATGGATTTTATCTCAATCGGGCATAGGTGAAGTTGAAATTAAAGCACCATATTATACAGACAGAGAAATTGGTGTTGAAATTGAAGACGGTGTTTGGTATGACTATAACTATTCAGTTATACTTTTTTACCGTGGAGATGATAATACAATTAAGTATACTCGTTTTCCGCATAAATATATGGTAATAAGTGATAGATATGGTAGTATGTCTAAGTATTGTACTGGTATGGATGAATTTGCAAAAGAAGTTGGAACAGTAGAAATAGTAAACGGACAAATTGTTTATAATTGTGAAGAACGTTTGACTGTTGAAGAGGATTTAGTTGGAAGTTATATTAAAGATAGTTTTGATCCTGATATATATGGTTATTCAACATTGGAACAGTATCTTTCTCACAATTCTGAAATATATGAATCCGCAAAATAATTTAATTAAAGGTTGACAACAGTTAATTGAATATCTTCTTTATATATTGAATGCATTCAAAAATATAAAGGAGATACAACTTATGACAAATACAGAAGCAAAACAAGCATTAGATGGATTACAGGTCGCATTTCCATCGGGGAAATATTGGCAACATGATCCATCCACTGCAAATGATTGGAATTCGGTTCTTAATAGTCCATATTATCATAGTACTCATAGTTTTTATGGTACGTGTGCCTGCAATTCTTTTTATAATTCGATTCAATGTGCAGGTTTTGCGTTATATATGGCATATCGAGTTTTTGGTCATTACCCGCAAATACGGATGAGTCAGGGTGTTAGTAATGGCGCAATTGACAGTAATGGATGGAAGTATTATACAAGCGGTAATTTTTCGAGTATCGATCTTTCTCCGGGCGATATTGTATATCGTCTAGAAAACAATAATGTAACTCATTATGCGATAATACACTATATTGATAGTGCCGGAAATGTTTATTTCGGAGAAGCATTAGGGTCAGATAATAGTAGAATTGCTTGGGGATTTATTAACGGTGGATCACAATATAGAACAGTTGGAGACATAAAAAATTATGCAACATGCATTATGAAAGCTCCTAAGGATTCATCATCAGGCGGCGGAGGTGGTTCGACTGAAGTAACTGTATATTTCAAATGGAATTATACTGGAGCTCCCAGCGAAAATGCTTATGTGATTTCATATGAGCCCGGTTTGCCTTATTCGCAGAAAGGAATGCCGACTCCGACAAGAGAAGGGTATGAATTTGGCGGCTGGTGTTCAGATGTTGAGGGAACGGATATATTCCCTGAGAGCCATTTGGTTCCTTACTACTCTCATGATTTGTATGCAAAATGGATAAGAAAAACTATAGTTCGTTTTATGCGGAATTATTCTAACAGCGATAACGAACGGTCTGACATAATGTATTTGGTTCCGGGCAAGAGATATAGCGATCATCCAGGAGTTTCTTTTTATACTCCTACAAGAGAAGACTATCGCTTTGACGGCTGGTTTACTGATAGAGAAGGCGGTACACAGCATACATTAAATACTGTTGTAGCCGGATATGATTATGATTTATATGCTCATTGGACACGAGAATATATAAACATAAGTTATTACAGAAATCACTCCGACTCAGATACAACAGTATATGTTAAAAAACATAGTGCCGGTGCTGTGTATGGAGACAGTTTAATTAGTCCAGGCAGCATTGATGGTTGGGAAAAAGACGGTTATGGTTTTGTAGGCTGGTACACCGACCGAGAAGGCGGAACGGAGCATACCGAGGCGTCAATAATTAAGACGTATGATCATCCTCTGTTTGCTCGGTGGGCAAAGCAGGGATTAATTCATTATATGAGGAACTACACGTCAACCGATGATAGAGATACAATTCGACTCGGTTTAGTAGGGTATCCTCTCAACTATTATCCTATGACTAATTATGACGATTATGAAACCAGCGATGCGTATTATAAGTTTGACGGTTGGTACACAAGCAGATCCGGCGGTATTAAATATACTGGAGATTCACTATTGCCAAATACAACTGAACTATACTTGTATGCTCATTGGACCAGGTATGCAGTTGTAACCTTTATAGAAAACTCAGATGAGGATGATCCGTTGATATCAACAATGGAATATCCTGTAGGAGGAGAAGTGGCTTTGGTTCCTGCGGGCTGTGATGGATACAGATTTGACGGATGGTATGACGCATTAGTCGGAGGAACGAGATACTATAACGGTTCAATTGTTCCCGCTGTCAAAAATTTAACATTGTATGGTCATTGGACGCGTATTGTTAGTGTAAGTTTAAATCGCAATTATTCCGACTCAGATATAATTACGTACAAGACATTTAACGCTTATGACGGAGAGGCATACGGAGAAAGCCTGCCCGCTTCAAAGGTTAGAAGCGGTTATCGATTCGACGGATGGTTTACCGCACGGTCCGGAGGAAAACAGGTGACGGCGGAAACACTGTGTTCCGGTGCTGATCATACGCTTTATGCACATTGGACAAAGGTTACAGCCGTTGTATTTTCCGATAATTACTCAGGAAATTCTGTAACTGTATATTGTCCCGCAAATGAAAAATACGGCTCCGTTCTTAATGAAAATATTCCTGTGCGCGAGGGCTGTACCTTTGACGGTTGGTATAAATTGCCTGATTCTGATTCGGGCCACGTTTACCACCACACAATTGTTCCTGATGAGGGTACTGTAGTATTGTATGCTCATTGGACGGTAAAGGTAACGTTCAATCCTTGCGGAGGCTGCATGATAGGAAACCCTGTACGATATTATAACGTCGACCGTGTTTTTGGAAGTTTTCCTGAGGTATGCTGCTGCGAGGAAGAGAAATATTTTGACGGATGGTATACAGGTCGGAACGGAAATGGAGAAAAGGTTCATTCATTAACCGTTGTACCCGATTATGATATGACTTTGTATGCAAATTGGCGTCCTGAACTCTAAATAATTGATTATTAAAGAGCTGTGCGGCTATACGCATAGCTCTTAATATTAATTCGGTATAAATAACAGGAGGTTACAAAATGGACTCGCCGATTAATGAAATAAAGCGAATACGAAATGACCTGGAAAGTGTTTTATGTCCAAGTAAATTTTTAAACCGCTATATGCTTGAAATAGATAATAAAGATTTAACTACAACTTGCTATGTTTTCAGTGTGCCGATATTCAATGTGTCCGACGGGAAACTTGTAAATTTGAATTTCAGTCAGGAAAACGGATGTCTGCATCATACCGGAAGCAACGCCGAGATTACGGTACGGAACAACGTTGTCTGTTTAAAAAACAACTGCGGTATTGTGCATGTTGAAATTTCAAAAAACGAGGATGAAACTGCACTTATCGGCGGTACCATGGTGAGTATGGCGCCAACTCTTAACGGAGTTAAAATTAAAAAAAATTTGCAGAGAGAAAAATATATTAAATTAAATGTTGATATAAACGAGACGCCGTATGGTGTTAAATACAATGAAAAGTATTTTTCTTTTATGTCCGGTGATATAACGCCGATTTTTACAGTTTCGGTTATTGGGGATCGACATATCGAGGACTTTACTCCCGGTGCTGCGGTGCTTAATACAAAGGCTGTTGACGAGCGGCATTATGAAATATATATAGCATGTTCGGATAAGTTAGAAACGGTGGAAGTTGAATGCAATATGTACGAACAGAAGCTTATGCTCGATACAACGGTTGAGAACAGAAGACCGGATGAAAATAATCTTTACGGCGCGTCGGCTCTTATAGGCAGCGGAGAGGAATACGGAGAGCAATGGCTGTTTTCAAAAATAGATTACGGTATCATAAGAGACATATTGCTGAAGAGAATAAAATCTGTTCGTTTACTGATTCCGAGGCTTAATAAAAAGGTCACTACGGTTACTGCCTATAACTTGATGAGAAGATTTTGCAGCGTGGGAACTACATGGAATAATAATGACAGCAGATCGACCGGCGCGTCAAAGGTTATATTTACCGACGATTATTATATTGCAGACATAACCGGATTTGCTGTTGACAGTGAAACACAGAATTTTGTAGAATTATTAGGCTTTGTTTTAAAGCCGAAATCCGGTGAAAACAGCTACTCCCTGATTTCAACGGGAGATTGCTATGATCAGCCTCAGATTCTTGAAATTACCTATTTTAACTGAGTATTATATAACCAATGCAGATGTCCCTCGTCTCTTATAGGATGCGGGGAATATTTCAGATTAAAAAAGCCGCGCGTTAAGCGCGGCTGAATTTTTGAAGTGAGAAGCGGTATGCCGTCAGGCGGCGATTCGATAACGGATCAGCGGGTAAGCAGATGAGCATAGAGCATATGAGTGGTTGAGCAAGTGAACAGATGAACATAGAACCAAATGAGCAGATTAGCGGATGGGCAAGTGAATCGATGAGCATAAAGCCAAATGAGCAGATTAGCGGATGGGCAAATGAACCGATGAGCAGATTAACAAGTGAGCAGATTGACCGGTAAGCAGATTGGCATGTGAGTGGGTGCGCGGAGCGCGGAATTGCAACGCTGCTGAAAAAGCCGGTTATATAATATTATACAATATTTGTTATTTACTTTTGCTGCTTGTTCTTCTTGCTTTGAGCTTTAAGACGAAGCTCGGTGTTTAGAATTCTCTTGCGGAGGCGTATGCTTTTCGGTGTTACCTCGATAAGCTCATCATCCGAGATAAATTCAATTGCCTCTTCAAGGCTGAATACAACCGGTGTAACAAGCGTGAGAGCTTCATCTGCGCCCGACGAACGTACGGCCGTAAGATGTTTCTTTTTGCACGGGTTTACGGCGATGTCTCCGGTTTTAGGACTTTCACCTACAATCATTCCTTCGTAAACAGGAGTTGCGGGACCGATGAACATATTTCCACGCTCCTGAGTGTTATACAGACCGTAAGAGGTTGTTTCACCGTCCTCGGAAGCAACAAGAGATCCGGTCCAGCGAAGCGTGATGTCGCCTTTATACGGCTGATAACCGTCAAACACAGAGTTAATTATACCTTCACCGCGCGTCGCGGTCATAAACATACTTCTGTAGCCGAACAGGCAGCGTGCCGGAATGGAGTATTCAATTGACATTCTTGTTCCCGTCAAATTCGGCTCCATTTTGATAAGCTCGCCTTTGCGCCTGCCGAGCTCTTCAACAACACTGCCTACATAATCTGACGGAACATCAATAAAGACAAGCTCCATCGGTTCGTTTTTTATGCCGTCTATTTCTTTGTACAGAACGCGCGGGGTTGAACAGCAAAGCTCATAGCCCTCCCGGCGCATTGTTTCTATGAGAATTGATAAATGCATTTCACCGCGTCCGGAAACATTGAACGAATCGGTTGTCTCGCCGTCCTTAACGCGCAGGGAAACATCTTTGAGGAGTTCTTTATACAGCCTCTCTCGAAGCTGTCTGGAGGTGACATACTTTCCTTCACGGCCCGCAAACGGACTGTCATTGACGGAGAATGTCATCTCCATTGTGGGTTCGCTGACTTTTACGAATTCAAGAGGTTCCGGATTATCTGCAGAGGTTACGGTATCTCCTATTGTGATATTCTCGGCTCCGGAAAAGCATACGATATCTCCGATTTTTGCTTCCGTTACAGGAATTCTCTGCAGTCCGTCTATTTGGTAAATTGAGACTATTTTTATTCGCTTGGGTGCGTCGGTTGAATGATAATTGCAGATCATAGCGTCCTGATTTTGCTTTATCTGACCGCGTTCTATACGCCCGATTCCGATTCTGCCTACATATTCGTTATAATCAATTGACGAAACAAGCAGCTGCAGAGCTCCGTTTTCGTCGCCCTCCGGAGCCGGAATATAATCGAGAATAGTATCGAAAAGCGGTTTGAGGTCGGTTCCCTTTTCAAGCGGCGAAAGCGACGCCGTTCCGTCACGCCCGGAGCAAAACAGCATCGGGGAGTCAAGCTGCTCGTCTGTCGCGTTGAGATCCATAAGGAGCTCAAGCACTTCGTCGACAACCTCGTCAAGCCTTGCGTCCGGTTTATCTATTTTATTTATTACTACAATTACGCGGTGATTGAGTTCAAGTGCTTTTTGAAGCACAAATCGCGTCTGCGGCATCGGCCCTTCCGCGGCGTCGACAAGCAGAAGAACACCGTTCACCATTTTGAGAATACGTTCAACCTCGCCGCCGAAATCTGCGTGGCCGGGAGTATCAACTATGTTTATTTTTACATCGTTATAGTGTACGGCGGTGTTTTTGGCAAGGATCGTAATTCCGCGTTCACGTTCCAAATCGTTTGAATCCATTACCCGCTCTGCGGTGGCCTGATTTTCACGGTAGATTCCGCCCTGTTTGAGCATTTCATCCACAAGCGTTGTTTTGCCGTGGTCAACGTGTGCTATTATTGCGATATTCCTTAAATCATCTCTGCGCAATTTAAATCCCTCTTTTTACGTCTGTTATTAATATTTTTCCGATGCTTAATCTAAAAACATACAGATTAGTATACCATATTTTTGTTTTTTAGTCAAGATTATTTATATAATCAATCATAATATATGCGTCATGTTTTCATATCCTTTTATCATTGACAGAACGGTAAAATTTGAATATAATATTATGGAAGGTCAAAATTTGACAAGATATGTATTATACTGAAAAGAGGAGATTTTTCCTAATGCACAAGAATATTAAAACGGCAAAGTTCGGGGGAAGCTCACTTGCAAGCGCCGAACAGTTTGAAAAAGTAACAGAGATAATCAAAGCAGATTCGGACAGAAGATATGTTGTTGCTTCCGCGCCGGGAAAACGTAATTCGGACGATTTTAAAATAACCGATAAATTATATGAATGTTACGAACTTGCGGCAAAGGGAGATAATATAGATAAAATATTTGCTCAGCTTGAGGAGAGATACCGCGCTATTGTGTCCGGTCTCGGTGTAAACTTCGCTCTTGATGACGAATTCAAAAAAATCAAGATGTCGGTAATCCACAATGCGGGACGTGATTATACGGCAAGCCGCGGAGAATACCTCAATGCAAAAATCCTTGCTAAATATCTTGATTTTGAATTCATCGACGCAAAAGAAATCATTTTCTTCAACGAAAACGGTCAGCTCGACTGTGATAAAACCTATTCGGTGATGGGCGAAAGACTCAAGCATGTGTCGCACGCGGTAATTCCGGGTTTTTACGGATCTATGCCCAATGATACTATCCGTACATTTTCACGCGGCGGTTCTGATATAACCGGTGCTATAGTCGCGCGCTCAACAAATTCTGTAATATATGAAAACTGGACGGATGTTTCGGGTGTTTTGATGGCGGACCCGCGTATCGTTGACAATCCGGATGTAATTGATGTAATCACATATAATGAATTGCGTGAGCTTTCATATATGGGTGCTACCGTGCTTCACGAGGACGCGGTTTTCCCGGTGAGACTGATGGGAATTCCGATTAATATAAGGAATACAAACAGTCCTCAGGACAACGGAACGATGATTGTCGCTTCGTGTCATGATTCGGAGCGCGATAATATTATAACAGGTATAGCAGGTAAAAAAGGATTTTGTTCGATTACGATAGAAAAGGATATGATGAATTCCGAGGTTGGCTTTGCCCGCAAGGTACTTGCAGCGCTTGAACATGAAAATATTTCATTTGAGCATCTTCCGTCCGGAATAGATACTCTCAGTATCATCTTGTCTGAAAAGGCGATCGAAGGAAAGCACGACAGCATTCTTCGCAGCCTCTGCGACGCCGTTAATCCGGACAGCGTTTTTATAGAGGATGAAATAGCGCTTATTGCCGTTGTGGGACGCGGAATGAGAAGTGCGAAGGGTACCGCGGCCCGTACAATCGGCGCAATTGCAAAAGCTGATATAAATATTGTCATGATTGATCAGGGCTCCAGTGAGCTTAATATTATTCTTGGAGTTAAAGAGAATGACCTTGAGGCGGCAATAGAAGCGATATATAACGAATTCAGACATAAATAATTCAGATAGATTTAAAATAGCACCTGAAAGCAGGATGACGCTTGTCTCCCCGTCATTTCCGTCGCCTAATGCGGTGCTTTGCACATTAATGAAAAACACATCGGACAAAAGCCTTTTGTTCTTTAGCTGTCAGACAACGCACTGTCATGGCTGACCGTATAAGGAACATATTGCTTTAGCCGATGTGTTTTATTCTATTGCAGCGAATTAAAATCACAAAAATCAGAGGGGGATAGAGGGAGATAAGGGGAGACAGCGGGTGACAGGAGTGATAAGAGGGGCAGAAGGTGACGAGGAGTGATAAGGGAGACAGAAGGTGACGAGGAGTGATAAGGGGGCAGAAGGTGACGAGGAGTGATAAGGGGGACAGAAGGTGACAAGGAGTGACAAGAGTTAACAAGAGATAACAAGGGTGACAGGGGAAACAGGTAGAGACAGCGGGTGACGGCGGGGATTTATACTATAAGTATTATTTATTGGTTTTCGGTCATTTAAAAAAGACCGGTAATTCTGCCGTTGTCGTCAACATCGATTCGTTCCGCCGCGGGAGATTTAGGAAGTCCCGGCATAGTGAGAATATCTCCTGTAAGAACCACGATAAAACCTGCACCGGCAGATACCTTAACGGCTTTTACGGATATTTTAAAACCATTCGGTGCTCCGAGCTTTGCAGGATCATCGGAAAAGCTGTACTGTGTTTTCGCGATACAAACCGGAAGCTTGTCAAATCCGAGCGCGGATAGCTGCTCTATTTGTTTTTTTGCCGCGGGAGTGACAATAATACCGTCTCCGCCGTAAATCTTTTTTACAACAGCTTCGATTTTTTCTTCAATAGAACTGTCAAGATCATATGCAAATGAAAAATCCGAGTTATCATTATCACATAGGCTTACGACTTCACGCGCAAGCTGCTCTCCTCCTTTTCCTCCCTCCGCCCAGACGGTTGAAAGCACCGCGTTGACGCCGAGCTTGCGGCATTTTTCAATAATAAAGTCAATTTCCCTGTCGGTATCCGTCGGATGACGGTTGACTGCCACAACACATGGAAGCTTATATACATTCTTGATATTGGATACATGCCGCAGGAGATTCGGAATTCCTTTTTCAAGGGAGGTTATGTCTTCGGAGGAAAGCTCGCTCTTTGCAAGTCCGCCGTGCATTTTCAGCGCCCTTACGGTGGCCACGATAACGGCGGCGTCGGGCTTAAGACCTGCAAGGCGGCATTTTATATCGAGAAATTTTTCCGCTCCGAGATCGGCTCCGAAACCGGCTTCTGTTACCGTATAATCGCCTAATTTGAGAGCAAGCTTTGTAGCCATGACGGAATTACAGCCGTGAGCAATGTTTGCAAAAGGCCCTCCGTGCACAAAAGCCGGCGTTCCTTCAAGGGTTTGAACGAGATTTGGCTTGAGCGCGTCCTTAAGCAGCGCGGTCATAGCGCCCACCGCTTTAAGATCTCCGGCGGTTACCGGCCGGTCGTCATAGGTATAGCCTACAACAATTTTTGAAAGTCTGTCTTTTAAATCTCTGATTGAATCCGAGAGACAAAATACCGCCATAATTTCGCTTGCAACCGTAATGTCAAAACCGTCTTCTCTCGGTACTCCGTTAAATTTGCCGCCCAAACCGTCAACAATGAATCGAAGCTGTCTGTCGTTCATATCCACACAGCGTCTCCAGGTTACCTTTCGTATGTCGATGTTTAGCTCATTTCCCTGCTGAATGTGATTATCAATCATAGCGGCAAGTAAATTATTCGCGGCGCCGATTGCGTGAAAATCGCCCGTAAAGTGAAGATTGATGTCCTCCATCGGTACGACCTGCGCATATCCTCCGCCTGCCGCTCCTCCCTTAACGCCGAAAACGGGGCCGAGCGACGGCTCTCGCAGCGCAACGGTGACGTTTTTTCCGATTCGGGAGAGGCCGTCGGCCAGTCCGATTGTCGTGGTGGTTTTTCCCTCTCCCGCAGGAGTGGGAGTAATTGCGGTTACAAGGATCAATTTACCGTTTTTTCGGTCGGTTTTATTTATAAGCGACGGATCAATTTTTGCCTTGTATCTCCCATACTGTTCAATATATTCTTTCGGAATATTTGCCTTCCCGGCAATTTCATCTATGGGCTTTAACTTGCATTCCTGAGCAATTTCTATATCGGTTTTATATGACATTATAACACCTCACGCCGTATAACGGCTTGTACAGATTATGAAAGCTTTCCGCCGCGGAGGGCGGTTTATTGTTTTATAGCAGCGGCTGATTGCTTACAGTATATGTATAAACAAATAAATTAAATGATTTATCTGAAATAACGTACCGCTGCTTCAAACATTCGGATATTGTAATTTCCCGGTACGTTTTTATATAAACCGTCGCCGATTCTTTCGCTGTGTCCCATCTTTCCGAAAACTCTTCCGTCAGGAGATGTAATTCCTTCAATCGCGTACATCGAACCGTTGGGATTAAAGTGAATATCAGATGTAGCATTATTGTCAAAATCCACATACTGCGTTGCTATCTGACCGTTTTCCGCGAGCTTTGCAATCAGTTCCTCGCTTGCGATAAAGCGTCCTTCGCCGTGTGAAATCGGAACGCTGTATACCTCTCCCACTTCCGTCATTGACAGCCACGGAGATTTATTGGACGCAATTCTTGTGCGGACAATCCGAGACTGATGTCTTGCAATAGTATTGTACGTGAGCGTCGGGCAATTCTCGTCTGTGTCAATAATTTTGCCGTAAGGAACAAGGCCCAGCTTAATAAGCGCCTGAAAGCCGTTGCAGATACCGCAGATCAAACCGTCGCGGTTTTCCAGCAGGTCGGTAACGCCTTCCTTTATTTCGGCATTACGGAAGAAAGCGGTAATAAATTTCCCGCTGCCGTCGGGTTCGTCTCCTCCGGAAAATCCGCCCGGAATAAAAATCATCTGTGCTGTTTTAATTTTATCGGCAAATTTTTCGACGCTTGCGGAGATTCCGTCCGCACTGAGGTTATTAATTACTGCAATTTCCGGATCTGCTCCGGCGTCCGAGACTGCTTTTGCACTGTCATATTCACAGTTTGTTCCCGGAAACGCGGGAATCAAGATTTTCGGTTTTACCGATTTAACCGCGGGAGCGTATCTTTTTTCGGCCTTGTAGGAGAAGTTTTTCATTTCTTCTTTTTTATTTTCTATATTGCAGCTGAATACTTCCTCAAGCTTATTTTCATAATCCGAAAGGAGCTCGGAAAGCGGTATTGTTTCGGTGCCTAAGCCGATTTGACCGTCGTCCGTAATAAAGCCGAGAGTTTTTTCTTCACAGCCGTCTTTTAGCTCAAGGATGAACGAAGCATATCTGTACCCGAAGATGTCCCGAACCGAAATGCCGTCCGAAAAATGAAATCCCAATCCGTTTCCGAACGCCATTTTCATTACCGCTTCTCCTATTCCTCCCATTCCGGGCGTATAGCATGAGACAGCCTTGCCTGAGCGGATAAGGGCGGTTACCTTTTCAAAAACGCCGAGAAGCGATTCGGTTTTCGGAAGATTGTTTTCATCAAATTCGGGTTCTATAATGACGACGCGGTTTCCTGCTTTTTTAAACTCAGGCGAAATAATATTATGTACTTTTTCTGTCGTCACCGCAAATGATACAAGAGTGGGAGGCACGTCAAGCGATTCAAAGGAACCGCTCATTGAATCCTTTCCTCCTACAGAGCCTATTCCAAGCTCCATTTGCGCCCGAAAAGCGCCGAGAAGAGCCGAAAACGGTTTTCCCCATCTTGTGCGGTCTCTTCCGGGGCGTTCGAAATACTCCTGAAAAGTAAGATATACATCTTTGAATGACGCTCCTGAGGCGATCAGCTTGCACACAGACTCTACAACCGCAAGATATGCGCCGTGATACGGACTTTGTTCTGTTATAAAGGGATTATATCCGAATGACATTAACGAACAGTCGTCGGTGTGTTTCTTTTCGGAGGAGATTTTCTGAACCATTGCCTGTATCGGAGTAAGCTGATTTTTTCCTCCGAAAGGCATCAGAACCGTCCCTGCCCCGATTGTGGAATCAAATCGTTCGGAAAGGCCTCTCTTGGAGCAGATGTTAAGATCTGCCGCAAGCTTTTTATAATTATCATAAAATCCGCCGCAGATTTTCTTTTCTGTAAGCGCAGGCGCGGCTGCGGTGATGTCGATATGTTTTTCCGCACCGTTTGAATTTAGAAATTCGCGGCTTACATCGACGATTTTTCTGCCGTTCCAAGTCATGATGAGCCGCGCTTCGGCTTTAACCCTTGCTACCGGACAAGCCTGCAGATTTTCGGTTTCCGCCAGCTTCAGAAAAGCGTTTACATTATGAGGCTCTATAACTACGGCCATCCGTTCCTGAGATTCGCTGATTGCAAGCTCGGTGCCGTCGAGACCGTCGTATTTCCTGGGTACGGCGTTAAGATCGATTTCAAGGCCGTCCGCAAGCTCTCCTATAGCGACCGACACTCCGCCCGCACCGAAGTCATTGCAGCGTTTTATCATTCTGCAGACATCGCGGTTTCTGAAAAATCTTTGAAGCTTTCTCTCTTCCGGTGCGTTGCCCTTCTGCACCTCCGCGCCGCAGGTTTCAAGCGACTGAACATTGTGCGATTTTGATGAGCCTGTCGCTCCGCCGCACCCGTCGCGGCCGGTACTTCCGCCGAGAAGAATTACAACATCTCCGGGAACCGGGCGTTCGCGGCGTACGTTTTCAGCCGGAGCCGCGGCGATAACGGCACCGATCTCCATTCTTTTCGCCGCGTATCCTGGATGATAAATCTCGTCTACAATGCCTGTGGCGAGGCCGATCTGATTTCCGTATGACGAATATCCCGCCGCGGCGGTAGTTACGATTTTACGCTGCGGAAGTTTTCCCTTCATAGTTTCAGAGACGGGCTTTAAGGGATCTGCCGCGCCGGTTACGCGCATCGCTCCGTAAACATATGCTCTGCCGGAGAGGGGATCGCGGATCGCGCCCCCGATACATGTCGCCGCGCCTCCGAAGGGTTCGATTTCTGTCGGGTGATTATGCGTTTCGTTTTTAAAGAGAAGCAGCCACGGCTCTGTCTTTCCGTCCAGCTGAATATCAACCTTAACGGTGCACGCGTTAATTTCTTCCGATTCATCCAATTTGTCGAGCCTGCCGTGAGCCTTAAGGTATTTGACTGCTATAGTAGCTATATCCATAAGGCAGATCGGTTTTGTTCTTCCGAGCTTCCGACGGACGGATAAATATTCATCGTATGCGCTTTGAAGCAGCTCGTCCTCAAATTTAACGCTGTCTATTATCGTTAAAAATGTGGTATGACGGCAATGATCCGACCAGTATGTGTCTATCATTCTGATTTCTGTTACGGTAGGATCGCGGCGTTCGGATTTAAAATAATCCTGACAAAAGGCGATGTCGTCGGTATCCATTGCAAGACCGTATTCGCTGACGAACGATTCGAGCCCGCTTCTGTCAAGCGAAATAAAACCGTCGAGTGTTTTAACTTCCGTGGGAATATCGTATTTTACGTGAAGCGTCTCCGGCTTCTCGAAGGCGGCTTCTCTCGACTCAACCGGGTTGATTACATATTTTTTTATATCAGAAAGCTGTTTTTTCGATATATTTCCGTAAAGAACGTAAACCTTAGCGGTACGTATAAGCGGCCGGTCTCCCTTGGAAATAATTTGAATACACTGCGCCGCCGAATCAGCTCGCTGATCGAATTGTCCCGGCAGATATTCCACCGCAAACGAAGCGGCGCCGTCCGTATCAAGTTTCTCGGATACTATGTCAAGCTGCGGCTCTGAAAAAACCGTCTTTTTTGCATAATTAAAGAGTTCCTCTGAGATATTTTCGGCGTCATAGCGGTTGATAACCCGGACATCGGTTAAGGCTTCTATACCGAGTAAATTGCGAATATCTGAGCATAGAGCCGACGCTTCATATGCAAGTTCTTTTTTCTTTTCTACAAATACTCTGTAAACCATCAGTGTGTTTCCTCCGCAGCCTTTAAAGCTTTTTTACCGATATCTCTGCGGAAGTACGCGCCCTCGAAGCTGATTCTGTCCGCCATATTATAAGCTGCCTCAACTGCGCCCGAAAGAGTCGGCATGACAGCGGTAGCTCCGAGTACGCGTCCTCCGCTTGTTAAAAGCTTTTCATCCTTTTTCACCGCGCCCGCGACATAAACCATGTCGGATATATCTTCCGGAATGAAGATTTCAAATCCTTTTTTATAGTTTTGCGGATATCCGTCGGACGCCATTATGACGCAGCATGCATTTTTATCACTGAATTTAACTTCGGTGTTCTCAAGCCTTTCTTCCGTAACCGCCTGCATGACGGTCAGAAGATCGCTTTCAAGGAGAGGAAGAACAACCTGAGCCTCCGGATCTCCGAAACGACAGTTGTACTCAATGACCATCGGCCCTTTTTTCGTAAGCATTAAACCGAAATAAAGACAGCCTTTAAAAGGTCTTCCTTCAGCGTTCATAGCCGCAACGGTCGGAAGAAATATTTTTTCCATGCATTCCGCCGCGACCTCTTCGGTGTAATACGGGTTTGGAGCAACGGTTCCCATGCCCCCTGTATTGAGGCCCGCGTCATTTTCGCCGATACGTTTATGGTCCATTGACGAAATCATCGGCTTTACGGTTTTGCCGTCTGTGAAAGATAATACCGAAACTTCGGGGCCGGTAAGATATTCTTCAATGACGATGCGGCTGCCGCTGCTGCCGAACTTTTTAGCCTGCATAATATCCGTGACCGCCGTTTTTGCGGCGTCTCTTGTTTCCGCAATTATGACGCCCTTTCCGAGCGCAAGGCCGTCAGCCTTAATGACGACCGGAACAGAAGCGGTTTCGAGATATTCGATTGCTTTTCCGCAGTCATCAAACACTTCGTATTCGGCGGTCGGAATACCGTACTTTTTCATAAGATTTTTGGAAAAAACCTTGCTGCCTTCGATTACGGCGGCCTTCGAGTTCGGACCGAAGCATGGAATTCCTTTGGCTTCAAGAGCGTCTACGCATCCCATTACAAGGGGATCGTCCGGCGCCACTACCGCGTAATCTATTTTTTCTTTCACTGCAAAATCGACAATTTTGTCGATTTCCTTTGCACCGATATTGATACAAACCGCGTCATTTGCTATTCCCCCATTTCCCGGAAGGGCGAAAATTTGGGAGACTTTTTTGTTTTCCTTTATTTTTTTAATAATGGCGTGTTCTCTTCCGCCGCTTCCGACAACAAGAACTTTCATGGAATACCTCTTTCAGTTGAGTAGTTAGAATAAGTTTGTAACAGCTTGGCAAGTGCTGCCCGCCGCGGCGGGCAGCATCTGCTTTTATATACTTTCTTTTATATACCTTTATATAATAGTTTTATATAATAGTTTTATATAATAGTTTTGTAAAAAAGTTATGTATAAAAGTATATATAAAAGTTTTTATAAAAATCCGTTTTCAGCTGTAGATTGGAAATCCCGCGCAGAGCTGCTGTACCTCGTCGGATACACGTGCTTTATTTCCTTCAAAATCGGAAATTATATCGCTGATCCACTTTGCGATTTTAAGCATTTCGGCTTCCTTGAAACCGCGTGTGGTGACCGCCGGAGTTCCGATTCTCAGGCCGCTTGTAACAAACGGGCTCTGAGGATCATTGGGAATAGT
Source organism: uncultured Eubacteriales bacterium (assembly GCA_948467545.1). Lineage (GTDB taxonomy): Bacteria > Bacillota > Clostridia > Oscillospirales > CAG-272 > UMGS911. Next base: position 216,631 of record CAOKER010000002.1, read on the forward strand.
GTTTTTATTCGCGGTGATATGAACCTCGTCAAGGTAATGTTCAAGATCCTTTCCGGTGAGATTTTTTCCCGTAAGCTTGAGAAGCATTAAATGATTGTCGGTGCCTCCGGAAACGATTTCAATACCTTCATCCATCAGGGCATTGCACAGAACGGCCGCGTTTTTAACAATCTGCCGCTGATATTCCTTAAATTCATCGGTCATGGCTTCGCCGAGAGCGACTGCCTTTGCCGCGATTATATGCATAAGCGGTCCGCCCTGCGTTCCCGGAAATACGGCTTTGTCAATCTGCTTGGCGAGTTCCTCCCTGCAGAGAATCATTCCGCCTCTGGGACCGCGGAGCGTCTTGTGCGTCGTAGTTGTAACCACGTCGGCATACGGCACCGGCGACGGATGTACGCCTGCCGCGATGAGCCCGGCTATATGCGCCATATCTACCATCAGATAGGCTCCGGCTTCGTCGGCAATCTCGCGGCATTTCTTGAAATCTATGACGCGTGAATACGCGCTTGCTCCGACAACAATCATTTTCGGCCTGCACTCAAGAGCAATTTTCCGCATCTCGTCATAGTCGATCATTTCTGTCTCGTCATTTACTCCGTAGGGGACAACGTGAAAATACTTTCCGGAGATATTAACCGGAGATCCGTGTGATAGATGGCCTCCCTGCTGGAGATTCATTCCCATAATTGTATCTCCGGGGTTCAAAAGTGCAAAGAAAACCGCAAGATTTGCATTAGCTCCGCTGTGGGGCTGAACATTGGCGTGCTCGGCGCCGAAAAGCTTCTTGGCGCGGTCTCTCGCTATTTCTTCAACGATGTCGACGCACTGACAGCCGCCGTAATAACGTTTGGACGGATACCCCTCCGCGTACTTATTTGTGAGAACGCCTCCGGCTGCAAGTAAAACTGCCTTTGACACGATGTTTTCGGAAGCTATAAGCTCTATGTTGTGCTGCTGTCTTTCAAGCTCAAGTCTGCAGGCGTCTGCTACGGCTGCGTCGTAATTTTGAAGGTCGTCAAAAAAGTTCATTGGAAATCCTCCTGATTTTTGTGTTTAAAATCCGTGTAACAATTATGTGTTTGCAGTCAGTGTGACAATGCTGTATTTACAGTTAGTCTGACAATTATGTATTTATAATTATTATTACAATGTTGTATTTTAAATCGGTGTTCTGATTTTGTGTTTACAATCAGTATGACAATGTTGTATTTACAATCAGTGTGATAATTTTTGTGTCTGCGGTCAATGGTGGAAAAGCCGCATTCCGGTAAATGCCATAGCTATTCCGTATTTATTACAGCATTCGATTACAAGGTCGTCGCGAATCGAGCCGCCCGGTTCGGCTATATATTTTACGCCGCTGCGCTTTGCCCTTTCGATGTTGTCGCCGAATGGGAAGAATGCGTCGGAACCAAGTGCCACGCCGTCCACGCCTGACAAATATTCGCTGATTTCCGTATCCGTAAGAGGTTCAGGCTGTCTTGTAAAATATTTCTGCCAGTTTCCGTCGGCGCAGACATCCTCTTCGTTTTTGTTTATATATCCGTCTATAACATTGTCGCGGTCCGGTCTTCCGAGAGTATCCTTAAACGGAAGAGAAAGAACCTTGTCATGCTGACGCAAAAACCAGGTGTCCGCCTTTGAGCCTGCAAGACGCGTACAGTGGATTCTCGACTGCTGCCCGGCTCCTACGCCGATTGCCTGTCCGTCAACTGCGTAGCATACCGAGTTTGACTGAGTATATTTCAATGTGATAAGCGATACGATGAGATCGCGTACTGCACTCTCCGGAATTTCCCTGTTTTTCGTAACCACGTTTGAAAGCAGCTCTTTGCCGATTTTGAAATTGTTGCGCCCCTGCTCGAATGTGATTCCGAAAACCTGCTTGCGCTCGGTTTCCTCGGGAATATAATTCGGATCTATTTTTACAATATTGTAATTCCCTTTTCTCTTGGTTTTTAAGATTTCCAGAGCCTCCGGCTCATATCCGGGAGCAATTACGCCGTCCGAAACCTCACGTTTTATCATTTTTGCTGTCGCAGCGTCGCATACATCCGAAAGCGCCGCCCAGTCTCCGAAAGAGCACATACGGTCGGTGCCTCTCGCTCTTGCATAAGCGCAGGCTAAAGGAGATTTGTCAAGATCCTCTATGTCGTCCGCAAAGCAAGCTCTTTTCAGCTTGTCGGAAAGCGGAATTCCTACGGCGGCGGAAGTCGGGCTGACATGTTTAAATGATGTTGCGGCGGGAAGACCGAGAGCCTCTTTCAGCTCTTTAACAAGCTGCCAGCTGTTGAAAGCATCAAGAAAATTGATATATCCGGGCTTGCCGCAGAGAATTTCAATCGGCAATTCCTTATTGCCGTTCATAAAAATTCTGGCGGGCTTTTGATTCGGATTACATCCGTATTTAAGTTCAAACTCTTTCATTTACGTTTGACCGTTCCTTTCAATATTACGTTTGACCGTTCTTTTCAATATTCGGTAATTCGTCGGAACAGACGGAGCATTTATGCGCGTCTGCTGTCCTGTCACTTTTGCTGTCCTGTTGTCACTTCTGCTGTCCTGTCACTTCTGCTGTCCTTGTCACTTTTGCTGTCATGTCACTGAGAGCCGCTGCGGAGGGCGTTCGGTCCCTGACGCGGGGGATTATTTATTTTTATTTATCAAACGGTTTTCTTCCGCACCTGTTTTTAAATCGGTATATCTTACATACAGAGAAATTTTGTTGTCATCGTCGAGAGAATTCCAAAGAGACTTTGTAAACTTATCAATATCGTTCGGAATCATTACACGTTCCGGCTCTCCCTGAAAAGTTGGAATAGGGTTTCCGTCACAGACATATGTATGAATAAAATGACCGAGACCGGGATATGCGGGATAAGCAAAGGTATATCTGCAGCATGCCGTTCCGTCGCCGTCAAGACTTTTTAATATGCTCATATCATATTTAAAGTCTCCTTCCGCAAAGGTAAGCATTCCGCTGATTCTCGGCGTAAAATTCGGCTTGTCCGGCTCAAATTCCCTTGTCGTCAGAGCTTCGGCAAAGCTGCTTCCGTTTTTTAAGGCATTGTATATCGTGTCTGTCTGGTCGCCGTTTGTTACAATCAGTTTATTGTCGAGCTTACGGATTGCGGCATAAATAATCAGGCTGGGATCTTCTACCTTTGACGAATCGAACGGCTCGGTATAAACGTCTCCGCCGCGTTCCGAAAAAACGCGGTTTCTGCTGTTGGCGCTTCTTCCCATAATAAAATATGCGCTGCAGGCGTTTTTTCCGTCTTCCGTTTTTCCGATTATAATACCGCGTCCCACGTATGAGTTATCCTTAATAAGCTCAGCGGCGTCGTTGATTTTATAGATATTCATACAAAATATCCCTTTCTTGGTCAGATAATAAAATATTATATGTTTTTCCGAAAAAGCCGTTTTTACCGTTGCTTTTCCGCGATTTCCGCGCAGACCTTTTCTACCGTTGCTTTTCCGCGATTTCCGCGCAGACCTTTTTTATCGTTGCTTTTCCGCAATTTCCGCGCAGACCTTTTCTACCGTTGCTTTTCCGCGATTTCTGCACAGACCTTTTCTACCGCTGCGGGAAGGATTTTCCACTCCGCAAGTCTCATAACTCTTTTTTGTAAAAGCTCCGGCGTATCTCCGTCGCGGACCGAAACCGCTTTCTGCATTATTATTTCTCCGCCGTCGGGAATTTCATTTACAAAATGTACCGTGGCTCCCGTTACCTTTACTCCCTTTTGCAGAGCGGCTTCATGAACGCGAATTCCGTAAAAGCCTTTGCCGCAGAAGGAGGGTATGAGAGAAGGGTGAACGTTGATAATACGGCGGTCATAAAGCCGCGTAAACCGCTCGCTTAAAATACACATGAACCCGGCCAGAACTATAAGCTCTATACCGTGCTTTTCAAGCTCTTCCGACAATTTGTTTTCAAACTCGGTCTGTGATTTGCATAGCTTTTTGTCGACAACAGACGCGGGGATTCCCGCTTTCTCGGCGCGGACAAGAGCATATGCACCGGGATTGCTTGATATGACAAGCTTTATTTCTCCGTTTGAGATGATTCCGCTTGCCTGAGCGTCAATCAAAGCCTGAAGATTTGTTCCTCCTCCGGAAACAAAAACGGCGAGTTTTACTTTTTTCTTCACTTATGTAATCATTCCTTTCCGTCTCTGATGGGAATATACCCCGCCGCCTTTGGATGAAGCGTGGTCTTTGGAGGGTGCGGGTTCTCTTACGTATTTTCGGAAGCTGTAAACTGCGGTATGTCAAAATTCTGTTTTTATGTCGATTTTATGTCAAAAGTCTATTTTATTGATATTTTATCGGAGGATGTGCCGATTTCTCCGATAATATAAGCCTCTTCTCCGTATGATTCGAGCAGTGACAAAGCTTTATCGGCATCCTCGGCGGATGTGGTAATGCTCATTCCTACGCCCATATTAAAGGTATTAAACATATCCCGTTCGCTTATTTTTCCCTCTGCTGCGATCAGGTCGAAAATCGGAAGAACACGGACCGCTTTTTTTTCAATTTCGGCGCTCAGACCGTCCGGAATACTTCGCGGTATATTCTCATAAAAACCGCCTCCCGTGATATGTGAAATGCCTTTGACTTTTATTTTTTCAAGCAATCCGAGCACGGCTTTTACATAGATTTTTGTCGGTGTAAGAAGCGTTTCTCCGACCGATTTGCCGCATAGAGCGTCAATCGGTTTTTTTATATCGCTGTTTTCAACGTCAAAAACCTTTCTCACAAGAGAAAAACCGTTTGAATGAACTCCGCTTGAAGGAAGCGCGATTATAACATCTCCTTTTTTCATTGTACGGTTATCGATTATCTTATCCTTATCTACAACCCCCGTACAATATCCGGCAAGATCGTATTCGTCGGCAGGATAAAAGCCGGGCATTTCGGCGGTTTCTCCGCCTATGAGTGCCGCTCCGGACTGTACGCAGCCTTCGCAGACGCCCCCGACAATGTCGGCGATTTTCTCCGGAATATTCTTTCCGCAGGCTATGTAATCAAGGAAAAACAGCGGCTTTGCTCCGCAGCAGATAATGTCGTTCACACACATTGCAACACAGTCGATTCCGACAGAATCATGCCTGTCCATCAGAAACGCGATTTTTAGCTTTGTTCCCACTCCGTCCGTCCCGCTTACGAGGACCGGTTTTGCGATTCCTGTCAGATCAAGCTCGAACAGTCCTCCGAAGCCGCCCACATCCGAACAGACTCCGGACGTCATTGTCCGCGCGATGTGTTTTTTCATAAGCTCGACAGCTCTATATCCTGCGGTAATATCCACTCCCGCAGCGGCGTAGCTGTCCGATTTTGAAATTTCATTCATATGTCTTTTGTTCCTTTCAGTATTACCGCAGACTTATTTATCGAGTCGGATTTATTCCTTTCCGGTCCAGCAATAGGTACAAAGCTTGCATGGTTCTATGCCGATTGCCTGACAAAGACCTTCAATTGTCTGAAATTCAAGCGAAGCAAAATGCAGCTTTTCACAGATAGCCTTTCTCATCGCTTTTCCGCGTTCCGACTGCGGATCACTGTATTCATCAAGGTGTTTCAGTCCTTCTTCACCTTCAAGCTCTGCGATTGTAGACCGTGTAATAAGTTCCATGTCGCTCGTAGACCGTGAAAAATTCAAGTATTTACAGCCGTACATAATAGGGGGGCAGGCCGATCTCATATGCACCGAGCTTGCTCCGTTTTCATACAGAAATTCTACCGTTTCACGAAGCTGAGTTCCTCGGACAATCGAGTCGTCTACGAACAGCAGATTCTTACCCTTTATCAGCTCGCAAACCGGAATCTGTTTCATTTTTGCCACGCGGTTGCGCTCCGTCTGATTTATCGGCATAAAGCTGCGCGGCCATGTCGGAGTATATTTAATAAAAGGCCGTGCAAACGGTACGTGACTGTAATTTGCGTATCCTATAGCGTGCGGTGTTCCGGAATCCGGTACTCCGCCCACATAGTCAAGCTGAGGCAGTGTTCCGCTCTCCTCGTCGTTCTTTGCCATTTCCGCTCCGTTGCGGTACCGCATTGTTTCGACATTGACTCCCTCATAGCTCGATGTCGGATAGCCGTAATATGTCCAAAGAAAGGAGCAGACTCTCATTTCTTTGTGAGGAGCTTCAAGCACCTCGATCTTTTCTCCGTCCATTTCTATTATTTCGCCCGGACCGAGTTCCCTGATAGGATAATATCCGAGTTTTTCATACGCGAAAGTCTCAAATGAAACGCAGTAGCCTTCGTCGTTTCCGGCAAGCGCTACGGGAAGTCTTCCGAGTCTGTCGCGCGCCGCGATGATTTTGCCGTCATCCTTGAGAATCAGAATCGACGCGGTGCCGTCGATTTCATCCTGTGCGAAGCGGATTCCGTCCGCAAAATTTGTTTTTTGGTTAATCAGTGCCGCGACGAGCTCTGTCGAATTTACCTTTCCGCCTGTCATGGCGCCGAAATGTCCGCCGCTGAATGACAGATATTGCTTTAAAAGCTGTTCTGAGTTATTGATGATTCCTATAATACATATGGCGTATGTTCCGAGATTTGAACGAATCAAAAGAGGCTGCGGATCGGTATCGTTTATGCAGCCGATAGCCGAAGTTCCGTGCATCTGTTCAAATATATGCTCAAATTTTGTTCGGAACGGAGAGTTTTCTATATTGTGAATTACACGCTGCAGTCCGACGTCCGCAGCATATGCCGCAAGACCGCCGCTGCGCGTGCCCAAATGCGAATGGTAGTCTGTTCCGAAAAAAACATCCGAAATAATATCATGCTTTGCGGCTGCGCCGAAAAATCCACCCATTATCCGAATCCTCCGATTATTCGCCGAGAATGCGTTTCATCATTTCTTTGTACGCATCCTCAACATTTCCGAGATCTCTGCGGAAACGGTCTTTGTCCAGCTTTTCGTGGGTTTCGCTGTCCCAAAAGCGGCAGGTGTCCGGTGAAATTTCATCGGCAAGAACAATTGTACCGCTGCTGAGTTTTCCGAACTCAAGCTTAAAGTCAACAAGGTCGACCTTGATTTCCTTAAAAAACTTTTTCATTATGTCGTTGACCTTGAAAGCGACGCTTTTAATTGTTTCTATTTCCTCTTTTGATGCAAGTCCGAGTGCGATTGCATGACAGTCGTTTATAAGGGGATCTCCGAGCTCGTCATTCTTGTATGAAAACTCAATGGTCGGCTCCGCGAAAACAATTCCCTCTTCTACTCCGTACCGTTTTGCAAACGAACCGGCGGAAATGTTTCGGATAATTACTTCAAGCGGGACTATCGTAACCCTCTTGACGAGCGTCTCGCGGGGCGAAAGCTCTTTTACAAAATGCGTGGGAACGCCTTCCTTTTCAAGCAGCTGCATCATGTAATTTGTTACGCGGTTGTTTATCGCTCCCTTGCCTCCGATGGTACCCTTTTTCAGACCGTTGAACGCGGTGGCGTCATCCTTGTATGATACAAGCAGTATCTCGCTGTCGTCGGTGGCATAAACTTTTTTGGCCTTTCCTTCGTAAAGAAGTTCTTTCTTTTCCATTTTATATTTCCATACCTTTCCTGATTATATTTCTGTATCATTTTTGATTATACTTTTATATCTTTCGTGCTTAAATTTCTATATCATCGCTGCTTATATTTCTATATCATTCCTGATTATGTTTCTATATCTTTCATGTATTTTTCTTTATTGCAATATCATCCGTTAAACCGAACGGAAATTTCGGCGTCGTTTTGGAGGACGTTTTCAGCGTCCGACATTCTTTTTTCTTCTAATTTTTTGGCAAGTCCGCTGTCTTCGAGCGCAAGAATCTGGGCGGAAAGCAGAGCTGCGTTTGCGCCTCCGTTTACAGCGACCGCCGCAACGGGAATTCCCGTCGGCATTTGGACGGTTGAAAGGAGAGCGTCTATGCCCCCGAGGTTTTGCGCTCCGCAGGGAATGCCGATGACCGGCAGCGTGGTGTTCGCGGCTATGGCGCCCGCAAGGTGCGCCGCCATGCCCGCTGCCGCGATAATAACGCCGAAGCCGTTTTCTCTCGCTCCGCGGGCAAAATCTTTTGCCTGTTCGGGGGTTCTGTGGGCGGAGTATACATGTACTTCGTAAGGTATTTCAAAGGCTTTCAGCACATTGACCGCCTTTTCGATTACAGGCAGATCGCTCTTGCTGCCCATTATAATTCCTACCTTTTTCATTTCTATATAAATTTCCTTTCGTAAAATGCTTGGATGCAAAATAAAAACCGCATAAAAACCGCTGAAATGTCTGTAAAAACAGAAAAGGGCACACCTAACCTCAAAGAGTTAAGTGTGCCCAGACGGTCGGCTTAATACAGAAAAATTCTGCAGTATTCTCTGCTCCCCTGCGGTTTTCCGCATTATCCGTCAGTTGCAGAGAACAAAATATTACAAAATCATTATATCAGATTTTTTACCGTAAGTCAAGACACACAGCTCAGATTTTCAGTTTATTTTTGTCTCGCAATAAGCGCAGCGATATATTTTTTCCTGCCGGTCGGTCAGCTTAAAGATGTGGGGGAGCTCCTGTTCGACGGAGGTGATACATCTCGGATTTTTGCATTTTATTACATTGGTAAGCGTTTCGGGCATTGCAATTGTTTTTTTCTCCGCAAGCTTGCTGTCTTTTATTATATTGACCGTAGCATGGGGATCGACATATCCTATTACATCAAAGTTTACGGATGTGCATGAGTCGATTTTTATTATATCTTTCTTTCCCATTTTGCTGCTCGGTGCGTTTTTTATAATTGCGACGGAACAGTCGAGCGAATCAAGGCCGAGAAGAAAATACAGCTTCATTCCCAAACCGGCCGCGATATGGTCAATTACGATTCCGTTTTTTATACTGTCTATATTCATACTTGATTTCATCCCTTCTTTTACTGTACGAGTCTTTTGCCGTAAAGTTCTGCATTGACTTGTATTTTCAGCGGCAGTGCGCGGTATGATTGTTTGCTCAGCAGATCATTCTCCGCAGATCAGACCTTGACGCCTAAAAGCTTCATAATCAGCGCCATTCTGACATATCTGCCGTAATGTGCCTGTCTGAAATAACATGCTCTCGGATCGCTGTCAATCGCGACCGAGATTTCATTTACGCGCGGAAGAGGGTGCAGTATGCACATGTCGTTTCTTGCCAGCTTCATTTTGTCTTCGGTAAGGATATAACTGTCCTTAAGCCGCAGATAATCCTCTTCGTTGAAAAACCGTTCCTTTTGAACTCTTGTCATATAAAGTATATCGAGATCTCCGATGACGTCTTCAAGCGATGTGCTCTGACGGTATTCGATTCCCCGCGGTTTTATGTATTCCTGCTTTACAAAGCTCGGCAGCTTGAGCTCCTCCGGAGAAATCAAAACAAATTTTACGCCGGGATAACGGGACATCGCGCCGATGAGCGAGTGCACGGTACGTCCGAATTTAAGGTCGCCGCATAAACCGATTGTAAGATTATCGAAATGACCTTTCTCATGATGAATAGTCAAAAGGTCGGTAAGCGTTTGGGTAGGATGATAATGTCCGCCGTCTCCGGCGTTTATAATCGGAACTGCGGAATGCATGGACGCCACAAGCGGAGCGCCCTCTTTAGGATGGCGCATGGCGATTATATCCGCGTAGCCGCTCACTACCGAAATTGTATCGGCAACGCTTTCACCTTTTGAAGCCGAGCTTGAAGACGCTTCCGAAAAGCCGAGTACATTGCCTCCGAGAGAAAGCATGGCCGATTCAAAGCTTAGCCGTGTTCTTGTGGAAGGTTCAAAGAATAGGGTTGCAAGAATTTTGTGCCTGCATGCGTCCTGATATTTAACGGGATTGTCTATAATATCGTCGGCGCAGTGTATAAGCTGCTCGATTTCATCGACAGATAAATCCATTATATTAATTACATTTTTCATGAAAACATTTGCCTCCGTTTGTGTATCGAATCCGTACAGCCGTTCCGACTTATTTGCTTTTTACAATCCATGATTCGTCCGACGGATTGTCTCGGAACGCGATAAGGCGTTTTATATCGTCCGAATTTATATAGCCGTCGTTTGCCGCGACCTCGGCGATAACGTCAAAATTGGTAAGGCTGTAATTTTTCACGCCTGCCTCTGCCAAGCGTTCAAGTCCTTTCTTCATTCCGTAGGTAAATATACTTACGATTCCGAGCACCTCCGCTCCGGCGCCGCGCAGTACGTTTACAACTTCGATTACACTGCCGCCCGTTGAGATGAGGTCTTCCACAACAACGACCTTGCTGCCTGCCTCAAGCTTTCCTTCGATTTGATTCTGTCTGCCGTGATCCTTTGCGCCGGAGCGCACATATCCCATCGGCAGCCCCATAAGATGACCTGTAATCGCCGCATGAGCGATTCCCGCCGTCGATGTTCCCATCAGAAGCTCCGCCTCCGGGTAGTTTTTGCGAATCGCGGCCGCAAGCGCGTTTTCAACGTCGCATCTGACGCTCGGAGCGGTAAGTATCAGTCTGTTGTCGCAATACACCGGGCTTTTAATGCCGCTTGCCCAGGTAAACGGATCATCCGGTCTGAAAAAAACCGCTTTTATGCTGAGCAGACCTCTTGCTATTTTCTTTTCTGTATCTGTCATAATTTTTGCTTCCTTTCATGAGATAATATAGACGTTTCATGGAGATAATATAAATGTTGTTTTAACTCTTATCCGCAAAATTCTTCAACGCAGCGCCTGTATGCGGAAACCGGATCTGCCGCCGCCGTTATCGGTCTGCCGACTACTATATAATCGGAGCCGATTTTTTTCGCTTCGGACGGTGTCATAACTCTGCGCTGGTCTCCGTTGTCGTCCTCCGCAAACCGTACTCCGGGAGTAACCGTAAGAAAATCCGCCCCGCAGACGGAGTGAACCTTACGCGCCTCCATCGGAGAGCAAACAACTCCGTCAAGCCCCGATTTTTTTGCGTTTTCCGCATAGTGCATAACAACCTTGTCAATAGGCTCTTTAATGAGCAAATCCGTTTCCATACCGGCCTGATCCGTAGAGGTGAGCTGAGTGACTGCAATCAGAAGCGGTCTTGTCCCGTCATCTCGTGTGAGCCCTTCGACAGCCGCTTCCATCATACGGCGGGTACCGCCGGCGTGAAGGTTGCACATATCGACGTCAAGTGCGGAAAGAACATGCATTGCTTTTTTTACCGTATTGGGAATATCGTGGAGTTTGAGGTCCAAAAAGATTTTATGCCCTCTTTCCTTTATTTCCTTTACAATCTGCGGACCTTCCGCGTAGAAAAGCTCCATGCCGATTTTTACATACGGTTTTCTTTCCTTAAATTTGTTCAGAAACTCCGCTGTCGAATGCTTATCCGAAAAATCGCAGGCTATTATAACATCTTTTCCCATTATGGTTATGTCCTCTCTTTCCTGTTTTTTGACTGTATTTTCAATAAGGGACAAAGTACTGCCGTTTTTACCTGTTTGCGGTCCCTATTATATCCGTAAGCTTGCTTATCCCGTATTTTTTCATTGCTTTCGGCAGAGCTTGAATAATGTCTCTGCAGGCAAAGGGATTTACAAGATTTGCGGCTCCCACCTCGACCGCGGTAGCTCCGGCATACATCATTTCCAAAACGTCCTCGGCCGAGGAGACGCCGCCTATGCCCACGACCGGGATTTTGACGGCGGACGCGGCCTGCCATACCATGCGCACCGCAACCGGAAAAAGGGCGCTTCCCGAAAAGCCTCCGGTTTTGTTCGCAAGCAGAGGCTTTCCCGTTTTGAGGTTTATTCTCATTCCGAGCAGGGTATTTATAAGGCTTATGCCGTCGGCGCCCGCGGTTTCGCAGGCTCTCGCAAGCTCTGTAATGTCGGTTACGTTCGGAGACAGTTTGATAATAACCGGTTTCTTGACGGCGCGCTTAACCGCGGCGGTGATTTTGGCGGCCGCTTCCGCATTTGTTCCGAAGCTCATTCCTCCTCCGTGAACATTAGGACAGCTTATATTTACTTCAAACCATCCGATTTGCTCGCAGTCGTCAAGCATTTCGCAGACATATACATATTCGCTTTCCGAAAAACCGCCGATGTTTGCCATAACTTTTTTTCGGAAAATTTTCGCAAGTCTCGGAAGAATATCTTTTTTTACAGCGCAGACGCCGGGATTTTGAAGTCCGACGGCGTTGAGCATTCCGGCGGGACATTCGGCGATACGCGGCGTGGGATTTCCGAAGCGGGGTTCCTTAGTCGTTCCCTTAAAGGAGAAGGTGCCGAGCATATTTATATCGTAAAGCTCGGAAAATTCCAAACCGTAGCCGAACGTGCCGCTGGCGGGAATGACGGGATTATCAAGCTCGATGCCGCACAGATTCACACTTAATGCTCCCATATTATTTCCTCCCTTTTCATAACCGGACCTTCTCTGCAGATTCGTTTATTTCCTGTAAGCGTTTTGCATGAGCAGCCCATACATGCGCCGAAGCCGCAGCCCATTCGTTCTTCAAAGCTGTACTGTCCTTCGGTTACCGCAATTTTGTCGATTGCGCGAAACATTGCCTCAGGTCCGCACGCATAAAAATAGGTATACTGCAGATTCTTCATAACATCTGTGACAAAGCCCTTTTGTCCGCGGCTTCCGTCTGCCGTTGTCACATAGACCGACGCCCCGAGTTTCTTAAATTCATTTTCGCCGAATACTTCTTCTGCGCTGCCGAATCCCAGAATTACGGACGGCTTTGCCCTTTTTTCAATGAGTTTTTTACAAAGCATATAAAGCGGAGGCGTTCCGACTCCTCCCCCGATGAGGAGAGGACTGTTTCCGGAAGGCCCGATATCGTAGCCGTTTCCGAGCCCTGTAAGCACGTCAAGCCTTTTTCCCGCATGCAGTCTGCTCATCTGTTCGGTGCCCCCTCCGACGGTTTTGTAAATCAGAGTGAGCTTATCGTTTTCCGCGTCGCATACCGAGATCGGGCGCCGGAGGTAGAAACCGTCAAGCTTTATGTTTACGAATTGACCGGGCGTTTTAATTTCCGATGTGTCTCCCTCCAGCGTCATTCTGTATATATTTTGAGCAATACGCGAATTTTCCGTGACCGTATAAATAACCTGATTCAAATTCAGAGCTCCTTTCCGATATCTGTGCCGATTCCCGGTATTCCTTAAGAGTCTATCGTAGATACGCAGAGAGTTGTCTCTTCAAGCACATCCAAAAGCACTCTGACCGTATCGAGCGCGGTAAACATGGTTATATTGTTTTCTGTTGCAAGAGTACGGATTTTGTAGCCGTCGGTCAGCTGTCCGAGCGACGCCACATCGCTTGTATTAATCACGTAAGCTATATGTCCCTGTCTGATAGCGGTCGGAATATCGTCGCTTCCTTCTCCGATTTTATGCAGGATTCTTGTGCGTATACCGTTCTTTTTCAGATATTCGGCAGTCCCGTTTGTGGCTTCGATATTAAAACCGAGATTGTAAAACCGTCTTATAAGCGGCAGGGCCTCTTCCTTGTCCCTGTCGGAAATGGTGGCAAAAACCGTCCCGTAATTCTGCAGACGCATTCCGGACGCCTGCAGAGCTTTATATAGAGCGCGGTTCAGCTTATTGTCGTATCCGATTGCCTCTCCCGTGGATTTCATTTCGGGAGAAAGATACGCGTCCAGACCGCGTATTTTGCTGAAGGAGAATACCGGGACCTTAACATACCATCTTTTCTTTTCTTCGGGATAAATATCAAAGATTCCCTGCTCCTTAAGGCTTTTTCCGAGAATAACCTCGGTTGCGATATCCGCGAGGCTGAAGCCGGTCGCCTTTGAAAGAAACGGCACGGTTCGCGATGAGCGCGGATTTACTTCTATAATGAAGACATTTTCATCTTTGTCAACAATAAACTGCACGTTGAAAAGACCTTGTATTCCTATACCGAGACCGAGCCTTTTTGCGTACTGCAGAATAATACCTTTAACTTTCGGCGAAATGCTGAACGGAGGATACACGCTGATGGAATCTCCGCTGTGAACTCCGGTCCGCTCGACAAGCTCCATAATTCCCGGTACAAAGACGTCTCTGCCGTCGCATATGGCGTCGACCTCAACCTCTTTGCCGGCAATATATTTGTCGACAAGAACAGGCTTATCCACGTCAATTTCAACTGCCGTTTTCAGATAATGACGCAGCTGTTCTTCGTTGGAGACAATCTGCATTGCCCGTCCGCCGAGAACAAACGAAGGTCTGACGAGAACCGGGTATCCGATTTCGTCCGCGGCGCTGACTCCGTCTTCAATATTTGTGACCGCTTTGCCCTGAGGCTGAGGAATACCGAGAGAAAGCAGAAGCTTTTCAAACATGTCACGGTCTTCCGCCCTGTCAATCGCGTCACAGTCGGTGCCTATAATTTTTACTCCCCGCTGACGAAGCGGCCGCGCGAGATTTATCGCCGTCTGACCTCCGAGAGAAGCGATTACTCCCTCCGGCTTTTCAAATTCGACGATATTCATTACATCTTCGGGTGTAAGAGGCTCAAAGTACAGCTTATCGGCCGTAGTGTAATCGGTTGATACGGTTTCGGGATTGTTGTTGATAATTATCGCTTCATATCCGCATTTCTTTATGGTCTTAACGGCGTGCACGGTGGAGTAGTCGAATTCAACTCCCTGTCCGATTCGTATCGGACCTGCTCCGAGTACAATAATTTTCTTTTTATCGGTTACAACAGATTTGTTCTGTTCGGAGTAGGATGAGTAGAAATAAGGGATATACGCTCCGGTATGAAGCGTATCTGCCATTCGGAATATCGGTCTGATTTCTTCTCTGTGACGCATATTATAAACTTGGATTTCGTCGGTCTCCCAAAGTCCTGCGACGGTTTTATCCGAAAAGCCCATCTTCTTCGCGCTCTTAAGCGCCGCGGCGTCGTTTTTATGGAGAGAAATATACTGTTCCATATCAATGATTTTTTTCAGGGAATCGAGGAAAAAGGAGGTGATTTTTGTTATTTCATGAAGCTTTGAAACCGATGTTCCGAGGCGAAGCAGCTGAGCAACGGCGAAAATGCTGTCATCTTTATAATCACGGAGATAATCGATAAGCTCCCGCTCGCTTTTATCCGCAAACTTTGAAAGCCAGAAATGAGACGCTCCCGTTTCAAGACATCTTACGGATTTGAGCAGACACTCTTCGAGCGACGAACCGATTCCCATAACTTCGCCGGTGGCTTTCATCTGTGTTCCGAGAACGTTTGAAGCGGAGGCAAATTTGTCGAACGGAAAACGGGGAAGCTTTGCGACAACATAATCGAGGACGGGAGCGGTCGCGGCTGTTGTATTTGCAATGACTATTTCATCAAGGGACATACCGACGGCAACCTTGGCGGTAACCTTGGCAATCGGGTATCCGCTTGCCTTTGACGCGAGTGCGGATGAGCGGGAAACTCTTGGGTTTACTTCTATAAGGTAGTATTCGCTTGAATTCGGATTCAGTGCGAACTGTATATTGCATCCGCCTTCAATTTTCAGCGCCTTGATAAGCTTTACCGCGCTGTCGCCGAGCATTTTCAGATCGTGCTCGCTCAAAGTCATAATCGGGGCGACGACTATAGAATCTCCTGTGTGAACTCCGACAGGATCTATATTTTCCATTCCGCAGACTGTGATTACATTGTCGTCTTTGTCCCGCATCATTTCAAATTCGATTTCTTTAAAGCCTTTTACGCTTTTTTCTATAAGCACCTGATGTACGGGCGACAGCTTAAAAGCGTTTGTTCCGATTTCGGCAAGCTCCTCCTCGTTATTCGCGAAGCCGCCTCCCGTTCCTCCCAGGGTAAAGGCCGGACGCAGTACAACCGGGTATCCGATGTTTGCCGCGGCTTTTTTTGCTTCTTCGAGAGAATAGGTAATTTCAGACGGAATTGTGGGCTCTCCGATTGACTGACAAAGCTCTTTGAAGAGCTCGCGGTCCTCGGCCTGTTCGATACTCCTGCTGCTTGTGCCGAGAAGCTCTACGGAGCATTCCTTAAGCACTCCTTTTTTTTCAAGCTGCATGGCTAAATTGAGCCCGGTCTGACCTCCTATTCCGGGAATTATGGCGTTGGGACGTTCGTATCTTAATATCCGCGCGATATATTCGAGCGTCAGCGGCTCCATATATACTTTGTCGGCAATTGATGTGTCCGTCATTATTGTCGCGGGATTTGAATTGCAGAGGACAACCTCGTATCCTTCCTCTTTAAGGGCGAGACATGCCTGTGTTCCCGCATAGTCAAACTCTGCGGCCTGTCCGATAACGATAGGTCCCGAGCCGATTATCATGATTTTTTTGATATCCGTACGTTTTGACATTATTGTTTCCTCCGGTATTTGATTCTGTTCAGCGGTTTTCTGTATGATTATTCTTTCGATAAGGCGGCGATATCTTTAGCTGCGATGTCGTCTTTAGCCGCGATGTCGTCTTTAGCTGCGATATTGTCTTTAGTCGCGATGTCGTCTATAGTCGCGATGTTATCTTTAGCTGTGCGGGCATATTTAATTGCGATTACCTCTTTATTTATCGCTGTATACTGCTTTTTCGTTTGCGACGGTTAGGACGCACCTCCCCAAAACTTCCCTGCCGGAAAACGGAGTTGCTCTCCCTTCGGAGTAAAATTTATTCGGATCTATGCGATACGGCTCGGAGATTTCAAAGACCGCAAAATCGTGACCGCCGTCTATTCCGAAGCGTCTCCGCGGCGCCGTGCACATCAGCCCGATAAGCTTGTCAAGGCTGCAGAAGCCTTTCATTACAAGCTCCGTATAAAGAATCGGAAAAGCCGTTTCAAGTCCGACGACTCCCATTAAGCTGCCCTCAAGTCCGCGTGATTTTTCCGAGACGCTGTGCGGCGCGTGGTCGGTTGCAATCATGTCGATTGTGCCGTCCGCGATTCCGCGGAGCAGAGCTTCTCTGTCCGCTTTTCCCCGAAGAGGCGGGTTCATCTTAAATCGTCCGTCCTCCTCAAGGCTGTCATCGCAAAGAACGAGATAGTGCGGCGCGGTTTCGCAGGTAATATCGACTCCTTCGGCCTTTGCGCGTCTTATAAGCTCTACGCTTTCCTTTGCCGAAATGTGGCACACATGGTACGCGCAGCCCGTCTCCTTTGCCAGTCCGATGTCTCTTTCAATCTGTCTGAACTCGCTCTCGCTGCAGATTCCGCGGTGTCCGTGACACCTTGCGTATTCGCCGTCGTGGATATATCCGCCGCGGAGAAGCGTATTATCCTCACAGTGAGCCGCTATAATTTTTCCGAGAGATCGGGCTTTGATCATAGCCTGTCTCATTATATCTTCACTCTGAACTCCCCTGCCGTCGTCCGAAAAAGCACAGACGTATTCGGCCATACCGTTCATGTCTGAGAGCTCGGAGCCGCTTTCGCCGACCGTAATCGCACCGTAGGGAATTACTTTGATTTCGGCCGATTTTTCTATTGCGTCAAGCTGAGGCTTCAAGGTTTCGGGCGAATCCGGAACGGGATTCAGATTCGGCATTGTACACACAGCCGTGTATCCTCCGTGCGCAGCTGCGGCGCAGCCGCTTTTTATCGTTTCTTTATATAAAAAACCCGGCTCTCTGAAATGTACATGTACATCGCAGAGACCGGGAACTATAATGTAATTTTCCGAGAAATAGGAAGTAAGACCGGCATCGGTCAGAAAGTCAAAAGCAAAAGACTGAACTTCATTTTTGTATGCCCTTTTGTATGCCATGTCTGTTGTTTTCATGTGACTCCTCCTGCTCTGAGAATATATCCGGCGTTCCGTCTGAATTAACCGTAATAAATAAAAAATCTTGCTTTTCAGCAAGATTTGATAAACAGGCTATAAATAGATAAGGATAAAGCTGCGTCTGAGAGAAAATTTTAAAACGCTTATACTCTATCACATGTTACCAATCTTGCCGGCATCTCTGTACCAACTTAAAAATTGTCATCTGTAACAGTATATCACAAAGATAATTTTATGTCAAGTAAAAATTTGCGTTATGTCAAGTAAAAATTTGCGGTTTATCCGGCCTTTTTGCTTCTTACCATGAAAGCGTTCGGGAGAATTCGCCCGATAGACGGATTCCATGAACAGTTTTTTGTGGTGATTTCACCGTTATAGGCAAGGCATGAGCTTGCGCCTCCGTCACAGCAGGACGCGTTTACAATGTTATAATCCATCAGTATTTCGGCCAGATCTCCTACCGTGCATCCGACAGACCAGGTTACATCGCGCCCGTCTATAATGAGAAAGGCAATTACACCGTCTTCTCTCTGACCGACCGCGGTTCTCGGCTGAAGACCGTACCCCGCCGATCCTGTTACCTGCTGTACGCCGTCCGCGATTAAGACAGGATAAAATTGAATTCCGTCGCGTATATTGTACTGATCCCAGCTTCCGATGTCACCCACAACAAGCTTATCGTCGGTTGTCAGAACAATGCTGCTGTAGCCGGACAGATAATTCCCCCAGTAGTTTCCCTCCGAGCATGAGAGGCCGACGATTGTTCCTCCGTTTCCGTTTCCCGCCGGATCGTTAAACCCGCTTGCGTTTATTCCGGCGACCGCTCCGTAAACCTCCATCATGTCGAGAATTCTCATTCCGGTATTGTTTTGATACTGTGTTTGTCCGACAAACACTCTTGACGGATCATCGATAAGCATGATCTGACCTCTGAAGCTGCCTCGGACAATTTCAGATATTATCAGTCCTTCTTCTATGTCGTTTACAAGAACGGTGTTGCCCGCGTAGTCCTTGTCTCCGACGCTGAGTTCTTTTTGACCGAGAATGTCCTCCGGACGTTTTTCCTTTGCCGGCACATCCTTTTCATCGCTCGTATCCTTTGTTTCATCGGTCATCACCAACAAATCGTTTCCGCCGACTATTCCTGAGTTTGTGGTGTAATTCTTCATTACCTCGTCAATTGTATTTTTCGGGAAAAACGCGGTTGCAAGCCAATGATGCTTTCCTGTTGTCATGGCGGTTTCTATCCATATGCCGCGCCAATACGCGATAAACGGAATGTTTGAAAACACCACGATAAGATACATGCATACAATTGCTCCGATAACCGATGAGAGGGTTATAAGTATTTTGCGTCTGCGCCTTTTCGGATTGGTTTTCGCGGAGAGCTTTTTAGCCGTCTTTTTACTCTCCTGTTTTTTATTTTTGCCCGAAGCGCCTTTTCCGCGCATGTTGCCACGCATATTTCCGCGCATGTTTTCACGCATGATAGAAGCTTTTTCAAGAGATAAAATATCCTGAGCCTTGTCTTCCGCAGATATAACGGAATTTTGTTCTGCCATAGACCTTTGTCCTTTCATAAGATAGGTAGGGTGTGAAACATCGAAGTGTGAAAAATGAATTCCTGTTTATATATATGTATAGATATGTATAAATAATCGAATTACCGCAATTATATATATTTCGCAGGTAATTATATCACAACTTAGAATAAAATGTGTATTCATTTTGTTAATTCTCTGTATATGCTATACGAAAATAAATAATATAACTTAAGCGGAATGTCTCATTTATAGGAGGCGGCGGATACCGCCGTGTTTTTTAGCGGCGGTGTAATTACGGAACGCCTATGCACGGAGCTCTTTGCGTTACTGCATTACTGAAAAAATTTTTCTAAAAAATTATCAGATTGCTATTGACAATCATATGACTATATGATATAATCATATCAATGGAAAATAACAGTGCTGAAATTACCAAAATACATATTTACAAAGGAGTAAAATTAAATGACCAAATTTAAAGCTAACGGAAAAAAGATCAGCGTGAAGCTGATTCTTGTGATTGCGGCAGCGGCAGTATTGATTATATTGGGTGCGATGTGTACCGTTCAGGTACCGACCGGACATACCGGCGTTGTTGTTACTTTCGGACGTACCGAAAGCTATGTACTGTCAGAAGGACTTCATTTTGTGCTTCCGTGGCAGAATGTAATTAAAATGGATAACCGCGCGCAAAAGGAGTCGGTAACGCTCAGCGCGTTTTCAAGCGATATCCAGCAGGTAGAGGTAAATGTTTCCGTAAATTACAGCGTTGACAGAGAGACCTCTCAGGAGCTTTACAGAAATGTAGGACAGTATTACTATGACACGGTGATGAATCCGAGAATTATGGAGGACGTTAAGGCCGTGTTCTCAAAATGTACCGCGGAAAATCTTGTCGCGAGCCGAGAGGACCTTTCGGTCGAGGTGGAATCTATTCTTTCGCCCGAAATGAAAGAATACGGTATCGAAATAATTTCCGTATCAATTGAAGATATTGATTTTACGGACGTCTTTACAGACGCTGTAGAAGCAAAGCAGGTTGCGGAGCAGTCGAAGCTTCAGGCGGAAATTGAGGAAGCGCAAAAAACAATGATTGCACAGCAGGAAGCGGAGCGCGCACAGATTCAGGCTAACGCCAACGCGGAAGTGGCAAAGATAAACGCGGACGCGGAGGCGTACGCCGTTAAGGTTGCGGCAGACGCCGAAGCGGAAGCAAACCAGAAAATAGCAAATTCTCTTACAAACGAACTTATTCAGTACAATGAAGTTTCCAGATGGAACGGCGAGCTTCCGCAGGTTTATGCGTCGGACGGAACGGTTCCGATTCTGAACATGCAGGGAGACGGCAATACGCAGGGTTGATTAATTAAAAAAACGGACCTGAGGTTATTTACCTCAGGTCCGTTTTTGTCAGTCTGCAAAAGAGGCGGAGAACAGGGAGGCGCTCCCGCATAGCGCACATAGCGCACATACCGTGCATACCGTACATACCGCAGAAGCGCCGCCGTCTATGAATAATCCTATGAATATATGAATAGATTATTTAACTCTCAATAATAGATTTGTCCCACATGTCGGGCGCCTCATAGCCGAGAAGGTTTACCGTTGTCGCCGCAATGTTTGAAAGTCCGTAGGATTCATTTGTTTTTACGGTGTATTTATCCGAGGTGAAATTATCGTAAAATATGCATGGAACAGGGTTCAGCGTGTGACTTGTCTTTGCTTTCGGATTTCCCTCGGCGCCTATCTTGGGCGCTTTTGTCTTTTTGTCGATTTCGTACATCTCGTCGGCGTTGCCGTGGTCTGCCGTTATGATAACCGCGCCCTGAAGCTTATCAATTACCGGAAGAATACGCGCGAGCTGAAGGTCAAGCGCTTCAACGCTGATAACCGTCGCCTGATAATTTCCGGTATGTCCCACCATGTCGCCGTTAGGATAATTGCATCTCAGATATTTATATTTTCCGGAGAGAAGCATTTCGATGAGCTTATCTGTGATTTCCGCGCATTTCATCCACGGGCGCTGTTCAAACGGAATTATATCGCTTGGAATTTCGATGTATGTTTCAAGCTCCTCGGAAAACTTTCCGGATTTGTTTCCGTTCCAAAAATATGTGACATGACCGTATTTTTGCGTTTCCGAAATGGCGAGCTGGCTGATTCCGGTGTCGGCAAGATATTCGCCGAGCGTATTTGTAATTTCCGGAGGATTTACAAGATAGTGCGCGGGAATATGCAGATCGCCGTCATATTCAAGCATTCCGGCATAATAGACTTTCGGCGCGCGTATTCTGTCAAATTTGTCAAAATCCGCTCCGCCTTCAAAGGCTCTTGAGATTTCAAGAGAACGGTCGCCGCGGAAATTATAGAAGATAACCGTGTCACCGTCTTCAATTGTACCGACGGGACTGCCGTCTTTTTCAATGACAAAGGGATCGATGTCCTGATCTATGGCATGAGTTTCCCCGCGCAGGGTTTTCACAGCTTCGGACGCGGATGCAAATCTTCGCGCGTCGCCGAGTACGTGGGTATGCCAGCCGCGTTCTACCATGGACCAGTCGGCTTCATAGCGGTCCATTGTTATTTTCATTCTTCCTCCGCCGGACGCGATACAGATATCAAAGCTATCGCTTCTGAGCCCTTTCAGGAAATCCTCAAACGGTTCGATATATTCAAGAGCCGTTGTCTCTCCGACATCGCGGCCGTCCAGCAGAATGTGAATTCTCACGCGTCCTACGCCGTCTTTTTTTGCGTGCTCGATCATACTCCGCAGATGCTCGATGTTAGAGTGAACATTGCCGTCGGAAAAAAGACCGAGGAAGTGCATTGTGCCGTTACTTTCAAGCACATTTTTAACAGCGGCTTTCCATGTTTCCGATTCAAACATTTTACCGGAAGAAATTGAGTTTGAAACAAGCAGCGCTCCTTGAGCAAAAACCTGTCCCGAGCCGAGCGCATTGTGACCTACTTCCGAATTTCCCATGTCGTCGTCCGACGGGAGGCCGACCGCCGTTCCGTGAGCCTTAAGAGTTACCGTCGGGTATTTTTTCATAAGCATATCGAGAGTCGGTGTATACGCGGCTTCGACCGCGTTTCCGTTTCCGGGGGCGTTCAGTCCTACGCCGTCCATGACAATTGTAAGAAGAGGTCCCTTTATACCTGCGAATTTATCTGATTTATTTAGTTTCATTGGATAACCAAGCCTTTCTTTTTTATATTACTTTTTATTATTACTTTTTGATCTTACTTTTTAATATTACTGTGCTTTGCACTTATACGCGCTTTGTTCGGAGGTGCAGAATAAGCTGTTTCACTGCGTACGGAAGTATTTTCCGATATATTATTATATTCTTTAATTATGTCAAAACCTTTACTAAAAGAAAAAAACTGTAATATATACCTTGAACGGGAATCCTCTGCCTGAGCAGCGGCGAGCGCAGCTTTGCGCCTATTGAAAGAAACCGACAGGCTTTTTATATTTTAAACACCTTGGTATAAATATGAATTATAAAATTTCAGATGCCGAAAATACAGAAAGCGGAAAAGCCGTTTGCAGACTTTTCCGCGTATTATTATTCCTCTGAAAAATTGTCTTTCCCCACACCGCAGAGAGGGCAAACCCAATCTTCGGGAATATCTTCCCATTTTGTGCCGGGGGCAATGCCGTTATCGGGATCTCCTGCTTCTTCGTCGTATACATATCCGCATACATCACATACATATTTCATTTTCAGCTTTTTCCTTTCACGTTATTTTGTGTTGTTTTCAGCCCGATTAATTTCGGTACTCATACCGAATGCACCGAATTCGCTGCGGCTGAAAGCCGTATCTTTATATCCGGCCGATCCGATCGTTGAATCCAATTGTTGAATCCAAGTGTTGAATCCGATTGTTGAATCCGATCGTTGAATCCGACCGTTAAAGCACTAAAGACGGAGCTGCGTATACGCGCGCCTTTAATTCATTGTTGAGCATGTACAGACTTTTCATGTCGCCTCCGAAAAGCTCCATCTTTGTAACCATATCGGCAGCATTTTTTTCTTCTTCTCCCTGTTCTTTGACAAACCAGTCGAGAAGCTGCATTGTACGGTAATCATGGTCCTCGAGAGCGGCGGCGTAGATAGTGTTAATCAGTTCTGTGACATATTTTTCGTGTGCAAGAGCGGCTCTCAGCGGATCTATATGTTCTTTAAGAGTACATTCCGGTTTGTCAATAGCTTCAAACTCAGCTTTGATACCGTTGTTTTGAAGATACTGATAAAACAGCAGTGCATGGTCGCGCTCTTCCTGTGCCTGAACCTTGTACCAATTTTCAAATCCGTCAAGTCCCTCTGCCGCATAGTAATTTGAAAACTCAAGATAAAGATACGCGGAATAGAACTCTTTGTTTATCTGAGTATTAATAAGTTTAGCTACTTTTTCGGTCATTTATACTATCCTTTCCTTTTCGATTTACTGTAATTTTCGATTATGACATTACTTTGGCGTCATACGGAACAAAAATTTGTTATGCTTTCCAAAGACTGTGTGTGCTGCAGTATGCGTAAACGGCTTCAACTTCATCGCCGTCACAGATTGCAAAGCAGACTTCCGGTTTGCCGCCCGGCTTCAGAACTTTTCTTTGGTTGCCGCATTTTGTCTGCAGAGATACCCATTCGATATAGTGTTCGGGAAGCATGGGATGCTCGGCAGCCCCTACTTTAACCTTGACTGTATTTCCGTCAACCGTATAGACCGGAACGTGTTTTTCCTGCGAAGCGTCGGATGTGCCCGGAATGATTTCGGTCATTTTTTGTCCGCAGCACATTACCGGAACTCCCTTGTCTTTTACCATCGCTATTATGTTTCCGCAATGCTCGCAGATATAAAATTTCTGTTCCATTTCAAAATTCCTTCTTTCCTTGATAACCTTGATAAAAAATATGCTTTTGATATTGAACAGCTCCAAAAGGATTGAGTATTCTTCTTAAGCGTAATGGATTGACTGTCCTTTTTGATTATAAAGGATTGACTGTCCTTCTTAACTATATTATATTTGATTTTTTTCTTATGTCAATACAAAAAAGAATTATTTGGTAATTTTTTCTTAGTGTAGTTCGTATGCAGTTCGTCTGTCTTTTTTCAAAAGAAAGCTCTGCGCATAAAATTTGTTAAAGCTTTTTGATTAATAAAGGCACAGCCGCTGCCCTCGGCCGTGCCTTTAAATATCTTTAAATATTTTATGCTTTGACCGTGGCTTCCTCAATATATTTTATTATATTGGAAGCATTTGCATATTTTTCAACCGTATCTCCGCGGACGACGATCAGCGTCGGCGCAAGACGAATTCCGTATTTTACAGCCTCTTCTTCATTTTCTTCACAGATTATTTTTTTGTATGTGATGCCGGCTCTGTCGAGATGTTCGGCCGCTCTTTTGCAGTTCGGACAGGTTTTTGAGGCGAAAAGAAGAATTTCCGTTTCTCCTCCGCATTCTCCTCCGCATTCTCCGCCGTGTTCGCCGCAGCCGCATTCGCCTGCGCTCTTTTCATCGGAGACTCCCGCATGCTTTAGATGAGAATTATTTATATCATAAGTCTTTCTCTCTTTAAATTCCTGAAGCTTGCCGTCATTCCAGTTTTGTACGGGACGGTAATAGCCGGTAATCCTGCTGTATACCTCTGTTTTTTCTCCGCAGCAGCCGCATGTATAATGTTCTCCCGTCATGTATCCGTGGTTTTTGCAGATGGAATATGTCGGACTGAGAGTGTAATACGGCAGTTTGTAATTTTCCGCAATCTTTCGTACAAGATTTGCCGCGGACTTCCATGACGGAAGCTTTTCGCCGAGAAATGCGTGGAATACTGTTCCGGAGGTATATAAGGTCTGAAGCTCATCCTGAATATCCAGCGCGTCAAAAATATCCTCGGTGTATCCTACGGGAAGATGAGAGCTGTTTGTATAATAAGGGGTATTTCCTTTTTGATTGTCGGTTGCCGTTATAATGTCGGGGTATCTTTCAACGTCGTGTTTTGCAAGCCGGTATGATGTGGATTCGGCCGGGGTTGCTTCGAGGTTATAAAGATCGCCGTACTCCTCCTGATAGTCGGACAGACGTGTGCGCATATGTATAAGGACATCCTTTGTAAACTGCTGCGCGGCGCTGTCGGTCAAGTCCCTGCGAATCCATTTTGCGTTCAGGCAGGCTTCGTTCATGCCGACCAGTCCGATTGTGGAGAAGTGATTGTCAAGATTGCCGAGATAATGCTTTGTGTAAGGATAAAGTCCCTGTTCCAGCAGCATTGAGATAACTGTACGCTTTGTTTTCAGTGAGCGCGCGGAAATATCCATCATATGGTCGAGCCGTTTGTAGAAATCCGCTTCATCCGATGAAAGATACGCGATTCTCGGCATGTTTATGGTTACAACTCCGATTGAACCGGTGGATTCTCCGCTTCCGAAGAAACCGCCCGATTTTTTGCGAAGCTCGCGCAGGTCCAGACGCAGACGACAGCACATGCTTCTTATGTCGCTCGGCTCCATGTCGCTGTTGACATAGTTTGAGAAATACGGTGTGCCGTACTTCGACGTCATTTCAAAGAGAAGACGGTTGTTCTCTGTTTCCGACCAGTCAAAATCACGCGTTATTGAATATGTGGGGATAGGGTACTGAAAGCCGCGGCCGTTAGCGTCGCCGTCTATCATAACCTCGATAAACGCTTTGTTTATCATATCCATTTCGCGCTTGCAGTCCTTATATTTAAAGGGCATTTCCCGGCCTCCGACAATGGCCGGCAGCTCCGCGAGATCGTTCGGTACCGTCCAGTCAAGAGTTATGTTTGAAAACGGGGCCTGAGTTCCCCAGCGGCTCGGAGTATTGACGCCGTAAATAAAGGATTCCACGCATTTCTTTACCGTATCATAGTCGAGATTATCAGCCTTTACAAACGGAGCCAGATATGTGTCGAACGACGAAAACGCCTGCGCGCCCGCCCATTCATTCTGCATGATGCCGAGAAAGTTTACCATTTGATTGCAGAGCGTCGCAAGATGCTTGGCGGGTGATGATGTTATTTTCCCGGGAATTCCGCCGAGACCTTCCTTGATAAGCTGACGCAGCGACCATCCCGCGCAGTATCCGGTCAGCATGGAAAGATCGTGAAGGTGAATGTCGGAGTTTCTGTGTGCGTCCGCGATTTCCTGGTCATATATTTCGCTGAGCCAGTAGTTTGCCGTAATAGCGCCTGAGTTGGAAAGAATAAGCCCCCCGACAGAATATGTAACCGTAGAGTTTTCCTTTACTCTCCAGTCGTTTGCATGCATGTATTTATCCACAGTTTCTTTATAATCTATTATAGTGTTTTTCATGTTGCGGATTTTTTCACGCTGCTTACGATAAAGAATGTAGCATTTTGCGACGTCGGCATAGCCCGCCTGAACAAGGACGTCCTCAACGCTGTCCTGAATACTTTCAACGGTTATTTTTTCGTCTTTGATTTTAGGCTCATAATCGGCTGTGACTTTCAGTGCAAGCATATCAATGATATTTTGATTGTACTGCTTTTGAAGGGCGTCAAATGCTTTTTGAATCGCGGCGCTGATTTTGCTCAAATCAAAGTCAACCGTTTTTCCGTCTCTTTTAATGACTTGATACATTTCCGTAGGGTTCCTTTCCTGTTATATATAATTAATACTTTTATAATGATAAATATAGCCGAGAGCGGCATATCCGCGGTTCTGCATAAATTTATCGGCCTGCCGCAGCGCCGTTTTGGCGCCGCCGCGGACCGCTTCCGCAGAACGGGCGGCACTCTTATAAAACTGTAATCTTGCGTAACTGCAAACTGCAGGTTCTTTGTTCCTAAACGGCAAATGTATTATAACACAATATATTGTGGTTGTCAATAGATAAAAACACAATATATTGTGTTTCAAAAAGTTTTTTCTTTTCTGCGTTATATAATTTCCTTTTTCAGACAGAAAGGTTTTTCAAGCAATTAAATATTACAAACTTTATTTGCGAATCTATTAAATAAATTAATAAAAATGATAAGGGTAATATCGGGACATGCCGTTACATAAAATTGAAGTAAATACGAAAGGCATGGTCATAAGAATGATTTCCTCTTTTAATGATATATTGAAATATCTGCCGCCGAGACTTGCTGAAAAAATCAAGCTTGCGATGTCGGATACCGGCCAAAAATTTTCCGATTATCACGACGGAGGCGACTTTATTACAGAGCTTCGTCTGAGGCGCGGAAGAAAAGCTTCGCTTACTCTCAGCAGCGGGAGAAATATTCCTCTCGACGTTTATTGTCAGGCCGGGGAAATTTCCTGCGTTGTAACAAGGATGACGGAAAATTCAATGCACACGCATGCGCCTACGGTCCGTCACGGATATATACGCCTGCCCGACGGGTGCAGAGTCGGATTATGCGGCAGAGCCGTATCGGAGACCAAAGCTTTCAGCGGCGGGAGAAGCGTATCTGACGGAATATCAAATCTAAGTGAGATTACGTCCGTATGTATACGTCTTGAACACCGAGGTACGGGAGCTTCCGACGGAATATTCGATATTTTGAACGCGGACCGTTTTCGCGGAGGCGTCTTATTTTACGGACCTCCGTGCTCCGGAAAAACGACTCTGCTCAGAGATATCGCGGTGCGTGCCGCGTCCGGAGAGAATCCTCTCCGTGTTGCCGTTGTGGACGAGCGCGGAGAATTTCGGGATGAAGCCGAGATGCAAAAAGCTTTGATCGATATGCTCGACGGATACCCCAAAGGCGAGGGAATCGAGCAGGCGACAAGAACGCTTTCGCCCGAACTTATAATATGTGATGAAATCGGGGGTATGAGGGACGCTCAGGCTATCCTTGAGGCTATGAACAGCGGCGTTCCGCTTGCCGCGTCGGCTCATGCAGGCTCATTTGACGAGCTTATGAGACGGCCGCCGATTAAGCTTCTGTACGACAATTCCGTTTTTTCAAGATATATCGGCATTTCAAGAGATTCCTCCCTGCGCGGAGGCCTGCGTTTTTTTATACATAATGCAAGCGGTGAAAACCAAAACAATTCGGAATGAGAGCTTGAAGTGTATTATTTGATTAAATTTTTATTGTTGATTACAATATTTTTTTGTACCGCACAGTTTGGGGTACGGCTTGCGGCGAACGAGCGGGAAGGTCTGCGGCGGCTTGAAGGCATTTTGGATCTTGTCTGTCATATCAAAAGAGAAATTGAGTATTATTCGGTGCCGCTGTCGGAGATTTACAAAAGCTTCAGCTGCAGAGAGCTTGAAGAGTGCGGATTTCTCCCTCTTTTGAAAAAGACTTCGGATGACGGAGAAAGCGATGATAAAACGGCTTTTTGTCTGGCGCTTGAGCTTATGGGAAAACAAATTCCGATGAGCGAATCTTTGTATTCCGCGGTTTATGAATTCGGCGCTTCGCTGGGGCGCTGTGTGGCGGAGGACCAAATAAGACGCTGTGATGCTGTCATCGAGTGTATTGAAGCGGAATGCGGAAAAGTGCGGGAAGAACTTCCGCGGCGCGCGAAGCTGCAGACTGCTCTCAGCTTAAGCACGGGTATGATGCTGGTTATTTTATTATTATAGTGTTATAGCCGAACGAAAGCTGTCTCTTGTCTTTACAGACTTATAGGCGGCGCTGTGCGCTTTATTCAATACTTATTGTACGTTATTATACGCCATTATACGCCATTTATTATACGCTTATTATACGCCGAACGTATTTTGCGGCTTCGGCGGACAGGATGCAGATGAAAGAGGAGTTATATATGGATACGGGATTGATTTTGAAGGTTGCCGGTGTGGGACTTATTGTCAGTGTTCTTTATCAGGTGCTGAGCAAAACGGGAAGAGATGAGATGGCAATGCTTGTTTCCGTGACGGGAATAGTAATCGTGCTTTTGATGCTTGTCGGAGAAATTGCCGCGCTGCTGAATACTATAAAGGCTTTGTTTGGTCTTTAAGTACGAATAGTTTACGGATAGTTAAGTACGAATAGGTTCGCTCCGACTTCTCAAGTATGTACGAAAGGCATGGTCGCAGAATAGAATGACTACTGTAAAATTGTGCGGAATTGCAATAGTGGCGGTTGTTTTTATAATGACTATAAAGCAATTTCGTCCGGAATACGCGACTGTATTGACTGCGGTTACCTGCGTTGTTTTGTTTACCTGCGTTATAGCGTGTCTTTCGCCGGTGACCGATATGCTTAACTTTATTTCGGATGAGGCCGCCTCAGGCAAGTTTTCGGATTTTATGCCCTACATACAGATAGTGATGAAATCTCTCGGAATTGCTTTGATTACTCAAAGCACGGCCGATATTTGCCGTGATTCGGGCGAGGGCTCAATAGCCGAGAAAATCGAGCTTGCCGGTAAGGCGGAAATATTTGTTTTGAGTCTTCCGCTGCTTACCGAGCTTATTGAAATTACAGGAAGCTTGCTTACATAATTCAAAAGGACGCCTGGTGAAAATGAAAGAAAAGAAAAGACGGAAAAAAATTCCTGCTTATATTGCTTTTTTGCTTACCGCTCCGTTGATTGCCGCCGTATTGGGTATAAATATTTTTGCCCTTGACAGCGGCAGTGAGATAGACGATATACGTGACGCCATTCCGGAGGAGGTAAGGGAATATATTCCGGATATGACGTCGGAGGAGCCTGAAAATGCGCTTTCATACGATACGGGACTTCTTGTGCGCGCCGCGGCCAAAATAACGCTTAAAGCCATAGGACCTGTTTTTTCGGATTTTGCTCTGATCTGCGGGACGGTTCTTCTTGCGTCTGTTGTCAGAAAAATCTCCGAAGGTATCACAAACAGCTCTCTTTCGTCCGCCTGCGGCTATGCTTCAACGCTTTGCATAGCGCTTCCGCTGATAAATGTTGTGACAAGGCTTTGGGATTCGGTATCCGCGTCTCTTGAACAGCTTACGTTATTTATGACGGCGATTCTTCCGGTTATGAGCTCGCTTTATGCCGTCGGCGGTAATTTTACCGTGTCCGTCGCGAATAACGCCTCAATGGTGGTTATATTTACCGCGATTGAAAATATATGCGCGTATTGTCTGTACCCGGTTTTGCGTATATGCTTTGGAATTTCCCTGCTTACATGTGTCGGCGGAGGAATTAATCTTCGCGGCGTCAGTTCGTTTATTCGGGGAGTTTTTACTACGGGACTGAGCTTCTTAATGGTATTGTTTTCGCTGATCATGGGCTATCAAAATAAGCTGGCGGTCGCCGCGGATAATGCTGCGGCAAGGACCATTAAGTTTGCCGTTTCCAACATGATACCGGTTGTCGGAAGCGCCGCGGGAGAGGCTATGAGAGCGGTTGTCGGAGGAATAGGAACGATCAGAAGCGCGGCGGGGCTTTTGACTGTTATAGCGATTATTTTGATTGTTCTTCCGATCATAATCTCCCTTTTGCTTCACAGGCTTACTCTCAGGGCGGCTTCAATTACGGCGCAGATACTCGGATGTGAAAAAGAGCAGTCGTTTATAGATGAAATGCACGGCATAATGGGCTTTGCGCTTGCAATTGTGGCGGCATGTTCCATTTTGTTTATTTTTTGCGTTACATTGCTTGTCAAATGTTCAACCGCGGTTTCGGCATAACAAAGGAGCAACAAGAGAGCAACAAGAGAGCGGCAAAAGAGCAGCAAAGAAGCAGCAAGAGAGCAGCAAAAGAGCGGCAAAAGGGCAGCAAAGAAGCAGCAAGAGAGCAGCAAAGAGGCAACAAAAAAACAGCAAGGAAGCAGCAAAGGCGTAATAAAACGTAATAAAAGTATAACAAAAATGAGGAAAACAGCGTGAAAACGCGCACCTTTTTTCACGCCGGAAAGGGATGCTGATTAAAATGGCTTCGATAGGAAATTTTCTTTATACCGTGTTTCTTATATCACTGGCGGCGGGAGCAGCCGAAATTTTTGCACCGAAAGGTGAAACTAAAAAATATGTAGGGTATATAGTTTCCCTTGCTGTTCTCATTGCTCTGGCTGTTCCGGCTGTCAGGATTTTCGGGGCTGTTCCCGATTTGCTTAGAGGCTTGTCGGCGATTGCGGACGACGGAAAATATCAGGGCATATCGGACGTCGGCGCCGTACCTGAGGATTCGGCATATGCGGGTATGATTGCGGCGGGGCAAGGTGAAATTGAAAGGTATATCTCGTCACAGATATGTCTTGCCTTCGGTTTTTCGGAGGACGCTGTGTCGGCTGCCGTATTGATAGATGATTCGGACGTTGAAAACATAACTGTTACGGGAGCCGTTATAAATGTAAATACGGACGGTCTTTCGGATATTATGATTAATCCCGAAGATGTATCGGAATATGTGGTCAAGATGATAGGCTGTGAGAGGGTAGAGACGGTATTTGAAAATGAAGCTGAATGAAATATTCGGAAAGCTTAAGGAAACCAAAGGCGTGACATTTATTATTGTGGGCTTGATTGCGGGGATTCTTTGTATCGCGGTATCCGTCTTTGACGGTGAAAACGAAAAACAGGAACAGACTGCGGAGGAGACCGAAGCTTCTTCGCTTGCAAGCTATTCCGCCGAGGAGGAACAGAGGGTGACGGCTCTGCTTAACGCGATAGACGGGGTAAAGAGCGCAAGAGTTATGATTAATTTTGAATCCGGAAGCGAATATGTTTATGACTCCGGAAACTACTCGCGAAGTACGCCGCTTCTGCTTGAGGAATATCCGCCGAAAATCAGCGGTGTGGCGGTTGTCTGCGCAGGCGGAGACAATCCGGGAATTCAAAAAAAGATTATAGATCTCATATGTTCGCTGTACGGTATTTCGTCCTCAAGAGTCAGCGTTACGGGAGCGTCGTAGAGACCTGCGTTTTCGGAAATATCGGTATTGAATACCGTTTTAAAATCAAATGCGTTGTCTTCACAATATGAGAAGACAACGCACTGTTTTTATATTATACTTAAATTGATTATTCGGCGGCGTTCGGTGTGTCCGCGCCGCCCGATTCATCATTCGCGCCTGTTTAATCCGAACCCGTTTAATCCGAACCCGTTTAATCTGTACCCGTTTAATTCGTGCCCGTTTAATTCACGCCTGTTTAATCCGCAGCTGTTTCAGCTGATGTTCCGGCATTTTCGCTTTCCGTGCCTGTTTAATCCGATGTTTCGGTGTTCTCGCTTTCCGCTGCCGTTTCACCCGCGGTCTCGCTTTCGTCTCCGAGACCTGAAATATAATCGTCGATATAACTGTCTTTTGTAACAAAAGTATCATCCTGAATTACATATACGGTAATGACAAGCAAAGCAAAAATTACAGCGACAACAGCCGTGATTTTTGACAGCATTCTGTCAATGGTTTTTCCCTTTGTCTTTCCGAAAAAAGTATCCGCTCCGCCGGCAATTGTACCTGAAAGATGGTGAGATTTGCCCGATTGCATAAGAACCGCTATGATAAGAAATACGGCGGCGACCAAAAGTAAAATGCCGAGAACAACGTCAACTGTATCCATTTAAATATCCCCCCGAAAAACGATATATGTTGTATAGATTACCTTAATAATATAAGCATATATAAAATATAAAAAATGTCCCGTTTTATTTCATGTTTGTCCGCGGACAAACGGCAGTTATCGGTTTTGCCGCGGAACAAAGGACGCGCAGTATTACTATAATACCATAAAATTTCGATGATTGCAATAGCTAATTAAAAAAAATCAAGTTTTTTTGTATTCGTACTTGACATTTATAATCGGATATGTTATTATAATTAGCGGAATTTTAATAATGATGAGTATCACTGGATGAGTATCACCGGATGTATATCCGAAGCGAGGTAATCTCGTCCGCGCAGAGATTTTGCTTAATGCGGCGGGTATATTCGGAATGTGTAAGTTATCATTTGTATTTATATTCGGAGGGGTATCGAAGTGGTCATAACGAGGCGGTCTTGAAAACCGTTTGGGGGAAACCCCACATGGGTTCGAATCCCATCCCCTCCGCCACGAAAAAAGCACTTGCGATAGCAGGTGTTTTTTCTTTACATACAACACATAACATACAACGCATACACCCGATTATTAAAAATCTGTAATTACTGCAAACCGCAGTTATGAATAAACCGCAAATAAGCGAGAAAAGGACGGAAGATAAATGAGCAACAGATTCTATGATGTAGCTGTAATCGGAGCGGGCCCGGCAGGTCTTACGTCGGCGCTTTACTGCCGCCGCGCCGAAAAGGCGGTTGTGGTATTTGAAAAAGATGTTGTCGGAGGACAGGTAACGCATTCTCCGAAAATAGAAAATTATCCCGGAACGGCGCAGATGAGCGGACTTGATTTTGCCGAACGTCTTGCGGAGCAGGTCAAATCGCAGGGGGCGGAAATTATCGAGGCCGAAGTAACGGGCTTGTCGCGCGGGACTGACGGAAGCTGGAAGATTATGCTCTCCGGAGGAGAGACTTACCGTTCGAGCGCCGTTATCATAGCCGCCGGAGTTCACCATCGGACGCTCGGCCTTGAAAAGGAAGAGGAGCTTGAAGGCTGCGGAGTATCTTACTGCGCCGTATGCGACGGGGCTTTTTACCGCGGGCTTACGGCGGCTGTAATCGGCGGCGGAAATTCGGCGCTTCAGGAGGCCGTTATGCTGTCCGAGCTGTGCAGACATGTTTATGTTATTCAGAATCTTGATTATTTTACAGGGGAACAGAGCCTTGTAAGCATATTGAAAAAAGCCCCCAATGTTGAGCTTGTTACAGGGACGGTTGTGGACAGGCTGATAGAGGAGGGCGGAGAGCTGCGCGCGGTTCATCTTGTGCGGAACGGAGAAAATTCAATGCTTGAAGGCGTTTCGGGAATCGACACCGACACTCACAATCTGCCTCTTGACGGAGTTTTTGTCGCAATCGGGCTGAAACCGGAGAACGAGGCATTTTCGGATGTTGCTCCGCTTGATAAATACGGTTATATAGAAGCCGATGAGGGCTGTTCTCTCGGAGGGGGACTGTTCGTTGCCGGCGATTGCCGTACCAAAAAAGTAAGGCAAATCGCAACTGCCGTATCCGACGGAGCCGCCGCTGCGGTGTCCGCATGTCAGTATATTATGAACCGCATGTAAAAATGCGGATTTCCGCGGGTATATCAAAAATTTGCGGGGGATAAAAGTGAAAATTATCGAGGTAAAGGAAAGAACCGCACTGATTACAGAGCAGTTGTTAAAGGTGTGGGAAAGTTCTGTAAAGGCCACCCATCTCTTTTTATCCGAGAAAGAAATAGAAGACATTAAGAGGTATGTACCGCAGGCATTAAAAGAACGGAATATGATGAACAATATCCGCTTTTATATATGAGATTAAGCCGATAGTTAAGGGCGGCGGGTGTGCTGGCAAAATCAGCCGTCAGATTTCGTATGCGTCATTCTGCGCGTATCGCGATGAGCACATAGGCATGCCGTCCGAAAAACAGCTGTCGGATCGGGCGGCTGCGTCCGAATTCGGCGCGTTGTTTTGAGCGGAAAAATCAAAAGAAAAATCAAAAACCGCTTTGCCGTTGTCAAGCCTCAGCGAAGCGTCAAAGCTTTTACCGCTTTTTTTGGATATAAAGCCCTTGATTTTCGCGGTGCGGCCTGTTTCAAGCAGCAGCTTGATATTTGAAACCGATATTGCTCTGCCGCAGATGTTTATGCCCACCTTGAAGCCGCAGCCGTCTTTGTATCCCCTGCAGCCGTAGCTGTATTTTCCTCTTACAACCTCTCGCCCGCAAAGGGGACATTTTCCTACCGTGTCTCCGTAAAATCCGATGTTGCAGTCAAGTTCGGGCGGCAAGTCTTCGGGGCAGGTAAATATTTCCGAAATTTCTTTTTCCGCAAGCGTCACGCATTTGTCTACCGATATTTCGCCGCGGTATACTTTTTTAAGAGCCTGTCCGAGAGTGCTTGTTTTGTATTTGTCCATTGAAATCTGCATATTTTTCAGGGATTCTATTAAAAATTCACCGTCGGGCAGAATTGTGTAGACATCTTTTTTTAACTGTATGTATTTTGATTTACGGGCATTATTGATAATTCCTGTCCGCGTGGCTTCGGTTCCGAGTTCGAGCCCTTCAAAAATCGCGCGATAATCCTCCGCGTCGTCCTCAGACGCACTGTCGGCACCTGCGTCTCCGCTTGCGCGATTTTCGTTTCTGGCTGCCGCCTTATCTTCACGGAACGGGTTTTTCAGATAGTTGTTCAGTGTTTCTATTGTGTAGTGCTTGGGAGGACTTGTTTCTTTTTCTCGCGGTTCAAATTTAATGTTTACGCGGTCTCCCTTTTTGAGAGGGGGAAGAAGCTTATCCTTCGTTGAATAGTCGTCGTATTTTGTCCATCCCGGTTCAATAATTATATTTCCCTTAAGAGAGAAAACCTCGTATCCGCCGACGTCGATTTTGATTTCCGTTCTTTGTACAATACAAGGCTTTGAGCAGAATACCGCCGCAAAACGGCGGAAAACGGTTTGATATACTTTTAACTCGTCGGCGGAAAGAGATGACGCCTGCGGAATTTTAGAGGTAGGAGTCAGGGCCGAATGTGATTCTATTTTCGCGTCGTCGAAGATGGTTTTTTTATCCTTAAATTCAACAGGATAGCCAAGCTTCTCCACTCCGCCGAGAATTTGTCTGATTCTGTCCTTTTCGGCTTCCGCAAGGTATTCCGAATTTGTTCTCGGATATGTGACATATCCCTCTTCATAAAGCTTCTGTACGATTTTCAGACTTTGCTCCATGGACATTTTATATTTTTTTCCGAGAACATTCTGAAGCTTTGAAAGTGAATACAGCTTGCCGGGCGCAACCGTGTCTTTCTTTGTCCTGCAGGAAGTAACTACGGCTTCCGCGGCGTTGTATTTATCGCACAGCTCCTTTACTTCCTTCAGCTGATTTTTGTCAAATTTTGTTTTGCTTATCAGTTCGATTGGTGTGCCGTCGGTTTCTTCCTTGCTTGCGGCAACGTAATATGTGTCGGGAACGAAATTGCGTATTTCCATGTCGCGGTCGTATATTGCTTTGACAATCGGTACGATTACTCTTCCCACTCGGAGCAGCGTGCCTGTTTTGAGGGTGGCGTATCTGGTCAGATTGACTCCGTACAGCCAGTCTATGTATGTTCTTGCAAATCCTTCGTCGGCAAGAGATTTGTATTCGCTCTCGTCTTTCATCTCGCGAAGCGCCGTCTGGACGGTTTCTTCGGTTTGGTCGGGAAGCCAGAGACGCAAAAGCTTTTTGCCGCCCGTTTCATTTCCGAGCGCGTGAGCTACGCAGAGACGGACAATGATTTCGCCTTCTCTGTCGGAGTCTCCCGCGTTTACAATACAGTCCACGTCGTCCCGCCCGCACAGAGCTTTGATTATTTCAAACTGCTTTTTTACACCCTCGTCCGTTTTTCCGTTTTCACCGCATTTGAGCTTGAAACAGAATTCCTTCGGGAAGCACGGAAGATTTTCGAGCGTCCAGCGTATTTTTGAATCATTTTCTTTTTCCGTTTTACTTGAAGAGTAATCTTCTATATCGTAAAGAGAAAAAAGATGGCCGAATGCCCATGTGACAATATAGCCGCAGCCTTCAAAATAGCCGGCCCGTTTATTCATTTTTCCTATTCCGGCAACTATGTTGCGTGCAAGACTTGGTTTTTCGGCAATAATCAGCGTCATTCTGTAAACGTTCCTTTTATTTATAAAATGAATTCGGACATATGTTAAAGCTCATGACCTTGACAGTCGCGCCGTAAAATACGTACGTGCAGGTAAAAGCCCATGACCTTGACAGTCGCGCCGTAAAATATGTACGTGCAGGTAAAAGCCCATGACCTTGACAGTCGCGCCGTAAAATATGTACGTGCAGGTAAAAGTCCATGACCTTGACATTTGCACCGTAAAATACGGTCATGCATGTTAAAGACCTTGCCCTAATCGTATTGTAACATACTTTTGCCGATATTTCCATATGTGGGAGAAAATTCGGAGAAATTATCCCCGAAAACTCTTTGTTACGAAGCTTTATACATTTTCGGTTAATATATCCGGGGGCAATATGTCGTCCGTCTCTTTCGCGGCGACTGTCCGGCTTTCCTGTCCGGCGGTGTAATCATTCGGGATTCGAGGCTTACCGCGGCGGCGCTTTGCACCTTAATGAAAATAAAAAAACAATTGACAAACTCGGAAATACGCGTTATAATAGAAAGAAAGCGGAGGATTTTTGTATCTGCTTTGCTTTTTTTCAAAAGCTTAAAAGCGGTACGAGCTCTGCCTCTGTGAAAGGAAACGCCCAGATGAAAAGTATACCCGAAACCTTTGGTTCTCTTGTATTCAATACAATAACTATGAAATCGCGTCTTCCTAAGGAGACGTATGCCTCTTTGAAAAGAACAATGGATGAGGGAAAGCACCTTGATATTAATTTGGCCCATGTTGTTGCCAACGCCATGAAGGATTGGGCGGTTGAACACGGCGCGACTCACTATACACATTGGTTTCAGCCGATGACGGGTATAACTGCCGAAAAGCACGACAGCTTTATTTCTCCGACCGATGACGGAAAGGTCATCATGGAATTTTCGGGTAAAGAGCTTGTAAAGGGAGAGCCGGACGCGTCGAGCTTTCCGTCGGGCGGACTGAGAGCTACCTTTGAGGCACGGGGCTATACGGCGTGGGACCCTACCGCATTCGCGTTTATCAAGGGAAAAACGCTTTATATACCTACCGCGTTTTGCTCGTACGGAGGAGAAGCGCTTGATCAGAAAACCCCTCTTTTGCGCTCGATGGAGGCTATAAACCGTCAGGCGCTGAGAGTGATTCGCCTTTTCGGCAGGACGGACGTTACTCATATAAATACGTCGGTAGGTCCGGAACAGGAGTATTTTCTTGTCGACAGAGAGCTTTATAATAAGCGCAAGGATTTAATTTATACCGGACGAACTCTCTTCGGAGCGAAGCCACCCAAGGGGCAGGAGCTTGACGACCATTATTTCGGAGCCATAAAGCCGCGCGTCGCCGCTTTTATGGAGGAGCTGGACGAGGAGCTGTGGAAGCTCGGCATTCTCGCGAAAACCGAGCACAATGAGGTCGCGCCTGCGCAGCATGAGCTGGCGCCGATTTTCTGTTCTACAAATATCGCGACCGACCATAATCAGCTGACGATGGAAATGATGAAGCAGATTGCCAAAAAGCACGGCCTTGTATGCCTTTTGCATGAAAAGCCGTTTGAAGGCGTGAACGGCTCCGGAAAGCACAATAACTGGTCTATTTCTACCAACACGGGAGTAAATCTGCTGTCGCCCGGAGAAACGCCGCATGAAAATGCGCAGTTTCTGCTGTTTTTGTGCGCGGTAATCAAAGCGGTCGATGATTATCAGGATTTGCTCAGAATTTCGGTGGCAAGCGCGGGCAACGACCACCGTCTCGGCGCAAACGAAGCTCCGCCGGCTGTCGTATCTATATTTTTGGGAGATGAACTGACGGCGATTCTTGAATCTATTGCGTCGGATGTTCCTTATCTCGCGGCCGAAAAGACGCAGATGCGTCTCGGCGTTCACATTCTTCCCAAATTTCCCAAAGACGCTACCGACCGTAACCGTACGTCTCCGTTCGCGTTTACGGGAAACAAATTTGAATTCAGAATGCTCGGCTCCGCAAGCTCGATATCCTTTACAAATGTTGTGATAAACACAGCTGTGGCGGAATCACTGTGTCATTATGCCGATGAGCTTGAAAACGCGGAAAATCTGAACGAGGCTATACACAGGCTGATAAAAAGAACGTTCAGCGACCATAAACGTATAATATTCAACGGAAACGGCTACGACAGCAGGTGGCTCCGCGAAGCGAAGAAAAGAGGGCTTCTCAATCTTCCCGCGACGCCTGACTGCGTTCCGCGTCTTCTTGACAAAAAGAACATAGCGCTTTTTGAAAAGCATAAGGTCTTTACGGAGACCGAGATGAGATCCAGATATGATATTATGCTTGAGAACTATTGCAAAATTCTCAACATAGAAGGAAGAACCATGATAGATATGGCAAGAAAGGAAATTCTTCCGTCGGTAAGCGCGTTTACAAAGGATCTTTCGGATACTGTAGTTACCAAGCGGACGGCCTCAAAAGAGGCGGATTGTACCTATGAGCTGCAAACGTTAAATAAGCTTTCGGGACTGCTTTCCGAGATGAACGGAAATATCGACATTCTTGAACAGGATTTGGACAAGGCCGTATGCATCGAGGACAATCTTGAAGAGGCAAATTATTATAAAGATAAAATTCTTAAAGAGATGGAAAAGCTCCGCTGCGCCGCGGATGACCTCGAAAGATATACCGCAGAGCAGTTCTGGCCTTTTCCCACGTACGGCGATTTGCTTTACGGTGTGAGATAAAATTTTAATATTTACCGCGGTTTTCCATTTAGGCGTTCCTCCTGCTAAAAAGCCGCGGCGGATTGTACCGCGTACAGAAAAAGTCCGCGGCGTCCGCCCGGAGAGTGGGAGAGGATGGGATGAGATGGGATAGAGACGGGACGGAGACATGACAGAGACATGATGGCTATGTCCCGCTTTCAGTCATAGACTGCGGCGCCCGCTCGAATGATGGAATAGGAGATGTTCCGCTTTCGGTTACAGACCGCGGCAGCGTGCGGATATAGTTTAGTGGTAAAACTTCAGCTTCCCAAGCTGATAAGGCGGGTTCGATTCCCGTTATCCGCTCCAATTGAAAACAACTTACGGACATTAATCAGTTCGTGAGTTGTTTTTTTATATAAAGAGCGTAGGATTTTATATAAAGAATGCATCCGCCAGGGGGACTTTAATGTCGGGTTTTCTTCTGCTATAATATGCGTGAAAAACGTGGGCAGCCGCTCAATGAACGCAGGTTATCTCCGAACAGCTGCCGAGCGAAAAGGCGGGAAACAACGCCTTATAAAGCCCCATGCCCTCTCGTCGTTTTTATCCGTAAATACCGCCGCCGAAAACGACGGCAGGCGCGCGGGAATACGAAAAATCGAACTGCGGGAGGGTACGCAGCACCGGAAAGGTACGCAGCATCGGAAAGGTACGCAGCACCGAAAGGCACCGACACCGAAAGGTACGCAGCACCGGAAAGTAAAGTATGTAAGGGAGAATGTAATGGCCGACAGGAGAATGTTTTCCAAAACAATTATAAACAGCGATAGCTTTCTTGACTTGCCGATAGCGTCGCAGCTTTTGTATTTTCATCTTTCCATGGACGCAGACGATGACGGCTTTGTTAATAAAACCAAGTCTATATTACGAACTGTAGGCTGTTCCGAAAATGATTTGATAAAGCTGATAAAAGAAAAATTTATTATTCCGTTTGAATCGGGAATAATAGTGATAAGACACTGGAGGGTACACAATTACATAAAAAAAGACCGATATAAACCGACGGTTTATATCAATGAAAAATCGAAATTGTCAGCGGATGAAACCGGCGCGTATATAGAATGCAATCAGTCCGACGGTTCCGAGGCGGTTCCAAATCGGTTCCGAAGCGGTTCCGCTTCGGAGACACAGGATAGGACAGAGTTAGAGTCAGGTAAGAGTAAGGGTAATATTATGGGGGAAAAATTCGGAGAATTTTTCCCGACAAAAACAAAACGATTTGTTCCGCCCTCTTCGGAAGAGGTTAGAAAATACTGTGCGGAGAGGGAGAACGGTATAAACGCCGATAACTTTATTGACTATTACACGGCTAACGGCTGGATGGTCGGTAAAAACAAAATGAAAGACTGGAGGGCTGCAGTTCGTACATGGGAAAAGCGGGGCGGGGAAAACAGCGCTTACATGCGGGAATCGAAAGAAACGCCGTTCCGTATACAGGGCGGCTTACATCTGTAATACAGACCGAAAGGAGTATATCACATGCAGATAACAGACGAGGCAATTCTTCGGCTTATGGGACGCGAGGAGTTTAGAGCGGCGTTCGAGGCTGAAAGCAACGGAAAACGCAGCGCCGAAGATATGCTGCAAAGGGAAAAAGAAAACTGCGAGCTTCTGTGCGGAAAGATAAACGGACAGCCCGGAGTTCTGAATCAAAGCGACGGCTATAACTGCCCTCTGTGTATGAACCGCGGCTATACGCTTGTACCTGAGAGGTGCGGCAGCACATACAATACCCGAATGGTGATATGCAGATGCAGAACTGTCCGGGACGCAATCGCGCGGCTGGATAAAAGCGGACTGAGCGACGCCGTGCACAAATACACGCTTGAGGGATACATCGCGGCCGAGCCGTGGCAGAAAAATATTCTTGACAAGGCGAGGAGCTATCTTTCGGACGGCGGAGACGCGTGGTTTTTTATCGGCGGACAGTCCGGATGCGGCAAAACTCATATATGCACAGCCGTTACGGTCAATCTCTTAAAACGCGGAAACAACGCGCGGTACATGCT
This sequence comes from uncultured Eubacteriales bacterium, assembly GCA_948467545.1. Taxonomy (GTDB): domain Bacteria; phylum Bacillota; class Clostridia; order Oscillospirales; family CAG-272; genus UMGS911. The sequence continues at coordinate 258,327 of CAOKER010000002.1, forward strand.
CTGGCGCGAGGAATCAAGCCGATTGAAATCTATGGCGAACAGTGCGGAACGGGACGCGGCGGCAGACGTATTCCGCGGTGCGGACGTGCTTTACATAGACGACCTTTTCAAGACCGGAAGAGACAGGCAGACCGGGGAGGCGGCGCCGAGAGAAGCCGATATTAATCTTGCTTTTGAGATTATAAACAGCCGTTACATGAAAAATAAAATTACCGTGATTTCTTCGGAATATTCGCTTGAGAAAATCACGGAATTCGACGAGGCGACAGGAGGGAGAATAAAAGAACGGTGCGGAGATTATCACGTCAGTATCGCGCCGGACAAGAATAAAAATTACAGATTTAAGTCCGTCGTTTAAGGCAGGAAAAAAATTAAAAAAAACTCTTGACAAATCAGACTGACGGTAGTAAAATAAAGATAAATTTATTCAAACCGTTGAAGCGGAGATAACGATGATGATGCTTCCACAGAGAGCCTGTGCTGCTGAGAATCGGGTGAAAAACAAGTCATCAAATGGACCGCTGAGGGTGCAGTCAAAGGAGCTTTTGATCCGAGTATTCTGCAACGTACGGCACGCGTCAGCTGCCGGGGATATTATCAGTATCCTGCCGAGGGTATGGCTTTTGCCGTAAAATCAAGGTGGCACCGCGGATAAGATTTTATTCGTCCTTGACAGATTTTAAAATTCTGTCGGGGACTTTTTTGTTTTCCGGCGGAAAGAGAGGAAACAAAATGATTACGCCCGATTTGAACCGAATTAAAGAATATGCTGCCGGCGGAATGTATAAAACGGTGCCTGTCAGCATGGAGATTTTGTCCGATATTAAGACGCCCATCGAGGTATTGCGGATTTTACAGAATGTTTCGGGACATTGTTATATGCTTGAATCTGTCGCGGGAAATGAACAGTGGGGCAGATATACATTTTTAGGCTACGATCCCAAGCTTGAGATTACATGCTTAAACGGACATATGAAAATCGGCTCACTGCACTTTGACACGGACAATCCCGGAAAATATATTATGCAGGTGCTTGACGAGCATAAAAGTCCGAAAATAAGCGGTCTTCCTTCCTTTACGGGAGGACTTGTCGGATACTTTTCCTATGACTGGCTGAAGTATTCCGAGCCGTCGCTGAAGCTTGAGGCTGAGGATACGGAGGGGTTTAAAGACGCCGATTTGATGCTTTTTGATAAGGTTATCGCGTTTGATAACTTCAGGCAAAAAATAATTTTGATTGTAAATATATCGCTTGATAATTATCGGACCGAATATAACCGTGCACTTATCGAGCTTGAGGGGATGGCGTCTCTTATAACGCGCGGAGCTTCGGGGGAATATGTTCCGGGGAAAATGAAATCGGATTTTGTACCGCTCTTTACCCGTGAAGAGTATTGCGAGATGGTGAACAAGGCAAAGCACCATATTAAAGAGGGAGATATTTTCCAGATTGTTTTATCTAACAGGCTGGAAGCGGATTTTGAAGGCTCTCTGCTCGGAGCGTACCGTATTTTGCGTACGCTGAATCCGTCTCCGTATATGTTTTACTTTTCCGGCTCTGATATGGAGGTTGCGGGGGCGTCTCCGGAAACGCTTGTCAAGCTTGAAGACGGTGTGCTTCACACGTTTCCTCTTGCGGGGACGAGACCGAGAGGAAAAACGGCGGAAGAGGATTTGAAGCTTGAAAAGGCTCTGCTTTCCGATGAAAAAGAACTTGCGGAGCATAACATGCTTGTTGATCTCGGAAGAAACGATCTTGGGAAGATCAGTCGCTTCGGCAGTGTGAGCGTTGAAAAATATCACTGTATAGAACGTTTTTCGCATGTAATGCATATCGGTTCTACCGTAAGAGGAGAGATAGCGAAGGGCCAAGCGGCAATTGACGCGGTTAATGCGGTGCTTCCCGCGGGAACTCTTTCCGGAGCTCCTAAAATCAGGGCCTGCCGGCTTATCGATGATTTGGAAAAGAGTAAGCGCGGAATATACGGCGGAGCTATCGGGTATCTGGATTTTACCGGGAATTTAGATACATGCATCGCGATTCGGATTATGTATAAGAAAAACGGAAAAGTTTTCGTCAGAAGCGGAGCCGGAATCGTTTACGATTCCGTGCCCGAAAACGAATATACAGAGTGTATTAACAAAGCGGCGGCGGTTGTTAAAGCGATACGGACCGCACAGGAAGAAAACCTTTGAAGAAAGAACATCTGAAGGAGAAAAGTTTTTCGGACCGATAGCTCGGACCGATAGTTTGAACCGATAGTTTGAACTGATAGTTTAAACCGATAGTTCGAACCGATACTTCGGACCGATATGTATGTTTTAATTTTCGTATTCGTCTGAATGCGGGAAAGGTATTTTTACGGTTATGATTATATTGATAGACAACTATGACAGTTTTTCTTATAATTTATATCAGCTTATCGGCTCGATTGAGCCTGACATAAAGGTAGTGCGAAATGACGAGTTTACATCCGAGCAGCTTGCGGCCATGTCGCCCGAAGCGATTATTATTTCTCCGGGCCCCGGCAGACCGGAGGACGCCGGTATCTGTATCGATACCGTCAAAAAGCTTGGAAGCCGCATTCCGATTCTCGGAGTGTGTCTCGGACATCAGGCGATTTGCGCCGCCTTTGGTGCGGTGGTGTCATATGCTAAAGAGCTTATGCACGGAAAAGCGTCTGCGGCCTCTCTCGATACTGCATGTCCGATTTTTTCGGGCTGTCCGCGCGAGATTTCCGTCGCGAGGTATCATTCTCTTGCCGTCGCCGCGGAATCTCTTCCGGCATGTCTGCAATCGGTTGCCGAAACAAAGGATGGAGAAATAATGGCGGTACGGCATATCAAATACGATATTTACGGGCTGCAGTTTCATCCGGAATCTGTTTTGACGCCTGAGGGGACGAAAATTCTGAATAATTTTGTAAGGATTGCAAAGAAAATATAACTAAAAAAGGTATGGTAATGAAATGATTAAAAAAGCTATTGAAAAAATTGTTGATAAACAGGACCTCACGTATGAGGAAGCGTATACAGTCATGAACGAAATAATGGACGGAGAAACGTCGGCAATTCAGAACGCGGCATTTCTTGCGGCTCTGTCGACGAAAAGTACAAAGGCGGAAACAATTGACGAGATTTCCGGCTGCGCCGCAGCGATGAGAGAGCATGCGGAAAAGGTAGAGCATGATTTTTCGGTGCTTGAAATTGTGGGAACCGGAGGAGACGGAGCCGGGAGCTTTAATATATCTACAACGGCAGCTTTGGTGACGGCTTCCGCGGGAGTCAAGGTCGCAAAGCACGGCAACAGAGCCGCTTCCTCAAAATGCGGCACCGCGGATTGTCTTGAGGCTTTGGGGGTGAATATAAATCAGGAACCGAAGGCGTGTGTTTCACTGCTTGACGAAGTGGGTATATGTTTCTTTTTCGCGCAGAAATATCACACGTCGATGAAATATGTAGGGGCTATACGCAGGGAGCTCGGTATTCGTACGGTATTCAACATTCTCGGTCCGCTGACGAATCCCGCGTCTCCGGAAATGCAGCTTCTCGGCGTTTACGACGAATCGCTTGTCCGGCCGCTTGCAAGAGTGCTGAACAGTTTGGGTGTAAAACGCGGAATGGTTGTTTACGGACAGGATAAGCTTGATGAAATTTCAATGAGCGCGCCGACGACTGTATGCGAGCTTAATTGCGGCAGTTATTACAGCTATATTCTCGCTCCGGAAGATTTTGGCTTTGAAAGATGCCGGAAATCGGAATTGACAGGCGGAACTCCGTCGGAAAACGCCGCTATAACAAGAAATATACTCGGCGGAGAAAAGGGGCCTAAGAGGAACGCCGTGCTGATTAATGCGGGCGCCGCGCTTTATATTGCGGGCAAATCGAAGTCTGTTAAAGAGGGAATTGAGCTTGCGGCCGCTCAGATAGACAGCGGCGCGGCGCTGAGAACGCTTGACGGTTTTGCTGCCGCGTCATTGCAGCCGCGTTAAATTGAGGCGGCGCGGGAGCATATAATTCAGCTGAGTTATACCGATGAAAGACGGGGCGGAATCTGCTGCCGAATCGGTCCGACATCCGAAAAACGGAGACAGAACCCGCCGCCGAATCGGTCCGACACCTGAAAAACGGAGACAGAACCCGCCGCCGAATCGTTCCGACATCCGAAAAACGGAGACAGAACCTGCCGTCGACCGATTCAACGTCCGAAACACGAAGCGGAACCCGCCGCTTACGGATATAGATGCGGGGTATATCTTTCGTTTAGTTATAGGGAGGAAGTCTTAACGGGGAAAGACTGTAAATAGTATGAGTACAATTCTTGACGAGATTGCGGAATATACCGCGGAGAGAATCGCTGTCGAAAAAAAATCGCTGCCGCTATCCGAAATTAAGCGCAGAGCCCTTATGATGCGGAGCAGAGATGATTTTCCGTTTGAAAAGGCGCTTTCCGAGGGTGGGATGTCCTTTATCTGCGAATGTAAAAAGGCGTCTCCGTCAAAAGGGATTATATCGTCCGATTTTAATTATCTGCAGATTGCAAAGGAATATGACGCTGCCGGAGCCGCGTGTATCTCCGTCCTTACCGAGCCCAAATGGTTTCTGGGAGAGGACAGGTATCTTTCCGAGATTGCCGAGGCGGTTTCCGTCCCGTGTCTGCGGAAGGATTTTACGGTCGACGAATATATGATATATCAGGCGAAGCTTCTCGGCGCGTCCGCTGTTTTGCTTATATGTTCATTGCTTGACCGAAAAACTTTAGAAGAATATATTCGGATATGCGATACGCTCGGCATGTCGGCATTGGTTGAAGCTCACAATGAGGATGAAATATACTCGGCTCTCCATGTCGGGGCGCGTATTATAGGTGTAAACAACAGAAATCTTAAAAACTTTACCGTGGATTTTGATAACTGTCTCAGGCTTCGGCGTCTTGTTCCCGATAATGTTATTTTTGTCGCCGAGAGCGGGATTCGTAATCGTGCGGATATAATAAAACTGACAGAAAACGGAGTTGACGCGGTTTTAATAGGCGAGACGCTGATGCGGGCTCATAATAAAAAGGCTGTGCTGGATTCTCTTTCGGGACGGGATGAAGCTTCGTAACGAATATAATTTTTGTTGGGAATGCGCCGCTTTTTGTCAAAATCAAAACAGTATGCTTTTGGAAGCGGGATATTTAAGGTGTGTGCGAGGAGTACGGTCGGTGTGATGACAAAAATAAAAATATGCGGACTTTCACGGGCGTGTGATATAGAATATGCAAACGCGCTTCTGCCCGATTTTATAGGCTTTGTTTTTTTTCCGAGAAGCAGAAGATTCGTGGACGAACAGAAAGCACGTGAGCTGAAAACGGCGTTGGACAGGAGAATCAAGGCTGTGGGAGTTTTTGTAAACGCACCGCCGGAGTTTATATGCAGACTGTATACCGACGGAATTATCGACTGTGCCCAGCTGCACGGCGCGGAAGATAATACGTATATAAAAAATATCAAGTCACTTTGCAGTGTTCCCGTTATAAAGGCGTTTTCCGTCCGCGGAGAACATGATATTGCTTCTGCCGAAATGTCATGCGCCGATTATGTTCTTCTTGACAACGGAGAAGGCGGGAGCGGCTGTTCCTTTGACTGGAATTTACTGCTTAAAATGAAAAGACCGTATTTCCTTGCAGGAGGCTTATCTCCGAAGAATATCTCGGAAGCGGCCTGCAGATTTCAGCCCTATGCCGTTGATGTAAGCTCCGGTGTTGAAACGGACGGCTTCAAGGATTTTGACAAGATGAAGCTTATTATTGAGACTGTGAGAGCAAGTCATACGTCTTAAAATATTGAATATATATTTTTAATAAAATAATGAAAAAACATAAGCAGACATAGAACACATTCGGTTTTATGTCTGCTTTCATTTTAAATTTGAAAAAGAATTTTTAAAAATATATTGACAAATCTCTGAAAAAATTATATTATAGAACTGAAATTATATGTAAAAATGCAATAATAAAGGATATTTTATCGGATTTGGTATACGTATGCGCTTTTAAAGTATACGGAAAGGCAGAGAAAATCATGAAACAAAATGAAAATAATTTGCTTGAAAAACGATTAAAAGTAAGTAAATATACTTTTTTTATTGAGTGGGATTACGGTTATCTCGTATATTCGTCCGCCACGGGAGCGCTTATAAAAATATGTCGGGAAAAATATATAGATAAAACAAAAAATTTATTGGAAGGTTCCGAAGAAATTTATATGGATGACGATGACGAATATATTCGGACATTGTTCGATAACGGAATATTGGTTCCGTATGAACGGGACGAATTTTCGTATCAAAAATTTTTGTATGAACAGTCGATTGTAAACGACAGAATATTAAAACTGACACTGCTTACGACGCGTCAATGCAATTTAAGATGTATTTATTGTTATGAAGAGCATTCGGACAGGTTTATGAGTGACGAAACATATGCGGGCATTATAAACATGATTGATAATTTATTTTGTAATCGTGTTTATAACGGAGTCGGTATTTCTTTATTCGGCGGAGAGCCGTTTTATGATTTTGACAGAGTATATACCTTTCTGATAAATGTAAAAAATATCTGTGAAAAATATCAATGCAGTTATACATGCAATGCCACGACAAACGGAGTTCTCGTTACTCCGGAAAGATTTGAAAAGTTAATAAGCGCCGAATGCGCGAATTACCAAATTTCTATCGACGGAATTAAAGAAACGCACGATAAACACAGAGTGAAGGCGGACGGGAGCGGATCATGGGAACGTATAATGTCCAATTTAAAATATATGAAAGAAACTTCATATAACTTCCGAGTGGTTATCAGAACAAATTTTGACGAAGAAATTATCTGCAAAGCGGATGAATTTTACAGGTACATAAAAGAAAATTTTGATGACCGGCGTTTCGTTGTTTACTATGAGAATATTAAAAAATTGGGAGGAAAAAACGACGATGCCTTATTAACGATGAATAATGAAGAAAAAACAGCTGCGAATATTTCTGTATCGGAAGTTCTCGCAAAATATAATTTAAAATGTGAGCTGACAGAATCGAGAAGCTTGCCGTTCGGACAAATGTGTCCTGCCGTAAAGCATAATTCGTATATTATTGATTGTGACGGTACATTAATGAAATGTACGCTGGCGATAGACGACGAGGTTAATAAGGTAGGGCGAATTACCGAAGACGGAGAGATTAAATTGGATTCCGATAAACTGTCAAAATGGATGATTCCGAATTGCGAACATGCCGAATGCAGGGAGTGCAGGCTTCTTCCGCTGTGCTTTGGGAGGAAATGTGTTAATGCGGCGGCTCACGGAGAACGTTTTTTTTGCAATTACACAATGCGTGAAACTGAGTTTCGGGAAATGCTTAAGAAAAGTCGGAGCTGAGATTTCATGTGCTTGTGATAATAATTAATTTGGAGGGTGGTTTTAATGGAAGTTTTAAGGGAAGCGTCAGCTTCGCCGACGGAAATCAGCGGTGCGGGCTGCGGGTGTGATTGTTCTTCCGGCGCGGGCTGTGGCTGCGATTGCGGTATCGGCGCGGGCTGCGGCTGCGATTGCAGTACAGGCGCGGGCTGCGGCTGTGACTGCACAAACGATGCGGAAACACAGAACTGCCGCGGCTGATCTTTATTGAAAATGCAAGCGGAAAAAATCGGGCGGGGCGGTCTCGGACAAATACGTTCGGACCGCCCCGCTCCTTTTAAGTCATAGGGGTAAAACTGTCGTTTCGGCAAGCTTATTTTGTCATCTTTTCCTGCTTAATCTTGTGGTCGATAATATGGCGGGACGCAAGCTCACGGTGTATATCTTCGACGCTGATTCCCATCTGTACCATTAAAACCATAACATGATACGCGAGGTCGGCAATTTCATAAACCGTTTCTTTTTTATCATCGGCCTTGCCCGCGATTATTACTTCGGTACATTCTTCGCCGACCTTTTTGAGAATTTTGTCGGTGCCCTTTTCAAACAGATATGTAGTGTATGATCCTTCCGGTTTATCTTTTTTTCTTCCTTCAAGAAGCTGATAAAGCCCGTCGAGGCTGAATTCATTCAGCTCGCCGCTTTTCCAAACCGGCTCGGTGAAGCAGGAATCCGTCCCGTTGTGGCACGCGGGGCCGTCCTTTTCCACCGTAACCGTGAGCGCGTCCCTGTCACAGTCGGCGGTTATGGATACGATATGCTGATAGTTTCCGCTTGTTTCACCTTTAAGCCACAGCTTTTGTCTTGAGCGGCTCCAGAAGCAGGTGAGACCTTTTTCCATAGAAATTCTGAGACTTTCCTTGTTCATATACGCGACGGTGAGAACCTTTTTGCTTATTGAGTCAACGACAACAGCGGGGATCAGTCCGTCTTTATCAAATTTGAGTTCATCAATATTTACCATAGTTTGTAAATCCTTTTCTTTATGTTAGGCAGTGCGCAAATCGCCCTAATGCGGCGCCGCGGCAGATGTCCTCCGACGCCCGCGGCGCAGGGCGTTTTCTGCATGAGTTATATTTTCAGCGGCTTCGTTTAAGATGCCGTTACAGCCTTACGTTACTGTTACAATCTTACGGTAATACCGTTACAATCTTGCGGTAAATCGTTGTAGTCTTACGGTAATATCATTACAGCCTTACGGTAATGCCGTTCTTGTGAAGCTCCTTTTTGAGCTCCCGAATTTTAATTTCGCCGAAGTGAAAAACTGAGGCTGCGAGACCTGCGTCGATATCCGGAATTTCTTTAAACAATTCCACAAAATCGGCCGCGGAGCCGGCTCCTCCCGACGCTATCACCGGGACGTTTACGGCGCCGCAAACGGCTTTCAGCATTTCGATATCAAATCCGTTTTTTACTCCGTCGGTGTCTATAGAGTTTACGACGACTTCTCCTGCGCCGCGGTCAACGCAGTTTTTTATCCATTCAATCGCTTCGATGCCGGTGTCTACTCTTCCGCCCTTGGCAAATATTCGGAATTCTCCTCCGACTCGTTTTACGTCGGCGGACAGCACCACGCATTGATTTCCGTATTTTTTCGCCGCTTCTTCTATGATGGCGGGATTTTCAATCGCTCCCGAATTTACACTTACCTTATCCGCACCGAATTTCAGAACGCGGTCGAAGTCCGAGATTGATTTAATGCCGCCTCCGACAGTCAGCGGAATAAAAATTGTCTTTGCCACTTCCTCAAGAAATTCCGTAAAAAGACGCCGCTCTTCAAAAGACGCCGTAATATCGTAAAAAACAAGTTCGTCCGCTTTATTTTCAGAGTAATACGCGGCAAGACTTACGGGAGAGGCAACGTCATTCAGGCCTTCAAAATTTACACCTTTTACTACCCTTCCGTTTTTCACATCAAGACAGGGAATAATTCTTTTGGTAATCATTTTGCCACCTCGATAGCTTCTTTAAGATTGACTGCGCCGGTATAATACGCTTTTCCGATTATTGCGCCGTAAAGATTCATACTGCGAAGCTGCTCTATGTCGCTCAGGGATGACACACCGCCTGAGGCAATAATATTGAAGCTGTATTTTTCCGAAAGCTTTCTGTACAATTCGAGATTTGTTCCTCTCATTGCGCCGTCCTTTGAAATATCCGTGCATATGACTGTCGAAATGCCCTTTTCTCTGATATAGTCCAAAAAGCTTTCGGCGGAATAGTCTGATTTTTCAAGCCACCCTTTAATGGCGATGTAACCGTCGCGAATATCCGCTCCGACCGCAATCTTTTCGCCGTATTCCTTCGCGGAGCGGCAGAGAAAGGCTTCGTCGGTTACGGCGGCTGTTCCGAGTATAACGCGGCTGACTCCGGCCGCGATATATTTTTCAACGGTTTCCGTGCTGCGAATACCCCCGCCGATTTCAACGCGTAGGCCTGTTTCCCCGGCGATTTGCTTTACAATTTCAATATTCGGCGTGGTTCCGTCCTTTGCGCCTTCGAGATCTACGACGTGAACATACGCCGCGCCGCAGGATTCAAACTCACGGGCAATTTCGATCGGATTTTCACTGTATACCGTCATTTGGTCGTATCTGCCACGCAGCAGTCTGACCGCTTTTTTTTCATATAAATCAATTGCCGGTAAAATTATCATATCTGTATAACCTCATATCGGTTTTGTTTTTCCTTATTTCGGAAACATGTGCTCTCGCCGCAGGACTTTTTTAAATGTCACAGAAAGCGCGGAGAATATTGAGCCCGACCTCGCCGCTTTTTTCGGGATGAAATTGGCATCCCATTATATTTTTGTTTGCTGCGGCCGCTGTCAGCTCACAGCCGTATTCGGTGGATGCGATTACGTATTTGTCGCAGTCGGCGGCATAATACGAGTGAACAAAATAAACGCAGTCGCCTTCATTTATGTATTTGAAAAGCTTGTTTTCCTGTTTGAATATAAGTCTGTTCCAGCCGATATGCGGGATTTTAAGATTTTCGGGAATATACCCCTCCATGGGGACGACCTTTCCGGGCAGTAATCCAAGTCCGTCATGCTCACCGTATTCATAGCTTTTTTCAAACAGCAGCTGCATTCCGAGACATATCCCCATAATATCTTTACCGGCCTCGGCTTCCGACCGAAGAATTCTGTCAAGTCCGCTCCGGCGAAGCTTGTCCGCCGCGTCTCCGAAGGCGCCGACTCCCGGAAGTATTATTTTATCGGCTCTTTTTATCTCTTCCGGAGAGGAAGTCACGTTTGCCGTGACGCCGATATATTTCAGTGAAGAATACAGAGAAAAAAGATTTCCGACGCCGTAATCAATAATTGCAACCATCAAATCACACCCTTTGTCGACGGAATTTCGCCGCTGTATTTCGGATTTACTGCGGCTGCGTCCGCAAGGCTTCGGGCTGCCGCTTTAAAAGCTCCTTCGATAATATGGTGCGAGTTTTTTCCCGCGAGTTTTGTTATATGCAGTGTTATCTGCGCGTCCCTCGCAAACGCGCGGAAGAATTCCCCGCAAAGCTCCGTGTCGAAATCCCCGACTTTTTCTGTCGGAGTATCAAGACTGAAATAGCACTCGCCCCGTCCGGAAATATCAACCGCGGAGAGTATCAGCGCTTCGTCCATCGGAAGCGTTATATCGCCGTATCTGCATATGCCTCTTTTATCGCCGAGAGCTTCGGCAAACGCTTTGCCCAAAGCAATTCCGATGTCCTCGACGGTATGATGATAGTCCACATCGGTGTCTCCTCTGCAGATTATTTCAAGGTCAAAATGACCGTGTTTTGCGAAAAGCGTAAGCATATGATCAAGAAAACCGCAGCCGGAATTAATCTGCGAGCCGCCTGTGCCGTCAATATCAAGTATCACGGATATATCCGTCTCGCCTGTAGTGCGCTTGATTTCTGATTTTCTCATGCGTTCTTTTTCCTTTCTTAAGATATGGTATAAATGGCATAAACATGGTATAAATAGTATAAAAGCGGTATAGATGGTATAAAAGCGGTATGGATAGTATAAAAACGGTATGGATGGTATAAAAACGGTATGGATGGTAAAAATGGCGAGTATTTTCTGCAGTATCTCGGAACTCGGTTTTCATGACCGATTTTCTGCCTTTGTTTTATTCTTTATTTTCTGTTTCCTCAAGTATTGCCTTTATTTCATTTATCAGGATTTTCATCTGTTCGAGAGTTCCGACGGTGATTCTGTTGTAATTGCAAATTCTTTCGCTGTCAAAATGGCGAATCAGAATCCCTCTTTTTTTAAGCTCTGTGTAGAGCTTTATTCCGCTGACGCAGTTCGATTCTGCGAATACAAAATTTGCCCTCGAGTCTGTGACGCGGAAACCGAGCCTGCGCAGTTCGGCTATCGTAAATTCCCGCGCTTTTGCAATTTCGGCGCAGTTGCCGCGGTAGTAAACGGCGTCGTTCAGAGCGGCAATACCCGCCGCCGATGTCATTCGGTTTACATTGTATGGGTTTGTGGAATATTTTATGGTATTTAAATCTTCGATCAGCTTTTCGGAGCCGATTCCGAAGCCGAGACGCGCTCCTGCGAGAGAACGCGACTTTGAAAAGGTTTGCACCACGAGCAGATTTTCGTATTTATCGACAAGCGTCAGCGCGCTTTCTCCTCCGAAGTCGACATACGCTTCATCTATAATTACAATATTGTTTGGATTTGAGGCCGTGATTTTTTCAATTTCATCGACGGGCAGAGAAAGACCTGTCGGAGCGTTGGGGTTAGCGATAACGATTGTTTTGCCGATTCCGATGTAATCATCGGGGTTTATTTCAAGCCTGTCGTTAAGCGGAATCGTACTGTAAGGAATATGATTTAATTCCGCGAAAACAGGATAAAAGCCGTATGTGATGTCGGGAAAAGCGAGCGGATGCTTGTCGTCCGCAAACGCCATAAAGGCAAAATTAAGGGTTTCGTCCGAGCCGTTGTTTACGGTTACCTGAGTCGGAGAAACACCGTAGACGGCCGCGAGCTTGTCTGTAAGCTCCGCCGAGTTCGGATCGGAGTACAGCCGTAATTTTCCCGCCTCCGTTTTTACGGCCTGTATTACGGCGTCCGACGGAGGAAACGGAGATTCATTTGTGTTTAGTTTTATGTACTGCGAATTTTTGGGCTGTTCTCCCGGTGTATACGGGACGAGCGAAGCGTGCCTTTCGCTGAAAAATCGACTCATATGCCGCGGCCCCTTTCTGTGTTTGCTTAATTTGATGTTTGCTTAATTCTGTGTTTGCTTTATTCCGTGTTTGTTTTATAGTTTGAGTATCGGCTGCCTTATTTCTTTTCAAACCTTATTTTGGCGCTTTTGGCATGGGCGTCAAGACCTTCTTTTGCCGCAAAGTACGCGATTTTATCGGCGGCTTTTGAAAGCGCGTCCGAGGTGTAATATGTAATTTGAGTTTTCTTGATAAAATCGTCCACCGAGAGAGGGGAGGAAAATCTTGCGGTTCCGCTTGTCGGGAGCGTATGATTCGGACCTGCGAAGTAATCGCCGAGAGCTTCGGGACAGTTCTTTCCCAAAAAGACGGAACCGGCGTGTTTTATACTGTCGAGATAGTCGAACGGATTGTCGACGCACAATTCGAGATGCTCGGGCGCGATTTCATTTGCAATCTCAACGGAAAGCCTGATATTATTTTCCGCAACGATAATTTTTCCGTTGACGTCAATTGATGTTCTTGCGATTTCATATCTTGGAAGCTCTGCAATCTGACTTTCAATCTCATCGCTTACCGCCTCCGCAAAATTCATGCTGTCGGTGACAAGAACCGCACTGGCATTTTTGTCGTGTTCCGCCTGAGAGAGCAGGTCTGCCGCGATAAATTTGGGATTGCAGGTTGAATCGGCAACGACGAGTATTTCACTCGGTCCCGCTATCATGTCGATTGATACAAGTCCGTAAACCTGTTTTTTGGCTTCCGCGACAAACGCGTTTCCGGGGCCTACAATCTTGTCTGTCTTTGGAATGCTTTCTGTTCCGTAGGCGAGCGCGGCAATGGCCTGAGCGCCTCCGACCTTAAAGATTCTGTCCACTCCGGCGACTTTTGCGGCGGCTAAAATGCCCGGGTTTATCTTTCCGTCCTTACCCGGAGGCGTAACCATCACAATTTCACCGCAGCCTGCTATTTTAGCCGGAATACTGTCCATGAGAACGGTTGACGGATACGCGGCAGTCCCGCCCGGCACATAAAGCCCGACCTTTTCGATAGGAATTATTTTTTGTCCGATCAGAATTCCGTTTTTGTTGTTAATTATAAAGCTTTCACGCACTTGTTTTTCATGAAACGCGCGTATATTGTCGGCCGCCTCCCGCAGAATCTCTATAAAAGCGGGATCTGCTGCGGCAAAGGCCTCCTCTTTTTCGGCTTCGGTTACTTCAAGGCAGGTAAGCTCCGCACCGTCAAATTTTTTGGTATATTCAAAAAGCGCGCTGTCTCCGTTTTTTCTGACATTGCCGATAATATCCGATACGGCGTCCGAAACGTCGGAGGTCGGATTTCTGCGCGCGAAAATTTCGCTGTTCGGAACTTCTCCGTACATATAGATTTTAATCATCGGTGACTATCTGCTCCTTAATCTTATTAATTATATCTTCTATACAGGCGGTTTTAAACTTAAAACTTGCCTTATTGCCGATTAATCTTGCGCTGATCGGAACAATGCTCTCCACAACCTCAAGATTGTTTTCCTTAAGAGTTGTTCCGGTTTCCACAATATCCACAATGACGTCCGAAAGTCCGAGAATCGGAGCAAGCTCAATAGAACCGTTCAGCTTTATAATATCGATATCTCTGTCTTTTCCGGCGTAGTAGTGACGGGCAATATTTGAAAATTTTGTCGCGACCTTGAGCGTGCGTTCGCCGTTGTCATAGAAGCCTCTTTTTGCCGCAACCGCCATTTTGCATTTTCCGACTTTAAGATCGAGAAATTCATAAATTTCCGGCTCGTATTCAAGCAGAATATCCTTTCCGGCGACGCCGATGTCCGCGGCGCCTCGCTCTACATAAATTGACACGTCCGAGGGCTTTACCCAAAAGTAACGCACCTGTTTTTCTTCATTTTCAAAAATAAGTCTGCGGTTGTTTTCTTTAATGGAGGGGCATTCATAGCCCGCAGACTCAAAAAGCGTATATACCTTTTCGCCGAGACGGCCTTTCGGCAGTGCGACGTTTATCATACTGTAACCATTCCTTTCAGTGGGTAATAATCAGGATAGAATAAATCAGGGTAGAATATATTATTTTTGCGGGAAGCTTAACTTCTCAGATCGACAAGCTCCCGAAATCTGATTTTTTCGGGGACGGCTTTCTGCGCGCTGACGCTTTTTCCCTTTTCCGTCTGCTCCTGTATACACCTGAGAACGGTTTTTGATTCGGTAGTATTATTATACAGCAGTAAAACGTCAATGTCAAATTCGTTTCGGGGAGTTTTCAGGTCTTCAAGCAGGTCAAGATAAAGAGCGAACCCTACCGCCCCGGATTTTCTTCCCATTTTTCGCATGAGCTTATCATATGTGCCCCCCGCAAGAACTCCTTCGCAGATGCCGTTCAGAAAGCCTTTAAATACAATGCCGTTGTAGTAATTCATGTCGTTGACGATTGAAAAGTCAAAATGTATTTTTTGCTTATAAACGGTATTGTCGAGAAGTGAGTAAAGAGTGAGCAGCTCTCCGAGCGCGGTTTGGGCTTCGGGGGCGGTGCAGAGAGGCTCCAGACGGTTTATAACATCGTTCATCTCTCCGTAAATTCCCGTAAAGGTACAGAGCCGTTCGGTTTTTTCCGCGGATATGTCATAGTCGCGGCAAATTCTGCGTATGTCGTGCGTATTCTTTTCCGCAATGCAGTGTGAAATTTCGCGGCGGAAATCCGAATTATCGCTTGTTTCGTTCAGCAATGCGGTTAAAATTCCGAGGTGGGAAATTTCGAGAACAAAATCGTCGGAAATTGTTTCGAGGCTCTGAGCGGCAAGCCATACCGCTTCATAAATATCGCAGCTGTCGATGTCTCCGATACATTCAAGTCCGGTCTGCATAATTTCTTTAAATTGGTGTGTGCTGCCCGATACGCGGTATACATTTTCATTATAATACACTTTTTGTTTTATGCCGGGTTTGTCTTCTCCGTTTTTGATAATGGAAAGAGTGACGTCGGGCTTTAGGGCGAGCAGCTTACCGTTTGTGTCGGTAAAGGTTATTATGCGGTCGCTTATCAGAAAGTCCTTGTTTCGGACATACAGCTCGTATTCTTCAAATTTGCTCATCTTGAACGGCATGTATCCGTATTTTTTATAAAGAGAGCGAAGCGAGTAAATTGCTCTTTCCTCGCTTTTCAAAATGTTTTCGTCTATCATATTTACGGTCTACCTTTCCTTATATAACTTAAATAAATATAACTGAATCTTTTCTTAAAAAAGCGTTCGCTTTATCGCTTTATCTTGCTAACGTGATAAATTATATCACAGCTTAATTTATTTGTCAATGCTGTAATAAAAAATAATCCGATAAAATTTTTACCGGATTATTTGAAACATGAAGTGTGTCGGCAGTCTCAACAAAAAGTATGCCTGTAGTCTCAACAAGAAGTATGCCGGCGGTCTCAACAAAAAGTGTGTCGGAAATCTCAACAAAAAGTATGCGTCGGCAGTCTCAGTTTTTCGCCCATGAATCCACATCCTGTGAATTCATAAGCTTTTTACAGTCGCTGATTACCTTGTCAATGCTGTCGCTGAGAACATAAAATTGGCCTTCTCCGTTTATTGTATAATAGCATCTTCGGGTAGAATAACGGTAAAAATCAAAGTCATATACCGTTCCGTCATATGTTCGGATTTCAAATGAAAGCACCTGATTTTCTTCCGCGGTCGAATCCGCATATCCCTCAAGAGAAACGGTAAGAAGACTTCGATAGAAGCTTCTGAAATTATAAAGCTCATTTGCACTGAAAACTTTTCCGGTACTCTGAGGAGTTACGGTAATTGTCTGTGCGGTGGAGTCTACTCCGAAATCAAATGTTTCCGATATTTCATCCGATTTAAATGTAAGCTGTTTGACGGTTGTAATGTCAATGCTGAACAGAGATTTGTCAACATACTGCAAAAGTCCCCAGTCAAGAAAATCCAAATCGTCCGGATCAAAGGCGACAATTGTATTCCAGAGCGCGGAATATGCGTATCTGTATCCGTCCTCCTGCTCATCGCCGAATAAAACGAAGCTTTCAACGCCGTTGTAGGTATAATGAAGCACGGTTTTCGGTTCATAGAGACCGTATTTATCAAGAGTATCCTTTCCGAACATCGCGTGCATAAGCGTTGTTATCTGTTCAACGCAGAGATACTGATATTCTTCGGAGGAAACATCGACGTCGGCAATATTTCCGTACTCCTTGATACGTTCAAGAAGCTCTTTTGTTTCCTCGTCTTCGCTGAGTGATAAATCCGATAGCTCGGCGCCGATTTCCACAACTCCTTCTCCCGAAAAATCGGAGAATTTTGTAAGAATCTCGCTGTATGTTGTCGAGTTCGGCACAAAGCCGGCGGGGGCTTTCATTTTGTACTTGATATTGGACGCCTGTTCAGAGCCTGACGACGAAGCGGATGACGAGGAGGATGACGAAGCCGCTTCGTCGAGATCAATCCAAGCAAGCATTTTTCCGTCGCGCATAATGTAAAAATCTCTTGTCTGAAAATATGTCGTGGTTGACATAGGGTATGATACCATGGAATGCGCTATTGCGGTCACGGGGGCAAGAAGCGTGTTTGCAATGCCCTTGGTGAGAATGTATACGGCGCCGCGCCCTTCATATCTGGCGTAATAGCCTCCGGAGGTGGGAATTTGATCTCCTATGTAAACCGTGTGTTCTATTCCGTCGAGAGAAATAATTTTATAATGAGCCGGGTTATTTGAATCGTCAAGACCGTATTCGGAAAAGTCCTGACAGTCGGCAGTCACGCGGCGGAGTGAAATCGTATCGCCGGCGGAAACAATCAGCGAGGAGAATACGTTTTCATTGTACGGAACGCTCTCATGGTTTTCTATATAAAAGTTATCGTCGTCCGCACGGTACATTGCCCATGCGCCGTAGCTGTTATAAACCTCTATACGCTTAAGATTGGCTCTTTCGATTTTTTCAAACATCATTATACTGCCGCTCGCGTCAAGGACTTCTCCGTCAAGGAGCGCTTCCGAGCTGTCTTCGGGAGTATTCATTTTTTTAATAATCGGAGAAAGTACCGCGAAATATATTACGGTGAGAACCGCGGCGGCAGCCAGCATTATGATGATAAGCTTTTTTCTTTTCTTAATCATAAATGACGTCTCCTGATATATACGACAGCCCCGGTGATAATTGTAACTGCGGGGAGCAATGCCGAAAGATCGGAAGAGCACACGTCTGAACTCCAGTCACATGCACGAAGACCTATAATC
>CAOKER010000003.1 GCA_948467545.1 uncultured Eubacteriales bacterium
GCGAGTACATAATTATAATTGGCCTCGTTGTCTATATAACGCTGTTCTGTGGATAAGGTCATCAGGTTGAATGTTCCGGTGTCGACGGTTTCATTTGTATCAAAGCCGCATGCATACGCCTTTTCCGACGATGTAAGTACGCTTGAAACATCTCTTGTCCCCTGGTCTATGCCGGCGCTTTCTCCGTTGTTATAGGTGACGTAAATCGGCATAGTATAGTTGACAATTGTTCTCGGCACATTTGAAAGAGTGCGCATGCTCCTTGTAAGAGTAGCGCCGTTTCCCTCTTCGGTGTAGTTGGATATGAGTGCGGTGCCGTCAACGTTGATACAGCTGCTCGGATCATAAACAACAGAATCTCCGAAGGATATTCCCCACTCGTAAAGCAGCTCGTCAAGATTTGAAAATTTTTGCCTGCTTCTTGCCGACGCGTCCATGAAGACCATGAGACTTCCTACGTTGTCAAGAAAATCATCAATCTTTTTGATTTCGTTTACATCAGCCTCGATTCCGGTAAAATCATACTGCGGACCGTTTATTATTATAAGCTGAGCGTCGCTGTAATCAATATCTTCGGTGAGAAGGTCTATTTCCCGCACGTCGTATCCCGCGTCCCGAAGCAGATTCCAAAGAGTTGACGTATCGGTTGCTTCACCGTGATTTACGGTAAAATATGCAATCGGATTTTTCTCTGTCATCTGAATAATAGCTGTTGTAATCTTATATTCGGCATTTAGGGCATACGGCTCCTGCGTATCGCTGTCAAGCGTATAAAAACTGTCGGTTGTAAAAACACGGTAATCTGAAGAAACGGTATTTGTAATAATTACGCTGTTTGTCCTTATTGCCGATCCGAGCGTCGTGCGGTATGCGCTGACCTCTCCCGGATGCGCGTTGACGTCGACATATTCAATATCTATAAATTCAAAGTCCTGCGCAAACAGCTTCGCGCTTTGATGCACAAGTCTCGAATAATATGAGGAGTCAAGCTCGTCCTCGGTAGTGCAGAAAATAATTTTGACTTTTACATCTTCGCGGTCGTTCATCGGATCAAGCAATTCATGGACGGAATCGGATATTGTATAAAGTCCCTCCGTCGTCATGTCGATATACCATTTGAAATTTGTCGCAAGCGCGGAAAACATTACGTTAATTGCGACAATAACGGCGATAAACGCTGCCGTCAGGCCGACGGCGGCGGAACCGTATTTAAATTTTCTGCTTTTAAGCAGCCTGTGCTTAAAAGCGTCATTTTTGTTATTGCTGTTCTGCATTTCCGGCATTGTATTTCTTGTCCTTTCTTACTCTCCCTCCGTCGGGAGCATGCTGTGAAGATTCCGGCTTTGGGCGAGGCGTGAAATTAAAAAACTGCATGCTGTCGGGCGGCGGACCGTTCCGCCGTCGGTTTCATGACAGCGCCGTGCTCCTTATTGAAGCCGTGTTCTTATTGAAGCCGTGTTCCTTGTGAATACGGCTGTTCGGTCATTCCCAGCGGCGTTTTTCGTATATCCTGACCGTAACGAAAAGAAAGACAACCGTAATTGAAAAATAATAAATTATCGCGTTAAAGTCAAATACACCGAAAGCAAAGTTCTGAAATCTGCTGTAAATTGAAAGCCAGTTGCAGACGGCTCGAATCGGATAAAACGAAATCGCGCTGTTTATCATGTTGCAGCACAGACAGAAAAGCAATATAGCAATGGTAGCGATTGCGGCGGTGATTTGATGTTCGGTGAGCGATGAAACAAAAATGCCGATCGCTATAAACGCGGCTCCCAAGAGAAGAACCGCAATCGAATAGCCGAAAAGAATTGCGCCGTTTTTCTCAGTCACGACACCGCTTGTGTCATTGTAGATGTACAAAAGGGCAAAGTCCAAACATGAAACGGCATATGTACCCGCAAAGATTGTATAAGCCGCGAGGAACTTCGCGCTTACCATACCGAAAATTGAGACCGGAGAGGTAAGGAGGAGCTGTTCGGTTTTCATTCTCCGATCGTCGGCGAAAGACCGCATTGTAAGGAGCGGCAGAAGCAGCGAAAAGCTGTATATAAGAATTGTAAAATAGAGGGATATGTCGGCGCTTTTACCCTCTATCGACATAAGTACAGTTGAATACGCGAACACAAATCCGCTCAGCGCGAGATAAGTCGCTATAAAAACGTAGCCTATCGGCGAGGTGAAATATGAACGTAATTCACGTTTATAAATTGCAAACATGGCTTTGACCTTTCACTTATTTTTCTGCTGTTGTAATATCCTGATTTAAAAAAGGGGGTATAGTACCATAATGAGGCACTGCGGGAAGAATTGTATTTCAATCATTTTAGTTTAATAGTTTTACAATCTTTTAAGCTGTTTAAATTTCGGCGTCACATTTAACCGGCGGAAGACTGACTGTTCTTTATTACCTTTATTCTTTTTATTTTCTTTTTGGCGGAAGACGAAGAACGGTCGGTCATTGAAATAAATATATCTTCAAGGCTGATTCCGATAGCCTTAGACTCTATCAAAGGCCAGTCATTCTGAGCAAGAAGCTTGAACAGCGGTTTACGGATGTCGATGCCCGGAGCGCTTTCAATGATATACGAAGTGCTGTCGAGCTCATGCTCCGACAGGATTTCCACACGATGAACTCCCTGAAGATTTCTGATTGCGGAACCGACCTGTTCCGAAGGGCCGCATATTTTAACGGAAACTCGGCGGTTGCCTCCGACGATTGCGGATATGTCTTCGGTTCTTTCATTGGCTATTAGCTTGCCGTTATTTATTATAACTACTCTGTCGCAGACAGACTGCACCTCACTGAGAATGTGCGTCGAAAGAATTACCGAATGATTTTGTCCGAGCGTTCTTATAAGGTTGCGTATTTCGACAATCTGTTTGGGATCAAGGCCTACGGTGGGTTCGTCAAGAATTATCACCTTTGGATTTCCTACGAGAGCCTGCGCTATTCCGACGCGCTGCTTATATCCCTTTGAGAGATTGTCGATCAAACGGTTTTTTACATTTGCGATTTTTACCACTTCGCAGATTTCTTCAAGATGCTTTGTACGGTTGAGGGTACAGTTTTTAAGTGAGTAAACAAAATCAAGATATTCAATAACCGTCATATCAGGATAAAGAGGGGGGACTTCGGGAAGATAGCCGATACTTTTTTTAGCCTCCGTGGCAAATTCAAGTATGTCGAATCCTCCTACGGTCACATTTCCGGAGGTTGCGGACAAATATCCGGTAATAATATTCATTATAGTCGATTTTCCGGCTCCGTTAGGGCCGAGAAGTCCGACGATTTCCCCGTCGCCGACTGTAAAGCTGACGTCGTTTACAGCATACTTATCGTTATACTGTTTAACGAGATTTTCAACCTTTATCATGACAAATATTTTTCCTTTCAAACCAAAGGCAAGGGAAAAGACAGAAAAAATATATCTGTCCTCTCCCTTTTACTTATTCCATACTTTTTTTTAATTTTATCATATATTTATAAATAAATCATGAACATATACTGTCTGTATAAAAATTTCAAAAATGCCTCATATTACTTCATTAATTTATAGGGCGTCCGCCCGTTCACACGTCAGGTCTGTAGTTTCCCGTTCACGTGTCAGGTCTGTCGCCGCCGTTCCTATGTCAGACTTGTCGCCTCCCGTTCACACGTCAGGTCTGTCGCCGTCGTTCCTATGTCAGGTTTGCCGCTTTTCGTTCACACGTCAGGTCTGTCGCCGTCGTTCCTATGTCAGGTTTGCCGCTTTTCGTTCACACGTCAGGTCTGTCGCCGTCGTTCCTATGTCAGACTTGTCGCCTCCCGTTCACATGTCAGGTCTGCTGCCACCCATTCCCATGCCGGGATTTCCGTTCATTCCGAATCCCGCGTCTCCGTTTATTCCCATACCCGGAGCGTTTCCGATTCCTGCACCGGCTCCGCCTGAGCTGTATACATTTTCAGACATTGTGATTTCCGCAAGCGTATTTCCGCCGCTTATTGTACCGTCTGAGGTATATCCGTTTTCGTCGGCGCCGACGACGGTTCCTCCCGCAATCAAAGTATAAGTACCGCCGCAGACGATGCCGGGAGCGGTTACCACCGCGGATTGAAAAGCTTTGGAAGGAGTAAAGGACGCCGCTACCGTACCGTTCTCATCGACTACCGCGAACGACGTGCCCGCGCTCTGAGAGGTAAAGTTATATAAAATCGCGCCCTGCCCGTCCGCGGAAGTGAAGCCCTGAGCCATTCCGGAGCTTCCGAGAGCAATCAGCACACCTCCCGACACATCTGCGGAGGCTTCATAATCCAGCGCTCCGTTTGCCGAATCCGTCGGACCGGAGACAAGTGTGACGCCTCCGCTGACCGAAAGTGTTCCGTTGGAGTCAATGCCGTCTCCTGAGGCGTCTACATATATATACCCTCCCGATATTGTAATTTGACCGCCGGACGAAGAGAACATTCCCTGTCCCGGCCTTCCGCCGATTGATGATGAATCGGCGCCTCCTGCGGCATTTATTCCGTCATCGCTTGAAACGATGGAAATTGTACCTCCGGAGATTTCTATCCTGGCGCTTTCGATTCCCTCATAGCTTTTTGAGATTTCTATATTTCCGCCCGAAATAACAAGTGAAGTGTCTGCGTGTATTCCGTCGTCACCCGATTCCGCTTTAATCGTTCCCCCTGAGATGTAAACGGCGTTGTTTGAATGGAGCGAGTCGTCGGCGGAATCAATTTGTATCGTTCCTCCCGCTATTTTTATTGTGTCTGCGGATTTAAGCCCTTTACCCGATTCCTCCGAAGCGTCCGATGTACTTTCGGACAAAGAGCCTCCCGCAAACCTCCAGCCGAGATTCCATTCTCCGGAGGAGGTTACGGAAGCGTTTGCGCTTCCTCCTCCGGAGCTGACGGTGATTGTACCTCCGGAAACTTTCAAAACGGTTTCCGCTTGAACGCCGTCGTTTTCCGCGGTAATGCTTATGTTCCCGTCGGCTATATAGATGTAGCCCCTTGTCGAATCTTCGGAATTGTCCGAACGGATTCCGTCGCTTCCGGCCTTAATATCAATTGTACCGCCTCCGATTTTCACACAGTCTTTTCCGTTAAGTCCGACTTTCACGGATGTAACATTAATCGTTCCTCCGGTTATTACGAGGTCGTCCTTCGATACGACGCCGTGCTTATAATTACCGGAAATATTCAATACTCCGCTTCCGTTTACGGCAAGGTCTTCTTTACTGAACAGCGCGGCGTCAAGGTTTGTGCCGTCGTCTTCGGCGCTGTATGATGTCCCGTCCGACAATGTGTTTACGGAATTCTCCGCAAGAGTGATAAATACTTTATCCGCGCTTTGAACATAAATCGCGGGCCCTGACTCATTGTGAACCGAAACTCCGTCCAAAACAAGCTGAATTTTTGTGTTTGTTTCTGCCGATACCCTTATGGAACCATTGGAAAGATTTCCGCTCAGAATGTATGTTCCCGCTTCAGTAATAACAACGCCGTTGTCGTCTGCGGCGGCTCCGCTTTCCGAAACCGTACAGCCGTCATCCGACAGAAGTATTGAAACGGAGTCGGATTTATCATAGCTCGCGTCGAACTCGCGCTCGGTAAAACCGTAACCGTCTTCATCCGTTACTCCCGACAAATCGGAGCCCGATGAATTGCCTGTTTCGGAATTTCCCGACGCTGTATCGTTTTGATTATCGGTCTGATTAGTTTGATTATCGGTTTTAGCACTTGCCTCCGCTCCGTTTGCACTGTTTCCGCATGATGAGAGCAGAATTACAAGGCTTGTTAAGGAGCACAGCACAAGACATGTTAATAGGCGCGGCGAAAAACTTTTTAAGAAGCGCGGCGAAAAACTTTTTAAGAAGCGCGGTGAAAAACTTGTTAAGAAGCGTGACGCAAAACTTGTTAAAAAGTGCTGCGGCTTTAAATTACTTTTTTTTCCGACGGTCACAGCGATTCTCCCCTTTCTGCAGCGTCTGTTATCATGATTTCAAGATTTCCGTTGCGGCATCTAAGCTCATCAATAAATTCACGAATTTTTTCCTTTGAGCAGAGCTCTATTTTATAAACTAACTTGTAAAGACTGCCCATGTTTGTTGTCTTTGCCGATACCAGATTGCAGGAGGACGTGTATTTATCAAAAATGTCGTTAAATGCGTCGGTGAACTGCAATGATTCGGGCACCGTCATATGTAAGCACATTTCACGCTCCTCACGCATGGGAATACGCATTACAATCAGGATAGCGGCGGACACAATAACTGTAAATACAATTGCAATTCCTATATATCCCGCCGCACATGAAAGTCCGGCTGTCATTGCCAAAAAGATTGCCGCAATCTCCTTTGCTTTTCCGGGAATTGAACGGAATCTTACGAGAGAGAACGCTCCCGCGACGGCAATTCCGGTACCGACATTGCCGTTTACCATAATTATAACCGTTTCTATTACCGCGGGAAGAATTACAAGCGATAAAATGAAGCTCTTTGAAGACTGATTTTTGTATGACGAAACCGCGGCCACTAAAATCCCGCACAGAAAGGCGACGGCGGTACATATCATATAAACCGAAAAAGTTATGTTGTCTCCCATTACAGACGAAAAAATGTTAGGCATATCGAGGTTCTCCTTTTGTATAATTAATATTTGCGGCTTCGGCGCCGGCGCTTCCTGCGATTATATCCGCATATGCAGTACCGTATTTTGAAAAGGATGACGGATAAATCCTTTCACGGTCAAGTACGGATGAGAGCCACATCGGCATTGCTCCGCAGGTTTTTATTTCCATAAGGCGGCAGCCGCTTTCTATGATGGTTTTGCCTCTGCTTCCATGCTCAAGAAAAAGGTCGTCTTTGCGGTATCTGACGTCACTGTCAAAGGTTAGTCTTATATCCGGATTTTCAGAACAATAATAAGCTTCCCGTTCATACGATATAAGACATTTTGGCTTTGGATTGTTATAAAATTTCATCAGATAATCAATTTCGTTCATTATTTGCGAATCAAAAGGCTTTTTTCCGAAATCAATATAATTATGTATGTCGTAAAGACTCATTGAAACTCTTCGTTTATATACAATGCCTTTATATTTTTTTTTGATTTCAAGAAAAACGACGCTGTTTTCATCGGGCACTCCATAGCTTCGCAGACGGAGCTTTTCTTTATATGTCCCGGCGTCTATAGACTGCCGAATCATACGGTAATCGTCGGTGTCGAAATACAGACTGTTTATCGTACTTTTTCCATACTCGTCGGGAGAGATTCTGTCTCTTATTTCCGTAAATAATCTGTTATATTGATTATCCCGAAGAAAGTATTTTTTTTCGGTTCGTTCAAAAATATTTTTTGGTACGGGCATAACGGTTTTCTCCGATCTTCATTATACAAATTACAAGTAATATATCAAACACAGATAATACATCAAACACGGATAATATATTAAATGCAGATAATATACCAAATACAGATATATACCGAATACTAATATATACAAATAATTTTATTTTTTGTTTCATGCGCCTTATCTGTATTTTATATTATAGTATTTTTGTGAAAATCGAGTGAAGATAACTTTACAGCATTCTGTTTTTTTAAGGAATTTATAGATTTGCAAGGTACTTAAAAAATGTATATTGAGCAGATTAAATTGCGCAGGGCGGAAAAAACTTAAAATTTAAAGCGTGAAATGGTGACGGGATGCGCCTGCTGTTTTTTGGAGAACTGATTTTACTTTACGGAGGGAGCGTGTCAGCGTCGGACGGTCAGGAGAATGGCTTTTTTGTTTGGCTGCGGACTTTATTTTTTCGGCTTATATGCCGAAAACAAAAAGACCTATGGGCAAACGCCCATAGGTCTTTTTTGAAGTCATACTTTAATTTAAGTAAAGTACAGACTTTTTATTTAGTGTGTGTCGTTTCTCTTTATTCCTGTTCGGCAAGAAGTTTCATCAGAGCCGAAAGGTCGCGAGCGTCTATAGAACCGTCGCCGTTGATGTCGCCTGCGGCGTTATCAACTTCGTCTGCAAGAAGTTTCATCAGAGCCGAAAGGTCGCGAGCGTCTACAGAACCGTCGCCGTTGACATCGCCGATAGTTCCTGTCTGCTCTTTCTCTCCGCAAACTTCGCAAACGCCGTCTACAAAGCTGTGAGGAATCTTTTCGATTACTCTTGAGCTGTCTTCTTTAATTGCGTCGCAGTTTGCGCAGTGGATAGATTCGCTTCCTTCTTCCGTGCAGTTTGCCGCCTTGTCAACGGTATACTCTTCTTCCCAAGCATGCTCAAGCATAGGAATTTCTACCGTGCTGTCTTCCTTGACTGTTTTGCAGACCGAGCATTCGGTGTGCTTGCTGCCGGCTTCGGTGCAGGTAGCTTCCTTGACGGTTACTTCTTCCCAAGTGTGTTCAAGCATGGGAATTTCTCTTACGCTGTCTTCTTTGATTGCGCCGCAAAGTGTGCAGTGGATAGATTCGCTGCCCGCTGCTGTGCAGGTTGCAGCTGTATCAACAGTATAATCGTCTGCCCATACGTGATCGTGCTCCTCGGAAGCCGCTTCTGCGGAGAGCTTAAAGACGTTGGTAATCATCTGGTCGTCTGTTCCCTGATATACCATACGGTTCTGTGATCCGAAAGCAGTCTGCCATTGGCCGTCGCTGTCTACCAGCCAAGCGCCGTATGCAAATGTATTGCCGTCTGTAAGGAATCTGTCCTTAATTGAAGTATCGCCGAACGGTTTGTCGGAGAACGGAATACGTATTTCAACTACATAGTAGCCCTCGTCCGCGTTTACGGTTGCGGCAACGTTCTCTAAGTCTGCAAGTCTCTTTTCGGCGTCATCATGGACGAAATCGCCGAGAGTTGACCAAGGAGTTCCTCTTCCCTCGTCCCAGTTATAAGCTTCCCAGACTGCCGTTCCGTTTGCGGTAGCCTGTACGGGAATCGGTGCGAATATGTTCTGTTCGGGGTAAATATAATGACGGATACCGTCTATAAGCCACGGAGAATCCAGCACAATGCCCGCAGCTGTTTCGGGTGAAATCATCATAATATCGTTGTCGTATACCTTGGAGCATACATACAGAGCGCCGTCATCCCAGAGGAAGTATGTTTCCGCATAGGTAAATTCGGGGATGCTGTAATCTCCGTCCGGGGAGAGAACATCAGTTCCGTCAACAACAATACCGGCTGCTTTCAGCGCGGCGTCTGTTTTTGAATCGGGTGCTGACGCCCAGTTTTTCTGGAGATTTCCGGCAAGAGCAACGTCCTTTGTGCTCATTGACGCGGAACTTAAATATGCAAGGTCTATCTGACCGTCAAGGACGGGAGTACCCTTCTTAACTACAGGAGTATCGTCAACCGGAGGCTGCTCTCCTGCGCCGAGGGTGATTACTTCTCCTTTATTGCCGAAATTACCGCCGTTATAAATATCTGACCAAATATCTCCGGTAACAGTACCGTCATTGCTTACCGCAATACCGGTTATGAGGTCGTTTCTTCCTTCGGTAAGAGCAACTGCTTTTGCAATGCGTGCTTCTACTTTATAGCCTGTTTCTGAAGTAACAATGGAAAATTCAGATTCTGCCACATCTGCATTTACCGTAGTGCTGTCTCCGGCATTTCTCCAGCTATACTCTATAATAGCGGAATTAGTGCTTGGAGTAAATTTATAAACATCGGAATCGCTCCAAAAAGCGGTGCTGTCATGTGCTAATATTGAATACTGAATGTAATCGTTTTCGGTTATCGATGTATCATTGATTTCCGCAAACATATAAATATAATCAGCATCGTACAGAAGCTTCATGCTGCCGTTTGCAAGAGTATAACAATATGTCTCTCCGTATGCTTCGTCCATTGTCCCGTCGATAGTCGGAGTAGCGCCTTTAACGGCAACGCCGTTGCCGCCGACCTGTACGGGAGGAACAACCTCTCCGCCTTCGTAAGCGTCTCCGAGCGAGAATACTCCGCATGAGGGAGCCGCCCAGCTGTAAGGACCGTAGATGCGCGAATCTTCTCCGTTGTTGCCGTACTTGTCCATTATACTGAAGTCAATTTGATAGAAATCGCCTTTATTCAGAGTGTCCATCTGTACTCTGAGCTCTACCGTATAAGTATTATTGTCCTTATCAATAGAGCATGCGCACTCCTGGGCGAAATCCGCGAGCGAAGACCACACGTTTTCATCTGTTGCGGGCAGATTTGCTCCCGCACCCTCGCCGTTCCGGTTGGAAACGTTGATTTGATTTGCTGTCGGACTTATTCTGATTCTTGCGTCTCTCGTCACATTCCAATCGCCGTTTCCGGTTCTGGAATTAAAGAAACTGAAAACTACTCCGTCCTGCCAAACCGCATCGGAGCTTGAATCCGTAGATATTGTTTCGTCATGAATCTGAGCCGCCATATACAGATAATTGTCATCATAAAGATAATATACTGTTCCGGACGGAGCCGCAAGTTCCGTAGAACCGCCGAGAGGAAAGACAGCATTAGAATTATTCAGTTCAAGCGAATATGATTCCAAATAAGCCGCGTCAAGCTGCCCGTCTATTGTAGGTGTGGACTTAAGAGCCGTATCTCCGACCGCGGACGAACCGACAGCCATGAAAGGAATGCTCTGAAGTACAAACAAACCAGCTGTTACGGAAGATAACAGCCTTTTTGTCTTCTTTTTCATGATAACCTCCATTAGATTATGTAGAAATTTGTTTTATTTGCCGATTGACTGCCCGCCAAAACGACACACACTGTAAAATTCGGCAGACAATATCAATCGACTTTTTTCTTTAAAGATATTGTAACACAAAATTTCAAAGATGTCAATAGCAAATAAAAAAACAAATATTGCCTTCCTTATATTTCCTATTACTCCGCCTTTTAGTATTAGAATGTTTGTTTTGTAGAACTATTTCAACATTTTAAACAGCATTCCATATTTTTCTTTATTATTAGGTAAATTTGTGCGTCAAAAAATCGGATGTAAAAATAAAAACAGTCCGATGCATATGCGGCACCGAACTGTTTTTATTAAATTTTTGTAAGTTATTTGTTTACGGCGTCCTTAAGAGCCTTTCCTGCTTTAAACGCGGGAGTTTTGCAGGCTGCGATTTTAACCTCGGCGCCCGTACGGGGATTTTTGCCCATTCTTTCGCCGCGCTCGCGTGTTTCAAATGTACCGAAGCCGATAAGCTGTACCTTGTCGCCGTCTGTAAGCGCTTTTGTAATGGCGTCGAATGTAGCTCCGATTACATTTGTGGTATCTTTTTTGGATGCGCCTGTTGCCTCGGCAACGGCATTAATAAGTTCTGTTTTGTTCATAACAAAGTCCTTTCTCTTTTGTTATTATTTATTTAATCCGATTATGCCGCCGGAAATGTTCGGTTTTACAAAGTCTTTTAGCTGCGCTTAACCGGAAAAAATTCTGTAACTGTAATCTGTAACTATAAATCTGTAACTATAAAATGGCAAAAAACTTTTTAATAAAGACATTATAATATATTTATTGGTACATGTAAAGATAATTTCCGCATTTTTTTCATTTAAATTCCGAAATGACGAAAAATATTATCCTAATTTTGCCATGTTGGCGAAATTTTGCTCTCAATTTTTAAAGCCGGGTATTCTGAAAACGTATAAAAAACAAAATACAATACATATTTTTACATATAAAAATCCGGCAAATCCTAATGTTTCGGGAATTTTACTCTGTAAAAGCGGCGATTTTCGTCGGGAAACAAGCTGCACTGCCGCGAAGCTTTTGCTTTGGAGTATTATACCCTATAGTACAATTTTTATAAATCGGGACGCGTCGGCGGAAAACACTTTAATAAATCAATATATCAAACTCAATATTAAATCAAAATATCAAAATATCAAAATATCAAAAATATATTAAATATCAAGCTCTGCATTTTGACTTTCTTCAAGAGCGGAAAACGGAATGATTTCGGAGGGTTTTCCGGGGTGAATTCCGAGATGCTTTTCCATCCAAATCATATCGTACCATCTTCCGAATTTATATCCGCAGAGGTGAAACACGCCGACGTCCTTAAATCCCATACTGTGATGAAATTTTACGCTGTCCGCGGTAAGATATAGGTCTTCCTTTTCGGTATATGCTATACACGCGTTGAGATTTAAAAAATTCTGCTTAATCAGAGTGTTTTCCAAGGCGGAATACAGCAGCCTGCCTATACCTGACCTCCGACTTTCTTTTTTTACATAGATTGATGCTTCGGCCGTCCAGTCATAGGCGGCGCGGGTTTTAAACGGACCGGCATACGCGTATCCCAAAATTTCGCCGTTGCTTTCCGCGACGTAATAAGGATATTTTTTCAGCGTATTATATATTCTGTCGGAAAAATTTTCGGCCGAAGGTACTTTATACTCGAAGGTTACGGCGGTATCCGTAACATACGGAGCATATATACCGAGCAATTCTTCCGCGTCCGATATTTTTGCTTTTCTTATAAACATTTTAATTGTGATCAGCCTGATTGCGATCAGCCTATCAGCCTATAGGTTCAAAGTCCGAAGCGCCGTGCTTGCACAGCGGACATATAAAATCGTCCGGAAGCTCGTCTCCCTCGTAGACGTATCCGCATATCTTGCATACAAAGCCTTTCTTTCCCTCGGTTTCGGGTTTCGGCTTTACTTTTTCCTGATAATAAGTGTAAGTCATTGTTTCCGCGTCGGAAATCGTTCTCGCTTCGGTAATGCTGCAGATGAACATTCCGTGTGTTCCCAGATCTACGTATTGTTCTGATTTGAGCGACATAAATGCGTTGATATACCTCGGAAGAAATACAAGTCCGTTGTCCGATCTGAGCGTGGAAATACCTTCAAATTTATCCGCGCTTCTTCCGCTTTGGAAGCCGAAGTTTTCAAATATCCGAAAAGGCGCGTCTACCGACAGGCAGCAGACGTTCATAATGCCGGTTTGCTTTATGATATGATGGGAATAGTTATCTTTATTGATGATTACCGCAACCCTGTT
This sequence comes from uncultured Eubacteriales bacterium, assembly GCA_948467545.1. GTDB lineage: Bacteria > Bacillota > Clostridia > Oscillospirales > CAG-272 > UMGS911. The sequence continues at coordinate 12,985 of CAOKER010000003.1, forward strand.
AGGAGAATTGGTAACCTGGGTAACTGTATTTACAATCAATCCGTTGTCTTTTTTTCCGTCGTTTGAGGTTACGACATACAAACCGTAACCGATTTTGAAAAGAGCGGAAAGATCGTTCTTGTCGGCGGTTTCGCTCCGCTGCGCAATATACTCCCTGCAAAGCTCGTCCGCAAGCGATTCAAGCTTTTCGCTGCTTTCGCTGTCAAGCGCCGAGCGAATGCTTACGGAGGTATCCGTATACGAAATATTTTCGGAATCTTCAAAAAGGCGTTTCATGACTTTAATTGCCTGAGGCGCCCATGATCCGTTTTCTATCAGGGCAACCGTGCGGTTTTTATATCCACGCTCGGTAAGCTGTTCAATGAAATTTCTCATATGCGGAAATATGCCGGCGTTGTACGTTGTTGTTGCGAGTACAAGCTTGCCGCAGCTGAATGCGTTTGCCACAGCCTCGGACATGTCGCAGCGCGCAAGATCATACACGTGAATTTCCGGACACCCCTTCACACGCAGTTTTTCTTCGAGCAGATTTACCGCCTTTGCCGTATGTCCGTAAATAGAGGTATATGCTATAACAATACCGTCCTTCTCAACCGAATAGGAGGACCAGATGTCATAAAGCCCGATGTAACGGCCGAGATTTTCACTGAGAACAGGTCCGTGAAGCGGACATATGGTTTTAATGTCAAGCGAAGCCGCTTTTTTCAGAAGCGTTTGAACCTGTTTTCCGTATTTTCCCACGATACCGATATAATAACGGCGCGCCTCGTCATCCCACGGCTCGTCTGCGTCGAGTGCGCCGAATTTGCCGAATCCGTCTGCGGAAAAGAGAATCTTGTCCCCGCTGTCATATGTTACGATAACCTCCGGCCAGTGTACCATCGGCGCAGTTACAAAAGTAAGGGTACGGTGTCCGAGATCAATTGAATCTCCTTCGCCGACTTCTTTTCTGTTGTCGGAAAAATCGGTCCCGAAAAACTGTTTCATCATGGCAAAAGCCTTTGAGGACGCGACAACGGTGGTGTCAGGGTACACAGCCATAAAATTAGCTATATTGGCAGAGTGATCGGGCTCCATATGTTGGATGATGAGATAATCGGGCCTGCGTCCGTTCAGCGCGTCCGCGACTTTATCGAGCCATTCGTGTGTAAAGTTTTGATCTACGGTATCCATAACGGCAATTTTGTCGTCGAAAATTATATATGAATTATATGATATTCCGTTTTTTATTTTATACTGACCTTCAAACAAATCGGTCGTATGATCGTTTACTCCGATGTATTTTACGGTGTCCGATATTTTCATATATGTTCCTCCTGAGTTTAAATTAAGCTGTAGCTGTATCACGGTATAATTCGGTGATTGGTGATTGGCGGGAGACGGCGTAATCTCCCGAAAATGTATTCTAATTCGATTCTTGACCTAAAAAGAGTAAAATAATACCTTCATTTACAGATTTTAAACGCTGAACGGCTTTTTGTCAATAGCTTAACATCAAATTTCAAAGAAAGTATCATTTAAAAATCGAAAATAAAAATCAAGAATAAATCAAAAAAAACAAAAAGAAAACAAAGAAATCAGAAAGCAGCCGGATTATTCCCGACTGCTTTAATGATTTTATATTGCTTAATAAATATTTACACGGATAACGCCGGATACTTTCTTAAGCTCATCCGCGATATTTTCGGGTACACTGCCGCTGATTTCGATGATCGTATATGCAAATTCTCCGCGCGATCTGTTAAGCATATTTTCGATATTTATATTCTCTGCCGCCACGACAGCGGATATGCTTGCGAGCATGTTGGGAGTATTCGTATGCATTACGCAGATTCTTGCGTCGCCCGTATGCGGCATTGACGCGCTCGGAAAGTTGACGCTGTTTTTAATATTTCCGGTTTCGAGAAACTCTGTAAGCTCCTGAGCGGCCATGACGGCGCAGTTATCCTCCGCCTCCTCGGTTGACGCACCGAGGTGGGGTATTGTGATGATTCCGTCGACTCCGACAGTTTCCTCCGTCGGAAAGTCGGTAACATACGCGGCGACTTTTCCGCAGGCAAGCGCGGCTTTCAGGTCTGCCATGTTGACAAGATCTCCGCGGGCCAAATTTATAATGCGTACGCCGTCCTTCATTTTTGCAATAGTCTCCGCGTTAATCATTCCCTTTGTGTCGGGTGTGGAGGGAACGTGCAGAGTGATGTAGTCCGCTATCTTGTATATATCTTCATAGCTTGCCGCCTTTTCAATATCACGGGAAAGTCTCCAAGCGGCGTCCACGGAGATATAAGGATCACAGCCGACAACTTTCATATCGAGATGGCGCACAGAATTTGCAACCATTCCTCCGATTGCGCCGAGCCCGATTACGCCGAGTGTTTTTCCTGCGATTTCAACGCCCGCAAAAGCGGATTTTCCCTTTTCGACAGCCTTTGCTATACCGTCTGTACCGTCAAGCGCCTCCGCCCATTCGACTCCGCGCACGATACCGCGGGACGCAAGAAAGAGCGCGCATATTGTAAGTTCCTTTACGCCGTTCGCGTTCGCTCCGGGAGTATTAAAAACCACAATTCCGTTTTCCGCGCATCTTTTTACCGGAATATTGTTGACTCCCGCGCCTGCACGGGCTATAGCTTTAAGCTCCGGACCGAATTCGGCGTTCAGCAAATCCGCCGAACGTACCATAATGCCCTCCGGCGATTCCGCGTCCTCGGAGACATTATACTTTGTCTTGTCGAATACGTCGATGCCGACAGGGGCTATCTTATTTAAAAGCTTTATATTTTTCATAATATATATACCTTTCTATGCGTTTGCACGGGCGGACGCAAAACGCCGGATTTTTGCTTTTTGCCGCCGTCAAATTATTTCTTGGGATTAGCTTCCGCAAAAGCGCGCATAAACTCGACAAGCCGGCTTACGCCCTCTTCGGGCATAGCGTTGTATATGGAAGCGCGCATACCTCCGACGGAGCGGTGTCCCTTAATATTCTTGAATCCCGCCTTACCTGCCTCCGCGGCAAATTTTTTGTCAAGCTCCGGATCTCCGGTTACAAACGTCACATTCATCATTGAGCGTGACTGCGGTTCGACGGGAGCGGTGTAATATGATTGACTGTCGAGATAGCTGTACAGCACGGCGGCTTTTCTGCGGTTTATTTCAGCCATATTTTCAAGTCCGCCTATATCTTCAAGAATCCACTTGTATACAAGTCCCGCGACATAAATCGGATAGCAGGGCGGAGTATTGTACATAGAGTCATTGTCGGCCATCAGCTTCCAGTCAAACATGGCCGGAGTGTCCGGACGGCAGCGTCCGAGCAGGTCATCGCGTACGATTACAACCGTAAGACCTGCGGGCGCCATATTTTTCTGGGCTCCCGCATAGATTACTCCGAAACGCGAGACGTCGACAGGCTCCGAAAGAATACAGGAGGACATGTCGGCGACGAGCGGAATATCTCCCGTGTCGGGTATGTAATAATATTTTGTTCCGTAAATTGTATTGTTGAAGCATATGTGTACATAATCCGCGTCGGGACGGAAATCGCCGCGCTCAAGCTTCGGAATATACGAGTTGTTTTTATCCTCGGAGGAAGCGGCGATTTTTATATCTCCGTATTTCGCGGCTTCTTTCGCGGCTTTTTTGGAAAACTGACCGGAAATTACATAATCGGCTTTTCCGGAGCCGGTCAAAAGATTGTAGCATACCGAAGCAAACTGAGTAGACGCTCCGCCCTGAAGAAACAGAATTTTATAGTTGTCAGGTATGTTCATGAGTTTGCGGAGAGACTCCTGAGCGGAAGTGATTATCGCCTCATATTCCGGAGACCTGTGACTCATTTCCATAACCGACATTCCGGAATCACCGTAGCATACGAGCTCCGCTGCCGCGCGTTCAAGAACCGGCATGGGAAGCATTGAAGGTCCGGCTGAAAAATTATACACTCTTTTCACAATATAACAGCTCCTTTATCTGAAAAACCGAAAAACTGCCGCTTCTGCTCTGCGGACAATCGGGCGGAACCGCGTCTGCATACTCTAAGCAGCAGTAATTAAGTCAATTTTTTCTATTATAGACTAAATAAGATAATACGTCAAGAGCAATAAACAATATAATTCACATTTTTTTCCGAACGATTTTGTAAATCATCTTTAAACTCTTCCTTAAAATCATATCAAAAAAATCATATCAAAAAGCAAATCAGTCTTTCATTGTAATCTCGTAAAGCTCCATCAGGCGCTCTTCAAGAGCGTCTTTTTTTGCGCACAGCTCCGAGACGACAGTGTAATCGCTTGCTTCGTCGCCCGAAAGTCTGCCTTCGATCTCCGTAAGCTCCGACTCAATTTTTTTGCATTCTTCCTTCGCCCGGCGGATGAGGTTTTCTTCTTTTCTGCGCTGTGCCGTGATCCGCTTGTTTTCAAGGTACGTCTTCTTGGAATCGCTCTCGGATTGAATTTCCTCGTTGTCCGAAGCTGTTTCTGTTCTGTATTTCTCGCAAAAACGCGTATATTCTTCATAGCTGCCGCGGAAGTCAAAAATTCCGCAGGTTCTGATACTGCTGTTTTTGTCGTTTATATTGCCTCCGCCGTTTTTTTCGGGCGGAATGCCGAAGGACAGAATTCTTGTGGCTAATTTTGAAGTGAAATATCGGTCGTGCGATACTGCAAGTATTGTACCGTCAAACTGAGAAAGGGCATTTTCAAGAGCTTCTCTCGAAGGTATATCAAGGTGATTCGTCGGCTCGTCAAGAATCAGGAGATTCATTTTTGAAAGCATGAGTTTTGTAAGCGTGAGTCTTGCTCTCTCTCCGCCCGACAGCACTCCGACCTGCTTTGCAACGTCGTCTCCCCTGAATAGAAACTGAGCCAAAGCGGAGCGCAGCTCCGTCTGAGACAGCTTGGGATATGAATTCCAAATTTCATCAAGTACGGTCAGGCTGTCGCTGAGCTGCTGGTTTTCCTGATCATAATATCCCACCGTTACATTGTAACCCAATTCGGCGCTGCCGGCGTCCGGCTTAAGGCGGTCCGCTATAATTTTCAGAAGCGTCGACTTTCCGCAGCCGTTCGGGCCGCATACAAAGACTCTTTCCTTTTTTTCAATAAGAAAACTCAGATTATCAAAAAGCGGTTTTCCGGGAACAAACTGTTTTTTAAGACCTCTTGCCCGTATCACCTCGCCGCCGCTTTCTCCGCTTTTGTCAAAACGCATACGTGCCGAAGCGGGTTCTTCTTTCGGCTTTTCTATGCGCTGCATTTTCGCAAGCTGCTTTTCGCGGCTTTCCGCGGCAATTATATTCCGCTCCCTGTTCCATCGGCGCTGCTGTTCGATGTATGCTTCTATGCGGGCGATTTCGCGCTGCTGATTTTTATAATGTCTTTCAAGTATAACACGGTCGTTTTTCTTTTGCTCGGAAAATGAAGAATAATTTCCGACATATATTTTTCCGCGGCCGTATTCGATTTCGAGAATCTTTGTACAAACGCGGTCAAGAAAAAAGCGGTCGTGCGAGACCGTAATGACGGTTTTTTTGTATTTTGACAAAAAATCCTCAAGCCAAAACATTGTGTCTGCGTCAAGGTGATTTGTCGGTTCGTCCAGCAGCATTATATCAGGTTCGGCGAGCAATAGCTTTACAAGTGCCAGCCTTGTTTTTTGTCCGCCGGAGAGGTTTTCGGTTTTTAGGCTGAACATATCCTCGGTAAAACCGAAACGCAAAAGCATTCCGCGGCATTTGCTGCGATACAGCAGTCCGCCCGCCTCCCTGAACTTCTCGTAGAGCGAGGAATACTGTACTGCGGCGTCGGGATTTCCCGATTCGGCTTTTTTTTGAAGAGCTTCAAGCTCAAGTTCCGATTTGACAAGCGATGAAAAAACCGATAAAAGCTCGCTCAGTATATCGTTTTCGGGGTTTAGCGCCAAATGCTGGTCAAGAACGGCGACGCCATGGTTTTTTGCGACATATATATTTCCGCCGTCCGGCTTATATTCTCCGGTGATTATACGTAAAAGGCTTGACTTTCCGGCTCCGTTCACTCCGACTATACCGAGTTTGTCTCCTTCATTAAGAGAAAAATTAATTCCGTCCAAAACCGTCTCTCCGCCAAAAGAGAGGGAAATATTTTCAGCTCCGATTGATATCATATTCCGATTTAATTTTCTCCTTCCGGTTCTTTATTTTATCATATAAATTGCGGACGAATCGCCGAATTACGGACGAACCGTTAAATTGCGGACGAATCGCCGAATTACGGATGAACCGCTGAATTACGGACGAACCGCGGTGCTTTGCGGTTTTGCTTTGCGAAATCGCTGTCGTCGGCAGCGAAACAAAACCCGCTTATCGAAAAGCGTGGCTTTGCACGGCTTTGAGATTATTTTGTCATACTGTCATGTGCAGGCTGTCAAGCGAACTGTTACCGTTATTTTTCGGACTTGACTTTTGCACCGCAGCGGCGGCAGATTTCTGTTTTTACTCCCAAGGAAGCACCGCAAACCGGGCACACGTTTTTTACCTCCGCTTTTCTCAGCAGCCCGTCAAGACGGGCTATTTCGGCGGCTGCTTCCTCGATCTCTCGGCATGTATTTTCCTCGTCCGATTTAAAATTGAAGAAATCCGGCTGCTGCTGTTCTTTTTTCTCATCTTCGTTTTTCTTCATATACTCGTAATAACTGCGTCCGAGCTTTTCGTATGCGTTGTCCGAGCGTTTTGTGGCTCTTGAGAGCTCATAGCGGAGACGCGCGACTTCGCTGAATCTGTCGGCGTAGCCGAATGCTGTATCGGCCGCGTCGGATATTTTTTTAATAAAGTTATCAAAAGTACTCATAATAACTGTCGTCCTTTTCCCAAATCCAAAATTCATATGCGTATTTTTCGAGAAGCTTCATTTTTCGAGAAGCTTTCTGTATTCGGTTACATTTTTTGAAACGCGCTTGACATACTGAGCGGTTTCAGGATACGGAATATTCACAAGCTTGCCGTCCTTTGTTATTTCATTGTCCGAGAGCCAGCTGTTTACGCGGGAACGGCCGGCGTTATATGCGGCGTACGCCGTATCCCACGATCCGAATTCTTCATAAAGAATCGACAGAAAATATGTCCCGTATTTTATGTTTGTCTCAGGATCATACAGCTTATCTGTCGGTATATCTTCGCCGTTTTTGGACAGAAGCCACCAAAAGGTTTCTTTTGTTATCTGCATCAGTCCCATTGCTCCCGCACCGGAAAGAGCTGACGAATCAAACGAGCTCTCCGTGTTTATCACGGCATATACAATCTCTTTCGGAACGGAGTATTCATCCGAATATTTTTCGATATATTCTTCATAGAGCAGGGGATGCGTTACTCTCGTGTAGAAGCCTTTCATTTGAAACGCTGCATTTATAAGAGCGGCGGCCGCAAGAACGATAAGAAGACCTATGACAAAGGTTTTCCGTCCGCACGGTTTCCGCGTTTCGATTTTTTCGTTTAATTGTTCTGACAATTGTCTACCCCGCTGTCTGTGCGGTCTGTGCCGCCTGTTCTGATTCGGATGTCGTGTAATATTTCGGCGATTTGTCTTCGTATATCAAGTCCGTCGTTATTTATGATTACGTAGTCCGAATTTTCTTTAAAAAAACTGTCGGTGTGCTGAACGCTTATTCTTGCCTTAATTTGTGTTTCCGTGATTCCGTCTCTTTCCTTAAGTCTTTTTACTCTCTGAGCGTAATCGGCGATAACGGAGACAACAAAGTCGCATTCTTTGTCAAATCCGCTCTCAAAAAGCATGGGCGCGTCGACAAGCGCCGCTTCATCTCCGTCTGCCTCTCTTTCGGAAAGCCATTTTCTGCATTCGCTCAGAACATATTTATGTGTTGTTTTATTAAGATATTTCAAGTCCTTTTCCGCGCCGCGGGCAAAAACGATCTGCGAGAGTCTGACTCGATTCAAACTGCCGTCAGGCTTTAATATTTCATTTCCGAAATATTCGGAAAGCTCCGCAAGACACGGAGAATCGGGAGTTGATACTATACCGTGATATATTTTATCTGCATCCGCCGATTTGATTCCGAAGTCCGAAAAAATTCTGCAGATGTATCCCTTTCCGCATCCGCTTCCTCCCGTAAGTCCGATCACAACCATCTTATGCTCAGCACCTCTGACACTAAATCGTATTATCTTTCACATGTATCTTTATTATAAAACAAATTTTCTTATTTTACAATAGAAATTTGGAAAAGCCATGAAAAATATACAAATAACACTTGCATTTTGTCTTTATATTTGATATACTGCTTTTAAGTATATTTATATTTTGAAAAATAAAATTCATATATAAAATCAATGAGGGAAAATCAATGGAAAAGAAAAGCGGAAAAGGAAATCCGGAAACCGTACCTTCGTGCCCTGTTGAGGGCTGGGAGCTGCTTATGCCAATATCCGACGGCAGATCGGAGGCTCAGTGGACCGCATGCTCCGACGGAACCGGTCAGCCCGGCGGGATAATGCGGATTTTGCATATACCTGCTTTCAGCGGAGAAACCGACCTTCTGAGAAGCGGCAATTTTTCGGATGATAAAATAAGGCTTCATTATGAGGAATGCGCGGCGCGCTGTTTATCTGCCGCGGAAAAGCTTAAAAACGCGGACATGCCGCATATTCCGGAGATTATTGATGTCGCGGCGGAGCCGAATGGGGAATACGGCTTCAATGTATTTATTCTGTCTAAGTATTATCCGACTTTCAGTGAATATTTTGCCGATAAAAAGGTAAACCGCGCGGTACTTCTTTCGCTTTGCTGTGATATCTGTGACTCGATAAGCGAATACCATTCTCTCGGACTGTCACATAATAATATTCAGCTGGAGAACGTATATGTAACCGAAGACGGGCGCTGCCTGCTCGGTAATCCCGTCTTTGAGGAACAGCTTATAAGCCGTCTTCAAAACCCTGAGGACACAAGGCTGCTCCGGTTTATGGCGCCTGAGGTGGCGGGCGGGAAAAGTTATGATATTCGTTCCGATATTTACTCCCTCGGTCTCACAATGTATTTTAAATTTAATATGAATCGTCTTCCGTTTGTGACGTCCGACAAAGGACTTGTTACACGCAGTGAAGCCGAAAGAGCTATTCTGAAAAGAATTAAAGGAGAGAAAATTCCGTCTCCGGCAAGGGCGGACGAAAAGCTTTCATCGATTATACTCCGCGCCTGCGCGTATTCCGCGGAGGACAGATACGATTCGGCATATGATTTGAGACGCGATATTGCGGAATATGCGGAGCATGCGGGTATAAAATTGCTTGTTCCCGAAACGAGCGCGCCTCTTCCGCAGCAAAGTCCGCGCCATGAGAGGATTGAGGCAGAGGCAGAGACTGAGGCGAGGGCGGTGGCTGAGACTCAGACTGAGACAGGAACAGAGACAGTCAAAGCGGATAAAGCGGATTTCTATGATACGCAAACCGATTTTGACGCTCAGCATATTGATATAAGCGGGCCGAAAAATGAGGATATGCGGGACGAGCTTTCGTTTAAATCGCTTTTTGAAGAAGACGGGAGTGAAGACGGAGAAGACATTTCCGCGGAGACGGGGGAAGCAGAGGTGCCCGCGGAAACAAAAGAGAACGAGAAAGCCGAAGGAATCAAGAAAGCAGAGGGAACCGAGAAAGCCGAAGGAACCAGGAAATCAAAAGAAACCGAGAAAACAGAAAAGGAAGTAAACGGTGACGAAAATAATGACGATAAGGGCGCGGACGGCGCAGAGACTGCAAAAGCTGCGAGAGCTGCGGAGGCTGCGGGGGACGCGGAATTATCCTCTCCGTCAACGTCAAGTATTCCTTTGCAGAGTCGGCCGCAAAATCCCCCGTTATCGGAAACTCCGCGGGAAATAAAGGAAATAAAGACGGATGACCGGAAAAACGGCGTTTCGGATTTAAACGGTTATTTTGACGAAGCCGGCAATTTTATACCGGCAGGAACGCTACGATCTGATGATGTGCCTGATAAGGCAGACGAAGAACAGGATGACGCTTCTGATAAAACAATTAAAACAATAAAAAAATCGAGAGAAAAAAGACTCGGACGGTTTTCCGTCGGCGGCGGAGAAAATGTTGCGGAAAATACAGAAGAAAATCCTGCGGACGACAGTTTATTCAGCGGTGACATGCCGAAATCCAAAGCTGACGGCATAAAAAAAGAGATACCGATATTTAAAATTGCGATTGCGGCTTTGGCTTTCATCGCCGTCCTTGTTTTCGTAATCGTAATGCTTCAGAAATGCAGTCCGTCGGGAGGCAATTCGGATATTCACACAGACGCAGTAAATACAACGGATACCGACGGAAATAATAATCAGGGAAGTATTAAAATGCCGGATCTGTCCGGTATGAACAAAGAAGAGGTTTTGAAAGCCCTTTCTGATGCGGGATATGATTTTGAGCCGATGTTTCTGGGTGATTACAGCTCTCAGATCAAAAACGGCGCCGTAATGAAGCAATATCCCGAAAAGGATTTGCTTTTTGATGCCGATACAACCGTTAAAGTCACTCTCAGTCTCGGAAAAGCTCCCGATAAGGTACCGGATGTAATAAATTTGTCGTCAGAGGATGCCGCGGGGAGATTGCAGACGCTCGGCTTTAAGGTAACGGTTCTCCATTCATATTCCGATACGGTTTCGGAAGATAATGTCATTTTACAAAGCATAGCGCCGAACACGGAAATTGTTAAGGACGCCGATATCTTTATAGTAATCAGCAAAGGCGGCAAGCCTGCCGGTTATACGGAAATAGAAACGATGACGATAGGGGACGGAGTTTTTGCCGTAAAGCCGGGAGACAGTAAGGAAATCGCATTGTCGATATTTCCGGAAAATGCGGCGGAAAAGGAGGTCTGGTGGACGAGCAGCGCTCCCGATATTGTGTCGATAGACCAAAACGGAAAGGTAACCGCCCATGCCGTCGGAAGCTCTGAAATCACCGTATATTCCGCGGACGGAGTTCACAGCGGTACATGTACTGTGGAGGTTAAGGAAGATATAATCAGTGTTGAGAAGATTGGCTTCAGACTGTCGTCCTCGGCGATTTCCGTCGGACAGTCGGAAACACACGCTCCGTGGCTTTATCCTGACAATGTTACAAATACATATGTTACATTTTCTTCGAGCAATCCGTCAGTAGTTCGTGTCAACGCTTACGGAACGATAACCGGAGTTACTCCCGGAACCGCTGTGATTACAGCCAGATCAAGCGACGGAGGATTTACGGCGTCCTATACCGTAACGGTTACCGTTCCCGACGGAAAATCCGCTGTTCCGCCGCTTATCGGACTGAGTGCCGAAAATGCGGCCGCGTCGGCGGCAGACGCCGGACTTTCATACTCTGTCATTTATGCGGTAAGCGGGACTGTTCCTAAAGGAACCGTCATTTCTCAAAGTATAAATACCGGAACTCTTGTTGACGCGGGAACCGTGATTACAATTACCGTCAGCAACGGAAACACAGAGCTCAGCGATTGGACGGAGGTTCTTCCTGACGGTGTTTCCGCCGCGGAGCAAAAAACGCAGTACTCATACAGAGAAAAGCAGACCGTAACACAGGCGGATTCGCCCGTAAGCGGTTGGACGGTTGACGATTCGCTGACTTCCTACGGAGCGTGGAGCAGCTTTGGAGAGTGGCAGACCGCTGTCATATCTTCGTCGGACACTGTAAGGGTTGAATCTCAGACCTTTTACAGAAGCCGCAGCGTCGAGCCGTGGACTGCATGGAGTATGAATCCGATTTTGGAGTCTCCCGATATCACGGTTGAAACCAGAACCGTTTACAGCTCCCGAACATATGAGACTATGATACGTGATTATTATACTCAGATTGACGGCTGGTCGTTCCAAAAACAAATTATGTCGCAGATTTTGTGCGACTGGACAATCTCGGAGCCGCCCGAAGGAGCTCAGAATATTGAATCTGCCACGATAAACGGATCGCTGCATTACAGATGGACAATAGATAAGGTGCAGTATCAGTACATAAGGTATTCGGATTGGAGCGAATGGTCAACCTCGGCGGCTGACGGAGTAAATACGGAAGTCAGAACCGGTTTGCAGTACAGAAGCAGACCTGCAAATCCCTACGGAGCATGGAGCGGCTGGACAAGCGCACCGATTTCCCCGTCGGCTTCGCTCGATGTCGAGTCTGAGGTTATGTACAGAAGCAGCACGCGAACGGTGACATATACCTGTTACAGCTACACCGATTGGTCGGACTGGTCTGACGCCGAGGTAAATGGCGGTCGGGCGGTTGAAGTAAGAACAAGAACTTTATACCGTTATAAAATCGCAGGCTGAAATTACTGTAATTAAGCAGGACTGCCGTGATGAAAAAATCATCTGCGGCAGTCCTGAATTTTTTATGGAAGCATATGAATTGTATTTGTAATAAAAACCGAGTGACGGCAATTACATCATAGGAGCGAATATGCGGAATATCTTCTGCAGAAGCCCGACAAAAAAATTACATTTGCAGTCTTCTTCGGTTATTTTTTTACAGTTTTCAAGCGTATTCAGAAAATCTTTCTTTATTTCCGATATTGCAGATCCTCCGCTGATTCGTATTCCGCATTCAAAATGCATGTACAGACTTCTGAAATCAAGATTTGTCGTTCCGACGGTTGCTACGGCGTCGTCCGACACAAAAGTCTTTGAGTGTATAAAGCCGCTTGAATACTCGTAGATTTGAACACCGGCTTTGATAAGTTCCCTGTAATATGACTGTGTGGTAATATGAACGATAAGCTTGTCCCATTTGTAAGGAGTTACGATTCTTACGTCGACTCCGCTTTTGGCTGCAAGGGTAAGAGCCGTTACAAGGCTTTCGTTAATAACAAGATACGGCGTGTTGATATACAGATATTTTTTTGCGCCGTCGATTATCTGCAGATATACGTGTTCTCCGACATTTTCAGAGTCAAGAGGAGAATCCGAATACGGCTGTATATAACCGTCGCACGGAATATCGCATTTTTTATCCTTCCACGGGTAAAATTTTGCAAAATCTTCCGCCTCTTTGGTGCAAAGCGCCCACATTTGCAGGAAGAATACTGTGAAACTCCAAGCGGCGTCGCCGCGCACCATTACGGAAGCGTCTTTCCAATGACCGTATTTTTCATATGCGTTTATATATTCATCGGCAAGGTTTATCCCGCCCGTAAATGCCGTTTTCCCGTCTATAACGGCAATTTTTCTGTGGTCTCTGTTGTTCTGTTCCGATACCAAAAAGGGACGGAAAGGATTGAAAACACAGCATTTTATACCAAGCTTCCGCATCTGCTCCGGAAAGTCCTTGGGCAGCGTCAGGAAACAGCCTATATCGTCGTACAGCAGGCGGACGTCAACTCCGTTTTCCGCTTTTTCTTTTAAAATATCAAGAATGGAATTCCACATTATACCTTCCTGAATAATAAAATATTCCATAAAGATATAATGCTCCGCTTTTTTTAACTCTTCGAGCATATACTTGAATTTTACCTCTCCCGGAGAAAGATATTTTGTCTGTGAATGTGCGTATACCGGGAAGCCTGCCGATTTTTCAAGATATTTGATTGCTGTCATTTGGTCAGGATAATCCGACACGGCATTTTCCATACTGCTTTCCGACATAAAAAACAGGGGACGCGTATCGTTTTCTATTGTATTGCTCATTTTTCTGAAGCTTTTTGTTGAACTTTGAAAATGAAACATCAGATACATAAGTCCGCCGAAAACGGGAACGACAAGAATACACATAATCCACAGAAGGCAAAGCGCCTCATTGTCCTGCTTGGATGCAATCAATACGGCAACGGCAATACTTGTAAAGGAAAGTATTACCGAAACGATTTCGGAAGCTTTGCTGCTGCTGTAAAGCAGATAAAATATTATAATTACCTGCAGCAAAAGCGTGAGTATAACAAAAAGTCGTTGAAAATATCTTGCGCGAAGCCATTTTTTATGCATCTTACGGCGAGGGTTTCCGTTTTGTTTTCCCATAAAAACTACCGTGCCCTTCCTGCGTTTTTCTCATAAGAATATTATATAACAGTTTTTTATAAAAATCAAACAAAAAATCCGCGATTCTGTGATCCGCGGCATCGCGGTCCTGTTGTATGAGGCATCGCAACCTTGTGGTATTAGGTATCGCGGTCCTATGGTACGAGGCATCGCAACCTTGTGGTACAAGGTATTGCGCCCTGTGGTACTGCGGCCTTGCGGCACCGCGCCCTGCGTGTACCCAATACTTGCCGAACTTTTAATTATAAGCGTATTTACGGCAGTTCCGTGAGAATAAAGCAGATATTCCGTGAGAATAAAGCGAACCGCACAGTCTGTATATATGTTTGAACAAACCGGTGCGGTTCATTTTCAATATAAGGTCTTTCCGCTGTCGTTTTTATGATTCCGGGAACTCTCTCGTGAGAGCTGTTTTGTCAGCTGCTTTGTTTGTTTTTTTCGTATTTTCTCTGAACAAGCTTGACAATTTCGATTATCGGAATGATAAGAACCGCAAGCCCGACGGCAACGAAGTATTCCAGTACGGATATATGCTCAAAATCAAATGCATTGCGCAGAAACGGTATATAAATAACGGAGGTTGTAAGGACAAGTGATGCAAGCATTGCTATCCACAGCCATTTATTCTGATTCTTCATGCTGAAAACAGATGCCCGTCTTGAGCGCATATTGAATGAATGGAAGATTTCAACAAGAGACAGAGTGAGAAACGCCATTGTCATTCCGTCCGGACTGTTTACGATTTCCCACTTGCCGGATTCTATAAAATGACCGACAAAATATGAAAGAAGTGTAAGAACGGTTACAAGTATTCCCTGAGCCGCCACATCAAAAGCCATTCCTCCCGCAAAAATACCCTCGTTTGATTTTCTGGGCGGATGCTTCATACTGTCGCTTTCACTTTTTTCCATACCGAGGGCAAGCGCCGGCAGACAGTCTGTTATCAGATTTATCCAGAGAAGGTGAACCGGTTTCAGTATTGTAAATCCAAGCATAGTTGCGGTAAAGACGGAAAGAACTTCTGCAAGATTCGATGAAAGCAAAAACTGAATAGATTTGCGGATATTGTCGTAAATACGGCGGCCTTCTTCAACCGCTGAAACAATCGTTGCAAAATTATCGTCTGCTATAACCATATCGGCGACATTTTTTGTGACATCTGTGCCTGTGATACCCATTCCGACGCCGATGTCGGCATTTTTAATTGAAGGGGCGTCGTTTACGCCGTCTCCCGTCATAGCCGTAATGCAGCCGTGTGCTTTCCATGCTTTTACAATTCTGACCTTATGCTCAGGCTGTACGCGGGCATAAACAGAATATTTTTCTATGTCGGATGCAAGCTGATTGTCGTCTAAAGAATTGAGCTCAGCGCCGGTAATCGCTTCTGATTCATGCTGTAAAATTCCAAGCTGCTTGGCTATTGCCACAGCGGTATCCCTGTGATCCCCGGTAATCATGACGGCGCGGATTCCGGCTTCGCGGCATTCTTCGATAGAATCCTTTACTTCCGGTCTTATCGGATCGATCATGCCGGAAAGGCCGATAACGCACATATCTTTTTCAAGCTCGGAGGCTTCATAAGAGTCGGGTTCGCTCTCGTACGTCCGTTTAGCCGCGCACAACACGCGCAAGGCTCTGTCCGCCATGGATTTATTGGCGCCGAGAAATTCTTCTCTTATTTCTTCGGTCAGCGGTACGACTTCTCCGTTCTTAAGCGCGTGAGTGCAGCGCGCGATAATTTCATCGGGAGCGCCTTTGGTATATTGAATATAGTTTCCGTCAGAATCGCGGCATACAACCGACATCATTTTTCTTCCGGAATCAAACGGAGCTTCCCCGACGCGTTCAAAATCTTTTATATCGTCTGTTATGCCAAGCTTATAAGCGTCGTTTACAAGAGCGCATTCCGTAGGTTCTCCGACGGCATTGTTTTTATCGTCGAGTTTTGCGTCCGAGCAAAGTGCCATTGCTGCGGCTGTTTCTCTTTCGCTGTCTGTATAATGCTCGACTACCGTCATTTTGTTCTGCGTCAGAGTTCCTGTTTTGTCCGAGCATATAATTTGAGTACAGCCGAGCGTTTCAACCGCGGTAAGCTTTCTGATAATCGCGTTGCGCTTCGACATATTTGTTACGCCGATGGAAAGCACTATGGTAACGACGGCGGCAAGACCTTCCGGAATTGCCGCAACGGCAAGGCTGACGGCTACCATAAATGTATCAAGCATAAGTTTTCCGCTTATGTCGGAACGGTATCTTATAAGATTTATTCCGAATATAATGACGCAGATTGCGAGGACAAGAAAGCTTAAAATTTTGCTGAGCTGGGCAAGCTTTTTCTGAAGCGGCGTTTCCTCTTTTTTCGCGCTTGTAAGCGCGTCCGCAATTTTGCCCATTTCCGTATTCATTCCGGTGCCGACGACAACTGCCTGCCCGCGGCCGTAAACGACGGTTGATCCCATATATGCCATATTTTTTCGGTCTCCGAGAGAAACATCTTCGGATTTGCCGTCGGTATCGAGAGCGTCGGATATTTTGCTTACGGGAACCGATTCGCCCGTAAGAGCGGCCTCTTCGATTTTCAAACTCGCGCATTCAATAATTCGCATATCCGCGGGAACCGCGTCGCCGGCTTCGAGAATAACGATATCACCGGGAACAATTTCCTCGCTTCGAACTGTCACACGTTGTCCGCCGCGTATAACCTTTGAGGTTGACGCCGCGATTTTCTGCAGGGCTTCTATAGCCGCTTCCGCCTTGCTTTCCTGTACGACTCCGAGTACGGCGTTAATAACGACGACAGCCATGATAATAATTACATCGGCAAAGGATTCTCCGGAGTAAAAAGCTGTTATTCCCGAGACTATTGCCGCCGCAATCAGAATAATTATCATGGGATCTGAAATTTCCCCGAGAAATTTATGGAGAAGAGATTCCTTTTTTCCTTCAGCAAGTTTGTTAGGTCCGTGTGATGACAGTCTTTCGGAAGCGTCGGCGGGTGACAGTCCCATATCCGTAACCCCTTGTTCCTTAAGGACTTCTTCGGAACTGCAAAGATATTCTTTCATTGAATTAACAAATCCTTTCGTACAAACCTATAGATTTTATGTTTTAGTCAGGCATAGCGGCCGCATTTTTTCACTTTGGTCTGTCCGGCATATTTTTATACCAAAAAGACTCATATACAGCAAAATACTGTATATGAGTCTCATTCTCTACAGACAAGCCAGACGCAGACACCTGCGCCACGATGTTGACTTTGCCACACATAGTATGCGGAATTACTCCCTCATATATTCAATTGTGGATAAAAACAAATCCTATTTTAACCATTATAACACATTTCCGCGCGGTTTGCAAGGTTTTTTAAAAAAATATTATCATTCAGTAGAAATAATTCAGTAAAAAATTCAGTAAAAAAACGCCGGTAGAAATACTTCGATAAAAATACTTCGGTAGAAATACTTCAGAGGAAATACTTCAGAAGAGATCACTCGGCCGAAGAATAATTTTTATCTGCCGTGATTACGCACCGATAATTCGGAAAGCTTTCTTTAACCATTTCGTTTATCTCTTTTTTCAGCTCCGCTTCCGTCATGTTAAGGCTGTAAGGCATAACACAGTCGAAGATAACGTTTGTGTGTGAAACTCCCTTTACCATTCTTATATCGTGCACCGATAAGTCCGGATGTATTTCTTTTATATGTTCGGGAAGCCATATGCGGAAGGCATTTGCTTCCGGATCTGTTGTAACAATCGGATCATAGTGGATAATCAGATTGAGAGAGTCGGATTCCCAGAAATCCTTTTCAATGTTATCAATTATATCATGACTTTCTATGGGGCTTTTATCGGCGTCCATCTCGATATGAACCGAGGCAAACTGCCTTCCGGGACCATAGTCGTGAACGATTAAATCGTGCATTCCGATGACTCCGGGATAACTCATAATTTTGTTATATATGTTTTTGACGTATTCGGGACCGGGAGCGTGACCGAGAATCGGATCAATCGTATCTTTTATAAGACCGTATCCGTTTACAATAATAAAAATTGCAACCGCGAGACCGAAAAATCCGTCCAGCTCTATTCCGGAAAAATGTGAAACTATCGAAGCAATAAGTACCGAGCAGGTTGAGATTACGTCGTTTCTGCTGTCTGCCGACGCGGCCAGCAGAGTTTGGCTGTTAATTATGTTTCCGAGCTTACGGTTGAAAACCATCATCCATATTTTAACTAAAGCGGATACCGCGAGTACAGCCATTGCGGCAACGCTGAATTGAACCTCCGACGGATGAAGTATTTTGTCGAAACTTGATTTAAAAAGCTCCGCGCCTATTGCCATTACGAGCGCCGCGACAACAAGACCGGATATATATTCATAACGTCCGTGTCCGTACGGATGCTCTTTATCGGGCGGCTTTTCCGAGAGTCTGAACCCCAGGAGGCTAATTATGCTTGATGAGGCGTCGGACAGGTTATTGAAAGCGTCGGCTGTTATCGAAACCGAGCCGGAAAGAGAGCCCGCCGCGAGCTTTCCGAGAAACAGAGCGGCGTTACAGATGATTCCTACAATGCCGGACAATTTGCCGTAACATGTTCGTACCTTAGTGTCTTTTGTATTGCGATAATCTTTAACAAAAAGCCGTAAAAGAAAATCTGTCATAATCTGTACACTCCCGTATATGTTTAAGAGAAACAGGCCTGCATTTCGCATATGCGCCTGCAAACCTGTCTTTTATTCTCAGCCGGTTACTACAATCGAGCCGAGACCGTTGTTTTCGCACCACTGCGACATTTTGCTGCCGTCGGGTGTTATAATGGATTTCAGTGCGGAGCACTGATAAAATGCATTTTCACTTATTGAAGTTACCGAAGCCGGGACTGTTACGCTTTGAAGCTTGATACATACCGCGAACGAAAATTCTCCGAGCCCCCAAACAGAGGACGGAAGCGTTATGCTTTCAACCGTACCGATATAGTAAAATACGTTGGATATATATTTTACTCCGTCGGGAACCGAAATTTTGCTGTCTTTACTGTTGATTTTGATGAGAACGCCGTCTCCGATAATTACAAATGTACTGTTCTGCTGCGAAAGCCATTTTGTATTGCCGAGGATTGTGCGTCCGACGCTCTTCACACTGTTTGGTACGGAAATATTTTCGAGAGAAGTACAGTCCTTAAATGCATATGTTCCTATATATGTTATTCCTTCGGGAATAATTACTGATTTTAGCGAGGTGTTTCCGCTGAAAGCCGAATCTCCGATGTACCTTACGGTTTTGCCTCCGATGCTTGACGGAATTGCAACGTCGGAACCGTTTCCCTTATATCCTGTAATCGTTAAATGTCCGTTTGCATCTTCGGACACGGTAAAATCGGCTTCCGAGGTTGACGGAACCACCTGCGGAGCGGTACTTTCGGGCTCTGTCACCGGCTCGGTAACAGGTTCGGTAATATATTCGGATCGGACATCATCCGTATTTCCCGAATTTGCTGTATCCGGGACTTCTTCCGTATCGGTGGTTTTATCGGTTGCAAGGTTTGTTTCCTCTGAGGTATCGGAGCCGTTTCCGCCCTTTATCACGGAGGGAATGATTTTGACGGCGGCGGCAACGACGCCGCAAAGAATGACAATCAGAGCGGCAATTACGGCGATGCTTCCGGCCTTTTTTCTCGCTTTGTTTTCACTCGGAGCGGCATGTCCGTCGTTATATGTATAATCTTGGCTGCGCTCTAAAGACGCGTTTGACGCGGAAATAAGAGACATTCCGGTAGCAACGATGGTTTCCGAAACACGGTCGGGAACGGAGATCCGATCGGCGCAGGCTGCGAGAATCGCGCCGAGCTCGGCGGCGCCGCGGTATTTTGCAAGCGACGGAATTTCATTTTCACTGCTTTTGATGCGTTCCGCTGTCAGTGCCGCGCCTGAAATAATGCATCTGCGCACATAAACAGAGTCTGTTTGCAGAGTGCGTGCGATTTGGTCTGCCGTGAGACGGCAGAAGAAGAACATGAGTATGCAGAAGCGCTCTGCTGCGGGAAGGCTCTGAACGGCATTCTCTATGGCTCTGCAGGCGTTTATATCTTCGACAAGATCGGAGCGGGGAGGATTTATGTTATTGTACGGAAAACTGTTTTCATCCTCCGCGCCTTCGGGCAGCTGTTCCGCGGTTTCGGAAAAATCAATTGTTTTACCGCTTCCCGCCCAGAATGAGCGGCATCTTTTTGCCGCAATTGTATAGCTCCATGCTTCAAAGGTTTCCGGGTTTTTTAACAGATTGAGTTTCCCGAAAACGTGCATAAAGGCGGACTGAAGCATTCCTGCCGCAACATCCTCGTTTCCGTCTACAAGAAGGCAGCATAGATAATAAATCTGATTTTTGTATCTGTCGTACAGCTCCGAGACAGCTCTTGTGTCTCCGGAAACAGCACACCCGACGAGTTCATTAATATTCATAGTTCAAAAACCTTCCCTTTGCAATGGACCTTTGTCCCAGATGACTCAAATTGAGTTTATTCTATCACATTTTATATCGATTGTCAATTTATCGACGTAATTATTTTCCTTCTCTTTAAATTCTTTGACGCATAAATAACGCTTGACAAAAAAGCGGCGATGTATTAGAATAATATGGAGTAAATTTTGGGTTTTATTGTTAATGAAATGCGGCTCGAACGAATATTTTTTCCGTATCCACACAAAAATAAAAATAGCCGATAATGCTTATCGGAAGCGGATTGGAAGCGGGTTGGAAACGGATCGGAAACGGATCGGAGGCGGATCGGAAACGGATCGGCACGGATGGGGCTGCATATACGTATGACGCTTTTCGGTTAAGGCGGAGCGCGCCGCCGTACGCGGGGCGTCCGGATTCTGCCGCAGTTGAATTCTGCCTCGCAGCAAAAAGCGTGGAAAGCTTTCCGCCGCGGATGAGGACATCCTATTTTTATTTTTACGCCTATAACTTCAAATTTTAATATTTTCATGAAAGGATTGAATTACAATGATCGAGAATAATGAAACAAAGGAAATCAGCGACCGTTTGCTCTTTAAAGTGAAAAATGTGTTTGATTACGCGGGCAGGGAAGGGCTTTCGGACGCGGAGCGTTACGCGGACGAATATATTCGTTTTATGAACCGCGCCAAAACAGAGAGGGAGGCCGTCGCATACGGAATTGAGGAGGCGGAAAAAAACGGCTTTAAAAATTATGAGTTCGGCGATAAAATCGAACGCGGAGGCAAGTATTATTACAACAACCGCGGAAAATCGCTGTTCCTTTTCTCCGTAGGTACGGAGGACCTTGAAAAGGATGGAATCCGAATTTCGGCGGCGCATATAGATTCTCCGAGAGTCGACCTCAAGCAGCACCCTCTTTTTGAGGACGGCGGCATGAGTTATTTTAAAACTCATTACTATGGCGGTATTAAAAAATATCAATGGACAACGATTCCTCTTGCGATTCACGGTGCGATTGTCAAATCTGACGGAAGTGTACTGAATATTTCGGTAGGTGAAGACGAGGGAGATCCTGTCTTTACGATAACCGACCTTCTGCCTCATCTTGCGTCGGAGCAGATGTCTCAAACGATGTCAAAGGCTATCAAGGGAGAAAATCTTAATATACTGATTGGTTCGGAGCCGTATCCCGACAAAGACGCGGCTGAACGCATTAAGCTGAATACAATGCGGCTTTTGAATGAGAAATACGGGATTGTTGAAGATGATTTTATAAGCGCGGAGCTCTGTGCCGTTCCTGCCGGAAAAGCGCGGTATATCGGTTTTGACCGTTCTCTTATCGGGGCATACGGTCATGACGACAGGGTATGTGCCTATCCGGAAATGACGGCTCTGTTTGAGTGCGGAAGCTCTTCTCATACGCTGCTTGTAATTCTTGCCGATAAGGAGGAAACCGGCAGCGACGGGGTTACGGGCATGAAAAATGATATTCTCACAGACATAATTTCGGCAATTTCCGATTCTCTCGGAGCAAATAATGCAGCCGTACGCGCGGCGTCGTCCTGTTTGTCCGCGGATGTCAGTGCGGCGTTTGATCCGATGTATGCGGATGTTTACGATACAAAGAATGCCGCGTATATCAACCGAGGCGTGGTAATGAACAAATATACCGGGGCGCGCGGCAAGAGCGGAACCTCGGATGCGTCCGCGGAGTTTGTCGGCAAAATACGCAGAATACTTGACGGAGCGAAAGTTATTTGGCAGACGGCGGAGCTCGGAAAGGTTGACGCGGGGGGAGGAGGAACGGTCGCGGCGTATATCGCAAATCACGGTATAGACACCGTGGATCTCGGCGTGCCCGTGCTGTCAATGCATGCGCCTTTTGAAGCCGTTTCAAAACTTGATTTGTATATGACGCATCTCGCTCTGTGCGCATTTAACTCATAAACTGAGACAAAAAACCGAAACACAGAACGATTTTTAACCGTACTGTGTTTTAGTTTGCAGCGGAAACGGCTTCGGAACGGGAATCTTCAAACCGAAATTTTCCATAACGGTTGGGACGGCTGTAATCCGGACGGCTGTAAATCAGCAGATTGTTATCCAGCGGACTGTAAACCGGCAAGCTGTAATTTGGGCAAGGCTGTAAATCGGCAAGGTATCAGTCGGGTTAAACTTTGAATACGCAGAAAGGTATGGACATAAAAATGACGAAAACAGGATTTATAGCTATCCTCGGCCGGCCAAATGTCGGCAAATCAACGCTGCTGAACGCTATGGTCGGAGAAAAAATCACTATAGTATCGCCAAAGCCGCAGACGACACGAAACAGAATTACCGGGATTCTTACAGAGGGTGAAAACCAGTATGTGTTCATTGATACGCCGGGAATGCATGCGCCGAGGACAAAGCTCGGAAATTATATGGTAACGGCAGTCGACAAAACTATAGGGGAAACAGATTCGGCAATACTTGTCGTCGAGGCGGAACCGTATATTCATAAAACCGAGCATGAAATTATAAACAAACTGAAAAAAATGTCGATTCCGTCAATTCTTGTAATCAATAAAATTGACCGCTCCAATCCTGCGAAAATTGCGGAAACAATAGCCGCGTTCAGTGCCGAACATGATTTTGCCGCCGTGGTGCCGGCGTCTGCGCTGAAAGGAAAAGGAATAACGGACGTGCTTGACGAAGCTTCCGAATTTCTTTCGGAAGGTCCGTGGCTTTTTCCCGAAGACATGATTACGGATCAGCCTGAGAGACGTCTTGCCTCAGAAATAATACGGGAAAAAATTCTAAGGCTCCTTAAAGATGAAATTCCTCACGGAACCGCTGTTGTCATTGAAGAATTTACGGATGAAAAAAAGCTGATACGAATACGCGCCGAAATTTTCTGTGAACGCGAATCTCATAAACGGATAATTATAGGAAAAGGCGGCGAAATGCTGAAAAAAATCGGAACTTATGCAAGGGAAGATCTTGAAGCATTTTTGGGCGTAAAGGTTCATTTGGATCTTTGGGTAAAGGTCAAAGAAAAATGGCGGGACAGTAATTTCTATCTGAGCGACTTCGGATACGATAAAAAAAATGATTTTGATTAAGCCGCGGCGGTTATACGGCTGCGCTTGAAAGTTCAATGCAGGGAATAATTCGGAAAAATATTTTACGGATTGTTTCGGTGCTTCGGTTTTTCGGTACCGGTATTTTCTAAATCCTTTTTGTTCGAATTTAAATCATGAAGGGAGCGATACTCTTGGAGCTTCGTGTAAAGGGCTTGATTGTCCGCGAGACGCTGCTTGGAGAAACCGATAAGCTGCTCTCTGTTCTGACGTCTGAATATGGCAGGATTCCCGTTATGGCGAAAGGCGCAAGAAGTATCCGCAGCCGATATATGATTTCATCGCAGCTTATGTGCTACAGCGAGCTTACTCTTTATAAACGGGGAGACAGATTCTGGCTGCGTGAAGCTCTTCCGGTTGAAACATTTTATGCAATAAGATTGGAGCTTGATTTATACGCTCTTGTTCAATATATGCTTGACATATGCTGCGAGGTTTGTCCGGAAAGGCATCCCGACGGCGCGGAGGATATGCTCCGGCTTATGCTCAATACATTGTACGCTGTTATGACAGGCAAAAAGACGCCGGAGCTTATCAAAGCGGCATTTGAACTTAAGGCGGCAGTACTTTCGGGTTTTGCCCCCGATCTTTCACAGTGCGAAGATTGCGGAAATTCAATTTCGGATAGCGCGGAGGCGACGCTTGATCTTGTCGGCGGAACTCTGCGCTGCAGACAATGCTCGGACCGGCTTGCGAAGTCGGATATGATTTATGCGAAGCCGTCAGAAAAAAATTCGACGGCAATACGAATCGTTTCTCCGGCTGTTTTGTCGGCAATGCGATATATTGAAAACTCGTCAATTAAAAGGTTTTTATCTTTTAATCTTTCGGAAGAATATCTGAAGGAGTTTTCATCTGTCTGCGAGGCGTATCTGTGCAATCAGATTGAAAGAAGCTTTACAACACTTGAGTTCTGGCATGAGCTCCAAAGCAGATACTCTTCCGAATTTTAACATTAAACAATATTCATGTTAAAATTTCAGTAAAAAAGCAATGATAAAATAACTATTTACAGTTAAAATATAAGGTCTATAAGGTCGGCGGTAAAGTCTGCCGCCGGCATGCTTATTAATTGAATTTCTGTTTTATTTAAAATAACAGCTTTGTGTTGTACATAAACCGCCTGCGGTCTCATATCGGGATTTGAAACGGAATTCAAGGGTTGTACTTTTTTATCGGAGGGGCTTTCCGCTCGGCTTTAAATAAAAAAGTGAAATTTAAAAAGAAGGGTATGGTAAAAAATATGGCAGACAATGATAAAAACACGGAAAATACGGAAACCACGGAAAATATGGAAACTACGGAAAATATTGAAGAAAAGGGCGGCATATCCGTTCAGACAGAGCATATATTTCCCATAATTAAAAAGTGGCTGTACAGTGAAAAAGAAATATTTCTCCGCGAGATTGTGTCAAACGCGTCCGACGCGGTTACAAAGCTCAGACGTCTGATTTCTCTCGGCGAGATTCATGATATCGACGATGACGGCTTTAAAATTACGGTGACGGTGGATAAAGCGGCGGGAACTCTTACCGTATCCGATAACGGAATCGGAATGACGGAAGAAGAGGTAAAAAAATATATATGCCAAATCGCACTTTCGGGGGCGCTTGATTTTATTTCAAAGTATGAGGATACGGATGGCGGAGCACCCGGAATTATCGGCCACTTCGGACTTGGATTTTATTCTTCGTTTATGGTGAGCTCAACCGTCGATGTCATTACCAAATCTTATACAGGCGCACCCGCGGTAATGTGGAGCTGTACGGACGCCGGTGAATACGAAATGAGAGCTGCGGAAAGAGCTGAACGCGGAACCGATATTATTATGCATATTGCCGAGGGAGAGCAGGAATATCTTGAGGAATACAAAATTCGCGAGATACTCGAAAAATACTGTTCTTTTATGCCGGTAGAAATATATCTTGAAAATATAAAAACCCCCGAAGAACTCAAAGAAGAAAAAAAGGATGAAAAGAAACATAAGCATGAGGAGGGCGGCGAATGCGCAGACGAGAGCGATAAGAAACCGGAACCTATAAATGATGTGCATCCGCTTTGGCAGAAGCTTCCTTCCGAGTGTACGGACGAGGATTACAAAAACTTTTATCAAAAGCTTTTCCATGATTGGAAAGAGCCGCTGTTTCATATTCATATAAACGCCGATTATCCGCTTAATTTTAAAGGGATTTTATATTTTCCGAGACTCAATCACGAGTTTGACAATCTTGAGGGACAGGTCAAGCTTTACTATAATCAGGTTTTTGTTGCCGATAATATTAAAGAAGTAATTCCCGAATATATGCTGATGCTGAAAGGAGTTCTCGATTGTCCGGAGCTTCCGCTCAATGTTTCGAGAAGTTATCTTCAGAACAGCGCATACGTTTCAAAGGTTTCGGCTCATATTGTTAAAAAGGTCTGCGATAAGCTCTGTTCGATGTTCAATACCGGCCGGGAGGAATATGAAAAGCTTTGGACGGACATTAAACTGTTTGTTGAATACGCGTGCCTGCGTGATCATAAATTCTATGATCGGGTTAAAAACGCGCTGCTTCTGCCTTTAACGGGAGGAGAATTCCGCACAGTAGACGAATATCTTGAAAATGCAAAGGAAAAGCATGAAAATGTCATATACTATGCGTCGGATGTAAGTACACAGGCGCAGTACATTTCAATGTTTAAATCCCAAGGTCTTGAGGTTGTTTTGCTTGATAAAGTAATTGACGCTCAATATATTAACATTATCGAAAACGACCGCAGTGTCAAATTTGTGCGTATAGACGCCGAAGTGGCTGACGCTCTGAAAGGCGACGGGGAAAAATACGAGTGCAAAGAGCTTGAAGAACTTTTCAAAAAGATCAGCGGACAGGAGAAGCTTACTGTAAAATTTGAAAATCTTAAGGATGAAAAAATTCCGGCGGTGCTCAATATTTCGGAACAGTCGCGCCGTATGGACGATATGATGAAAATATATCGTGTAAACGGAGGAACCGATGCCGGATTTGGCTCGATGCCGGTAGATACGACGTTGATTCTCAACTCAAACAGCAGTTTGGTTAAAAAGCTTGGTGAAAAGTCGGTATCGGACGGCGCTGATAAAGCGGAGCCTATAGCAAAGCAGATTTACACGCTTGCTCTTCTTGCTCAGAGGCAGCTTTCCGCCGATGAGCTTCAAGGCTTTCTTTATGACAGCTTTTCAATTCTTGAAAATAATTTGGACTGAAGAGGTAAATTATAACCAAAATTCATCGTGTTCCGCGGACAGGACAAACGAATTTCTGCGTTTGAGGCCAATCGTCAAATGATACGCTCGGTAAAAGGAGCTCTATCGTAAAAAGAGCTCTGTCGTAAAAAGAGCTCCGTCGTAAACGATGCCATATGCGGCAGCTGTTGTTTTTGCCGTATGTTATCTGCCGCGGCAGCCGTTTAAGCTCTGATTTCTGAGACAAACACGAAGATTTTCAGTTGTTTTTAAATTTAGTAATCTACAGAGAGAAAGGCGGGAATGTCAGAGATGGGAATTTATTCTACAAACTGCCCGGACGGACATATTCCCGCCTTGATTTGCGCGGAAAACATTGCCGAGCTTTGCGAAAAACAGAGCTCGGTTGAAGTACGCCTGCGCGCGCATATTCGCGAGCTTGCGGAGGCGCTTATAAACATGGCCGAGTTTTCGCAAAAAGAGCATGTTTTCCGGCAGGCTTTGGAAAACCGTTATATTTTATCTCAGGCGAACGGTAAATACGAAAATATTGATGTCAGAACCGAGCTTTTGAGGAAATCATCGTTTACCGCTGACGAGATGAGAAGTTTATATCATAAGTTCTGTCCGTTCAGCGGAAACAAAAGTTATGCCGAAGGTAAAGAACTGTTCCCTTCGATTCTGTCCGAGTCTCGGTTTGACGATGTTCTTTTACGTGCGGAATTATGTTTGAATCTTTGTTTTATGACAGAACGGCAAACGCTTGAAAAAATGACTCCTCAGGGAATGCTCGGCGCTGTGATTTCTCCTGCGGAAGGTCTGTCGGTATCATACCTGCAAAATTTATACTCCGATGCTGCGTTTGAAAAACTTGCTCCGCTTCTGTGCGGAACAGACAATCCGGACAGCTTTCCGGAGAAAATTCTTTGTGATGATCTTCAGTCGGTCTGCGATTACGTTGAAAGCGGAAGAAGCTCTTATTGTATTCTTCCTGTCGAGAACCTTTCGGACGGCAGACTCGGAGGAGTCAGAAAACTGCTTTTAAACTATGACTTGAAAATGGCGCATACGATAGCTTTAAAACAAAGCGGGCTCGTGTTTGGTTTACTGCGTAAAAATCTGGGAATAATAAATTCTGCGGAGTCGGGACCTCTATACTATGAGTTTACGCTTCACGGCGGTGAAAAGCCGAAACTCGGCGAAATCTTCCATGCTGCGGAATATCTCGGTCATAAAGTACACAGAATGGAATCTCTTCCGCTGTCCTACTCGGATACGGAATATTTATATGATGTCATCCTGACTTGTCGGGAGGGGGAAGAACATCTGCTGGCGTTAATTCTGTATTTGATTTTGGAAGCTCCGGGTTTTTCCGCAGTAGGAATTTACCGTCATTCGGAGATTAATGATTCATAGACTTACTGATATATGTAAATATATATAAATATGTAAAAACATATAATGAATTATAACTCAGTTTGAAATATACTTTGACTATAACTTTGGCGGGAGATTCCCCCGTCTGCGGGACTGCGGGGGAGTGTCGTCATTCAGCGGAGTACGTTTTCCCGCTGAGTGAACAGCTGCGTTGCACTTGCCGCATTCTATGGCGGGAAGCGTCTCTTATTTAACTTTATAAAGAAAGGTTTGGTAATAATTAATGGCTTCAAATCCGCGGCAAATATATAAGGAAAGATTCTTAAGATGGCTTGATTCGGATAAGCTTAATGAAAAAGAAAAATCTGAACTGAGGAGTATAGAATCGGATGATGAGGAAATAAAGGAACGGTTCAGTGATTATCTTAGCTTTGGTACGGCAGGGCTTCGCGGTGTTATGGCGATGGGCACGCATAATATGAATATTTATACTGTCTGCCATGCAACACAGGGATTTGCCGACTATCTTAATGCCGGCGGTATCGCCGACGCCGCAAGCAGAGGCATAGTTATAGCATACGACAGCCGAATCAATTCAAAGGAGTTTGCTCAGGCGGCCGCCGCGGTTATGGCAAACAACGGAATAAAGGTATATTTGTTCGACGATATACGTCCTACGCCCGAGCTCTCATATGCGATACGAACTCTCGGCGCTGCGGCGGGGATAAACATTACTGCGTCGCACAATCCGAAGCAGTATAACGGATATAAGGCGTACAGCGAGGACGGAGCACAGCTTTCTCCGGAGCAGGCGGACGCGGTTTCCAAAAAAATTATGGAGGCGGACATTTTCGATGACGTCAAATTAAATGACGGAGACTTTGAAGCCGCAATTGAAAGCGGAAAAATCAACATTATCGGTTGTAGCATTGACGAGGGTTTTCTGTCCTGCGTAATGAGTCAGCCGATTTGTCCCGAAATCGTGTCGAAAGCGGCCGATAAGCTTGTGATTGTGTATACGCCTTTGTATGGCACAGGATATAGGCTTGTTCCGGAGGCTATGAAACGTCTCGGAATCAAACATATTTATACGGTCGACGAACAGATGACGCCGAACGGAAATTTTCCTTCGACGCCTTTCCCAAATCCGGAGCTTCCTCAGGTTTTTGAGCTTGCCGTTAAACTTGCGAATGAAAAGGGCGCAGATATTATTATAGCCAACGATCCCGACGCCGACCGCACCGGAGTTATGATACGCAGCGACAAGGGAGAATTTATTACTCTGACAGGAAATCAAATCGGAGCAATGCTTCTCGATTATATAATCAGAGCCGAGAAGGAATTCGGAAAGCTTTCAAATGAGGCTTTTGCAGTGAAAACGATTGTCACGACGGACATTGTAACAAAAATATGCAAGGTTCACGGAGTCAAGCTTTACGATGTTCTGACAGGATTTAAATTTATAGGAAAGGTGGTATCCGACCGCGAAGCAGAGCTCGGACGTCCTGTTGACAAGGATTATCTGCTTGGATTTGAAGAATCAAACGGATACAACCGCGGGACATATGTACGTGATAAAGATGCTGTTTGCGCTACGGTAATGCTCTGTGAAATGGCCGCCTATTATCAGGCTCACGGTAAATCGGTTTACGAAGGACTGTGCGATATGTATTCTCGATATGGACTGTATAAAGAACACACGGAGAATATTTATATGGAAGGAATCGACGGTGCAGAGAGAATGAAAAACCTGATGAGCAGATTGCGCAGCTGTCCACCGGAGAAAATCGGAGAAGAAAAAATCCGCTTTATCGGGGATTATCTTGATGAAACGATTACCGATACTGAAACCGGCGGTAAGAGCGGTACGAATCTGCCGAAATCCGACGTGCTTGTTTATGAAACGGAAAGCGGAAATAAGGTTATAGTGCGGCCGTCAGGAACCGAACCCAAAATAAAAATCTATTATCTGCTTCACAGCGATTCAAATAACGAGTCGGAGCTTGAGAATACACTTGAAATATATATGGGCACTGTTAAGAAGCTCCTGCAGGTATAAAATAAATATAATTTAAATCGTGATGTCGATATACCGAGGTGTCGGATGCCGAGATGTTGATGTGTCGAGATGTCGGGATGCCGTGATGTCGGATGCCAAAATGTCGATATGCCCAAATGTCAAGATGCCGAGATGCTCTGTCTTATGGCGGAGGGCTGTCCGGCTTTTTCAGCGGCGAATTGCTCCGCCGCTGCGCGCCTTGTGACGGCAATTTGCGCATTATCGAAACAGAATATTATTAATTAAAGAAAGCCCCGCAAGGGGCTTTTAGTTTTTATTTATATTTAATGTATGATAAATTTTAACCGTTTCCGCAAATCTTTCTATAATTCGTATGGAAATTTTATTATGTATGTCGAGCTCAGGATGCCATTGCACGCCCACACAAAATGAGCCGTCTGCAGCTTCTGCGGCCTCAGCTGTACCGTTTTCATCTGCGGCTGATATTATTCCGCACGGAGGAAGAGAAGCGATAAACTGATGGTGATAGCTGTTGACTTCCGCTCTTCCGTCGGTAATACGGTATAGTTCGGTATTTTTTGCGGCGAATATCGTATGAGTTGATTCGCTGTGTCCCTCTATATTCCTGCCAAGACGGCCTCCCAATCCTACGGCAATCAGCTGTGCTCCCCGACAAATACCGAGAATCGGTATTTCTTGTCTTCTTGCTTCGGCAAACAGTTTAAGCTCAAATAAATCTCTCTGTCTGTCAATGCCGTTACATTCGTCCGTTCCGTCTTCTCCGTAGAAACACGGCAGAATGTCGCCTCCGCCGCTGAAAAGAATTCCGTCTGATATACCGCACACTTTTTTTATATACTCGTCGTCTGAGCACATGTCATACATTATCGGACAAAGGCCTGCACTGCGAATCCAATCGGCCGCTTTGATTCTCATGCGGTAATTTTTATCGTCTTCATCCCGTCCCGGAGTTATTCCGATTATATGATCGGAAAAATGCATAAGATATATCCTCCCGTATAATTAAAAGCGGTATGTCTTTCGCCTATGAGGAGGCGGATTTCGGCACCGACACCGCCGTGATTTTTTCGGCGGCGGTACGGTTACAGCCCGCAGCAATACCTCATGACGGTGATTTTCGCCTTATTTTAGTATATGAAAAATATTTATATTTGTTAATGCTGATTTTTTTTAAGAGGAATATTCGATAAAGCCGACGCATATAGATTTAACATATAACTGAAAGCAAGAGACTGCCGTCCTTCAGGCGGCGGCTTGCCGAGGAGCCTAACCGAAAAGGTGTACGGCTGTCGAGGAAGGCGGTTTCCACTAACTTTT
The DNA here is from genome assembly GCA_948467545.1 of uncultured Eubacteriales bacterium. GTDB lineage: Bacteria > Bacillota > Clostridia > Oscillospirales > CAG-272 > UMGS911. Next base: position 44,521 of record CAOKER010000003.1, read on the forward strand.
TACGGCGGTGGTACTAATTCACCATCGGAACGTCTTACAAAGAGTTCTGCCTATATCGAAAACTCGATTATTCTATATAATCAGGAAAGGATGCATGATTTGTTATGACCATCATAAAAGCAAGCGGAGAAAAAGAAGAAAAGAAAACTTCGGGAAGTCAAATTACAAATATACCGGCGGATGAAATCAGTCAGCTTTCACTTAAGACTTCCCCTATAGGGCAAAACGGGAAAAGTATCGAAAAGATTATGCCTTTGATTGATAAAAAAACAGTGAGCGAGGGGAAGAAAAAAAGTACAGGTCCTGAATTTTCCGAATTCAGTTATAAACCCAAAGAGAAAATTTCGGTTCGTAAAACCGAACAGCTTACAAAAACAGCGAATGCCGGTGATACAGAAAATAAACAGGATGATGAAGCAATTATCGACAGCTGGAAAAACAAACTGAATATAGCTTCATTACGCAAGATTCCTGAAAAGATACATTTTCGTAAGAAAAACGCAATTGTTATCGGCGCCCTGGCGTTGATTTGCGGTGCCCTTGTTTTAAACCATACGCTTACGGGAGATAACCGCAGCTATACCGATTATACAGGTGCATCGGGAGATCCTTCCGTTGATACAGGATCAGCCAATGTCAGCGCGGATAACAATGATGATAATTCTGCAGAAAATGTAAATGTTACCGGAGCGGAATATTTCTCAACGGCAGCGGTAAACAGAAGGCGGGCAAGAGATGAGTCGCTTGAGGTTTTGCAGCTTGTCATAGACAGTGAAGACGCGCTTCAGGAAAGCAAGGACAGCGCGCTGCAAAGTATGTCAAAAATCGCATCGCAAATCGAGCAGGAATCGAATATTGAATCTTTGATTAAGGCTAAAGGATTTGAGGACTGTATCGCGGTAGTGGGAGACGGAGGAGCGACAGTTATTGTTGCAAGCGACGGTCTTCTTGCCGGCGAGGTTGCTCAAATTACGGAAATTATCTGTGAACAGACGTCGCTTCCGGCGTCCGGCGTTAAAATTGTTGAAAAAACTCCCGGTTGATTTTCTTTAAGCTTGGATACCGCGATTTGTGGCTTTTGAGCGGTTGACAAAACCGAGAGATAAGCTTATAATTAAACTGTAAAACAGTTCTGCCGCAGTGTTGGCCGACACTGCGGCATTTTCATTCAATAAAAGGATAAAAACGTAAGCGGGCGCTCCGCCTTTTTTAGGCGGCTTCGCAATCCGTGCGATGAATGACGACAGAGCTTTGCGTCTTATTGAATTGTATTTATTGGGTTACATCTTTGTTCAGATTCGGACAGTATCGCTTTATTTTTACGAAAGGAAGCCTATACAAGGGTGTTGGTATAAATTTATGGTTTCTCGGTCTGATACGCCGATAAGATATGTACCGGGCATAGGAGCAGTCAGAGCCGGGGCGCTTGAGAAGCTGGGAATTACCACTGTCCGCGAACTGCTCTACCATTTTCCGCGCGGATACCAAAATCGAGCGAATATTCTAAAACTTTCCGAATGTCCCGATGGAACAGTCGGAGCATTCAGACTAACGGTTGCCACAGCTCCGAGAACTGCCAAAATATCGGGTAATCGGACTGTGACGAAGTTTACGGCTTTTGACGAGAGCGGAACTTGTACAATAGTATTTTTTAATCAGCCGTACGTAAAAGACATTTTTGAGGTTGGAGCAGAATTTCGGTTTTGGGGTAAGCTCAGTTATGTTTCAAAAAGACCGGAGCTTACATCGCCGATGTTCGAGCCGTATGTTCCCGGAATACAGCTGCCGAATTTTGTACCGATTTATCCGCTGACAGCAGGTATCTCTCAAAAAATGATGGCGTCTTTTATGCGGTCCGCAATCAGAGGAAATTATTTATCACCGGCAGACGATATTATTCCGGAACAAATCCAAAAAAAATATGATTTATTTCCGCTCTGTGAGGCTGTAAAGGCGGTACATTTTCCTGAAACTTCCGAGGATACGGCTGCCGCGCTCAGACGTTTTTCATTTGAACGTATATATATATTTCTGCTCGGCTCCGGACTGTCAAAAGAATACATTGACAATCGTATTTCGCTTCCCATGAATAAAGTTGATTATAAACCGTTTTTTGACTGCATAGAATTTGAGCTTACCGGTGCGCAGAAACAGGCGATTTCGGAGATAGAAAATGATATGTGCGGAGTTGACAAGCCGCCGATGAGCCGTATTCTCACCGGGGATGTCGGAAGCGGAAAAACGATTTGCGCTGCGGCTGCGATTTACACCGCCGTAAAAAATAATATGCAGGCGGCGCTTATGGCGCCGACCGAGATACTTGCAAGACAGCACTATGACGAGCTGAGTTCACTTTTTGAAAAAGTCGGAATAAAAACCGCGCTTCTTACAGGATCGGTCAGAAAATCAGAGCGCGATAAAATTAACGGGAAACTTATAAACGGGACAATAGACCTTGTAATCGGCACACATGCTCTCATTTCTCCTGATATAAGCTTTAAAAATCTTGGACTTGTGATTACAGATGAACAGCATCGTTTTGGAGTTATGCAGCGTACAGCGCTTGCGGAAAAAAGTGATATAAAAATAATGAATAACTCGGCGTTTCAGGAGAAAAGGGAGGTTTCCGCACATATTTTGGTTATGAGCGCAACACCTATTCCGAGAACTCTCGCCTTTGCTTTATACGGAGATCTTGAAATATCTTCGCTGGACGAGCTTCCTCCCGGACGGCAAAAGATAGATACTTTTGCCGTGGACAGCAGCTATCTTCCAAGAGTATATAATTTCATCAGAAAGAATATAGATGAAGGTTATCAGGCTTATATAGTATGTCCGTCTATAGAAAATGAAGCGGACAGCGATTGTGAATTTGAACCTGAGGAGTTTGCACCGTTAAGTATTTTCGATATTGAAAAAGCGGAAATCAACAAAAATACAAAGCTTAAAAGCGTTACCGATACTTACGAGCTTTTGTCAAAAGAGATATTTCCCGATATAAAAATAGGTATGCTCCACGGAAAAATGAATTCCAAAGAAAAGGAATCGGTTATGTCCGATTTTTCTTCCGGAAAAACAAAAATTCTTATATCAACTACGGTTATAGAAGTTGGGATAAACGTTCCGAATGCGTCCCTGATGATAATTGAAAATGCCGAACGTTTCGGGCTTGCACAGCTGCATCAGCTTAGAGGAAGAGTGGGACGCGGCAGAATTAAATCTTTTTGTATTCTGATTTCGGACAGCAAATCCGATGGAGCAAGAAAAAGGATGGAAATAATGAAGAATACAAATAACGGATATGAAATTGCTCAAAGAGACCTTGAAATTCGCGGTCCCGGTGATTTTTTTCCGCATGCCTCCGGTTTTGCCCGACAGCACGGGAGCTTTGATTCGGATTTGCTTACAGGCTTTTCCGATGCCGATTTGCTAAAATCCGCGTCGGACGCTGCAAGACAGACGCTTCTGTCCGATCCTAAGATTGAGCTGCCTCAAAATCTTCCGGCGTACAGGGAAGTGTTAAAGCTGTTCAATACAGAAGTTAATACGATTCATTGAATAAAATTTTATGCGGCTTATGACAGGCAGCGCTTCATATTGAATAAAATATTGAATAAAATATTGAATTAAATAAAGATGTCACCCGATTGGGAGAGGCGGGTGACATCTTTATTTTGCACGAGTGACGGGCGGAATTTTGCCTTACTGTAAACACGGGAATCACAGAGAATATAATAAAACAAAGGATTTTTTGATGTTTAGGCAGTTCAAACGTCTGACGTTGTCTGAGGATACATTTTACTTTTTGGTTATAATATATTCTTTCGATATTCTTTCGATGAAATCTTTTTTACCCCTTCTCTGTGCGCATTGCTTTAAATTTTTTATTCTGCCGCGGTTGTCAGAGCTGCTTCCGAATCTGAATCAGCTGCGACAGGAACGGCGTTCTCAAGAAGAAATGACAAAACCTTGTTCGGCATAATTGCTTTCCACAATTCGGAAAAATCTGCCTGCTGTTCAAGAGATTCAACGGTCGTACCGTATTCTTCGGCTAATTCGGCTATTCCTTCGTCGTAATCCTTGTCGGTCAGTTTCATTTTTTCAGCGTGAACAATCGAGTAGATTATAAGGTCCTGTTTAACATATGCCTCAGCGGCTGCTTTAGCCTGAGCTTCAAATGTCTCATAGGTTGTATTTAAATAAGTAGTTATGAACTCTTCAAGCTCCATTGATTGAGCTTCCGCATACGCGGTATACTGACTTTTTATAGATTCTACATAAGTATTTAGTTCGGTTTCGGGAAGACTGTGAAATTCACAGTTTTTGTAAACCGATCCCCATACCTGCTGTTTGTTTTCCGAATCTTGAGACTCTTTGTTTTCCTCTTCAACCAAAGATTTAATGTAATTTCTGTAATCCTCCGCCGAAGCATAGTCTCCGATACCCGCCACAAATTCGTCTGTAAGCTCTGGAATTTTTACCGCTCTGATGAAACGGACGAGAACGGTAAAGTCGACGTCTTTTCCCGCAAGGTCGGGGTTATTCGGATACGGATCGGGAAACTGAAGATGCAGAGTTGTCGTTTCACCGGCGTTAAGGCCGACAAGTCCTTCTTCAAAACCTTCTATATATCCTCCGGCGCCGAGTGTTATTGTCTGCTCGGTGGCTGTTCCGCCTTCAAAGGATTCGCCGTCGATTGTACCGGCATAATTTATTGTCAGTGTATCTCCGAGCTTAGCGGGACGGTCGGAAATCACTTCAACCGTTGAATAGTCCTCCAGCTCTTCCGCCAGCTTTTTTTCAATCTGTTCGTCTGTGGCCTCTATTGTATAAGGGGTATACTCTATTCCTTTATACTGTCCGAGAGTAATATATTCCGACAAATCATAATCGTACGGAGGGGTAAAATCTTTAGGAGTTTTGGTATATTGATTTTTACATGAGGAAAATACAACCGCTGTTACTCCAACAATACAGGCAAGAGAAAACGCCGCGAATTTTTTAATCATTTTTATTTACCTTTCTTGTAAAATATATAATATATAAGAAGTTAAACATACAAATACCGCAATTATAATTTTAGCTTATACAGGCAAGAGATATCCGCCTTTGTGGGCGGCAGTTGCCGATTTTAATTCGGCAGAGGCTTGTACTGCGCTGAATGGGCAGCTGCGCCGCACTTAATGTTAATGTGCCCTTTAGTTTTTATCAATGACAATATGTACAGGCAGACCGTGTTCATATTTTTGAGCCGTTTCACCTTCTATCAGCGGCAGAATATATTTAAGACAAGCGTCTGTAACATTGTTTCCTTCTTCATTTATGAATTCATCCGGTACGGCACGGACAAAATTTGCGATTTTATCAATATCTTCAGAGCCCGGAACACATACATACGGATCTGAAGAGGTACGAACCAGCGTCATCATCTTTCCGGTAGCGCCGTTTGTTGCTTCAAGCATCGCCGCTTTTCCGACTTCGACTGCTTCGGTAATATCGGTACGGGAAGCGATATGCGATGCACATCTTTGAAGAATATTCAGCTCTACGGAGCGAACTTTACATCCGAATTTTTCCTTTACGGCTGCCTCGAGAGCCTTTCCTGTGCCGGAAAGGTACTTATGTCCGAATACATCCGACACCCCGCTTTGTGCGGACTCTCCCACGTAACGGCCGTCGGCAGTGCGAAGTCCTTCGGAAACCGCAATTACGACATTTGAATGCTTTTTAAATGCTTCATCAATGTCTGCATAGAATCTTTCAAAATCAAATACGCGTTCGGGCAGATACACGTAATCGGGGGCACATCCGCAGATAAGTCTCGGAAGTGCGGCTGCTGCGGTCAGCCATCCTGCGTCTCTTCCCATTATTTCAACTATTGTAACAGCTTTTACAGTATATACAGAACAGTCCCGCAGAATTTCCTGCATGGAGACGGCAATATATTTAGCTGCCGAACCATAGCCCGGAGTATGATCCGTTCCGGCAACATCATTATCGATTGTTTTCGGAATTCCGACTACCCTTATTTTGTAATCTGTGGTTTTTGCGTATGCCGAAATCTTGGCGACAGTATCCATAGAATCATTTCCGCCGATATACAAAAAATATCTTATGTTATATTTTTTAAATATAGCGAACAATTTATCGTATGTTTCGTCATTCTGTCCCTGTTCCGGCACCGGGGGGAGTTTCATGCGGCATGATCCGAGTGCCGATGACGGAGTATTTTCAAGCAAATCCAGTTTAGATTTATCCGCAAAAATTTCACTCAAATTGCAGAATCTTTCTTCAAGAATACCTTCGATTCCGTTCAAAGCTCCGTATACCGTACCGATTGACCAATTTTCAATTGTTCCGCGGATTACACCTGCAAGCGATGCGTTAATTGCCGCGGTAGGTCCGCCTGACTGACCTACAATAACATTTCCGTATAACATCCTGCATTCTCCTTATCCCGGCATCCTGCCGATTTGATTTTTTAAATATATATTATATACATTTATGTGTTCAGCTTTATACAAAAAATCCGCCTGACAGAATCAAGCGGATTTTCAGTGGTGACCCGTAGGGGAATCGAACCCCTGTTTCCGCCGTGAGAGGGCGGCGTCTTAGCCTCTTGACCAACAGGCCTTACAAACTCAATGCCTTTTTATTATACCACACTAAATGGTGAAAAGCAATAGTTTGACATTCTTTTTATGTAAACAAAATATGAACCGAGGTAATCACAATATATTATAAAAGCTATTGGGGATTCATTGCATTGCTTTGATAAGCTTTTCGATCGCTTCGTTTTTAGTATTTGTGAAGAAAACATCCCTGCCGCAATTTGATTCATGTATAAAATCCTTCAGCGGTTTACTTTTATATTTTGTATAGTCTCCGAAAATTGCCGTTTTAACCTTGTAGTTGACAAATTTCTGTAAAATTTCTCCGGCCATACCGCTGCCGAGGATAAAAAATTCATCCGCAATACAGTTTTTATCAATAGCTGTGAGATTGGTTCCTGCTTCATATTTTACTGTCATAATTAAGTCCAATGCCGATTGTGTGTCGGTGATAAGCTTTGTATTACCGGTAATCAATGCGACAGTGGTACCGTTTTGTGTTATGGTTTGTATTTTCATTATCCTTTTATTTTCCTTTGATAGTTTTATTTGCTATATTACTAACCTTTTTACCATCCTATAATTTGTAAGACATATCCCACTGCGCGTTACGGTATTATCGCAAACCGTCCTCCAGCCGAGACTTTCAAAAAAAGGCCTTGCCGTAGCGGAAGAGAAAGTATAAGCTTCTTTTACCCCGTCATGAAGAGCCTGCTGTTCCAATGCATAAGTGATTTTCGTCCCGATTTGCTGCCTCTGCCTGTCTTTATGAGTATAGAGCATATCAAGATAACCTGTGCTGTCCATATTTCCGAAACCGATTATTATACCGCATTCTTCAGCAACTACAGTATTTGTACCGATAAAACGTCGGTTCCATGTATCTGTATCATCATTCGGAGATGCCCGGGCGTCAAGCTGTTCTTCGGTATAGTCCCTTGCATTTACTGCGTGTACGGTTTCATAGAAGAGCCGAGCCGTGCTCCGAGCGTCCGAAGGACGGTATTTTCTGATTACAAGATTGTCTATACAATAAGCCATGTCAATTAAACAATACGGCAGGTTATATTTTCTGCACATTGCTAAATTACGGTTATTTTCATTTATCAGGTTTTCCGCATTCAAATCATCATTACAGACGCGGTTTTCTATTACCTTTGAATATTTGAGAATATCAGAAAAATGGTTTATAATATAATTCTTGCTCATTATTAAACAGATAAAATGAATGTCAGCAAGATATGTATCAGAAAAATCCTTTTGCCAGTCAAAAGGAATATAGCAGCCTTCGACGATAAGATTTTGACTGTTTTCGACCGCGGTTTTGATAATTTCCTTTGTAATTTTCCAAAGCCGAGGCGTCAGCAGCTCATCATCTTCCGCGGTGAGATTAATTTTTCCGCTTCTGATTAATCCCATTTTTAAATGGTCGATTGAGAAATACGGGTAATGATATTTTTCAAGCAGTCTTTGAGCCAAATTTGTTTTGCCGGTATGCGTGCCGCCGGAAATCATTATGATCATACGGTGTTTCCCTTTATTCAAAATTGTAATCAATCGGTATTTGCTTTATCTTACTTAAATCGCCGCCGCATAAAATGTCAAGACTCTCAAATATCTTTTTGGGAGGCCAATTCCACCACCTTAGCTCAAGCAAAAATTCGATTAACTTTTCGTCAAATCTGTTTCTGATATGTTTTGCCGGGTTGCCGCCGACAATTGTATATGGGGCGACATTTTTTGTTACCACCGAATTTGCAGCGACGATTGAACCGTCACCTATGCTTATTCCCGGCAGAACCGTTACATTCTGTCCTATCCATACATCGTTTCCCACAACCGTGTCTCCCTTAAAAGGCAGGTCCTGTATTTTCGGAACTGCTTTTTCCCATCCGTTTCCCATTAGGTTGAACGGATATGTAGTAACACTGCACATTCTATGGTTAGCGCCGTTCATGATGAATTCGATACCGCTTGCAACGGCGCAGAATTTGCCTATGATCAGTTTGTCTCCCAAAAACTCGTAGTGATGTGTAACATGGCTTTCAAAACGGCTCGCATCTTTTTCATCGCTGAAATAAGTATAGTCGCCTACAATAATATTCGGACGTGTTATAGTGGGTTTTATAAAACAAACGTTTTTTATACCTTTGTTAGGATATATTTCATTAGGATCAGGGCCATATTGCATATAGCATTGAATTGCTTTTTCCTCTGTCATCTTTACGAAGCTGTCTTTTCCCTCGCAATAGCGGTCGATGTCATCGAAAAATTCTTCTGCAAGTCTTTTCTTAAGTTCGGCATAAGCGTGCCTTGCATCGGCGTTTGAACGCATATAATCTCTGAAAGCAAGATGACGATTGATATTACAGCTGTCGTTTTCAGCAAAAATATGAACGTGATGTGTGCGGTTGCTGCCGCCTTTTCGGAGAAAACGTCTGCCGCTAATTCCGAACTCGCCCATATACTCATAGCCGATCTCTTCAAATTCTTCTGCCTTTTTGTCAACGCTGTCAAGATTCTTTACAACCGGCATAATATCAATGATTGGTTTAGCGGCAAGACCGGGAACGGCGGTACTTCCGATATGATGAATTCCGACACAGTTATCTCCGAGTATTTTGCGGATTTTTTCCGCTTCATATTTAAATTTCCGCGGCCATTCCGGATTGTATTCGGCGATTATTATATGCTGCGGCATTTTTATCACACTCCTTTCGATATACATAGATATATATAATATACCCCCTTGTCAGAAAATAAGAGCCGACGGTAATGGGGTTATAAAATGGGTTATAAAAAGGTTATAAAAAGAGATATAAAAGGAGATATAAACGGAGATATAAAGAAAATATAAAAGGGTTGGCAATGCCGCCCGTTGTTATGTACTTTATTGTTTGTCTTTATCGTTTCCGGCTGAAAAAATACTTTCGATTATCTCGCTGCCGATTTCAAAGCTTTCTTGTTCGGATGGCAAGGCTTCGGTATTATCGGTGCTTACGCCCGTGCCCTTTTTATCTGATTTGAGAGGCAGACGATTATTCTTCGGCATATTTTTTTCTTGAGGGATAACCTCAGCTGCTGTATCCGACGGCGAAATTTCATCGGATTTTTTGTTATCCGCGTCATTTGTTTCGTTGTCGGAACTCTTTTTTTCAGCTTCGGCATTTTCTGAATTGTCTTGATTTTCGTGAACTGTTTTAGCTTGTCCCGGCATTGTATAATCCAATCCAAAATCTTCCGCACCCGATTCGGATATTTTTATAAAGGATTCCAAATCAAAATCTGCAAAAAGTCCGGGACTTTCACTCTTGTCTTTGTCACTGACAGAATGATTATCCTTCGGCTGTTCCTCTTCATGTTCATAAGAGGCTTTGCTTTTTCCTCTTTGCAGTAACTTCCGAAGCTTTAATCTGAGCCAAGTGCCCGCGCGGGAATTTCCGTTTATGAATTTATATATTTCGGCCGCGGACGCTGTGAACAATGCAGGAATGAGCATTACCCAAACTCCGTTTATGCCGAACGACGTTATGCCGAAGAGGCTGCCGAAGTCAGGGATGAAAAACGACAGCAGGGCGAGAACGGCGCATAAGACGACCGTCAGCAATCCGATTCCGTTGATTGACGCTTTGGTACTGAAAACGCTGCTCGTACGCTTTATTTCAAAGAGAAGTACAAATTGCGTCAGAGTAAATCCGAGAAATGAAGCCGATACAAGCTGTGCGGACGACAGACCGAACTTTTCGGATGAAGCGGCGCATGATGCGGCAATCAGCAAGACCGCCCAAACGCATCCGAAAACAAGATAGGGAACATTGCTGTAAAAAGGTCTTGCCATTTTTCTTTCAATATTTCTGCGGCTTTTAAGAATACTCGGAGACGGTGTCTGAAAGGCTATTGTGAATACGGCGGCAAAATCGACGATAAATCCGGAAAACAATATCTGAACAGGCGTCATTATATATTTTCCGCACAGAACTCCCCATAATACAAGAATCAGACGCGCGGCCTGTGTCGTTACAAGATACGCAACCGCATTCATAATATTGCTGTAGGTTTGCGCGGAGCTTTTCACGGTGCCGAGCATGGCGTTAAATCCTCCGAATCCGCTTTTTTCGGGCGGCAGCAATACGACATTCGACATGTAACGAAGCGCGGCGGTTCCCGCGGCTGCCTTTTTTTCACCTGTTATGATAGGGGCTTTGCGTCCCTTGCCCGAACCTGCCGACGGCTCTTCGGAAAAGGCAAATCCGACGTCAGCCTCGCTCAGCACGGCAATTTTATCAAGCCTGTCCGCTAAGACGCCGACCTTTCGGCCGTCTGAACGCATCAGATAGACAAGATAGTCGAGCTGACCGGAAGACAAGCCTATGTACAGGTTGTAAAGAGGGATATTTATTCGGAAAATATCCGGCTTCATACTTGAAATCTGTGAACCGGTTGCTATTTCGCTTTCATTATTTATTATTCCGAGAGAACGCGCTATCATCTGTCCTGTTTCACTGCTGTCATCGCATGTCATTACAACCTTAACGCCCGCTTCGAGACAGGAAGAAATATTTTGAGCTGCACCCTCCATAATAGGCTCTTTTATCACTATAAATCCGTTTAGTACAAGGTCGCTTTGGTTTGCTATCAGTCTTCTGAGATTTGTATACTGCGTTTCCTTGGAGGCAACCGCAACAACGCGGCAGAACTTTTTGGCAGCCGATTTTATATAGTCGTTGTATTCGTTCAGCTTTTCCGCTGTGATTCTGTGTTTTCCGGAACTGTCGCGGTAAAAGCTGCAGCTTTTTAATAGGCTCCTTGCTTCGCCGCGCGATACGGCAATGAATTGTCCCGAATGGATACACAAAGTTGTGTCAAAACGGCTTCCGTCCGACACTCCGGCGTGATCTATCTGAATGTAATCTCTCTCAAGCGATGAATTGTACAATCCGAATTTGGACGCGCAGGATATGATCATTTCTTCTTCGCTTGTGTAAATGCTGTTTCCGCTTAGGTTATCCGACATCAGGCGGTTGGCTCCGTAACGTCCGGTAGTAACTACCGACAGCTTAAGAAGCTCACCGCAGCAGCGTTTAAAACCGTGAGCGCCTACCGCGCGTTCATTTCCCGATGCTGTCATTCGGTCTATGCATACGGCGTCGGAGGCGATAAGAGCTGACCGCGGAATTATAAGGACATCAATATCCTTTGCCGCTTCAAGCTTTTCTATATTTTTAACAAGCGCGCCGGAATCGTATCCCCTGCGGCGTCTCCGCATACCGAGAACACCGAAGCTTACAATTATATATGAAAAGGTAAGATAATAGGAGCTCATCGACGCTACGGCAACGGTAAGCCCCGTTATAAAGCTGTCGAAAAGACTGCGTCCCGAATTTCTTCCGAATATAATATCAAGGACAACGATTATGAATACTGCGGCGAGCATGCACAAGGACCATACGGAGCTGTATTTTCGCATAAGTTTAAATACGCGGAGCTTCTCATAAGAAAGCATGCTCTCATCGGCGTTTTCTTTCTTTATTTTGCCTGCGGCCGTATTTTCCGATGTCGAGTATATTATCGCCCGTCCGCTTCCGCTTATGACAATCGAGGACGCAAAAAGAATATTTGTCTGTTCGGAGTGAGAAAGTTCTGTTCCTCTTGACGACGCAAAGCCGGCGCGCTTTCTCACGGGATTTTTTTCTCCCGTGATTTCCCGCTGCAGGACTGTAAGCCCGTCTGCCTGAATGATTCGTGCGTCGGCGGGAACAATGTCGCCTGCCGAAAGATATATAACGTCTCCGCGGACAATCTGACTGCTGCCCGTAAAAATTATTTTCCCGTTTCTGACGACCTTGACATATGGGCCGGCCTTTATACCGATATCCCTCAGAATCTCTTTCGATTTGATAAACGCAGTGACAGCCGCCGTGACGTTAAGCGCGATTATACATATTATTACCAGTGCGGAAATGTTCTGATTAAAAGCGGTAGAAATAACAGCTGTAAAAATCAGCAGAAGCACGGTTAAGTCCGTCAGTATATGCCGCAGATTATTTTTATATAAACTGCGGCTTTCGGTGTATATACTGTTTTCTCCGTCTGTTTTCAGCCTTTCGGCGGCCTTTGCCGCTGAAAGGCCGCTGCTTATATTACTGTCAAGCTTGCTTGCTATTTGTTCCGGAGTAAGCTCATACCATTTTTCGTTCATAGGGCATCATTTTTTGCTTTCTTCGGGCGCAGAAAGCATGGGGGAATCGTATTCAAGCGTAATATCAAGCTTTTCCGAATTATTTTCATCGGGCGCATCAATTTTCACGTTCTTAATAACACGGTTATAGCTCTTGATAATCAAATCTGCAATTTCATCTTCGACGTGCGACTGAACATACCTTCTCATATTCCGCGCGCCGAAACGCCGTGAAAAAGACTTTTCCGCAATAAAAGTCTGAGCCGCGGATGTCCATTCAACGGAAATTCCCTTGACTGCAAGCGTTTCCTTAAGTTCGGAGAGCATAAGACCGGATATTTCGATAAAATCTTCTTTTTCAAGCGAGCGGAAAGTAACGATTTCATCCACGCGGTTAATAAATTCAGGACGAAGGAATTCTCCGAGAGCTTTAAGCGTCCGATCGCTTTCCTGTTCATATGCGGTTGCTCCGAAGCCCGGCGTATTCGACGCCATACTTGCCCCGGCATTGGTAGTCATTATTATAACGGTATTTTCAAAGCCGACGGTTTTTCCGTGCGCGTCCGTAACTCTTCCTTCATCAAGAATTTGAAGTAGGATATTCAATACGTCGGGGTGAGCTTTTTCGATTTCGTCGAATAACACAACAGAATACGGCTTACGGCGTATTTTTTCCGTGAGCTGTCCCGCGTCATCATATCCCACATATCCGGGAGGCGATCCGATTATTCTGGAAACCGAATGTTTTTCCATAAATTCGGACATATCGAGGCGTATGAGAGTTTCCGGAGAATTGAATAAATCTGCGGCTAAGCATTTGACGAGCTCTGTTTTTCCGACGCCTGTACTTCCCGCGAAAATGAAGGATACGGGCTTGCGTTTTGAGGATACGCCGGCACGGCTGCGTTTTATTGCGCGTACAACCGCGTCGACGGCTTTATCCTGACCGATGATATGCTCCCGCAGACGTTCTCCGAGTGTGTCGATACGGGCAAATTCATGTTCGGTAATCGAGCTGGCCGGAATTCCCGTCCAGATTTCAACCACTTTTGCGAGATCATCGACGGAGAGGCTGATTTTGTCGCGCTCTGCGGAGAGTTCTTTAAACCGGGCTTCCATTCCGATCTCTTTTGTTCTCATGTCCGCAATGCGGCGATATTTTTCATCGGCCGTGTCGTCCGTTGTTTCCGCCGCTTCAAGTTCGAGGGCTTCACGCTCTGTCTTCAGATTACCGAGATCCTCCGCGAGCAGCTCGACCTCCTTAATAACGGGCGAATGTAATGCGAGATTCGATGAAGCCTCGTCGAGCAAATCAATGGCCTTATCAGGCAGAAAACGGTCTGTTATATATCGTTCCGAAAGCCTGACGGCGGCTGATACGGTCTCGTCAGGAATACTGATTCCGTGAAACCTTTCGTAATAGTTCTTTATTCCGAGCAAAATTGAAGTTGAATCCTCAATTGACGGTTCTTCCAAAATAATCGGCTGAAATCTTCTTTCAAGAGCGGAATCGCTTTCGATATATTTTCTGTACTCATTCAGTGTTGTGGCGCCGATAACCTGAATTTCACCCTTTGACAGGGCGGGTTTAAGAATATTGGCGGCATTCATTCCGCCTTCCGCGTTTCCTGTCCCGGCTATCATGTGAATTTCATCAATTACAAGGATAATGTTTCCGTTTGCTCTGATTTCATCTATCAAACCTTTCATCCGGCTTTCAAACTGTCCGCGGAACTGGGTTCCCGCAACAAGAGAAGTCAAATCAAGCAGAAATATCTCTTTTCCGCGAAGCTTCCACGGGACGTTTTCGCTGACTGCAAGCTGCGCAACAGCCTCGGCTACGGCAGTTTTTCCGACGCCGGGTTCTCCGATCAGGCAAGGATTATTTTTTTGCCTTCTGCAAAGAATCTGAACCGTTCTTGCTATTTCACGCTCCCTACCTATTACGCGGTCAAGCTTTCCTTCCTTGGCAAGTCCGGTAAGATTGCTGCAATACATATTAAGGTATTTACGCTTAGGCTTTTTCTTGTCTCCGGCGGCGCCTGCTTTTTCCTTTGTACCGTCGGTTTTTTCCGAATCGGAATTTTTTTGGATTCCCAGGTTTGTAAGCGGAGCGAAGAATTTGCGGAAATCAATTGCCGGAGCATTTCCCTTATCGGTGTCATCCGTACCTTCCGAATCTCCCCCGTCGGCTTCCGTTCGCTCTTCGGAGTCTGTTTCTTCCATATTGTCATCACTTTCGGAGAGACTGTCATTTTCGGTATTCTCTCCGTTGATCATACTGTCCATCTCCATATCCATTCTGTCAAGATCTTCATCAGACAGCCCCATTTTTTCGATCATTGATTCTACCGGTTTTATGCCGAGCTCTTTGGCGCATTTCAGGCAGATACCTTCATTGAGGGTTTTCCCTCCTTCAAATCTTGTAACAAATACAACAGCGACGCGTTTTTTGCATCTTGAACACAATTCCATCATTATGATTATTCTCCCTCAGAATTCAATTAAAGAGATTTCCTATAAATTTAAGTAAAACCGAATGCTCCGCAGCGCCTCCGAACAGTTCGGGATTGACCGAAACAAGAGTCGGAAGAAGCAAAATCAGCAGCTTTGCAATTACAAACGCGAAAATCCCGCCGAAGCAAAAGCCGAACACAGCTCCGGCTATTCGATTGATACTGTTCAGTATCGGCATTTTGCATATAGCGCACAGTATGATTGTGATTATCCTGAGAACAAGCGCAGCTGCAATAAATACCGAGATAAAAGCAATGATATAAGCCGTCCTTGAAAGAATTATTTCGGTAATATATTCAGAAACGCTTTTATCGGTATTCTGATCTTCCTTTTTGCCGGTACTCTGATCTTCCTTTTCCGCGTCCGATATAATGTCTTGAATATCAATTCCGAAGGTATCGCAAATGTTTTTAATAACCTCGGGAATTTCGGACAGATTTTCTAAAGATTCCGTATTGAGTGTCTCGTCCGATGTTTCAAGCATTGATTCAATCTGAGATTCCACAGGCTCTCTTATATACGGCTCTACAATTTTATCCCTGCATAAAGGAGAGAGGTGCGGTGTCAAAATATATGAGGCACATATTGCAATAAGCACGGATACAAGTCCCATTACCGTCTTAACAAAACCTCTTTTTATTCCGAGAATTACAGGCAATATAATTATGATTGCAAGAATAATATCTATAGCTAATGACACGTCAGGTCACTCTCCTTTAATTTGAAAATTCGCAGGGCGGGTATTTTAAATTTATTGTCCGGGCGAAGCGGCGTCGGATGAAATATTTGAAACAATAACGTCGGAGGTTTCCGCGGCAGCGCTGTCGTTTTTATCCTCGGTTTCGGTCGTCTGCGAATCTCTCTCGAAATCGGATACAGCGGATGTTATCTCCGAAGTCTCGCTTCCCGCATTTGCCGTGTCGGTGCTCCCGCCTTCAAATACTTCTGACAAATAATATGAAAGAGTATGTGAATAATATGAAACAAAGATTATGTCGCCTGACACATTAATGTCGCATGGATTTCCGTCGTATTTAAAATTAAGTACCTCCAAATTGTCCGGATTTATACATATTATCTTGTCCGAACATAAAGAATAAATTCTGTCATCGGAGATTTTAATTTTTTTAACCGCGCCGGCTATGGAATAGGTTAGCACGCTCTCCCCCTTATCGTTGATTACGGCAATATCACTTTCATTGCTTATATAGCTTGAGGAAAAAACGGCTGCAAAATAATTATTTCCGACGCAAACGGTCTGGGGCGTGCGGTTTTCATAGGAATACACGGAAATAAGTTCTCCGGAATTGCTGTAAATACAGAAAGACTTATCGGTGGCTACTTTAAGATCACCGCTTTCGTTGAATGCGGCATACATTGGAA
Source organism: uncultured Eubacteriales bacterium (assembly GCA_948467545.1). GTDB lineage: Bacteria > Bacillota > Clostridia > Oscillospirales > CAG-272 > UMGS911. The sequence continues at coordinate 61,210 of CAOKER010000003.1, forward strand.
TTTCTTCGTCAATTGTTACCGTGAACAGCTCGTTGCCGGACTGGGGATTATATACCGAAACTTCGCCGCTTATAGCTCCGTTGTCATTGTATACCGAAATGACAAAAATACAGTTCCCGTCTTTGCCGAACCCCATACCGAGAGCAATCTTGTCTTTCATAATCTGGGCGATATTTTCTTTATTTGAATTGTAAACATATATTACGGTGCGGTATTCGGCGCTTCTTGTCATGACGGCATAGCTTCCGTTTTCCGCCGCTGATGCCGAAGAAATCGGATACGCGGTGGATTCTCCCGAAATTTTACCGAGAGTGTTATAGACGGCATAAGATGTACCGCCGAGGTCATATGATATTACAAGCGCTTCAGAGCCTGTAACGCACGGATTTTTGTAATTATGACTCTCGCTGAAAATTTTACTTCCGTTATTTGAAAACAGCACGAAGCTTTCGCGGTTTGACATTGCAATGTTTCCGCGAAACATGCAGAAAACGGCTTCAGTGTCCGTATTATATGAAATTGTTGCCGACGAGGTGCTGGAATACACCGTACCGGTGACGTTTAAGTCCCTTAAAAGATATTGGAGATTCTCCGCGGTTATATCGTCTTTGAAAGATCCGAGCATAGCAACTGAAAAAAGTGCAAGAATCACCGCACATACTATCTTGGCGGTGCGGCATCGTTTGGACAGTTGAATAAAATACGGATTTACACCGGCCGCGACAGCTTCCAGCTTTTCCTTGGCTTCTCTTTCAAGTGATTCGTCAAGGGATTTTTTGATTCGCTGAGCTTTAGACATTTTTATGCGCCGTGTCCTGCGTCGGCTGTGTTTATCCTTTGAAGCACTTTGGAGAGACGGCTTTTTTTCGGCCTTTTCCTTTTCGGTATTTTCTTTTTCGGAGACAAGCGTACCTTTATTTTTATGTTCTCCCGAAGTCCTTACTTTTATTTTATTATTTTCGGTTGGGAAACCGCTCTTTTTTTCTGAATTCATATAACTTGACCTGGCCTTTGTCCGCAAAAATTTTCCTTTTCCGACGAGAAAACGTTTTTATATAGAGGCTTTAGCCGTTTTAGTTTTATTCGTTATCGTAATTTTATCGGCAGCATAGACAGTATAACTACAGGCAGATATTGCCGCCGCACCGCAAGCGGGTTCCGACGGTTTTCGTGACGGCGTGACGATACGATACACGGTTACGGCGCTTCATGGCGACATACTGCGCTTATGACGACATACTGTGCTTATGACGGCATGCTGTGCTTATAACGACATGTTGCACTTATAACGGCACATTGCGCATTTTTGAAACACAAAATAAAAAATAATTTTGGTCAGTAAGTCAGTAAAATACTCTGTTTAAATATAAGCCGCACGACGGAGCTGTTGCACCCGCTTTTTTGCGGCTGCATGCTCTTAAAATATCCGATACGTCATGCGGGGTTATCTTACCGCTTCCGACTTCTATCAGAGTGCCCGCCATAATTCTTACCATGTTATAAAGAAATCCGTTTCCGGCAACGGTAAATAAAACCTTATCTCCTTCTCTTTCTACCTTTGCCGAATCGATCCTTCGTACTGTGTCTGTAATTTTAGAACCGGAGGACATAAAAGATGCAAAATTATGGTTACCCAAGAAACAGCGCGCCGCGTCATTCATTAAATCGGCGTCGAGAGGTTTAGGGTAAAACATGGCTCGTCCTGTAAGAAACGGATTTTTAACTTCTCCGTTCCAAATAAGATATATATATTCCTTACCTGTCGCGTCATATCTCGGATGAAAGCTGTCCGCTGCGCTGCATGCGCCGTAAACGGATATATCATCGGGCAAAAGTCTGCTGAGTACGACAGGAATTTTTTCTGTGGGAACGCTTATCTTTGTTTTGCCGAATTCCACAGTACAGCAAAACATATTTGCATGTACTCCGCTGTCGGTTCGGCTGCACCCGGTAACGGGATACCTTTTCCCGAATGCTGTCTCGACTGCGTCCTGCAGCGTCTCTTGTACGGTTTTCCTGTTTTTCTGTACCTGCCACCCGCTGTATGCGGTTCCGAGATAAGAAATTTTCAGAAGCAGTTTCACACTACCGTGACCTTTCATTTATATTCATATATATTCATAGCTTTGTACGGTTTCAAACTTATTTATTGGATTTAAAGCTGATTTGGGCTTAAAGCTGAGCTGCCTTATAAATCGGGAAGTAATGACCGGCAAGAACCACTAAAACGCAAAACATTACGAAAACGGCTAAAACAGCGTAGTCGGTAAATACAGGCTTTGTATTGTTCATTCTTGTACGTCCGTCTCCGCCGTGATAACAGCGGCATTCCATTGCCGTTGCAAGGTCTCCGGCACGTCTGACCGCTGACAGAAAGAGCGGAATAAGCACCGGAATTAACGCCTTGGCTCTGTCGTTAATATTGCCGTGAGAAAAGTCAACACCGCGCGCTCTCTGCGCATTCATGATTCGGTCTGTCTCCTCTATAAGAGTAGGGACAAATCTGAGCGCAATCGTCATCATCATGGCAAAGTCGTGAACCGGAACATGGAGATATTTGAGCGGAGATAAAAGCTTTTCGATACCGTCCGTCAGAGCGGTAGGAGATGTGGTGTAGGTTAATATCAAGCTTGTGCCGGTGAGAAGAGCGGCGATTCGGAGCGTTACAAGCAGGGCGAGCAAAAGTCCCTCCGCGTATATATGAATAAAGCCCATTTCAAAAAGAAGATGATCTCCTTTTGACCAGAAAATATTTACTATAACCGTAAAAATGATTATATACAGAAGCGGCTTCATACCCTTGACAATTGTCTTGAAAGATATTCCGCTTATAAAAATCAGAGCCAGTGTAAATGCCGTTATCAGCAAAAAACCGCTGATGCTGTCCGCAAGAAATATTCCTACAATATATATGACGGCGATGATAATTTTGATTCTCGGATCGAGTCTGTGCAGCAGGGATTTTCCGGGAAAAAACTGACCGAGAGTGATGTCTGATAGCATATTGGATTATAACCTCATTACTAAAATCAAATTAAAACAATAAATGTTAGGTTTTGTTTTTTGAACGGTAAATACGCATAATTTCGTCTTTTGCCTCGTCGACAGTGAAAATGCCTTCCTTTATCGGTATACCGGCGTTTCGCAGCTTTTCCATAACTCGTGTAATCTGAGGTATATCAAGACCGACCGAAATAAGAGAGGATGCGTCGCTGAAAATTTCTTTGCAGCTTCCTTCCTCGTATAGCTTTGACCGGTTCATCACCACAATTCTGTCAGCATATCTTGCCATGTCCTCCATGCTGTGGCTTACGATGATAACCGTAGAGCCCCTCTCTCTCTGATACGAGCGCACTCCGCCGAGTATTTCTTCACGTCCCATCGGATCGAGCCCTGCGGCCGGTTCGTCAAGGATCAACACCTCCGGCTCCATTGCGATAATTCCGGCAATGGCTACTCTGCGTTTCTGACCGCCGGACAAATCAAACGGAGATTTTTCAAGCATGTTCTCGCCTATTCCGACAAACTTTATAGCTGCGCATACACGTTTTCGTATCTCGTTTTCATCAAGCCCCATGTTTTTCGGTCCGAATGCGATGTCTTTGTATACCGTTTCTTCGAAAAGCTGATACTCGGGATATTGAAATACAAGCCCCACCCTAAAACGTACAGACCGAATTTCCTTGGGATTTTCCCATATGTCATGTCCGTCAAGCAAAACCTGCCCTTTTGTCGGTTTAAGGAGTCCGTTGGCGAGCTGTACAAGCGTGGATTTTCCGGAACCGGTATGCCCTATGAGCCCGGTGATACAGCCGCCCTTAAATGATATGCTTACATCGTCAAGTGCCGTCTTCTCAAAGGGAGTACCTGCGCTGTAAATGTACGATATATTTTTAAACTCAAGTCCTGTCATAACAAATCCTTACGTCTTTAGAGGTGTACTTATCCTGTATATATTTTTATACTCGGCTTTCCGTCAGAATGTCCGCAATGGCTTTCGCTCCGTCGCTCTCGAAAATAATGTCATCCGGGAGGGGATGGGTATGTGATTCAAAACCGCATTTTTTCAGCTCGAATATCAGTTCCGTAACCTGCGGCACATCAAGACCGATTTTTTGAAGCTCTTCAACATTGGAAAATACCTTCTTAGGCTTGTCGTCGAGAAATACTGTTCCGTCGTTTATTACAATAACCCGGTCCGCTTCAATAGCTTCATTCATGTTGTGAGTTATATGAATGACCGTGATTCCCTGCTCTTTATTCAGAGCCCGTATAGTGCGCATTACTTCATTGCGTCCTGCCGGATCGAGCATTGCGGTAGCCTCGTCAAAAATTATACACCTCGGCGTCATTGCGATAACTCCGGCAATCGCGACCCGCTGCTTTTGTCCGCCGGAAAGCTGATGCGGAGAATGACGGGCAAACTCGGTCATTGCAACGGTAGACAGCGCATTGTCGACGCGTCTTCTTATTTCCGCGGGGGGAATTCCCATATTTTCCGGACCGAAAGCGACATCCTCTTCAACAATAGTAGCAACAAGCTGATTATCGGGGTTCTGAAATACCATTCCGATGTTTCTGCGCAGCTCCATGATTTCTTCTTCGGTAAGTTCTCCGTCTGTAATGTCTCTGCCGTCTATGCATATTTTTCCGCTGTCCGGAGTCAGAATCATATTTAAAAGCTTTGCAAAGGTTGATTTTCCGGAGCCGTTATGTCCGAGTATTGCCACAAAGGAGCCTTCTTCAATGTCGACGCTGATGCCCCGTATTATCGGAATTCTTTCCGTATCCTCGTCTCCGCTGTAGGAAAACCACAGATTTTCCGTATGTATAAACGGTGTTTCCTTATCTTTCAATTTGACCATACCTTTCGTATATGCATTAGGCTTTAGATAGCTTATATCCGATGAATGCCGGCTTTTACGGCCGACAGAAAGAGAAAGACTTTATCTGACAGCAAATCGGTAAATTCCAAGGACATGACCCGAAGCTGTCAAAGCTGCCGAGACTGTCAAAACTGCCGAAGTTTCCGAAGCTGTCAAAGCGGTCAAAACTGTCAAAACTGTCGAAGCGGTGTGAAAGCTTTCTCTCGGAGCTGCTGACTTGTTTTTCCTGCAGCTTCAGTCGCTGAGAAACATCCGAGCATGCAGTTCAATTCATGCAGTTCAATTTATGCAGTTCAATTTATGCAGTTCAATTCATGTAGTTCAATCTATATAGGTCAGTTCATATAGTTAAGTAGTTAAGCTCGTATAGTTCAGCTTATTTGCCAACGAACGGCAGAGCCGCAGGGAAGTATGAGCTTTGTTTCCGTTACTGGAAGACCGAGTTCGCCGGCTTCGGATGTTCCTCCGTTAAGCTTATCCGTCGTGTCAATTATATATTTTATTACGGACGGAGAAAGACCTGTCGTATATGAATTAACCAAAAAAAACAGCGGGTTGTCGGAGATTACTTGTGCGGCGAGTTTGATAAAGTCGTCTATATTGTCTTCAAGCTTCCATATTTCTCCCGAAGGTCCTCTTCCGTATGAAGGCGGATCCATGATTACGGCGTCGTATCGGTTTCCCCGCCTGATTTCCCGTTCTACAAATTTTTTGCAGTCGTCTACAATATATCTTATTGGTGAGTCTCCAAGTCCGCTGAGCCTTGCGTTCTCTTTTGCCTGCATTACCATCCCGCGCGAGGCGTCGACATGGCATACAGAAGCTCCTGCGGCCGCGGCCGCAGCCGTTGCGCCTCCGGTATAGGCAAAAAGATTCAAAACCTTGACGGGCTTGCCATTAACCGTTCTTTGGTGAATCAGATTAGAAAACCATTCCCAATTTGAAGCCTGCTCCGGAAAAAGTCCGGTATGCTTGAAGCCGGTAGGTCTTATTACAAATGTAAGCTTTTTACCGATTTCCAAATCATATGAAATATGCCATTCTTGTTTAAGTCTGCCTCGGCTTTTCCATCCGCCTCCGCCGGAGGAGGATCTTTTGTAAATGCCGTCGGCTCTTTTCCACATGGGATTTTTTCGGCAATTTTTCCACACCACCTGAGGATCCGGTCTGACAAGAGTACAGCTACCCCAGCGTTCCAGACGTTCGCCGTCGGACGTGTCTAACAGCTCATATTCCTTCCATTTGTCGGATTTCCACATCTTATTCGTTTTTTATACCTTTCAAGAAAAATTCAATAAATACATTTCGTTCTGAGACGCTTCGGTTAATAATTTGTATTTCAGACTGTTTTTTCTCAGGTTTGACCTTGGACACCGTCCGATTCTTCAAAAAGCTCTATCTGCCGGCTGTCGGACTGCGGTTCTGTAATTCCGCGGCATTCCATCCCGAGATGCTCGCACGCAAGGCGCGTAACACAGCGTCCGCGAGGCGTCCGCGAAAGAAAACCGATTTGCATAAGGTAAGGCTCATATACGTCTTCTATTGTAACGGCCTCTTCTCCTATCGACGCCGCAAGGGTATCTAGTCCGACCGGTCCTCCGCCGTAAATTTTAATAATCGTTTCAAGCATTCTGCGATCGATATTGTCAAGACCTTTATCGTCTATTTCAAGCATTTTAAGCGCATAATCGGCAATTTCACCGTCGATTATACCTTCTCCCTTTACCTGAGCGAAATCTCGGATTCTTTTTAAAAAACGATTTGCGATTCGCGGGGTTCCGCGTGAGCGCGCGGCAATTTCGGCTGCTCCGTCACTGTCGATTGAAATTCCCAGCAGCCGTGCATTTCGCTTTATAATTTCACCGAGTTCATTCGGAGTATAGAGTTCAAGCTTTAGGAGTACGCCGAAACGGTCACGGAGAGGAGTTGAAAGCTGCCCTGCGCGCGTCGTCGCGCCGACAAGAGTAAAGTGAGGCAGGTCGATTCTTATGCTTCTTGCGGCCGGGCCCTTTCCTATTATGATGTCAAGTGAAAAATCCTCCATAGCCGGATACAGTATCTCTTCTACCGATCGCTGGAGTCTGTGAATTTCGTCTATGAAAAGAATATCTCCGTTAGAAAGGTTTGTAAGAAGGGCGGCAAGATCCCCTTGTTTTTCAATAGCCGGTCCCGATGTTATGCGAAGATTTGAACCGAGCTCGTTGGCAATTATTCCTGCAAGAGTTGTTTTTCCGAGCCCCGGAGGTCCGTACAGAAGAACATGATCAAGCGAGTCGCCGCGCTGTTTGGCGGCTTCGATGTAGATTTTAAGATTTTCTTTTGCTTTAATTTGACCTATGTAATCTCCAAGCTGCTTTGGGCGAAGCGAAACATCCGTATCGTGATCTTCCTCAGACTCTTCGGTGCTTACGATACGGTTTTGCATATCGTATTCCTCGTAGTCGGAAATATCTTGTCCCGTAAAGTTTTGAATCATTTAAAATTCCTTGATTTCTTTCAGTTTTATACTATATTGATATACCTAAAATTAATATACCTAAGTCCCGAACAAGTGTTGTTTGCTTTATTTCATGAGTTTTTTCAGCGCCGCTTTTATTACTTCCTCAAGAGAGAGAGAATTAATGTCTATTCCGCGCAGCGAATCTGCAATTTCCCCGCGGGTGTAACCGAGAACGAGAAGCGTACTTTCCGCGTCTGATAGTTTGTCCGGATCCGAGACAGAGGAATTAAAGGAAAGATCGTTCATATTATCAGAGAGCGGAAAAGATTCTCCGGATATTTTGTCCTTAAGCTCCAGAAGAATACGTTCTGCAATTTTTTTTCCGATTCCGGGAGCTTTGGTAAGCAATTTATAATCTCCCGAAACAACTGCTGCACCGAGCTCCGCCGGAGACAACTGCGTAAGAATTGAAATTGCCGCCTTGGGACCTACTCCGGAAACCGAAATCAACCGCTTGAACATGTCAAGCTCACTTTTTGAGTAAAATCCGAATAGTTCGAGAGCGTCTTCACGGACTGACAAGTATGTAAAAAGACTGACCTTTTCCGTACCGGCGTTTTCCGCCGCATATCCTAAGGTTTTTCCGCTCACCGTGAGACGATAACCGATTCCGCCGGTCTCGATTACAACCGTTCCCGGCTCGGTAAGAGTTACCTTTCCTGTGATTGAGTAAAACATTAAAGGACTATCTCCTTTTAACTTGATAATTGACTTGTTTCTATGCTTGGGTAAGTATCGAAAGTCTGTCAAACGGCGTTTCTGCAACGGATTACATGGGATTGCAGTGTATTGCGGCAGATTACAGCATATTGCATCAGATTGCAGTGTATTGCGGAATTTGCAGCGTATTGCATTAGATTGCGGAAGATTGCGGAAATTGCAGCGGATCACGGCGGTTGCAGCGTATTGCTGCTCTTCCGAAATGATGTGTTTATTCTTTGTGCGGAGCCGAACACGTTATAACTTAACTTATAACCTAAAGTTTTTCAGCCGCCGTCTGATAAATCTGTGGTTATATAATGCGGTGCGGATATCCTCACTTGATTACAAATACCCTTTTAATCTGCTTCCGCCCGTATGTGCATGACAAACTGCGATTGCAAGTGCGTCGGCAGTGTCATCGGGTTTCGGTGTTTCTTTAAGGCCCAAAATTATTTTTGTCATTTCGATTATCTGCTTCTTTTCCGCACGTCCGTAACCGACAACAGACTGTTTAACCTGCAGAGGAGTGTATTCATAAATGTTTAAACCTCTTTGCTTGGCGCAAAGCAAAATTACTCCGCGCGCTTCCGCAACTGTTATAGCGGTTTTTTGGTTGGTATTGAAGAAAAGCTCTTCAACCGCCATGTCTGCTGGCTTGTACATTTCGATTATTCGGTTAAGGTCAGAATATATCGTAGAGATACGATTCTCGACGGGGGTATGCGCCGGCGTCTGAATAGAACCGTAAGCTATAGTTGTAAATGAAGAATTTTTGTATTCAATTACCCCATATCCTACAATTGCCAGCCCCGGATCGATTCCGAGAATTATCATGATTCGGCACCCTACCTTTTTGGAAAACAGTTTACGGTTTTAAAATATTTATCGGCATAAAACTCGGTATATGCGGCTAAATTATATGCCTGCCGGCCGTCTTTCGGCAGTATGCCGAATATAAATAAAATCCATAATATTATATCATATATATATTTCTTTGTCAAAATCCATTTTGTAAATAATATTATGAATATTGATTGTATATACATATCGGTTTCGGTATGGATTGACCGTCGTTCGATGGGAAAATATTCAGCGTGCGTTTATCTTTGCCAATACATAAAAGCCTGTCTCCCTAAACCGAACGCAACATTCTGCTTAATTTATATTGATATCGACGCCGTTTACCTCAACTCCGTCTTCCGCCCGTATAAGAATGTATTTAACACCGTCGATAACTTCGGTTTTTACAAGGTCGCTTCGTTCGGGATTTACTTTAACGGTTACATCCGGCGTTTTTACTTCAAGCTGTTTTGTGGAAATGATGTTCTGAGGACAAATACGCGCATGCTTGCCAAAGGCTTCTTCAAATTTATCCTCAAAGGAATTAATCTTGTCTTGCGGAACGCTGCATTCATTAAGCAAATTGCTCATGGTGCTTTTTGAAATCATCAGCGGTTCTCCCGTTTTGCTTTCTCTGTTTTCTTCAAGCAGGTCGCATACTCGGTCACGAATTCCGGATACGACGTCGTAGCTGCAGTCGTCGGTCATGGATTCTTGCAGAACGGAGTCAAAAATGTCTTTTTGTTCGGCTGCGGGAATAGGAGCCGGACATCCCATTATACAATCGGTAAACTCGCTTCGGCTTTCCGAAATATTTCTCGTATAGCACAGTGCATTGTATATATTCGCGGTTCGGTTATCAAATGCCGGAAACATAAATCCGAGTTCCGGAGGGGCGATGACCGAACTCGCGGCAATATTTTTAAATGCGTTGTCATGGGCATAATAACTCAGCGCCGGTTTTGTCAGCTTTATCGGACATATGCTGCAAAGAATATATGAAAATACGGTTGCCGATTCGTCTGCCTTACGGCCGTCTTTTGTATAGGAAAAGACATCGTATTTATCGTATGCGAGCAAAATAAGATAGCTGCTCTCAAGCTTTACGGAATTTATTATCCTTTCATACAGCTCGGTAACTGCTTCTTCCGAATCCAAGGCACTGTCTCTGAGATTCATCAGTCGGGCGTGCTCTTTTCCTTCGAGCACCTGCTGATTTGAAAATTCAATATCAATCAGATTTTTTCCGACGCTTCCGGAAAGTGTTTTTTTCAGAAGACCAAGCAGTTCTTCTGCCTCGTCCTCGGTCATCAATCCGATAGACTGGTCAAATCTCGAAATAATTTCACGCTTATCATTTACATAGCAGCCTCGGACGCGAGATATACTGCTTTTGTCGGTTTTATATCTGCGCCGTATTTCCGCAATTTCCTTATCTGTCATCCTTTTGATTACCTTTCCTGTTTTAAATATAGATTTTTTGCAAATAGTTTCGGTTTTAAAATCAAAAAAATATACACCCTTGGTTCACGGCCGATGGCCGAAACCGTAATTTATATCTGATATATCTGAGCAAAGCCTGATAAACTCGCTTAATCGGGCGGCGATTATGGCAGCCGGGGCTTTGCCCCTCAGGGTTTCGGCAGGAGATTATACCCCCGGCTGAAAGTCTGATATATCCCCCCCGCCGCCTTTGGAGGGCGCGGGCTGCCGGCGGCAGCATCTGCGCAGCAGAAGCGCTGAACGGGTCGGCAGACGAGACTCGTGGGGCATCTGCGGCAGGGCATAAATTTCCGTAATAATTGCCGATACAATTACCAACCCCGCACACAAGAAGTATACGGGGTCAAAAAATGCGTATAACTAAAATTTAAACGGCCGCCTGTAAAGGTCTCGGCGGTACGGATTTATCTCAGAAATCCAAAGCTCCTTATTATATACGGCTCTTTTGCTTTTCCTCCGCAAATCTGGAAAAAAGCAATTATTTTTACAACAAGTAAAGCTATGTACAAAATTACCGCGCAAATAGGAACGATAACAGTCCAGCATAGGAGAAGCGTTACGATGCCGAGAAGTATTTCGATAACTGTGAATTTAAGCGCCTGGCGGACATGAAATGCCGCGTACGGAGAATTCCCCGCGGCCAAAAGAGCGATTATAATGCCTATCGGGCTTAGCAGATAGCACAGCATGGACACAACCTTATTCGCGGAAATATCGCGCGGATCGAATTCGGACGTATGATCATACGGATCATATGCGGAATACGGATTTCCGTATCCGGGATTTCCCCCGTTTTGAGAGCTTCCTCCCGATTGACCGTTCTGCGTGTTTTGCTGATTTCCAAACTGAGTTCCGCAGACAGGGCAAAAAGCTACATCGTCGTTTACCTGATTCTGACAGTTAGGGCATACCTTCATAAAAATCAACCTTTCCCTTCTTTAAAATAATACGGTACGGATACACCGTCGAGGCATAATCGGCATAATCGAATCTGCCCGCCGAATACATTTAAGATATGCGTTAATCTTAAGTCGTCAGGCTCCGCATGATTATTGGCGGACTTTCAATTTGTTCTGAAAACTTCATATTAAGCATTTGATTTTTTGCCGCGGACGGAGGCCGGCACCTTATCATAAAGGTTATAAACAACCAAAGGATTATTTATACTATAAGTATAACATAGCTTTATCTGCAATGCAATAAAATTCGTCAAAAAAACCGTGTGAAATATTTAAGATTTAATTATCTTATGGAATAAGCAGTTTAGGATTTTTTAATCTTTAATCCTTCGCCGAAAGCTTTGCCAACCGAATCTCCTAATCTGATGTATTCGTTTGCTACCGGGTCAAATGTAATTGGATCTAATTTTTGAACAGCGATTTTTCCGTTCGCTCCGAGAATGTCTTCATCGGCACATACGTTGACAATTTCGCCTACGAGCCTGCAGCTGTTGTCGTCGTAACTTACAAGACGGCATTCAAGGGCAAGTTTCAGTTCTTCAATCAGCGGTGCATCAACAAATTCCGACTTGCTTGTATGAAGCCCGGATATTTCGAGCTTGTTCGGGACATCGTTTGCCGAGACAAGTCCAAGGTAATCGCATTCCGCGACGTGTTCCGCGTCTGCCATACTGACGGTAAAGGCTCCGCGCGCTTTAATGTTTTTTACAGTTTTATGTCCTGCGCTCAGGCACAGTGAAAGCTCAGTGTCGTTGCTGATGCCTCCCCATGCAGCGTTCATGGCGTCCGGAATACCGTTTTCATCATACGATGCGACAATAAACACGGGCTGGGGATAGGTCCAGGGTTTAGCTCCGAAATTCTTTTTCATAACAAACTCCCTTCTGCCGCCGCGGCGGCATATACATAATGTAATAAAACCAAAATGTAATAAAATCAAACCGCTTTTTTGAAATGATTTTTACGTGATTATATTATAGTGTAGATAAATGAACAATTCAACTGTCAAAATACATATTTTGGAGCTTTGTTTATTTGATTTATTGAAATGCAAGGTTAAAATCAAGGTTAAAAATTATCTATATAGTTTTTATATAGTTTATGCGGATTTACTTGAATTCCATCGTTTTCTGTGGTAAAATAATCTCAAAGCTTTGCTTTTCGGTCAGCAAGTTTTGTTTCGCTGTCACGGACGGCGATTTTGCGGCTTATCGAAAATACAAACGGAGGAAATACAAATTGACAGAGGCATCAGTTATAATTCGGGAGCAGCTGTTAGGACTTAAGGACGCTGAATACCGCAGTTTCTGCAGCAAAATTACTCCTTCTGTCGATAAAGAGACAATTATAGGAATCAGAATCCCGGAGCTTAGAAAATATGCGCGCCGGCTGTTTAAGACACCGGAAGCCGGAGTTTTTCTTGAAGATCTTCCTCATAAATACTTTGAGGAAAATAACCTTCACGGAATTTTAATTGAACAGATATCGGATTTTGAAGAATGCGTTTCGAGGATTGATATTTTTCTTCCTTATGTAGATAATTGGGCAACGTGTGATCTTATAAATCCTAAAGTTTTTAAAAAGAATACTGACGCTTTGCTTCCGAAAATAAAAGAATGGATTGCCGATTCTCATGCATATACCGTAAGATTCGGAATCGAAGCTCTTATGAAGTTCTATCTTGACGACGCCTTTTCCGCAGAATATCCCGACATGGTTGCTTCGGTCAGAAGCGAGGAATACTATGTAAATATGATGGTTGCATGGTACTTTGCGACTGCTCTTGCAAAGCAGTACGGCAGTATTGTTCCGTATATTGAAAATCGGCGTTTGGATAAATGGACGCATAATAAAACGATAAGCAAGGCGGTCGAGAGCTATCGTATAACGTCAGAGCAGAAGGAGTATCTTAAAACGTTAAAAATAAAATAAAAATTCATATAATTTTTAAATATATAAATTTCGCGGATAATTTGTATAAACCTATTGACAAAGAAGAAAAAGGATGATATAATAAAAATAATTTTAAAAGTTATTTTTGTCATAAAAAGTAACACAATAAAGACTGTGACGAAGACGGATACAGCAATATTTTTCCAGAGAATCGGGGACGGTGAGATCCCGGTATAAATTAACTGTTAATCCCATCACTTCCGAGTCGGAAATTCCAAAGCAGTAAGCAGTAAAGCAGCGAAACAGCAAGCGAGTAGGGTTTCCCGTGACTGCCGCGTCAGTGCATAGGACTTGATAGAGTCTAAAGTGGTCTGAATTTTAAATAATTCGGGCAATTTGAGTGGTACCGCGGGAAATCTGAATTTGATCCCCGTCTCAAAGCAGCATGTTTTGAGACGGGTTTTTTTATCATCAATTAACAAAATAAAAAATTGATTGAGCAAGGAGTAGAAAATGAGTACACAGACGGCGCTTACGCAATTGAACGAAATTGCGGAAAGAATTAAAGAGATGCGGGACATCATGGGCTGGACTATTTCGGATATGGCAGAAAAGACTGAAGTGAGTAAAGATGAATACGAGAATTTTGAAAGCGGAAAAACCGATCTTCCATTTACCTTTATTCATAAATGTTCTCTTGCTTTCGGAATTGAACTGTCAGAACTTCTTGAAGGACACAAAACGGCACATCTTTCTTCTTACACTGTAACCAGAAAGGGACAGGGCTTGGAGACAGCCAAGGAAGACGGTATTGTAATTCAGAATCTTGCTCCTAATTTCCGTTCAAAAATTGCGGAACCGTATTGGGTTCGTTACGAATATTCTCCGAAGCTGCAGAATCATCCGATTCATCTTACGAAACACAGCGGTCAGGAATTTGATTTAATTGTTGAGGGCAGTCTTAAGGTTCAGATAGGAAATCATGTGGAAATATTAAACGAGGGAGACTCCATATTTTATAACAGCGGTACTCCGCACGGAATGATTGCGGTAGGCGGAAAGGACTGTCTGTTCTGCGCCGTTGTAATTCCCGGAGATGATACAAAGGAAGAAGAAATTCGCGGCAGTATTGCTTCGGCGGCAAATACCGGAAAACTGATTTGCGAAAAATTCATTGATACGGATGAAGACGAAAACGGTGCGCTCCGTTCGATTAAATTCAAGAATACTGAAAATTTCAATTTTGGATTTGATATTGTTGATGAAATTGCAAGGCAGTATCCCGACAAGCTCGCAATGCTTCATCTGGACGTCAATAAAACGGAAAGACGCTTCAGCTTCAGGGATATAAAGCATTATTCGTCTCAGACGGCTAATTATTTCAAATCGCTCGGAATTAAAAAGGGCGATCGTGTAATGCTCGTATTAAAACGTCACTATCAGTTTTGGTTTGCCATGATAGCTCTTCATAAGCTCGGCGCAATTGCTATTCCGGCGACAAATCAGTTAAAGGATCATGATTTTGTATATAGATTCAATGCGGCCGGCGTAAGCGCCGTAGTTTGCACCGCGGACGGAGACACGGCGGAAATTGCCGAAAAAGCCGCCGCACGGTGTGACAGTGTAAAAATCAAAGTTCTTGTTGGAGGAACGCGCAGCGGATGGCATGATTTTGACAGTGAATTCGGCCTGTTTTCGCGTAAGTTTGAAAGAACGGATGATACTCCCGGCGGAAACGAGACCGCGCTGATGTTCTTTACCTCCGGCACCACCGGAAATCCTAAGATGGCCGCGCATTCACATACATATGCACTCGGACATTTTGTGACGGCAAAGTATTGGCACTGCTGTGAGCGCGACGGACTTCACCTTACAATTTCAGACACGGGATGGGGGAAATCGCTGTGGGGAAAGCTTTACGGACAATGGCTGTGCGAAGGCGCTGTATTTGTGTACGATTTTGACCGATTCGACGCGTCCGATATTCTTCCGATGTTCAAAAAATACAATATAACTACATTCTGTGCTCCGCCGACTATGCTTCGCATGATGATCAAGGAAGATTTGTCGCATTACGATCTCTCGTCAATTCACCATATGACAACTGCGGGAGAGGCTCTTAATCCCGAGGTTTCACGTAAGTTTTCCGAGCTCACCGGACTTACCATTATGGAGGGCTTCGGACAGACGGAAACTACGCTTACAATCTGCAATCTTGCAGGTACCGTACCGAAGCTCGGCTCCATGGGTATGGCTTCTCCGCAGTATCAGGTTGATCTTCTTGACCCCGACGGAAATCCGGTTGCAAACGGTGAGGTGGGAGAAATTTGCATAAAAGCGTCGGATCAAATTCCATGCGGACTTTTCTTAGGATATTATAAAGATGATGAAAAAACAAAAGAGTGCTGGTATGACGGTTATTATCATACGCGCGATACCGCATGGAGAGATGAAGACGGATATTTTTGGTATGTCAGCAGAACCGATGACGTAATAAAATCCTCCGGTTATCGGATCGGCCCGTTTGAAATCGAAAGCGTGATTATGGAGCTTCCGTATGTTCTCGAATGCGGCGTATCGGCAGCTCCGGATCCGGTACGCGGTCAGATTGTAAAGGCGAGCATCGTTCTTACGAAGGGAACAGAACCGTCGGATGCGCTGAAAAAAGAAATACAGACATATGTGAAGGAACATACCGCGCCATATAAATATCCGAGAATGATTGTGTTCAGAGAGTCTCTTCCCAAAACTATAAGCGGAAAAATTCAGAGAAACAAGCTGTGAGATTTACATATAGGATATTTGAATTTTGAAAAGTTGTGAGATTTACAGATAGAATATTTGAATTTTGAAGAATGCTCGGCGGGTAAGACGTTGAAAGGTATTTATAGTACATGAGAAAAAGAAGAGTCACACTTTTTGCGGGACACTACGGATCCGGAAAAACAAACCTTGCGGTCAACTATGCGCTGATGAGGAGACGCGAGGGAAACGAAGTCACAATTGCCGATCTCGATATTGTCAATCCGTATTTTAGAACAAAGGACAGCAAAGCCGAGCTTGCCGCGGCAGGAATTCGGGTAATCTCATCGGCGTACGCAAACTCCAATCTTGATATTCCGGCACTTCCCAAAGAGATATACGGATGCATAGAGGATAAAGCTTCTCTTGCGGTGCTTGACATCGGAGGAGACGACCGCGGAGCATACGCGCTCGGAAGATACACGCCCGGCATTCTTAAAGAGAATGATTACGAGAATATATTTGTCGTGAATTTTTACCGTCCCCTTACAAGAACGGTTCTCGGGGCGTTTGATGTCATGAAGGAGATAGAAGGCGTCTGCGGAATACCTTTTACCGGCATAATCAACAATTCTAATATAGGCTGGGATACTTCACCTGAGGACGTCCTTGAAACAGAAGAAAGGACGAATAAATTGTGCTCAATTTCAAAGCTGCCGCTTCTTGCGGTAGCCGCTGAAAAAAATGTGGCGGAGAGGCTGAATATCGAAAATGTTTTTCCGCTTACACTGCAGAGAAAATACTTTGATATAAAGGAGTCTACATAATGGCAAAGTTAACATTTGACACCGAACTTTGTAAGGGCTGCGGACTTTGTGTTAATGCCTGTCCGAAGCATCTGCTCGTCATTGATACGAATAAATTGAATCAAAAAGGACATTCTCCTGCGGAAATTACAGATCAGTCTGCATGTATAGGCTGCGCTTTCTGCGCTTTAATGTGTCCTGACTGTGTAATTACGGTGGAAAGGTAAGGTTTATTGAATCATGTCAGACAAAGTATTGATGAAAGGCAATGAAGCTATAGCGGAGGCAGCAATCATAGCGGGCTGCAGGCATTATTTTGGTTATCCCATAACCCCGCAGACCGAGATTGCCGCTTATATGGCAAAACGTATGCCCAAAATAGGCGGTACGTTTTTACAGGCTGAAAGTGAAATTTCTGCGATTAATATGATATACGGTGCGGCTGCCGCTGGAGTCCGTGCCATGACTTCCTCGTCAAGTCCGGGAATATCGCTTAAGCAGGAAGGAATTTCTTATATTGCAGGCAGTGATTTGCCGGCGGTAATAGTCAACATTGAGCGCGGAGGTCCCGGTCTCGGAGGTATCCAGCCTTCTCAGTCGGATTATTTTCAGGCCGTAAAGGGCGGAGGTCACGGAGACTATCACCTGATTGTTCTCGCTCCGTCATCCGTTCAGGAAATGGCCGATATGACAATTAAGGCATTTGATCTTGCCGATAAATATCGTATGCCGGCGATGATTTTGGCTGACGGGACAATGGGACAGATGATGGAGCCTGTACTTTTGCCCGAAAGCTGTGCCCGCAGGCCTGAGACGCCGTGGGCGGTCACCGGAACTCGTAAAAAGCGCGGACACAACATAGTCAATTCTCTGTATCTTGTTCCGGAAGAGCTTGAAAAGAATAATTTTGATCGTTTTGAAAGATACAGCGTTGTCGAGGAAAACGAGGTTATGTATGAAGAATACATGATGGATGACGCGGATTATTGTATCGTCGCATTCGGGATTGCCGCGCGCGTTTCAAAAAATGCGGTTGCCGAGGCACGCAAAAACGGAATAAAAGCAGGACTGATTCGTCCCATAACTCTTTGGCCGTTTCCGAAGAAAATTTTGAATGCGGCGGCGGACAGAGTAAAGGCTTTTATTTCGGTTGAGCTTTCAATGGGACAAATGATTGAGGATGTGGAGCTTGCAACCCGCTGCAGACGTCCTGTGGTTCTGTGCAATCGCGCGGGAGGAATGATTCCGTCGCCGGAACAGATACTTGAAACAATTAATAAACTTGCGGGAGGTAAAGAGTAATGGTAGTTTTTAAAAAGCCCTCGTCACTTACCGATGCGCCGCTGCACTACTGTCCGGGCTGTACGCACGGAATCATTCACCGCCTTGTCGCGGAAGCAATTGACGAGCTTGATATAGAGGGTATTACTGTCGGAGTTGCTCCTGTAGGCTGCGCTGTAATGGCTTATAATTATTTTAAATGCGACATGGTTGAGGCCGCACACGGCCGTGCTCCGGCTGTCGCGACAGGTCTGAAACGGTCTCTTCCCGAAAATATTATTTTTACATATCAGGGAGACGGTGACCTTGCGTCTATAGGTATGGCCGAAACTGTTCATGCGGCCACGAGGAATGAGAACATTACCATAATATTTGTAAACAATGCTATATATGGTATGACCGGAGGCCAGATGGCGCCGACATCGCTTCCCGGACAGATAACACAGACATCTCCTTACGGAAGAGATGTGAAGTCGGTAGGCTATCCTATCCGTGTGTCTGAGCTGCTTGCTTCGCTTGACGGACCTGAATATATCGAACGGGTTGCCGTAAACAATGTAAAAAATGTTAAGAATGCTAAAAAGGCTGTAAAAAAAGCTTTTGAAAACCAAATAAATAAAAAGGGCTTTTCCCTTGTCGAGGTAATTTCTTCATGTCCGACAAACTGGGGACTTACTCCTCAGAAGGCACTTGAATGGATTGATGAAAAAATGATTCCGTATTATCCTCTCGGTGTATATAAGGATAAAAGCGCAGAGAAAAATGATGACATCAGAAGCTGAAGCCGCCCCGAATTTGAGTATATACGAAAGGGATGATAATAACCATGACGACACAGATTCTTATCGCAGGTTTTGGAGGTCAGGGAGTTCTCTTTGCGGGAAAGTTTCTTGCATATAAGGGAATGACCGAGAAAAAACAGGTCAGCTGGCTGCCTTCGTACGGTCCGGAAATGAGAGGCGGTACCGCAAACTGCAGCGTAATTATAAGTGATACGCCGGTAGGTTCGCCGATTATTTCGTCTGCCGACGTACTTGCAGCTATGAATCTTCCTTCACTTGATAAGTATGAAAATTCAGTAGTTCCGGGAGGAATTATAATATGCGATTCTACTCTTATTGAAAAAGATATATCACGCGATGATATAAGAGTATTTCGGATTCCCGCAACAAAAATTGCTCAGGAATCAGGTATTCCGACGCTTGCTAATATGGTTATGATGGGAAAGCTGCTCAGAGAAAGCGAAGCTCTTACATATGAGTCTGTGGGGGAATCGCTGAAAAAGGTTGTTTCCGCAAAACACGCGGACATGTTTGAGGCAAATCTCAAGGCTATTGAAACAGGATACAATTATAAATAATGTAATAAGGAGTGGATTTCAATGCTTAATATTAAAATCGAGAGGTCAAAGACGCTGAAGGAAAAACCTAAGAAAGGGGAACCGCTGGGATTCGGACATATCTTTACCGATCATATGTTCATAATGGATTATACGGAAGGCATGGGATGGCATGATCCGAGAATAGAGCCGTTCCGGAATATTTCTCTTTCTCCCGCCGCAATGGTTTTCCATTACGGACAGGAAATGTTTGAGGGGATGAAAGCATACAAGGGCGAAGACAATAAGGTCTATCTTTTCCGTCCCGACATGAATGCGAAGCGTGCAAACACGTCAAATGACCGTCTCTGCATACCGCAGATACCTGAGGACGACTTTGTTCAGGCGGTAAAAGCCGTAGTTGACATCGACAGAAACTGGATTCCCGAAACTGACGGCGCTTCTCTGTATATCCGCCCGTTTGTAATTGCCACAGATGAATTTCTCGGCGTCGCTCCGTCAAAAACATATATGTTTATTGTCATTCTTTCTCCGTCCGGAGCTTACTACGAGAGCGGTCTTGCTCCTGTCGGAATTTGGATAGAGGATGAATACGTCAGAGCCGTAAGAGGCGGAATGGGATTTGCGAAAACGGGCGGAAATTACGCGGCTTCTCTTATTGCGCAGGTCAAAGCGCATGACGGCGGTTTTTCTCAGGTGCTGTGGCTCGACGGAGTTGAAAGAAAATATATTGAAGAGGTAGGTGCGATGAATATCTTTTTCAAAATCGGAGATAAGGTTCTCACACCGATGCTCAACGGAAGTATACTTCCCGGAATTACGCGAAACTCTGTTCTTGCGCTCTGTCGCCATTGGGGACTTGAAACCGAAGAGAGGAAAATATCTGTAGATGAAATTGTAAATGCCGCGCATGACGGTTCCCTGAAAGAGGTTTTCGGTACCGGTACGGCGGCTGTGGTCTCTCCTGTGGGAAAGCTTCGTTACAAAGATGAAGTAATTAATATCGGAGACGGAAATATCGGAAGCCTTACGCAGAAGCTTTACGATAAAATAACGGGAATTCAGTGGGGCAAATCCGAGGATCCGTTCGGATGGAGAGTAGAGGTCTGAAATTGGAAAGTAAAAATTCAATAGATACTGTATGTGTACAGGGAGGATATACTCCGGGTAACGGAGAACCGCGTCAAATTCCGATTATTCAAAGTACGACCTATAAATACAGTACAAGCGAGGACATGGGAAAGCTTTTTGATCTTGAGGCGGACGGATATTTTTATTCCCGTCTTCAGAATCCTACCTGTGATCATGTCGCGGCTAAAATCTGTGAGCTTGAAGGCGGAACGGCGGCTATGCTGACCTCTTCGGGACAGGCTGCTAACTTTTATGCTGTTTTTAATATTGCTTCATGCGGAGATCACGTTGTGGCATGCTCATCGATATACGGCGGTACGTATAATCTTTTTGCTGTCACAATGAAAAAAATGGGTATTAATTTTACTTTTGTGCCGCCGCATTGTTCGGATGAAGAGCTGGAAAGCGCCTTCAGGCCGGAGACTAAGGCGGTATTCGGAGAAACGATTGCAAATCCCGCGCTGTCCGTTCTTGATATAGAAAGATTCGCGGCAGCCGCACATCGCCACGGAGTTCCGCTGATTGTCGACAATACATTCGCTACTCCGATAAACTGCCGTCCTTTTGAATGGGGAGCAGATATAGTTACTCATTCCACTACAAAGTATATGGACGGACACGGCGCGGCGGTCGGAGGCTGTATCGTCGATTCGGGGAAATTTGACTGGATGGCATATGCAGAGAAATTTCCGGGATTATGTACACCTGATGACAGCTATCATGGTATAACCTATGCGGAGAAATTCGGAATTGCGGGTGCGTTTATAACCAAGGCTACGGCGCAGCTTATGCGGGATTTCGGTTCGGCTCAGTCTCCTCAGAGCGCATTTATGCTGAACCTTGGTCTCGAAAGCCTTCACGTTCGTATGCAGCAGCACTGCTCAAACGGAATGGCGGTTGCCGAATATCTTGAAAAGCACCCGAAAATAAGCTGGGTGGTATATCCGGGACTTCCGTCCGGAGAAGATTACGGACTTGTTAAAAAATATCTTCCGAACGGCTCCTGCGGTGTTGTCAGTTTCGGGGTTAAGGGCGGCAGAACGGCGGCCGAGCTTTTTATGAAGAATTTGAAGCTTGCTGCAATTGAAACTCACGGTGCCGACGCGAGGACCTGCTGTTTACACCCGGCAAGTTCAACTCACCGTCAGATGAATGACGAGGAGCTTAAGGCGGCCGGAGTTGCGCCTGATCTTGTGCGCTTTTCGTGCGGACTTGAAAGCGCCTGCGATCTTATAGCCGATATTGAACAAGCGCTTGAAAGAATTTGAACATTATGCCGTTTATGACGGCTCGGCTTTAGAGCCGACGAGCCGTCACCGACGGTATGGGGGATAAAATGCCGATAAAAATACCAAATAATCTTCCTGCGTATGATACGCTTACAAGTGAAAATATCTTTGTTATGACCGAAACGAGAGCCGTAAGTCAGGATATTCGTCCGCTCAGGCTTCTTTTGCTGAATCTTATGCCGACGAAAATTGATACGGAAACTCAGCTTATGCGGCTTCTTGGCAACACTCCGCTTCAGGTTGAGGCGGATTTGATATATACTGAAAGTCATAAATCCAAAAATACATCTGCGGACCATTTGCTTGCTTTTTATAAAACATTCGGCGAGGTGAGGGAAAACCGCTATGACGGTATGATTATCACAGGTGCGCCTGTAGAGCGTATGTCTTTTGAGGAGGTTGAATATTGGGAAGAACTTTGTACTATGTTAGAATGGACTAAAAGCCATGTTCACAGTACGCTGCATATCTGCTGGGGCGCACAGGCCGGATTGTACTATCATTTTGGAATCGAGAAGCATTTGCTGAAAAATAAGCTTTTCGGAATATTTCCGCATACGGTGGACTATAAAAATGCTATTCTTTTACGCGGCTTTGACGGCAGCTTTATGGCGCCTCATTCGCGTCATACTACGGTGTACAGAGATGATATCGAAAGTATCCCGGAGATACGTATTCTTGCAAGCTCTGATGAAGCCGGCGTTTATGCGGCTATGACAAAGGACGGAAAACAGATTTTTATTACAGGCCATCCCGAATATGATGCAGATACACTCGGAAAGGAATACCTGCGCGATATAAACAAAGGACTTCCCATATCTGTTCCGAAAAACTATTTTCCTCATGATGACGCTTCAAAAAAACCGATTGTATCATGGCGTGCCCACGCCAATCTTTTATTTTCAAATTGGCTTAACTATTTTGTGTATCAGACGACTCCGTATGACATAGAGGCGATAAAATAGCGCGCTTAAATCCCTCGGCAAAGCCGAGGGATTTAAATTTATATGTGTATAACTAAAGCAGGATGTCCTCCGGATTAGGGACGAGGGGCGGATTTCGCCGACCTTTTTCGGCGACGGTAATCAGCTGCGGTGACCCGTAACGAGGCTTTGTGCTTTATAGACATTATAGAATAGACGATAAAGCGTCATCATAATTTTTTTCCACCACATCTGCGGAGAACTTTAATTTTTTAGTCTCTTCATTGGTAAGCTTAAGACGCAGCTTGCCGTAAATTCCCTCTTTGCCTAAAATACAGGGTGTACCGAGCCATACGTTTCCGATGCCGTATTCTCCTTCGAGAAGAGAAGAGACGGTCAGAATGCTGTGTTCATCCTCAAAAATTGCCTTAGTAATTCTTGCAAGCGCCATACCGATTCCATAACATGTGGCTTGCTTTGCGGCGATTATTTTATATGCTGAGCCGCGTACTTCCTGTTCCAGTTCTGTAAGTTTGTCCTTTGAAAACCGGAGAGGGTGCTCTGCGCAGAGTTCTTCCGTACTTTTTGTGGATACAAACGCATTTGACCATGGAACGAATTCGCTGTCTCCGTGTTCTCCGATAACGTATGCATGAATATTGTGCGCATCTACTCCAAAATATTTACCAAGAAGAAATCTTAGTCTTGCAGTATCAAGCGTAGTGCCGCTTCCGATTATACGCGAAGCGGGAAATCCGCAGCTTTTATATGCAATCATTGACATCACATCTACCGGATTGGTGGCGATGAGAAAGATTCCTTCAAACCCGCTTTCGGCCGCACTGTTTACAATTGCTTCAACGGTTCTGCTGTTACGTGTTATAATTCCTGCGTCGCTTCTGGTTTCACCGACAGCCTGTGCCGCTCCCGCAGCAATTACGACAATTGAAGCGTCCCGGCAATCGCTGTAATTACCTGCATATATATCCATTGTGGAGTCTGAGAACGCAAGGCCGTGTGCAAGGTCGGCTGCTTCTCCTTCGGCTTTTTGCTGATTTGCGTCTATCAATACAAGTTCATCACAAAGATTTCTGTTAAGCAGTGTAAATGCATAGCTTGATCCGACAAGTCCTGTTCCTGCTATTACAATTTTTCTTTTGAACTGCTTATTTTCTTTAATCGAACCGGCGCTTATATCAAGATTAACCATAACTAATCATCCTTAATAATTTACAGTATTTTTTTATTTGCCAAATAAAATATATATCTGATTAATTTAAGTATTTCCGAATATTATCATGTAAATACAGATAAATACAGAAAAATCAAAAACCTGTTTAATGAATTATAAGGCGATTATTATATTTCGTGTCTTGCTTTACCAGCTGAAAAAGATAACAAGCCTATCGGTTTATTGTCGGCAGCATTTGCACTACCTCAAAGAGCATAAGCGGCTTGTTTGTCTCAATCTGCTGATAAGCGTAAGTCTGAATGAATATCTTGTAAGCTTAGGCGAGCAGGCAGAGAATATGTTTTCTCGGCCGGTAATGGAATATGCAGACAGGCAGGGTGTGACAGAACGGTTAAAGAATAAAAATCAGCTTTTGTGGGTACAAAAAATGAACAACATCGATCGTGTGTACAGGAATTTGTGAGTGTGAGATAATTTATTTATAAGCATTAGGCGGCGCTCCTACAATATGTAGGGTGCCGTCTAAGTTTAAATAAAAGAAGTGTTAGGGGGATTGAAAAAGCGTATGCTTTTATGTATAATTGAAGATAAAATCAGATAGATAAATCAGGATTTTTTATCTAAGGAAGGGTAAAAGAGCAGTGGATAAAATAGCAATCAAAAAAGCTCGGTTAGATCAGACTGACGAGATTAATAAAATCGTGATTAAAACGATAAAAGAAATATATTCAAAATACTATTCGGATGAAGCATTGGATTTCTTTTTGGAATTACATAATCGCGATAATATCTATAATGACATTTTGGAAGACAATACCTATGTGATTGGCTGTGAAGCTGCCATTCTCGGAACAGGCACAATTAATCAAAACGCTGTTTCAAGGGTATATATAACTCCGAATTATCAGCATGAGGGAATTGGAACCAAGCTTATGGATTATTTGGAAAAAGAAATCATACGGAATTATTCGTATGTAAATATAGATGCATCATTGCCGGCTACTGAATTTTATCGCAAACGAGGGTATGAGCTTTTAAGACAAGCGGAGTATTCAATTGCAAATGGTAAATTATTGTCGTATTCAATTATGCGAAAAAGAGAGTTCGATATAGACCCGGCTTTATATAATGCCCCCTCTGTTCTTGTCCGAAAAGAAATTGAATTGCAGGGGATTGATTTTGATGAATATCAAACAAAGATTCCAAATAGAGTTTATTTGTTGGCTGATAGTCTGTTTGATGCAATGCTCGCAAAAAACGTTGGTATGCTTACATTTGATGTCGGCGGAGGCATATATGTAATGAATCATAACAGCAGTTTAGGTTTTGCAAAGGGTGAAATGTGTTCACCGGGGCTTGCAACTCAAGCAGAGGATTTGTATGCGGCAGGAGTTAAGGAACTGATTCATGTAGGCTTTGCCGGTGGGAATAAGATTGGAGATTATATTCTTACCGATGGGGCTTATAACGATACCTCTATTACTAGATTATATGGGTTTAGGGGTGAACTGATCGAATCAACAAAGAGTTTGACAGATTCTTTTTGTATGGAATTGGAGAAAAAGGGGATATCCTGTATTCGTGGTTATCATTGGACAACCGATGGTGGATATGTTCAGCCTAAATGGAGAGGACGATATTATTTAAACGATATGGGTGCTAAATGCGTTGAAATGGAAGGAGCGGGACTGTTTACAATAGCAAATTTCCGTTCTCGTAAGGCAACAGCGATATATGTTGTATCTGACAGCGGATCAAATGATGAATGGAATCTTGGTTGGGGTGAAAGCATTCTTGAAAATAGTATTCAGAAATTGATTGATGCACTAGCTAAAATTTAATTTAGTTAATAGAGAAATTATGAGTATGAGGTGTAAAAAACGAAAATTCCGGTTTGACGAGACATCGAACGGAGAGAAAAATCGGAAATTGAGGAGGCACTTTGTTATGGCATGGTATAAAGAGATGACAGAACAACAAAAACAAAATTTTCAAAAAAATAGGTGTATGTGCAGCAGCGTCAATTCTAATTTAGATTTTATTCTCGTGTTATAAGGTAGTACATACCGGGGTTTTCTTCACCGAGCTTAAATTTAAGGGTACCGTTTTCATATTCTGCTGAGACCTCTCCCGTTGTCTGTGCTTCCGGACCTATAGAACGGATTCTCATTTTTCCGGAGGTTTTGAGTTCGATTTCCGCCTGCATTACCTTTATTTGTACAGGACTGTGACCATATTCGAGCATATGCTCTCCGTCCCATTTCATGTCGGTATTGACGGCGTCGCAAAGTGCGGTCAGAAGAATGTTGTCGGTTTTTTCAAGCGATTCGTCTGTAAGCGAAGATATAGCGATAACACCGGAATCGCTTTCTGCGGTAACGGTCAGTCCGTCAAATTTGATTTTTCCGTTTTTGCCGAGTCTTCCGTAAACTGCCTTTGTACGTTCCGTATTTATGTATCCGTAATTTTTCGTCCAGCTTCTGTAAAGCTGTCCGTCGGGAGAAGCCACTTCTCCGCCTTCAAGTCTTACAAGTGCTTTTCCGGCGTCCTCTCCGTCTTCAAAGCTTACGCCCACCTGTTTATACTCGGTGGCTGCGCGGAATGCATCGCGCTTGTTTTCTCCTGCCTTGATTTTAACCGATTCTGAGGCAGGCTTTACGTCTTCGCGTCTTGTAATCAATGCGCTGTGATAAAATAATCCGAATTTGGCAGGATCATTCCAGACAGAGAATACTCCCTCCCTATATCCGACACCGTCTATGCATGGCGGGAGAATTTCCTTTCCGAGAATATCAAGTCTTTCGAGATGTGTTGTATAAGAATATGTATGAATGGCAAAACCGGACCAGTTCTGATATGATCCGATCGCTGCGTACAGCAGAGGACTTTCACATCTGCAAGGATTCGGCCATGGCATATCCCACTCGGAAACGAAGAAAGGGCGTCCGTAAATACGTTCATTGAGAATCCCGGTGATCTCACAGTCTTCTTGGTCTGTAAGCGAATTTAGCATTGAGAGATGATCGTTCCACCTCCAGTCATAAAAATATGTATGACTATCCATAAAATCCATGTCGAGATGGGCCTCGGTCAGCTCGTCGCACAGAAACCAGTTGGTACCTGTAATCGGGATTTTGACTCCTATTGAAATCAGGTAGTCCCGCATTTCGCAAAAATATTTTCTGTCGACCTCTTTTTTGAATTCCGCAAGAATCCCGTCTTTCGCGGAGAGATCGCAGCTCTTTGCATCAAAGTCAATGTTTCTTTCCTGCAGCCAGTCTGCAAACATTTCTCTGAATCTTGAGGTATACGGCTCAACAGTGAAATTTGCCTTGCTGAAAAGCTCGCTCTCGTTGATGATTTCAGTCATGACAAAAACAGGATCGTCCTTGTATTTAAATGCGGTATAGGGATTAAAATGATTCCAAATGTTATGCATGAATTCTTTTTGCAAATCCTTCATTCTTTGATCGTATATGTTAAAGGAATATTTTGTGGAATCAATCATATCTTCTGCGGCTTCGACACCGTCACCGGATTTATACCGACGGTATGTAAGCATATCAAGATAACAGTATATGCCATGTTCCTTAAGGCAGTAAATCAGATAATCCAGTCGCTCCATACTGCGCGGGTCAAACTTTCTCGTTGTGTCGATACGTTTGCCGCGAGTATATGCAAAAATGTTGGGACAGTCCCATTCCGCGTCGAGCTGATGAAAGCGGACGATATTACATCCGGTTTTTTCGAGCCTTTCCGCTACAATTTCAGAATATTCGTGAGACGGGAAGCAGGCTCCTCCGTTAAAGTTTACGCCCCAAAAGCGTGCTTTGGTTCCGTCCTCAAACTCAAAATGATCGCCCGCTGTTTTCATAAATCCGTGTTTTCCCGCGGGACGCTCCGATTCAAAAATAAATGAAATGTCTATCGGCATATCGTCATAATACAGCGGATACGGTACATATTTATCCATGTCAATTACCATGTTCCGAATTTTATGGGAACATCCTTTCTGATTTGATGTAAAATATTCTTATTTTATTTGCTGATATTTTTTGATTATTCTGTCAAACTGATATTATTTTTACGAACCGGATGTATTCAACTGAGAAATGTATTCCTCAAGGCAAAGTCCGCTTTCGTGGATTTTATAAGCATGGTACCGACCTACGTATCGGTAATGCCACGGTTCAAAGTCGTATCCTGTTATATTTGTTTTGTCTTCGGGATAACGCAGAATTATGCCGAATTTCCACGAATTGTCGCAAAGCCAAGTGTATACGGGATTATTTGCAAAGGCCTTATCCGCGGACGAAAGATTATGCATATCGCAGCATAATCCGGTTTGATGCTCGCTTGTTCCGGCGCGCGCCGAGTATGTCGCAGCCATTTCTTCCGCTTGTTCACGCGTCCAGCCTGGGTGATTGGCAAGTTCCTTGTTTGTATAATTTTCAAAAAGCTCTGCCTGATAGGTGTATGACCTGTAACCGCTTGTAATTGAAACGTCTGTATATCCGCATGCCCTCATTTCAATGAACATGGCTTCAAACGCCTTTGCCGCATTGTAACGGAGCTTTTGAACCGTACGCCCGTCGGCGCGTGTATCCGCAAGCTCTGTAAGGTCATCGGGTATATATGACTCGTCGAGGGAGGTGGTTTTGTTTGCAATCAGCAGATAGCCGTCACGATCGACGGGATCCATATATTCCTCATAAGACGATAAATCCGAGATAAACGTAATACCGTATGAAGCAGGACCGGTTAACTGATTGGCTCCGACCGAGCTTGTTTCCGGCGGTAATGTATCGGGCGAATTTTCTGAAGTTTCCGAAATGCTTGTTTCATCTCCCGAGCTTGGCTTGCTGTCTGTCAGTGCGGATATAAGCTTGCCTATGATAAATACCGTGCCTGCTACAGCGGCTATCAGCACAACGGAGGTTGCTGCCGTCAGTATAAGCCTTCTTCGTTTTCGTCTCATTCGGGCTTTTGCTCTTTCGGCGCGGATCCGGGCGGGCGAAGGATAAGGCGGACTTTGCCTGCCTGAATGACTTGATGCGGCTGTGTGATTATTTTGTCTGCTGTCTGTTCTTTTGTATCGTATATCTGAGTTTTTATTTCTGTTTCGGTTGTTAATTGAATTATTCAATGAATTTTCCTCACTATAAATTATAACTGAATAAATTATAACTAAAGAGATATTCCCGTCCCTAATACGGCGAAATCCCTCGGCTTTTTCAAAGAGCGTAATGTCCTCAGCCGAATCGTCTTATAACGGCACTCTGCACCATATTGAAATACTGGCTTACTGGATTTTATATTCAACGATGCGGAAATTTGTTGTCTCAGTAGTCTTTTATCCGAGCTTAAATCGGAATTACCCGCCTGAGCTCGGCGGATTCATTTCGGGAATAGGTTCTCCGGTAACGGAATCCACCGCTGTATCGGCGATTCCGTCTCCATCGGTGTCAATATATGTTACAACCGTTTTGGGAGTCGGATCGGTTGCGTCGAGTATGTCTTGGGAAAGTGAATTTTCTGGAATATTTGGAGTGGTCTCCTGAAATGAAGGTATGAAACCTATCGTTTCGTAAACCGGGGTTTTTCCGTCCGCTACGGTAACGTTGTATTCTGCGATATCCCTTACCATTGTGACAGAGTATTTTTCATTGTCAAAGTTTACCGAAATTCCTTTTAGATATATCTTAAAAAATTCAAGAGGGATAAGAACGTTATCCCCGTTTTTAATGACCGGTGCCGACAGTCTGAACTGCATTTTATTCACGGTTATTTCGGCTGATCCTACGGATATATTCAGAATATAATTTTCGTTTTCACCGGAAATGTATTTCAGTTCGTCTGCCGTTCCCACTGTAATGAAACCGAAACGCCCTGCAAAGTCGTTCATATTCAAATATATGGTATTTCCGTATCTATATTCTTTTGCGGAAAGCGTTGTGCTGTATATTTTTGTTTTATCGGTATCTGTTATGCTGAAGCCGATCGTTTTTGGGGCATTGCTGAAATTAATATGTAATGCGGCGAATATTCCGAGTGAAGAAAAAATCCCGAGTGACAAGAAGATTATCAGAAACAGAAAGAAATTCGGTATTGAATTTACAATGCCGAGCAGCAGAGAGGAAAAAAACTTTTTAGCCGATTTTCGTCTTTCTTTTTTTTTACGGACGCGGTTTAGACGCAGCATTTCTTTTTGTCTTTTACGGCTTTCCCGCAGCATCTGCTCTTCAGCGGTTTTTCGGGCGGCTTCGGCCGCTTTCAGCATACGGAGTTCTTCCTGTGTATATCTGTGTGTCTTAACACTGTCTGATTTTTTCGGATTAGATTTTTTTTGCCGAGTTTTTGATTCGGAGTATATATTTTTATCGTGTGACCGATCCTGAGAGCTTGGAGTCGTATGGTATTGTTTTCTGACGCTGTTCGCGGAGCTGTTTTGAACGTCGGTACCGTGGCTGTGATCCTGACTTTGCTCTTGACTGACGGCTTCCGAACCGTGCCGGCTTTGTCTGATTCCGTAATCCTGATTTTTTTTTCGGCTGACGGGAGTATCATAATTATTATGTCTGCCCTGTGTCTGCGGAGAGGAAGAGCTCATTTTGCCGTCGGCGCCGCGTATCAGTTTTTCGGTTCTGCTTTCAGGGCTGTTTTGCGGACGAATGCTTTCATTGGCAGTATGTGCCGCTGTTCGGCGGATATTTATACGTTCGTTTTTCTCTATGCAGTAATTTTTTTCTGTCCTGTTTGTTTTTTGATTAATTTGATTAATTTGGTCAAAAGGAGGATACTCTCTGTCTCTGTTTCTTGTATTGGACGGAATATTATTGTCTCGGTTCGGTTTGTAAGCGAGCCTTTTCGGATTTTTGTCATAATAGTCATAATAAGCGGTATTATTATAAGCGGTATTGCCGCGGGCTTGTTTTGCTTTTTGACGGCTGTTTTCTTTCGCGGCAATTGTGCGGTTTTTGCCGTCAACATCAATATGCCCGCGGCGGTCTGCCTGTGCCTTGGCCGGGCTGTATACTTGTGTTCTATTCAATTTAGTATACCTCCCTCCGTGTAAAAATCGAAATCGCTTCTTAAAAGAAAGTAAGGTTTAACCAAAGTAAGGCTTAACCGTCGTTTTTTGGGGTTTTGCTTTGCAAAACCGCTTTCGGTGACAACGAAACAAAACTCGCTGATCGAAAAGCTAATCGAAAAGCGCAGCATTAAAATTATTATATCATAGAAAGAAATACATTTCAAGTGCTTTAAATATTAAAATAGTGTATAAAACGGTGAAGAAGTTTTCAGTCGGTATAGGGTTGAAATGTATTTCTATATTAATTTTTTATTTGCGTGTGAAAAAAGTGTTGACAACGGAAAAAAAAAGTGATATACTACTCGGAGTAATGAGCAAGCAGAGCACTCCGCTCTCACCTGACGCGCCGCAGAAACCTGCGGTATATCGGCGTCACGGTCAATATCCGCGTTAAAATTATACGCGGTAAATTTTTGCGGAGGCATGCTGTGCGCAGATGTTTACCGTATTTTTTTATTTTTGAGCGGAGGTGCTTAACCATCAGAAACAATACCAACACAAAGGAGCATTATATCAATGACGAAATTAAAACCGTCCTCGGTTTTGCTCCGACCAAGATTCTCAGAGTAATCGGGCCCGACGGCGAGCAGCTTGGAATGCTCACTTTTGCCGCGGCGCAGAATAAGGCTTATGACAAAGGTCTTGATCTCGTGATGATCTCGGCTCAGGCGGATCCCCCTGTCTGTAAAATAATCGACTACGGAAAATTCCGTTATGAGAGAGATAAGAGGGAAAAGGAAGCAAAAAAGAAACAGCAGGTAATGGATATTAAGGAGATAAAGCTTTCCTGCCAAATCGACACAAATGATTTCATGACTAAGGTAAATCATGCCCGTCGTTTCCTGACCGGAGGAGACAAGGTAAAGGTTATTGTGAAATTCAAGGGACGCGAGATGAGTCACCTTGATGTCGGCCGCGGATTGCTTCAAAGATTCCGTGAAGCATGCGAAGATCTTGGTGGTGTTGATAAAGCACCTAATCTTGAGGGCAGATTTATGTCTATGTTTATCACTCCGAACAGCAAGCGAGAGGGTGCCTCCGGAAAATCTGCAAAGGGCGGACAAAAAGGCGATAAAAAAATGACCGCGCCTAAAGGTGTAACCTCAAAAAATTCCGATGAAATAAAGGAAAAATAATTCTTTATTTTCTCTGACATTCCGTTAAAATAAAAATCTGTATAAACGGACGAAAACCGAAAGGAGTACCTATCATGGGAAAAATTAAAACACATAGTGCAACCGCTAAAAGATTTAACGTTACAAAAAGCGGACTCGTAAAAATGAACCATTCACATCGCCGTCATAATCTGGGTATTAAGACACCGAAAAGAAAGAGACAGCTCAGACAGAACGCATATCTCAGCGAATCGTTTGCCGCTACAATCAAGTCTCTTATGCCGAGCAAGTAATGTTTGATTAATATTTGTTTTTACGATAGCAGGAGGAATTAAAAATGGCAAGAATAAAAAGAGCGGTTATGACCCGCAAGAGACGCAATAAAGTTCTTAAAAGCGCAAAAGGTTACTGGGGTGCAAAAAGCAAACACTTTAAGATGGCCAAACAGGCCGTAATGAAGAGCGGTAATTATGCGTTTGTAGGAAGAAAACTTAAAAAGAGAGATTTTCGCAGACTTTGGATAACAAGAATTTCTGCGCAGGCTAAGATTTGCGGTATGAATTATTCGACGCTTATGCACGGACTGAAGCTGGCCGGAATTGATTTGAACCGTAAAATGCTGGCAGAACTTGCAGTGTCTGATAAGGATGCTTTTGCTGCAATTGCTGAAAAGGCAAAAGCTGCTCTTTGATTTTCCGGAGTGTTCCGAAATCTCGGATAAGCTGACAGAGAAATAAAACCCGGGACACATCAGCGCACGCGCGCGGGTGCGTCCGCGGGTTTTTGTTCATTAAACGGAGTGAAATATAATGAATACGACGCACGACAGGAATGGATATCCGCATTTCATAACGTCAAGGGCAAATCCTCTTATTGTATCAACCGCCTCGCTCTCAGAAAAAAAATACAGGGACAGAAAGGGCTGCTTTTCTTTTGAAGGCATGAAGCTGTATAGGGAGGCTGTAGCTTCTAAGGTCTGTATTGAACATATTTTTGTGCGCGAAGATGTATATGAACATTTTTCGGATCAGCTTTCTCCGAATATTTCTGTTGTGGTTCCGGATTTTGTTTATAACAAAATGTCCGGAGAAAAGTCTCCGGAAGGGATATTATGTGTAGCAAAATATATTGACAATTTGCATAAAAGGGTTAAAATATATGATAACGTGTCAGATAAGTGCGGAGAGACAGACAGGAATAAAAATTATTTTATGGTATCTGCGGTGCGTGATCCGGGAAATCTCGGAACCATTATACGAAATGCGAATGCTCTTGGAATTGATGAACTGATAATTTCGGCGGACTGTGCCGATATTTACAATCCGAGGACTGTAAGAGCTGCAATGGGAGCCCTTTTTCGACAGAAAATTACAGTATGCTGTGATATAATATCAGCTGTTTCTGTACTTCGTGACCGGGGATATTATGTAATGGCGGCCGCTTTGGGTCCGTCTTCCGTCAGCATTACGGACATAGATGTGTCTTTACGTACATGCTTTTTGGTAGGAAATGAAGGACACGGTCTTGACAGTAAGATTATAGGTGCATGCAGCGGCAGTATTATTATACCTATGCGCAGCGGGAGCGAATCGCTCAATGCCGCAGCCGCCGCAGCGATACTGATGTGGGAAAGCGCTAAGAAACATGGATTTAATGAATAATAAAGATCAGTCCGATTCTAATATTGTTTATTGGTTATGGCTCAGTTTGGCATGCGGTGCCGGAAGCTCTGCTCCGGAGCTGTTGTTCAAAAAATTCGGTCCGAATCCCAAAAGAATTTATGATGCGGTTCCCGAAGAATTTGACGAGCTTACAAGAGAAAAGGGAATGAGACCGAATATATACGGCTCTTTGCTTGATAAAAGTCTTGCAATACCGTTTAAAATACTGGATTGGTGCAGTGAAAACGGAGTGGGACTTTTGCCGTATGACAGTATATATTTTCCCGAAAGTCTGAGAATTATCAGACGCAGTCCGATTCTCCTTTATTATCTTGGAAATGTCCCGGATATCAATAAAAGACTTTCAATTGCAATGGTAGGGACGCGTAAGGTTTCGGATTACGGAGCGAGAAATACCTACACGATAGCATCCGATCTTGCTTCAGCCGGGGCGGTAATTGTATCTGGCATGGCGCTTGGCGTTGACGGAGTTGCGCATCGCGCGGCAATTGACAGCGGAACATATACGATTGCGGTTCTCGGATGCGGAATCGACAGAGTCTATCCGCGGGAGCATACGAATCTTATGCGTGAGATAATAATGAATGGGACCGTTATAACCGAGTTTTGTCCCGGAACAGCTCCAATCGGCTCAAATTTTCCGGTAAGAAACAGAATAATAAGCGGTATTTCTCAGGGAACCGTCGTTATCGAGGCTGATAGGAAAAGCGGTTCGCTGATAACTGCCAGATATGCAAAAGAGCAGGGCAAACCGATTTTTGCACTTCCGGGGAATGTGGGAAGTCTTGGAAGTTCCGGAACAAACCAGCTTCTTAAAGACGGTGCAAAAATTATTACCGACGCGTTTGATATTCTTGACGGTTATCTTGAATCCTACAGTTCGGCAATTTGCATTGACAATGTGATGAATAAGCTTGAAAAATTTCGTTCAAGCTATGATTTTAGAAATATTTTTCGATCAAAAACACTTCCTGTTTATCCGAAGCTTGAGGAAAGCGAAAGGCGTAAGGTGAAAAAAGCTTCCGGAGGGCGTGAAAGAAGTAAGATAAATACCTCCGACGCGAACGGTAATTTCCGGAAATCGGTTTGTGAAAGAGAACATGGTTTTGAAGAAAAAGAGGTAGAGAATCAAATAAAAGCTAAGTCTTCAAAGACAGCGGCAAGACACACCGGCAAAAATACCGCGGATGGGAATACCGAAGGGGGAGAAACCGGTTTAAAAACCGCGGACGGGAATACCGAAAGAGGAGAATCCGATTTAAAAACTGCGGAGAAAGAAAAAAACGCCGGAGATAAATACGAACTGCCGGAGCTTTGCGACGGTGAAAAGGAAATATATTCAAAAATTCCGGAGGATGGCGCTATAACTTATGACGAACTTGTCCGATGCGGATTTGAACGCGGAACTCTTATGTGCGGTCTTACCGAACTTGAGCTTAAGGGATTAATTATATCCGGACGGGGAGGAGAATACCGCCGCAGCGGCTGCGGAAAAATTCCGAGTAAATCATGACACGGCGGCATAATGCATATTATGCATCGGTAGCAGATTTACATCCGCATATTTTATCTGTATGGCAGAACAGCGCTTTTTATGATCTTGCTGTCCTGACATCGGAGTTTTATGTTTAAATTTTTAAAATCCGTCACCGGTAGATTTGGCGGATGTTGATGCTTCTGTAGATTATGAGTTATAAACCGGTGCCTGCAGAGCTGAATTTTTTAACAATTGAACGTTTGCCGGATACTGACTGATAAGCCATAGTAATGATAATATGGCGGAGATATTTTTTAATTATAAGACCGGAAAGGAACGGAGTTTTATATAAATGTCAAATCTTGTAATAGTTGAGTCGCCGTCAAAGGCCGGAACAGTAAAAAATTATCTTGGTTCCGGCTATAAAGTGGTTGCTTCTATAGGTCATGTGAGAGACCTTCCGAAAAGTACGCTCGGCGTTGATATAGAGAATGGATTTAAGGCGAAATATATTAATATACGGGGTAAGGGACCGCTGATAGCTTCACTGAAAAAAGATGCAAAAAAGGCTGATAAAATATACCTTGCCGCCGATCCTGACAGGGAGGGAGAAGCGATTTCATGGCATTTGGTAGCGGCGCTTGATATACCGCAGGAGAAAGTCTGCCGCGTTACCTTTAACGAGGTGACAAAAAATGCTGTAAAGACTGCGATTAAAAATCCAAGAGCGATAGATATTGATCTTGTAAATTCTCAGCAAGCGCGCCGTATCCTTGACAGAATTGTGGGATATAAGCTAAGTCCTTTTTTCTGGAAAACTATTCACGGAGGTCTTTCGGCCGGACGTGTTCAGTCGGTTGCGACAAGAATAATTGTTGAACGGGAAGCGGAAATCCGCAGCTTTGTGCCGGAGGAGTATTGGACTATTGAAGCGCGTTTTCGTACGGAAAACGGGGAGGCTTTCAGCGCTCGGTATTTCGGAGAGGGAAAAACAAAAAATGAACTTCATTCAAAAGAGGATGCGGATGAGATTCTCAATGATATAGGAGACAAACCGTTTGTGGTTTCGGAAGTTAAACGCTCGAAAAGAGCAAAAAATCCTCAGCCTCCGTTTACAACTTCGACGCTTCAGCAGGACGCTTCCAGAAAGCTTGGATTTCGATCCACAAAAATCATGCAGGTTGCTCAGGAGCTTTATGAGGGAGTAAATATCGGAGCGGAAAACGGCGGAACTCAGGGATTGATTACTTATATGAGAACCGACTCGCTTCGTATTGCCGACGAGGCTAAGGATAGAGCTGCCGAGTATATACGCTCTGTTTACGGAGAAAAATATGTTCCAAAGACCCCGAGAATATATAAAACGAAATCAGGTTCGCAGGACGCCCATGAGGCAATTCGTCCGGCGAATCCGTCCCTTGATCCCGAAAAGCTGAAAAAATATCTTTCTGCGGATCAGTATAAACTTTATAAGTTGATTTTTAATCGTTTTATGGCAAGTCAGATGGCATCGGCTGAGCTCGATACTGTGGTTGCGGATATAAACTGCAGCGGTCATGTATTTCGCGCGTCCGGGTATACAGTCCGTTTTCGCGGCTGTCTTGCCGTTTACGGCTCAAGCGACGACGGAGAGCAGAACGACCGCGGCGGAGATGCAATGACGCAGGGAGCTCTCCCCGCAATGGAAGCGGGCGAGGAAGTAACGAAGGAAAAATTAGAAGGTATATGTCATTTTACCGAGCCTCCCGCAAGATTCAGCGAAGGGTCTCTTGTCAAATTTCTTGAGGAAAAGGGAATCGGACGTCCGAGTACTTATTCTACGATTATTACGACGATTATTACGCGCGGTTATGTAGAGCGTGACGGGAAAATACTCAAACCGACTTCACTCGGAGAGGTTACTACGGAGCTTATGAAAAAGTATTTTCCTGAAGTTGTGGATTATGAATTTACGGCGCAGATGGAATCTTCTCTTGATAATATTGAACACGGAAACAGCTCAATCGAATCGGTTCTCGGCAGTTTTTACGGAGAATTTGCGAAACAGCTTGAAGCGGCTGAGATGTCGGTTTCAAAGGATGACGTTAAGCTTCCGGTGGAGGAAACCGACATAATCTGTGAAAAGTGCGGTGCAAAAATGGTGGTTAAAACGGGGCGTTACGGAAAGTTTGCCGCATGTCCAAATTATCCCGACTGCAAAAATACCAAGCCGATTAACGCAAAATCTTCCCGGAGTTCTGAGACCGTACAGGAGAGTGCTCCCGTACCGGGAATGAAGTGCGAAAAATGCGGTGCTGATATGGTTTTGCGCAGCGGGCGGTACGGAAGTTTCTATGCGTGTTCAAACTATCCTGAATGTAAAACTACAAAGCAAATTGTGAAAAAAATAGGTGTAAAATGTCCGGTCTGCGGAGGAGATATTATTACCAAACGCGGTAAGAATAAAGCTTTTTTCTATAGCTGTGAGAATTATGAAAAATGCGGATTTTCATCCTGGGATATGCCTCTTGATGAAAAATGTCCGAAGTGCGGTCAGATGTTGTTTAAAAAGAAGGGAAAACCTCTTGCCGTGTGCCATAATAAAGAGTGCGGTTATAAATGTGATTATGAGGATAAGACAGATACGAATAAGGATAAGGCCGAGGGATAGTCTGTCGGATTAGCGGGGCATATTTTGCTGTTATTTTGCAATTATACGGAAACCGCAATGGTACAGAAACAGGGATGATACGGAAATCGGCCGGTGTCGGCGTTTGCTTTTATCGGTAAAAGTGAAGCATTTGTCACTAAAGTGCCTAATAACTGAAAGCAACGTTTTACCCGCCTCTTTCGCGGCGGATTTTCCGATTTTTCAGTGGCGTAATGGTCCGCCGCTGAATCGCCTATGACGGCGCTTTGCGCCTTATTGATATTAATTGATATTGAACGGACTTTTAGCTCTTATTGAAAGGGAATGATTTACGGAAATGAAAATACTTGTAGATGTGATGGGCGGAGATAATGCTCCTGATGCCGCTGTAATCGGTGCGCTCGATGCGGCAAAATCTTTTTCGGACCTTTCTGTTACAATGATCGGCGATGAAGATGCAATACATGAAGCCGCCGCAAAGGCCGGAAGGATGGAAGAGCTTGAATCGGTTGGTATTGTACATACCGCTGAGGTTATTACGATGGAGGATCCGGCGCTAAGTATTGTGCGTGTAAAGACAGAATCTTCCATGGCAGTTGGTCTGAGGATGCTTTCGGAGGGACGCGGAGATGCATTTATAAGCGCAGGAAATACCGGTGCTCTTCACGCAGGCTCGTCTCTGATCGTAAGGCGTATTCGCGGAATTCAGAGATCGGCTATTGCTACGGTACTTCCATTTGCCAGGCCGGTTCTTCTGATAGATTCCGGTGCCAATATTGAGGTAGAACCGTCTTATCTCAGACAGTTTGCCATTATGGGTTCTATATATATGAGTCATATTTTCGGAATTCAAAATCCGGAGGTTGGACTTCTGAATAACGGAACCGAATCGACAAAGGGAACAAAAAAGCTGATTGAGGCACATGAACTTCTTGAAGCGGATGAATCGATTAATTTTGTGGGAAATGTGGAGGGAAAAGAGGTTCCTCTTGGGAGATGCGATGTAATTGTGACTGACGGCTTTACCGGAAATGTATTTCTGAAGCTTACTGAAGGACTCGGTTCATTTCTTCTTTCAAAGCTTAAAGAATGTTTTTATGAGAATATTATAACAAAGGCGTCCGCGCTTTTACTTCACGGAAGTCTGAAGAAGATGAAAAACTCCTTTAGCGTATCCGAATACGGAGGGGCTCCGCTTCTCGGCCTTTCAAAGCCGGTTATAAAAGCGCACGGAAGCTCCGATGCGCGTGCTTTTACAATGGCTATACGGCGTGCGGCCGATTTTGCCGATACCGGCATCACGGTTGAAATTGCTAAATGGATTGAGGAAGATCACAGCCGAAAAGAAAGTATGCGGGAAGCCGGGGCGAATTCTGCGGAAGCGGCCGAAGAATCGGGAGAATCTTTTGAATCCGCTGATGATAAGGCAATATTTTCAGCGGATGCGGAAATGCCGAAGACCTAAGCGTTAAATCTAAGAGTTATTTTTAAATTTATAGCAG
This sequence comes from uncultured Eubacteriales bacterium, assembly GCA_948467545.1. Classification (GTDB taxonomy): domain Bacteria; phylum Bacillota; class Clostridia; order Oscillospirales; family CAG-272; genus UMGS911. Next base: position 100,694 of record CAOKER010000003.1, read on the forward strand.
GTATTATCTAAAGAATTTTTTGCTGTGCTATCATGGTCTCCGCCGTTACAGCAGTGTTTTCCGCATTTTTCTGAGGACGGTATGTACTGTGCGGCGCAGAACTATCTATGTAGGTATTCTGACAATTGTTGAAAATGTAGGATATATTTAGATATGTCGGCGAAAAATGTCATAATATAAACTGTAGTATGAAATTTCATTTTGACGGAACCGGTTGAATCTTTGAGTATGTACGAAAGGCAGGACTGTAAATTATGAAAGGATCAGGAACAAATATGCCGGCGGACACGGCCGGACTTGAAAAGACAATAGGATATGTCTTTAAAAACAAAAAGCTTCTTCATACTGCGCTTACACACTCTTCTTACTCAAATGAAAAACGTGCGCACGGAGATAATGAAAGCTGTAATGAACGGCTTGAATTTCTGGGCGACTCGGTACTTTCGCTTATTGTAAGCGATTATATTTTTTCGGTGTATCCGGATATGCCGGAGGGCGAACTTTCCAAGGTTAGGGCAGGAACAATATGCGAGAAAGCTCTTGCGGAATTTGCAAGAAATATTGGGCTTGGCGATTACCTTTTTCTTGGACGAGGAGAGGATCTTACAAACGGAAGGAAGCGCCCTTCAATTTTGGCGGACGCATTTGAGGCGTTGCTTGCTTCAATTTATCTTGACGGTTCCATTGACGATGTAAGGCGTTTCCTGCTCCCGTTTGTTAAGAAAGAGATTAAAAACATATTTGAAAGCGGACATACCGCAGATTATAAGTCAATATTGCAGCAAATTGTTCAGCAGGAAAAGGGTGAGCTTCTTGAATATGTCTCGGTGAGAGAATCAGGACCTGCTCATAAACGCATATTTACAGTGGAAGCAAGACTTAATAACAATGTAATCGGTGTGGGAACTGCCGGAAGCAAGCGTGAGGCGGAGCAGATTGCCGCGAGGGAAGCGCTTTCTTTGTTCGGAGATAACACTTGAGTTTAAGCAGATTTTTAAACATGTTTGTCGGGTAAGCGTGTGTGTGTCGGACAAACAATGGTTAAACGTTAACCGGCATGATTCCGAACGATTATGAAAATCGGCGCTTTACAGTAGTTGAGGCCGTGTAAACCGGTACGTATAAAAGGCATATATAATGAAACATATAAATATTCCCGTCTTTATACCGCATCTGGGATGTCCTAATACTTGTGTGTTCTGCAATCAGAGAAAGATATCCGGAGTTAAGAATTTTGATATACGGGACGTTAAATATAATATTGAAAAGGTACTTGACGGAATTCGTGAGCCGAAAGATAAGCTTTATACCGAGATTGCTTTTTTTGGGGGAAGCTTTACAGGACTTCCGAGAGATGAAATGATTGAGCTTCTTGAGCTTGTTCAGCCGTATCTTCTTGACGGAAGAGTGAATTCTCTGCGCTGTTCCACAAGACCGGACTATATTGATATTGAAGTAATCGGCATATTGAAGAAGTATGGAATTGGTACTGTAGAGCTTGGAGTTCAAAGTATGTCGGACAAAGTTCTGCAGCTTTGTAACAGGGGACACACAGCTGCCCGGTCTGAAGAAGCGTGTAAGCTTATCAAGGAGAGCGGGATGAGTCTTGTAGGACAGATGATGACAGGCCTTCCCGGATCGGAGCCGAGCGACGAACGGTATACCGCGATGAGACTCTGTATGGCTCGTGCCGATGCTGTGCGTATCTATCCTACTATGGTTTTTGCCGATACGGAACTCGAAGAAATGATGAAAAACGGCAGGTACATTCCTCCGGACCGAGAGGACACTGTAGATCGCGTGGCTGATTTAATAGAAATTTTTGACGCAAATTCTGTTCCGATAATTCGGATAGGACTATGTTCCGGAACCGAGCTTGAAACCGATAGCGGTATAATGGCGGGAGGCTATGAGCCCGCTGTCGGAGATATGGCTTCAAGCCGTGTTATTTTACGGCGCATAATGTCGCAGCTTGTACCGTTGCTTGAGGGAACGGACAGGCAGAACGGACTTGTACTTCGTGTTCAATGTGCGATGGGAATGACATCGGCTGTAAGCGGACACTGCAGGACGAACAAGAAGTATCTGAGGAGGCTTTGCGGAGTGACCGATCTTTTGATTGCGGAAAATCCTGAGTTTTCTAAATATGATATTAAGGCTGATATTGTAAATAAGTGAAGATTACGCTTTGATGAGTCGGCTTTCCGCAGAGGTACGTACTGACTGACAGGTGCTCGGCTGCAGAGGTTTCGATTCTATAGCGGTTCTATAGACGGCTCTATAGGAGGTTCTATAGGAGGCTCTGTGAGCGGCGCCGAATTATATTTTTCATTTTGCAGTATATTGCGGCGCCGCATCGGTTATGTAAGAGCTCAGATTTATTATACAATAGTTATATTGTTATAATGGTTATATATTTTACCCGCTAATAATAAAAATGGATGGTTGTATATTTTGAAGTTAAAATCATTGGAGCTTCAGGGGTTCAAATCTTTTCCCGACCGAACCGTACTGAACTTTAATCCAGGTGCCACAATTGTTGTTGGACCTAATGGGAGCGGAAAATCGAATATATCCGACGCTATCAGGTGGGTGCTTGGAGAGACGTCAGCTAAGGGAGTACGTGGAAGCAAAATGGAGGATGTTATATTCTCCGGCTCAAATTCACGCAAAGCAATGTCGTCTGCTGAGGTTTCTCTCATCCTTGACAACAGCAGCGAATCCGGGAGAATACCCGACTGCGGAGATGAGATAGTGGTTACACGTCGTTGTCTCCGCGGCGGAGAAAGCGAGTACCTCATAGACAGGAAACCGGCCCGCTTAAAGGATATTACCGAACTGTTTATGAATACGGGAGTAGGAAGATCCGGATATTCAATTATCGGTCAGGGAAAAATTTCCGAAATTGTTTCTCAAAAAAGTGAAGACCGTCGTACTATATTTGAGGAGGCGGCAGGTATTTCTAAATATAGGTTCCGTAAGAATGAAGCGGAGCGTAAAATGAATACCGTGACGGAAAATATGACGCGCGCAGGGGATATTCTGAGGGAGCTTGAGTCTCGTGTTGCACCTCTTGAAAAAGCGTCCGAAAAGGCAAGACGGTATCTGCAGCTTTATGAGGAAAAGAAGCGCCTTGACGTGTCTCTTTGTCTCTTTGATGTTGATGCGATACGAAGAAAAGTAAACGAGCTTTCTGATTCTGCCGCGGTTGCCAAGCGCGTTTTGGACGAGGCTGACGGCGAACTGTCTGCTCTTGAGGCAAAGAATGAAAGGCTTTACAATGAGTCTCAGGCAAATAAAATAAAGGCAGAGGAAGCTCAGAAGAAGCTACGTGAAAACAGTGAAAAGGTTATTAAACTTGAGGGCAGTATTAGAGTTATAAATACAGAAATTGAGCATCAGAAGCAAAAACGAAATGAAGCCGAACTGAACCGTTCGGTTCATGTTACCGCATATGAAGAGGCTGTAAAGAATTCGGCAGGACTTAAGGAACAGCTTGCGGAGCTTCAAGCTCGGCTTGCGGAGCTTCGCGCGGAATACGAACGCCGCCTTGCCGATACCGAAAAATTGAAACAAAAGAGGTCCGGTCTTGAGGAATTCATGTCCGATAAAGACAGCTTTATTCGTGAAATCCGCGAGCGTCTCGTGTCGGATAAACTTAAGCTTTCGGAAATATCGGGGTTCAGTGACAGCTCTGTGGGACGAAGGGAAGAACTTAACGCAACGCTTGAGGAACTTCGGGTGAGAAATGAGCTTTTGCAAAAAAGATATGATAAAGCTGAAGATACAATCGCCGACTATTCAAAACGTTTAGAGACTGTCATGGAAAAATGTACCCGACTTAAAGCTGAGAACGAAAATAAGGCGGCAGAGATTGAACGCCTGCGTGATAATCAGAGCAGATTGGTAAGCGATTATACGTCGAAGAAGCAGCGCGCCGATACTCTCCGTCGTATGGAGGAGCACTTTGAAGGGTACAGTAACAGTGTAAGGTTTGTAATGGATAATTCCGAGCGGGGAAAGCTTTCTGGAATATTCGGACCGGTTTCGAGAATGATCGATGTTTCTCCGAAATACAGCATAGCAGTCGAGACCGCGCTTGGTTCAAATGTTCAGAATATTATTGTGGAAAACGAAAGTGCCGCCAAAGATGCAATATCGCTTCTTAAAAAAAGCGGAGCCGGACGTGCGACCTTTTATCCGGTTTCGTCGGTTAGGGCGCAGCCTCTTAATATTGACTTGAACCAGCTTGAGAAATATCGAGGCTATATTGGAATTGCTTCGGAGCTCATACAGTGTGACGGCCGCTGCAAAAATGTTATTGAATATATGCTCGGCAGAACGGTTGTTTTTGATGATTTGTCAAATGCAACCGAATGCGCGCGTTCGATGGGTTATCGCGTAAGAATTGTCACACTTGACGGGCAGCTGATAAATGCGGGAGGTTCTTTTACCGGAGGAAGTACAAAGCGCGATTCGGGAATGCTGACGAGAGCACAGGAAATTGCGAGATTTGAGAGTGAGGCGGAAAGGATAGGAATTGAGCTTACCGCGAATCGCGAGGCAATCGCGGGCCTTCAGAAAGAGCTTGACGGAACTGTCGGCGAGCTTGAGGAAAACGAGCAGAACATTAATGTTTTAAATACTATGCTCGGAGCGGAAAAATCGCAGCAGCTGGTAATTCAGTCTCAGCTTGACGGAGATAAGGAGCTGTACAGCAAAACGCTTGAAACTCTTGACGAGATTAGAATCAGGGACGAACGCGACGCGGAGGAAAAGCTTAGGCTTGAGGAACAGATCGAACGGTTGACTGCCGATCTTTCGGAAACGGAGAAACAGCGCGCAGAACTTGAAAAACAGCACATTGAATGTAATAAGGCTATCTCTGACAGTATAGAGTGTTCAAATTCGCAGCTTATAAAAATTACGCAGGCCGAAAAGGAAATCGAGAGTAAGGAAAACAATATTGAATTGAGCGAAAACTCCGAAAATTCATTGCTTGGGTCCGCAGAGCGGGATTTGGAAAATATAAATTCTGCGGATGAAGCATGTAAAATCTATGCGGACAGACTTTCAGAGACGTCAAATCGGATGGAAGAGCTTAAAGCGGAGGCCGAGAAACTTGAGTGCGAGCATGATGCGCTTGTAAGTGAAGGAATTGCGGGCGACGCCGCACTTTCAAAGCTGCGGAATCAGGTGAAGGAAGAATCGCACAGACGTGAAAATCTTTTCAGGGCGTATACCGAGCTTGACTCTAAGCTTGAACAGACGAAATCAGAACAGGATAAGCTTTCCTCAAAGCTGTGGGATGAGTACGAGCTTACATATGCTACCGCGTCTGAGCTTGATTATCCTCCCGTAACAGATGAAACGAGAGCAAGAACATCTTCTGCTTCTGCGGATCTTAAAAATAAGATACGCGCGCTCGGTTCGGTCAGCTTAGATTCAATTGACGAATATAAGGAAGTCAGCGAGCGTGCGGAATTTATGCGCCGGCAGTATGATGATTTGTGTGTTTCCAAAGCCGATTTGGAAAAGATAATCAACGGTCTTGAAGCGGATATGAAAAAGAGATTTCTTGATGTTATGTCCGAGCTTGACGCGAATTTCAAAGCGACATTTCGGGAGCTTTTCGGGGGAGGTACCGCAGAACTCAGACTTACAGATCCCGACGAACCGCTTACATGCGGAATTGAAATTAACGTTGCGCCTCCCGGAAAGATTGTCAAAAGTATGTCGCTGCTTTCGGGCGGAGAGCAATCGTTTGTGGCTATCGCGCTTTTCTTTGCGATTCTCAATGTGAATCCCACTCCGTTTGCGGTTCTGGACGAAATTGAGGCTGCGCTCGACGATGTGAACGTTGCGAGGTTTGCGGATTATATTAAGAGGTATTCTGAGAGTACTCAGTTTGTTGTAATTACACACAGGCGCGGCACAATGGAGATTGCGGATACTCTTTACGGTGTGACAATGCCTGAGCGCGGAATTTCACGTGTTCTGACGCTTAGTATTGTTGATGCGGAAAACAAACTTGGGGTAAGAATAAACTGAGCATAAAGCTGTTTGTTTTTTTGTATTTCTGACAACGCGTATAATTTGGCGTTAGAAACGGAGAAATTATTACTCCAAACATATTTTTATGCGGAAAGGCACAGGTATTGATAATGTCTTTTTTCGACAGACTTAAGCAGGGATTGACTAAGACAAAAGAGGGAATTTTTAAACAGGTTGATAATCTGTTTAAATCTTTTGTCCGTGTAGATGAAGAGATGCTTGAGGAGCTTGAAGAACTTTTGATAATGGCAGATGTCGGAGTAGAGCCGACAGAAAAAATTATAAATTCGTTGAGAGATAAAATCAAGGACGAACGAATTTCCGACTCCGAGCAGGCAAAGACCGCGCTGTGTGAAATGCTGAAATCAGAAATCGGCGAAGGAGAGCCGCTGCGTATCGGAACATCTCCGTCGATCATACTTGTTATCGGTGTAAACGGGGTTGGTAAAACAACGTCGATTGCAAAAATTGCCGCGAATTTAAAGCGGAGCGGCAAAAATGTACTTCTTGCAGCGGCGGATACATTCCGGGCCGCTGCGATTGATCAGCTGCAGATATGGGCTGACAGAGTCGGAGTAGACCTCATTAAACATACGGAAGGTTCCGATCCGGCGGCGGTAGTGTTTGACGCCGCGGCGGCGGCAAAAAAGAGAAACGCGGATGTTCTCATTATAGATACGGCAGGACGGCTTCACAATAAGAAGAATTTGATGAACGAGCTTGCGAAAATAGACCGCGTTATAGAGAGGGAGCTTCCCGGAACAGATCGCGAAACGCTTCTTGTCATAGACGCGACTACCGGACAGAATGCGATAAGTCAAGCAAAGGAATTTAAAAATGCCGCGAATATTACAGGCTTAATTTTAACCAAGCTGGACGGCACGGCAAAGGGCGGAATTGTATTTTCGATTAAAGAAGAACTTGATATACCGGTTAAATATATCTGCGTCGGCGAACAGATTGAAGATCTTGAGGAATTTGACGCCGATGATTTTGTAAGGGCGCTTTTTGACCGATAAGCAGGTAAAGGCCGTTTGAAGAAAGGTATTTGTTTTGTTGAATTTTGTTATCGCAACCCATAATAAAAATAAGGTAAGGGAAATTGAGAATATCCTGGAAAGGGTATTTGACGGTTTTGAGAAAGATAACGGCGGTTTTTCCGTAATAACTGCCGAACAGCTTGGAATCGGCGAAATTGAGGAAAACGGGAGAACTTTTGAAGAGAATGCGAGAATTAAAGCGCATGCGCTTACCGGGAGAGGATACATCGCAATAGCTGATGATTCCGGGCTTGAGGTTGACGCTCTCGGAGGCGCGCCCGGAGTATATTCTGCAAGGTATTCGGGGGGCGGCAGCGCCGAAAACAACCGTAAATTGCTGAGAGAGCTTGACGGAGTACCGGATAATGAACGGACTGCCAGATTTGTTTCGGTTATTTGCTGTATTTTTCCGGACGGCAGGGAAATTATGTGCAGGGGAGAATGCGCCGGAACAATTCTTAGGGAAGCGGCTGGAAACGGCGGCTTTGGTTATGATCCTCTTTTTTATTACGAGCCGATGAAGAAAACGTTTGCGGAAATGTCTGCTGAAGAGAAAAATCGCGTAAGCCATAGGGCGCGCGCGCTTGAAAATTTTTGCAGCTGCTTCCCGAAAATGAATCCTATTAATTAATATCGGGACGGCTATATGTAAATTGATCCGATTTTTGACTTGATAAATCGGTAAAAAATAAAAAGGAAATGGTTACTGCAGTGTCTGATATAGGTATTTACGGCGGCACATTTTCACCGCCTCATAACGGGCATGTCTATGCTGCAAAGGCTGTGCTTGACGAGCTTATGCTTGATAAGCTTTATGTGGTGCCTGCGTTTATTCCTCCTCACAAGCGTCTTGATTTTGATACTCCGTATGACAGGCTTAATATGACTCGGCTTGCATTTTCAGGTATTTCCAAAGCCGAGGTTTCGGATTATGAAATGGAGGCGGGGGGAAAGAGTTATACGGTAAAAACTCTTGAACATTTTAAAAGCGAGGGAGAGCTTACCTTTCTTTGCGGGACGGATATGTTCCTTTCTCTTGAAGAATGGTATATGCCGGAGAGGATTTTCGCTCTTGCAAGAATCGCTTTAATACGCAGGGAAACCGACGAGCCTCTCTTGAATGTCAGAGTTCGGGAGGCCAAACTTCGTTATATAAGAAAATATGAAGCAAGGATTGCGGTATTGAGAGCGAAAGCATATGAAATGTCGTCTACCTTTGTCAGAAATGCCGTAAAAGAAGGCGGCTTTGACGGCTATGTTCCGGAATCGGTTGCGGCATATATTAGAAAAAATCACCTTTACGGTGCATAACGGTATTGAGGATAAAATTCGGTATGGCGGACAAAATAAAGACAGAAAAAAATACGGCGGTCAATATGGATGAAAAAAAACTTGCTGAGCTGAGAGCGGTTATTTCCGATTATCCGGATATTTCCCGCAGGAGACTTTCTCATACTTTGAGTGTTGAAAAGGAATGCGGCGTACTTGCCGAAATTTTCGGACTATGTGAGAATGACAGACGCAGACTTTGCGCGGCTGCGCTTTTTCATGATATAACCAAGGAAAAAACGCTTGACGAACAGCTTTCGCTGTGCCGTTATTACAGTATAGACTATCCGCACGAGGCAGTGCGGTCTCCGAAAGTATTTCATGGCTGGACCGCGTCCGCGGTCATGCGTGATAAATATGCCGAATACTGCGATGAGGAGATGTGTTCGGCTGTATTTGTACACACGACCGGGTGCGAGGATATGACCCTTTTTGAAAGTCTGCTTTATCTTGCCGACTATATAGAGCCGCTTAGGAAATTTGAAAGCTGTCTCGCGGTTCGCAGTTACTTTTATGAGGGTGTTTCGGAAATTACCTATTCCGGGGCTGACAGTGGAAATTCTCTCGTGATTTTACTTCTGAAAACCCTGCTGAAAAGCTTTGATTATACGATTGAAGAGTTAATCGGAGAACAGGAAGAAATATTTTATTTAACTGTAAAATCGCGGAATTCATTGATATGCAAATTGACCGATCATAATCTTTTATGATATATTTGCCGTGTTATCGGTATGGGGGACAAAATGGATAACAAAAACACAAACAGCGTGAATCGTAATAAGAATGAAAATTATACAGGAAGGACAGTTTCTCGGAAAAAAGAAAATTCATCTCACGGAGCCGGGCAGAACCGCAGACAGAATCACAGCGGGAGCGGCGGTTATACTTTAGAAAATCATAAACAAGATCACAGCTGCAGTCAGAACCGCAGTAATAATCAGGATCGCAGTGAGAGCGGAAGTCAGGGCGATAAAAAAGACCGCGGAAATAGGCAGGTCGGAAGTCATGGATCGAGTATACACCGCGAAAGCGGTTTGTATTCTGCTTCAGGTACGAGACATCCGAGGTCAAATGCACACAGACGTGAATCAAAATCGTCTGAATCCGGCGTTAGGCATTCAGCTGAAAAGAGAACGGAAAGGTCGGGAAAAACTTCGCATAAGTCCAAAAAATATACGATACTGCTAAGTATACTTGCTTTTGTTATAGTTTTGGGAATTGTAGTTGCAGCTTTATGGCATATAGTCGATTCATATGAGCCGAGTGTGGATATCGGACCTGCCGGGGAGACTGCCGAAGGCACTGTCAATGCCGCTGCGGAAAGCGATTATATAGGGGAGCCTCCGGCAGCGGTCAGTACAAGCATAGAACGTAAAAGCGGTTTTTATACGATGCTTGTCGTCGGGCATGATCAGGTCGCTGTAAATACCGATGTAATTATGCTGGTTTCCTTTGACGTGGCAAACGGATCACTGTCGGTAATGCAGATTCCGCGCGATACGTATATCGAATATAAGGGGACGTCTCACAAAATAAACAGCGTTTACGGTATTATGCGCGACAATTCACTTTCGGACAAAGCTGCGCGGATTGCTTCGGGAATGGACGGACTTGCCGAGCTTCTTGAAGACGGACTTGGAATTCCGGTCGATTTTTGGGCAATTGTGGATCTCGATGGATTCAGCGGAATTGTGGACGCCATAGGCGGAGTTGAAATGGAGCTTACCTATGATATGGATTATGAGGATCCGGATCAGGATCTGTATATCCATTTGAAAAAGGGCGTTCAGACGCTGAACGGAGATCAGGCGGAGCAATTCGTCCGATTCAGATACGGCTATGCTCAGGGAGACATCGGACGTGTTGATGCCCAAAAGGTTTTCATGAGCGCGTTGTTCAGACAGCTGAAAAGCAATCTTTCGATTTCGAATGTTGCCAAAATAGCCGAACAGACAATTGCTATGGTAAATACGGATATGAAGCTTCTTGACTGCGTATATTTCGGCAAGAACTTTATCAAGGGTGTGGATCCGGCAAATATAACGTTTGTTACTTTACCCGGGGAAAGTACCCGTGAGTACGGCACAAGCGGTCTTTCCTACTATGTTATGCGCCGTTCCGATATGCTTGCGCTTGTAAACAAATATTTCAATCCGTATACAATCGATCTTACGGAACAGTATATTGATCCCAAGCTCATTTTTAACAGTGAGGATAACAGATATATCAGTTCCATATATCTTGCCGATCCGAACGAAGCTCTTGAAAAGAATGTTTACAGTGCGGATGATATAAACGGCGGAGCTATGGATATACCTCTTGTAAATTAAATTGCGATTATGAATGCGGACGATGAAAATTGTCGTTCGTTTTCATATTTAATAACTTGACCTTAAAATAAAATTGTGTTAAAATATATGAAAATACGGTGATTTTTTCCGAAGGGAGACCGCCATAATGACAATAGAAAAGAATTTTTTCGGCGGCAAAGATAATGCCGAAAACAAGATAGAGGGTTTTAATATTCCGGACAGCGAAAAAATGGAGAAAGATAATGATTCGGACAACCGGTTTGAGACGCTTTTTTCCGGAACCGATAAAGACAGAAAAGCGAAAATTCCCGACGGCTTTCAGGAACCGCTTGAGCTTGCAAAGCTTGCGGTACGGGTTCTTGATTCAAAAAAGGCGAGGGGAATCAAGCTCCTGCGCGTCAGCGAAAAAACCATAATCGCAGATTATTTTATACTTTGTACCGGAACGTCGAATACGCAGCTTCGTGCTCTGTCGGGAGAGCTGGAGGAAGAGCTTAGAAAATCGGGCATAGAGCCCGGTCATATTGAAGGTTATAACGAGGCGAGCTGGATTATTATGGATTACGCTTCCGTCATCGTTCATATCTTTAATCGGGAGACGCGTAATTTTTATAATCTGGAAAAGCTTTGGAGCGAAGCCGAGGAGATTGATATTTCCGGAATTATCGACTGATATAGTAATGTATTGAAAGGATAATGATGTATACATGAAGTATGATTTTACTGTTTCAGATAAAAAATGGCAGGACCGTTGGGAAGAGCAGGGTATCTTTCATGCCGAGAATAACAGCTCAAAGCCCAAATTTTACGGACTTGTCGAATTCCCGTATCCGTCGGGAGCGGGTATGCATGTCGGTCATATAAAGGCGTATTCGGGACTTGAGGTTATATGCCGCAAAAAGCGTATGCAGGGATATAATGTCCTTTTTCCCATTGGATTTGATGCATTCGGTCTTCCTACAGAAAACTATGCGATTAAAACAAAGACGCATCCGAGAACGGTTACTGACCGTAATATAGAGCACTTTACGGAACAGCTCAAGCGTATAGGCTTTTCATTTGACTGGAAAAGAGTTATAGATACCACGGAGGAAGATTACTACAAATGGACCCAGTGGATTTTTCTCAAAATGTTTGAGCACGGACTGGTTTTCAGGGATAAAACTCTGGTAAATTACTGTCCGTCATGTAAGGTTGTACTGTCAAATGAGGATTCTCAGGGAGGCAAATGTGATATTTGTCACAGCGACGTCGTTCAGAAGTCAAAGGACGTTTGGTATCTCCGTATAACCGAGTATGCCGATAAACTTCTGGACGGTTTAAATACCGTTGATTATCCGGCTAATATTCGTATGCAGCAGGAAAACTGGATCGGACGTTCCACGGGAGCTTTTGTAAATTTTGCACTTGACGGCATTGATGAAAAACTGCGTATATACACTACACGTCCGGATACACTCTTTGGTGTTACCTTTATGGTTATTGCACCCGAACATCCTATAATAGATAAATATGCCGGCAGAATTTCCAATATGGATGAGATAGCTTCGTATCGGAATGCGTGCGCAAAAAAAACAGAGTTTGAGCGTACTCAGCTTGTTAAGGATAAGACCGGTGTCTGCATTAAGGGATTCGAGGCTGTTAATCCTGTCAACGGTAAGAAAATTCCCGTGTTTATTTCCGATTATGTTATGATGGGATACGGAACCGGTGCGATTATGGCTGTACCTGCGCATGATGACCGCGATTATGATTTTGCAAAAAAATTCGGAATAGAAATTATTGAGGTTATAAAGGGCGGCAATATAGCGGAAGGAGCTTACTCCGGCGACGGAGAAATGATAAATTCGGGATTTCTCGACGGATGCACAAGCAAAAAAGAATCTATTGATAAGATGATTCACTACATAAGCGAAAAGAGAATCGGGGAGGCAGGAGTTCAGTATAAAATGAAGGACTGGGCCTTTAACCGCCAGCGTTATTGGGGAGAACCGATTCCGATTGTGCATTGTGAAAAATGCGGTATGGTTGCGGTTCCTTACGATGAGCTTCCTCTGCGTCTTCCCGATATGGAAAATTTTGAGCCGGGAGAGGGCGGAGAATCTCCGCTTGCAAAAATTGATTCCTTTGTCAACTGCAAATGCCCCAAATGCGGAGGAGATGCAAAGAGAGAAACGGACACAATGCCGCAGTGGGCAGGTTCCTCGTGGTACTTTCTGCGGTATATAGATCCACATAACACAGAATGCTTTGCGGATTCCGATGCTCTGAAATACTGGCTTCCCGTTGACTGGTATAACGGCGGAATGGAGCATGTTACAAGGCATCTGATATATTCAAGATTTTGGCATCGTTTTCTTTATGATATCGGCGAGGTTCCGACGGCTGAGCCGTACGCAAAACGTTCTGCTCAGGGAATGATTCTTGGCGAAAACGGTGTGAAGATGTCAAAATCTCTCGGAAATGTTGTAGATCCTGATGACGTTGTAAATAAATACGGTGCCGATACACTTCGTACCTATGTGCTTTTCATGGGCGATTACAGTTCTTCGGCGCCTTGGAGCGAAACCTCTGTTAAGGGATGTAAAAGATTTCTTGATCGGACTGCCGCTTTGAGCGATTTGGTTTCGGAGGATGATATAACTCCCGAACTGGAAGCGTCATTTCATAAAACGATAAAAAAAGTGACGGCTGATATTGATTTGATGAAATTCAATACGGCGGTTGCGGCACTTATGTCACTTTTGAATGAAATTTACGATGTAGGCAGACTTACAAAGAAAGAGTTATCGGTCTTTATAAGATTGCTTTGCCCTTTTGCGCCTCATTTATGCGAGGAAATGTGGGAGCAGCTCGGAGAGGGCGGTTTTGTTTCGCTTTCCGAGTGGCCGGATTATGATGAGTCCAAGACTGCGGAGAAGTCTATCGAGATTCCGATACAGATAAACGGAAAGCTTCGTTCGGTTATAACGGTTGATGCAGGGTCGTCTAAGGAATCAATTCTTGAGGCCGCACGTGCGGATGAACGTGTATCTTCCGCAATTGACGGTAAAACCATCGTCAAGGAAATATACGTTTCGGGTAAACTTGTAAATCTTGTAGTTAAGTGAGTTTGAAAAATCTGCTTTGTTTTTCGGCAAAATCATAAATTCAATTGCAGTCGTTCTTTAAAGCGACAAGATGTTTATAGTATAAAAAAATCAGAATTCTCCGTGAATTCTGATTTTTTTTAATTTTTAGTATCTGCCATTTGATTTTTTAAATCGATTATTTGTGAATATCCGGGATATTCGACATACATTTTTTTGACGGAGTTTGCAGTTAACCCGGTGTTTGCTTTGAAAAATTTGTGAAGCGCCTCCGAGCTTTTAAAGCAATGGCGCTTTGCAATTGCAGACAAGGGAAGATCTGTACTGCAGAGGTCGTTTTTGATTCGGTTTATTCTTACCGCGTCAATATATTTTTTAATTCCCTTTGAATAAAAGCTTTTAAAAATTTTTGTTATGTAATCCTCGCTGTATCCAAAATGACTTGCAACGGCACTTACACGTATTCCGGAGGGTGCTTCGTTTTTTATCCAATCGCTGATAACCTGCTGAAAATTAAAGGTGTTATCACAGCTTGCCCCGTAAATTGAAAGCTCCATCAGTAAAAGACGCGCATAGTAATCCTGAATTACAGTGGTACATTCGGGAAACATGATACTTGAATTTAATTCTTCCCATAACATCTTGAGCTTGTTTGGATTTCTCGGAACTGTTACTTTTCTTAGCATAATTGATGCATCATCCGGTATAATCTCCTCATTCTCATCAGAAGAAAATATAAGGCGCATGAATCTGAGCGGTTCTTCGGACGGAGCAAGTCCGTAGTGGATGTGCTCCTTTTCAAGCCAAAGGACTGTGCCCTTTTTAACGTGAAATTCATGGTAGTCTTCGCATATATGCAGAGTACCGTTTGTTATGTATATGAGTTCATTTGCTCCGGAAGTATGCTTAGGATAAATCCATTTTGTAGATTCGATTGAATGATATCCGGATGATATAAATTTTATATTACTGCATTTCAATTGATTAAATAAAATTGCAGACTCCTTAAAAAGGATATTTGCGTTTTCCTTTCTGTAATAGTATTATAAAAAAATCAAAAATAAAAAGACTTTTCATTAATAGAAAAGTCTTAAAGAAATGGTGACCCGTAGGGGAATCGAACCCCTGTTACTGCCGTGAAAGGGCGGTGTCTTAGCCTCTTGACCAACGGGCCGTATATCATTGCAGATATCTGCAATGAACAGATAAAAATCCATGGTAGCGGAAGTCGGACTTGAACCAACGACCTGCCGGGTATGAACCGGACGCTCTAGCCAGCTGAGCTATTCCGCCAAATTGTATAACTGCGTCAGAAACGCTCAACGCTCACCTATTATATCACAGTTTTTTTTTCTTGTCAATAGTTTTGCTTCGATTTTTAATAAAATGTTTATACGATTTTCTTTCGATTTTCATTGTAATTTACGTTTGAATGTTGTATAATAAATAAAGTGTATGCTTTAATTTATTTAAGAATATCATACTAAATCGGTAAAAAAATTCCAAATATCCGGAGGTGAACTCGGTGACATCAAAACTTTCTCACGGAAGCGGCGGGGTGGGCTTTCGCCGTATGCGTCAAAATTCAAGTGAAGAGCTGTGTGTAATTACCGATGTCCCATATTTGAAGATTTCTTTGCACGGATATAACGGAGAGACTGCAGTGCCGACGATATCTTCGGGAGATAGAGTTTTGGCGGGACAGCTGATTGCTGATTCCGACGGAGAGTTCTCGGTACCGATTTACAGCGGAATATCGGGAATTGTTACCGGTATTGAAGAGAAGCAGGATATATACGGTGAGCTGCGCCGTTTTATAATCATACGCGGAGACGGAAATAATCGGACGGTAAAGCCGGAGCCGTACAGCAAACGGCTTGCCGATTCAACTCCTGAAGAATTAATTGAATTTATCCGTAAAACAGGAGTTGTGGGACGTGATAAGTATCCTTTGTGGAAAAACATATCTGAATCACGCGGGGCCGCAAAGCGGCTTATTATAAACGCTGTGCCGTGCGATCCTGACGATAAAGCCGGACACTGTGTAATGTTCGAGTATGCGGAGCGCATGCTATGCGGAATTAAGATAATTTTAAAGGCTCTTGAGCTGAGACACGCTGTAATTGTTCTCTCAGATTCAATGAAGAGACAAGCCGACAAGCTGGAGAGCATTATGGAGGCGGAGGGCAGCGGCAAATTATTTTCGATTGCTTTCGCGGCTGACAGATATCCTCTTTATGAGGAGGGGCAGATTATAAATTCTGTCGGAGGGGAAACTCTTAAAAGCGGGGAAAGACCATATAAAACAGGCTATGCGGTTGTTGACGCCGTATCCTGTGTCGAATTGTTCGCGTCTTTTTCCGAAGGCCTTCCGTGTACGAATACGATTTTGTCTGTCGGAGGGGATTGTCCGAGAAAACCGAAGACCGTAATACTCCCTCACGGTTCAGAAATATCTGTGCTTGAAAATGTTTGCGGCGGATTTTGGAAAAAACCGCTTAGAATTATTGCGGGCGGAAGGATGAGAGGAAGAGTATACAGAGAAAATGATACGGTTGACCGCGGAATGAGATTGCTGCAGTTTGACTACGTTATTGAAAATCGCGGTATTAAGAACTGTATCAGATGCGGAAAGTGCGTCGAAGTCTGTCCCGCTCGTCTTGCACCTGTTTACCTTTCAAATTATGCTGCCAAGAATAATACGGAAAAGTGTATAGAGTTTAGAATTGAAGACTGTACCGAATGCGGATGCTGTTCTTATGTATGTCCGTGCGGTATTCCGCTTGTCAAAAATATAAGACTGGGAAAAAAGCTTATTGATACATCACGGAAGGAGGACGAGACGCCGGATGTCAGACGGAGGTAAGGAAAACAGAAAAAAAAGTGTTGAAGAAGAGCTTTTTCGTCTATATACAAATTTTGAGGCGGAAACATCTGAAAATGAAGATACTCGGCAGGGCGGGAATGAAGAGGATGACGATATATTCGACGCGGAGGATTCTTTCGACCTTTGTGAAGACCGCCCTGACGTGAGTGAAAACGAATTGGATTTTAAGGACGGCTTGGCCGAAAATAAGCCGCGGAATCTATCAGCCGATAAATACAATCAGTTCGGTAAAGAGGCTTATGAAAATATAAAGGAAGAGAATATAAATAGTACAAATGTAAATGCCGGGCATAATTATAGCTTAGGCAGGATGTCCCGCGCCTCAGGGACGGCGGATTCCGTGTTTGAGAACAGCATAGGTCACAATCCCGTACCGAACAATCTTGAATCTGACGCAGCTCCTGCCGCGCCTCATGACGGGAGTAGCCCCTTACTGAAATTATCCGAAGAGGTTTGGGAAGAAAATTCTGGAAAAGAGCAGTCGGAGACATCTATAGAAAAAGACAATACATCAGAGCGGTATTCCGAATCGGGAAAACAGGCTGCCGCGGCTTTTAATGCCGAGACTGTCGAGGCGGCAGAGCTTGCAGATTCCTTTCCCTCAAAGCAGAAATCGACAGACAATGCCGAAAAAGAATCAGGTATTAATAAGTTTGGAAATAAAAAAAATGTTAAGCGCAAATTTAATGAGAAGCTTGAGATAAAATACAATAAAAATTCAATCTTGAGTGATGGAAACCTCCGAGAGGGTGAAGGAAACCTCCAAGCGGAGAAAAAAAACAATGCGTCGGCTAAAGAAAAGAAAAATCGTTTTGAACGTATTATAGATAATTATTCGCGTTCCGGGAGCAGTGAAAAATTACTTTCAGACTCTCCGTATATTACCGCAGGGAAAACACCGATGAATATGTACGCCGATTTTATAATTGCCGCTGTACCGCTGCTTATTTGGGCGGTTTATCTGTATGGCTTTAGGGTTATTCTTGTTTCTTTGGTGTCCGTACTTTCATGTGTGTGTTTTGAGCTTTGGTTTGAGTATCTGGTATACAGGCGGGTTACGGTTCAGAATTTGTCGGCGGTAAAAGAAGGACTTTTTCTTTCACTTCTGTTTCCGGCGGCGGTTCCCCTTTGGATTCCGATAGTGGCGGCGTTTTTCGGAACGGTAGTGATAAAGGAGTTATTCGGAGGTTTGGGAAAAAATCTTTTGAATCCCTCTCTTGCGGGCTTTGCATTGGTTTCCGTAATTTTCAGAGAATCGGCAGCCGTATTTACCGCTCCATTTTCATATTTACCTTTGTTCGGAGCCGCTGATGAAGTATTGAGCGGAATGTCGGGGCTATATCCGCTTTCGTCCGTATGCGGAGGCTCATTGCCTTCGGGATCATACGCGGAAATGATTATCGGTCAGCGAGCCGGCTCGATCGGAGAAGTGTCTGCCGTTCTAATTTGTGCAGGTCTTATATATCTTATTATGCGGCGTGTGATTTCATGGCAAATACCGATTAGCTTTCTTGTTGTTTCAATATTTTTATATTTTGTATTTCCGCGTCATATTCTGTCTTACAGATTTACAATTACCGAGATGCTTTGCGGGATGATACCTTTATGTGCGGTTTATTTTGCTTCGGATTTTTCAACTGCACCGATATTTAAATCCGGAAAAATTATCTTTGGCGCCGGATGCGGTGTTCTTACTGTAATTCTGAGATACGCAGGCGTCGGAATTTACAGCACTGTGTACGCAATACTTGTAATGAATCTTGCGGCAAGACCTATAGATTTATATGTTATTCCATTCTTTGCGAAAATGTTTCGCAGCGGGAAAATACGGTTTAGCCGCAGAAGTATTTCGGAAAACAATAAATAAATTTTGTGTGAATGACTGATTGCCGATTGTAAAAATGTGAAGCTTTTTATGCTTGCTTTTTGGCTTCGGAAATGTATATTATATTTATAAGGTATATAATAATTTATTATGATTAATATTGTTCTTGTAGAGCCTGAAATTCCTCAGAACACCGGGAATATCGCCCGAACCTGTGCTGCGACCGGAGCTGCGCTTCATCTTGTAAAACCGCTTGGTTTTGCCGTTGATGACAGAAAGCTTAAACGCGCGGGACTTGATTATTGGCATGAGCTTAATATAACGTACTACGACAGTTTAGATGACTTTTTAAATAAACACGGCTGCGATTCTCTTTATTACTTTTCTACAAAGGCTCCGCGATGTTATTCTGAAGTTGCCTATCCGGAAAATTGTTTTCTTGTTTTTGGAAAGGAAACCCGCGGGCTTCCGGAGTGGCTGCTTGAGGCTAATCTTGAAAGAAGCGTAAGGCTTCCCATGCGTAAAAATCTGAGAAGCCTTAATCTTTCAAATACTGTTGCGGTTGCCGTTTACGAAGCGCTTCGCCAGGGACAATTTTCCGGGCTTGAGAAGTCGGGGAAATATAGTTTATAAAAGTCTTTTATTAATGCATACGATCAGTCGTGCGGCGTCACGGGGACGGACTGTATCGCCACCGAAAAAAGCCGGTGAAGACCGCGCCTCATAGGGGAACATTTTGTCTTTTGTTATATTAAAACTTTTGAGTATAATTAATTTAAACTTATTGACATCGTATCTGATTTGTTGTAAAATAAACAAATAAGTACTATATAATAACGAAGGAAAGGGTATATCGCTCTTGTCCTTTGATTTTTATCTGCCGACAGTTCCGGCATATTTATCATTTTGTGATTAAATCTGTCAGCCGGCAATCGGACGGCGATTGTATTTTTATCAAAATATGTACTATCGTCCGCCTATAAAGATAACAGTCATATAAGTCTGAAGCCGGAGACTGTTTTCTATGACCGCTGAATGTTGATACGGTGATTGTATTTTCAGACAAGACATATTGCTTATAGTTATACGCGGATAATACGGCGAAAAGTTTGCCGAATCCGGGAAATGGAGAATATTATGCATACAGTAATTCCGGAAAACTACAAGCCGGTTCTCGGCTTGTATGATACGCAAACAGCAATTGGTATGATTAAACAGAATTTTCAGCAGGGATTATCGTCGGCTTTAAATCTTAAACGTGTGACCGCGCCTCTTTTTGTAAATCCTCTTACCGGGCTTAATGATAACCTTAACGGCGTCGAGCGGCCTGTAAGTTTTGACATAGCAAATACCGACATTAGGGCGGAGGTCGTTCATTCTCTTGCAAAATGGAAACGTATGGCACTTCTGCGGTATGGGTTTAAGGCGGGAGAAGGCATATACACAGATATGAATGCAATTCGCCGTGATGAAGAAATGGATAATCTGCATTCGGTTTATACCGACCAGTGGGATTGGGAGCGGATAATTACACGAGAGGAGCGCAATGAAGATACACTTCGCAGAGTTGTCTCTGCAATTGTCGGAGCTGTGTGTGATGCAAATGAAAAACTGAAGAAAGAATATCGGGAGCTCTCATGCGAGATCAAACGTGATGTGACGTTTGTCACTTCTCAGGAGCTTGAAGATATGTATCCGGAGCTGTCTCCAAAGGAACGGGAAAATGCTTTTGTCCGTGAGCATAAAACGGTCTTTGTAATGCAGATAGGAAAGAAGCTTCGTTCGGGATTGAGACATGATGGTCGAGCTCCTGATTATGACGACTGGAATCTTAACGGCGATATTCTTGTGTGGAACGAAGTGCTGAAAATGGCATTTGAGCTGTCATCTATGGGAATTCGTGTTGATGAAAAATCACTTGACCGGCAGCTTGCGGAGCTTGGGGTAAATGAGCGAAGAGAGCTTACATATCATAAAATGCTTCTCGAAGGAAAACTTCCTTTGACAATCGGAGGAGGTATTGGCCAATCGCGTCTGTGCATGCTTCTTCTTCAGAAAGCACATATTGGTGAGGTTCAGGTGTCTGTTTGGGATGATGAAACATGTCTGAGTTGTGAAAAGGGCGGAATTCCGCTGCTATAAAATCGAAGCGCTTATATGATGAAAGATACCTGTTTTGGGTGTCTCGTCATACGGGTTGATAAGAGTTAAATTTGCGTAAAGTTTGCTTTGATACTTTTGGCAGATGATTCGCCGATAGGACTTTGTGTAGCGGCGCTTTATCACTGCAATGCCTTATAACTATAGCAAGATCAAGATGTTCCCTGCATTTTTTGCGGCGGTTTTCCACATCATCATTTTTCGGCGGCTGTATAATCCGCCAATATGACATCTCATAACGGCGCTTTGTGTATATTGAAATGTGCTTGTTACTGTTTATTGAAAGGAAATAATAATATGCTTGAAAATACTGTATACAGACTGAAGCATGATAAGAAACTCAGCGTCGGTTTTATCGGAGGATCCGTTACTGAGGGATGCGGCGCTTCAAGTCCTAAGACAAGCTGGGCAGGACGTACCTGCGACTGGTTTACCAAAACGTATCCGGATACAGAATTCAAATTTGAGAATGCCGCAATCGGAGGTACGGGTTCTATGCTCGGGGTTTACCGTATCGAGCATGAGCTTCTTGACAAGTCGGATCCTGATCTTGTATTTGTCGAATTTGCGATAAATGACTGGGGCTGGCCTTATGACGGAATTTTTTCGGATATGGAGGCAATTGTACGTAAAATCCGTACGCGAAAACCTACGGCAGATATTATTTTTATATATACGGCTACATTGTATACTACTCAGTCGCTGGTAACCGGATGCGAGATTGAGAGCCGTTCGGCTCATTCGGCGGTTGCTCATTATTACGGTGATATTTTGTCCGTAGATATTGGGGAGGTTCTTAGGAATTCCGTATATTTGAATGCAGGCGGTGATTGGCTCAAATATACCCATGACAATGTTCATCCTAACGATGAAGGCTACCGTATCTGTGCCGATGCATTGACAGCACAGTTAGATAAGTATCTCAGCGCGGCAGAAGCTCCCGCGGAGCTTGTTTCGCGCGGTAAGCTGCCGCCGAGGCTTGCAAAATTTGACCGTACGGAAGCAAGAATGATAGATCCGTCAGAGGCGGTTATGTCTGACGGATGGACTATAATAAATGAGCCGATATGCGGTAAGGGGACGCATTATATAAGGGCTGATAAACCGGGAGCATGGATTGAGCTTCGTTTTACGGGGCGCCGTGCGGGAATATATCAGGCGATGACTAATAGTTCGGGGTATTATGCCTACAGCATGGATGACGGCCCTGAGAAAAAAGATTGCTCTTACTCACGTGACGGTCAGATATCGATGTGTATGACAAACGAAATTGAGTATGGCGAACATGTTTTTAGACTCAGAGTTCTTGAGGACATACCTGAGGGCTCGTCAGGTACAAGTCTGAATTTTATCTCATTTATTGTAAGCTGAAAATGGATTTATATTTTTAGGTGCAATGAGAGGTATATCTGTATTTACATAGGAAAACATATTTTATATCTGTATAATTTTTTGGATGCAGATTCAGACGGTTTACCGGATGTTCTCGGAGAATCACTTATATGTGTCGGCGTGTGTTGAGGGGAATACGGCAATGGATGTTGATTCCGGTGAGATGTGTGTCATTCATAGACATTCCGATAACGATTCTGTAGGCACTTTGATGATGTGTGTTGATGATGTGAAATACAGTAGTTGGTATGGGTTCCGGTAAAATGCAAATTACCTCCTGCGGTTTCGGTGATATAGTTTGTATTTGACTGATAAAAGCCGCTTCTGCTTTTTGTGGAGGCGGCCGTCTGTTGCTTAAACCGAGCTATTATACTGAACTAATAATATTTTATGTTTTTTATAAACCGTTTTTAGCGAATACAATAAAACACTGTTTTTTACAAGGCAATTGTTTTAAAGGAAAAATGGAAAGGGGTGCGGCTTTGAAGAAAAAGCACGTACTTATTGCGGTCTGTTCCGCATTTTTGGCTGCAGTTGTTACGTTTCAAATAACGGTTATCTTTATGAACAGCAGCTGTAATCGTCAGATAGAAAGTTTGAAAGCTGAATACAGCAATTCTTTGACCGGAAAATTAAAAATCCTGGATGAGAAATTCCGTCAATTATATGTGGGGGAAATAGACGAAAAGAAGCTTGAAGAGGCTGTTCTGGACGGATATATTTCCGGGACAGGAGATCTTTACGGAGAATACATGACCGTCGAAGAATATGCTGCTTTTACAAGCGATCAAAACGGAGAATTTCAGGGAATCGGCATTACAGTAACGCAGAATACAGAGTATTCGGCAATTGAAGTGGTATCGGTTATGCCTGATTCTCCTGCTCTCGAAGCCGGGGTGGAAAGAGGAGACCTTATATATATGGTCGGAACCGAATATGTTTCCGAGCTTGGCTATAATATTGCTGTTAAAATGCTGCAGGGAGAAGCCGGAACTACAGCCGAATTTACTGTACGGAGAGGCGAAAATTACGAGGAGGAGAAATCCTTTTCCGTTTTACGCGGATATGTAACAGAACAGACTGTATCATGGCATGTTTTGGATGATGGAATCGGAGATATAGGAATAATTAAGATTACATCCTTTGACGCTAAAACGCCGGATCAATTTACAAATGCGGTAGATTCACTGCGCTCGGAAGGTGTTGCCTCTTTGGTATTTGATGTCCGAAATAATCCCGGCGGCGAGCTTACAAGCATTTTGAGTATCCTTGATATGCTGCTTCCGGAAGGTCCGATTATAAGAATTGTCGGTTCGGATGGAAAAGAAACTGTCAGAAGCTCGGACGCTTCCGAAATCGATATGCCGATGGCTGTATTGATTAACGGACATACTGCAAGTGCAGCCGAATTATTTTCGTGTGCTCTCCAGGATTATGATAAAGCGGTTCTTGTCGGAACAATAACGTACGGAAAGGGATGTATGCAGCAGATTGTAAAGCTTGCAGACGGATCCGCGCTTCGAGTAACGGTAAGCTTGTACAATCCGCCTTATTCGGATAACTATGATGGGATAGGAGTTTCTCCGGATATATTTATTGAGGCTGACGAAAAGCTTTCATCCTCGAATATTTATGACATTGCTGATTCTGATGACAATCAGTTAATGGCGGCTGTTGTGCAACTAAGGTCAGTTGAATAATATAACAGAATTATTTATATAGAATGGTATTTTATAATTAATGAAAGGAATTTATAGATATGGCAAAACTTAATAAAATAACAAATGAAGGATTGAAAAAATTAGAGGATGAACTTTCTTTTTTAAAAACTATACGACGCAAAGAGGTAAGTGAACAGATCAAAACGGCACGTGCCCTCGGTGACTTGTCGGAAAACAGTGAATATGATGAGGCTCGTGAGGAGCAGGCAAAGGTTGAAGCACGCATTTCCGAGCTTGAGAATATGCTTGAAAATGTTGAGGTTATAAGCGAGCATGAGCTTACAACCGATACGGTGAATGTCGGTTCCAAGGTTAGAGTATTTGATGAAAAGAATAATGAAGAAATTGAATATACGGTAGTCGGTTCTTCCGAAGCTAATGCTCTGAAAAGAAAAATTTCAGATCAGTCTCCGATCGGCAGTGCTCTTATGGGTGCTAAGGTAGATGAGATTGTTACCGCATATACTCCGGGCGGAGAATTAAAGTTTAAAATCGTTGAGATTTCAAAATAAACGGTAAAGCATACGAGATAATTGAAAAAAGTGTATTTACAGAAAAGGATATATCGTGAAAATAAGTAAATCCGCAAATCACCGGACACTTTTTCACGCTCGTTTGTGTCTGTCTGCACAAATGCAAAGAAAGGTATGTTAATTAACATGAACGAAAATACAGCAAATTCATCGGAAAGAAAAAATTCAGCAGCTCAGGGTAATGTACAGGAACAGGATATAGGTCAGCTTCTGAAAGTACGGCGAGAAAAGCTTGCGGCTTTGCAGCAGGATGGAAAGGATCCTTTTAAGATTACAAAGTATGATGTTACAAACCACAGCGCAGAAATAAAGTCCGATTTTGAAGCTTTTGATTCTAAAGCAGTTTCCGTTGCCGGAAGAATGATGTCAAAGCGTGTTATGGGCAAAGCTTCTTTTTGTAATGTTCAGGACAG
The DNA here is from genome assembly GCA_948467545.1 of uncultured Eubacteriales bacterium. GTDB lineage: Bacteria > Bacillota > Clostridia > Oscillospirales > CAG-272 > UMGS911. The sequence continues at coordinate 125,449 of CAOKER010000003.1, forward strand.
TCAGGGTACAATTCAGGCATATGTCGCACGTGATAATGTTGGAGAGGAGCCGTACGGAGATTTTAAAAAATATGATATCGGCGATATAATTGGAATTAAAGGAACGGTATTTAAAACTAAGACGGGAGAGATTTCAATTCATGTAACCGAAATCACACTTCTCTCAAAAAGTCTTCAGATACTTCCGGAAAAATTTCACGGTCTTACGAATACGGACCTCCGTTACCGTCAGCGCTATACCGACCTTATTATGAATTCGGATGTAAGGGACACATTTGTTAAGCGTTCAAGAATAATCGGGGCTATCAGAAAATACCTAACATCTCAGAATTTTCTTGAGGTAGAAACTCCTATGCTTGTAAACAATGCAGGAGGTGCATCGGCAAGACCGTTTGAAACACATTTTAATGCGCTTGACGAGGACATGAAGCTTCGTATTTCTCTTGAGCTTTATCTTAAGAGACTTATTGTAGGCGGTTTGGAACGTGTATATGAAATAGGACGTGTTTTTCGCAATGAAGGGTTGGATACCCGTCATAATCCGGAATTTACGCTTATGGAGCTTTATCAGGCTTATACCGATTATCACGGAATGATGGATTTGACTGAAAATATGTACCGTTATGTTGCCAATGAAGTTCTTGGAACGACCAAAATTACCTATAACGGAATTGAAATGGATCTCGGAAAGCCATTTGAACGTATTACAATGCTGGACGCTGTAAAAAAATATTCGGGAGTTGACTTTAATGAAGTACATACTCTTGATGAGGCAAGAGAGCTTGCAAAAAAACATCACATTGAATTTGAAATGCGCCATACAAAGGGCGATATTTTAAATTTATTTTTTGAAGAGTTTGTTGAAGAGCATCTTGTTCAGCCTACCTTTGTAATGGATCATCCTGTTGAAATTTCACCTCTTACTAAGAAAAAACCGGATAACCCGGATTACGTCGAAAGATTTGAATTTTTCATGAACGGATGGGAAATGGCGAATGCGTACTCTGAGCTCAATGATCCTATCGATCAGCGCGAACGTTTTGCTGCTCAGGAAAAACGTTTTGAGCAGGGAGATGCGGAGGCTAATCATACCGATGAAGATTTTCTTAATGCTCTTGAAATCGGTATGCCTCCTACAGGTGGAATCGGTTTTGGAATTGACAGAATGTGTATGCTTTTTACAGATTCCGCTGCTATACGGGACGTTTTGCTTTTCCCGACGATGAAGTCCCTGCCGAGTGAAAAATAAGAAAAAACAGGGTTTTGACAGCTTTTGCCGGGTTTCGTTAATCCAAATTTACCCCGGAAAAAGGGGTTTACGACAAATTTACGACAAATGACTTCGAGGGCAGAGGTGGATTTTTACGACAAATCGCTGTCGTAAACACCGTGAATCGAAAATCGTTAATCGAGTGGCTTCATTGTAGTGGCTACATTGTAAAAACGGCAAAAAGGCCTTGTAGAATGGGCGGTTACAGCCGTTTACGACAGAAAGATCAGAGATATTTACGAAAACGAAAACAGAGCTTCAATCTTACGGTTGAGGCTCTATTTTTTTGCTTGAAAGTCGTATCCTTTTTTGATTTCCGTTTTCCTGTATAATGAAAGCGTCAGGAGGTGCAGCAGATGAAGCAGAAAGATTTTCATATATATTTGACGGGGCAGGAACGCAATCAGGTGATTCAATATCTGATTGAACTTAAAAACAGTCTGATAGTGCAGGGCAAATATACAGACGCAGTAGACGATGTACTGATTAAAATTACGAAGGCTCGGAAGAAGCACATTGCTGTCCGTTACATTTGAACAAAGATAGTGAAGCCGCTTGTTTCTCTTACTTGGAGAAGCAGGCGGCTTTTTTGCGTTTAGGAAGCGCACAAAATTTTTTTGAAAAATTTTTCAAAGCAGAGTCCCCAAACGACCTTTCCCTGTGAGAACAAGTGAAAGGGTAAAATCCACTCCGATTCGGAGTGCTTCCCTTCGCTGAATCTTGACAATTAAATAGACAGGCGTTAAGGACTTTATTTCTGATGATTAGCCCGAAGGTGGGTACGCCACGACCGTCACTTCTTAGGGTTCCCGAAAAGTCGATAGACTTTTTGGGAAAAATTGTCTGCAATGGAAATGAGCCTTGTAACTGCTATGAGCAGGGAATCCGTAATGAAAAATTACCTGAGCCAAGTAAAAGACAAATACGATTATATTCTGATCGACTGTATGCCTTCGCTCGGTATGATTACCCTGAACGCATTAACGGCGGCGGACAGCGTGATTATTCCCGTTCAGGCACAGTATTTGCCTGCAAAGGGAATGACGCAGCTTTTGCAGACCATCTCAAAGGTAAAGAAGCACACCAATCCGAACTTGCAGATAGACGGGATACTTTTAACCCTTGTGGACGGGAGAACAAATCTTGCGAAAAGCACGGTGGACGCTTTGCGGGATAACTTCGGCAGCCGCATTAAAATATATAAGACTGCCATTCCCATTGCCGTAAAAGCGGCAGAGGTATCCTCTAAGGGCAAAAGCATTTACGCTTATGAGCCAAGCAGTACGGTATCTAAGGCTTACGCCGATTTCACAAAGGAGGTGTTAGCCGATGGCAGGCAGAAAGAGCGACTTCACGCTTCCAACGAACACGCTCGATGACCTTTTTTCCACGCAGGAGGAACGGGACGAGGCGAAGCTGCAAAAAATCAGAGACATACCGCTTTCTGAAATCGACGGTTTTCCCAACCACCCGTTTCAGGTGCGGGAAGATGAGGATATGTTTCAGCTTGTGGAAAGCATCAAGGAGCGTGGCGTTATTACGCCCGCAACCGTAAGGCAGAAAGAAGATGGCAGATACGAGCTTATTTCAGGACACAGGCGTAAAAAAGCTTGCGAGCTTGCCGGATTTGAAACGCTGCGCTGCGAGGTTGTAGACCTTGACCGGGACGAAGCGACGATTTTAATGGTGGAGAGCAACTACCAAAGGTCGCAGATACTTCCGTCAGAAAAGGCGTTCGCCTATAAAATGCGGCTGGATGCAATGAAAAGACAGGGACAGCGTAATGATTTAACTTCTGCCCCAGTGGGGCAAAAGTTTTCAAGAGAGGTTTTAGCGGCAGAAAGCGGCGATAGCCATTCGCAAATCCAGCGTTATGTCCGTCTTACAAACCTTGTTCCCGAACTGCTTGAATTTGTCGATGAGGGCAAAATTAAAATGCGCCCTGCCGTAGAGCTTTCCTATCTTGACGAGGACTGCCAGCGTGATGTGGTGGACGAAATTGACTTAAACGACTGTACGCCCTCCCACGACCAAACAATCCGTATGCGGAAGTTCTTTAACGAGGGCAAACTGACTACCGAGGCGATTTCTGCGATTATGAGCGAGGAAAAGCCAAACCAGCGTGAAAAGATTGTTTTGCGTGGGGATAAGGTGCGAAGTCTGATACCGAAGAACATTCCGATAAATCAGACGGAGGAATATGTCTGCAAGGCATTGGAGTATTACAACAAATTTCTGCGAAGCCGGGCGGAACGGTACAGCAGGTAGGCGGAGTGTGTTTTTTTCATTTCCCCTTCCTCACACTCTAACCCCTTGAAACTACCTGACTAACCGAAAAAGAATATTCTATCTCCCTGAATTTACGCTGTCTTACCTGAGTAAATCTATCTCAGGCAAATGAAAAAGGAATGCGATGATTTGCACTCTTGCCGAAAAAGGCTTTATTGGCTAAAATGAGGTCAAAAGGACGAAGGAGTGTGACGCTATGAAAGCAAAAATCGCAGTTCTTTCGGCAGTTTTATTACTCGTAACGCTTACGGGCTGCAACAATAACCCGCAGAAAGATAAAGAGCCTGAACCGTTTTCTTTTTCGGAAAGTAGCGAGAACACTTCCGAATCCGATACGCTTTTGGCAGAAGAACAGGTACAGGAGGTTGAGAAAGCACCCGAAGCCACGCAGAGTACGGAATTATCCGAAGAAAAAGACACCGTAGCAGAGAGCAGTAATGCGCTAACGGTCGCAGCCGGTTCGGAAAATTCAAACGAACCGACCATCACACCGAAAAATAAGCAGTCGGCTGTAACAGGCGGTCAGGAAGCGCGAAATTTTACACCTGAAGCAATGCCGACACCAACGCCAAGTATGACGGAGGCTGCCGATAATAACACGCCTGAGCCTGCTGCTCCAACTGTTACCGTACAGCCGACATCCGAAGTAACGCCGAGCGAACCCGATTTTGATATTGATTATTGGATTTCTTATGCAAAAAGCTATGCTCAAAGCGTTGGACTGACGCTCAACAGCGAAGCCGTATATTGTTGGGATAATCCGATAGCGGCAGGAACGAAATGCAAATATACAGAACGGGATATAATCGCCTGCCTGAACCGCTACGCCAATGACGAAGAAATTACCGATGTCTGGATATGGACGGAAAAAACAGGCGAAAATGCTTACGAAATCTATATCGGATACGCTTAAAACCGAATAACCAAATCAACCGCACCGTGTTTAACCAGCACGGTGCTTTTTCTTTTACAAGGAGGTTTATAACACAATGAATAAAAGTATTTTCAAAAGAGGCACATCGGCGCTTCTTGCTGTCCTGATGTGCCTTTCTGCCTTTCTCGGCATTGGTACAACTACCGCATTTGCCGCAGGAGAGGAAGCGGAAGCCGTACTTGTTTCCTTCCCTCGTGACGGGGACGGGAATTACAGCAGTTCGTGGGGACACCCTGCACTAAACTATATGAACGGCTGGTCAACAGGTGCATCAAAATACAATACCGTCTATGCCATCGGCTCATACAACGGCAACATCTGCTACTGTATTGAGCCGGGTACGCCGCTTCAAACGGGAGATTCCTTTGTATCAAAGGACGAATCCTATTGGGACAACTATCCCGATGATTACAATCACACGATTTCCGCTTATGAAATCAAGATGTTTATCGGTCGTATTTTTCAGTACGGCTATACAGGGAAAATCAGTACGGATTGGCGTTCGCAAAACGCAGAGGACGCAGATAAGCTGTCCGAAGCGATTGCCACACAGCTTGTCATTTGGGAAACCATCGTTGGAGAGCGTGACGGGGATTTTAACAAGGTCGGTACAGGCAGTTACGACGCTGTTCTCGATTCCATCAGCAAAAACCACCCGTTGTATTCTCAGATTATGAGCCACTACAACCGTATTGTATCAAGCGTACAAAAGCACTCCAAGCTGCCGAGCTTCTGTATGAAAACAAAGGGCAAGGCGCAGGATATTGAGCTTGAGTGGAACGGGACAAATTATACCGCTAAGCTTACCGATACAAACGGTGTTTTGAGCGATTACACCTTTTCCTCGAATCAGTCCGGTATCACTTTCAGTAAAAGCGGAAATACGCTTACCATTACCGCAGACAAAGCGCCAAGCTCGTCCGTAACGGTTACGGCTTCCAAGACAGCACAGCGTAAGGGCGTGATTGTATGGGACGATGGAGTTTATAAACCGGGCGCAGGAAAGCAGAATCTTACCACTTATGCCCAGACGGTCAATGATCCGGTGCAGGGTTTTGTCAATATCAAGGTGTCCTACGGTTCTGCAAAGATTGTAAAGACATCTGAGGACGGTAAGGTGGATAACATCACCTTTACCATTTCAGGCAACGGAATCAATCAGACCGTTAAGACAAACAGCAAAGGAGAAATGCAGATTGACAACCTTCTGCCCGGCGTTTATACCGTAACCGAGCAGGAATATGACCGCTATGAGCCGCAGGAAACCCGCAGAGTTACCGTTGTCTCCGGTCAGGTGGCAACCGTTACCTTTAATAACAAATTGAAGCGTGGCGATGTTCAGGTTATCAAATCCTCTGAGGACAACTTGAACGAGGGTGTTACTTTCCATCTTTACGGCACATCGCTTTCCGGTATTGCCGTTGATGAGTATGCTGTAACCGATAAAAACGGAGTCGCCACATTTGAAGATGTTTTAATTAGCGGAAAAACACCCTATACCCTTGAAGAAGTGGATACTGCTGTGCGCTATGTCATTCCCGAAAAGCAGACCGCACCCGTTCTTTGGAATGAGGTAACAAGCCGCAGCTTCACTAACATTCTGAAAAAGTTTACTGTTACCGTAACCAAGAGCGACGCCGAAACCGGAACGGCACAGGGAGACGCTTCCCTTGCAGGCGCTAAGTACGGCATTTACAAGGGCGGTCAGCTTGTGGACGAATACTATACCGATGAAAACGGTCAGTTTACCACGAAGGAATATATCTGCGGCGAGGATTGGACGGTTCAGGAAATCGAGCCGAGCGAGGGATATTTGCTTGATCCGACGACTTATAAGGTTGGCGCAGAGCCTTTAGCTTACACCGTAGAGCATAATCAGACTGCAAATGATGTGGTTGAAACTGTTATTAAGGGCAATATCGCCCTGATTAAGCACACAGACGATGGAGAAACACAGATTGAAACGCCCGAAGAGGGTGCGGAGTTTGAGATTTATCTGAAATCCGCAGGCAGCTACGCCAATGCAAAGGATTCCGAGCGTGACAGGCTTATCTGTGATGAAAACGGCTTTGCACAGAGTAAGGATATGCCTTACGGCGTATATACCGTTCATCAGGTGTCCGGTTGGGAAGGCAGAGAGTTGATGAAGGACTTTGATGTGTTTATCGCTCAGAACGCTCAGACCTACCGCTATCTTATCAACAATGCAAATTTTGAGAGCTATATTCAGGTTGTCAAGGTGGACGCTGAAACAGGAAAGACCATTCCTTATGCGGGCGCAGGCTTTCAGATTTATGATCCTGACGGAAATCTTGTAACGATGACATTTACCTATCCGACGCCTACCACCATTGATACCTTCTATACCGATGCTGACGGTTCTCTTGTAACGCCGGAGAAGCTACCTTACGGCAAAGGCTATTCGCTTGTAGAGGTACAAGCGCCTTACGGCTATGTTCTTGACAGCACGCCGCTTCCTTTTGATGTGGCGGAGGAACATTCTACCGAAGAAAGCGGGGTTACGGTTATCAAAGTGAATAAGGAAAATATGGCGCAGAAAGGCACGATTACCATTGAGAAATCAGGCGAGGTATTCTTCGGCGTTTCCGTTACGGGAGGAACAGAGGAAGGCGGAAACGAGCTTCCGATGATTTACAAGCCGCTTTACGAGGTGCAGGGATTACCGGGCGCAGTATATGAAGTCCGTGCGGCTGAGGATATTGTTACGCCTGACGGAACTACCCGTTACAGCAAAGGCGAGCTTGTGGATACCGTTACCACCGATGAAAACGGCTATGGAAAGAGCAAGGAACTCTATCTCGGAAAATATGAGGTAAAAGAGGTTAAAGCGCCTTACGGAATGGTGCTGAACGAGGAAGTCCATACAGTAGAGCTTGTCTATGCAGGGCAGAATGTTTCCGTTACCGAGACTGCAACCTCTTTCGTAAACGAACGGCAGAAGGCAGAAATCAGCATTGAAAAATCCCTTGAAGTAAACGAGCTTTTTGGAATCGGCAATAACGGCGAAATCCAAAATATCAGCTTTGGTCTGTTTGCCGCAGAGGAGCTTGTGAGCGTAAACGGCACTTCCATTCCGGCAGACGGACTAATTGAAATCCTGACGATTGATGAAAACGGAAGGGCTGTCGTTCAGACTGATCTGCCTATCGGAAGCTACTATGTAAAGGAGCTTGCAGCCGATGAGCATTATATCCTGAACGATACCAAATATCCCGTTGTCTTTGAGTACGCCGGACAGGATACCGCAAAGGTTACGCTTGCCGTGAACGATGGAAACGCTGTTGAAAACAAGCTGCTTTACGGTTCTGTTTCAGGTAAAAAGCTGGACGAGAACGGCGAGGCGCTTAGCGGTGCGCTGATCGGAATCTTTAAGAGCAATGAGGGCGAATTTACAAAGGAAAATGCTTTGATGACTGCCGTATCTGATGAGAACGGCGGTTTTTCTTTTGAGAATGTTCCTTACGGCACTTGGTATGTCCGTGAAATCGAGCAGCCCATAGGCTTTGTCCTTGATGAAACGGTCTATCCCGTAACGATTGCCGAGGATAAACAGGTTGTGGAGATTGAGATTGTCAACGAGTATGTGCGTGGCAATATCGCCCTGACGAAAGTAGACGCTGAATATCCCGACAACAAACTGACAGGAGCAGTTTTTGAGATTTACAAAGATTCCAACGACAACGGAAAACTCGATGAGGAGGACGAACTGCTTGGAACACTCACCGAAAAGGAAATCGGAGAGTATGAAATGAGAGATTTGTTTTACGGTCGTTACTTTGTAAAGGAAACCAAAGCGCCGGAGGGCTTTCTTCTCGATACAGGCGTTTACGAGGTATTTATTGACAAGGACGATACGACCTATCAGGTGGAGAATAAAGCAGGCGTCGGCTTTATCAACGAAGCTATGCGTGGAACACTGAAAATCGTCAAGACTTCCTCAGACGGAAATGTAAAAGGCTTTGCGTTCCGCATTACCGGAGCAAACGGCTATGATGTAACGCTGGAAACCGATGAGAACGGCGAAATCGTTATTGAGGGACTGCGTATCGGAGAATATACCGTTTCCGAAGTAAACAATGCCGCTTCATCTATGTATATCCTTCCTGCCGATAAGCAGGCAACGGTAATGACAGATTCGATTACTGTTGTGGAAATGCACAATACGCTCCGTGATACGCCGAAAACAGGAGACTCAGGCAATGTCGGACTTTGGACGGCGCTTGCAGGCGTGTCGGTACTCGGCATTGCTGCCTGCGGTATTCTCGGCTTCAGAAAAAAGAAAAAGGGGGAAACTAAGTAATGGAGCTTAAAACCAGTATTGCTATCGCATTGGTCGCTTTTATTATCGGCGGCTTTATTTTTTTACAGATACGAAACAGAAAGAAGAAATAACGGCTGGAGGGCGGATGAAATATTCCGCCCTCTTTCCTTTTTGGGAGGATAAAATGAAAACGCTGAAAACGATTGAAAAGCGTGTAACGGAAATCCTTACAGAATATCCCGAAGCACGAAACGACGATATGCGGCTTTATCTTCTTGTCAGCCAGTCCTGCATTTATGAAACGCACGGGATTGGAACAGTAACTTTTGAAGATGTTATGACAAATTACAAGGGCTATGGTATCCCCTGCTTTGAGAGTATCCGCAGGACAAGACAGAAAATTCAGGCGAAGCGCCCGGAGCTTGGCTGTTCGCCCGAAGTCCGCAGGGCAAGGCATAAGATGGAGCGCATATACGCTGATTATGAAAAAAACGATTAGGAGGATTAAGATATGGCGAGTAAAAAAACGACAGCCGCCCTTACCTTGCAGCAAAAAGTCAAAGTGCTTCAAAAGCTCTTTGCGTCCGGCTGCACAACCGAAAAGGATTTGAAGGCGCTGAGTTTGCAGAGCATTTTGAAAATACCTGACATAACCGTTCCCGATATGACGGTTATCACCGAGCTTCAGGAACAGGTGGCGAAAAACAAACTGTTCTCCTATTTGGGAGGTGGCGCAGATGAACAGCACACAGAGCAGACCGAAGGATAAGCATATCATCTGGAGCGACATAAATCTTGATTTGGAGGATTGGCGGTCAGATTTGCAGGCGGAGTATCCGAAGTTTACCGAAGAAGAACTGTACGGAAAAATGTGCGAAATCAACGCCGATTACCTTGATGACGAGAGAGCAAATCTGAATATCCGGCTTTCGCAGCCTATTTTGGTCGTTGCGGATATTGGACGGTGGAACGGTCGTTTTTCAGGCTATGCGGAAATCAAGTCCGGCAAGATATGCGATTGTCTGTACTCAAAAATGGACAGGTGCGAGTGGTATGTGGATAAGTACGGAGATCTTCGAGCCGACGCTATCCATCACGACGGGACAAACCACTACCTTTACCGGGTATATAAGGATACCGCTACCGAAACTCAAATTGACAATCTGAAAGAGAAAATATATCTCGGCAGAGCGACAAGGACAGATATTACAAGACTTACGAAAAGGCTTGGAGATGAGATTGCCGCAGTTTATGGCTTTCCTATTCCGAAGCCGAAAAACAAGAATAAAGAATATGAACGATAGGAGGTGTCTGTCTTGGCACGAAAATATGACTTGATTTCCGAACTGTACCGCCGAACCTGTCAGACAGTCGTGGGAAACCCGCAGAATTGGGAAGCCTTCCTGCGCTGTGCCTGTCATAATTACAGGCTTCGCTTTGACGAGCAGCTTCTGCTTTACGCACAGCGACCGGACGCAACGGCAGTTTTGGAAATTGAACGCTGGAATACTATCTTTGGGCGTTGGGTAAATCGTGGCGCAAGAGGGATAGCAGTATTCGAGGACGCAGACAGAAGCGTACAGCGACTGACGCACTATTTTGATATTTCCGATACTCACGAGAGCCGCTATTCCCGTCCTGTTCCGATATGGCAGATGAAGCCTGAATATACCGAAGCTGTCATTGATACCCTTGAAAACACCTTCGGAACGCTGAACGATAAAACCAGCCTTGCAGACGCAGTTATGAGCGCAGCGCAGAACGCCGTAGAGGATAACATTCCGGATTATGTAAGCGACCTTATTTATTGTGCCGGAGACAGCTTTCTTTACGGACTCGACGAGGATATGATTGCCGCTATGTATAAGTCCTTAGTAACAAACAGCGTGGCGTATATGATGAGCGCAAGGCTTGGTATGGATACGGACTTATACTTTGAGGCGGCTGATTTTTCCAATGCCACGAATTTTAATACGCAGGAAACCCTCAACGCACTCGGCTTTGCTACCAGCGATATTGCTGAAATGGGACTTTCTGAGATTTCCCGTACCATTCTTGCGCTGGACAGGCAAAATCGCATAATTGCCGAAAAGGGAAAGACCGATTACAATAAGAGCGAAGCTGAAACGGAAAGGAGCGCTGAGAATGAACGAAATCAAATACACAATGCAGGGCGATTACAGCCTGCCGAATCTGGAAATGCCCAAACAGCCGGAGGTAACGATGGGCAGATACGCTCAGATGAGACGGAAGTTCCTGAAAGAACATCACCGAATCCGGTACTACAATCTGCTGACAAGCTGCACTCTGACGAGCCACTTGGCGGAAATCGAGCAGACGGCATTGACGATGGAAGAAACTCTGATGAAGCAGATGGCGCAGAAGGAGGGCTTGACCGAGAGCCTGAAAGCGACCGATATGATGAAGTGGGTGCAGGGAATGAACAATCTGAGGAACAGAGTGCAGGAGATCGTGAAGGCGGAGGTAATCTTCGTTTAGGCTACTATGACAGAAGTCACGAGGACAAAAGCCTTCCGTCTTTCGGCAAGGACGAGGATATTAACGAAATGCTTTCCATCACGCCGCACCTGAAAGCGACGAAGGAAGAAATCCGAGCCTTTTATGAAAATACTTCTGACAATGCTGCCCGAACAGAATATATCAAGAGCATTTTCAATGATGACTACACCGAGCTTATTTTAAGCGACGGAAGGCGTGTCGGCTACAAGACCTATGAGAATGTGCTTCATTTGTGGGAGGGCAGCTATTTAAGCCGCACGGCGCAGAGCTATTATGATTGGGGCGTGATTGCACGGCATTTTGAAGCGCTGCGGCTGCTTGGGCAGTTGCGGGACACAATGAAACCTTTACCGTCGGTTGACGGACAAATGACATTTTTGGATATGCAGGCAGAGGAAAAAACCTCTGCCTTTACTTTTTCTCAGGAAATTATCGACGCTGTTCTCACTCGTGGAAGCGGCGTATCAGAGGGAAAGTTCCGTATCTATGAGCAGTTTGAAAAGAGCCTTTCCGCAAAGGAAAATATTGATTTTCTGAAAAATGAATACGGTTGGGGCGGCGTTTATCCTGTTATTACCGGAACGGGCATTAACGAGCAGCACGACGGAAAAGGGATTCTCTTATCAAGAGGGATTGGCGATGATAAGCCGCACATCCTGTTGAAATGGAATCAGGTGGAAAAGCGGCTTGCCGAGCTTATCCGTCTTGACCGTTATCTGAATCCGAAGGAAAAGGAACTCTATCCCGAATGGCAGCGAAAGCAGGAGGAACGCCGGGCAGAGCTTGCGGAGGAGCAGAAAAACAAAGAAATTCTGTCCTCTGCACCGCCCGAAAGGAAGCAGGAAGAACGCACAGAGCAAAACGCTGAGTATGAATATCATCTTGGCGATACTGTCTATATGGGCGCTGATGAATATGAAATCTTTTCCTTTGATGATGAACGGGTAAAGCTTCGTGATATGCAGTATCCGCTATTCACAAAAGAAATGGAGAGAGCCGAATTTGACCGCAAGGTGCGGGAAAACCCGATGAACGACCACCTGAAGGTTAAGGAATTACCGTCCGAAAGAGGAATTGCTTTCGATCCGAACACTACGCCTATCGGTGATGATGACTACTATTTCCACCGTCCGGGTATGGGAGGCTTTGAAGCAATCTATTATAACCCTGATTCCAATGCCGGAGGACAGTTTGTTGTTCTTCATTTGCCGTATGAACTGATAGCAGAAGCGCAAGCGAACAGCAACACCATAGACGGATTTTATGAGTATCTCGACAGCGCAGCATATACGGAACTCATTGATGTTGGAACACAGGAATTTTCCGACTATCTTGAAGCCTATGCCGAACCGAATCCCGATTATATCGGACGGACGAGAGAAACAATGCAGGCTCTTGTAGAGCAGGCGGAAAAAGCGCTTAACAATGGCAATAAAGATATACCGTATTCGGAAACGAAGCTTGATGAAGCAAAGCGGATTATAGATGAGTATTGCCGTGAAGAATTCGAGCGTGAGGAAGGAGCAGACTATACAGACCTTTCCAATGTAGAGGTAGCATATACCACGACAGAGGACGAAAAGCACGAAATTCAGGCGAGAGTCAACCTTGTGGACTTCCGAATCGAAGCCCTCGTTGACGGTAAGGCAATCAGGAGCGAACAGTTTTCCACTCTTGAAGATATGGTGGAAAGAGGCTTGCAGAGCCTTTCCTTTGACGAGCTTGTTTATCTCTCGGACGAAGAACTCGCAAAAGTGGAGAATATTTCTGCCGAGCAGCCTGCGCCTGAACCTGAAAAACCTTTAACGCCTGCTTTCACACAGGAGAAACGCTCACGGGTACAGACCTTTGATTTGCACCCTGAAATACCGATGTCTGAACGGCATACCTTTGACCTTGCTTCCCACGAAGTACCCGAAGCAGGCAAAAAAGAACGCTTCCGCAGAAACATTATGGCAATACAGCTTTTGAAAAAATGTCAGGAGGAAAATCGCTTTGCCACACCCGAAGAACAGGAAATCCTATCGCAGTATGTGGGTTGGGGCGGTATTCCCGAAGCCTTTGACGAGAACAATTCGTCGTGGGCAACGGAATATCTTGAGCTTAAATCAGTCCTGACGCCGGATGAATATATATCCGCAAGGGAAAGCACCCTGACCGCCTTTTACACGCCGCCGACTGTCATATCTGCTATTTATAAGGCAATGGGACAGATGGGATTTCGTGAGGGCAATATCTTGGAGCCTTCCTGCGGTATCGGAAACTTTATCGGTATGCTGCCCGAAACAATGCAAAACGCTAAGATGTATGGCGTGGAGATTGATACTGTTTCGGCGGGTATTGCACAGTAGCTTTATCAGAAAACCTCGATTGCGGCACAGCCCTTTGAGGAAGCAAGTATTCCCGACAGCTTCTTTGACGCAGTAATCGGAAATGTACCGTTTGGGGATATTCGTATCAATGACAGGAAGTACAACAAGCATAATTTTCTGATTCACGACTACTTTTTCGCAAAGTCCCTTGATAAGCTAAGACCGGGCGGCGTGATGGCGCTCATTACGAGCAAAGGCACGATGGACAAGGAAAATCCCGCAGTCCGAAAGTATATCGCTCAGAGAGCCGATTTACTCGGAGCAATTCGCTTGCCTAATAACACCTTTAAGGGCAACGCCGGAACGGAGGTCGTATCGGATATTCTTATCCTGCAAAAGCGGGACAGGCTCATAGATATTGAGCCTAAGTGGGTACATCTGAATGTCGATGAAAACGGCGTTAAGATGAACGCCTACTTTGCAGATCACCCTGAAATGGTGCTTGGCGAATGGAAAACCGTATCCGGCAGATTTGGCGAGGAAAATACGGTCGTACCCTATGAGAACGCTGACCTTGCCGCACAGCTTGAGGAAGCGATTTCAAACATTCACGCCGAGATAACGGTGTATGAAACCGAGGAAGAGCTGGAGGAGGAAGATAACTCTATCCCCGCCGATCCCGATGTACGGAACTTCTCCTATACGGTAGTGGACGATAAGATTTACTATCGTGAAAACTCACGAATGACGCCTGTGGACTGTTCCGCAACGGCTGAAAACCGTATAAAAGGTATGATTGCCATTCGTGACTGCGTAAGAAATCTGATTGAAATTCAGACTTTGGATTATCCTGATTGGGAGATTGAAAAGGAGCAGCAGAAGCTAAACATCTTGTATGATACTTTTTCAAAAAAGTACGGACTTATAAACAGCCGGGCGAATGTATCCGCTTTTTCGCAGGACAGTTCTTTTTCCCTGCTTTCCGCTTTGGAAGTGTTGGGCGATGACGGAGAGCTTGAACGCAAGGCGGATATGTTTTTCAAGAGGACGATCAAGCCGCATATGCCTGTTACTTCGGTGGACACCGCCAGCGAAGCGTTAGCCGTATCTATGGGTGAAAAGGCTCGTGTGGATATGGACTATATGCGTGAGCTTACGGGCAAGTCCGAAGAAGAGATTTATCAGGACTTGAAGGGCGTTATCTTCCTGAATCCGATGTACGGTTATGGCAACAGCACCGAAGCAAAATATCTGATGGCGGACGAATATCTCTCCGGCAATGTGCGGCAAAAGCTCTCTTGGGCGAAAAAGTCCGCAGAAGTCTATCCCGAAGATTACAAGGTCAATGTGGAGGCGCTTGAAAAGGTACAGCCGAAAGACCTGAATGCGAGCGAAATTTTCGTGCAGCTTGGCACGACTTGGCTGCCCGAAGAAATCATACAGCAGTTTATGTTTGAGTTTCTTGATACGCCGGGATGGGCAAGGTGGAATATCAAAGTCCATTATTCAAAATATACGAGCGAGTGGAATGTGGAGGGAAAAACCTACGACCGTTCCAATGTTAAGGCGCACAACACCTATGGTACGCAGCGTATCAACGCCTACAAAATCATAGAAGAAACGCTGAATATGAAAGATGTCCGAATCTACGATTATATCGAAGATGACGAGGGCAAAAAGAAAGCGGTACTCAACAAAAAGGAAACAGCTATCGCACAGGCGAAGCAGGAGCTTATCAAGCAGGGCTTTAAGGACTGGATTTGGAAAGAGCCTGAACGCCGGGAGAAGCTGGTGCGGATATACAATGAGAAGTTCAATTCCATTCGTCCCCGTGAGTATGACGGAAGCCATATTGTATTTAACGGAATGAATCCGGAAATTGAACTGAGAGAACACCAGAGAAATGCGGTTGCACATATCCTGTACGGCGGCAATACGCTTTTGGCGCACGCAGTCGGTGCAGGCAAAACCTATGAAATGACCGCCGCCGCAATGGAGTCAAAACGGCTCGGACTGTGCAGCAAATCGCTGTTCGTCGTGCCGAATCATCTGACAGAGCAATGGGCGGCGGAGTTTTTACAACTTTACCCTGCGGCAAATATTTTGGTCGCTACAAAGAAGGATTTTGAGATGAAAAACCGCAGACGGTTCTGCGGTCGGATTGCAACGGGCGATTATGACGCAATCATTATCGGGCATTCGCAGTTTGAAAAAATCCCGATGAGCTTTGAACGGCAGAGGGCAACCTTACAGCAGCAGATTGATGAAATTACCGAAGGAATAGCCGACTTGAAGCGCAATCGTGGCGATAAATTTTCCGTCAAGCAGCTTGAAAAGACAAAGCGTTCTTTGAAGATTAAGCTGGAGAAGCTGAACGACCAAAGCAGAAAAGATAATCTCGTTACCTTTGAGGAGCTTGGCGTAGACAGGCTTTTCATTGATGAAAGTCATTACTACAAAAACCTTTATCTCTATACGAAGATGAGGAATGTAGGCGGCATTGCTCAGACGGAGGCGCAGAAATCTTCCGACCTCTTTATGAAATGCCGATACCTTGATGAGCTTACAGGCGGTCGAGGAACGGTCTTTGCGACCGGAACGCCAATCTCAAACAGTATGGTAGAACTCTATACCATTCAGAGATATTTGCAGTACAACACGCTGCGGGAACACGATTTGCAGCACTTTGACGCTTGGGCTTCCAGCTACGGCGAAACTATAACCGCAGTTGAATTAACGCCCGAAAGTAGCGGATACCGAGCGAAAACACGCTTTGCAAGGTTTAACAATCTCCCTGAACTGATGGCGATGTTCAAGGAGGTTGCGGATATAAAAACGGCGGATATGCTGAACCTTCCCGTACCGGAGGTGGAGTATCACAACATCGCTGTAAAGCCATCGCAGATTCAAAAGGATATGGTCGCTTCTCTTGCTGAAAGAGCAGAGGCGATACGGGCAGGCGGCGTAAACGCAAGCATAGACAATATGCTGAAAATTACCAACGACGGGCGCAAGCTGGCGCTCGATCAGCGTATGATGAACGAAATGCTGCCGGACGATGAGGGCAGCAAGGTCAATGCCTGTATTCGTGAGGTCTATCGGATTTGGGAAGAAAACACCGATAAGCGGTCAACGCAGCTTTTGTTCTGCGACCTTTCCACGCCGAAGGGCGAAGGCACTTTTTCCGTTTACAACGACATTCGGAAGAAGCTTATCCAGCGTGGCGTTCCTGAGTCGGAGATAAAATTTATTCACGAGGCGGATACCGAAGCCAAGAAGCAGGAGCTTTTCAAAAAGGTACGGCGTGGCGAGGTGCGAATCCTCATCGGTTCTACGCAGAAAATGGGAGCCGGCACGAATGTGCAGAATAAAATCATTGTTTCCCACGACATAGATTGCCCGTGGCGACCTTCTGATGTAGGACAGATTTTGCGGACATTCAAAATAAAAAAATGTGGAGGTAACAGACAATGGCAAAATCATTATTTGAGGAAATGGGCGGCAGATACGAAAGGCAGGGAGATTATCTTATTCCGTGTCTGACCGTACCAGACGAGGAAGAACAGCCGACAGGCTTATTCGGACAGCGGCACTTGCGCTATCTAAAGGAGTACCGCAGAGGTACATATATCAATCTTCTCACAAGCGGCAGGCTGAATACATACCTTGCCGAGATTGATAAACAGGCGCAGGAACTCTTTAACAGGCTCATAGAGGACATGAAACGGGCGCAGGGTATCACGGAGCAGCTAAAGACGGAAAACGGAAAACGCCTTAGAATGGACAGGGCGGATGAATAACATACGAGCGTGTGCGAGGGAGATTGTGGAGAAGGAAATTATATACGCATAGGCGCAACGCCTAAAACATCAAAATCGGAGGGCAAGGTCAAAATACCTTACCCTCTTTATAAATTAGAACTATATGTTTTTATTGCAGCTTTTAAGTAAGCGGTTTGTTCCTGTTATTTCCGCATCTACTAAATCAATCATTCGTTTTACATTTGCGGAGTGAGTAGCCGAAACTTCATTTTCCCATAATGGATTAACTTGCTTTTCAATTCCTGTACGGTATTTTTGTAGGACAGCAAGGCGTTCCTGTAAGAGTTCCTGTTGTTCTTCGAGCGTAAATGTATTCAAGAAAAATGCGGCAATGGAAAAGATGTTTGTATCATAATTAAATTGTAAAATGGATGCCTTTAGTGTAGATATAAACTCGTCTTTCCCTTTGTCAGAAAGGCTATAAACGGTGCGGTCTGGCATATTCCCTACTTTTTCAGTAGTACCCAATATGTACCCCTTTTTTTCAAGAGTTTTCAATGTGGAATATACGGTTGAATCAGCAATATTAAACCACCATTTTACATTCATGTAATTTAAGAGCTTTATTATCTCATATGCGTTAAGAGGCTTTTCATAGATAAGACCTAAAAGCATAGTGGCAGGTTTTGATAACATACAGTTTCCTCCTTGACATTCTGTTGTATTTATAGTACTTTATATATAAAGTACTTCTTATTAATACTACTATTATACCACAGGAAAATTGAAAATGGAATACAAAAAGGAGGTTTTTATGCCACAACTAAATAAAGGCAGAAAATTCATATTTGGGATTTCTGTTATACATCCAGATTTAACAGTTCATATTCCACCGCAAGCCTTGTCGGAGTATGATGCAACACGGAATGGGAAAATTAGTATCTTTACAGGAAGCAAAATAACAGGAAGCCTTTGTGTTATTACATATTCATTGCTCTCAAACTCGAAGTTAAAGCATATTTTAGAGGACTGTCCTGAATTAAGGGATTGTTTGCTTTCAGAGGGCGAGTTTATGCAATATAAGGGGCATAGATATGCTTGGCTTGATATTGATGAAAACGGTGTAATTAAATTGCCGCATAGCACTTTGGCGGTCTTAGGGCTACAATCTGGAATGGAGTTGTTATCTATTCGCAGCAGTGATATTGCCTTTACAATGGGTGCAAAAGGACCGCTGCTTCAAAAAGCCCATAACTTTCAAGGCAGTATAGAGAAATATTAGGAGAATAACGAAATGAGAAACATAGCAGACAATCGGCTCTTTCCTATGATTTTGTTATTCACAATCATAGGAGAGTTTATTGTTCCGTGGATACTGGAACAGTTTTATTCTGAATATAACGGCAAGATAATGGTTATGAGTGCTTTAGGTAGTCCGCAAAGTCCAGTCCGACTTATTTATAATTTATGGCTCATCTGGCTCGGCGGTTTCTTAGCATATACAGCAGGTGTATATTTTTTGTCACTAAGAGCAAGATTTCCTGTTCTGGCGGTTTTTATGCTACTTTCGATTGGAATTTTTGCTGTTGGTGCAGGGCTTATTTCTGGATTTTTTAGTGTAAACGAGAGCAAAAACATAGCTACTACAGCTTCAAAGATCCATGGAGTAGGTGCTGCAATCGGTTTTATGGCTCTACTGCTTTTTCCATTGCTAAATGGGATTGTATCATTTAAGCAAAATGACACGGTTGAGGGCATCATCAGTATAAGCTCATTTATTTTATCGCTCATTTTCTTTACCTGTTTTGTTATGGGAGATAAGGAGCAATTTCAAAATACCATTTTGAAGTATGAAGGATTATGGGAACGCCTTACTTTGTTTTGTATGTATATTCCTTTTATTTATAAGTCTATGAGCAACTTGTTTTTTAGAGCGAGGTATTGAAATGGCAAAAATAGAATGGATACTTTGTCCTGTTTGTGGCAATAAAACTCGTAATCAAATCAGGGAAGATACTGTTCTTTTGAATTTTCCCTTATACTGTCCGAAGTGTAAACAAGAAACATTGATTGAAGCAAAAAAATTTCAAGTAACGGTCATTGAAGATATTGATAAAAAGCGGGGGAATAAAGCAGAATGAATAAGATAAAAACAATTTTTATGGCATCGACATTAGAAGTACTATTAGTGCTTTGCGTCGGCATTGCAAATTTACTTATTAAACCGATATACTATTTCTGCTTCTATAATGTCCTGTATGGTATATTGTTTAGCTTTTTAATCCCCCTTGTAGTCTTTATTGTACTTGTGAGAGCGAATAGAAAAGAAAGGTAAAAACAACGCTTATGGATGAAAAATTATATCGTGAACTTGGTCAACTGACAAAGGATAAATCTATTTGGAAACAAAATATCCCCTATGTAGCTTCTTTGCTTAAAAATCAATCTCCTAAAATAACGGCTAAAGCAATGTGGCTGCTTGGAGAGATGGGATTGGTATATCCGCAGGAAGTCGCACCATATACAAAAGAAATTGCTTCTTTTATCGTTTCGGAAAATGACTTACTAAGAGAGCGTACCGCTAATGCTTTAGGACGAATTGGCAGAGCAGATTACAACCTTGTTGCCCCTTATTTTGAGGAACTATTAACCTTGGCAGGAGATAAAAGCCCTAATGTACGGTTAAGTTTTATATGGGCTTCTGAAAACATTGCGACAAATACATGGGCGGTGTATGAGAATTGTTTGCCGATATTTGCAGAGCTTCTTAACGATGAAAACGAAAGGGTCCGCATGGAAGCACCAGAGATGTTTCGGGTGTTAGGAAAACGAAAGCCCGAATTTGTGCGACCATATTTAGAAAAATTGGAATATATAGCAACGCACGATGAGGTTAGCGTAGTTCGTATTCACGCCAAAGGAGCAATTAGAGCCACATTATCCAAAACCATCAAAGAGCCAGACGCTAAGACGCAGAGCCGATGAACAAATTTCTGGCTATTCGGCTTAATTACAGTTTTCATGTTCCACTTTGCTGCCAGAAGTACAAGCATGAAATATTGATTGAAGAAAAAAACAGTCTTGGAAAATCCAGACAAGTAAACTATTGTATGAAATGGAGAAAACAGTATGGACTACAAGGAAACACATATCAGCTTTTTATATAACGATTTAATAAAAGAATATGGAAGTGAACAGGGTAAACGGCTTTATGCCCTAATGTGCAAAAAGTTTGCTAATCTATGTGAAAAAGAAATGAAATCCGAAAACCATGCGATAAATGAGCATGTATTTGAAAGACTGTTACCAACGATAAGTATGTATTTAACCCTTATAGAAAATGATTTTACGCAAGAAGAAGCACTTAGGATAACTCATAAGGAAATACAGCACCATGCAAGCAATATGGCAGAAGAAAATGCCAAACTTAAAAAAATGCCCTTTACATACGGTTTATTTAAGATATTTGCAAAATCACATATGAAGAAAAAGTATCCAATCGAGGGCTTTACCGTGGAATGGAAAAGACATGATTATAAAGAAATCCATTTTGACATAGTTCGCTGCATTTACAAAGAGATGTGTGAAAAATATCATTGTTCCGAATTATGTGCGGTTTTCTGTCAAAGCGATATAACTGCCTTTTCAGGATATAGACCCAAGATTAGATTTGAAAGGTCAGGGACAATCGGGGAAGGAGCTAATTGTTGTGATTTCCATTTTATTCGTGGAAATTAAAAAATAAAAAATATCAAAGAGCCAGACGCATAAGACGCAGAGCCGATGAACAAGTGAGTTGATAAAAGCTCACAGTTTGTCGGCTCTGTTCTTTTATACAGAACGGGAAGAACAAGCCCGCCGAATAAAAAAACGAAGTTCGGCGGGCTGCGTTCCCATGCTCTTATTTTCCCTCTGGGCTTCGTTTTGAAGTTTGGAGGGATTTTTATGTGCGGGCGTAAACCTGCCACATTCTGCCGCCTGCTTATGTGGGTGATTACATACATAGTATCATGGATTAGCGAGGATAGTCTGTTAAAAAAATCCTCACTTGTGCATGGTGCTACTATACCCCAAAAGTAGATACCAAATTTCTGCAAGACAGATATTTAATACCCTATAACCGTGAAGGTGTGACAGCCTTTACGGTTTTTCTTTTGTCGCTTTTTGTCAGCAGGCAGGACAAGCCTGCTTCTGGCGTGGGCTGCCGTTCCCCACCCTCTTATCTGGATTTTTACATTTCAAAAATTCAGATTGGAGGTACTTACGGTGAAGTATGCACCAAGAAAAGTATATATCAAAGAAAACAATGTCTATGTGGAATTGTCCTATGAGGACTTCTGCCGCCGCAGGCAAACAGACCAGAGTTACATGGACAAGCTGTTTATCCCCGTGCAGGGCTGCCTGCTTGAAGTCGTGCGGGAACAGTACGCCGATTTCTATCGGGAGAAAGAACGGTGGCGTTACCTGAAAAAACTGGACGCAAGCCACAGCCTGCTCTCATTGGAGGGCTTTACGGACAGCGAGGGAAATGTGATTGACTTCGTTGTAGATGAAACGGCGGACGTTGCGGAAACCGTTATCCGTGCGGCGATGGTGGACAGGCTGAAAGCTGCCCTATCCTTATTGTCGGATAGTGAACAGGCATTGATACAGGCAATCTTCTTTGAGGAACTTTCCGAGCGGGAAGTCGGGCTGCGGTTAGGCATCACGCAGAGCGTTGTGAACAAGCGCAAAGCCAAAATCCTTGCGAAGCTGAGAAAGATAATCGAAAACAAAATTTAAGGCGTTCAGCCCTCTTGTTTTTTCCTTTGGGAAAACGAGGGGGCTTTTTCCTACCCTCTCAATCTTGGATTTACCGAAATCCCGATTGGAGAAAAAACATGGCATATAACCACCGACGGGAAGAACGCAAGTGGCGTATCTGGAAAGAGAACGAAGAAAAGATATTGCGTGAGTGCGGCGTTGATGAAAGCACGATTGAAGAAATTCGCACTTATGACAGAGCAGATTTTAATTCCAACAGGCGGTTTTACCGTTGAACAAATGATGTAGCGGAGTACCTTGAAGAAATGGCGGATAGAGAGCCGCAGGCAGAGATACATTCTGTCGATGAATTGTTAGATGAAATCGAGAACGAAAGGCTGTATCAGGCATTGGTTACAGTGGACAAGCGTACTCTGCATATTCTACTGCTGAAAATGCATGGATATTCCACAAAGGAGATTGCCCCGATTGTCGGGCTGACAACGGGAGCTATTTATGCAAGGGTGGAACACTTGCGGAAAAAGCTGAAGAAAGTTTTATAGGTTTCTAATACAAAGCACTTTCCCACGGGCTAATGAGTGAGGGGAGAAATCCTCTCACTCATTTTTTCGGGAGGAAGGACAATGGCATATCGAAAAAAGGCGTACACGCTGAAAGAAGAAATCAGGGAGGACGGCATACGATACTCTATCGGTTTTAAAGACGGACAAGGGAATTATCACGAATTAGAAGTGTCCGAGCAGTTTTTTATGGAGTTCCGCCAGATGGAGCGAAGAAACAGAAATCTTCAGCAATGGGATGAACGTCATCGGGAGTTTAATGAGGTCTGGGAAGAAACGCTGAACAGACGGGCATTGAGATTACCGAAAACTCTGGACGAGCTGCTGATGGATAAAGAGCGTGACGAGCTGCTCTACCGTCTGATTGACGGGCTACCAGAAATTCAAAGGCGGCGTTTTCTGCTCTACTATGATTACGGCTTCAACTACTACCAGATTGGGGCAATGGAACATTGCAATGCTTCGGCGGCAAGGAACTCTGTTGTAATTGCAAGAGAAAAAATCAAGGCGCAGATGGAAAAATATCTTTGTGCCTGATTGGTAAAGGAATATCCTTGTATCTTCGGATATGAGGATATTTTGCTATATGTTCTCTAATGGAATTTTACAGAAGTAAAGAAACCGGAACACGCCTTAAAGCTGTTTATCCGCTTTGCTCTTGCGAAAGGTGCGATTACCTACGGTATGGAGCTAATGCTTGCCCTGTTTAATATCGTGCAAGGTACGATTTCGACCATTATGAATGCCGCAGGGTTTGGCACGGCACAGCAGACTACCTTGCCGCAGGAGATGATTGATACTATTGAAAGCTGCGGCTTTTTTGAGAGCATACCGCTTTGGGCGGTTACGCTGATCGGCGGGCTGTTTATAACGGTAATGTCTTTTATTTTGATAATGACGGTGTACGGGCGCTTTTTCAAGCTGTATATGTACACGGCGTTAGCGCCGATTCCGCTTTCCACCTTTGCCGGAGAGCCTTCGCAGAATGTGGGCAAGTCGTTTATCAAAAGCTACTGCGCTGTCTGCCTTGAGGGTGCGGTAATTGTTTTGGCGTGTATCATCTTTTCTCTGTTTGCGGCTTCGCCTCCCGTAGTGGATACCAATGCGGCGGCGGTTACACAGGTATGGGCGTATATCGGTGAGCTTGTTTTTAATATGCTTGTCCTTGTGGGTAGTATAAAGATGAGTGACAGGATTATCCGAGAGATGATGGGACTTTGATTATGACATTTTTGTAAATTTCAGATATGCTGTTGCATTTTACGATGAATTAGGCTATAATAATTACAGCAGATTTGAAAGGAGCGAATGTTATGCCAAATATAAAGCCTGTGTCTGATTTGAGAAACTATACGGAGGTATTGCGTGATATTGCGGTTGGAGAGCCCGTATTCCTGACAAAAAACGGCAGGGGCAGATATGCCATTGTCGATATGGAGGAATATGAAAAAACAAAGGCTGTGATTAAGCTGATGGGCGAGCTTTCCAAAGGAGAACAGTCTGCAAAGGAAAAAGGCTGGACGGATATTGCCGATGTTGAGAAAATGTTAGGTATTGCCAATGGCTGAGATAAAATTTTCACCGGAAGCAATTACAGACTTACAGCAGACGAAAGCATATATTACGGAGGAATTTTGCAATGAGCAGGCGGCGGTGGGTACGGTTGCAAAGATTACAAAGAGAATCCGGCAGCTTTCTGACTTTCCTGAAAGCGGCGCTCCGCTTTCCTCTATCGTAGACTTTGAAACGGATTACCGATTTTTGGTCTGCGGCAACTATACGGCGTTCTACCGAATCGAAAATCAGACAGTAAATATTATTCGTGTGCTTTACGGACGGAGGAACTTTATGCAAATCCTGTTCGGAGAGCCAAGTGACAACTAAATACAACGCAAAAGAAACGAATCGTCATCTGAAAAGGGTGGCGATTTTTTATGCAAAAAGAAAGGAACTTTTAATGGAAGTAAAAATAAACCGTGAAATCAGAAATTACACGGAAGCGATGTTTTTTGGACTGTCCCTGCGGCAGTTCATTTTTTCTGTCTGCGCCTGTGCGGTAGCGGTGGGATTGTATTTTCTGCTGAAACCTTATGTGGGGACGGAAACCGTATCGTGGATGTGTATTTTAGGCGCAGCGCCCTTTGCGGCGCTTGGATTTATTAAATACAACGGAATGACCGCAGAGAAATTTATTTACGCTTGGATTAAGTCGGAATTTCTAATGCCGAAAAAACTCACATTCCATTCCACCAATACCTACTACGAGCTTATGAAGCCGAGTATGGAAAAGAAGCAGAAGGAGGTCAGCGGTGCGATGAGGTTTGGCAGAAAACGAAAGCTTGATGACGCACCGCCCAAGAATGCCGGCAAGCGGCATTCTTCAAAGACAGCGAAAGGAGAAAGCTCGAATGATTAAAACGCTTCATAACCTGTTTAAGCAGGACAAGGAAAAATTTGTAGTGCCGAAAGGCGTTCAGGATATAATTCCCGTAACCGTCATTTATGACGATGGGATATTTCAGGTCGGCAAGGACAAGTTTTCAAAGACCTATAAATTTTCCGATATAAATTACGCCGTTGCCAGCCGGGAGGATAAGGAAGCGATGTTCCTTGAATATTCGGAGCTTCTCAATTCCCTTGATTCCGGTGCGACAACAAAAATCACAATCAACAACCGCAGACTTAATCGTCTTGATTTTGAGAAAACGATTCTGATTCCCACAAAGGGCGATGAGCTTGACGGATACCGTGAGGAATACAACAAAATGCTGTTGGAGAAAGCTACAGGAGCAAACGCTATTGTGCAGGACAAGTATATAACCATTTCAGTAAATAAGAAGAATGTGGAGGACGCAAGGACATATTTTGCGAGAGTCGGCGCAGATTTGATTGCCCATTTCGGCAGGCTCGGAAGCAAGTGCGTGGAGCTTGAAACGGACGAGAGGCTTCGTATCTTTCACGACTTCTACCGTGTGGGAGAGGAAGCGGCTTTCCGTTTTGACATAAAGGAAACCCGCAGGAAGGGACACGACTTTAAGGATTATATTTGTCCCGATACAATGGAATTTGAAAAGGACTACTTCAAAATGGGAAACCGTTACGGGAGAGTCCTTTTTCTGCGTGAGTATGCTTCCTATATCAAGGACAGTATGGTTGCGGAGCTTACCGACTTGAATCGCAATCTGATGATGTCGATAGATGTTGTTCCCGTTTCCACAGACGAGGCAGTATGGGAAGCGGAAAGCAGGCTGCTTGGGGTTGAGACGAACATTACCAACTGGCAGCTCAGGCAGAACTCCAACAACAATTTCTCCGCAACTGTTCCTTATGATATGGAGCAGCAGAAAAAGGAAATGAAAGAGTTTCTTGACGATTTGACAACGAGAGATCAGCGTATGATGTTTGCCGTTCTTACAATGGTGCATACGGCGGAAACAAAGGAGCAGCTTGATAACGATACCGAAGCATTGTTGACAACGGCGAGAAAACATCTTTGTCAGTTCGGCGTTCTGAAATTTCAGCAGGTGGACGGACTGAATACAGTTTTGCCCTTCGGCACACGAAAAATTGATACCTTCAGAACGCTTACAACAGAAAGCCTTGCCGTATTTATCCCGTTCCGGGTACAGGACATCTATCACGAAAACGGCATTTACTATGGGCAGAATGTTATCAGCAAAAATATGATTATCGCAGATCGGAAGCAGTTACTAAACGGAAACGAGTTCATTTTGGGCGTATCCGGCGGCGGTAAATCCTTTGCCGCAAAGGGCGAGATTATCAATCAGGTGCTTTCTTCGGACGCAGATATTATCATTATTGATCCGGAGCGAGAATATTCGCAGCTTGTAAGGGCGATGGGCGGCGAGGTCATTCACATTTCCGCCACCTCTCAAAACCATATCAACGCTATGGATATGACGAAGGATTACGGGGACGGGGCAAATCCGGTTATCCTGAAATCCGAATTTATTATGTCCCTGTGCGAACAGCTTATCGGCGGTACGAATTTGGGAGCAAAGCAGAAGTCAATTATTGATAGATGTACCGCTTCCGTCTACCGTATCTATCAGCAGAACGACTATCAGGGCGAAGTGCCTACCTTGCAGGATTTCAGGCAGGAGTTGATGAAACAGGACGAACCGGAAGCAAAGGAAATCGCCCTTGCCATTGAGCTTTTTACAAACGGTTCTTTGAACACTTTTGCGAAGCATACGAATGTGGATACCAATAACCGCTTGATTTGCTATGACATCCTTGACCTCGGCAAGCAGCTTATGCCTATCGGTATGCTTGTTGTGCTTGACAGCATCTTAAACCGTATTACGCAGAACAGGGCGAAGGGAAAGAATACCTTTATCTTTATTGATGAGATTTATCTGCTTTTCCAGCACGAGTATTCCGCAAACTTCCTCTTTACTTTGTGGAAGCGTGTTCGTAAGTACGGGGCGTATGCAAGCGGTATTACGCAGAATGTGGACGATTTGCTCCAAAGCCATACGGCAAGGACAATGCTTGCGAACTCGGAGTTTATTATTATGCTCAATCAGGCTTCCACCGACAGGCTGGAGCTTGCGAAGCTGCTCAATATTTCCGATTTGCAGATGAGCTATATTACCAATGTGGAAGCCGGACACGGACTGATTAAGGTAGGTTCAAGCCTTGTGCCGTTTGCCAATAAGTTTCCAAAGAATACGAAGCTGTATAAGCTGATGACAACCAAACCGGGTGAGAGTGCGTAACTCCTTGTATGCAAAATTCAATTCGCAATGAAATAATATGTCGAAAAGTTTTGCGGTTTATAACCGCAAAACTAATTGACTTTTCCTGAATTTTGCGGTATAATACTTTACAGACGGAGGTGGTCAGAATGATTTACAGACCTATGTATGTAGATAAGATAATGGCATATGTGGATACGCCGTTTGTGAAGATACTCACAGGGGTACGCCGCTGCGGAAAATCTACGATACTCAAAATGATTATGGAAAAGCTGAAAACGGAGCGCAATATCCCTGAAAACCGGATTATAAGCTGCCGCTTTGATTCAATGGAATATGAGGATATGACGGCGAAGCAGATGTACGCTCAATTAAAGGAACAGCTTTCAAACAATGGAAAGACTTACTTGTTTCTTGATGAGGTGCAGGAAATCAAGGGGTGGGAAAAGGTTGTAAATTCATTGGCATCGGATTTTGATGTTGACCTGTATATCACAGGCTCTAATTCCCGAATGATGTCCTCTGAAATATCAACCTATCTTACCGGGAGATATATTTCTTTCCGGATTTTTACTCTGTCCTTTGGCGAATACCTGATGTTCAAGGAAAAGTATGCGGCAATCAGCGATTCCAAAACGGAACTTGCAAATTATGTTCGTTTGGGCGGCTTTCCCGCAACCCATTTACAGGCGTATTCTCAGGACGAAATCTACACGATTGTCAGGGATATATACAATTCAACGATTTTTTCGGACATCGTAAAGCGGAATCAGGTCAGGAAAATCGACCAGTTGGAGCGTGTTGTAAAATACACCTTCAACAATGTGGGCAATACTTTTTCTGCGAAGTCGATTTCAGACTATCTAAAATCGGAACGCCGTTCTCTTGACAATGAAACGGTTTACAGCTATCTGGAAAAGCTGGAAAAGGCATATCTGCTTCATCGGTGTTCAAGGTATGATTTGCAGGGAAAGGAAATCTTGAAAACACAGGAAAAATTCTATCTTGCAGATGTGGCTCTGCGGTACAGCGTTCTCGGCTACAATGCAGACAGCGTAGCTTCAAGCCTTGAAAACATCGTCTATTTGGAACTTTGCCGGCGGGGTTATACCGTAAATGTCGGAAAAACGGGAGACGGAGAAATTGATTTTGTCGCAGTAAGGCAGAATGAAAAAATTTATGTTCAGGTTACGCAGGAAATCCGTTCGGAAAAGACGGAGAAGCGAGAGTATGACCGGCTGCTTGAAATACACGATAATTATCCCAAATATGTTCTTACGACAGATGAATTTGCAGGAGGAAACTATGAGGGCATTAAGACAATGCACATAGCGGATTTCCTGCTCATTACGGAATATTAAAATCAAAGATTACAAAGACACCCGCTTGCTGATAGTCAGGCGGGTGTTTTTGTGGAAAGGAAGCCTAATGAAAAAGAAAATATATATCATTCTTATGGCGGCGTTTGTGCTTTTGCTTGGCACAAGCGCCTATTTTATTTACGACTATTACAGTCAGGCGGCAAAACAGACAGAGCTATACGATAACCTTGCGGATATGGTTGATTCCGCAGATGAAAGCAACGGAGAGACAGAACCGATTTTGTATTCTGAGGATAAAACGGTGCTTCCTGAGCTTGCCGAGCTATACCTGAAAAACAACGATTTGGTCGGTTGGATCAGCATTGAAGATACCAATATCAACTATCCCGTTATGCAGTCGAAGGACAATCCTGACTTTTATCTGAAGCACGACTTTGATAAGGGATACTCCGATTATGGCTGTCCCTATGTGCAGGAGAATTGCGATGTGCAGAAACCGAGCGACAACATTGTAATCTACGGTCATCATATGAAAAACGGCAGTATGTTCTGCGACCTTGAAAAATTTAAGAGCAGGGATTTTTGGCTGGAGCATAAGATGGTTGCTTTTAATACCCTTACGGAGAAAAACGAGTATGAGATTGTTGCGGTGTTTAAGACGGTTGTCTATACGGACAGCGCCGACTCGTTCAAGTATTATCATTTTGTCAACGCCGAGACGCCGGAGGATTTTTCAGCGTTCATTGAGAAGTGTAAGGAGCTATCGTTTTATGATACCGGAGTATCGGCAGAATACGGGGATAAGCTCATAACCCTGTCTACCTGTGAATACTCCCGCACAAACGGAAGGCTTGTCGTGGTGGCAAAGAGAATTTCTAATTAAGCGGCGGCAAAAAGCAAGAAAACGGAGGTGAGATTTTGGCTGATATAAAGACAAAGGATTCTGTCAAGGGTGCGATTAAGACGATTGACAAAGCCGCCGTTGCCGCCGACCGTATGCGTAAAGCTTATATCCAAACCAAAGAAAAGGCGGAGCATTCCACAAGCGCAGCCGAAGCCAATGCGGAAGAATATGCTTCCGACCGCATTGAGGGTGGTATAGACCGTGCTTCCCACGAAGCAGCCTATCAGTTTGACAAACAGGGGCGCAAAGGCGTAGAAGCGACAAAGCAGAATATTTCCAAAGCAAAGGACGGGATTCAGAGGTTTAAGGAAAAACAGGTGGAGGAATCATTAAAAAAGCAGGCGGTACAGAACAGGCGTGTCAGACCTGACTCGTCTGCTTTTTCTGCTGTCCGAAGCAGAAGTGAAAAAGCGGCGGCTCAAACGCAAAAGTCGGTGAAACAATCTGCCCGTTCTTCGGGAAGAAAAACCATAAAAACGGTAAGCAGGAGTTCGGCTAAGACAGCGCAGAAATCTGTTAAGACCGCAGAGCAGACCGCTAAGACAGCCATAAAAACGAGTAAGCAGGCGGCAAAAACCGCACAGCAAACGGCGAAGGCTTCCGCAAAGGCGGCACAGAAAGCGGCTCAGGCAGCGAGAGAGACTGCAAAAGCAGTTGCCGCCGGGGTAAAAGCGGCGGTAAAGGCTACGATTGCAACCGTGAAAGCAATCATAGCGGGAACAAAGGCTTTGATTGCGGCGATTGCCGCAGGCGGCTGGATAGCGGTTGCCGTAATTATTGTGATTTGCCTGATTGCCCTCTTGCTCAGTTCCGTATTTGGGATATTCTTTTCCGGCGAGGACGCAGGCACAGGTATGAGTATGCAGACGGTCGTGCAGGAAATCAATGCGGATTATGACGCACAGCTACAGGCAGAAAAAGACGCAGTATCCTACGATGTTCTTGAAATGAGTGGAAGCAGAGCCGTATGGAAAGATGTTCTTGCGGTTTATGCGGTCAAAACAAATACCGATAAGGATAACCCGCAGGAGGTTGCCACGATGGACGATTCCAAAAAGCAAATCCTAAAGGATATTTTTTGGGAGATGAACGCCATATCCTCACGAACGGAAAGCAAGACCGAAACGGAGATTACCGAAACGGATGACGGACACGGGAATATCGTACAGACCGAAACAACCGTTACGAGAACTTATCTGTATATAACGGTATCGCACAAGACGGTTGATGAAATGGCGGAACAGTACGGATTTAATC
Source organism: uncultured Eubacteriales bacterium (assembly GCA_948467545.1). GTDB lineage: Bacteria > Bacillota > Clostridia > Oscillospirales > CAG-272 > UMGS911. The sequence continues at coordinate 156,345 of CAOKER010000003.1, forward strand.
AGGAGCAGAAGGACTACCTTGCCGAATTGCTGGAGGATGAAAATAATTCCCTATGGTCGGCGGTATTGTACGGTGTTTCTTACAGCGATGACCAAATCGTAACGGTGGCATTATCTCAGGTAGGCAATGTAGGCGGCGAGCCATATTGGAGTTGGTACGGCTTCAATTCCCGTGTGGAGTGGTGCGCCTGCTTTGTTTCTTGGTGCGCTAACGAGTGCGGTTATATTGATACCGGAGTTATCCCGAAATATGCAGGCTGCGTTAATGGCGTGCAATGGTTTAAAGACAGAGGACAATGGATAGACGGTTCTACCGAGCCTGCGCCCGGTATGATTATCTTTTTCGATTGGGACGATGAAGGCGGACAGGACGGAGAATCCGACCATACAGGTATCGTTGAGAAAGTGGAAAACGGTGTTGTTTATACGGTCGAGGGTAATTCCGGCGATAGCTGTAAAATCAATCAGTACAGCGTGGGGCATTACGAAATACTTGGATATGGAGTGCCTGCTTATTAAACATAAAGAGATTGCCGTCAGAAATGGCGGCAATCTAAATACATAGAGTTATTACTTAAAATTCAATTTTCGATACTAACCCTTGACAAAACAGATTCAAAATTGTATAATCAATACATATACCCCTTAATGTATTGGAGGCGTTAAAATGAAGCAATGTATGGATTCAGACAACCTGCACCGCAGGCTGAAAAAGATTATAGGACAGGTACAGGCGATTGACCGTATGGTAGATGAAGATGTTCCCTGTGAAGATATTCTTGCACAGATAAATGCTGCAAAGTCGGCTTTACACGGATGTGGTAAAGTGGTTTTAGAGGGACATATTAAGCACTGTGTTCGTGACGGAATCGAACACGGTGACGCAGATAAAACGATTGAAAGCTTTACCAAAGCGGTTGAGCGTTTCTCAAATATGACTTAATTTTTTTCATATAAATCCGTTAAAAAAAGGCTGTAGCAAAATAGCCTCTCAGAAAAAATGCACAAAAACTCTTGAAAAATAGGCTTTTCAAGAGTTTTTCTTTGTTTTATGGGGATGTAGTAAATTGCTGTTTGTAAACAATTTCGCTGCATCCCCTTAATTTTTTTTGAAAACCTCTTGACAACCCATACCCCTATGTGTATAATAATATACGGATACCCCTTATGGTATATGCGAAAGGAGGAGTTCTGTGAAAAAGCTAATGGGAAAGTTAGAGCAACTTCTGGAGTTTGGAGGTACAAAGAAAGACATCACTTTGCTCGTCATTTCCGGCATTGCCTTAATCATCAGCTTATTTGATTTATTGCCTTTGCCGTTTAATGCTGCATGGGTAGCAATTATTCTATGCGGTGTTCCGATTATATTGGAGGCAATCATCGGTCTTGTGACGGCTTTTGACATCAAAGCCGCTGTGCTTGTTTCTCTTGCTTTGATTGCTTCCATATGGATCGGTGAAGATTTTGCCGCAGGAGAAGTTGCTTTTATTATGCAGCTTGGCGCATTGCTTGAAGATCTTACCGTTGCAAAGGCTCGTGCGGGCATTGAAAAGCTGGTGCATCTGACGCCGCAGACAGCAAGAGTAATAAACGGAGGAACAGAAAAAACAGTTGCTGCGGAACAGGTGAAAATAAACGATTTGCTTCGGGTGCTTCCCGGCGAAACCGTTCCAGTAGACGGAGTGATTACATCGGGACAGACTTCCGTTAATCAAGCCGTTATGACGGGCGAATCGCTCCCTGTTGACAAAACAGTAGGAGATGAAGTGTCAAGCGGTACGGTCAACCAATTCGGCGCTTTTGAGATGAAAGCAACAAAAGTAGGAGAGGACAGTTCCATTCAAAGAATGATCCGTCTTGTCAGGTCGGCAGACGCCGGCAAAGCAAAAATTGTCAGCATTGCCGACCGCTTTGCAACCTGGATTGTGGTCATTGCTCTGACTGCCGCAGCCTTAACTTGGGCGTTTAGCGGGCAGATTATCCGTGCGGTTACGATTCTTGTTGTATTCTGTCCTTGTGCTTTGGTACTTGCGACGCCTACGGCGATTATGGCGGCAATCGGCAACGCTACCAAACACGGCTTTCTCGTCCGTGAGGGAGACGCTTTGGAACGGCTGGCGAAGGTATCGAAAATCACTTTTGATAAGACGGGGACGCTCACTTACGGCACACCGAAGGTAATCAAAACGCAAAGTGTATTGCCGAGCGTTTCGCAAGAAGAACTTTATGCTCTCTGTGCTTCTGCTGAACAATTATCTGAACATCCGCTCGGCAAAGCAATTACCCGGTGCTATAAGCAGGAAACCGGAAGGAATATTTTACCCGCAGAAGGATTTAAAATGATTCCGGGACGAGGCGTTTCGGCTGTTGTAGATGAAAAGGCGGTTCTTGCAGGAAATCGTGAAATGCTTGCAGAGCAGAATATTGAAATATCGGGGGAAGTATCCTTACAGGCAGAAAAATATCTTATGCAGGGCTGCACGGTGATTTATGTCACAATCAATCAGGCGCTTGCGGGATATATCGTTCTCTCAGATACAGTGCGTGAGGAAAGCGCCGCAATGATAGACAATCTGACAAATCTGAATGTACAGCCTGTTTTGCTTACCGGAGATCACGAGAATGCAGCTACAGCAATCGCAAAACAATTACATATCAAAGAAGTACACGCAGGCTGTCTGCCGGAGGATAAGCTGAACTGGATTTCTTCTTATCAGGAAAAGAAAGAAGCGGTTTGTATGATCGGCGATGGAATCAATGACGCACCGGCGCTGAAGGCGGCGAATGTGGGAATTGCTATGGGCGGAGTAGGCAGTGATATTGCGGTAGACGCAGCGGATATTGCCCTTGTTGATGACGAGGTAAAGGAACTTCCTCACCTGATTGCCCTCTCCAAACGGATGATGACAACGATTAAGCTAAACCTGACTTTTTCAATGACGCTCAATTTTCTTGCCATTGCCCTTGCCATCACAGGAATATTAAATCCGGTTATCGGTGCTTTGGTGCATAATGCGGGATCTGTTGTTGTTATTATCAATTCTGCACTATTGTTAAAATGGAAAAGAAGAAAAGAATGATGTTTAGGTAAAAAGAGTTAGAAGGAGGATGAATATGCTTTCTCTATCTTGTGTTCCTGTTGATACAGTACAGATAATTAAATGGTACGCTGCAAGAGATTGCGATAAAATATCGTTTGAAAATATTGGATTGCTTCAAGGGGCAACTGTGAAAGTAGTCGCTTCTTATTTTGGCAATGTGATTATTTCCGTAGGCGATATAAGGCTTGCATTAGGAAAAGACATAGCTGATAGAATTAAGGTTTAAAAGAAAGATTTGGTTCGGGCGCATAGTCCGAACTAAATTTAAGACAAGTGGTTAGCAACTTCTAACCTGATTGTAGGATAAGATAAGGGGGATTTATTATGATTCCACTTTTGCTGGCTCCTATTGGTACGGAGCAAACGGTAAAAATGATTAAAGGAAATGACAGGACAAAAGCATTTATTGAAAAATTAGGATTTGTTGCAGGATCAAAGGTGACGGTAATCTCTGAACACGGAGGAGATTTAATTGTCTTTGCAAAAGATGTTAGGATTGCCCTGAATCGGGAAACAGCAGCAAGAATTATGGTATAAAGCCGGATGGCTCTATATAAATACAATCAAATGAATGGAGGATTCAGATGAAAACATTACGAGATGTTCCTGTTGGAGCAACGGTAAAAGTAATCCGGCTTCACGGAGAAGGCGCTACAAAGCGGCGGATTATGGATATGGGCGTAACAAAAGGTGTGGATATCTTTGTACGTAAGGTTGCGCCGCTTGGCGATCCTGTACAGGTAACTGTTCGGGGATATGAGCTTTCTGTTCGTAAGGCGGATGCTCAGATGATAGAAGTTGATTAAAGGAGGAAAAATGTAATGGACAAATATACGCTTGCATTAGCCGGAAATCCGAATAGCGGTAAAACTACAATGTTTAACGCACTGACCGGCGCCGCACAGTTCGTCGGCAACTGGCCGGGCGTAACTGTTGAAAAGAAGGAAGGCAAGTATAAAAAGAACAAGGAAGTTCGGATTATGGACTTACCCGGTATTTATTCGCTGTCTCCATATTCTCAGGAGGAAGTGGTAGCTCGTGAGTATTTGGTAAATGAGCGTCCGGACGCTATTATTAACATTGTGGACGCAACCAATTTGGAAAGAAATCTCTATCTGACTACGCAGCTTTTGGAAATCGGAATTCCGGTAGTCATTGCCTTGAATATGATGGATGTCGTAAGAAAAAGCGGCGATACGATACATACCGATGTGCTTTCTAAAATTTTAAGGTGTCCTGTTGTGGAGACTTCCGCATTGAAAGAGGATAACCTTGATAAGGTTGTGCAGGAAGCAATCTCTGCTGCAAAAAAAGGTGAGACTCCGGCGTGTGTTCCTTTTGATAAGCAGACGGAAGGCTGGATTGCAGAAATACAAGAGAATTTGCCTGCCGATGTTCCGGCAGCACAGAAGCGTTATCTTTCTATTAAGCTGTTTGAGAAAGATTCCAAAGTTCCATATGTCAATGAGGCAATTTCAAAAATTGTCGCAGAGGCGGAAAAGACTCTCGATGATGATACAGAAAGCCATATTACCGGCGTACGCTACGAGTATATTACAGGGATTATCAACAAGGTTCGTAAAAAACAATCCGGCAAGGTGTCTATCTCCGATAGAATTGACCGTATTGTAACAAATCGTTGGTTAGGCTTGCCGATCTTTGCTCTTGTAATGCTTGTTGTTTACTATATTTCCGTTACTACTGTAGGAAGTTGGGTTACGGATTGGACAAATGATGTGTTTGTCGGAGAGTGGGTACAGGCTCCGGTTGAAACTTGGCTTACAGGTATTGGCTGTGCTGATTGGCTGACAGGGTTGATATGTGAGGGCATTATCGGCGGTGTAGGCGCTATGCTTGGATTTATGCCTCAGATGTTTATTCTGTTCTTCTTCCTTGCGCTTTTAGAGGATTGCGGATATATGGCTCGTATCGCATTTGTTATGGATCGTGTGTTCCGCAAATTTGGAATGTCAGGAAAATCCTTTATTCCTATGCTGATTGGAACAGGCTGTGGTCTGCCGGGCATTATGGCTGCCCGCACCATTGAAAATGAAAAAGACAGGCGAATGACAATTATGACCGTAACCTTTATGCCCTGCGGCGCAAAACTGCCGATGATAGCCTGCATTGCGGGAGCGTTGTTTAACAACAGCGGGTTTGTGGCATTTTCAGCGTATATGCTTGGTATAGTCAGCGTTATTGTTACAGGTATTATGCTGAAAAAGACAAAGAAATTTGCAGGTGAAGCAACGCCTTTCGTTATGGAACTTCCTGCATATCATATTCCAACCGTAAAGAATGTTTGGCACAGTATATGGGATCGCTTGAAAGCATTTGCAAAAAAGGCTGTTACCGTTTATATGCTGGCAAGTATTCTTGTATGGTTCATCTCCAGCTTTGGTTGGGTAGACGGTTCCTTTGGAATGGTTGAAATCGGAGACAGCATTGCTTATTCTATCGGCAACGCATTGGCTTGGCTGTTCGCTCCTTGCGGCTTTGATAAGTGGCAGGCAGTTATCGCTTCTATTCTCGGCATTGCGGCAAAGGAAGAGGTAGTTGGTACGCTCGGTGTATTCTCAGCGATAGGAGACGCAGATATGGCATTGGAGTTGGCAGAGTCCGGCGGAAACCTTGCGCCTATTGCAGCTTTATTTGGAGGAAGCGCTGTTGCCGGTTATGCGTTCCTTGCTTTCAACCTGTTATGCGCTCCTTGTTTTGCCGCAATCAATACAATTCGTGCAGAAATGCAGAGTGGAAAGTGGTCGGCGTTTGCCATTGGCTATCAGTGCGGATTTGCCTATCTTGTTTCTTTGATGATTTATCAATTCGGTAATCTTATTTTGGGCGGAGGATTTACAATCTGGACTGCCGTTGCATTTGTAGTGTTGGCATTTTTCCTGTTTATGTTATTCCGCCCCGGCTATAAATCCTCGGAAACAAAATTAAAAGCTGCCGCTAAAGCATAAAGAGGTATAGTTATGTTGGGATGGATAACACAGAATCTTGCAACTATAATAATTGGAACTTTACTTCTCATTGCTGTCATTTTCGCTTTGTTAAGTATGGTGAAAACGAAAAAAGCAGGCGGCTGTAATTGTGGGTGTTCCGGGTGCAAAGGCTGTTCTCATTCCGGCACCTGTCATCATAGGGAATATTGAGTAAATCGCTGAAAATTCCTATATTACAGCTTGAGGCTATAAACAGCAGGCAGCCGAAACCATAAATTGGTTTGACTGCCTGTTTGCTTATTTTAGAAAGGAGCTAATATGACCGCCAAAAAAAGCACAAGTAACTTGTATTCTTCCGGTGAAGATTATCTGGAAGCAATTCAGATACTAATTGTAAAAAACGGTAAAACCCGTTCGTCTGAGGTGGCAGAATATATGGGCGTTACAAGACCGAGTGTATGTCGGGCAGTGCGTGTTCTTACCGAGGGCGGCTATTTGGTTATGGACGAGGATTTTGGTCTGTTTTTAACGAAAAAAGGACAGGAAATTGCGGATAAAACTTATGAGAAGCATTGCTTTTTCAAACAGATGTTGATAGATGCCGGCATAGATTCAATAAAGGCGGAACAGGAAGCCTGCGAGATGGAGCATAGTATTAGCGAGGATAGCTTTGAGAAGCTGCGTCAGGCAAAAATAGAATTGATGGGAAATCGACAAGGAGGTGCTTGATGAAAGGTTATAAAAGCGTTGGTCTGCCAAAGCAGCCTTCATTGATAATTCGTGATAAAAGAAAAACCAAGACTTGGAATAATAAAAAATCACAGTTACCTACCGTCCGGAAGGAAATGGTAAGTAGGAAAGGGTTACGAAATGATAAAAACGGTACTTATGATTGAGGGAATGTCTTGCGGAATGTGTGAAGCACATATAAATGAGACGATCCGTAGAAATTTCAAAGTAAAAAAGGTGAATTCATCTCATAAGAAAAATTTGACTGAGGTTGTTAGTGAAGAACCGTTAGATACACAGAGTTTGAAAGATGTGATTGGAGCGACAGGATATACTCTTGTATCAGTCTCGGAAAAAACATATACAAAAAAGAATATATTTGGAAAATAAAACCCATTTGGATTTTATGTTGAACGGTGGGAGGCGATAGTATCGGAAGAATAATAATTATTGAGCTTTCAGATCAGGATTCCTCTGTCTTTGATGATATTTTGTCTTTTCTTAATCAGCACTCTGATTGGCAGCAGTATGATTTAAGTAAAGAACCGATATTATCGTTTCCCGGTCTTGAAATCAATTTTGCCCGCCACAGGATTTATTGCAATCATCAAGAGGTTGAATTAACAACGAAGGAGTTTAATATCCTCTGTCTTTTGGCAGTAAACAAAGGTCGGGTGCTTACCCATTCACAGATTTATGAAAAGGCGTGGGATAATGAAGCGATTGGCAATGAGCGAAAGGCGGTGGGCTATCATATTTGGAATATCCGTAAGAAGCTCTACGCCGCAGCACCGGAACACAAATTTGCCATAGAGAGCGTTCGTGAGGTCGGATACCGATTTGAGGTCAACAATATGGATACATAACGGCAGTCTGAAAAACAGGCTGCCGTTTTTATGCTCATTTGAGCTTCTTTTTGCAAACCTGATAATATCTTATTTTATATGACATTTCGATGCCGCATAATGTCTGAACTTGCGGCGAGACTTGACTAAAACAGATACAAAACAGTAAGAGTTCCAAAATTTATACATTATACTTCCCCTATCAACAAATGTACAGGGGAAAACTGAAACAGTCTGTCATCTTATCCCCTTTAAAGGGGACAAGATGGCAGATACAAGGACAGGGACAGGCGGAATACCGCCGACAGGAAACCAAAAATATTATTTCGTACATACCGCAGTCTCTAAGGGGATTGCGGTGTTTTTTTATTCGACACCGTTCCTTTTATTCCTTTTACAATTCCTATTATGTTGCAGCAGTTTACAGCAAAGCGCACTCGTCTTGCGGCGGGTGCGCTTTTTGTCTGTCAGAAAAAGAAAATTCCTGCTGTGTAATAGCCTATTTTGTAACAGACAAGAAACGGCAGGGCGCTTTTATCGCATAAAACCGGACAAGCCTTTTTTCTTTGCTTATAAGAGTAAGCCTTTGCTTTTGAGCAGATGGCAGACCTTTATCGGGAGGTATCCGTAATCTCCGAATTTTTGATTTCAACCTTTTATATCAAAAATTCAAAATTTAAGGAGATTACGGAAATGACGGAAAGCAATTTAGAAGTTCTGAAAGAGGAATTTCAAAACGAGTGCAAGGTTATCAATTTGCAGTATGAATATCAGGGATATAGCGGTAAAGAACAATGGGCGATTATTTCGGAACTGTCCGAAAAAGAAATCTTTGAAAAGTACAAGCTCTTTGTTCAGGATTACATACCGTTTCTTATATTACCGCCGATGTACGGAGAAGTGCGGCAGCAGTTTCGCAGAAACGAGAATAAACACTATATGAGAATGGTCAGAGGTCATATTTATTCGCTGGAGGACGATTTGGAAGAACATCATCCGGAAGCTGCCGTAGAGGATTGTGCAGCGCAGGTCTTTGCAAAGGAACAAAGCAGAGAGCTTTGGGAAGCGATAAACTCTCTCAATGAAATACAAAGAAAACGGCTGATTGCCTATTACTTTGAGGGGAAAACCTATCGGGAGATTGCTGATGAAGAAGGCGTCGATCATAAGGCGGTAGTCCGCAGCGTTGCCATTGCTTTGAAAAATCTGAGGATTTTCTTAGAATAGAGTCCCCAAACGCCCTTTCCCTGTGGGAACAAGTGAAAGGACTTGTTTCTACTCCGGATATGGAACGCCTTTCAAATACTTATATTGAGAGGTTTATATAAATGGAACTCAAAGAAAATCAGAAGGTGAAGCGTGGGGAAATCTATCTGCACGACTTCGGAAGCAATGAAGGCTCGATACAGAATGGGATAAGACCTGTTCTTGTAGTGCAATGCGATGAAGGCAATCAGGCAAGCACAACCACCATTGTTGCGGCTCTTACATCTGTTATTAAAAAGCGCTATCTGCCCTCACATATTGTTTTGGGCGATAAATACGGACTGAAAGAGCCGTCAATGGTTATGCTTGAACAACTAAAAACGGTTAATCAGTCAGAGCTTGCCGAATATATCGGTTTTGTTGACAGCGAATATCTGCTCAGAAAAATCAATATCGGTTTGAAAAAGGCGCTTGGCTTGTGGGTGGATAAACCGCAGAAGCACAAGGGCGATATACGCTGCTTATGCAGCAAATGCTTGGAGGATTACAAAGCCAATCCCGATTATATCGTAAGGCGGCTTGATCCGTTTGCGAAAGAAAAGCGCAGATGTGATAAGTGTCTGAATATGGGGTACGATTACCTGATTTACGATAAGAGTATTTCAAAGAGGTAACGCCTATGGCAGATACAAATACAACTACAAAGCCGTATGTACCCGTTTGGGAAAAATACGCTCTTACAATTTATGAAGCGGCAGAGTATTTCGGGATTGGGGAACATCGTCTGCGGACATTGGTAAGAGAGAACCGTCAGGCTGATTTTGTGCTGTGGATTGGAGTGAAGGTGGAAATCAAACGGAAGCTGTTTGAGGAATTTCTGAATGAAATAAATGCACTCTGATGTCAAGTCTGCGATTGCCGACTTCGCATATTTGTCAAAAGGCTCGTGTCTGACTATGATTGGGAGGAAGGCACGAGCCGGACAAATACCAAAGGAGGACACCGCAATGAAAAATTATGTATATGTTCCCGGTCTCAGCGAGGTCGTGGAGAACGAAAAGAAAAAAGAGCCGAGCAATACGGAAACTGATAAATTCGTTACGGTAACGGGTGCGGCTAAAAAAACTGTTGCCACACACGACAGAGGTGTTGTAAGAAATAAAAAGGTTGACGACCGCAGCTTTCAGATTCCGGTATGGGAGAAATACGCCCTGACAATCAAGGAAGCGGCAGAGTATTACAATGTAGCCGAAACCAAACTGCGGGAATTTGCAATGAGCAACCGTACCAAACCGTTCGTATTAAAAGCCGGAGGCAGGCTGTTGTTAAAACGCAAGGTCTTTGAAGCGTTCTTAGACCAAAATAATGTTATTTGAAAGGAGGGCGGCAATGAACAGAAAAGGAAATCCGATGTTTCAGAAGGGTTATCCAAATGCTGAAATGTGTAACAAAAGGCTGAGGGAACTGCCGATATGGGAAAAGCCGCTGCTGACGGTAGTTGAAGCGGCAAAGTATTTTCAAATCGGAGAGTCCAATATCAGGAGGCTTACAAGAGAGCATAAGGGCGAGGACTTTATACAATGGAAGGACAACCGTGTGTTTATCAGACGGGAGGAATTTGAGAAGTTCTTAGATCAGACAAACGCAATTTAAGGAGGTATCGACTATGGCAGAAAAAAGGCGTGATTCCAAAGGCAGAGTTCTATGGTCAGGCGAATCGCAGCGACCGGACGGGAAATATGAATTTAAGTATGCCGATAACAATGGAGAACGGCATTCGGTATATAGCTGGAAGCTCGTTGCAACCGACCGTGTGCCGGAGGGCAAGCAGATAACGGAGTCGCTTCGGGAAATGGAAAAGCAGATCAAAAAGGACTTGGAGGATAATCTTCTTGTATATGAAACAAGAAAGATGACGCTCAATTCCTTTTGGGACGAATACATTGCTTTGAAGCACGAACTGAAGGAATCTACAAGAAGCAATTACATCTATATGTATGATAAGTATGTCAGACCGGAAATCGGGCAGAAAAATATCACAATCATTAAATACAGCGATGTCAAGAAGTTCTACATATCGCTGATTTATGAAAAGGGCTTCAAGCCGAACAGTATGGAAATCGTCAATACGATTTTGCACCCTGTATTCACTTCGGCGGTTCGTGACGGATATATCCGGCTGAATCCTTCCGATGGCGTGATGGCGGAGATTAAAAAGAGCCACGCTTGGGAAAAGCCGAAACGCCACGCACTTACAGAACGGCAGCAGGAATTATTCGTAAATTTTACGGCGCAGTCCCACCAATACAAGCATTGGCTTCCGCTGATAACCACAATGTTGGGAACGGGCTGCCGCATAGGGGAGATTCTCGGTCTGCGGTGGGAGGACTGCGACTTTGAGCAGAATATTATCAGCATAAACCACACATTGATATACCGGAAGTTTACGGATGAGGCTTGCCATTATGCCGTAACCACACCAAAAACGAAAGCGGGCGAACGGATTGTACCTATGCTTTCAGATGTAAAGGAAGCGTTAAAAGCTGAATATAAGCAGCAGCTTGAGGACGGATTTAATGAGAGCGTAGTCGATGGGTATTCCGGTTTCATTTTCAAATCCCGATATAATAAGGTTATCTCTCCTCACGCAGTAAACAGGGCGCTTGACCGTATTATCAAAGCGTATAATGCACAGGAGGAAGAATTGGCGAAGAAAGAAAAAAGGAAGCCGGAGCTACTACCGCATTTTAGCTGCCATAATCTACGACATACCTTCTGCACACGCTTTTGTGAAAATGAAACAAACCTCAAGATTATTCAGGAGATTATGGGACACGCCGATATAACAACCACGATGGAGATATATAACGAAGCGACAAAGGAGAAAAAGATAGAGTCCATTGCCGGGCTGGAGGGAAAAATCAAGATATGCTGATACAAAGGTAGCTTGCCACGACCGGCAGGCTACTTGTTTTTTAGGTTTAAATGTGTTATACTGTTCTCTACAAGAAGTAAGAAACAAGCAATTCAGAGGCTTCAATTCGATATGCTTCATCGCTGAACAATGTAAACACCACCGGATTTTTACGACAGAATTTACGACAAACCAAATCAGAATACGCTGATTTATGGAAGGTTATGTGAAACAATGAAGTCGTTTTGGATTAACGAAGTCAGGGAAAAGCAGGATAAAACAGGGTACATCGTATGCCCCACGGAAATCCCGACGATGAAGCCTTTGGACTAATAAGTTAAGATAAGCCGGGACTTGAGGCAATTTAATATAAAATATATTGTGACATTTATGTTAAACCTTAGAAATGGAAGTAAAGTACCGTTTCCGTAAGAACTTTCAGAGGGATATACTCACAAAGCACTTTACTTTATATCTAATGTCAGCGTTGATAAAATTGAAATGCTGGTGGAAAATTTTTAGTAATTCATAATGAGCCTATTTTCTTTATTTTAGAGTTACCCGTAACCCTGTATATGTTTATATACAGGGTTCTCCTGTATAATTGAAACGAATTTTATTTATTAAAACCGCAATTTTTATCAATTATTTTACTATCGGTTATGATATAATAAAATTGTGGAGATAAAATTATGGAACATATACAAATTCAATACGTATTGGATTATATCGAAGTACATTTAAAAGATGATCTTGATATTAAGACGCTCGCACAGGTATCAGGTTATTCCGAATACCATTTTATCCGTGTTTTTAGAAAATATGTCTGTCTTACACCGGCGGATTATATTCGCAAGCGCAGAATTTCGGAAATTGTACTTCGTATCGGAGAAACAAAACGTCCGATATCGGATATCGCTTTTGAATACGGGTTTAATTCTAAAGAAAATTTTACACGTGCTTTTAAAAAAGAACATAATATTTTGCCGACGGAGTGGAAAACATCAAACTGCAGTTTGAGATTATTTATGCCTTTTGAGTTTGAAAAGGCACATCCGAAACCGTCGGTATCAATGAAGTATGTAGAAAGTTTTTTTCTGACGGCATATCAATTTAATAATGATTTTCCTCCAAACTGCTGGAATAAATACAATTCTGAAAATCGTTCTGTCAAGTTGTCCGGCGGCGATATTGTCGAAGATTTTGGTGCAATGATATGGGATAGCGGAAAGAAATGCTTACGTTATTATATAGGAATAAAAACCGACTTTGCAAGAGGAGATATTTCGGACACTATACAGCTGAAAATAAATGCCGGATTATATGCTGTTTTTGAGACTCCGCCTGCAGGACAACATAATTTTGTATATACAGTGCGAGAGACTTGGAATTGGATTTATGATGATTGGTTACCAAACAGCGGATATTTTAGAGCCGAAGGATATGAGTTTGAAAGTTATATAGAAATCAGTAAAAAATATATTGAACAAATATATATACCAATAAAAAAGGAGTAAAAAATCATGGCAGAAATTATTAAGGTATTTAAAGAGAATATTCCCACAATGAGATTTATAGGGAAAAAGTATGACGGCTTTGGGAATTGGGGTGAATGGTGGCAAAACGGGTGGTTTGATTTGATAGAAAAGGCAATGGGCGGCACCGATAAAATTATATCCGTTTGGGAAAACGGAGGTGGTTATATAGGAGTAGAAAAACGGGCTGAGGGGCAACTTCTTGAGTATTATATTGGAATGCTTACTCCGGAGAATACACCTGTTCCTGATGGATTCCTTAACATTGATTTTAACAATCTTAATTTGGGAACTTGCTGGATCCATGGTAAGGAAAGTGAGGTTCACGATACAAGTGCATGCAGAGAGAGGCTTGAGGAGAACGGAATTCAGCTGTGGCAAGATAAGGACGGTGCTGTTTGGTCCTTTGAAAATTGTTTGTGCCCTCGGTATACAACGCCCGATGATAAAGGAAACGTGATTCTTGATTATTGCTATTTTGTAATAAAGTAATTTCTAAAAAGATTTGAAGCAGAAATTCAATCTGTATAAGTTATATAGTTTTTGTATACGTGGGAGGTGAAATTATCTGATAAATTTTACTTTAAACATACTATCAGACCGATTCGAATATTTCACTGACAGATTCTAAACGTGCAGATGATAATTTTATTTTATGGTCGCTTATTCCCTATATTGCAGCGCGGTCCGGAGAAAAGCTTACGGATGAAGGTATTTCTTTTGATGATGTTGCAACGATCCGTCCGGATGGAGGAAACAATATTTGCCATGCATGTGTAGTACCGGATAACATGGTTTTACCGGATAACTATGTGTATATGAATAATTGGAGCGGACCGATGTGGAACTCTGACGGTAAGCACGTTCTATGGAATATTGACAGCGAGTGGTCGGAAAATAGAGCGGATTTCTATGTGCCATATGCCGAGTCTGCCAGACGTGTTCTTTCACTTTATGAAAGAGAGCTTGCTGACCGCCTTTCCAAGGACGAGTATGCATAGCTGGCGGAGCGCGGATTTATAAAAACTAACGGGGATTATGACGGGAATTTCAAAGCGTCATGGCAGATTGTTGTTCTTGAAAACAAAGAAATACAAACAAAACTTCTTGCTATAGGAGACAAAATCAAAGAAAAGTATAAAAGTGAGTTTGATTCTTTAAAAGTGCAGTATACTAAGGCCGAGTTAGAATCTGTTCCGGCGCATCTGCAAAAGATTAAGAAATATGAACTGCAGTTTTTATTTAACTCCGACGGATGGTTCCTATTACATTGTATCAAAACTCTCCTGGGAAACGGCAAATTGCATGAACCTACCGTAAATCAGAAAAAATCCTTAACTACATTAATTACTAATGCATAACACCGGCCGCCGCAGTTTTTCTGCGGCGGCTATCTCTATTTATGGAAATTTTTAAAAATGGAAATTTACAGCATAGTTTGTTGCTTTGATAAACATGACTGGGGTACACTTCATAAGAAAGTGTACCCCAAAATGGTGCCCTTATTTGTTTTTTGCCGCGATACAATCAGATGCCGAATTATATAAACTGAAATTATTTCGGTTATAATCAGCATACGATTTCAAAAACTGTGTCTTTACTTTTCGACGTAACTTCTAATAATTTCATACCGGAAAAACTTTCAAAGTTTTTGCAAAAATTTTCGATACAATCATTATTGCTTATTTTTACTCTTATCGTTTTTCCTTTGCCGTAAGTAAAATCCCTATATTTAACGGGGAAGGACATACTTTCGTCATCTGCTATGTTCAAAATAATAGTTGTATCTATGAACTTAACAGATACAGGAAAGCCGTCATCAAGTTCTTCTGAATATTTGGTGCCGTTATCGTATATATTAATTTTCATAATCCTCCACCAAAATCTGGACCTTACATCCGTTTGTGTCAACATCTACAATAGAACCGACAATTCCGTTTTCGATGAGCTTAATAACTTCTTCCATCTCCGCCAAATGATCTTTAACACGATCCTTTACTAATTGACTGTCCGCTAATGTTCGGACTGCCTTTACGGGTATTTTTAGATTAATATTGTTGCCGCTTGTATTTATGTTGATTACAACAATTCTTTTGCCGACATCTTCAGGGGCGGCCTCTTTCAGGACGGGCTGCTCCTGATTTCCGTTTAGGAGATAGTCAACGGTGACACCGAAAAGCTTTGCCATGCGGTTGACCGTGTCAATATCGGGGTAAGATGCATCCGTTTCCCATTTGCTGACCGCCTGAGGTGTTACCATCATAGCTTCCGCGAGCTTTTCCTGTGTCATGCCCGCCGATTTTCTGACGGACGAGATATTTTCGCCTATGCCTTTCATTGGGAATCAATCCTTTCATCATTTTATTTAAGGTGCGCACCTTTAATACACTGTTATTTTACCATAAAAATATTGTTTTGAAAATAGATTTATGGTTGTTTTTTGTATGCCGGCTAAAATAACAGTTGAGATTTAAAAGAATTGATATTGAATGGTTATAGATATTATATGGTCTGTAATTATTTTATTGATTATCTGCCTTTATAGAATCCGTTCGGTAAATGAACTTTACTTGACCATTCATACCGTCGTCAAGTCCCGAAAAATTCTTATAGCTTTTTGATACATCCACTGTGGCTTTCAGGCGGTTTAACAAGTCGGCAAGGTCTCCGTCGACAGCATCTGAAAGCTTTTTGATTCCTTGTTCGTTAAATTGGCTTAACCCATCTGAAAGCTGCATTGCACCGTCTTTTAACTGTGTGACGCCGTTCATAAGAGCAGGCGTCCCATTCTTCAGCTGTAATATTCCGCCGCACAGTTCATTTACTCCGTCGCGAAGCGCAGAAGTGCCGTCCTTTAACGCGTCAGCTCCTTTGTTAAGCTGTGCGGCTCCGTTTTCCGCGGAATAAACTCCGTCGGTGTAAGCAAGCAGGCCGAGATAGAAGTTATTGTAACTGTCAAGAGACGTTTTAAGCGAAATTAATGACTTTGCACCGTCGGAAGCGGCTTTCAGCTGCTGCTGAACAGAATCCGAAGCCATATTTTCAGATATTGCCTGCTGTCTTTGCAGTTCGGTATTTTCTGTTATTTTATCTCTGACTGACTGGGACTGCATTTGCTCGTCGGTTTTAGCTTCAATAACTGCCTTTATTTCATCGCTTTCCATCTGCTGTGAAATTTTATCATTTATCAGTTTCTTTGTATTATCGTTTTCCATTTGTGAGTCTATAGCGGTTTCAACAGCATTTTTGATCTCAGCATCAACCGATGCGCTTTCATACATGTCTTTTGTCAGCTGTCCGTTTGTTACAGCGGGAATAACCTGTTCTGCGATCTGCTCGCGGACAGCTGCCGTAACTTGTGAGGTTACCTGCTGAAGAACGGCTGAGGTCACCTGGGATTCAACCTGTGTTCTTACAGCCTC
Organism: uncultured Eubacteriales bacterium; assembly: GCA_948467545.1. Classification (GTDB taxonomy): domain Bacteria; phylum Bacillota; class Clostridia; order Oscillospirales; family CAG-272; genus UMGS911. Next base: position 173,044 of record CAOKER010000003.1, read on the forward strand.
GGAAACCTTTTCCTCAATTACATTGAGATTTGCGTTTACAGCTTCTGTCACAGATTGAAGAGCCTTGTTATATACTGAACTTTCGTCGAGTGAAACGATAACGTTGTTGAGCACATCGGTGTAATTTTCTATTGTCAGCTTTTGAACTGACAGTCCGGCGCCTGAAATCTGAGAATCGGCTGTTGCGAGAAGAGTTTCAAACACCTGTTTTGCTCCTGTCGTAAGCGTGGTATTGTTTGAGGACAGTGAAGACAGTCCGGACTGAAGCTCGGCGATACCGGACTGAAGCTCTGCCGCTCCGTTGTCCAGATTTGCCGCTCCGGCTTTGAGAGTTTCAGCTCCGTCCGCAAGCTTATTAATTCCGGCTACTAATTCTCCCGATTTGTCAAGCAATGCAGAAAGACCTTCGTAAAGCTCCGAAGAACCGTTTATCAATTTATTCATTGCGTTGTTAAGTTCATCAAAAGCTTCGGGAATATTTTCTGCGGAATCCAATTTTTCCGAATCAAAATTATTAAATAATTCGTTTGCCGCAACTGTTACCGTAATACCGAATTCAAAGTTTTGAACGTCGGCGGAAATTTCTATGTAATCAGGAATTTCAAAAGCTTCTTTACCAATATTTAAGTTGTTTTGCAGACCGGGAAATGCGAATCCGATAATAGCTGTACGATCGCCGTCATTTATCAATTTACCGTTTGATACTTCGACATTGGTAAATATATTGTTGTCAAGCAGCATACCTGTAAGCATTGCAAACGGTACATATATTTTTTCCTGTTTGCCGTCTATATCTACCGTTTCGTACTGACGGTTGTCGTAATTAAAGCGGATAATGACATGGCCGCTTTTACCTGCAAGCTCGGACGAAGATATTGTTTTTCCGTCGAGCCGGTATGAGACAGAGATTCCTACAGGAAGTTCTTTTTCAATTGTTCCCTGATAATATATATCATTGCCCTGTGCGTCCCACACTTTGGCATTTTCACCGTTTATTGAATAAGTTTCATTGCTCTTTACATTAGTGATGTCGGAAAGATCACTTTTGTCGGAAATACTGTTTGAACCAATGCTGTTTTTAATCCAGTCGCTGACGATTATCTTTTGTACCTCTCCGTCGGCCGAAGCGAGAACATATACTGTCTCGTCCTTTGATATTCCCAATGTATCGGAGAAAGAATTTTCGTTGTCTGCTTCCGAAAGCCCGGCAATGTTATATTTGTCCACATCCGATTTACTGTTTTCATCATCTGTTTTGTTTATAATTTTATCGGAGTTCAACGCATAAACTGCTCCGGCAGTTCCGGCGATAACTGCTGCGCAAAGACTTACCGATATTACTTTATTTACTATTTTATTCATTGTATTGATACCTCTGCATTATTTGTATTTATTTTGGTCATTCCGATTGTTGTTTTACAGATTAACTTATCTAACAGCATAAACATAGCGGGCAGTATAAAAATAACCAGCAGCATACTTATTACGGCTCCGCGCGCCATCAGCATGCACATAGAACTGATAATTTCAATGTCCGAATAGAGAGCGACTCCAAAAGTTGCTGCGAACAGTCCCATACCGGATACTATAATAGACGGAATTGAAGTATAAAGTGCGGTATGAATTGCGCTGCGTTTGTCCGCTCCGCCCATTCTTTCCGCTTTATATCTGGTTGTCAGAAGAATTGCGTAGTCAACGGTTGCGCCGAGTTCGATTGTACTTATACAGATTGGCGTTATAAACGCCATGCTCTGACCGAGATAATGCGGTAAACCGAGATTGATAAATATACCGAATTCGATTACTGCTATTAAAATAACAGGAAGCGAAATACTCTTTTCTACAAGCATAATTATAATAAAAATAGCAATTATGGAGATTGCATTTACTACCTTAAAATCATGATCGGTAGTCTCAATCATATCCTTCATACATGGCGCCTCTCCGATCAGCATTCCGTTTTCATCGTATTTTTTGAGAATACTGTTCAAACTGTCAAGCTGATTATTTACCTCATCGCTTGCAACTCTGTATTCAGAGTTTATAAGTAAGAGTTCCCACCGGTCGCTTTTCAAAATTCCGCTGATGCTTTCCGGAATAATCTCTTCAGGAACACGTGAACCGATTACGGATTCCAAGCTAAGAACATATTTTACTCCGTCGACTTGTTCCATTTCGTAGGTCATTTCATGAATTGATTTTGCCGTGAGATTTGAATTTACAAGTATCATATGAGTTGATGAAATATTAAAATCTTCGCTTAGCTTAGAATTTGAAATTACATAGTTCATGTCTTCGGGAAGACATTCTCCCATATCGTAATAAACTTCATCGTTGGCTTTGTCATATCCGTAATAGGACGGGACAATTAATACCGCAAATATTACAAGAAACAGCGGAAAAATTTTTATAATGCCGCCGGCGAATTTATTCATATTTGGTATAATCGACTTGTGCTTGGTTTTTTGCAAGGGCTTATCAAAGACGAGAATAAGAGACGGGAGTACCGTTACGCAGCCCAGCACACCGAGCAGGACGCCCTTTGCCATAACAATTCCGAGATCACGTCCGAGAGTGAATGACATAAAACAAAGTGCAATGAAGCCTGCTATCGTAGTTATAGAGCTTCCTACGACGCTTGCAAGAGTTTCTCTTATGGCAGCAGCCATAGCATCTTTATGATCTTCAAATTTTTCTCTTTGCTCATTATAGCTGTGCCATAGAAATATGGAGTAGTCCATTGTTACGGCAAGCTGTAAAACAGCTGACAATGCTTTAGTGATATACGAAATTTCACCTAATATAAAGTTAGTTCCGAGATTTAAAAGAATCATTGAACCTATAGAGGCGAGAAATACAAACGGAACGAGCCAGCTGTCAAGCAGTGTAAGCATTGCAATGCTTGCAAGCAGGACTGCAAGGCCTACGTAAATCGGTTCCTCCTTCTCGCAGAGCTCTTTTAGGTCCACTACTAAGGCAGTCATACCGGAGACGAAGCATTGTTTTCCCGCCACGGAACGAATTTCCTTAACGGCGTCCATTGTTTCATCACCTGATGTTGAGGAATCAAAGAATACAGCCATCAAGGTTGAATGTTCTGTATTAAATTCACTGAATATTTCTTCAGGAAGCATTTCCATCGGAATGGAAAGATCTGCAAGAGAATCGTACCAGAGAACCGAGTCTACATGTTCTATTTTTTCGATTTTTGTTTTTATTTCGGCGACGTCCTTGTTTTGCATGTCTTCAAATATAAGAAATGTAAAACCGCCTTTGTTAAAATCCTCCATCAGCTCGTTTTGTCCTATTACCGTATCCATATCTTCCGGCAGGTATGTCAGCATATCGTAGTTTACACGAGTTGTTATCATACCGATTACGGACGGAATCATCAAAAGTAGGGTAATAATCAAAATAGGAATACGATATTTGACTACGGCTTTTGAAAAATGCATTGTAATTGACCTTCTTTCTTTCAAACTGTTATCGGTTGTTTTGTCGGTCGTCACAGCTTATATCAATAATGTCCGGCATTTGGTTTTTTACGATCTTCACCATACTGATTGCCGAACATAAATTGAGAATACCTTCGGCAAACCATGATATGCCCAGCAATATAACAAGAGTACGGGCTCCTTTGGAAGGTCGGAATACAAGCAGTATACCGATTATTACGGTTATTACGGAAAGCGTTAAAATAAGCCACCACTTTTGTATACCGAAATTTTTTGCATCAAGCGAAATTTGAATTTTAAACAAACCTTCAGCAGTGATCAGAAATCCGAGAGATATACAAATAAAATTTATTGTATCGGATGGCTTTAAAAGAATAATCAGTCCTATAATCAGCGTCAAAATACCAAACTGCAGGTCGTATTGAAATGCAAGCCGGTAAAGATCTTTTGAAAAATATCCTATTAGCTTCACAATTCCAAAGATTAGCATTGCGATACCGCAGAATATCCCGATTATATTCAGTGAAAAATCGGGATGTACCATCATAATTATTCCAACCGAACAAAATGCGGCGGATATTAAAATGTAACCGATTTTCGCAATTCGCATCGGGGCGATGGAACGCATTTTCATAATAAATACCATGTCTCTTTTTTACAAGGGACTTCCTTTCAGTGGGTAAAAAGAATATTATGTATTATGCTTAAATTATAGATTAAAGAAGCCTTTTTGAAAACAGTCAGGACAAATGCGGCTGCCTAAAAAATAGATAGGAGTATTTATCTGTACAAAAAACAGACAAAAAGGGCCATTTGTCTATAAATTATCAGTTTATAGTTACGATTAATTTATTATAATTCGCGAAAAAAAACATTGCCGCTGTTTTCGGCAATGCTTTTAATAATCATATTTGGTTTTTTAGTTTTTGGGCGATGTCAACTGCCATATCAATCTTGAGACGGAATATTTTTTTGAAAGCCAGTGAGTATTCTTCCTTCAATCCGTGATTCAGCCAATCTATAACTAATCCGAAACATACGCATTTATAGTAGTTGATTATGGTGATTTTATCGTCTGTGCTTATGTTTTCATCAGCTAACGCAGTGTCGAGATAATTCTGAACAAAATATTGACTTGTCTTCATCAAATACTGTTCAAAAACATCTCGGCTTACAGAACGGTAAATATGCATAATTGCGCGCCTGCGGTTGGACGCAAACTCCGTAACTGCGTCAAAGCATTCGACTATAGTATTAACAGAGGAGTATTTTTGAATGACGGAATCTGATTCCTCTTTAATTATTTCTTCTATCAGTGCCGGGAGATCCTGAAAATGATAATAAAAGGAGTTTCGGTTGATTCCGCATTCTTCAACTATATTTTTTACGGTTATTTCGTTAAGCGGTTTTTCGTCCAGTAACTTTAGAAAGGTATCTTTGATTGCTTTGCGTGTGAAATTTGGCACTGAATATAACTCTCCTTTAGTTTGACATTTATAATTATCTGTATGAAAAAATCGAACCGATTAAATTTTAACATATTTTTGCAAAAAAATCCACCCTGTTTTTTTAATAATAATATTTTATGATATTGTCATAAATTCAATCTTATTAATCTTTTTTCTTAATTATATTAAAAGTCTTGTCAAGCGGAACGGATGTTTTTGCGTTGGGCTATATATGTTATGCTTGATTTTTCGAGATTTGAATAATTTGATATTGAAATGCCGATTTTATGCTTTCTGTCATTAATAAACAGCCGACTATTATATTTTGCTGAATTGTTTTTTATAATTTAATGTGTATTTATTGACAAAATTCGATAAATATGGTATATTTAAAATACTTATTAGTAGCTTTGCCGTCGATTCCGGCGGTATTAGCTGAACGCGGAATATTAATAAAATATTTTCGTGTTTTAATAGATAGCTGTTATATAACTCTTAAAAGAAATATCCTCCTATTTTAATTTAAGTATCCTTTAGCAAAACTTGCAGTATATTGTTATCGGTAGTATAACGGCTAAATTTAAGGCGGATAGAGCAGAATCTATCCGCCTTATGATTTATAAAAAAAGACCGGAGTTCAAATAAAAAAGGCTATGAAAATATGGCTGATTGATATTTTTTGCAGAGAAGCTTGGCGCTATAATCGAGCAAAATTTTTGTGTATAAAAGGTATAGGCATTGTTATGAGTGCAAAGCGTAAAATGTTAAATTTTATATACTATTTCAAAAAAGCATGGAATAGTTCAAGGAGCTATTTACTGATAAACATATTAAGGAATTTTTTTAACGCTGTAATTTCTCTTTTTAATATCGCCGGTCTTGGTATAGTAATTGATGCTTTGTCATCCGGTAAATCTGAAAAGACGGTTTTGTTTTTCATTTTTATATATGTTGGTTTGAATCTAATGATTACATTGACAAATCAAGTAATTTTATTATTTGAAAACAATGTTATGCGTAAAACGAGTAATGTTATACAGTTTGCATATATGAAAGACAGTATTGATATTGACTATCATTATGTACAAAATCAGAAAATATTGAATTTAAAAAAGCGGTCTATGATAGCTCACCCGGTATTTTCGTTGAGTATCTTGGGAGATATTTTTAATTACATTATTCAGATGGGCGGAATTGTCGTTATTTTTTTATCACTAAGTCCATTATTTATATTAATCATAATGTTTATGTCGGCCGTTCTTATTTGGCTTTCGATGTATACGCAGAAATGCGATTTTGATTTTAATACCGAAAAGGTAGAAAACGAGCGTAAACTTTCATATATCTATGATGTTATGACAAAGTATCAATATGCAAAGGAGATTCGGATAAATAATGCGAAATCATACATAAAGAAGAAATATACGGATATTTTTTCCGCACAGATAGTCAAGCTTAATCAGCTGTTAAAAAGAAAATTCGGCGTTAATCTGTTAAGTACTTTTATATCGGTACTGCAAAGCGCTGTAATGTATATATACTTTACATATCAAGCCTGCTATTTAAAAATAAATATTGCTCAGTATACTGTTATGCTTGCTTCCGCCACTCTTTTTACCGGAGTACTTCTCAAACTGTTTAAAGCCTTAGGTACTGTTAACAACTGTTTGAAAGCCGCAGAATATTTACGGGAGTATGAGGATACGGTAAATAAAAACAGTAATTTAAACGGAAGCAATAATTTATCGGAAAAGAAGATAGACTTTTCAAATTCAGTCATAAGATTTGAAAATGTCTCCTTTAAGTATCCGGACACGTCATATTATATTTTAAAAAATATAAATGTTGAAATTTCGGAACACAAAAGACTTGGTATAGTGGGACTTAACGGCTCAGGGAAAACAACTTTTATAAAACTCATTTTGCGTATCTATACTCCTACAGAGGGTAAAATTACATTAAACGGTATAAACATTTCCGATATTCCTTACAAGCAGTATTCGGAGCATTTGGGAGCAGTGCTTCAAGATTATTGTTTGTTTGCATACAGCGTGATAGAAAATATAGTTTTTGACGGTGTATATCATTCTGCCGCTTTAACGGATTGTATTTTTCAAAGCGGACTTGCAGAGAAAGTTAAAAATCTGCCAAATGGAATTAAAACGTCTGTATATCGCGATTTGGACGATGACGGAATAGAATTTTCCGGTGGTGAGGGGCAGAAGCTGGCGATGGCAAGAATGCTCTATAAAAATGCCGATATACTTATTTTAGATGAACCGTCAAGCGCCCTTGATCCATATGCTGAGTATGAGTTATTTACACATTTGAGTGATATTTCAAGAGGAAAAACCACTATTTTTATCTCTCACCGACTGTCCTCGGTACAGTTTTGCGATAAAATTATAGTTTTAAACGAAGGGGCAATTATTGAAGAGGGAACTCATAAAGAATTGCTTAACCGCAAAGGCTTTTATTCCGATTTATATTATTCGCAGGCGAAATATTATAGGAAAAAGAGGTAGGCTGTAATGAAAAAAGATAAAAAATTATCTGATATATTTGATATATATCAGATAATTATTAAATATGAACCTCTTTATTTTATTTTTTCACTACTTCAGATATTAACTTCTCCGTTGCTTACCTTCCTGACAGTCTATTTTCCCAAAAAATTTATTGAACAGCTGACATGCGGAACGTCTTATACCCGCATATTGAGCGGTATTTTAATATATATCTGTCTTCTGCTGATAATTAACATAATAAATATATATTTTTCTAAAAAATGCTCATTGTACGGTGACAGGTTTTCCGGGAAAATCAAACTTAAAATCGGTACTCTTACAATGTCTGTTCCGCTGGAGTATATTGAAGGGGCACATTTCAGCGATAAGCTTTCTCTGTCGGGGAATGTTGCGCAAATTCTTAATTCTGTTAATATGTTTCAGGACATTTTGTCTAATATAATAACGATAACAGGTCTTGCCGCAATAGTTATGCGTTTGGATGTTATGTTTGTTTTGTTGGTATGTCTGACATTAAGCATAAAAATGCTGTTTGTCCGTTTGAATTATATACACAATAAAAAACGACGTTTAGAGTATGCCGCTAATGACAGACGCGGAAATTATTTAAATAATATTGTTTATTTTAATCAGGGTGCCGCCAAAGAATTGAGAATTAATAATCTCTCGGGCTGGATTATGAAAAAGGTTAAAGGTTACCGGGACGAAATGCTGAGTTTACAATACGGTGATTTCAGAAGGTATGCAATTTTTGAAAGTATTTCTGCGGTAATAATGTCTCTTCAATCCTTTGTTATTTTATCGATTCTTTCTTTTAGAGTTATCGATAAATCAATAAGCATTGCCGATTTTACAATGTATTTTACGGCTGTTACAACTCTTTCATCGGCGATGTCATCAATTATTGTATCTGTTGGAGAATATAATCGGCAGCAGTTGAATCTCTCCGATTATAAATCTCTTATAAAAAATACAGATATAGACCGTAAATATGTGTCTCAAAAATTATCTGATTATGATATAGTATTTGAAAATGTATCATTTAAATATCCGAATACTAATACGGATATACTGAAAAATATAAATTTGCGTATTAACTTTGGTGAAAAACTGTCGGTTGTAGGGAAAAACGGTTCCGGCAAATCGACATTTGTAAAATTGCTATGCCGATTTTATCGTCCGACAAGCGGCAGAATAACTGTTGGAGGAATCGATATTTGGGAGCTCAGTCAGAATGAATATATAGAATTAATGTCCGCTGTTTTTCAGGATTATCAAAATTTTTATTTTACTCTCGGTGAAAATATCACAATGAATAAAGAAAACGGTAATATAAACGAAATAGTAAAGGATATGGGGCTTGATGACTTCATAAAAAAACTTCCCGACGGTCTCGATACATATTTAACAAAAAATTTTGATGAGAGCGGAGTGGAACTTTCCGGCGGGGAGGGACAGAAGTTTGCGATTGCGCGAGCTGTGTATAAAAATTCACCTATATTAATTTTAGATGAACCGACTGCGTCTTTAGACGCCAAAGCAGAAAGTGAAATTTTTGACAGCTTTATAAAAGCTTCAAAAGGAAAAACAACTATTTTTGTATCCCATCGAATGGCATCATCAGCTGCTGCTGATAAAATTGTTTTTTTTAAAGACGGAGAAATAACCGAATACGGATCGCATAGAGAACTAATTGATAATCATAAAGATTATGAAGAAATGTTTAATATGCAGGCAGAACTGTATATATAAATAAAAAGTAGACCTTGTAAGCCGATTGACTTTTAAGGTCTATTTTCTTACAATATAAAATCTTTCTAAAATTTGTTGACAGTTATTCTATTGTATAATTTAAATCAGGACTTCCTTTTCCACAAAATGTATCTTGTGAAGATTCCAGTATTTTTTATATATCCTATCGTCTTGCCCGTCAAGATTTAATTGATACATTCTGAATGTGACTAAGAAATTCTTGGGTTTCCAGTATTCTTCATAAGAGTAACAATATTTCATACCTATCTGCTGCATTACCCCTCCGCTTCTGGGATTATTTTTATCATGTGTTGCAGTAATGTAAGGTATATTATCTTTTTTTAATTGTTGAATAAGAGCTTTTCCTGCTTCGGTAACAATTCCTTTATGCCAAAACTCTTTACGAAGTGCATATCCAAAGTCATTATTGTCATCCGTATCAGATTTTATATAGCCGATTGGATAATTATCTTCTTTTAGACAAATTGCAAAATAATATTTCTTATTCGCAAAACGCCTTTCATAAAAGTTTTTTGTTTCTTCTATACTATTTACGGGAAACCAAGGTAAGAAAGTGTTAACCTCTTTATCTTTTAAAAGTAAATACAGGGTTTCTATATCGTCTTCTTTAAATTGTCTTAATATTAATCTTTCTGTTATAATTTGTGTTGTAATCATAATAAAATGCCTTTCTTTGTACTTTATGAAACCATTCCAACCGAATTAACTAATGATATTTATTATGGGCTGTATTACATGCGAAACATGAGCTATCGTTTTTTCCTGTTATAGTATTTTTAGAATAAACACTATTTTATGGATATATCATTTAATCATACGTGGTATCTTATTTTTCCAATGCCATTTTCCATTTCGCGGCAATAATGTCCCCTTTCTTACAGCCCCATACAAGGAAAGCCGGAAACTTGGAGGAGAAAAGCCGACAAATATCCGAGACTGCGATTCGGAGCGGAGCCGGTAATTCGGCTATACAGCTTTCAGGATTAGGCTTTCCTGTTGGCGGCATAGACGGCGGAACGTGTTTTTCTTCAGCTATATCCGCAAGATGAACAATGCCCGCCGAGCCGTCGTATTCAGTGATGCGCGCTTGCCGAATTTGCACGTCAACTCTGTTACCGCAGGAGATTTTTAACGAAAAGCCGTTCTTATTCATTTCAGCAAAAGCCTTGACTTTCATATATTTTTCATTGGAGGAGTGATAACGTTCTTTCTCATTGACGATGATTTATATTTCTTTTAGGTCGCATATGTCGCATATGAGCGTTATATCAGCAAAACTCATTTATGGGAATACGGCTGTTAAAAAAGATATTTTTGCAGCTATGCGGTCCGCAGATGTCATCAACGCGACCTCTGCGATTCCCAAAGTCAACGCTCCCGTAACCTAACATAATAAAGAGCGACGGAGAATCAATCTTTACAGATATGTCAATGCGAAGCGGTAAACGATAGCGGTCAGGAGCTTCAATATAATATTGCCGTATGTTGAAATTTTTTTGCTTGTCTTAGTAATTAAACATTATTCGCGGTTTATGTTGCTTATAATTCGTTGACGCAAAAGCCGTTTACCTTTATAATATATAATGTGGAAGTTTTTTACATGATAACTAAAGATTTATGTGAAAGAATTAAGGAATTTCAAAGCAAAACAGATTTGTGCTGAGATAGATTTTCCTTAAGTATCGCAGAACTTACTTTGCATCTGTCGAAGCAGAGCGAAGGAATATTTTTATTTGGAATATAAAAAATCGAAGATGGTCTCGGTGTTTCTTTCAGAGTTTTATTTGTAGGTCTGAAATATATAAGGAGGAAAATCTATGAATTATTTAGAATTAAATAATAAACGACTTCCTATCCCGTCATTTTTTCAAGTTTATAATTTTGGAGGCGGCAACGGTGACAAAGACCGTGAAATTGTTTATGCAGAACTTACAGGAGATACACCGGCACTTGTTAACTATCACTACATAAACAATAAATTCCCTCATCTATTTCGGAGTAGCTTGTTTAACAATGTATCCTCTTACAATTCTGTAGGTGATTTATATAACTTTATTCGTACAAGGCTTATAGAAAAGGGTGAAATATATTCGGGTTACAAAAGTTCTGAATTTGATTTTAACACTAAAGTATTTTTGTTGGATTCCGGTGCGTTTAACATAATCAAATTCCTTGCTTATGATGTTGGTTACGATATTTTAAAGTTTAATGAAAGAATTGTTGAAGAAGTCATTTCTTATTACGATTTTGCTAATTCTCTAAAATTCGACATGGTTGTCTGCTTTGACATGGGAGGCAAATATACCGAAAAAGACGGAGAAAAATCCAATGAGATGCTCAACAAATTTCTTTCTCAAATAGATTCAGAAGAATTTAACAATCGTTTGCTCAAAATTACTGCAAAATATTTAAAAGAACATCCTGACTATTATCCAAAAATACTTGCTGCGGTACACGGTGAAACACCGGCAAAATACAAAGAAAACACCCGGCATATATTAGAGCTTGAAGAACAGTACGGTGTTCAATTCGGGGGTTTCGCTTTAGGTGGTATTGCAAGTTACAAGCAAGTAGACAGTTCATGGTATGATGATATAGATTTCAGCAAAATCGGGAAACGAGATTTCATTGCAACTGTAACGCCTGCAAGAGCTTGTAAAATTGTTCGTGAGCTCGTCGGAAATAGGCCGATTCATGCACTTGGGTGCGGAGGATATAACAATATACCTCTGAATTATTACTGCGGCGCTACATCGTTCGATACTGCCTCTCCTGTTCGTCGTGTTGGTGACGGAAATTTGGCATCTACAAAAATTGTATTTGATCCCACTCCTTCTCGAGAGAGCTTCAGTAAATATTTCATCGGCGGCATTAATTCCGATGGTACACTGTACTCAGGCTTTCCCAAATACATCAAATTAAACGAAGTACCGGACAAGATGAATTTGTGCGGTTGTCCTGCCTGTAAAAAAGCTGAGAATGTATATAATATTAAGAAATTATACTCTATGAAAGAAAATGACACTGAAGCAAATTACTACAGCCGACAGCTGATTGGCTTACATGCCGTTTATCAACACAGAAAGCTTTGTGAGTTAATAAGCCGGTATAATTCTATGAACGATTTTTCTTCCGAATATGAAAATAAATTTACGTTAGGATTAAAATACATATATAACAATCTTTGATTATTGAAACACATGGTAATGAAAATAAATTACCGTGTGTTTTTTATATGCGAACATTATTCTTTTTAAGATCGTTCCATATGGCAATCAAGTTAGCAAGATCTCCCATTTCATCAGCAACCGGAACATAATACTCAGATGAGTATGAACTTTTAAACCATCTGTCCTTTATCTGCTCATTAGTTTCAAAGTATATCCCTTGTTTATCACGGAAATTTAGCATATAAACAAAAAATACAGGTCTGTTAAGCTGTGAGTCAGCGGAACGCAATGTTTTCAACAGCATCTTGGAATCGCAAGCAAGTTTTGAATCGGAAAAGTTTTCACTTGCTTCTATATATTTAAAATCCACATATGCAAGAATACCCTTGTCACCACTTAAAAATATATGAGACGGATACTCCTTGTGTGGCGGTTCCCACTCCACTATTGAAAACTTCATTTTTTTCTTGATAATCGCAAGAAACTGTTCGAGAACTTCATTCTCTGAAAAGGTTTCTTCATTATTGTGCATAACAGCCGAAAATTGATTATTTACTTGCAGAAAACAATTTTCAATATAATTTAAAGCACGCATATTTCTACCTTATATTAAGATTTAATTAATCTTTTGAGTTCATTCAAAAATGACTCAAAATCTCCCATATTTAACAGCGGCGAATATTTTTTCTTCAAATAAATTGCTTTTTTAGATTTGTAATTATCGCCTTCACGAATATCTCTTGAAAATTCTTCTTGACCGGATAATAAAAACTCTTTCACTTGTTCGCTTGTCTCGTAAAAAATGCCTTTTAAACACGGATATTCAATCCAATGAACATAGAATACGGGAGCATCAAGTTCATTATTATCTATAAGCTCAAGTTGTTTTTCTATTTTCTTATAATCAAGTGTCGCACTTCCTTCGTAACAATAACGGCCTGTAAATTTCAAAGACATTACAAAAGGAGCTCCGTGGAATTTTACCTCAAAATACGCTGCTGCACTTCCGTCAGGCCTTAATATTTTGCAATCAGGCAAACTGCGATTTTGCAAATCGGCTCGTTCTGTTTTTGCGCCAAGCTTTGCGGACAAAAATTCCATTAAAGCTTCTTCGTATTGCTCCCCTAATATTACATCATATTTAGGAATACTTTTATTCCTCGCCGGGATATAAAATTTACCGCACTTTTTACATATATCATTCAATTCGGGAACTGATTCTTTTATATTTTTAACCTTTGCAATGCTTTCATATGTGTTATTTGTGTACATGATTTCATAACACTTTGCATTTAAACCAGACCAGGTAAATTGATTTTCAAAAATTGGAACATTTTCAAAAAACTTATCAAATCTGTTCTTGCATGATGCTAATAATTCTTCATACAGCATATAATCATCCTCACACATCTAAATCATCAAACGTAGTTTGGATACAACTGGCTTCTTGTTTTAATCTCATTTCTATTTCTTCTGCATATTTTCCGTCGAGTTCAAAACCGATTCCGTTCCTATCAAGAAGTTTCGCGGCTACCAAAGAAGTTCCGCTTCCTACAAAAGGATCAAGAATTGTATCACCGGGATTGCTTGACATTTTTAAAATTTTCATTATCATTTGAAGGGGATATACAGTTGGATGTTTTAAGCCTAATTTTTTCTTTGTCATATTATTTACACGATCAAAGTACCAAACGTCGGTAGGGTTTCTTCCTGTTCCACCTGCTAATCTTTTATCATTTTTTGTTATATAAGGAATACGAATATCATCCAAATTAAAAATATAATTATTTAAATCTTTAACTCCCCATAATATATTTTCATATCTTCCGGACAGACGGTTGGTACAATTTTGCATGTTGTTAAATGTCCATGTAATCATATTTCTTAAATATAATCCGGATTCTTTGAAGATTTGATAACCTATAAAAGGTAATGGAAGTATTTCTTTATCTTTCCCATAAGGAACGGGTGAAAGGTTCAAAAAGAAGCTTCCGTCAGGTGTGAGTATTCTATATACTTCTTTTGTAACGTCCCTAATTAAATCTTCCCAGTCATTTAAAGCTATTTTATCCTTATAGGTTCCATAAGGTTTGTCTATATTGTACGGCGGCGAAGTCACAACTAATTTTACAGATGCATTCGGAACTTCTTTTAACAGTTCTCGGCAGTCACCGATCTTGTAAGTAATATCACTCATCACTGTTCTCCTCGATTTTTAGCAAACGCTCATGTGCAATTTCGCAATATTCTTCAACAGTTTCATATCCGAGATAATGACGGCCAAGTTTTTTAGCAACTGCTGCGGTCGTTCCGCTCCCCATAAAAGGATCTAAAACAATTTCGCCCCGGTTTGTTCCTGCGAGAATAATTCTTTCGATAAGTTCTTCGGGATACTGAGCCGGATGAGCTGTTCTTTCCTCAAAATTTCCCGATACCATTGAAATACGCCAAACATCTGTAGGATTCTTCATTTGGCTCTTATATCTATCAGGTCGGTAGTTTAATGCAGGTATTTTTACATCATCAAGGTTAAATGTATATTTATCTTTGTTTTTTACAAACCAAAACACAAATTCATACCTGGGGGCAAATCTTTTGTTTGTTGATCCGCCCCAATCAAAATTCCATATTATTAAGTTTTTCAGATACATATCCTGAAAATAGTCTTGAATCCAAAATGGCGGCGATACCACTCCGTTTATACAACGATTTTTTATATTAATCCATATAGAGCCTGTATCAGAGACTACACGCTTACACTCCGAAAACACAACATTTAACATATGCCTATAATCTTTTTCTTTCATATTATCGGCATACTTAACGCCCTTACTCTCGGATATCTTCCCGTTTACAGTTTTGTTTCCGTATTGAATACCGATATTATAAGGTGGCGATGTTACGACTAAATCAACACTTTTATCGGAGATTTCATACATGTTTTCGCTGGAATGATTAAATATTAAATCGAGTTTCATTACTCATCATCCTCCGAAACAAACTCCATAATATCTTCGATGTTGCAATTAAGAGAAACGCACAATTTTTCAAGGCTGTCAACCGCGACGGGTTCATTTTTTCCGAGCTTTGCAAGAATATTACTGCTAATACCGGATAACTGTTTTAAATCCGTTCTTTTTAAATTTTTATCTATTAACAATTTCCAAAGTCTGTTATAAGAAATAGCCATACAACCTCCACCATCTCGGTTTTCTCTTAATACGATCTTACTTAACAACGTTTATATTATACTTATTATATCACGAATTGTCAATATAAAATCACGATTTAGTGATTTTTCGTTATCGGCGACAGATATTTCTTTCTGCCGCCGATACGCTTATACCGTGTAAATGATTTCTGTATTTATAATCTCCGTTGCAAGATTACTGATATTGTTAATCTCTTGACCCCACAAAATATGATCGATTACATTTTTCCTTTTGGAAATTTCTTTTGCCAATCCTAATATTGTATTATTATAAAATACAAAAGCTCCGTAGAAATATTTCTGCGGAGCATAAATAAACGGTTTATTCCCACTCGCAACCACAAAACCGACCTTAAACGATTTTGTTTTAGCGTAGTGGCACAAATTGATTTACTTTTTCTTAGATTATCCTATTTACATAGGCGGTCCTAACTTTTGCTATCATTTTGCTATCACTTTTCAAGCATCCGTATCGTTTTTTTAGTTCTTCAATAACACTTTCTGAATAGAATGTTGTTTTTACTGATTTTTTGCTTTGAGGGTTTAGTTTTCTTGTGTGAGCAAGGGTACTATCACTCTTTAACTCTGAGAGAATTTTATTAAACTCATTATTTTGTTTAAATCCAACAACTTCTGTTTTGCAACGTTCGCATACATCTTTATATGCAAGCGGATATACTTTCATTATTTCTTTGTCTGAAAGGTTTACCTTTTGTGCGTTCGAATCATTTGTAAGTTGATATTTGCTAACTTTAGAAAAACTTGCATCTGCTTCATCTTTTGAGGTTATTGCAATTAACAAGTCACTATTCTTCATCCGTTTAACATTTTCTAAGTATATATCAAAACCAACAACAATTGTATCCTCTACACCTTGTTTTTCTAAAACACCAATTATTCTAACCATAGAATTAATAAACTCTTTTGATTCGGGCGAAGATACATAGCTAGTTGCTTTCTTGCTCAAAAAATCTTCCGGTTTAAAAGGCAACTTAAATCCTAACGGTAAAATAAACAATCCATCTTCAGCAAGAATATCTTTTGAAAAATACTTCTTTAGAAAATCCACATAATTTAGTGCCGCTTTAGCAGTAAGCATAAAAATGTAAGGCTCTAACTGTTCGTTATAATAATGGACAATGTTATTTCTATACCCCTCTATAAGAAGCAAATTCTCCTTAACAGAACTAAATGCTTTCGGTTCAATTGTATTTATATATTCCTCAGTATAATCAATGGCTTTATCAATTGAAATTGTATGTCCGTCTTTAGTGAAGATGTTTTTGCTTTTTATATACTTCTTTACAAAAGCTTTTAGCACTAACTCCCAAGGTTCATTAAAAGAAGAGTTGTCGTTTCGTAACGATAAGAGAAGTTCGGTTTGTTATGTATTTCAATAGCCGCAAAATATGCTGCTATTGAATTTTTTAGCAAATTATTTTGAATCATTTTTCTCTTTGCCAAAATTAGCTCCCCCTTTTTAATGCAGATTAATCTTCTTCTATTGCACTCTCAATACTATCACGCAAATCGCTTAGTGAAATACCGTCTTTTGTGAAATACATCCAACCATTTACGTGCAAATTTTCAGACCACCCGTGTCTTTCAATTAGCAATTTGCACGCCAACTTAGTTACCGAATAACTCTCGCCCTCGTACTCAACCTGATTCTTATCATTTATTACCTTTGCTGTAATTGCATCATCATATAGAAATGTGATTTCTTCTCCAACAGCAATATTTAACAGTTTGAATGAATTGTTAGAACGCTTTGTTTTTCTTTCTGCTATCTCTTGTTCTTGAGATTGTTCAAGTGTTGGTGCGTAAAGCTTCAGTTTGTTTGTATCACCACGCAAACTTGCAATATCTTTAAAAATGCCATACGCTGTTTCAGGAGAAATCTTAAAGAATTCACGTTCTCTGATTCTACCATTATTTAATTGTTCTCTTGCGTGTAATGAATCATCGACTCTATCAATGATGCTATGTATTCTTTTTTCAACTTCGAGTGGATTTTCCACTTCATAAACAGCATAACAACGATATGATAACGGAATATTTGTAGGTGAATTTAATTCCTGCAACCGTCTTTCAATATCATTGCGTTCTGTCATACCTATTTTAACCCATCCGTCAAGACAAGGGTTTGTAAGTATGTAAACTAATCCTTTTGACATCTTTAATCCTCATTTCCCGTTCTATTTTCTAAACACAAACAAATACTCGTGTGCTATGAGCAAAAAATTATATTTTACGCTATTGGTTTTCCAATATCCCGTTGCCTTGCAATTATGCTGTTCTTTAATAATCAGTTCTTTGAGTTTAAATCCTGCTTCTTCAAAGATACGCATAACATCAAAAGACATCGGTATCATATGACCTTTTTGGCGTGTGTCACCCATAAGAATTGCACAGAACTTGTCCTTTTTCAGAACACGGTAGCTTTCTGCGGCTACTTTTTTCATTTCCTTAAGAAAATCCTTTACCTTTAACAAAGACAAATCTTCAGGAATATCCTCGCTGTATTGAATAATATCAGCATAAGGCGGATGGGTACAGATTAAATCAATACTGTTATCCGGCACGAAATCAAGATTTCTTGCATCGCCTTTATGCAAATATACTTTACCGTTGGCTCCTTCGTGTTCAAATAATGTTTTTTCCTTACAACGAGCAAGAGCAACATCATTAACATCTACACCGATAATGTTTCTGTTTAGTAATTTCGCTTCTACAAGGGTAGTACCACCACCCGCAAACTGATCGAGAACCAAATCGTTCTCTTTTGAATAGCGGAGCAGAATGTTTCGAGGGATATATGGCGACCAATTACCACGCCACTTTGCATCGTGGGTTGCCCAATCGCCACGTTTGGGAAAAGACCAATGTGTAGTCATTTCTAATTCAAAATCTTCCGGCTCCCATTTAGTTATTTTCTTTGCCATTATTTAAAAACCTCGCTAATTACACCATCTTCCAAATCTTTGATGTTGTAAATGTGCTGCATAACGTCAAAAGTTTCTTCGAGGTTGTTTCTTGCGCTTGTCCAGCCTTTGCCATCGGTAAACCAAACAAAAGTAAAACCGTCAATTTCTTCGGTTTCCCACGCAAGAGTTTTATAACTACGTGCAATTTCGTTCAGTTTACTGCCGCCACTTCCGTAAAAGTTAGTTTCGATACCGTAAATCATAGTAGGTGTCTTGACAACAAAATCAAAGCGTTTTTCCATCTTACCTTGATTGGAAATAGCAGATAAATCTATATTCCATTTATCTGTAATTTGGTGAATATACATTTCTTTGAAGTAATTAACACCTTTTATGAAACCTGCTTTTTGAATAAAGCTCTCAACCAAATTTTCCATAAGGTGACCGCCACGATTTTTACGACCGTTGGAATCAAGACCTGTTTCAACACCCGTTGCATAGTCTACCAAATTGTTCACAATATGATTTTCCAGCAAATCAAACAAACCGGTTTCACGCATAAAGTATTTGTATCTCTCATAATGAGCGTAACTATTCGGCGGATACTTTCCAAAATCGAATTGGAATAAATGACCGCCATTTTCATCCTGACAGTAGATTTCATTCGCTCGAACTGCTAAGAGCAGTGGTATACACTTTAATACTTCGGGATATTTTCTCATCAAATTCTCGAAATCAGCTTCTACGTTTTTAGAACCAACGAGAGAGTTTAAGATATTAAGTTCAATCCTAATGCCATCCACATTTCTGTGAACTTTGTCAAAATTTATGTAATAACCATAGTCTGCGATGCTATCACGGAAACCTGATAACCAAGTATTAAAATCTCTTGACATCACTTATTACTCCTCACTGTTAGGCGGCACGGGTAACCCCAACTTTGTAAGCGGTATGTATTCAAAATAATAGTGGCAGTGCATACTGATGATATAATCCAAAACATCCTTGTATTTAGGATCTTTGAACCACTCCGAAAGCAGATAGATATATTCAACATCAATATTGAGTTGTGCCATTAACTTCTGATCCTGCTTTTTCTTAAAATCACAAGTCTGCAACTTTTCATCGACAGAACCTGCGACTTGCTGATACTTGCATTCGATAATAAAAAGCGTGTTATTGATGATTACATAAATGCTGTCATCCGGCAGAAGTTTTTTGGAAATAATTTTTGTCCAATCAACACCGACTTCCTTTAAATATCTATAAAATCCGTGTTTTTTGAATATATGTGCGACCTTTTCGTCGTTATAAAACACAACGCCATCAGTTACACGATACCCATCTTGACTATTTAAGAAGGTTGCCAAATCAGTTTTTCCCTCAACGACAAGTCCCGTTTTGGTGTTTCCTCCACCTTTTCCGTTTTTTATCATAATGTTTCTCCCCGACAATACTTTATTTAGCCTTACAAGGTTTTCCGGCTTCACAATGAGCAGAACGACAATCACGGCAATATGATTGAGGTATGTAACGACCATCGCCCATATTTCTGTATCCAAATTCTTGTTCTATATCATCCTTACTGTATGCTGTCTTTCTACAGCAAGGACATTGTGCATATTCTCCGTATGGCATATATAACCCCCTTAAAAATTGCTAATAAGCAACTCATTAATTTTTCCCCTTGCTTCGCTATTGCAGTTAATCATTCGTGTTGCTTCAACTCGTTTGATTTTATGAGCCGAATAAATGTTATCAAAGAAATCATCTTCGGTGTTTGAGTTCTTCGGATCAGAGTTACTAATAACGACTTTTGCACCTTTTCTATGCATATCATCAACAAATCGTGCAAGTTCAATCTGTTCCTCATCATTAAACAAGTTCTCGGTATATGCGGTAAAACTTGCTGTATCTGTAATAGGTCTGTATGGAGGATCAAAATAAACAAAGGTATTTTCATCAATAAAGTCAGCCGACTCTCTGTAATCTCCGCATACAATAGTAACTCTCTGTAATTTTTCTGATACTGCTTTAAGGTTGTTTTCATCACAAATCATAGGATTCTTATATGCTCCCATAGGAACATTAAACAACCCTTTTTTATTTACTCGAAACAGACCGTTAAAACAAGTTTTATTAAGGAAAATCATCAATGCCGCTTTTTCAATATTAATATTTTCATTTCCGTTGACTTTTAATTTATTAAAACGCTCACGCTTTTGCATATAATATGCTTTGCGTTCATCCGTATTAAACGGACTAAAATCATTCTGCATAGCGTAAAGCATTTCTATCAATGCATCAATATCATCACGAATAATACGATACGTATTGATAAGTTCAGCATTAATATCGCTGATATAAACTTTTTCTAAATCGTATTTGCTAAGAATATCAAACAAAACAGCACCACCGCCAACAAATGGCTCAGCGTATTTTGTAATCTTGCTACTATCAAAAGGATAGTAACGTTCAATCTCTTTAAGGAGCTGACCTTTGCCACCTGCCCATTTCAAAAAAGGCTTAACCGCTTTTCCTTCACTTCTAGTGTATCGTGTACTTCTTGCATCTATCGGTTTTTCTGCCGAAGTAGGTATAATCCACATATTACCCACCATAGTTGCTTCAGCAATTCTTTGTTCAGAACACAGAACCGCTACTCTTCTTTGAGAAATGCCCCACTTATCAGCGGCTTCTCTTGCAGACATAAATTCCATAGCAACCTCCTGAATACATTGAGTTCGTAGTTGTATAATATTATATTCTAAAACTCGAACAATAGCAATACCGTTTTTAAAAATGACTGTAAACTTTTTTGTTGCTCTGCAAAAAGAGTAATAGCGGCAGAGATTTCTCCCTGCCGCCGATACGATTAAACTGCGTAAATAATTTCTGCATTCACAATTTCCGTTGCACGATTACGGATATTATTCATCTTTTGCATCCACACCAAATTGTTCTTTGAAATCCTTAAAACCCGCATAAGCACTGGATTTCTTCGACCTTTCAACTTACTCCCATTCTATAGTTGCCGGCGGTTTACTTGTAATATCATATACAATTCTGTTTATACCGCGTACCTCATTTGTGATTCGTGAAGAAATTTTTGTAAGAATATCATATGGTATATGAGCATATTCGCACGTCATAAAGTCACTTGTCCTAACCGCGCGCAGTGCAAGAGTGTAATCATATGTACGAAAATCGCCCTGTACTCCGACGCTTTTGGTATCAGTCAAAACAGCAAAATACTGATCGGCTTTAACATTGGATTTTTCGAGTTCTTCTCGATATACAGCGTCGGCGTCGCGAAGTATATCGAGTTTTTCCTCGGTGATTTCACCGATGATTCTTATTGCAAGTCCCGGACCCGGGAATGGCTGACGATATACAAGACTGTCCGGCAAATCAAGAAGCTTTCCGAATTTTCTTACTTCATCTTTAAACAAACCGGAAAGAGGTTCTACAACGCCTTCAAATCCGAGATCTTCGGGCAGACCGCCGACGTTATGATGACTTTTTATAACCGCAGACTTATTTTTTCCCGACTCAACAATATCCGGATATATTGTACCTTGCGCAAGAAATTCGGGATTGCCGTATTTTTTTGCTTCATCCTCAAAAGTACGCGCAAATTCTTCTCCGATGATTTTACGTTTTTTCTCAGGATCCGTAACTCCTTTTAAGCGTTTTAGAAAACGATTCTTTGCATCGACATGTACAAAATGGAGATCGCGTTTTTCAAAAACTTGTTTTATCTGCTCTGTCTCGCCTTTACGCATAAATCCATGATCTATGTAAATACATATAAGCTGTCCCGGAATTGCCTTAGACAGCAATGCCGCGCATACCGAAGAGTCTACTCCTCCTGAAAGTCCGAGAAGAACCCTCTTGTTTCCTACGCTGTCTTTAACTTGCGCGATTTGACGTTTAAGGTAATCGTCAATTGAATAGTCTCCGTCCGCTTTACAGATATTATAAAGAAAATTTCTGATTATTTGAGTGCCGTTTTCGCTTATTTCAACTTCGGGATGAAACTGAACTCCGTAAATTTTCTTTTCAGTACATTCGAATGCCGCTGTTTCACAAAGCTTTGTGTTTGCAATACCACGAAAATTACTTGAAGGCAGTTTTATAACCTTATCGGTATGGCTCATAAGCACATTTTGGGTTTCAATAATATTTGAAAATAAAGCGGAAGCTGTATTGACCGTTGCTGTTATGCGTCCGTATTCACTTTTTTCGCAAGCTGAAATTTTTCCGCCCAGCATGTGTGCTATGAGCTGCATTCCGTAACAAATTCCAAGAATCGGAATACCCATCTCAAAAATTGCAGGATCGCATTTGGGAGATTCTTTTAAATAAACGCTGTTAGGGCCGCCCGTAAAGATTATTCCAATCGGTGAAATTTCACGAAGTTCATTAATTGATGTATTATATGGCTTAATTAACGAATATACTCCGCACTCTCTGACTCTGCGCGCGATCAGCTCCTTGTATTGACCGCCGAAATCAAGTATTACAACTTTCTGATTTTCCATATTATTAGATTTTCCATCGCCGGATAAGGCTTCCCTTTCGCACAAAATTAAGTATGAAACAGTGTGTCTCGATTTTTGTTAAATAAGCGCTGTAGGCCCGTCACGACAGTTTCGGCATCGACTGTACAACCCTAAAAAAGTATATGGCGGCGGATTCGCCGATATATGCGGAACAGCCGTTATTTACTATAAACCGAGAATTAAATGTAATGTCATTAAAGACTTTTAAATTATCTTATTATACTTTATTTATCTAATTATATCATTTTTCATTTTGTTTGTCAATCTAATGAGGAAGCGGTGTTACTATGGCAATTATATGATTTCACATTATAGTATTGGACTTAGATAAGCTCATATAGACAGGTATTATAAAATAGCAGAACAGCAGTTTGCTGCTAAAAACTTCTGTACTAATTTATGGTGCCTTATGACTAAAAGCAAGATGTTACCAGCCTCTGATGCGGAGAGTTCCGTCGCTTTTTTTCCGTTGCGCTGTAATCCGTTGCGGAATCCGACTTATAACTGTATTTTATTGCTTATTAAATAAAAAGCTGCTTCACGTTTTTTACGTGAAGCAGCTTTTTCATACATTCATAATGACGGGAAGAATCATCGGTTTTCTCTTTGTTTTGCTATACAAATATTTTGAAACATCGTCTTTTACATTGGATTTTATTTGTGTCCATTCAATAATTCCGTTTTCAAGGCAGTTTTCAAGTGCATTTCGTGATATTTCTTTGACCTCTTCCATCATTTCCTCTGATTCGCGGACATATACAAAGCCTCTTGATACAATATCGGGCCCCGAAACTATTGTGTGCTCGGTGGTGTCAACAGAAGCAACGACAACAATCAGTCCGTCCTGAGAGAGATGTCTGCGGTCACGGAGGACGATGCTTCCGACATCTCCTATAACGGAACCGTCTACCATAATTCTGCCGGACGGGATACTTCCGTTAAAACGGGCTCCTTTTGAATCTATTTCAAGAACCTTTCCGATATCCGAAACAAAAATATTTTTTGACTCCATTCCCATATACTCTGCGAGCTCTTTATGCGCAATCATATGTTTATATTCTCCGTGAATAGGCATAAAATATTTTGGTCTCACGAGTGCATGCATGAGCTTGATTTCTTCCTGACATGCATGTCCTGATACATGAATTTCAAGCATAGCATTTCTCCACACTGTAACGCCGTGACGGAGAAGCTCATTTATGATTCTGTCGACCATTTTTTCATTGCCCGGAATTGCGCTTGCCGAGATTACAACAAGGTCTTTTTCTCCCAGCGCGACCTTGTCGTGATTGCAGAATGCCATTCTGTAAAGTGCGCTCATCGGTTCGCCTTGACTTCCGGTAGTAATGATAGTCATTTGTTCAGGCGGATACTTTTTTATATCGTTAATATCTACAAGTACGCCGTCGGGGACGGTCATATACTCAAGCTCTGTAGCTACACCGACGATATTCAGCATACTGCGGCCGGTTATAGCGACCTTACGTCCGTATTCCGCACTTTTGCTTATGATTTGCTGAACACGGTGTACATTGGAGGAGAATGTAGCAATTACAATTCTGTAATCTTTATTTTTCATAAAAATGTCATCAAGAGTTGCGCCTACCTTTCTTTCCGATGGTGCAAAGCCAGGTCTTTCCGCGTTTGTGGATTCGCACATGAGGAGAAGAACTCCCTCGTTTCCAAGTTCGCCGAATCTTGTTATATCCATCATTTTACTTTCGATTGGCGTAACATCGAGTTTAAAATCTCCGGAGTGAACAATCGTTCCGAGAGGCGTTTTAATTGCCAGAGCACAGGCGTCTGCAATTGAATGATTTACGCGGATGAATTCAACCGAAAATACACCGGCGTCTACCGTGTCTCCGGAATTTACACATATGAGCTCCGGAACTTGCTCATAATGATATTCCGAAAGCTTTTTTTGAAGTATTCCGAGTGTGAGGCGCGTTCCGTATACCGGAACATGAAGAGTACGCAGAACGTAAGGAAGTGCGCCGATGTGATCTTCATGACCGTGCGTCAGGAAAATTCCTCTTACTTTTTCAATGTTTTTTTCAAGATAACCTACATCAGGTATAACTAAGTCCACGCCGAGCATGTCATCGTCCGGAAAACCCAGTCCGCAGTCGACGACAATAATATCTCCTCCGAATTCGATTACCGCTATATTTTTTCCGATTTCGTTTAGTCCCCCAAGCATTGCTACCTTGAGTTTACCTTTGATTCTTGGTTTCGCTGCTTTTGCGGTTTTATTTCCTTTTGTATTTGGCATATGATTTTTACGGTAATGTATTTTCTTTTGTTAAGAGCTAATACATGCCGTACCCCTTTCTTCTGAAATATAAGTAAATATTTTAATTGTTAAAATTTTGCCGGTTTGTTTGATCGGGCAGAGAAAGGCATAGAAAAAAGACGGTAACCGTGATCCGCGATACCTGAAATATTTTTTATGCTACTGCCGGCTTTATCCATCCGTTTAAACCCAAGAAAGTGAAAAAGCAAAATGACTGTCTGAGAACATCCTAATAATCTGTCAAGCAGACGAATAACGGTTTGTCTGTTTTTATTGGAGAACATAATATTACGATGAAACAGCATTCGGCCGGAAAGACACCAAAGACGTCCGTGGGTCTTTTGCCGGGCGTTAAAAAGTCTTTTTCTTGATTCCC
Organism: uncultured Eubacteriales bacterium; assembly: GCA_948467545.1. Lineage (GTDB taxonomy): Bacteria > Bacillota > Clostridia > Oscillospirales > CAG-272 > UMGS911. The sequence continues at coordinate 198,793 of CAOKER010000003.1, forward strand.
ATAATTAATTATATGGAATTAATGGCAAACGTATCAAAACGGATTTCGTTCTGCATTCATTCTATAAATACACAAACGAACAAATAACAATGCAATTATACTATCATTTTTATATGAACTTATACAAAATCAAATGTTAATTGAATGTTAATTGCTTCACTTTATATATTACTTTATGACTAATTGAGTTATATCTGCGTAAAATATTACTGTGTTTGCCGGATAACATTGCACTCGGCAAATTTTAAGAATTGTGCAGCGTATTCAGTACCCGTAATTTATTGGGCCGGGATGCGGTAACAGCCGCGGAACGGCGGAAAGGAATTGTTTAATTATAAGTATGAGTAAAAAGGACTATAAAAAAGATAATATCGGACGCAAGCAATTGTCAATCGATCGTATAAAATTTCATGACTCTGAAAATGCAGAGGAGCTTTTCGGATATAACCGCAGATATCAAACTCCTCCCGAAACGGCTGCCGGAGGATTCGGAATGTCCGATATACCGCAGCGGCCAAGCGAGGATCCAACGGCTGAATTTGTCGGACCTTTTGAACCGGATACACAGCCTGAGACCGCGGAAGAATACAGCGCAGAGCTTGCTGATGTGGGAAATTCAGGTACAGCTCCCGACAGAACCGCAAGAGAGGTGAGCAGCGCATACGCTGATACCGGAACCCAAACAGATCCTTACGGAAGCTGGACAGGTCGTCCCGATGAGCTTTCATATAAAGACGGAACACGCCCGCTTCGCAAAAACGAAGAGGGAGAAGAGCCGGTACAGGATGCGGATGACCTGTAAAGCGTCTGCATATTAATATTATATAATTTTAATAAGAAATGCTGTTGCAAGTATAATTGTCGATGCTGAAAGTGCAATCCAGACGTAAGTCGGAATTCCCTGCTTTGATTTTTTTGAGGCTGTACCTCCGTGAATTCCGTTTTCTCTTATAATACGGTTTGCCTCTTCTATCATATCGATCTCGGATATATGTGCTTTAACAGCATTTTCACGCAATACAAAATACGCTTCTTCAAATATATTGCTGCCTGTATTTTTCATTACAATAATTTTTCTCTGACATCCTTTGAGCATATTGCCGTTACCTCTCTGTTCATAATTTGAAGACATCTGTTTCGGCTATTATAAACACAAACAGGCATAGTATATTCAGACAGATACAGATTTTTTTCAGAAAGGAATGAGCAAGGGTTGAAAGCTATCATAATGGCAGGCGGCGAAGGAAAACGTCTTCGGCCAATAACAGAAAGAATTCCCAAGCCGCTTGTTGAGGTAGGCGGGATTCCGATTATAGAGCATATTTTTAAGCTTCTTATAAAGCACAATATATCCGAAGCGTGGATTACCACCAGATATCTCGGCAATTTGATAGAGGAGCGGTTCGGAGACAGTTATTTTTCGGACGGTGATAATTCGGGAAAACTTTGTCTGCGGTATTCTGTTGAAGACACTCCGCTCGGAACGGCAGGGGGTGTAAAGAAGGCGTTTGATTTCGCCGGTTTCGATTCGTCTTTTCTTGTTATCAGCGGCGATGCAATGACTGATATTGATTTATCGGCGGCGGAAACTTTTCATACGCAAAGCTCTGCTGATGTGACGATAATACTTTCATCTGCGTCAGATCCGAGAGAGTATGGGACTGTACTTTGCGGCAGTGACGGAAGAATAACAAGATTTATTGAAAAGCCTGCATGGCAGCAGGTTCTGACGGACACTGTAAATACAGGAATTTATATTATTAATCGGGAAGTTATGTCCTATATTCCGCAGGGAGTTCCTTTCGACTTTTCCAATGATTTATTCCCGATACTGCTTCGCGGCGGAAAAAGGCTTATGGGATTTGAGACGGACGCACATTGGTGTGATATTGGTTCGATTCCGGACTACTACCGTGAAAACATGCATTATTCTGACGGAGAGAATGTTTTTTCAAAGACGGGAAACAAAAAGGTATCCGACGGTGCTTCGGTGTCCGGCAGTATATTATACGGCGGTGTCAGAATAGGTGAAGGAAGCAGTATAAATAATGCCGTGATCTGCGAGAATACCGTTGCCGGTATAAACGTAACGATAGGTGCGGGGAGTGTCATAGGAGCGGGGTGCAGCCTCGGCGACGGTTGCTTTATTTTGCCTGAAACGCGATTGCCGTCCGGAACGGTAATCGAAAAAAACAGAATTGTCGGCCGCGGTGTAAAGCAGAATATTTCATTTGTCTTTGATGAGGGCGGCCTTATAGGAACGGGTGAAATTTGTTCTTTTGCAGAGCTTGGAAAATCAATAGGAAGTGCGTCGGGGACGGGGGCGAGAATCGGAGTTATAAGCGGAAGATCATCGCGTGAGCATCTTTTAAAAGAAACACTTATGTGCGGAATAGCAGCTGTCGGATGCACTGCCTTTGATTTCGGTGACGGCAGCTCATCCATGGCCGCTTTTGCCGGTGCGAGACTTGGTATGACGCTTATGGTGCATATTGAAAGTATTAAAGAAAATATCGGCTCAGGCTATCAGGACGAAAAAATAAAGGTATCATTTTTTGACGAGGACGGATTATATCCTTCAAGGGCATTTGAACGTGCTTTGTGTGCTTCTCTGGATGACAAAGTACAGGAATCTTCTTCGGTATCAGATATTGAAAGATGTGACGATCTTTCTCTTCTTTATCGGTCGGCGCTGATTGCCAGTGCGCGTGATGAGCTTCGTCTTACCGGAGAAAAGCACATTCAAAAGACTACGATTCACGTTATCGGCGGCGAGGACAGCGATATGCTTGGAATTGTTCTTGCAGAATTGGGATTTGATGTTACAGACGAGAGTGATTGTGATCTTATCGTGGAATATGAGGGGCAGCATAAGCTATATATTACAGATAAGCGTAACGGAACGACAGAAAAAACGGATATGTGGCATGTAACCGCAATTCTTGCGCTTAACGGAATAAAGCACGGAAGCCTTCCGGATGCCGCACTGCCGTATATCGCTCCCTTATGTATAGAAAAAATTCTTACCGACGGCAATGTTACTATTGCAAAATACCGAGATTGTCCGTCTGACCGCGAGGATGAGGCGGCACGGAAAAATTCCGGAAAAACGCCGTGGATGTGTGACGCTGCTTTTGCCGCCGTAAGGATTTGTGCTGTTCTTGGGAGCGGCATCCATCTTAAATCTTTAACCGAAGAAATTCCCGATTTTTATTATTCCGATACTCACATCCCTGCCGACTGTGCAGAAAAAATACGGATTATGAGAACGCTTGGAAATCCGGAAGCCGAAGGTGTCATAATTAAAGGTGAAAAGGGCGGATGCGTCAGAATTATTCCGGACTGCGGTGATTCCGTTCGGATAATTACAGACGCAGAGAGTACGGAAGCGGCGGCGGAACTGCTTTCATTTTCAGAGAAAAAGATCAGAGAACTTATAAAAGATAAATAATAAATATTACGTGATTTCCGTATAAATAAAATACTTTTAATAAAAATGAGCTTGCTTTTATGCTTCAATCTCCCAAAGATTAAAATTTTTTTGGTTTGGGATTAACGCGGCAAGCTCATTTTTTGGATTATCGGGAGACCGATTGATAATAGGTTTACAATGCCCTGTGTGTTGTATACAGCAATAAATTTTTTAATCTGACATGCAAAGTTTTAGTTTGCGGCGAGCAGGAATCTCATTTCCCCGTAATATCGGTGATTTCTATTTTTAAATGATTATATTCCGATTCAGTCCCGCCCAGTTCTAAGGTATAGTCAAGAATTATAACGGCGTGTTTTTTACCGGAAATTAACTGAGGGACTGTATTAACCACTTTATGTGTAATAACTCCGATACCCATGGAACCCGCTTCTGTTTGATACATGCACATGATTCTCGGTGTTTTGCTGTCAAAAACAAATGAAGTGCCGGAGACCCCGGTTCTGTACATAATTATTCTGCCGGGTTCTTTTTTGTCAAAGGTCAATACAGTTTTACAGTTCATTCCGAGCAGTTCGCTTTCATCATATGTAATGTCGGTTCTGCCTTGTTTATTATCGTAAAATGAGATTTCTCCGGCCGAATTGCTTTCTATGGTTTCCACACAATCCGGAAGCTTTGAGGCAAGTGTGCTCAGAAACTCTTCGAGCTCTTCGCTTTCATCTTGGAAGCAGTCATCTGACGATTCATCCCCGGAACGACATAAAACTGTATCTATCCAGCTTCGGTATGATCGGCGGTCATTGTCTGCTTTTATTTTTTCTTCTAACTGATCCTTAAAAATGTTTTCAAAAGCTAAATTGCATATTTTGGATGTCGTTTTGACCCTGATTTTTTTAGTTTCTTCCATTTTTATTTGTTTCCTTTATAACTAAAAGCAAAAGATATTCCCGCCTTTAAGGCGCGGTTTGAGCCCGCTTTTTTCAGCGGCGGTATAATTCGTCGTTAAAGAGCCTAATGACGGCAGTTTGAGCCTTCTTATTAAAGGTATATTTTCAAAAAAGCGGCTGCATAAATCCGCAGTGTCGGAGAGAATAATAAGTTATGGCATCAGTAATAACTCGGCACAGTCAAATTAAACAGCTCAGCCAAATTAAGCTTTGAAAATATGAAAGGCACGGATAATTATGGTAAAATTTTTCAAGGGTAAGGCCAAATCGTTTTTTTTACTTATTTTTTCTTGTATTCTTGTAGCCGCAATAACGGGGGTTTATGCTTTGGTATGTCGTCCTGATGAAAATACCCGCAAAGAACAGTCTGTTCGTGACAGACAGGTGGTCAGAGACAAAGAAAGCGTTTACAGTGCGGAGGAGACAGAAATTTCACCGCAGCTTAGGCTGCCCTGAACCGTTTACAGTATGGTCTCGGCTTTACGTTTATTACGTCATAAGATATAGTTCGACCGCATTGTTTCGAGGTTATGTTCAGTGAAATGCTGAGCCGGAAGCGAAACCGAAATTGATGACTGAAAAACTCGGACCATATGGATGCTGCTCGTAATCTATGGTTAAATCGCAGCATTATGGAATGATGATTTGCAGATAACTGCAGCGGTATGCAAAACAAAATTAATAATCACATTAATAATCGCATAGCTTCTGCTATACGATTTTATTATTTACGGACATTTTTTCCGTGTCTTTTTCTGCCTCGTTTAATACTGTCGGTTTTATTGTGATTTTTTCTTTTGACAAAATTTTTATTATTACCGTATTTTTTTCGATGACTGTATTTTGAATGATTTTTCACTTTTGAAACAGTATCTCCGTTTTTCGTGCCTACAAGAGAAAATTCAAGCTTTCTGTGTACTATATCTGCTGAAATCAGCTTGACACGTACTCTGTTGCCGAGACGGAATACGGTTTTTCCGTCAGATAGTGTAAGCAGGTCTTCATCGTATACAAAATATCCGTTCATGCTTGAAACGGGAACAAGCCCTTCGCAGGTGTTGGGCAGCTCCACGAAAATACCGAACGAGGTTACAGAGCTTACAATACCGTCAAACTCTTCATATATAAATTTGCTCATATATCTTACTTTATAGAGCTCTTCCACCGCGCGTTCCGCCGAAATTGCACGAAGTTCGTTTTCGTTTGACTTTTCTGCTGCCTTATCGGAAAAAAGCCCTGCCTCTTTCAGCTCTTTTCCGGACAGTGTTCCGCTTAGCATTTGTTTAATAAAGCGGTGAACTGTGAGGTCGGGATAACGTCTGATCGGCGATGTAAAGTGGCAGTACATATCCGTAGACAGACCAAAATGCGGCGAGCACTTGCTGTCATAACGAGCTTTCATAAGTGAACGGAGCAGTACATACGACACGACTGTCCCTATATCCTTTTCCACAGCCTCCTTCAGTATTGCGGAAATAGCTTTGGGACTCACTTTTTTAGTACCGAGAGCTGATACGTTAAGTCCCAAATTGTGGGCGAATACTGCAAAATTGTGGATTTTCTCAGGAGACGGCTTTTCATGTATGCGGTAAACACACGGGATTTTCATCCGATTAAGACAGCTCGCTACGGCGGTGTTGGCGCATAGCATGAACTGTTCAATCATTCTTTCTCCTATACCGCGCTCACATACCGTAATATCTGTCGGATTTCCGTCCGCATCAAGCAAAATTGCCGCTTCAGATGTCTCAAGTTCGAGAGCCCCTCTTTCTTTGCTTTTTCTCTCAAGCAGTCTATAGAGCTGAACGCAGTCGCTTGCCATATTTCCGAGAACCGAATATTTATCTGCAAATTCTGAGTTTGTGCCTTTTTCAATAAAATCATTAAATTCGCTGTAAACTCCGCGAACCTTTGAATTTATTACGCTTTCACACAGTTCTGTACCGACGGTATTGCCGTCTGAGTCTATTTTTATAATTGCCGATACGGTCAGTCGATCGGTGCCGGCGGTAAGCGAACAAATGCCGTTTGAAATCGGACGCGGAAGCATGGGAATTACGCGGTCTGTCAGATAAATACTTGTTCCGCGTGACAGTGCTTCACAGTCGAGAGGAGACTTGAATTTAATATAATGGGAAACATCCGCTATATGAACCCCGAGAATCCATCCGTCTCCGCTGCGGTGTACATTAATGGCGTCGTCAAGGTCCTTTGCGTCGGAACCGTCGAGGGTGAAAATCATCTCGCCCCGCAAATCCTTTCTTCCCTCCAAATCTCCGCCGGTATACTCCTCGGGATTATCATAAATTATTCCCCGGTCGGAAATTTCTCTTGCCTGGGAGAGGAGTGTTTCCGAAAATCCGCCTCCGTTATCGGATTTGATGCCATACTCGTACAGTATAGATGCGTAAACGGCGTCGGTGGTGCCGCTTTCGCCGAAAACCTCCGTTATGACACCGGACGCATATCCGCTTTTGTCGGGATAACTTAACAGCTTTACCTGTACGCTTGAGCCTATATGAGGCAATGTTGAACCTCCGTCATCAAGGAGCACCAGAAAGTTGTATATGCTTTTGTCCGGTCTGACACAAAGTCCGGAGGTGCATCGGACAGAACGGCGTACGCCTCGCTGAAGCGGAGGAATCGGCTCAACGGTACCCGAAAGCTCGGTCAGCTCGTGACTTATAATATGAACAACAATTCCTTCACAGCTTTTCTTAGCTCCTCCGGAGTGCGCGGATTTTATCTGCGCTGCGAGAACGATATCTCCGTTTACTGCGCCGAGGGTGTTCTCCGAATCTATATATAAATCTCCGTTTAAGCGCGAAGAAAAGATGTCTTCTGGCACAATAAATCCGAAGCCTTTTGCATTTGCGCGAAAAGTTCCGCGCAGATATGGAGAATTTTCGGTTAAAACGATTTTTCCGCGTTTCATCGATACAATTCTGCCTTCATTCTCAAGCTCGTATAATGCGGTCATAAAAGCTTCACGCCGGTCTGAGAGGCTCATGTCCTCAATAAGCTCTTCGGGTTTGCAGGGAATGTAATCATCGGATGAAAGCCGAGCAATAATTTGATCGGAAAGTTCTGCTGTGTTTTCGGCTTCTTCGGATGTTCTGAAATTTTCGGCCGAAACATTTTCCTGTTTTTTGGTGTTTTTGTTTTTCATTTTAATCCGCTCATTATCTGTCGTATTTTTTCTGTATTGATTTTTGACTTTTTTCCTTTTACGGCTATCGTAAGTCTTTCTGTTCTGAATATTCTTTCGGCAATTTGAGAAATTCTGGCTTTATCCGTGGTCATATAAAGGCGTATGCGTTCTTCGGTTGAGCAGTCCGGATCTGAAATATGACCGTAGTATGCTCTGTCCCAGTTGAGATTATCTACGTCGTCAAGAAGCTGTTCACAGTTTCTTTTATATATGGATTTGCATGATTCGATATCGATATCCGCAGTTTTGACTTTATTAAGAATTTTGACTGATTCGGAGAGAACCTCGTCGATATTTTGATATTTTATGTCAAATCCGACTCGCAGATTGCCGATGTTGCAGTATTCTTCGAGAATAGGAGTATATGAATATATCAATCCTCTTTTCTCGGTAAGTTCGCTGTAAAACAGACAGGAATCACCCCTGAAAAGCAAATCATAAAGCAGGTTAAGCTCTGAGCTCTGTGCCTCTTCTCTGAAAAAATCAAAGCAAAGCTGTATTCGCGGGCAGTCACCGCTTTTGACCGTAACGGAGGTACTTCTGTTCGCAAAAGCTTCCGGTATCGGAGCCGCGTTCAGCCTTTTGGCGGCGGCTTCTGTTATGTCAGACCGCGACAGTATATCCGCAACAGATTCCGCTGCTTTTAAATCTGTGTTTCCGGTTAGATATACGAACATATCGCCGGATGAAAAGAGCCATTTGCGGAAAAGGTTTAATTTTCTTTTTGTGATTTTATTCAGAATGGTCGGCGTACCGAGGACGGTTTGCGTGAGCGGCGTTTTTCTCCATATTTCCTGCTCTGCCGAATAACTTAAACTTGATTTGTCGTCTTCTTCATATATTTCGGATTTTATTATATTTCTTTCTGTTTCTATTTCTCCTGGCGTCAGACGGATTTCTTCAAAAATATGTCCGAATATTTCAAGCACGAAGTCAAGCGATTCCGATGAGAACACAAAATACAGATTCATAAATTCCTTGTATGTCGCAGCATTGAATTCAACTGCATTTTTGTCGAGAAGCTTATACAGCTTCATTCCCATTATTTTGTTGATATTTCTGAAAATAACGTGTTCGAAAAAGTGCGTAATACCGTTATTTTCTGCCTCTTCATACATAGCTCCGCATTTTATATATAAGCCGAGCTTTACACTGTGCAGGTGCCGATTGAACTCGCAGAATACCGGTACTCCGTTTTTGCTTACAATTTTTTCTTCCAATGATGTTCCTCATATATATTCGTCGCTCTGCAGGCTTTTGCTTGGCCGCAGGATCGCATTTTAAAGAGTTTATATATATAACATGTACAATACCGAAAAAATTATAACATATATCGTATGGTATGTCAAACGGGTATTAAGGCTGTTTATTTTGTACTGTTAATTTTATAGTGCAATTTTGTGTAGAGGCGGAAATAATGGATATAATAATACGTGAAATAGACTGGCAAATATTTTAGAAGTAAAAAAAGTATAGTTTTGGTTTGAACGGACAAAATGAATTTATAGAAAAATAAACCACTTGGGAGCGAGAAGAAATGCCTGATTTTGAAATATTGAAAAATCCCCCTTTTAATCTTAACTGTAAACAGCTTGAATGGGTACGGGATACTCTCTGTTCAATGAGCCTGCATGACAAGATCGGGCAGCTTTTCCATCTTGTGACTTATACAAGCGATGAAAGATTCTTAAAGGATATTTGTGAAAGATATGCACCGGGAGGAATGATGGCAAGAGCATTTCCGTATGAGGAGGCCTGCCGCGTTTCAAATACGCTTCAAAGGTATTCTAAAATACCGATGCTGATTTCCGCTAATCTTGAAGCCGGGGGAGACGGAATAGTAAAGGAAGGTACTAATATAGGACCGAATATGCTTATCGGAGCGACAGGAGACGTCTCGCTTGCGGCCCTTCAGGGAGAAGTGGCGGCGGTCGAAGGAATGGCGGTCGGGGCTAACTATGCATTTGCACCGGTAATAGATATAGACTACAATTTCAGAAATCCTATTACAAATACAAGACTTTACGGAGATGACGCCGAATTTGTTGCAAAAGCGGGGGCTGCATTTACAAAGGCGGTACAGTCAAAGGGAATGTGTGTATCGCTTAAGCATTTTCCGGGGGATGGTGTCGACGAGAGAGATCAGCATCTTGTGACGAGCATAAATTCTCTTTCCTGCAGCGAATGGGACGCGACATACGGGATGGCATACAGAGCGGGAATTGAAGCGGGTGCGCTGACGGTCATGGTGGGACACATTATGCTTCCGGCTTATACAAAAGCCCTTGTTCCGGGAATTAAGGACGAGGATATTATGCCGGCTACTCTTTCGCCTGAGCTGATTAACGGACTGCTTAGGAAAAAGTTGGGATTTAACGGTATGGTAATAACGGATTCGTCTACAATGGCGGGCATGTGTATTGCTATGGACAGAAGAAAAGCTGTGCCGTATGCGATTGCTTCCGGCTGCGATATGTTCCTTTTTACCAAAAACCTCGATGAAGATTATTCATTTATGGAGGACGGTATTGACAAGGGAATTCTTACTCGCGAAAGACTGGATGAGGCAGTGATGAGAATTTTGGGACTTAAGGCTGCGCTTCATCTTCCCGAAAAGAGAGCTGATTCTTCAATTTTCGCAGATGTAAAGAGGGCAGGGAAGATAATCGGATGCGATAAGCACTTGAAAGTCGAGAAAGACTGTGCCGATAAGGGAATTACACTTGTCAAGGACAAACAAAGCTTGATTCCCATATCACCCGAAAAGTTTAAAAGAATCCTCCTTTACCCGTTGAAATCCGGCGAAAGCGCATTTGGTTCCGGAGGCGGAGAGGATGTCGGACAGATATTATCCGAGGCACTGCACAGAGAAGGCTTTGCCGTCGATATATTTAAGGGCGGCAAAGGCTTTGAGGGTATGGCTGAACCGTTTGCCGAAGTCACGGAAAAATACGACCTGATAATATATGCGGCAAATCTTATTACAAAATCCAATCAAACCACGGTAAGAATTGAGTGGGAGAATCCGATGGGTGTAAACTGTCCTTTATATCAGACGGTTGTACCGACATTGTTTATTTCGTTTGCAAATCCGTATCATCTGATTGACGTACCGCGGATACGAACGTATATTAACGCATACAAATTCAAGGACGAAACTGTAAAAGCGGTTATTGACAAGCTGATGGGACGCAGTGAGTTTAAAGGTGTAAGTCCGGTCGATGCTTTCTGCGGAAAGTGGGATACTCACCTTTGAACTTATTTAAGACCAAGATTTCGGATTTGATTTTAACCTTTGTTTTCGGCATAACACGTCGCAGCGGCAGTCGGACATGCCCTCGGCGGATACGGAAGGTGTGAGTGTAAGTATGAGAGAGGATGGACGAGCATGAACGGAGAAAACGAAAAAGAAGCTGTAATGGAGGTTCGCGGAATATGCAAATCCTTCGGTCCTACGGTTGCACTGAAGAATGTAGACATAACAGTCAGAAGGGGAGAAATCCGAGGACTTATAGGAGAGAACGGTTCCGGGAAATCTACCGTGACTTCTATATATGCAGGAATCCAGCCGGCGGACTTCGGTGAGATGTTTTTTCTCGGAAGACCGTGGCGTCCGAGCTCGATGGTTGGCGCTATGAACAGCGGCGTGGGAATGATTGTGCAGGAAACAGGAACGGTTCCCGATATTACGGTAGCCGAAAATATGTTTCTTGGAGAAGCCGGCAGATTCAGAATGTTTTCTGAGCGGGACGGCGGAGGATTTGGTCCCGTGAGCGGCAGAAAGCTTTACCGGGCCGCTCAGAAAGCTCTTGACGACATCGGAGCGTCGCATATAAAGGCAGATATGATTACCGGTTCACTTGATATGCAGGAGAGAAAACTTGTTGAAATTGCAAAGGTGTGGATGAAAAATCCGGAATTAATAGTCGTCGATGAAACATCGACCGCCCTTTCGCAGCGCGGCCGCGAAATTATATATCAGCTTATGAACCGCATGCGCGATGCAGATAAGGCGGTCGTGTTTATATCCCATGATATAGATGAAATCATGGAGAAGTGCAATGCTCTGACGGTTCTTCGCGACGGGAAAATTATCCGTACTTTTACTAAGGAAGAATTTAATGAAGATTCGATACGTTCCTCTATGATAGGACGCGAGCTTCAGGGAAGCTACTACCGTGACGACAGTAACGGCAGTTTCGACAGTGAAGTTGTTCTTGAGATAAAAAACGGCACATATCGTGAACGAATAATCGACTGCAGTCTTTCGGCGCATAAGGGGGAAATTCTCGGTATCGGAGGGCTTTCACACTGCGGAATGCATACGCTCGGCAAGGCTTTATACGGTGCAGTGAAGCTTGAGCGGGGGAGTGTTTTGGTTAAAAGGCGGAAAACAACCGAATCCGATGACCGTAGTGCGGTCTTCTTTGCGGCCGTTCGTGACGAGCATTTTGCAATGAAATGCGGTATAGGATATGTTGCAAAGGACCGCGATACCGAGTCCTTAAATATGGTTACTACAATCCGCGATAATGTTGCTATAGCCGGACTGGATATTATTAAAACCAAATCGGGTTTGATTTTTTCAGGAAGAGAGAGAGACTACGTTGAGAAAAATATTGACGCGCTGTCTACAAAGTATTTTTCTATTGATCAGCCGGTTTCGGATTTATCCGGGGGAAATAAGCAAAAGGTTGTTTTTGCCAAATGGATAGGCTGCGGATCGGACATTTTGATTCTTGACTGTCCCACACGCGGCGTAGATATCGGCGTTAAACAGGCTATGTATCAGCTTCTTTATAAAATGAAGCTTGACGGGAAAACTATAGTAATGATATCGGAAGAAATGACGGAGCTGATGGGTATGTGCGACAGGCTGATTATTATGAAAGACGGCCGTATCAAAAAGGAATTTAAACGCGGGGACGGGTATGACGAAAATGAAATTATCAAATATATGATATAGAGGTAATGATTGTGAAATCAGGGAAAAATCATACCGCGGATGCATCTTTTATTTTAAAGGAAGACGGTGATTGCGTGAAAAATACAGAAGGCTGCAAATCACGGTGTACTTTTTTCACGTTGGAAAGGCATGGTAAATAAAATGGCACATCAGAAAAATCCTGCAGTATACGATGAGCTTGAAGCCGACAGGGAGAGAAAAAGGGCGCTGTTTTTTTCAAAATTTGTCGGCTATATACCGCTGATAGGACTTGCGGCGATTATCGGACTTTATTTTATTTCTCTTGCAGTCACAGGGTATAGATTTTCAATTCAGCTTGAGGTAATTGTAAATAATATAATTCTTGTCGCTTTTGTAGCGACCGGAGCGTCATTTATATTTGCGATTGGTTCCTTTGACCTTTCTCTCGGAGCCAATATGCTGCTGTGTGCAATTGTCGGTTCCTTAGTATATACGAATACGGGAAGTCTGTTATTGATGATAGCGGTCTGCATTGCTTTGGCGACATTCATCTCCCTTGTCAATTATCTGCTCGCGTCGGTATTTAATCTGCCGGTATTTATAATGACTGTTGCCATGATGACGGTACTTTCTACAATATCAAACTTTATTGTAGGAAGAAATACTGTGTATCTGAAGTTTTCAAATCCGTCAAATCCGGACAGGGAGATATTTCAAAATGTCCTTGACACCGTTTGGTTCCGGTTTGTTCTTCTTGGTATATATGTTCTTGTTTGCTGCTTTATTTTCTATTTTACGAAAATAGGAAGAGAGCAGAAATTTCTCGGAGGAAATCCGGTTTGCGCTAAGTTATCGGGAATATCATCTGTCAGGCTGGCGTTTATTTCTTTTACGATGGCCGGAATCGGTATCGGTCTTGCCGCGTTCTGCGCAACACTGCCGACAGAGTCGGTAACCGCATCGACGGGTTCTTCCGTGGGAATGAATATGCTTATTGCAATTGTTTTCGGAGGCATGGCTCTTTCCGGCGGACCGAAAGCAAAGGCGTTTGCGGCCTTTATCGGCGGCTGTACAATGGCTTTTCTTGATGAATTTATGTACAATGTGCTTATGTATGCAGGAATAGGTTCGAGCTCTGATTATATTTCAATGATAGTTAAAGCGGTACTTTTCTTAATTGTAGCATTTCTTCTTGGAATGGCCACCAGACCGAGGCTTCTGCCGAGATAGAAAATGCCGCCCTGCAATAAACGTACGGTACGCACGGCAGGAACTGAAAAAGCAATGACGGCGCGGTGCGCCTTATTGAAAAAATGTTTAAGTTTGAATAATTTATCTTTCAGACGCGGTTTTGTGACTTACTTTTAGAGAAGGGCGCAAAACAATTGAATGATATCGGAAAGGAATGATTATATTTATGAAAAAGAAAATAATATCCGCTGTGCTTGCATCTGTATTATTTATAACTTCGGTTATTTCGATGACATCATGCGGTAATAGAGGAAAGCATGTATCTGCCAAAATTGGTGTACTGCGCGGAGACGCGTCGAGTGAGGAGGCTCTTGCATGGGCAGCTTATCTGAAATCTCTCAGTGCGGAAATGGGTGTTGAAATTGATTTTTCGTCCGAGCTGAACAGTGCGGATGAAGAACTGGCTGCGGTTCAGAATTATGCCTCTCTCGGATATAACGGACTTATAGTTATGACAAGCTATAATCCGACAAATATTATCAAAAACTGTGAAAACTATAAAATGTTCAGTGTTATCGGCGCCGCTCACCCTGATTTTGAGGATTCTGAAAACGCGCTTGTTAAGGATGAAAATGTAATTATAAAAGACTACAGTGATTATTCCTATTATGTAGGAGCTACCGGGCCATCCAATTACGGCGAAGTGCTTTCCGGATATCAGATGGGAAAAGCCGCGGTAAGCCGCGGTTATACTCAGTATTCGGTATTTACCGGATCGGCAGCCTACGGACAGCCGATGCATGCACTTCGTATTGCCGGATTCTTTATAGCTATGCACGATGACGATCCCACCGTAACATACGGGGGAATAGAATGCAAGCGTGAAAATTGGAAGGAAATTGCTCTTCAGATTGAAAAGGACCTCGGTGTAAATCTTTCATCATTTAAGAGCGAAAAATATTCTATTCTTGCACAGGCAGGAGGTTACACTTTTCTGCAGGGTGATACCGCGGCGGTCGCAACTGTCGTACAGCTTTCATCTGCCGCAGGAGTTGAGGCTGTGTTCTGCGCGGGCTCGGCGGATAAGGTGTCATCGTTTGCTCCCGACGGTGCGAAGTGCGTATATGTAGGAAATGATTCTCTGGGTTCAACCTTTAAGACTATGTTTGAGGACGGTAAGCTTATATTTGATATTGCAAAATACAATTCTTATATAGGTCCTGCTTTTGCAATGCTGCTCAAGTCTATATATAAGGGCGAGGCTGTAAGAATCGATGGCAAGCCCGTCTCTATAGAGCAGCAGAGCCTTCAGATTGCCAGCGCGTCCGACTATGATACGCTTGACACTGTTGAAAACGAAAACGGAGGATATTTCTTCAGCTCGGAGTTTTTATCGGCGTATATTCTTGAAACAGAGATTGAAAAGAATGAAATCGGTGTGGAAAAGCTGACTGACAGCGAATTTGCCGGGATATGTTCCCTTGACTGTACGCTCGGCGAAGGAGGACTCTATCAGGCGACTAAGGCTATAACAAATGCTTACAAGGAAGGCGGACACAAAGTTTTTCATTTTGAGTCGGCTTCCGAGACAAAATGAAAAAAACAAACAGTTATAATTTAAATCTTCGTATTATAGGTTATAGGCTCGTAATAAATTAAAGGTTTTTTACATGCCGCATTGCGGCATGTAATAGCCTTGTATATGCATTTTTATATATTCCGGTTTGTTTTTCCGGGTAACAATGCTGGTTGATGTGAGCGGGAAAGGCGTGATATTAATAAATGAATAGTTCAAAGGGGACCAAAACTGTCAGCAAAATTTTTGGCTGTGCGGCGCTTCCGCTGATATGTCTTTTTCTTATGTTCGTTCTTTGCAGCTCTATGGGAGCAAAATTGTTTGTCGGCGGAATATCCGGGAACATAAGCAGCTTTTTTAAAAATATATGTTATTTTTCTCTTCTCTGTTTTGCCGTGTCGATTAATCTCCATACGGGCAGAATGGGATTTGATGTCGGAGCTATTATCGTTTTGTCTACGGTAATTGGCTTTATCGTTGGAATAGAAACCGACGACAATGTTGTCCTGACAATACTTGCGGCAATGCTTACCGGTATGATCCTGAGTATTCTTTCGGGGCTTGTATATATTCTTTTACGTCTTCCGATGATGATTGTTTCTCTTGGGATGACGCTTATATATGAAGCTGTCGCATACTGGATTGTGCGCAGCTACGCATATAACGGAAATGTCGAAACCCTGCAGCTTAAAAGAACGGTTACTCCGGAGCTTTGCAGAATAAGCGACGATATTACGACTATGATTATTATTACGGTTATCGCAGTGATTTTTATGGTAGCTGTCTTTCATTTCACAAAGTTTGGCTATGATTACCGCGCTCTTCAGACAGGTCAGAAAATTTCGGTCAGCACCGGTATAAACGAAGTCAAAAACGCAGTGGGATGCTATACTGCAGCGGGCCTGCTTCTCGGCGCTGCCGGCATAGTCAATTATTCATATGCGAACGCAGTTCAGCCGTCTATAAATTTCGGCACTGTTTCTATAATGTTTGAATGCTTTTGCCCGCTTTTTTTCGGCACATTTCTGATGAAGTATACCAATAAGCAAATCGGAATACTTATCGGTGTAATATCCTATTCATTTATTCAGACCGGACTTGGGCAGATTCAGATTGCGCGAAACTGGAATAATTATGTGATTCCTCTGATAAACGCGTCGATACTTGTAATTTTTATGATTTACCAGACAAACGAGGGCGCGGTGAGAACAAAGCTTGGAGGAATCTCCTCACGGAGAAGTATTGCAACGGAGGAACGTCCGTAATGGATAAAATCAGAATTTGGGGAGAAAGTATTCCTTTCAATACGGGCCTTCCAAAAAAAGACTCTCTCTTTATAAATTCGGACCTCAGTCCCGCTGCCGCGATGGCGGCGGTTTTCAGTCCGGACAGCCGAATTCCTGATTCTTCCGTGACCTTTGATACGGCAGTTTGGCATAATTCTATTGAAAGAGGAAGAGTCAGCGACAGGTTTGACGATGTGCCGTATCTTGTGCCCTATGTTGCGAAGGACAGTAAAATATGCGTTTTACTCTGTGCCGGAGGAGCATATATCGACGTTTCGACAGAGGAGGAATCTGCTCCTGTAGCGAGACTTCTAAACAGACATGGTATTACCGCCTTTACTCTGAACTATCGAATCAGTCCGTATCGATTTCCTGCTATGCTGGCCGATTGCCGCAGAGCAGTCCGTTATCTTCGGGCACATTCTGAGGAATATGGATTTGACAAGGATAAAATCTGTCTCGGAGGATTTTCCGCAGGCGGACATCTTGCAGCTTATACGGCGAACACACTCGCAGATACCGATCAGCTTCCGGATTATATTCCTGATAAAACCGATGCTGAAAACGCGTGTGCAAATGCCCTGCTTCTCGTGTATGCAAAGCTGGTTTTTACAGATACCGCCGAGCTTTTGATTCCGATGTTCGGAAATGATTTTCTGACAGGAGACAGAAAAAAATATATAGAGAAGTATACGGTCACAAATCGTATGACCTGCAATTCTCCGCCTGCCTTTCTTGTGAGCTCGGTTGACGATTCTGTGGTAAGCGAAAAAAATCAGCTTGCATATGCTTTAAGATGTCATGAGCTTAAGATTCCTTTTGAAATGCATTCTTTTCTGGAGGGCGGACATGGGTATGGCAGTGCAAGGGACAGGGAGTACAGCAGATGGGCGCCGCCGGGAGATTACAGCGGTACCGAATGCTGGACCGATTTATTTGCGATATGGCTTAAAAAGGTTTTTTATCGTCCGGGAGAAAGATATTGAAGTATTGATTCGGGAACAGGCTGTCTATGAAAATTGAAAATGTGAAAATAAACGGTATAACTAATCCAATAGGATATGCGCTGGGGACTCCGGTGGTTTCATGGCGCGTTAGCGGGTGTTTGGGCGGTTATCAGGCTTATGTGAGAATTGACGTTTCATCGGATGAAGAATTTTCGAAAATTATTTTTACAAAATCCGGAGCAGATTTGCAGTGCTCCGGTACAAGGCTGGAACTTAATCTTAAACCGCGAACAAGGTATTATCTGCATGTAATGGTTACGTCAGACAAAAATATTACGGCAAGCGGTACGGCTTTTTTTGAAACCGGAAAGATGACCGAGCCGCTTTGCGGCAGATGGATTGCAGCTGAAAAAAACGATATGTTTCATCCGGTATTTGTAAAACGCTTTGCGGTGAATGGCGCTGTAAAAAGTGCAAGGGCATATGTAACCGCCGCCGGGGTTTATGAGTTGTATTTAAATGGGAAAAAAGTCGGAATGGAGATGCTTGCTCCCGGGTATACCGATTACAGTACTTTTCTTCAGATATATACGTACCGGCTTGATTTATTGCAGGGTGAAAATATTATTGAAATATATACAGGAAAGGGGTGGTGTGTCGGACGCTTCGGCCCTGCGCTGTCCGAAAAAAACTATTCTCCCTGTATGGCAGTTGCCGCGGAACTCAGAATTGAATATGAAAACGGAAAAACTGATATTGCGGGCAGCGGAGAAGACTGGTTTTACCGAGGCTACGATATAGAGGATTCGGGAATTTATGACGGGGAAATTCTTAATCGTCAGCTATGGAACGGCATGGAGAATACCGAAAAGCCCGTTCGTGTTTTGTCTGCTGACGACGGGGATATTTTTGACGGAGAAAATCTTTCGGACAGGCTCAGTCCGGCAATTCGCGTAATGGAAACTATAAAACCGTCTGCTGTCATTGTCACACCGAAGAATGAAACCGTGCTTGACATGGGGCAGAACTTTGCAGGGTATATTGAATTCAGGGCTGCGTTTAAACCGGGTACACGTGTGGAACTTGAATTTGGAGAAGTTTTGCAGGGCGGGTGTTTTTACAACGATAACTACCGCAGCGCAAAGTCAAAATTCGTCTATATCTCAGACGGGAGAAGTGAGACGGTAAGAGCTCATTTTACCTATTTCGGCTTCCGTTATGTCAGGCTGACCGGGTGGCAGTCTCCGAATCCGGAGGATTTTACGGGCTGTGTTGTTTACTCGGAGATGGAACAGACTGCAAAGCTTGAAACGGGGAATCAAAAGATAAATAGGCTTTTCTGCAATTGCCTTTGGGGGATGAAATCCAATTTTATGGATATGCCGACAGACTGTCCGCAGCGTGACGAACGTCTTGGCTGGACGGGAGACGCGCAGATATTTGCGCCGACTGCCTGTTATTTGATGGACACCCGTGCTTTTTATACCAAATTTTTGTATGAGCTTAGGATTTCTCAAAAATTTTTGGGAGGGGGAGTTCCGAATTATCTGCCGGACATTGGACATGCATCGGGAATTTCCAGCGTATGGGGCGATGCGGCGGTATTGATTCCGAGGACGCTTTACGGTCAGTACGGAGATCTGCTTTTTTTAGAAAAAAATTACGTTCTCATGAAGGGCTGGGTTGACTATATCGGAAGAGAAGACAAAAAAGGAAATAATTCATATCTGTATGATACGGGATTTCATTTCGGCGACTGGCTTGCGCAGGACGGAATTACTCCCACTTCCATGAAGGGCGGTACGGACGATTATTTTATTGCCTCTGCGTATTATTACCATTCAGTCTGCATCGTGGCGGATACGGCGAAGCTGTTAAACAAGCATGAGGATTTTATTTTTTACGGCGAGCTTAAAGAGAAAATAAAAAATGCGGTTTTCGATGAATATTTTACGCCGTCCGGAAGACTTGCCATAGATACTCAAACTGCGATTATCACCGCTTTGAGATTTGACATTTACATTGACAGGGACAAACTGACAGCACAGCTTAAAGAACGTCTGAGACGTGACAGCTACAGAATTAAGGGAGGTTTTGTCGGAGCTCCTGTAATTTGTTCAGTGCTTGCTTCGGAAGGTTTTGTGAAACGTGCTTATGATTTTCTTTTGTCCGAGGAGTACCCGTCGTGGCTGTACTGTGTAAATCTTGGGGCAACTACAATTTGGGAACGCTGGAACTCGTTGCTGCCTGACGGAAAAATCAGCGGAACCGGTATGAATTCGCTGAACCATTACTCGTACGGCTCGGTTTCAGAGTTTCTCTTTGCCTATGCTGCCGGGATTCGTCCTGCCGAGCCCGGATTTTCCAAGGCGATTTTAGCTCCGGAGCCGGATATAAGGCTTGGCGTTATTTCTTTTGAATACAATTCTCCGAACGGACGGTATTTTTGCGGATGGAGAATTCATGACGACGGCATGCTGACAGTAGAAGCGGAAATTCCGTTTGGATGTACTGCAGAGCTCTATCTTCCCGGCGGGGGAGGAAAAGCGGAAATACTGAAAAGCGGCAGATACCGTTATGTTTATATGCCTGAAATAGATTATCGAAAATTGTATGACGGCGATACTCCGCTTGATGTAATTTCGCATGACAGCCGCGCGATGAAAATTCTCTTTGAAAAAGCTCCGGCGTTTGCGAATATTGCTGCCGGCGAGGATAGAGAAAAATGCTCGATTACGCTCGGACAGCTTTCCGAAATGCATTTTATTCCTCATGATCCGAAGGCTCTTGAGGAGGCCGTAGCTGAAATTTGCGGACTTATTTATGAAGAACAGAACGGATAGATTGTTTCGGAATTTTGTTTCGGAATTTCAGAATTTAATAAATTAATTTGCCGTTTCTGCGGTATGGAGGATTGACATAAATGGATATTGCGGTTATCTGTGCTGCCGGACGCTCCGGAAGAACGATTGTGTCGAAGGCAGTGTCCCGCGGACATGAAGTTACGGCATTTATAAGACCGAGTGACAGTGATTCGAATTTTGTGCCTGAGGTCAGAATTGAAATGCGTGATCTTTTTGAATTGGACAGGGAAAAACTGAGACGCTTTGACGCAGCGGTGGACTGCTTTGGTGTGTGGGATGACAGTCTCGCTGAGCTGCACATCAAGTCGGTTCGGCATCTTTGCGGCTGCCTTTCGGGAGAAAAAACAAGACTGGTGATTGTAGGAGGCGCCGGAAGCCTCTATACCGATACCGAACATAAAAGAAGGTTTCATGAGGAGCTTTCATTTCCGACTGATATGAAAGTTATTTCGGAAGCTCAGGCGCGCTCTTTTGATGAGCTTATCAAATATAGGGATGTGCGGTGGACGTATGTCTGTCCGAACGGTATATATGATTATGACAGTCTTCCGGCGGACAGATATGTAATTGCGGGCGAAGAAATCGTTAAAAACAATATCGGAGAGTTGCCGATTCATTCCGTTTCGTACGGAAATTTAGCGAATGCGGTGATCTTTTTGCTTGAAACCGGAGACGCTGTGAATAAACGGGTTTCGGTTTATGATGTTGTAACCTGAAGACGGATGCTTTTAGGCCGGCGAGTTTTATTTCGCTGCTGGTAACAGCGATTTTGCGGTGCGAACCATGATCTTTGCGGTTTGACTGCAATTTATAATATATTTGGAGGTGAAAGGCATAAAGTACAAGGGCGTAATCTTTGATCTTGACGGCGTTCTTTGTTCAACCGACGAGCTTCATTATCAGTCGTGGAAAAAGGTAACCGACAGACTGGGCATATATTTTGACAGATCGGTCAATGAACGTCTTCGCGGAGTGTCTCGTCTGAAAAGTCTTGATATTATTCTCGAGGGAAGCGGAAAAAATTATTCTGACGAAGAAAAAATATCTATCGCTTCGGAAAAAAATGAAATTTATCGCAGTCTTCTTGAGAAAATGACAGAAGCGGATTGCAGCGACGAGGTTAGGAATACCCTGAATTTACTTCATGGTGAAGGGGTTTTGCTTGCGGTGGGATCGTCCTCTCGGAATGCGCCGGTTATTCTCGAGAAAATCGGAATTCGCAAGTATTTTGACGCAGTAAGCGACGGAAATAATATCACGCATTCAAAGCCGTCTCCCGAGGTGTTTTTGAAAGCAGCCGACTTTATCGGGCTTTTACCGTGTGATTGTCTTGTTGTTGAAGATGCCGCTGCCGGAATTGAGGCAGGCGCTTCGGGCGGCTTTGACACGGCGGCATTCGGGGCTGCATACGGATGTGAAAAGGCGGATTACAGCATCGAGAAAATTTCCGATATTTGCGGAATTGTATTAAAAGCAGTGTAAAAAATTTTCGAATCGTTTTTTGCTGATACGGAGAAATCGATGACAAGGTCTGAATTTTTATGGCCGGAACCTGTCCTGTTCGGATTAAATAAAAAAGGTTTTTATTATAAGCACGTTATAAGCATATTACAAGCATATCACAAGCATATCACAAACATGTTAAAAGCATGTTATAAGCACGCCCGAGTCAGTTTTCTTCTGGGACGGGCGTGCTTTACAAAATTCAAAATATGTTGCGATATTTGCACATTACATAGCAGCGGCAAATATTATGGCGATACTGTCCGAGTGAAAATCGTCTCTATTCGTTCTGCTTTCAGTATTCGCTTTGCTTTCGGTTTATACATACGATTGTTCCGTCGTCGGTTTCAATTTCGGGTTTAAAGCCGGAAAATGAATATCCTGACGGATAAAATGCATAGAGCTGTTCACCGTTTTCTGCGCAGAGTGCCGTATTTGAGCATATATCTTTTTGTCGTGTATTCTGACCTAAAAACATATTTTCTGTTGAATACAGAAAGGTTGGTTTTGTGGGAATTTGTTTTACCATAAATAACGCAGCGCTGTGCGGATTCATAAGAGCGGATTTTATTTCCGAAGATGTTTCCGCATATTTTCTTTTTATGCAGTCAAAGATCATTGAACGTCCCATGCCGACTTTCTCAAGGCTGAAAGTAATGTCCCGCAGGCTGTCGGTATAATTGAACAGGCCGATGAAGCTTGTTTCGCTGTCGAGCTCGGCTATTACCGCTTCGGGTTTTTCTTCGAAATAATTGACCGGTCTGCCGGTTATTCCGATAGGCGGGATTTGACCGAGAATCAATTTTCTTCTCGGGGGGCTTAAATTTTCAAGTTCTTCGTTGTATAGAACAGAGCCTCCCGACAAGGCTACGGATACTGCCCAGAACAGGGCTTCCGAGTATGTACAGTCAAATCCGTCTCCGTTATCATAGTCGCGTACGACAAGTCCGTCGGGATCATTTAAAAATACACTGTGATTGTAGAAATAACGGTGAAACACTGTGGACGTTACCTGCTGCATTATTGTCCAGTAAGAGGGATTTTCATAATTTTTCCCCCATATAATGTCGCACGAAATTCTCTGGATGTCAAAGATACCCGCACATTCAAGTATAGGCGAACCGCAGGACAGCAGAACGGTATTTTCTCCTACGGTATCGCGTATCGTCTGCATGGCCTTTCTGAACAGAGCAACGCAGTAATCGGTGTTATATCTTGTTACACTTTTTTGACCGGCACCCATTTTTCCGAGCAATCCGTCAAGAAAATCAAGCTTGAAATAATCGGCATGGTATTCATCGGTCATTCTGCGGAAGGTGGTGCGGAGGAGCTTATAATATTCCGGGTTATCGAGATCAAACGAATGAACTCCCGGTATCGGTGACGCATCTGTTCGTGCAAGATGTTTGAGGTCGCCGTAATATTCAGATTTTTCGTCGATTAGTCCCGGAGCGAGCCAAAGCCCGAATTTTAGTCCGTATTCATGTACTCTTTCTGCCGTATAAGCAATTCCTCGCGGAAAGCGTTCCGTGTTTTCTTCCCAGATTCCGGGAAAGGAACGGCTTTTCTGCCACCCGTCGTCAATTTGGATTAGGTTTGCTTTTTCGGCGGTGTAAAATTTGAGCTTTTCTGCGCAGTTTAGTATTTTGTCTTCGCTGACTTCTCCGTAGTAGCATGACCATGAGCAGAATCCGCTTGGTACCGAGGCGAGAGGTCTCGAATTGTTTTCCTTGCCGATCAGCATTGCATACCTCTCTAAAAAGCATTCGACAGGCTCTTCGCAGACAGTATATTTTTCGAGGTTGTATTTTTCGCCGGGAATCAGGCGTTTGTCTTCCATATCGTAGTGTACAGTAAACGAATCGGATGTCAGAAGAATCCAGGCATAAAACCTGTGAGCCGTCAAAAATCCTATCCCTTCGGATTTTTTATCGTCATCGGTTTTGACAAGGATAAGAGTTCTGCTGCAGATTTCTGACTTCTCATCCATGCACCCGCATTTCGTTATATCGTTTGTGCAGTTCATATCGCTGTAGAACATTGGATTTTTATTTAAAAAATTCGGTTTAAGCGGATATATAATTTCTATTGCTTTCAGTGCGGGATCAGTTTTGGAGTATAGGTACGGCGAGAGGATTCCGTTTTTACTCTGCAGATTGAAGACAAATTCGTCACAGCTTACGGTACCGTCCTTTATTTCATACTGTACGGGAA
The DNA here is from genome assembly GCA_948467545.1 of uncultured Eubacteriales bacterium. GTDB lineage: Bacteria > Bacillota > Clostridia > Oscillospirales > CAG-272 > UMGS911. The sequence continues at coordinate 222,892 of CAOKER010000003.1, forward strand.
TATTACTGACAGGATATTCTATCGACAGAACAGGAGCATCCTTATTTATCAGCATTTTAATTACCATGCCTTTCTGACATTAAGAAATTTGAACTGAGGTTTGAGTATTTCGGTATTTTTCCCGCCCGATATCTTTTTTGCGCCCAAATTTTCTGTTAAGAGGAAGACGGAAAGATACCGGGATTCTTCTATGCGTTTTCATCATCTCTCCAGCCCTTGCATACATCTACCCATTTTTGAAACGAAGAATATTTTTCGAGCTCAGGGACGGTAAGCTCAATTGCGCTGTTGCTGCTTCCGCATGCAGGAAAAACGGTATCAAATCTTTTAAGCGATTCGTCGAGGCAGATTATAACCCCTTCATTCACGGCAAAAGGACAGACGCCTCCTACCGCGTGACCGGTTAGCTTTTCCGTTTCTTCGGGCTTCAGCATTTTTGCTTTGATTCCGAATTCGGCTTTAAATCTTGCATTGTCTATTCTCGTATCGCCCGCACAGACTATTAAAACGGCGCTTCCCCCGGCTGCGAATGAGATAGTTTTGGCAATTCTGCACGGCTCGCATTGAAGCGCGTCTGCCGCGAGCGCAACCGTTGCACTGGAGGTATCGAACTCCTTTATTCTGCTGTCAATACCGGCAGCTTTAAAAAATGCCCTTACTTTTTCAATTGACATAATTCTCTGTTCAGTTCCTCTCATAAAAGATATTTACCCGAAAGCATTCATATATTGAAAATTCTTGTATACTGTTTTCAGATAAGGCATTTTATCACGCATTGACGGCCGATGTCAATACTTAAAAATGCAAATTCTATTTGTTAAATCATATAACTATAGACTATAAGCTATAAGAAAAATATTCAGCTGTTTTCATAGCAGCAGATTTCATCGGCTTTTTAGCGGCAGTATGGTCTGACGCGGCGTTTCATGACGGTGAGATTTGCATATTAATTAAACGGTGATTTTCATCTTAATTAAATCGATATGGACATATTATATTTGGCTTGATTTTTTCGGCGTAATATATTATAATTCCGATATACAGTTCAGACAGCTGTCGGCGGTGACGAAGAATTAGAGTGAAACAAGAAAAATGAGAGAATTCGTATTCCGCAGTGGACTTTTTTACGCTTTGTTTGTGTATAGCGCCGCAAAAGCATAGAAAGGCATGGTGATTTTTATGAACAGAGAGCTTTTTAAATTTATTGATGCTTGTCCGACTCCATTTCATTCGGCCGAATATATCGGCGGACTTTTGCATGATTCCGGATTTACCGAGCTTCGGGAAAGTGAAGATTGGAGGCTTGAAAGAGGCCGTGGATATTATACCGTACGCGGCGGCTCGTCGCTGATAGCCTTTCGCATGCCGGAGAGGGAATACAGCGGGTTTATGATAACGGCGTCACATTGTGACAGTCCGTGTATAAAAATAAAAGAAAATGCCGAAATTCCGGACGGATTTACAGTGAGGCTTTCCTCGGAAATCTACGGAGGAATGCTTTGCTCATCCTGGCTTGACAGACCGTTGTCCGCTGCCGGACGGATTATCGTGAAAACAGGGAATCGGCTGTCTCCGAGAACGGTTCGGCTCTCAGGTGTGCAGGCAATAATTCCTAATGTTGCGATACACATGAAAAGAAACGCCAATGAGAGTACAAATTACAACGCTTCGGTTGATATGCTTCCTCTTTATCGGTGCGATGACGGAAAAGAGAATCTGCTTTCTTCGGCGGCAGCCGCTGCAGGCGTTGGAAGGGAGGATATTATTTCGTCGGAGCTTGTGTTGTTTAACCCGGAACACGGAGTGGAATGGAACGGATTTATCTCCGCCCCGCGCCTTGATGATCTTCAGTGTGTTTATGCCTCGCTTTCCGCGTTTCTGCGTGCCGGAGAAAGCGGAAGCATACCTGTGCTTTCTGTTTTTGACGGTGAGGAAATCGGAAGTCAGACCATGCAGGGCGCAGGAGCGACATTTTTGTACGATGTTTTAAGACGGATTGTGAATTCGTCGGGAGGAGACCATGCGGCATACTGCCGGCTTCTTGCCGGAAGCTTTATTGTGTCCTGCGACAATGCTCACGCGGTGCATCCGAATCATACCGAATACAAAGATCCGAATCATTGCGTCTATATGAACGGCGGAGTTGTGATAAAATACAACTCGAATAAAAGATACACAACCGATTCGGTGTCGGAAGCGTTTTTCCGCCTTATCTGCGGAGAGGCCGGCGTTCCTGTACAGCTGTATGCCAATCGTGCAGATATGGCCGGAGGCTCTACTCTCGGCTGTATTGCAAATACGCAGGTATCGGTAAATACTGTAGATATCGGACTGGCTCAGCTTGCAATGCATTCCGCACTGGAGACCGCGGGGGCCAAGGATACGGAGTATCTTGAACGCGCTTTGAAAGTTTTTTATGAAAAGACGGTTTGTTCCGACGGAGACGGCTCATACATTCTGATTTAATATGATGCGAAAGGCGTGACTGTAGAGATGGACTTTAAGACAAATGTAATGCGAATAATAGAGGGCAAAAAAATATCTTACAAACCATATGATTATTCGGAAACGGATGCGCTCAGCGCATCCGAAGTTGCCGCCGTTCTTGGTCAAAAGCCGGAGTGCGTATTTAAAACGCTTGTTACGGTGGGAAAATCCGGAGAACACTATGTTTTTATGCTTCCGGCAGATGAAGAACTCGATTTGAAGAAAGCTGCCAGAGCGGTGGGTGAAAAATCGGTTGAGATGCTGAAATCAAAGGAGCTTCTGCCCCTTACAGGATATATTCACGGCGGATGCTCTCCTATAGGAATGAAGAAATTTTTTCGGACTATCGTACACGAATCCGCAAAAAAATGCAGTACGATTTTTTTCAGCGCGGGGAAAATAGGATATCAGATAGAGATGAATCCGCTTGACCTGGAGAGAATTATTCGGCTTAGATATGCAGATCTTATTGCGGACGCCTGAAATTTTGTATGCCATAATATAGCATGATCGGTTAATTTAATTATTTTACCTTTTTGGAAAATAAATCTCTTCAGGCTATTTCTTTTTTTTAAATAGTGTGCTATAATATAGCTTGTTAATCATGGTAAAGCTTTGATATAAATGCGCGTTGTGCGGATGATCACTTGGTGCCGTGTTATAAAGATGATATTCAGAACGTGAAAGGAATGGTCATATTTAATGAGCTTGGTTTATGAAAATCCCCTTTGTACGAGATATTCGGGCCCGGAGATGAAAAAAATATTTTCTCCGGATACAAAATTTCAGACATGGAGAAAGCTATGGATAGCCCTTGCCGAAAGTGAAAGAGAACTGGGGCTTGACATCACTGAAGAGCAGATTGAAGAGATGAAAGCGCACATCAGTGATATAGATTATGAACGTGCCGCTGAATATGAGCATGAGGTAAGACATGATGTTATGGCGCATGTTAAGACCTTCGGAGACTGCTGCCCTAAGGCAAAAGGTATAATTCATCTCGGCGCAACTTCGTGCTATGTCGGAGACAATACAGATATAATCGTAATGCGCGACGCGCTTCGGTTGATTCGTAAGCTTCTTGTCAACTGTATTGCGGCTGTTGCGGAATTTGCTGATAAATATAAGGATTTACCTACGCTTGCCTATACGCATTTTCAGGCCGCTCAGCCAACCACGCTCGGAAAACGTGCCACGCTTTGGCTTCAGGACCTTATTTTTGATTTGGAGCAGCTTGACTTCCAAATTTCACGATTAAAACTGCTTGGCTGCAAGGGAACTACAGGTACCGCCGCAAGCTTTTATGAGCTTTTTGACGGAGATACCGATAAAGTCCAGAAGCTTGAAAAGCTTATTGCATCTAAAATGGGATTTGACAGCTGTTATTATGTCTCAGGTCAAACGTATTCACGTAAGGTCGACTATAATGTTATGACCGTACTTTGCTCGATTGCTCAGAGTGCCGCAAAATTTTCAAATGATATACGTCTTTTATCGCACCTTAAGGAGTTTGACGAGCCCTTTGAAGCCGGTCAGATCGGCTCGTCTGCAATGGCATATAAGCGCAATCCAATGAGAAGCGAGCGAATTGCTTCTCTTGCCCGTTATATTATGGTGGATTCCCTGAATCCTGCGATAACGGCTGCAACACAGTGGTTTGAAAGAACGCTGGATGATTCCGCGAACAAGAGAATATCCATTCCTGAGGCGTTTCTTGCTGCTGACGCAATACTTTCTCTGTATATAAATATAATATCGGGCGGTACGGTGTATCCGAATATGATGAAGCGTCATCTTGATGAAGAAATTCCTTTTATGGCGACGGAAAATATACTTATGTACTGCGTAAAAAAGGGAGGAGATAGGCAGGAGCTTCATGAGGCTATCCGTCGTCACTCTGTGGCAACGACAAAAATGATAAAGCTTTCGGGAGAGAAGAACGATCTTTTTGACCGTATTCTTGCCGATCCGATTTTCGGACTGACGGCGGACGAGCTTGCTTCTCTCTCCGATCCTAAGCTGTTTACGGGATGTGCTCCGAAGCAGACCTCGGATTTTTTGAGAGACTGCGTTAAGCCTGTCCTTGAGGAGAATAAGCGGGAGCTTGGCGTAGAAGTGAGTATAAACGTTTGAGTTTTATCGATGCCGAGCAATTGAAATTCGTTTTGCCGACGTCGATCTATAAATTAGGCGATGTCTATTTACTTTTGTGAGGGTGTCGCTTACAGTCAAAATATTTGAGCGGCACTGACTGAAATCATTGTAAATCCATCATATTCTATGGTTTGAATAAATTAAGTTAATACGAAAGGAATTGTCGTGAAATGATTACATCTATTACAGGTATAAACTGGGGAGATGAAGGCAAAGGCCGCATGGTTGACCTTCTCAGCGAAAGCTATGATATTGTCGTACGTTATCAGGGAGGAAACAACGCGGGACATACGGTTGTAAATGATAAAGGAAAGTTTATACTTAATCTGCTCCCGTCCGGAATTCTAAGGGATAATACCGTCAACGTTATGGGCCCCGGTATGGTTATTGACGTTGAACATCTGTATGGCGAGGTTGAGAAGCTAAGAGCGGCGGGTATAAGCATTACGCCGGACAATCTTAAAATCAGCGATCGTGCGGTAATTTGTATGCCTTATCATAAGATGCTTGACTGCTTGGAGGAGGACAGACTCGGCGACGCAAAATTCGGTTCGACAAGACGCGGAATTGCACCGGTTTATGCTGACCGTTTTATGAAAAAAGCGTTTCGTATGGGTGAGCTTCTTCATATGGAGTCCGTGAGGAAGAAAATGCCAGGAATTCTGGAGTGGAAAAATCTTACCGTTGAAAAGGGATACGGTGCGGAAGCTCTGAGGAGTGAAGATATGATTGCATGGCTTGAAAAATACGGTCTTGCTTTCAAGGATTATATTTGCGATACGACAGAGTATCTTTCGGCTGAAATCAAAGCCGGAAAATCGCTGATGTTTGAGGCTCAGCTCGGAGCTCTCCGCGATATAGATTTCGGGATAATTCCATATACGTCATCATCCTATACTATTTCCTCTTATGCCCCGATCGGTGCGGGAATTCCTTCTCAGAAAATCGATAAAGCAATCGGTATCATGAAGGCTTATTCGAGCTGTGTGGGCGAAGGACCTTTTACCTGCGAGCTTTTCGGAGACGAGGCTAAAGCTCTGCGCGATGCAGGCGGCGAGTACGGCGCGGCAACAGGAAGACCGAGACGTGTGGGCGGCTTTGACGTGCCTGCTTCCAGATACGGAATTATGATGCAGGGAGCTGACGAGATTGCACTTACAAAGTTGGATGTGCTTTCTTATGCCGAAAGGATTCCGGTATGCGTAAAATATAACATAAACGGTATTCTCACCGACCGTTTCCCGATGGGCGACGATTTGAACTGTGCTAAGCCGGTTTACGAATATCTTGACGGCTGGAAATGTGACATAACCGGATGCAGAAGCTTTTCGCAGCTTCCCGTAAATGCTCAGAAATATATTAAATATATAGAAGAAAAAACAGAATGCAATATTAAGTATGTCTCGGTCGGTGCCGGACGGGATGAATATTTTGTAATGGATTGAGACTGTAAGTTTATATCGTATAGCGGTATTCATGCACGGTGTTATAGCCGAAAGCGGTTAAAATTCAGAGTGTATACGAAAGGCATCTAACAATGAAGGATGGATTTATCAAGGCTGCGGCAGCGACGCCCGAGCTTGCTGTCGCGGACTGTACTTTTAACACAGAGCAGATTATATCGCTTATGAAAAAGGCACAGAAGCAGGGCTCTGCCGTGATTGTATTTCCGGAGCTTTGCATTACCGGTTATTGCTGTTCTGATTTGTTTTCACAAGACCGCTTGCTTGAGACGGCGGAAAGTTCTTTGATTAAAATAATAAAAGCAAGCGAGGGAATTTTTTCGCTTACCTTTATTGGTCTGCCGGTACAGGTTTGCGGAAAGCTGTATAACTGCGCCGCGGCGGTTCAGAACGGAAAGCTTCTCGGTCTTGTGCCGAAAAGCTATCTTCCTAACTACAATGAATTTTATGAGGCACGCCATTTTGAGCCGGCTGACAGAAATGCCGAATGTATCTGCGTTTCCTTTGCGGGATTTACCGTTCCGTTCGGGACAAATCAGCTTTTTTGTCATAAGAATATAAAGGATTTAATTGTCGGTGCGGAAATATGCGAGGATTTATGGGGCCAGCTTCCTCCGTCGGTATCACACTGTATGGCCGGAGCTACGGTAATTGTCAATCTTTCCGCTTCTCCGGAGTCGATAGGAAAGCCGGAATACCGTCGGGAGCTTGTGGGAATTCATTCTGCGCGCAATATATGCGGTTATATATATTCTAACGCGGGCGAAGGTGAGTCTACAACGGATCTTGTCTATTCCGGTCACTCCGTGATATGTGAAAACGGAACGTTTCTTGCAGAGCGTGCGCCGTTTGAAAAAAATGATGTTATTTATTCGGAGATTGATGTAAAACGACTTGCTCATGAGCGCAGGAAGACAACGGACTTTAAAGTTTCTTTTAACAGCGGGTACAAATATATTTATTTTGACGGAGATATTTGCGACACAGATCTGACAAGAAGCTTTTCAAGGCGGCCGTTTGTGCCTGAAAACGAAAAGAGTCTTGCCGACCGCTGCAGGTTTATACTTGACATGCAGTCGTCCGCACTGGCAAAGCGTCTCAGGCACGCAGGATGCCGGACGGCTGTCATCGGTATTTCCGGGGGGCTTGATTCTACTCTCGCGCTTCTTGTGACAGCTTCCGCGATGGATAAGCTGGGGAAAGGCCATGACGATATTGTCACAGTTACAATGCCGTGCTTTGGAACTGGAAAACGTACCAGAGGGAATGCCGAAAAACTATGTGAGTATCTGAATACAAGATTTGTATGTATCGATATTGCCGATGCGGTTAAAGTACACCTGCGCGATATTGATCATCCGGACGACATATATGATGTGACTTATGAAAATGCCCAGGCAAGGGAGCGGACGCAGGTGCTTATGGATATGGCGAATAAAACCGGCGGAATTGTGATCGGAACCGGAGATCTTTCGGAGATGGCACTCGGATGGTCTACCTATAACGGAGATCATATGTCAATGTACGGTGTGAATTGCTCTGTGCCGAAAACTCTTGTGCGCTATCTTGTTTCATATTATGCCGAATACTGTGCCGATGAAAAACTTGCGGCGGTATTGCGTGATGTGCTTGATACTCCGGTTTCGCCGGAGCTGATTCCTGCGGCACACGGGGAGGAACTCGGTCAGCGTACGGAGGATATACTGGGAACTTACGAGCTTCATGATTTTTTCCTTTATTATTTTGTAAGATTCGGATATTCACCGTCGAAAATTCTGAGAATTGCAAAAAAAGCATTTGCCGGGATATATGAAACCGATTATATAGAATCTACACTTCGTACATTTATAAGGCGGTTCTTTATTCAGCAGTTTAAGCGTTCATGTACTCCCGACGGGGTAAAGGTAGGTTCTGTAACGCTGTCTCCGCGCGGTGACTGGCGGATGCCTTCTGACGCTTGTTTTGGTGATTTTATTTCCGATATAGAGTAGATTTGTATTCCGCATTGTTTGAAAACAATTAGGGTGTAACTTTTGGTGCGGTGCAATTCGCTGTAAAAAGGTTTTTATATTCGTTATATGTTGTATAAAGGTTTCATCGCTTCTTGCCTCTTGTCAGATGCCGCCCGGATAGGAAGTTATCCGTACGGACGGTATGCTTTTCGTTTTGCAGTTTTATAGAATTGATATTTATCTATATTTATTACCGTCAAAAAATTATCTCATGTAAAATGTAAAAAAAGAAAGTCTGCCGCATAAAACACGTATGCGACAGACTTTCTTCTGTAAATTTCAAGAGAAGATTCCCGTGACATTGTATAATGGCACAGCTGATTTGAACGGAGGCTGACAGGGGCCCGATTTTATAGGCCGGCCCCTGTTTTTCTGCGCCGAAAAAATCCGATAACGACACTTCGTATGACAAGTTTTAAGTTTATAAAATTAAATGTATTTTATCTTATTATTCGATTATCCGAGCGATTCAAGATCTATTCCGGCGCAGGCAAAATAGTATGACGCCCATTTTATACTGTTTTGGCTTTGTATATTTCCTGTAACGAGTATATCGGTGAGTCCGTAGTCCTTAAAGTGATCATATATATTTATATCGCAGTAACGCGGATCAATTACAATTATATTGCCGTAATGCTCGGTTAGGAACGGAACAAGAGCGTTTCCGTATGAATCCTTTATGACAAGTATGGAGAGATCTTGAGGATTATCCGGAACATTGATTACTGTATATGGATTGTCTCCTGCAATAAAAGCCTGATAGTTTCCGCTCTCTCCTATAATTGTTCGGTTGTAGGTTAATACCGTGCCGTCGTGTTTTGTAACCGTCATGGCTGCCGGTTTTGTCGGATAATATACCTCTACCTGATCAATAAAGTCCTTAACCCGTTCATCCCCGGTAAAATTGTACATTGATCCGTTAAAGGAACTGTTTATAATCTCGTGTGTCATGTCAGACAAAGGAGTCGGAGAAAATCCCGCCGATTCGGCAAAGGCGCGGTATGCATAATATGCGCCCAGCTGTGTCCAGTGATGGTCGCTCTTAAAGTAAAGGTATTCTGTTCGGTGTGAAAAAATTTCATCGTAGGTGTTGACAAAATTTATCTGAGGACTCATTCTTGACTGCATAGTATCGAGAATATATTTTTGACTCGTAAATTTTTCCGTTATTTCTGGATTGTCTATTAATATCGAAGAAACGGGGGCAGGCATGATACTTATTCTTGTATCGGGAAAAAGCGATTTATAGTAATCAAGACATCTGGAAATATAACCGACAGATTGTTTTCCGTAATTTGAAATAGTATAAACGGCTCCGTTGTAAATAAAAAGTCCGTTTGCAAGAAAGTCGGCCTCTCCGTTATTGTTTGCAACTGTTACCGACGTTACGGCAACGGCGCATACGGCAGACGCTTCTCCATAATTGACTGTAAGGCTTGAGACTCCTTCGGCGAGTCCGCCGACTATAATCTGATTTCCGGAAATCGAAGCGAATATTATATCGCTTCCTGCCGTAACCGTTGGGGATATACCTGAATTCTCCGACTCTGATATGACAAATTCAATTGCGGCGGTGCTTCCGACAGGAAGACTGATTTCCGACTGAGACAGAGAAACGGATACAATATCTGTTTCCGGAGGCTCCGTTTCCGGTTCGGTTACCGCAGCTGTGACGGGTTCTTCAGACTGGAGCTTGTTTAATTCATCTTCAAGTTTTTCGCTGATATTGGGATCGGTTTCTTTTTCCGCACCTGTGTTTGACAGTACGGAAAAGTTTCCCGATATTCCGTAAAGTGAAGGAATTTTTCTTGAAAGAAGAACCAATTTTTCACGAAAGATAAATGTGTCAGAAAAAAACAGCGAAAGCTGATCAAAATATGATCCGTCGCAAAGGGAAGAATATGAAAATGCCGGCATCTTTGTAAGCTCGCGTTTTTCATTTTCGGAGACGTCGGGACGGTCAGGCTGAATAAGATTCAAAATTACAATTGAAAAATAAAGAATACCGAGCAGCGCGAGCCCGAATTTTTCGGGGGCTTTTTTTCTCCTTTTTCTTACCTCATTTGAAGGACGGTAGTTTGGGTTCTTAAATTGACTTTCGGAAGCTTTTCCGCGGACTGTGCGCTTATTCTGCATGTTCGGAGGATCTCGGAGAAATTCGTCGAAATCCTGCGACTCGGTGCTTTCATATATAAATTCGGAAAAGCCGTTGCTGTCTGCGGATGCCGGCGGTATTTCCTTATTGGAAAATGAACTACATTTTTTTTTCACAGCTTTTCGCTCCTTATATTATTTTCAGTTAAAATCTGAAATATAAAAATGGGTTATATGAATTTCCCGCTAGTCTTACGGTTGAGACGGCAACGAGAAAAATAATAGCGGCTGTCATATATATGGTTTTTGATTTCCGGCTGAATTTACCGAGTTTTTTTTCGGCAAGGCCGAGAAAGTACGGAATTACAGGCAGAGACAATAATACCGATGCCGTCAGCAGAAAGATATTTTCGGCAATTACCGAGTTTGTGTATATGTCCGTGAACCCTCCGGTTCCGATTCCGAAAAGATAGCCGAGGTTTTTGAAAGTGTCGGATTCAAAACTGAAAATTGCCATTCCGAAAACGGTGATGACGGCGAAGTATATCCGTGACAGGAATTTTCCCGCATATCCGGAAAATATTTTTTTAAAAACCGGCTGCAGAAACATTTCAAGCGTGAGAAATACAAAATAATAGAGTCCCCAAAGAATATAATTCCAGCTTGAACCGTGCCAAAGCCCGGTCATCGACCACACAATAAAAAGCGCAGTTATGGTCGGAACGGTTCTTGACGCTTTTTTATGCCCGGAACCCGAAAGCTTTTTAGTAAGCATGCGTATTGCTCGGGAACGCATTACCGGATAGAACAAATAATCTTTAAACCATGTGCTAAGCGATATATGCCAGCGATGCCAAAACTCTGTGGCGTTTCTGCTTATAAAAGGGTAGATAAAATTTTCGGGGATACGGAATCCGAAAACTCCGGATAAACCGATTGCCATATCACTGTAACCTGAAAAGTCGAAATAAATTTGAAGCGTGAAAAACAGAGCGGCAGCCCAGCGGGCTAAAACAGTCGGCGCACCGGTAAGTCCGAGCAGACTGTCGACTACGGCGGCGCAGCTGTTGGCGATGACTGCTTTTTTGCCGAGTCCGACAGAAAAGCGGAATAATCCGGAGAATATGTTCCTTGGGGTTGGGTTTATGCTGTCAAGCTGCTTCGCCATATCTTCATATCTTACGATAGGTCCGGCAATGAGCTGCGGAAAAAACGATATGTATAACAGAAGCTTGACAAATGACCTTTGACTCGGACATGTTCCCCGGTAAACGTCAATTATATATGATATAGACTGAAAAATAAAGAAGCTTATTCCGATCGGCAGTCTGATGGACGTCAGAGGAATTGCCGTTCCGAATAATGAATTTACGGTATTTATAAAAAAATCTGTATATTTAAAAGTTCCTAAAAGAACGAGATTTATAATTACTGCCGCAGCCGTCCAAAGCTTGGAACGGTCTGAAAAACGCGGATTTTCGATCATCCGTCCGAATATGTAGTTGAGTACGACCGTTCCAATCATTAAGAATACATAAATCGGTTCTCCCCACGCATAGAAAATCAGGGAAAAAACTACCAGAAGTATTCTTCTGTATGACGTATTTTTAATCAGAAAAAAGAGAATCAGAATCAACGGAAGAAAGGCATATAAAAAAAACAGACTTGAAAATAGCATTGACAATACTCCTGATAAAAAGTATCCGGAAAGTTATATAATCGTGTTTAAATATATAATCGTGTTTTTGGAGAGGCTTCAGAGCGTTTTCCGCGCCGTCTCCAATATGATAATACAGTAAATAATATTCTACCATATTTTATTTAAAAGTCAAGGAAAAGAGGGAAAAAACAAGCGGTCAAATTTTGGCGAATTTGTGTGAAATATAAATGACGATTTTTTTGCCGTCCCTATTATTACGCATTATTAATACGGAAATAATTACCAAATATAGCCATTAAAGGAATTATAAATAAATTATTGATACACATTTTGGTATATCGGAATATTGTAATATTTTTTCGCCATAAAAACACAAGTATTAATTATTAAACCGTGGTATAAATATGATAGGGTAATAACATGGCATAGTAGTCCGTTCGTACTGTATTTGTTTCGTTTCAGGGTTCAATTCGGTGCGGTCTGCTTGTCTTTTACTTATCTTTCGATACGGTTTTCTGATAAAGCTCTGATAAAGCGCAGCTTTATTTACGGAAACTTTCATAACCCAAAGGAGAAACCAATCGCATGCAAAAATTTAATGATAAAGTAATTATCAGACATGTAACCAATGCAGTTCCGGCAGGAAATCTTGCTGTGATAACCGGAGACGGTTTTAAAAATGCGAGAGTATTTGCAAACAAACTCGGGGCAAGTTCCGATATAATCAAGGCCGCGCTTAAGGCCGGGAAAAATATTGAAGATATGAATTTTGCTTCGGGAACAGATATTGAGCTTGAAGTAATCAAAAATTCAGATAATCATGTCCTGACAGTGAAAACTCCCGAAGGTGTTTTCAGCGGCTGGCAGATTGTAGTAAAAAGCGATGACGGGGAAAGTGCTCCGTTTAATATGAATGTTCCGGAGTATAAATGGCTTCAGAATGAGATTATTACTGCCGGAGGGGAATTCCGTGTTTTCGGTCATTGCTTTGCGGCTCCGGACTGTTTTGACCTTTCCGGAGAAGAGGTTCACGGATATGGAAAAATGCTTACTGACGGGCATGGAGTTAGTGTTTTTCTCCGAGACAGCGGAGGCGGTATTTATGATTTAAAGGTCAAAGCGGCAAGCTGCTATGAAGTACGTGCAGCTGTGCCGATGACGGCGGCATGCGGAAAATGTACCGTTTATATAATGAATGATAAAAGCGGAGTACCTGTGTCCTTTGAAACGGAGATATATGAACAGAATTATCTTGATGCGGTTAAAAACTGCGGCAGGGTATTTAATGTGCTTGATTACGGTGCCGCTGTTATAAGACCGGTATCAAAAGATTATGTAAAAAAACATACTTTTGAAAAGACTCAGGACAGCGCGCCGGGATTTCAGCGCGCGCTTGATGCCGCTGCCGCTAACGGCGGAGGAACGGTTTTTGTGCCGAGGGGACGTTATCATTTTTATGGATCAATTCATATTCCCCGCGGGGTAAAGCTCAAGGGAGAGGACCCGAACCGCGTATGGCTCGAGCTTCCGCTTGGAATGAATCCCGAAGACGGCTGGGGTACTTATCAGGAAGGAATGAAGATTCCGGTATTTATCAAGGGCGACGGGGATTTTGAAATTGAAAATATAAATATAATGAGTGTTTACTCGGCTGTAGTAATCGGCGCTCCGATACGCGAAGGAAAACCGAAGCTCGGCGATGACAGCTATAACCGTGTTCCGTGTTATTCAAATTTGATTGACGACGACAGAGATGCGGACAATGTTGTTATAAAAAACTGCCATATATATCAGTCTCCTACATATATTGTTCACCGCAAAGCGGATCCTACAGATCAGTTTAATGTTCCGGAATACAATAACTCCAAAAAGTTCGTTCAGCCGATTACAAACTATCCGGCGCTTGTAAATGTTTGGGTGGCTGTTGCAATCAAAGGAAGAAACGTCAAAATTCTCGATAACTTTATAGAGGGCGGCGGAAATTGTCTGGCAATACTCGGCGGACAGAATGTGGTTATAAGCGGAAATACAATGGTCGGCGGAGATATGGCAGGATGTATTGATTTCTTTTCGACCTCATATAATCCGGACAGTCATTGGAGACGCAAGTGCAAAAATATTATACTTGAAAACAATGTTTTTGATACTGCTTCTAAGACAAGCCGTGCCGCTTTCTGGATTATGGAGGAGCATGCCAATTATTATATGGCCAATAATCTCATAAAGCCGTTTATGTGGCATTGTGATTCAGAGGGCTTTTGCTTCCATATCTGGAGCAATCACATGGAGGTTCCTGTAAAGAAGACGGACGGAACAAGGCTTGTAATCGATATGGACAAGCTGTACGAGAAATACGGAGAGGATTGTCTGAAAGGTCTTTTTGAAGGACATGAGGTTGTTAAGGACGCGTTTAACCGCGGCTGTGTATATGTAACCGGAGGACGAGGCGCGGGAATCCGTATGCCGGTCAGAGAGAGCGGCGGAGACGGAGTGACCCTTGAGGCTCCGCTTGACTGTGAGCTTGATGAAACGAGCGTAGTGTGTCTTTCTGATTTTATGAAATTTGAAAACACATATGTTATAGAAAATGAAGTTAGTGCTCTCGGTCGCGGTATCTATTACTGGGGAGGAACCTATTCGAATATTATTGACGGTAATAAGCTGCACGATAACGGCGGAGTCCTTATGGAGGACCTCAGCGGATGCGGCCCGACATGGAACTGTGCAGGAGAGATTTTCGGACAGATACTAAATAACCGTGTAACACGTGCAAGAGGATTTTACAGCAACAGCGCTATGATAGGACTTCTCGGCGGAGAAACACATGACAGTACAATCTCAGTTGTTGTACGCGGAAATACCGCCGAGGATGACTGCACGTTTACTGCACTTCCGCGGCGCAGTCATGAGGATGGCAGCATGAGCTACCGCGGGGTGGTATTTGAAAACAATGTGTCTCGTAACTCTGTCTGCGGAATTGAAATAGGCGACGGGGTCAGTGCGGTAGTACGCAATCATAAATTTGAAAATGTGGATACCGAATATGATGACGGAGGGGCAGATCTTACCGTTATTGACTGATAATTTATAACTGAAAATTTGTTCGGCGGTTACATAAAAATACGGGTCGCCGGCAGCTTTAGGTCTGTACGAAAGGTATGATATAAAATGGAATTTAAATTACATATTTCGGCGAATTATCCCTGCGGAGGGGACGGAAGCGACAAAAAGCCGTTCACATCTCTTGAACAGGCAAGAGATGCGGTCCGCGAAATGCGTTCTTCCGGCAAAGTATCAAAGGATGATGCCGTTACCTTTATTATTCACGGAGGTGAATATTATCAGGAGCATACTTTTGTTCTTGATGAGAGAGACAGCGGTTCGGAAAACGCGCCTGTTGTTTTCCGTGCGCAGGACGGTGATGAGGTAATAATTACTGGAGGCAGGACGCTTGCGCCCGATAAGTTTTACAAACCGGACGCGGATGCTGTAGAACCGATTGCAAAAAAATATCCCGAAGCGGCAGGAAAGATAGTCGCGTATGATCTTAAGTCCGACGGTGTTGAGCTTGACAGAGATCTTCAAATATACTGGAACGGAAACCGCGGAGTGCTTGCAAGGTATCCTAATAAGGATTATCACTATATGACGGGTGTTGAAAACTTTCCCTGTGACGACGATAAGACCTGGATATATGAATTCGACGATTCCGATAAAGCAATAGGCGGCTGGAAAAGCTTTAAAGATGTAATAATCAAAGGAAATTTTTATCTTGACTGGGCGAGTACCGAGGGGACTGTTATCGGATATGATTACGATAAGCATAAGGTAAGAATTGAGTGCAACGGAGAAGCCAGAGATACAGGAAGATATTTTTTCTCCAATGTATTTGACGAGCTTGATGCGGTGGGAGAATATTATATAGATCATGAGGCCGGAATTCTGTACTTTATTCCGGAAGGCGATATCAAGGAAACCGCGGTTGTCATTACACAGTGTTCTAAAGATGTTATAAATGTAAAGGCTGATTACATTACGTTTGAGGGATGTACCGTTGAAGCAGGGTGCGAGAATCTGATTACCTCCGACTGTACGGGATTTACCGTTCGCGGCTGTACTCTGCGGAGAACACTGAAAACGGCCGTTCGTGCGGACGGATATAACGCTTTGATCGAGCACAACGAGATTTATACAATCGGGGCTGATGCCATAGACATGGGCGGAGGAGATAATATAAAGCTCACTCCCGGAAATATGGTTATATGCGATAATATTATACATGATTTCGGAGAAATTTACCGTGTTTATAACGGAGCGGTTTTCTTCCGCGGACGAGGAATAACCTGCGTTCACAATGAAATGTACCGTGCTCCTCACCTTGCGATGTCGATGCTCGGAAGCGAGCTTGATATACAGTACAATTACATACATGACGTCTGCTATGAAGCCAATGATGCCGGGGCGGTTTACCTCGGTGGATGGGCGCCTCAGGATATTATATTCAGTCATAATATTATTAAGAATATAGTAAATATTTATAATACCGGCGCTCCGAACGGCTACTATAACGATGACGGCGGAGGATTTAAGACGATACGGGCGAACCTCTTTATAGATATTGCCGGCAATGCTTTTGCGATGGGCGGAGGACGCGACAATATTATTGAAGATAACATTATCGTAAACTCACGTATCGCATACGACGAACGTCTTTACTATGATCAGTGGGAAATGCACAATGCAATTTTCCGCACCGCGGGATTATGGAACAATCTTCTTATGGATCCCAGCTATGCGACAAGGGAATGGGCGATTCGATATCCGAGAACGCTTCTTATCAAGGCGACAAATGTGCGGGACTATAACAGCAGATTTGTTCCTTATGCTATGGGGCATACGGTTGTCCGAAACAATGTAACTTATGATAAAAACAAGCGCAGAGAGGACATTCAGTCGGATACAAGACGTCTTTCCAACTTCAGAGACAATATTCATTATGAATCTCTTGACGACATAGGCTTTGTGGACTTTGAAAACGGTGATTACAGACTTAAACCCGAATCAAGAGTTCTGCATGATCTTCCGGGATTTGAGGTTTGTGATTTTTCACTTGTCGGAGTAAGATAAGTGTGAGATTTTTATAAAACAGACACTGACGGCGGATGTATTATATTTTATATAATATCTGCCGAGGTAAATAAAATATGAAAGGTATGGCTACAAAAATGAAAAAGAACGTTAAGACTGCCGCATTGCTTCTCAGTCTTGTAATGGCAGGAAGCAGTATTCCGTATATTTATGCAGCCGAAGGCAATGCCGACGATGCACCGAAATACGGTGATATAAACGGCGACGGAGCAGTAAACGCGAAAGACTTGGTGCGTCTGATGAAGGTTATTGCCGATCCGGATGCTGATATCGAAGCTTACGGAACGGACCTCAACGGCGACGGAAAGGTAAATGCAAAGGATCTTGTTCGTCTTATGAAAAAGATTGCTAATCCGGATATTGATCCCGATCCCGATACTTCAGACAGCAGCAATACAGGCGATGTTACCGACGAGCCTCCGACACCGGAAACTCTCGGAGAAACCGAGGATCCCAATGAGCAGTACACGCCGATTGAAGCTATCCCGGCGGCGGAAGATATTTCGGATCAGTTCGATCTCTCAAAGGGCCTTGTCCTTGTTAATGCTCAAAAGAAAACCGATTATAAAATCGTTTGCGTAGGAGCAGCCAACCGTGTTCCTTCAAACAATGATTCTGTTTCACTCCGTGATTTTGCTCAGGCAACTCATGAATATGAGGTTGCGGTTGCGATTCAGGATACCATCAAGGATATGACGGGATGCACAATTCCGATTGTAAACAACACAGATCGTACATCCGATAAAGAAATTGTAATCGGATCTACTTCGCGCGATGAGCTCTTTACGGATTTGGATTTCAGTTCCTTCCAGGGAGACAGCTTTACTGTAAGAGCGTACGGAAATACAATTTTACTTGCCGCAAACCCGAATCCGAGAACAACGGAAAATCCTTATCAGGATTATGATCTTGCGGACGGTATATGGAAGGCGTGCGAATACTTTGTAAAAGAGTATCTGCACTATGATCCGACCACAACGCTTACAACTCCTGTTGCTAAGAACGGTATAAGCGTTGATATTAAAAATTATGATTATACGGATCCGTATACTGCACCCGAACTCAAGGAAAACGCTGCGGAAGATATTGACGGGTTCACAGTTTCCGGTTACGGAGATGTAGGCTACACCGATTTGATAAAGCATAACGCATATGTCTTGGTGGGTACAGATTCACCGTGCTATTCATCTTTGAAGGCGGCAAACATTAAAACTCTTCTTAACAAGGCAAAGCGTACGGGTTACCTGAACTATAATACAATATCTGACGCTTGTACCTGCGACGCATGCAAGGCCGCTGCTGAGGAAGAGGGTACTAAGATGGGCGCATATTTCAAGGTTGTACGTGAAATCGCTGCTCAGATGGACGGACAGACTCTCCGTATTCTTGCTGCAAACGAGACATATATTCCTCCTAAGACGTCGCTCGGTGACAATGTAGAGGTTCTTATTTACAATCCGAAGCTTTGCTCCGCGCATGCTGTAAATGATCCTGCGTGCGAGACAAATGCGGCGTTTGTTGCAAATGTAGAGGCATGGAAAAAGATTTGCGACCGTGTAAGCGTACTTGATTTCACATCAGACTACTATTTCTATCCTGTAACTTTCCCGAATCTTTACACGATGAAAAAGAATGTAGAATGGTATAAGTCTCAGGATTTGTACGGCGTTTATCTCCAGTTTGACGTAGGTCAGTCAAATCTTGAATTTTCCGATCTCCGTTCATATCTTGCAAGAGTTATTCTTGAAAACCCGAATATGAGCGATGATGAATACAGTGAGTTTATCAACAGCGGAATTGCTCATTACTACGGAGCGGATAAGGTATCTCTTATCAGAACGTATATAGACCGTTTTAACGAGGAAGCTCATAAGAACGGTTCATGCTTCAATATATATTCGGAACCTGCTGAAATTCTTCCTATGAAGGTAGTTGTCGACGGCGTTGTAAGTTATGACACAACATTTGCCAAGGAAGCGTATGCTCTTTGGGAGCAGATTCATCCTTACAATGAAAGACTTGCACGCAATGAGGCATATCTTGCAAGAATGCTCTCATCACGCTATCAGTCTGAGCTTGTATCTCATGCAAAAACTCAATATCAGGAATGGCTCAACGCTGTTATCGATATGAGCGACAAAGCATGGGTTCTCAACAGAATAACAAATTCATACCCTGCAGCTGAATGAGAGAGAGGCCTTTTCAGGCCGGACAGACATAGTTTTAGTTGAGGAGATACGGTCGATGAGCAGAATAATTATGGCAAATAGACATAACGGTTTAAAAAGGTTCTGCTCGCTGTTGCTTTCAGCGGTGACAATTGCGGCATGCAGCCGGGCGGTTTCGGCGGCAAGTTTGTTTGCGGCGGAGGAAAGTGACGGAACAGAACCGACAGCAGTTTTCTATGTAGCTCCAAACGGTAACTCTGAATATAAGGGAAACGGTACCTTTGAGCTGCCGTTTTCGGATATAAGAGAGGCAAACGAAGCAATAGCCTTGCTGAATGACGAACAGCGTTCGGGTGGAGTTACCGTATATATTCGCGGCGGGGACTATTATCAGGATAGTACCCTGAACTTTGATGTGTCGGGCGCCTACGGAGCGCCGATAGTGTATAAAGCGTACGAGGATGAAATTCCGGTGATAAACGGAGGCCGCCGCCTGTGGTCTGACGGCTTCAGAAAGCCGGAGGCGTCCGAGGTTGCGTGTATAAAGGATGAGACCGCAAGAAATTCGGTCATGGTTTACGATCTTAAGTCTGCGGGCCTTGAGGTCAGTTCTTCATTTGAATTTTACTATGACGGAAATCGGGGCACCTTAGCTCGGTATCCCAATGCATGGAATCCGGAAGAACCTCCGCTGCAGCTTACAAACGTTGCGGCGGTAGGGGATTCCGGGACCTCTCCCTTTACCTGCGACGCCGACGAGGTTATCTCGACATGGCATTCGACGGAGGGTGTGCTGCTTGAAGGGCATTTTTATATTGACTGGATTCAGACGAGTGCCGCACTTTCCGAATACGATGAGGAAAATGGCCGAATTACAGTCTCTGTTACCTCAGGAAACAGGGAGTATCGTGAGGGAGGGCGGTATTATTTCCGCAACGTTCTTGACGAGATTGATGTTCCCGGAGAATATTATATAAGCTCGGAAGGACTGCTTTATTTCTATCCCGACGGTGATATAGCGGATGCAAAAATCACCTATACGCAGAATACTCAGAATCTTGTTGAGGTGAATGCGGATTATGTGATGTTTGACGGGCTTACCGTAGAGAATGCGGGAAGAAGCGCATTTACCGCAAACGGCAGAGGAATTACAGTTCAGAACTGTAAAATCGGATGCTCGGGATATTACGGACTCGACATAAACGGCTATGACAATTATGTATATAATAACGAGATTGCTCATACCGGTTATGCGGCTCTGCTGATGAGAGGCGGAGATCTTACGCTCGGTATTCCGTCGAATTCGGTTGCCGATAATAACTATGTCCATGATTTCGGTGAAATAAAAACAGTTTATGAAGCCGGATTATACGGATATGGAACCGGATTTACCTTCACGCACAATGAAGTTGCATATTCTCCGCATCTTGCGGTCAGCACAGACGGCAGGGATATCGTCATGAAATACAACTATATTCATGACGTGTGCCGAGAGGGCGGAGATGCCGGTGCAATATATGTTATGTGGTGGAGCAATCAGGGCTTAGTCTTTGAAAATAATTTTGTCTGCAATGTGTATAACATGTATAAGTATGCTGCTCCGAGCGGATTTTACTGCGACGACGGCGGAAGCGGTCGGACGGTAAGAAGCAATCTGTTTTACAATATTGCAGGTAACTCCATCATGATAGGCGGCGGAAAAGACAACATTATTACGGATAATGTAATTGTCAAGGGACCGAATTCATATAATGCGTCCTTGAATTATGATTCTCGGACTTGGTATGGTGAATTTCGGGATTACTTTGTAACATTCCTTAACGGTATTGTGCCCACAAATGATTACAGTGAAATACTTTGGGATGATTTGTTCGACGAAGCTGCTTACGGCACTGAGAACTGGGCAATAAAATATCCGAGGACAATGTTTTACAAAACTACCACCGTCCGCGATTATGAGGACAGGTACATGTCCTATTCAACTGCGAATGTCGTTTTAAGGAATAACGTAATTTATCCCGAAGTAAATGCTATGTATATATCAAGGTACGTAGAGAAATTTGCAACTGTCCGTGACAATATATATCTGACGAATATAAAGCAATTCGGTTTTGCGGATTTCGAAAACGGAGATTTTACAATTACGGAAGCTTCGCTTATTTACCACGATATTCCGGGCTTTAAAGCTTATGATTTCAAAGAAATAGGCAGACAGGGCTCCTTATCTGAATAGGTATCTGTTAAGCTTGACAGCGTAACGGCAATTAATCTTGAACCGGATTTATTCCGCCTTAAAAAACGGCGGAATAAATTGTCCGGTATTACGGTTTAAAATTAGGAGATACAGACGATGGACAGGATAAAAATTAATAAATATATGAAAAGATTTTGTTCCTTCCTGCTTTCTGCCTCTATGCTTACAGCGTTAGGTCACGGCATTTTTACGACAAGCCTGTATGCTGCGGATGATGGCAGCGAATCGGAACCGGCGATCGTTTTCTATGTAGCTCCGAACGATAATTCCGAATATAAGGGAAACGGTACCTTTGAGCTGCCGTTTTCGGATATAAGAGAGGCAAACGAAGCAATAGCCTTGCTGAATGACGAACAGCGTTCGGGTGGAGTTACCGTATATATTCGCGGCGGGGACTATTATCAGGATAGTACCCTGAACTTTGATGTGTCGGGCGCCTACGGAGCGCCGATAGTGTATAAAGCGTACGAGGATGAAATTCCGGTGATAAACGGAGGCCGCCGCCTGTGGTCTGACGGCTTCAGAAAGCCGGAGGCGTCCGAGGTTGCGTGTATAAAGGATGAGACCGCAAGAAATTCGGTCATGGTTTACGATCTTAAGTCTGCGGGCCTTGAGGTCAGTTCTTCATTTGAATTTTACTATGACGGAAATCGGGGCACCTTAGCTCGGTATCCCAATGCATGGAATCCGGAAGAACCTCCGCTGCAGCTTACAAACGTTGCGGCGGTAGGGGATTCCGGGACCTCTCCCTTTACCTGCGACGCCGACGAGGTTATCTCGACATGGCATTCGACGGAGGGTGTGCTGCTTGAAGGGCATTTTTATATTGACTGGATTCAGACGAGTGCCGCACTTTCCGAATACGATGAGGAAAATGGCCGAATTACAGTCTCTGTTACCTCAGGAAACAGGGAGTATCGTGAGGGAGGGCGGTATTATTTCCGCAACGTTCTTGACGAGATTGATGTTCCCGGAGAATATTATATAAGCTCGGAAGGACTGCTTTATTTCTATCCCGACGGTGATATAGCGGATGCAAAAATCACCTATACGCAGAATACTCAGAATCTTGTTGAGGTGAATGCGGATTATGTGATGTTTGACGGGCTTACCGTAGAGAATGCGGGAAGAAGCGCATTTACCGCAAACGGCAGAGGAATTACAGTTCAGAACTGTAAAATCGGATGCTCGGGATATTACGGACTCGACATAAACGGCTATGACAATTATGTATATAATAACGAGATTGCTCATACCGGTTATGCGGCTCTGCTGATGAGAGGCGGAGATCTTACGCTCGGTATTCCGTCGAATTCGGTTGCCGATAATAACTATGTCCATGATTTCGGTGAAATAAAAACAGTTTATGAAGCCGGATTATACGGATATGGAACCGGATTTACCTTCACGCACAATGAAGTTGCATATTCTCCGCATCTTGCGGTCAGCACAGACGGCAGGGATATCGTCATGAAATACAACTATATTCATGACGTGTGCCGAGAGGGCGGAGATGCCGGTGCAATATATGTTATGTGGTGGAGCAATCAGGGCTTAGTCTTTGAAAATAATTTTGTCTGCAATGTGTATAACATGTATAAGTATGCTGCACCGCTCGGATTTTACTGCGACGACGGCGGAAGCGGCCGGACGGTAAGAAGCAATCTGTTTTACAATATTGCAGGTAATTCAATAGGCATGGGCGGCGGAAAAGACAACATTATTACGGATAATGTGATTGTCAAGGGACCGAATTCATATAGTGCGTCCTTGTCATATGACTCCCGTACATGGTATGACGATTGGTGTGCGTATTTTGTAACTTTTCTGAACGAAATTGCTCCGTACCGTGATATACTTTGGGATGATTTGTTCGGCGAGGCTGGCTACGCAACCGAAGGCTGGGCGATGAGGTATCCGAGAACAATGTTTTACAAAACCACTACCGTCCGTGATTATGAGGACAGGTATATGTCTTATGCAACCGCAAATGTTGTTTTAAGGAATAACGTGGTTTATCCCGAAGTAAATGCCATGTATATCTCAAGGCACGTGGAGAAATTTGCAACTGTCCGTGACAATATATATCTGACGAATATAAAGCAATTCGGTTTTGCGGACTTTGAAAACGGAGATTTTACAATTACGGAAGATTCGCTTATTTACCATGATATTCCCGGATTTAAGGCCTATGATTTTTACGAAATGGGCAGGCAAAAAATTTTAACTCAATAATCGAATATTTCCGAGATTCGATTGCGCATATTAAAAGGAAAAAATGATGAAACAAATAAGAAATACTAATGTCTTTGGAAGAACAATCGTAGCTATGTTTCTTGTGTCGGCAATGATAATTCCGTCTACGGCTACATTTGTATCTGCAGAGAACAGCGATGAGCCTCTGAACGCGGTTTATGTTTCAAAAGACGGCAGCGACAGCGGAAGCGGCACACAGGAATCGCCTCTTGCAACGATTGCCGGAGCACGTGATTTTATAAGAAATAACCGTTCAAGTCTTGCGGGCGGTGTAACGGTATATATCGAGGAAGGTGATTACTATCAAAGTGAAACTCTCACCTTTACCGACCAAGATTCCGGTTCGGAGGATTTTCCGATCGTATACAAGGCTTATAACGACGCGTCGGTTTCTATCGACGGAGGCACTACTTTAAAGACGGAAAATTTCAAAAAGCCTGATGCCGATGATGCATATGCAAGCCGTATTAAAGATCCTGCTGCCCGTGCCGGCGTTATTATGTATGATCTTAAGGCGGACGGTATTGACTACGAAAGAGACAGCTTTGCGCTTTCTTACGGCGGAGTACGCGGAACGCTTGCAAGGTATCCGAACGAGCAGTTTGTTCTGGGATTTAACTACAGTGACAGTGAGTCCGGTATTACTTCAAATTATGACTCTTCGACTCATACGTTTTATGATAAATCTCAGGTTGTAAGTACATGGCAGAGTGTCGAGGGTGTACAGATCAAGGGTAATTTCGAGATTGACTGGTCGGTATCTCCGGCGACCGATCTTGTTTCTTATGATGCTTCCACCAACCGCGTAAAGGTTGACAATGTATCTATCAACGGAATAAGCGGACGTTATTATTACAGCAATGTAATCGAAGAAATTGATATGGTCGGCGAATATTATGTTGACAAGGAAAACGGAATTCTCTATTTTTATGCTCCCGAAGATTATCAGAATATAAAAATTAGCGTTCCGAATGCAATGACAGCTCTTGTCTCATTTGATGGTGCGGATAATATTACATTTGACGGTATTACAATTGAAAATTGCACATATACAAGTTATACGAATAAGTATATCGGCGGAACTCTTGTCAATATTCAGGCGGATGATATAACGATTCAGAACGGTATTATCAGATGCGGCCATCATGCGGTCTATTCGGACGGCTACCGTACCAATATCTTTAACAATGAAATATACCATATAGGCGCTACGGCGATAAGCCTTTACGGAGGCGACCTTACTTATCTTCTTCCGTCCGACTCGGTCATAAGCAACAATAAAATTCATGATTTTGCGGATATTGAGAGAGTTTACAACGGAGCTTTCTATGCCGAAGGCGTCGGATTTACACTATCTCACAATGAAATTTATAATTCGCCGCATACGGCATTGCAGAATCTTGCGACCTCATTAATTGTTGAATACAACTATTTTCATGATCTTTGCTATGAAGGCGGAGACGCGGGTGCGATTTATGATGGCACTTGGCGCGGAAACGGAAATACTTTCTCAAATAATATAATAGCAAATATATCGAATCCTACAAGCCCCTATTATAACCCCAACGGATATTACTGTGACGACGGCGGCGGAGGAAAAACTTTTGTATCGAATATTCTTATAAATATTGACGGCGATGCAATTGCAATGGGTGGCGGACCTGCCAATATCATAAGAGACAATATAATCGTTAACTCGTCGTTCGGCTACGATCAGAGAGCTTACTATCCCGGAACCGGAGCAAATGCCGGATGGACACTTACAGGAAGATTCGGAGTAAGTCTTTCTGACTGCGGTCTTAACTGGGGATGGATGATAAACGGTGTAGGTTCGTATGCAACGGAAACGTGGGCTATTCAGTTCCCGTGGACAATGCTTCAAAAAACAACGAATGTTGTCGATCTTGATGATAAGTTTGTTCCGTATGCGTTTTCCAACACAACAATCCGCAACAATGTAATCTGCGGAAGCGGAATTATCGATTTTCAGAATAATGTCGAAAAGCTCGCAAATATTCGTGATAATCTAACCGGATACTTGACGGATAATATATTTAATGACTTTGATAACAAAGATTATACCGTAAGTACCGACGCGAAGATTTATCATGACTTGCCCGGATTTCGTCCATGTGATGCTTCAAAAGTCGGAGTTCAGCCTGTTGAATGAAGGCTTAATTAAAATATAGCCCGTTGGTTTTGAGACTTTATACAGGACGAGTTCAACGAATTATTTTTTCGTTTTTATGATTTTCAGGTAAGCCGTAATGGTTGGATATTTTATACTTCAAAGCGCTGCTTTTGAAGTGCTGCTTTTGATAGCAAAACAAAGCCGGCTTTCCGTAAAATCTGAGCTTCATTACTGTACCGTGTTTTCCGGAGAAATATCGATTCTCCGGAAAACAACGGCAATATATAGTATATCTTATTACATGTATTGCAAAATAAAGTCCGTATGTGAATTTGAGTTTTATTCCGCCGATTCAAATTTGAATATGGACAGATGAATAATATTTATGTAGAATTAAATGTATTCACTGCAGTAATGTTGTTATAAGATGAGAGGAAGAGAATTATGCGGAGTAGAAAAAATTGTGCGGGAAACAAAATACATATCGGTGCTTTATCTGCTGTTTTATTGGTTGCAGCGGCTTTTCCGCCGTATTGTATTTCCGCGGTCGGCGATGGAATTGACGAAATCGTTCCCATCGAGCTTTATGTGTCGCCGGAAGGCAGCGACGAGGGGAGCGGAACAATTGATGAGCCTCTTGCTACGGTATCTGCCGCAAGAGATATGCTTCTCGGTTTAAAGGAAGATAATGTCTCCGCCGCCGGAGCAGTTGTATATCTCAGGGAAGGCGTTTATTTGCAGAATGATACGTTGGAGTTTGGTTCCGAGGACTCCGGGAGCAAGGATTTTCCCATAACATATAAAGCGTACAACGGTGAAACCGCTGTCATAGATGGGGGGATAACTCTGCTGAGCGAAGACTTTAAAAAGCCTTCGTCGGATGATCCGTACGTCAGCCGTATTAAAGATCAGGACGCCCGGAAAGGTGTGGTTGTATATGATCTTAAAGCGGCAGGGATAGATTATTCAAGCGACAGCTTTGCAGTTTTTTATGATGGCGAGCGCGGAACACTTGCGAGGTATCCTAACGAGCAGTATATACTTGGATTTCATGATCTTTCGGACGAACACCGCGGCGACGATCGGTATATGTACAATTCTCTGGATGGGACATTTTATGATAAGGAAAATGTGGTCTCCGGTTGGGAAAGTATAGACGGAGTTAAGATCTGCGGTATGTTTGAGATTGACTGGGCACAGTCAGCGCCTGCCGAAATTGTTTCGTATGACGCTGTTTCTAACCGCGTTAAGGTTAATGCGGCTGTCAACGGATACAGCGGAAGATATTATTACAGCAATGTAATCGAAGAAATTGATACTGTCGGAGAATATTATATTGACAAAGAAAATGGAATTTTGTATTTTTATGCTCCGGAAAACTATCTTGATATAAAAATAAGTGTTCCTAACGTTGAAAAGCTTATCTCGATTTACTCTGCCGAAAATATCACGCTTGACGGTATTGTAATCGAAAACAGCAGCGGAGCTCTTGTGGATATTAAAGCTGATGACGTTACGATTAAGAATTGTGTTATAAGATGCGGGTATTACGGTGTATATTCTGACGGTTACCGCAATAGGATTTTAAATAATCAGATATATCGCATAGGCTCTACTGCAGTAGATCTTCACGGCGGAGATATGGCAAATCTTCTTCCGTCCGATTCTGTTTTAAGCAACAACAGCATTCATGATTTCGGCGATGTTCGACGCGTTTATGCGGGCGCGATATATGCGGAGGGCATCGGATTTGAGATTTCACATAACGAAATATATCATGCGCCTCATACTGCAATGCAGAATCTTGCGATGGAAATGGTAGTTGAATATAACTATTTTCATGATTTGTGCTATGAGGGCGGAGACGCCGGGGCAATTTATGACGGTACATGGAGAGGAAACGGAAATGTATTTTCCAATAATGTAATTGCCAATATTACAAATCCTACAAGTGTTTATTATACTCCGAACGGCTATTATTGCGACGACGGAGGAGGAGGAAAAACATTTACCTCAAATATATGTGTAAATATTGACGGAGACGCTATATTCTTCGGCGGTGGTCCTTCAAATATTGTGACTGACAACATTATTGTAAATTCGGGAATCAGGTATGATCAGCGTGCCTATTACCCCGGAACCGGAGTAAATGCCGGCTGGACATTGACTGGCCGATTTGACGCGGATCTTATGTCGAGCGGTCTTAACTGGAAATGGATGATAAACGGTATGGACGCATATGCCTCGGAGGCATGGGCGCTCCGCTTCCCGTGGACGATGCTGCTTAAGACTACCAATGTTGTGGATCTGAATGATAACTTTGTTTCGTATGCTTTTCTTACTGCAAGAATAAGAAATAATGTTATTGCAGGTATTGGAATAAATGACATTCAGAATAATACAGACCGACTGGCAGTTGTAAGGGATAATATTAGCGGTTTAAGTACAGATAAGATTTTTGCGGATTACGAGGGCGGCGATTATACGGTATTACAGGATTCGGCCATCTATCACGCTCTGCCCGGCTTCAGGGCTTGTGATTTTTCAAAGGTTGGCATTCAGGAATAGAAATATTTTTTGAAGCCGATATTTGCAGTTATGAGATTTCCTATTTCGATTAGGACAAAATCTGCTGATTTCGAGGATGCGCAGGGGATAATATATTAAAGTATTTTCAACTGGAGGTTTATAACTTTCAACCGGAAGTTTATAATTTGCGGATTGAAGCAGCCGTTGTTTTAGGTTATTTTAAAGGGGCTGCAGTTTGGATCAAGCTCGTAAGTGCGTATGCAACAGAAAGGATCATATTAAATGAAAAGAGTATTATTTAAAAGCTCACTCGGCAGGCGTATTGCTTCTTCTGCAGTTGCCGTTATGACGATATTATCTATGTCACAATACTGCATATATGGGTTGAGTAATGAATCTGGCGCTGAATGTTATGAGTTGTATGTTTCTCCGGACGGAACCGGCTCCGGGTCCGGAACTTTAAATGATCCTTTTGCAACGCTTTCTGAAGCTCGTGACGCCATTCGTCTTATGGATAGAACCGGTAAAAGCGGTGTTACCGTTTATCTCAGAGAAGGTATTTATGTTCAGGACAGTACACTTGAATTTACCGAGGAAGACTCCGGAAGTGATGATTTTTCCATAACGTATAAAGTGTATGACGGTGAGACTGCGATAATTGAGGGCGGTGTTACGCTTGACAGTAACAAATTTTCACGTCCGTCTGTGGATGATGAAACGGCTAACAGAATTCTTGATGAAACGGCACGTGAAAAGGTTGTTGTTTATGATCTTAGTGACGAGGATATAGATCTTACAAATATTAAAATCACGGGGGATAATCCGGGGCTGAGTCTTTATTATGACGGAATTCGTGCTGTGGTTTCAAGATATCCTAACTATAATGATAACGGGGCCTATATAATGGCGTTTAATGACGGAGACAACAGGTGTGATGACAAAAGCTTTTATGATAAATCAAATCGTGTCAGTAGTTGGGCAAGTGTTGAGGGAGTGCAGGTTGCCGGCTTTTTCGGATTGGATTGGATTCAGACGATGCCGGTCGATATAAAGTCATATAATTCTGAGACAAATCGTGTGACGTTAAACTCTCCCGCCGGACTTTCCGATTTCAGCGGAACAAGCGGAAGATATTATTACACGAATATCGTAGAGGAAATTGATGCTGTTGGAGAGTATTATATAGATTCGGAAAGCGGGATGTTGTATTTTTATGCCCCGGACGATTATTCCGAAATGAAAATTACTGTCGGAGGATGTAAAGATGCGGTCATAAAGGCAGAGGTTGACAATTATACATTTGACGGGCTGGTAATAGAGGGCGGTTATAATAATAACGTAATTATTTCCGGCGATGATAATACTTTTGATAACTGCATTATCCGCTGCTGCGGAGATAATGCAGTAGAGTCGGCGGGAAACCGTTTTATGCTTAAGAACAGTGAAATATATCATATCGGCGGAACCGGAGTAGTTCTTAACGGCGGAAGCCTTGTTACGGTTATTCCTTCGGAGTCTGTAATTACTAACAACAAAATTCATGATTTCGGAGATGTTTACAGGGTATATAAAGGTGCCGTTGAGTTGAATGGTTCCGGATTTGTGATTTCACACAATGAGATTTATCACGCGCCTCATACCTCGATTCAAAATATCGCGTGCGATTTTGTCGTAGAGTACAACTATTTTCATGATCTGTGCTATGAGGCGGGCGATGCCGGCGCGGTTTATGACGGCGGCTGGTATTCTCAGGGAAACTGCTACAGATATAATGTATTTGAAAATATAGTAAATAAAGACAGCATTTATTATACTCCTCATGCATACTACAGCGACGGTGGGGGCGGATTTAAAAATGTTTATTCAAATATATTTGTAAATGTAGACGGATACGGTATTTACTGCGGAGGAAGAGATATTAAAGTGCAGGATAATATATTTGTCAATACGTCTATTCACTGGGATCAGTGCACTTACTATCCGGGGACCGGCGTCAACGCCGGATATACCCTTACATCGGAGTTTCCGGTTGACGAAACTGTCGCGGGAACAGGACTGAACTGGAAAATGCGCGTTCTTCAGCACGGCGCGTCAGGATACGGGACA
Source organism: uncultured Eubacteriales bacterium (assembly GCA_948467545.1). Classification (GTDB taxonomy): domain Bacteria; phylum Bacillota; class Clostridia; order Oscillospirales; family CAG-272; genus UMGS911. The sequence goes on from CAOKER010000003.1 coordinate 253,354, forward strand.
GAGAGATGGTCGATTCTTTATCCTTATCTGAGGCTTGTCAAAACCACAAATGTAGTTGATACAAACGATAATTTTGTCCCTTATGCTTTTGGAGATTCGAGAATCAGAAATAATGTCTTTGCATCGCTTGAGCCTACTCAAATTTCAAATAATGTGGAACGTTTGGCTAACATCAGGGATAATCTTGACTGTACAGTAAAGGATATTTGTTTCTCGGATTTTGAAAACGGAAACTATTCTGTCTGCTCTGATTCTAAAATTTATCACGATATACCCGGATTCAGAGCATGCGATTTTTCCCAAGTCGGAGTTCAGAGCGATAATTAATCATAGCATATAATAAGATTGATTATAGACGATAGGAGTAGAATAGTGAAAAATAGAATTTTTAAATACTATGGAAATAGATTTTTTTCCTGTATTACGGCGGCGGTTTTGCTATGCTCTGCGGTACAGCTCGGAATATTCGCTCAGGACGAGACGAGAGATATTATAGAGTTTTATGTATCACCGGACGGCTCCGACTCCGGCAAGGGGACCGCAGAAGATCCGTTTGAGACAATAGCGGCCGCGAGGGACGCGGTACGTGCTGCAAAAGAGGGATTCAGCGGAGACATAACGGTGTATCTGCGTGAAGGCAGGTATTATCAGGAAAGTGCGCTTGAATTTACGGCCGAGGATTCCGGAAGCGACGACTGTACGGTTACATATAAGTCATACGAGGGCGAGACGGCAATAATCGACGGAGCTGTTGCGCTTGATGTAAGCAAATTTACAAAACCTGCCGATGACGACGCCGTGGCGGCCAGAATAAAGGACGCGACAGCTAAAGAGAATGTTCTTGTTTATGATTTAAGCGGATTAAACATAAATTATGATGAACAGTCTGCCGTATATTACGACGGAAACCGTGCGCTTGAAGCGCGTTATCCCAACGATGGATATGTTTTGGGATTTGCCGAGTGCGATTCTTCCGCCAAGACCTTTTACGACGTAAGCAATGTAGTCGGAACATGGACGGAGCCGATAGGCGTTAAAGTTATCGGAATGTTTGAAATAGACTGGTCATCGTCTGAAGGAACAATATCGTCATATGATCCGGCGACAAACCGAGTCGGGCTGTCAACAAAATCTTTAGTAAAGTCCAACGGACGTTATTATTATTCCGGCGTCATAGAAGAGCTGGACGCGGTGGGCGAATATTATATAGATGCCGCAACCGAAAAGCTGTACTTTTATGCTCCTGCCGACTATATGGATATCGGTATAGGCATTTCAAGCTGTAAAGAAGCTGTGGTAAAAGCAGATGTAAACAATTATACGTTTGACGGAATTATTATAGAGGGCGGCTGTGACGACAATATAAGAATAACCGGAAACGATAACTGCATTAAAAATTCAAAAATAAGATGCTGCGGGGATACGAATGTATATATAAACGGATTTCGCAATACTCTTTATAATAACGAAATAAGTCACTCGGGCGGAAGCGGTATAAATTTGTACGGGGGAGATTCGCGTCTGCTCATTCCGTCGAATTCGGTTATTGACAATAATAAAATTCATGACTTCGGAGACATATACCGTGTTTACAATGGAGCTGTTTATGCTGAGGGAATAGGCTTCAGAATTTCCAATAATGAAATGTATGATGCTCCTCATACAGCTTTTACGAATGTTGCTTGCGAGATGCTTTTTGAAAATAACTATATACATGATGTCTGCTATGAAGCGGGGGACGCCGGAGCGATATACGAGGGCGGTTGGACTTCAAACGGCAATATATTCAGAAATAATCTTCTGAAAGATATTGTAAACAAATCAAGCGAATACTACACGCCAATGGGTTATTATGTAGATAATTCCGGAGGCGGAAAAACCTTTGTTTCAAATGTCCTGATAAACATTGACGGAGACGCGATACTTTGCAGCGGCCGTGACCTTAAGCTTACGGATAACATTATGGTAAATACAAGGGGATTTTATTTTGACCAGAGAGGATATTATCCGGGAGCCGGCGTTCTTTCCGGATGGGGGTATACAACGTATTTCCCGTCTGGACTGTGGCTTAATATGATTCCTTTTGAATCTGGGTCGGTACGTGTAGAGCAAACCCCCGCATATGCGACGGAATCTTGGGCGATGCATTATCCGTGGACAATGCTTATGAAAACTACAAATGTAGTCGATCTGAATGACAACTATGTTTCTCAGGCGTTTGGCGGCGCTGTAATAAGAAATAATGTGGTATGCAATATATCCGGCGGTTATAATATATCCGATAATCCCGAACGCCTTATAAATATAAGAGATAATGTCAGCGGAATTCTGACAGCGGATATTTTTGCCGATTACGAGAACGGAGATTATACAGTTAAAGAAGATTCCAAAATATATAAGCTTATACCGGGCTTCAGAGCTTTTGATTTTTCTGAGAACGGTGTTCAGTGATAGCTGAAAAAATATCGGTTATGTGCTTACAATAAGTTTATGACCGATTTTATAAAAAATTTAAAGGAAGGACTCAAGAAAATGAAAAACAAAATTTGTTGTTTTCACGGCAAAAAAGTGTTTTCGCTTTTTATGGCGGCGGTTTTGCTATGCTCTGCGGTACAGCTCGGAATATTCGCTCAGGACGAGACGAGAGATATTATAGAGTTTTATGTATCACCGGACGGCTCCGACTCCGGCAAGGGGACCGCAGAAGATCCGTTTGAGACAATAGCGGCCGCGAGGGACGCGGTACGTGCTGCAAAAGAGGGATTCAGCGGAGACATAACGGTGTATCTGCGTGAAGGCAGGTATTATCAGGAAAGTGCGCTTGAATTTACGGCCGAGGATTCCGGAAGCGACGACTGTACGGTTACATATAAGTCATACGAGGGCGAGACGGCAATAATCGACGGAGCTGTTGCGCTTGATGTAAGCAAATTTACAAAACCTGCCGATGACGACGCCGTGGCGGCCAGAATAAAGGACGCGACAGCTAAAGAGAATGTTCTTGTTTATGATTTAAGCGGATTAAACATAAATTATGATGAACAGTCTGCCGTATATTACGACGGAAACCGTGCGCTTGAAGCGCGTTATCCCAACGATGGATATGTTTTGGGATTTGCCGAGTGCGATTCTTCCGCCAAGACCTTTTACGACGTAAGCAATGTAGTCGGAACATGGACGGAGCCGATAGGCGTTAAAGTTATCGGAATGTTTGAAATAGACTGGTCATCGTCTGAAGGAACAATATCGTCATATGATCCGGCGACAAACCGAGTCGGGCTGTCAACAAAATCTTTAGTAAAGTCCAACGGACGTTATTATTATTCCGGCGTCATAGAAGAGCTGGACGCGGTGGGCGAATATTATATAGATGCCGCAACCGAAAAGCTGTACTTTTATGCTCCTGCCGACTATATGGATATCGGTATAGGCATTTCAAGCTGTAAAGAAGCTGTGGTAAAAGCAGATGTAAACAATTATACGTTTGACGGAATTATTATAGAGGGCGGCTGTGACGACAATATAAGAATAACCGGAAACGATAACTGCATTAAAAATTCAAAAATAAGATGCTGCGGAGACAAAAATGTATCTGTAAACGGTTTCCGAAATACTCTTTATAACAATGAGATAAGTCATTCCGGAGGAACCGGTATAGAGGTATTGGGAGGAGACAGTATCAATTTAATTCCTTCAAAAACTTTGGTTGATAATAACGAAATTCATGATTTCGGCGAGATATACCGTGTTTATAACGGAGCTATGTATGTAGAGGGTATAGGTTTTACAATTACTCATAATGAAATGTACAGAGGACCTCATACATCATTTTCAAATATAGCCTGTGAGATGCTTTTTGAAAATAACTATATACATGATGTCTGCTATGAAGCAGGGGACGCCGGAGCGATATACGAGGGCGGTTGGTCTGCAAACGGTAATATTTACAGAAATAATTTGTTCAAAGACATTGTAAATAAATTGAGTATCTACTATAATCCGAATTGTTATTATAATGACGATGCCGGAGGCGGTAAAACCTTTGTTTCCAATATTATAATAAACGTTGACGGACAGGGAGTTGCCTGCGGAGGCGGACGTGACAATGTAATTACCGACAATATTTTAATAAATGCCGGTTTCGGATATGACCAAAGAGCGTATTACCCCGGTACAGGCCCCAATGCGGGATGGCAGCCGAATCAGGCAAGATTCGATGTGGAAGGAGCAAGCGGGCTGTGGGCAGGCCTCGTGCCTTGGAATTCTCCTGCATGGGGACGCATTGATCAAACTCCGGCATATGCAAGAGAATTTTGGTCAATTTTGTATCCGTGGACAATGCTGCTTAAAACTACAAATGTGGTGGATCTTGAGGATAACTATGTTCCCTATGCGTTCGGAAACAGTATTGTTAGAAACAATATATTGGGAGGATCGGGCGTGAGCTATAACATTTCGAATCAGACCGAAAAGCATATAACCTACAGAGATAATATCAGTGATATATCGCCGGAAGACATTTTTGTCGATTATGAGGGCGGAGACTATACAGTAAGAGAAGATTCAAACATTTATAATCTTATTCCGGGACTTAAAGCGTGCGATATGTCCACAGTAGGTATTCAGCCTGTCGATTGATTAAAAATGATATTTTTTGACAAAAAACGTCATTTTTGAAATCCAAAATTTTGCGGATAATTTTGTCTCGGATTTTTATCTGAAAAAAATATTAAATTTTGGCAAAAATTTTTATATACAGTTTTGCATAATGTACTTGATTTTATGTTTGAAATATGGTAGTATATATGTGCGAACAGGAAATACCCTGTATGTCAGTATCTTTTGCGGTTCTTAAATCGGAATTGCAAAAGTATATATAAATAAAACCGTGCTTTGCACGGAGAATAAGAAAGGATGAAAGTAATCATGAAAAAGAATCTTTGCTTAATAACAGCTGCTGCAATGTTGTTCGGCGCAGCTGCTGTTATGCCGGCAAGTGCAGAAGGAGAGACTGCCGTACCCGATAAAGTGCTTGAATGCGGCGATTATGAAGTGTCTGTTGACGGTCAGATTGACGACGCTTATCTCCAGTCATACAGAATAGAGCATGAGCTTACTGTACAGGGCTGGACAGGTGGTATATATGATCAATCGTTTTTAGAAAGTGACGAGTACAGAGATTATTACTCGGTGAATTTTCCGGATACGGATTTTAGTTATAAGGATCCTTCGGAAGATCCACTTAAAGCTACAACGTACTTTTTATGGAACAAGAATACTAACTATATCTATGTTGCCGTAGAAGTTCTTGACAGCTCGATAGGCGGTCTCGACGAAGAACATTTTCAGTATTGCTTGGAGAATGCACAGGACGGTATTCCGTGGATTCACGATTCGATAAACCCCAAGTTCCAGTTTACCCAAAGAGGTGCCGACGAGCGGACCGACGAATTTTCTCTCAGAGCGGATGCACTTGGCTTTTTTGCCGCAACGGAGTCCGATGAGGGAAAATGGATTAAGTGGAATACATGGAATAAAGGTCATCAGGATAATTTGGACGATGGGCTTTGCGCAACCGATTTTGTCTATGATGATAACGGCGAGAAGATCGGATATGTAATTGAAATGGGATTCCCGGTTTCAGATAGCGTTCAGAATGCGCTTATGAAAGACGGAGGCACATTTAAATATGGACTTACGATTATCGATGTTCCTGAGAATCATGTATGGGCATATGACTACGGTAAGCTTGTCGGCGATCTGGGGGCGTATATAGAAGGCGGTCAATCCGAATCTTTCCGTATATTCACCGATTTGGGCGACTATAACAGTGTTAAGTATAGTATTAAATTGACAGAGGAAACTGTCACTATAGAAGATACAAACGACACAGCAGATACTGCTGACACTGCGGATACGGCAGATACTGCTGATACTGTAGACACGTCCGATACGATAGACAGCTCCGATACAGGAGATTCAGGCGATCCCGGACCTGCAATCGTTGGCGATATAAACGGAGACAAATCTGTGGACGCCCGCGATCTTTCCCGTCTTATGAAGCTTATAGCAGACGATAAGGGAATTGATGATCCGGATTGCGCAAATGCAGACGTTAATGGAGACGGCTCTATTAATGCTATCGATCTTACTCGTCTGATGAAGCTCATCGCTGACGCTGATTAATTTATCCCTTTTGATAAAACATAGTCAGTAAACATACATCAAGAGACAGAGTAATATAACATAAATAAATTTGCAAAGATAGACGGTGCGTTACATAAGACGTAGTTTATAGTAC
>CAOKER010000004.1 GCA_948467545.1 uncultured Eubacteriales bacterium
AATTCTTCGTACACCTTTTTCTTGACTTTTTCTTTTCTTTGATTTTCGCGGAGAGTCTAAATTATTTCTCAGTCCGGGATTTCTCAATTTGGGAAACATGACGGTTTATTTTGACAGTTTTATTTTACGGGAAATTTTATAATGACGTGTTTGTAAAAATAATAATATCCTGTTTTATACATGCAGAATATGTATAAAACAGGATATTATTTGATATTTAAATATCTGACTAATTTATCAGTTCCTCTGTGTTTTTTATGGTGTAGAATGGGGCTCTATACATTGCAGGAACTAACTTTGAATCGGGTAAGGTTGTTAATCATAACTGTGTTGAACAACAATGTATAATAACACTATAAAGGTTTACTTTATATAGCATATATACATTTACTCTATATGACAAAAGATAGATTTGTTTTTCCGCAATTAAATGTTTTACCGAGAATTTATGGAATGCTATCCGAGCTTATGTGAAGGCAGTATGTTTTTATTTTATAAAATACAAGAATATTTATTTTATTATGAAAGTTTACCTGCCTTTACAAGCTCGCTTTCTTCGTTCTGATTTTCTTCATTTTGATTTTCAAAACTCTTAATTTTTACATCATGTGACTTTAAATGTTTATAAAGTACAATTATTGAAATACCCATGCACCCTAAGGCAAAGGAGTAGTTATTATAATAGAGCAATATAATGGGTGAAATTATTCCGAATATGGAAAATGTCATTATACTGCATTTTCGGTTTGGTTTTATCCGAATAATTCCGAACAGAACAATATATATAATTGCTAATAAGATTCCGATTTTTGATACCGGAAACAATGCAATCATGACGCCAAATGTTGTAGCTATACTTTTTCCTCCTCGAAAGGACAAAAACATTCCTACTGCATGCCCAAGAACAGGCGCGATCATGACGAGTGAAAATAGAAGGTTTTTTTCCAAATGGGTATGAATAATATAATATGGTGTAATAATTCCCTTTGCGATATCGAGAAAAAGACATATTATACCCATGAATATTCCGCAAAGAGAAAACACATTGGATGCTCCGGGATTGTGGTCTTTACTGTTTGAAATTACATCTATTCCTTTTATCCATTTAGGAATAAAATAACAGAATGGAATCGATCCGAGGAGAAATCCACCCCAGATAACGGTATTCCATATTAATAAATTTTTCATTGAGTAATCTTGAGAGCTATATCGCGTGCTGCATAAGGATTGATGACACTCGATTGGGCAGCCCTCATCCTTTCTGAAATAAGCTTATCAGATTCGAGTTTAACTGCTTTTTCCGCCGCATCGGCTATATCAGTAGCGGCAATTGAAAGGCCATGTTCTTCAAAAAATTTTGTATTATCGGTTTCACATCCGGGAATTGCGCCGATATGAATCAGAGGTACTCCCGATACTGCGGCCTCGGTTGATGAAAGCCCGCCCGGCTTTGAGAGCAGAACATCGGCAGCTTTCATAAAAACATTTGCTTCTGTTGTGAATGGCTGTACTATTATATTACTATTTCCCGAAAAACGTTCGGATACACTTTCCCTAAGTTTATTATTTCGCCCGGTCAGCACATAAATCAGAGCGTCGTTTCCTACTTTATCGAGCATTTTTTCACATAGTCCGATAACGTTTCCGCCTCCGATTCCACCGCACATAATAACAAAAATCCTCTTATCTTTTGGCATACCGAGATGTAGGCGAGCCTCTTCTTTTGTAAGTTCATTACGAAATTTGGGCGATACAGGAATACCTGTCGGGAAAATTTTTTCTTCCGGAATTCCGCGCATTGCCAAACTGTGTTTGAGTTCTTCGTGGGGAATAAAATATCCATCGATTTTGGCATCGCAAAAAAACGGTACAACAGTATAATCTGTCAATATCCCATACGAAGGGATATATTTTCCGAGTCTTTTTCGTATAGCTGTAAGAGTTTCCATTCCAAAAAGATGTGTGCAGACCGCAACATCAAATTTATTATCCTCTATGTATTTCCAAACTGCTTTGGCATGTGTGGCATTTACAAGATAGATAGGTGAAACAAGTTTTGTCGAATCGTACCATTTACCGGCTTTGTAAACCATGCCGAAAAGCGAAGGTTTTTTCTTTATAATAGTATTATAGCAGATAGACGGAATACTTTTGGTTTTATTTCCGCCTATAAGAGACGGATCTACAATTTCGTATTTATGATTCAATGCTGACAGTTCTTCTCCTACTGCTCTCGCGGCGCTGTTATGTCCTTCTCCCGTATGACAGCTTAAAATAAGAATATTCACTAAGTAAATCTCCCTTCGGAAATTTTAGGCATATGTATGTGCTGACTGATATAAGTTATTGTTTTCTACATTGAAATTATACGACATTAATTGTAATAAATCAATAGGTATTATATACGAAATATTAAAATATATTAAATCTTAATATTTTAATAAATAAGCATTAAATTTTAGATTCCATTTAACCTTATTTTTATGTATATTAAAGGCAGATAAAAAAGAGCTCATAAATTAAAAGCTATGAACTCTTTTTTTATTTACGATACTGCCACAGATTTTGCAGCATTTTATATATTAATTAGATATAATTGAGGTAATAAAGATTTTGAGCTGCTTCCAGTCCCCGTGAGGATAGATTGATATATCCTTTTTAGAGCGATTTATCAAACAATCTGTAAGCAGAAAAACTTTCATTCCTATATTGGAAGCCGGCATGTCATCATCAACGTCGTTTCCAATCATTGCACATTCATTTGGCTTCAAAGAAAGTTTATCGAGTATTTCACAATAGTATTCAGCCTTCGGTTTGCAGAAAGAGCTGTTTTCATACGTCGTGTAATGTACAAAATCGGATGGTAATAAACCGGCCCATTTTATGCGATTTTCGGTTGCAGTCGACGGAAAGACGGGATTGGTTGCAAGTACGGGAATTAAACCGAGCAATTTGACTGTTTTTATTATGTCCTTTGCAGCCGGATTCGGAGAACAGATTGTACTTATTTTATTAAAGTCGCTTCTATAAAATTCGTCGAACGCCAAATGAGTTTCAGGCGAAATTTTTCCGAAATGTTTTTCAAAACAGGTCCAAAAAGCTTTCTCGTTAGTTATACTTCCGTCGTTTTCCAGCATAGCTTTTGTTCCGCTCCAAACTGCTTCATAAAGTTCTTTCGGAGCGTATCCGTTTTTTGATAATTTATCGGTGAGCATGCTGAAGTACATGTCGCAAAAATCATCATAATCCATTGGAAGAAGGGTTCCGTCGAGATCAAAGAATATAGATTTTAACATTTGAAAACACCTTTCATACGGTAAATTTTTAATATGAAAGTCTTTTACTGTCAGTAAAATTTAAATACTGCACGCCTTTTTGATAGCCGAGATCGCTTTTTCCAGCATGTCATAAGGTATGTTAAGAGGTGGGAGCAATCTGAGCTTTGACTTTGCCGAGAGAACAAGAACGCCTTGTTCCATACAATCGTTTATAACATCTTTTACATTTTTCTCTGTCTTTATACCGAGCATGAGTCCGAGACCTGTTATCTCTGAAATTCCACTTGCTCCGTTAAGCTCCTTTACAATATATTTACCTTTTTCGGTTACTTCATGGAGCAGCTTATCATCAATTCTTGAAAGGACAGATAATGCGGCTGATGCGCAGACCGGGTTCCCTCCGAAGGTTGAACCGTGTGTTCCGGGTATATATACATTTTCCACTCTTTCGCCGAAAAGAGTTACACCGAGAGGAAGACCTGCGGCCAGTCCTTTTGCGGAGGTTACAATATCAGGCTGAATATCAAAGTTCATATATGCGCATAGTTTCCCGCTTCTTCCGTTTCCGCATTGAATTTCATCGGCGATAAGCAAAAGATTGTACTTTTCCGCCGTTCTTTTTATTGCACGGACAAAATCCTCTGTCAGAGGCAATACACCGCCTTCACCCTGTATTGCTTCAAACATTATCGCACATACATTTCCTGCTGACGCAAGGGACTCCAGAGAATCGGGATTTTCGGCGTCGGCGTAGACGAATCCGGGAGTAAACGGGCCGAATTCATGATGAAAACAGTCCTGTCCTGTTGCGGAAAGCGTAGTTACAGTTCTTCCGTGAAAGCTGTTTTTAAGTGTAATTATTACGGAATGATTTTCATCTCCGTATCTGTTGAAGGCGTATCGGCGTGCTGCTTTTATCGCACATTCATTTGCTTCGGCTCCGGAGTTTGAGAAGAACACCTTCTTCAGTCCTGTTCTTTGACAGAGCATTTCCGCAAGCTTGACGCATGGCTCGGTATAATAGAGATTCGAAGCATGTGCCAATTTATGAATTTGGTTTTCAACCGCAGAGCACCATTCCTTATCTGCTGCGCCGAAAGTATTTACGGCGATACCCGCGCCCATGTCAATGTATTCGGTCCCTGTTTCATCGTAAAGTATGCACCCGTCACCGCGTACAAGAGTTAACGGAAAGCGCGAATATGTGTGAGCAATGTACTCTGAATCTGTTTGTTTTATATCCATTATTTACTTATACACCTTTCTTTGCAAAAAACAATTGATTACATACAATGAATTAATACTTAATATGCATGCAATCTGATGTATCTTAATCCTGAACTATCATTGTGCCTATTCCTTCGTCTGTAAGAGTCTCAATAAGTATAGAATGAGGAATTCTTCCGTCGATTATGAATACCTTATGTACTCCCTTGCGTACTGCTTCTACGCAGCATTCAACTTTAGGAATCATACCGCCTGAGATTGTACCGTTTTCAATAAGTTTGGGAACAGAATTTATCTTCAAAACCGGTATCAGCGACGCAATATCATTTTGGTCACGAAGAATTCCGCTGGTATCAGTCATGCATATCAAGCTTTCGGCGCCAAGTTCTCCTGCTATCTGTGCAGCTGCTGTATCGGCGTTGATATTGTATACATGCCCCTCTTTGTCGCATCCTACCGTAGATATTACAGGAATGTACCCGTTTTCCTGTATATCTATAATAGGTTTTACGTTTACCTTTGTAATTTCGCCAACATAACCGAGCTCCTTTGAAAGCGGCTTGGCTTCAATCAGGCGGCCGTCAGCTCCGCAAAGACCGATTGCTTTTCCGCCTATATTTTCAATAAAGTTTACCAGTCCTTTATTAATTTTACCTGATAAAACCATTTGAACTATATCGGCTGTCTCACTGTCGGTAACTCTAAGTCCTCCGACGAATTCGGATTTTTTTCCGATTTTACCGAGCATATCAGTAATTTCAGGCCCCCCGCCGTGCACAAGTACGACGCGTACCCCGATTAATGAGAGCAGAACAATGTCTCCCATTACAGCTTTTTTCAGCTCATTGCTCAGCATTGCATTTCCGCCGTATTTTATAACGACTACTTTATTATTATACTTTTGTATATATGGAAGTGCGTGAACAAGGACTTCGGCGCGTTCTGCGTTTGTAAGATTCATTTGTTATTGCCTTTCAATATTGATTGTCTGTATATCAGCTATATATCAAAAATCTATATGTGGGAAAAATATATGATTTTTAATATCATGTTCTGTAGTCTCCGTTAATTTTTACATAATCATACGTAAGGTCACAGCCCCATGCGGTTGCGGATTTATTGCCGTCTCCGAGTGATACAAGAATTTCAATTTCATTTTCGGAAAGTATGGCTTTTGCAGACTCTTCCGAGAAATCTATACCTGCTCCGCCGCGGCATACTTCAATTTCTCCATTACTTGAACGGAAAGAGACTCCAACCTTTGATACGTCGACCTCTGCGTCGGCATATCCGATTGCGCATAAGACACGTCCCCAGTTTGCGTCAGCTCCAAACATAGCAGCTTTGAGAAGAGAAGAACAGATAACCGATTTCGCGACTGCTTTAGCAGCTTTTTCGTCCTTGGCTCCTGAAACACTGCATTCAAGAAGCTTTGTTGCTCCCTCGCCGTCAGCCGCTATCATACGGCATAATTGACTTGTAATTTCAAAAAGTGCCGCACAGAATAAATCAAAATCTTCTCCCTCGGAGTTTATTTCGGGATTGTCTGCAAGTCCGTTCGCCATTATTGCAACCATATCGTTTGTTGAGGTATCACCGTCAATTGAAATCATATTGAATGAATTCTTTACATCGTTTGATACGGCTTTTTGCAGCATATCAGGACTGATTGCACAGTCTGTAGTGATAAATACAAGCATTGTAGCCATGTTAGGATGAATCATCCCTGAACCTTTTGCGATTCCTCCGATACGGCATTCTTTACCGTTTAATGTGAAACGGCAGGCCAGCTCCTTTATTTTTGTGTCTGTAGTCATAATTGCGGCAGCGGCGCGTTCACTGTATCTTCCAAGACCTGAAACAAGCGGCTTCATTCCGTTTGCTATCGGATCTATTGAAAGCTGCTGTCCTATAACTCCTGTTGATGCGACAATTACGTCCTGCGCCGGAATTCCTGTATGCTTTTCTACCAACAAACTCATTTCCTCAGCGATCTCAATTCCGTTTGCATTGCAGGTATTCGCATTCCCGCTGTTGCAGATTATTGCCTGAGCCTGTCCGTTTAAAAGATGATTTTTTGTTACAGTAAGGGGAGCGCCTTTAACTGCGTTTTGAGTATATACAGCGGCCGCATTTGCCGGAACTTCGGAAACAATTAAAGCAAGATCGGACTTTGATTTATTTTTTCTAATACCGCAGTGAATACCGTTCGCTTTGAATCCCCTTGCGGCACATACTCCTCCCGGAATAGTCTTTATTTTATGTGTTTTCATGTCTTTTCCTTTCACATGGAATGTAAATCGGCACTCTTTTATTTTAGATTACGCAAATATGTTGAATAATTCAAATATTTTATATTACGCAGATATTTTAGATTGCTCAGAGCAATAAGCCTTTGCACGGATCAGCGCCGAGTACAAGATTCATACATTCGATTGCCGCACCTGACGCACCTTTTCCGAGATTATCATATCGTGCACTTAGTATTATTCTCTCATCGTTGCCGTAGACGGAAATTTCCATGGAATCTCTTCCGGAGAATGCTTCTGCGGACAAAAAACCGTTTTCATCGCCGTGTTCTGTAAATTTTACAACAGGTCCTTTATAGAGTTCTGAATATATTTTTTTTATGTCCTTCATACTTCCGTGAATGTCATCGGCAAAAAGCGGAATGGTTACCTCCATACCGCTGTAAAAGTCTGCAACGGTCGGACAGAATGCAGGTTTATATTTAAGGCCGCATATTTTTTGCATTTCAAGAAGGTGCTTGTGTTCCTGAGTAATTCCGTACTGACGCGGAGCAGTGAGCAGTGAATTTTTTTTGGGAGCTTCATATTCGGCAATCATTTGTTTTCCGCCCCCGCTGTATCCGGTTAAGGAGAAACAGCATAAATGCGCATTATTCGGAACTATTCCGGCTGAAACAAGCGGCGCAGTAAGTGCGGCAAATCCGCTGGCATGGCAGCCGGGAACGGCTATTCTTTTGCTTTTCTTTATTTTTTGACAGCGGGTAACCGATATTTCCGGAAATCCGTATTCCCATCCCGCGAGAGTTCGATGTGCGGTTGAGGTATCTATTATTATGGTGTCGGGATTTCCGTCTGCAAGGGAAACCGCCTGAATCGCAGCACTGTCCGGCAGGCAGAGAAAGGTAATGTCCGAATCTCTTATAGCTTGCTTTCTTGCTGAAGCGTCTTTTCGCTGCTCTTCATTCAGTACGATTAGTGAAATGTCATCGCGTACTTCAAGACGCTCATATATTCGGAGGCCTGTCGTTCCTGAGCGTCCATCTATAAATACTTTAGTTTTTCCGCACATTTTATGATCATACCTTTCAGTGTACAAATTATAGCTAAAAATAAGACATCCTCCGTCCGGTGGGATGTTGGTCTCCAAGACGGCGGATAGCAGTAAATTTTCGGCGATGGTACAATGCATCTCTCAAAAGTTTATTAAGACATTAATCTCTCATTAAACTGTTATATATGTATATTGCGAATAATTATACGGTAACTTGCATGTTTATACATTATAAATCATTTTGAATTTAAATGCAATAGCTTTAAGAAAAAAAACTGCACAAATATTTATGCAGTAATTATATACCTGTTGTATTCATTAACTTACAGGCATTTTGTTTTTCATTTGGCGCTAAGTTTTCTCTTTGTTGTTTTTGCGGTATAATGCGGTATAATCAGCGGTATAATTATGGGACGAAACATGCAGTGACGCTTCTTCAGACCTTATATTTTATCAAATAAATTGCTGCCGGAATTTATTTAAAATATAAATTTCGGCAGCTTGTTATAGCTTTTGTTATAGCTTTTGTTTTTATTCTTTTATTTAACCGGGGCGAACTTCATGGCGTCGGAAAAACAGATCGGTTTTAGACGAAAGTAAAATCTAAGTGTTTCAAAAACCCGTAACTCCTGATTATCAAGATTCAGCGAGGATGCGATGTTGATAAATTTGCATCCGTTTTCTTTGGCAAGTCCGCGGAGCCGTTTGTTGACTGCGGAGGCGATCGGAGAGTCGGAAAATACAGAGACTATATAAATCTCCGTTTTTATTTTTGAATGGATTTGATAGAGCAGATATTCATATTGATTTAAGAATTCATCTGCGTTAAATTCAGCTCTTTTTATATCATAATCGCCGACGGCTACGAAAACCTTTGCGGGATCAAGCTCAAAAACGCATTGCTCAAGCATTCCCGTGATTTCTAAAATAGTCGACTTTGGTACGCTCCGATTATATATCGGAGTTTCCACATCGTATTTTTGCGCAAGCTCATTAATTGGGAAATCCGTAAAGTAATCTGAACCGAGCAGTACAACTCCGTCTTTTTCTGCTATTTTATTAATTTCCCTGAACCTGTTTCTGAAAAGCTGAAGCATTTTTCTTTTTTCCTCCTTCATGTTCTGTTTTTATACTTTCTCTGTCAATTTTCAGGTTGACGAAATAAACTACAATATTTGCGGAGACTACTATAAGATTAAGCAGATATGCAATAAGAACATAGCTTACACTGTGATTTATTATTTTTGCTGCAATTCCTGCTATATATCCTGCTACAATCAGAATTGTAAACGGCAGACTCATTGCCTTTGCGGAACGTGCTTTTATATTTCTCCACAGAGAAAACGGCCAGGAGAGCCCGAAGCAAATTAACATAACCGTTTCAAGTAATTGATCCATAACTGTAACCATACCTTTCATACAGACGTAAAGTTTTGTTAGAAACAGGTTTTCAGCGTTTTTTAAGCTTCTGTGCTTGTGCTAAACAAAACTATTTTTAAGGAGAATCTTTCTGATTTTCACTATTTGGATTTCTTTTCTGTTATTAACATTTTATCATTGACAAATCAATAATTCAAATATATAATATCTATGGAAAACATAGCTTGTAAGCTATCAATCGGATTACTATGGTCGTGAAATCGGAAGATTTATATCTAAAAAAGGATGTGGTGTGGAAATGGAGCTTTCACAGCTTCGGTATTTTGCAGAGGTGGCGCGTACCCAGCATATTACAAAAAGTGCGGAAAATCTTCATATTGCTCAGCCGTCGCTTACAAAGGTAATTCATAATCTTGAAAATGAGTTCGGTGTTCCGCTTTTCATACATAAGGGAAGAAATATTGTTTTATCGGAGTACGGAGAATATCTCCGGAAAAAAGTTGTGCCTATTCTTGAAGAGCTTGATGAAATTCCTGAGATGCTGCGTACTATGGCAAATTTATCAAATGAAACGATTCATCTCAACGTTTTGGCTTCTTCAGTCTTTTTAACTGAAGCTATTGTTGAGTATAAAAAGAATCACCCTGATATCAAATTTGAGTTTTTGCAGAACAACCGAGAGGATATATATGATATTCAGATATCGACCAAGCTTTTTTATCAGCTTCGCGGTGATGAAGCGGCAAGTGCTTTTGTATGCAATGAAAAAATTTTCCTTGCTGTTCCGAATATTGATAAGTATCAAAATAGCAATTCCATTCATCTCAGCGAAGTTATGGGAGAAAAATTTATAAGCCTCAGTGATTCCCGTCAGTTCAGAACGATATGCGATAAGCTGTGCCAGCATTCAGGATTTAGTCCTCAAATTGTGTTTGAGAGCGACAGCCCGATGGCGGTTATGAATATGATTGCGTCGAATATCGGAGTTGGATTTTGGCCTGAATTTTCATGGGGCCCGGTTTTGTCCGATAATATAAAATTGCTGCGTATCGAGGACGGTCTTTTTTCACGGGATATAATAGTTTCTCATAAACTTAATAAGCTTGATAACAGCAGTGTGATTGAATTTTATGATTTTCTCCGCGGTTACTGCGAAAGGGCAAAGTGCGGCACGGCGGACCGGCAGCAGGCGTAAAAAGAATCCGGCCGCCACAAATGAATGCACTCATTTGATTCAGACCGGATGGTTATTAAAGGCGGATGTCCCCTGCCGCTTTGGCGAGGAGAGTTCCGCCGACTTTTCGGTTTCGTACGGTACAATACATGCAATGCAAGACTATGCAATACAATGAAATACGATAGGATACGCCGTCCAAGCTCCTTATGACGGCGCTTTGCGCCTTATCGAACGATATGTATATTGCTTTACGCCTTCAGCTTATCCGCAAAATCGGACATAACTTCGGAGATTTTAATTTGCTGTGGACAGACTGCTTCGCAGCTTCTGCATCCCACGCACGACGACGGCTGTTTATCGGCGGGAAGGGCGGCGAGAGCCATCGGCGCAATGAATCCTCCCTCGGTGAAGATATGTTCATTGTAGAGCGAGAGAAGGTGCGGTATGTCAAGTTCTTGGGGACAATGGGAAGTGCAGTATCGGCATGCTGTACAGGACAGCGATTTCTTTTTAGTCATTTCATCCGCTATTCCGAGCAGGGTATGAAACTCATTATCCGACAACGGTTTTTCGGTTTCAAAAGTCTTTATGTTTTGCTTCAGCTGTTCATAGTCAGACATTCCTGAAAGCGTAACACAAACATCCGGTATTGCCTGGAGAAAACGGAAAGCCCATTCCGTAATTGTTTCATCGGGACGCAGAGCTTTCAATTCGTCTTCATAATTTTTCGGGAGTGATGTCAGCTTTCCGCCTCGCAGCGGTTCCATTACCCATACAGGAAGTTTCCATTTCCGCAAAAGCTCAACTTTAGATTTTGCGTCCTGAAAATTCCAGTCAACCCAGTTAATCTGCAGCTGACAGAATTCCATATCTTTTCCGTAAACGTCCAGAAAGCGCTTTATGACGTTGTAGCTTCCGTGAGCTGAAAATCCGAGATGCTTGATTCTGCCGTTTTTCTTCTGAGATACGAGGTAATCATGTATACCATGTCGGGGATTGAGATATTCATTTATATTTAACTCGCATACATTGTGAACAAGATAAAAGTCAAAATAATCTACACGGCATTTTTCAAGCTGTTTTTCGAAAATTTCCCGGACTTTATCCATGTTGGACAGATCATAACCCGGAAATTTTGTTGCAAGCATATAGCTGTCTCGGGAATACTTTTCAAGAGTTTTTCCGATAATAATTTCCGACTGTCCGTTGTGATATCCCCATGCGGTGTCAAAGTAGTTAATGCCGTTTTTAAGGGCATATTCAACCATATTTTCGGTTTGGGCTTCATCAATGGCCGAGTAATCTTCGTTTTTAACAGGGAGACGCATTGTTCCCATACCGAGAGCTGAGAGCTTTAAGCCTTGAAAATCCTTGTAAATCATTTTTTGTTCCTTTCTTATAATTAAAATATGAGTTTTAGGCTCAAGAAGTCAAATTTGAAAATTTAAATAAGCTTTGGAAATTGATTCAGAGCATTGCTTTTATTTTACAATAAAATTTTTAATTTTACAACAGTGATCAATAAAAAAATTAATCTTGTTTTGTTTTTATATTTGTTTTTTGCAAACACAGGGTATTCCTTTTTTTAATAGACAAAATAAAAAAATGAATTTACCTATTGACAAAGTAGGTAAATGGTGATATACTATTAACATACCGATTAAGTAGGTAATATAATGTTGATGAAAGGGAAGTCTTTGCAAGGCCAAAGGCGTGGTATTATTTATGACAGTTTATGCAGATAACGCCGCTACAACAAAAACAAGCGAAACGGCTTTAAAAGCTTTGCTTCCGTATATGAGGGAGATCTACGGAAATCCGTCAAGCCTCCATACATTGGGACAAACGGCTGCCGAGGCTCTGTTTTCAGCAAGAAAGAAATTTGCGGATCTTCTCGGCTGTAAGCCGAGGGAGATCATCTTTACATCCGGCGGAAGCGAAGCGGATAATCAGGCAATTTTGTCTGCTGCCGCAATCGGTGAAAAAAAAGGAAAGAAACATATAATTTCAACCGCATTTGAACACCATGCGGTTTTGCATACACTTGAAAAACTGAAAAAACGAGGTTTTGAGATAACATTACTCGATGTTCACTGTGACGGAATTGTACGTATTGACGAACTGGAAGCTGCAATACGCGACGACACATGTCTTGTTACCGTTATGTACGCAAATAATGAGATTGGAACAGTTCAGCCGATTTCGGAAATCGGAACGATATGCCGAAACCGCGGCATAATATTTCATACGGACGCGGTTCAGGCCGCGGGACATGTTCATATAGATATTGCTTCCCAAAATATTGATATGCTTTCACTTTCGGCGCATAAATTTCACGGACCTAAAGGAGTGGGTGTACTTTACTCAAAATCCGGAATTCCGCTTGTAAATGTAATTGAAGGCGGAGCACAGGAGCGCGGAAGACGGGGCGGAACGGAGAATGTTCCGGCTATCGTAGGAGCCGCAGCGGCTTTTGAAGAAGCGGTCGGCAATCTTGACAAAAATGCCGAATATACATCCGCGCTGCGTGACAGACTTATAAAAGGTCTGTCAAGAATATCTCATTCCGAGCTTAACGGAGCTTTGGCACCGCGTCTGCCGGGAAATGTCAGCTTTTGTTTTGAAGGAATAGAGGGAGAAGCTATTCTTCTTATGCTTGACGGAAAGGGTATTTGCGCGTCGTCGGGTTCGGCGTGTACTTCCGGTTCGCTTGATCCGAGTCACGTTTTACTTGCAATAGGACGAAAGCATGAGATAGCCCACGGTTCTTTGCGGTTGACATTGTCTCACGAAAATACTCCGGAGGAGATTGACTATATAATAGACTCGGTTATCGAAACAGTGGAAAGGCTCAGGGAGATGTCGCCGCTTTGGCATGATAAATGTGACGGAAAGAAGCCCTTTGAGCTTTAATTTAATCAAATTTAACAGGGAAACATCGGCATTATAGAGAAAATTTCCGATATGTCAGAAAATGTTGGCTGCGGTATCGGAGGCCGGACACCTTGGCAGAATTGCCTGACATCTTTATTTAGTTATAACGGAGGAAAAATACAATGGCGCTTTATACAGAAACTGTAATGGATCATTTTACAAATCCGAGAAATATGGGTGAAATAAAAGACTTTGACGGGGCCGGAGAGGTCGGAAACGCAAAATGCGGCGATATAATGAAAATATATCTTAAAATTAAAGATAATGTTATTGAAGATGTGAAATTTGAAACATTTGGCTGTGGTTCCGCAATAGCCTCAAGCTCTATGGCAACAGAGATGATAAAAGGCAGAACGATTGACGACGCTCTTAAGGTTACCAATAAAGACGTAGTCAAAGCGCTTGGCGGCTTGCCTGCACATAAGCTTCACTGTTCTGTGCTTGCCGAAGAGGCTATAAAATCTGCTGTACGCGACTATTACGACAGAAATGGAATTGCATATGAAAAGAAAGATTTTCCCGATTGTGAAGGGTGCCAGGCATGCAGAATGGTCTGACGCTTTAAAGAAGGGAGAAATTAAACCATGATTGTTTCTACAAGGGGAAGGTATGCACTTCGGGTGATGCTTTACCTTGCGCGGAGCGGTGTGGATAACTATATACCGCTGAAAGATATTGCCGCGGCTGAGGATATCTCGCTGAAATATCTTGAGGGAATTATGTCATCCTTGTCAAAAGCTAAGCTTGTTGACGGAGCTCACGGAAAGGGCGGAGGATACAGACTTGCGAAATCTCCCGATAAATATACAGTCGGAGATATTTTACGGCTGACCGAGAGAAGTCTTAATCCTGTTGACTGCCCTGAGTTTGAAAATGAGCCGTGTAAGCATGCCGAGGTATGTTTGACGCTTCCTATGTGGCTTAAGCTTAACAGGATGATTAATGAGTTTTTTGACGGTATTACACTTTCTGATTTGATAGAAAAAAGAGAGATATAAGAAAATTTTGATTAAATATTAAGAAAATAATAAAAAATAAAAATCCGGAGCCGGCGCAGCCGAATCTCCGGATTTTGTCATTGCATAAACTTTTCACAGCTTATAAGTGTACCTAAAAAGCGTTGTTCTGCGATAAAAACGTATAATAACTATGATGTTATCAGCCCTCGTAAACGAGATTATCGCTTATCATCTTATCTACGTTATCGGAATTCCACCAAGCTCCT
Organism: uncultured Eubacteriales bacterium; assembly: GCA_948467545.1. Taxonomy (GTDB): domain Bacteria; phylum Bacillota; class Clostridia; order Oscillospirales; family CAG-272; genus UMGS911. The sequence goes on from CAOKER010000004.1 coordinate 14,522, forward strand.
GCGATAGCTACATCTGTTGTGACGGTTTTGCTTTCAATGGCAAATACGCACTGCTCTACAGCCTGATACCCTATCTGATATGAATCCTGAGCGACAGCGCCGACGAGCTTAGCTCCGGATGATGCTTTCATCCATTCGATTTGCTTAGAACCCGCGTCAAAACCGCAGAACATGATGTTGTCGTATTTTCCGCCTGCCGCTGAGACAGCGTCGTATACCTGCTTAACAACGCCTTCGTTTGACATGAATATTGCATTGGCGCCTTTTTCAAAGAGCGCTTCAAGCGCCGCTTTATATGCGTTGTCTGCGTCTCCCGGTTTTACTTCCTTTTCAATTTTGTATTTGCCGTTTGTCGTACTGTCCGCGTTTGCAAGTTCTGTAAATTTGTCGATAAATCCCTGTGCACGGTCTATTCCAGTCTGAGTTTCATCGTGCTGGATAACGCCTACGACATAATTATCGGATGCGGCAATATCGTCCTTTATTGCTGCAAAGAAATTTTCTGCCGCAAGTCCGGCTGCCAAAGTGTTGCTTGTAGCGACAGACGAAACAATCGGGTTTTTATTCTGTGAGTTGAGAGCCGCTATATCATTTGCCCAAATTCCCGAATCAAACTGAACTACAGGAATTTTTTTGTCATATGCCTGCGCAAGCATATCCGTAAACCCTTCACCGATTGTTCCCAGAACCATTCCTGCAACATTGTTTGAAAGCGCGGTTTGAACCATTTCCTGCTGTGACGGCAGATCTTTTGCGCTTTCACTGGCAGGACCGCGGAAGGTAATAGTATATCCGTATTTTTTTGCTGCATCTTCGGCGCCGGCTTTAACCGACTGCCAAAATGCATGTGATTCGCCCTTTGCGATTACGGCAATAGTTTTATTTTCGCCCGTATTTCCTCCGTTTTCACCATTGTTTGAACACCCGGTGAGCGGAAGTACAGTACCTGCTGCAATGGCAGCCGCAAGAAGAGTAAACAGTGTCTTTCTTATTTTTTTCATTTGTATTTCCTCCTTAATTTATGCCCTTTACCGGGCAGATATACTTTTGTTAACAGAACGGTACGAGGTCCTTCGTATATGCATGAGGTCCTTTGTATATGCATGAGATCTTTAGTATAGGCACGAGGCCCTTCCGTATAGGCGTGTATGCCTGAGGTTCTTCATATAGTCTGAGAGGGAGTATTGCCGTTATTTTTAGCTTTTATTTTTTTGTCTGTTTTTACACGGCTCTGCTTCTTTGTTTTGATGACGTCCATCAATACGGCGACGACGACTATAATACCTGTAAGAACGTAGGTAACGTAAGTTGAATTTAGATTGAGACTGAATTTCGCGAGAATCATATTCAAGCCGTTTCTTATGACGACAAGAAGCGCTGCTCCGATTACAGAGCCTGTAACGGAGGCAACTCCGCCGGCTGCGCTTGTTCCGCCGATATACACTCCGGCAATTGCATCAAGCTCCATTCCGTTTCCTGTTGCTGCGGCGACTGTCGGGAATGACGACGCCCAGAAAATTGCCGCGATTCCGGCGCCTAGACCGGCAAAGGTGTAAGCTATAATTTTATATTTATCGGTATTAATTCCGGATAGCCGTGTAGCTTCCTCATTTGAGCCTATAGAAAGAATATATCGTCCGGTTTTATTTTTATACATAATGTACATGCAAATTAGTGTAAACCCGATAATCCAAAATATTCCGGTGGGAATACCGTTAGCGTTTGAGAATGTTTTGTTAAACCATGTTCCGCTCGGATAAAATATATTTGGATCCGATACGATCAAGGCGGAAAGACCGCGTGATATCATCATTGTTCCGAGCGTTGCAATAAATGCAGGCATTTTTAATTTTGCGACGAGCAGACCGTTGATTAATCCGAAAAGGGTACCGATGGCAATCATGATAGGAATTGTAAGCCATAGGTTCTGACCGAGCAGTCCGGATGTATACATTTTGCCTGCTACGACGGCGGAAGCAATGCAGACGGTACCGATTGAAAGATCAATTCCGCCGGTTGCGATTACAAAGGTGACTCCAAGGCTCATGACTGCATAAGGGGCAAGAGACTGCGCCATACTGACAATGTTATATTTATCTACGAAATGAGGATTCAGCGCAAAGAATACAGCTACAAGAAATACGAGGGCTATCAGAATTATGATGTTCTGACCGATTTTTCTCGGCGCTCTTTGTGTATCGGTTGCCGCAATGATATTTTTTTTATCCATTATAAACAGTCCTTTCTGTATCGAAAATGAGCGGTCAGTTCCGCATGGTTGCATATTTCATTATTTCTTCCTGTGTCGCGTCCGCAATATCAAGCTCAGCGGTAATACGTCCTTCGCACATAACGATTACGCGGTCCGACAGCCGTTGTATTTCAGCCAACTCCGAGGATATCATAATAATAGATTTTCCTTCGGCGGCGAGCTTTTCCATAAGCTCGTACATCTCGCTTTTTGCGCCCACATCTATTCCTCTTGTAGGCTCGTCGAAAATAAATATATCGGAATTTTTTATCAGCCATCTTGCAACGATAACCTTTTGCTGGTTACCTCCCGACAGATTTTTAAGCTCCTGATGCATAGAGGGAGTTTTCGTACGGAGAAGGGCATTTGTTTCTGCAGCTCTTTTTGCTATGCTCTTATCATCTATCCATCCGGCCTTTGTAAAGCTGTCGACCGACGCCAACGCCGAATTTTCCGCTACTGATTTTATTAGCAAAAGGCCGTAACGTTTTCTGTCTTCCGAAAGATAGCAAATGCCGTTTTTTACCGCATGCTCAGGCTGCTTTATACGGACTTTTTTACCTCGGACGAATATTTCTCCCGAATCTTTAGGATCGGCACCGTATATCGCGCGTGCCGTTTCGGTTCGGCCGGCCCCCATTAACCCGGCAAATCCGAGGATTTCACCCTTTCGGAGAGAAAAACTAACATCCCTTACTTCCTTGCCCGCGTTCAGATGTTTGACTTCCAGGACGGTTTCAGCGTTTTGCGGCACGTTGCTTTTTTCCTTTTTATCTCCGTATATTACTCGTCCGACCATCATTCTGACGATTTCGTCCTTGGTTGTATCCTTTGTGTTTACGGTCCCGATATATTCTCCGTCGCGCATAACTGTTACACGATCTGAAATTCGGTTGATTTCATCCATTCGGTGAGATATATAAATCATTCCGATTCCTTTATCACGGAGGTCATTCATGATTTTAAACAGCTCTTCGACTTCCGGCTGTGTAAGCGCCGCAGTCGGTTCGTCCAATACAAGCAGCCGACAGTCATGTGAAATGGCTTTGGCGATTTCAACCATTTGCTGTTTGCCGACGGTTAGAGTACCGAGCGGAATTTCCGGATCTATGTTTACTCCTATATTACGGAAAAGCTCCCCGGCGTCTCGAATCATTTTTCGGTCGTCAATCATAATTCCTTTCATCGGCTCTCGGCCGATATATATGTTTTGGGCGACCGTCAGGTGATTCATCATATTGAGTTCCTGATGTATGACGCTTATTCCCGCTTTCTGAGATTCCGCTATATTTGCAAATTCGACCGGCTTTTCGAAAAGTTCAATTGTTCCTCCGTCTCTTTTATGGATTCCGCTCAGAACCTTTATAAGCGTAGACTTACCGGCTCCGTTTTCTCCCATAAGCGCATGAACCTCTCCGGCCCTCAGCTCAAAGCGTGCCGATTTTAAGGCATGAACGCCGGAAAAACGTTTTTCTATGCCGGTCATCCGCAGAATAATTTCATTCATACTCGAAAGCCTCCTTTTTCATAAGGTTGCAAATCACTGATTTGTACTCTGTGAGATAATTGTGTGTAATACCTTAAAGTGTGACGTCTTAAGACACAAGTTTCGTTTCGCTGCGGTAACAGCGGTTTTGCGGTGCAAAATCCCGAAACATGGCGGTCTTTTCATGTTTTATAGTATTATAATATATTATTTTCGATTGTTTTACAATGACGATAATTGTCATATTTTAAAAGCAACAAAGTACCATATGTCGCATTTAATCTTGACAAAATTGTCGAAATTATATATAATAGTATTAATAAATTACAAATTTTAAATATGATGTGCTAACATGCTAAAGTGATAAAACGGCAGATATTTACAATGTTTCGGTGCGAAGGTTTTTGAATGCGTTTCAAACACAGATACGAAATGCATAATATATAAAATTAAAACGTTTTTTGCATTGAGGTCGAAATCTACCGATAAAACAGCAGTACTCATATTTGAAATTGATGCTTTTCTATATGACTTTACTCCATAATTAAAAAATATATTGCTCGGAGAATGTGTATTTATTTATGTCCAAAATGATTATAAAAATTCACATCCGTGCAGGAGGGATGGTCTTTTCATGAATGTCACACATATATATAACAGCGAGGAGCGTCAGCAATATCTGATAGAACATCATTATTCCATTCGCCTTAAACCGCGTCTGCTGTATGCCGGAAAGCAGTTTAAGGCAGGAGGTTGGGAGGCAGATGTACACAGCCATAATTTTGCTGAAATGCTGTTTGTCTATGCCGGTCACGGAGAGGTTACGGTCGATGGAACTACACGGAATGTTTCCAAGGGGGACATTATAATATATAATGCCGGGGTTTCCCACAGTGAAAAAAGTCTTGATTCGAGCAGCTTTGAGGTTCGGTTTATTGCATACGATAAGCTTGAAATAACCGATCTTCCTCCTAATCATCTGCTTCCTCCCGACTATGATTTTATATATCCGTCAAGTGATATGTATTCCACTTTTGTTCTTTATTTTGACAGGATTTTCTCCGAATTTGAGACGAAAGATCAATTTTTTGCGGAGATTGCCCAAAATCTTTCGCGCAATTTGCTGCTTTATCTTTTCAGGCTTATTAACGAGTCGGGAAAGGAAAGCGATATTCTGAGAAATAATAAGGTTCTTGACAGAGCCGTAGAATATATCGACAATAATTTTAAAAGTGAGATTACGCTTGAATCTCTTGCTTCAAAGTGCTTTGTAAATAAATATTATCTTGCGCATATGTTCACAAGATTCAAGGGTATTTCGGTCGGTAAATATCTTAACTGCAAACGATTTGAGGAGGCAAAAAGACTTCTTGCGGAAACTGCCATGCCTGTCGGAGACGTTGCGGTTTCATCCGGCTTTAACGATGTAAGCTATTTTTGCCGTGCCTTTAAAAAGGAAACCGGTGCGACACCTCTTGAATTTAGAAAAAATACTGTTTAGTCTTGCGTTTAGCCTTGTTAGCATATATATCCGATAAAATGTGGCAGCAAAATATAATGTAATTGTATAGACCGAAATTTTAAATTGAAAATTTATCTTGCCGGATATTGTATCAAAAACTTTTTTTATTTTTTATCGGCGGTTGTATTCAAAGCTGTACGATAATTTTATATAGTAAGCTATTGACTTTTTGTATTCGATAAGCTATAATATGTATGAATGAAGTAGATATAACTGCCACCGGGTAGTAGATGCTGATGCATTCGTATACACATCGTTAGGTCATGGAAGATGTGTATTCGGGTGCTTTTTTTATTTTTATAAAAGAGAGGTAAATATTATGGTAAGGCTAAAATCTGTAATAGGTAATTTTTCAAAGGGAGAATTTTTTTTATGGTTTGCTTCCGTTTGTATAACTGTATTGTCGTTTTTGATATTTGACAGGACAAATTACCTTACGCTGACAGCGTCACTTATAGGCGTAACGTCTTTAATTTTCAATGCAAAAGGCAATCCGATAGGACAGCTGCTTACGGTGTGTTTCAGCATACTGTATGGTATTATTTCGTTTAGTTTTTCATATTACGGCGAGATGATAACGTACCTCGGAATGACAGCTCCTATGGCTGTATTTGCATTGATTTCATGGCTTCGCAATCCTTATAACGGAAATAAAACGGAGGTTAAGGTAAATCATATAAAGGGCGGTGAAGTCTGTTTTATGTTATTTCTGAGTGCAGCGGTTACCTTCGTTTTTTACTATATTCTAAAGGCTTTTGACACGGCTAATCTTATATTCAGCACAGTCTCGGTTACAACAAGCTTTCTTGCCGTTTATCTGACATTCAGACGAAGTCCGTTATACGCGCTTGCATACGCGGCAAATGATATTGTATTGATTGTTTTGTGGGTTTTGGCCGCACTCTCCGACTCTTCTTATATTTCTGTTATAGTGTGTTTTATTATGTTTTTGCTCAATGATATCTACGGATATATAAACTGGAGGAGAATGAGTAAAAGACAACAGTCCTGAATTTGATGAGGAATATTCGAGTAGGTCATAATGAAACAGCTTTTACAAATATTTGCTTTTTTGTTCCGTATTCATTACATCAATATATGTAACTTGTAAACTTTCTCCACCTGATATTGACTCAGGTTGTTAAAAATGCTAATATATACTCAGAAAAGTATTAGATAAACAAATTACATTGATTGAGAAAGGAAGCGGAAGATGGTAGAAAAAGATTTTTCGATATTGACCCCTGAAATAGAGAAACTTGCCGATATGGCGAGACTTAATTCCCGGATTGATCCCGCTCTTTACGATAAATACGCGGTGAAACGCGGTCTCAGAGATATCAAGGGAAACGGAGTTTTGACAGGACTTACCGAAATTTCCGAAATCATTGCCAAAAAAACCGATGAAGAAGGAAATTTAATTCCGTGTGACGGAGAGCTTTATTATCGCGGAATTAATATACAGGATCTTATAAACGGATTTGTTTCGGAAGGCCGCTTTGGCTTTGAGGAGACGGTGTATCTTCTTCTTTTCGGAAAGCTTCCGAGCAGAAGCGAGCTTGACAGCTTTAATGGTATTATCGGGTATTATCGGAGTATTCCGCAGAATTTTGTACGCGACATAATAATGAAAAAACCAAGCCGCGATATTATGAATGCGCTTGCCCGTTCCGTACTTACGCTTTATTCATACGATGACTGTGCAGACGACACAAGTTTGCCGAATGTTCTGCGGCAGTCAATACAGCTTATTTCAGAGTTTCCTATGCTTATATGCTATAATTATATTGCGTATGAATATTATCATAACGGAATGGGACTTCATATAAATCCTCCCAAGCCTGAGCTTTCTACCGCAGAAACTATACTGCAGCTGCTTAGAGTAGATCAGTCTTATACCGAGACCGAGGCGAAGGTTCTCGATATGGCGCTTGTATTGCATGCGGAACACGGAGGCGGAAACAATTCTACTTTTACCACGCATGTTGTGACGTCATCCGGCTCTGATACATATTCGACGATTGTAGCATCGCTCGGTTCGCTCAAAGGACCTAAACACGGCGGAGCAAACAAAATGGTCGTCGATATGTTTGAGGATATAAAGTCTCATGTGAAGAATTGGGATGATGAGGAAGAACTGAAAAATTATCTTGATTTAATTCTGAATAAAAAAGCATTTGATAAATCCGGTCTTGTTTACGGCATGGGACATGCCATATATTCTGTTTCCGATCCGCGCGCCAAAGTATTTAAGGGGTTTGTTGAAAAACTTGCCGTTGAGAAGAATATGGAAAGCGAGTACAGACTTCACACGAGTGTTGAACGCATTGCGGCGGAGCTTATTGCCAAGGAGAGAAATATTTACAAGGGCGTAAGTGCAAATGTAGATTTTTACAGCGGATTTGTATACAAGATGCTTGGACTTCCTCAGGAGCTGTATACACCGCTTTTTGCAACAGCACGTGTTGCGGGGTGGTCAGCTCACCGTATGGAAGAGCTTATAGGGAAAGGAAAAATCATTCGGCCTGCTTATAAAGCCGTCCGCTCTCATGCGGACTATATTCCGATTGATAAGAGAGTCTGACTTTCAGAATAAGATTAGGCCGCTTGTTTGATGAATAAAATTTTAAACTATGCTATGATGAGCTGCGGCGGATTATAGGATTGCCGTTCAAAAATGAAGTTTAACATTCAGCTTGCAGGGCCGAGCTTCATAATATCTCGGACAGCTTTTTTCAGCTGTAATTCAATTTTTGGCGGCTGAAAACTAAAAAGAAAAAAGTGAGCCGGAGCGTGTTGCTTTAGGTTCACTTTTTCTTCTCAAAGGCCGGTACGGCCGTAAAAACGACGAATAACAGTCTTAATTTTTTCGCATAAATGAAATAACGATGCTATGATAAATACAGCAAAAATGCATTGCCGAAATTAATCATCTGCGTATTTTATGTGTTATGAGAGAAGTGCGTAAATCAAACCGGCTATATCATCATATACTGCCGATGCGGCAGATTTTACTTCATCTTTTCCGGATGAAACGGCACAGCCATGAAAATCTCTAATCATATCTATGTCGTTGTAATTATCTCCTATCGGTGTTATTGATTCACACGGAATTTTATATATTTCCGAAAGCATGCGGAGACTTTGAGATTTTCCTGCGCCGGCGCCCGGAATATCTACGCAGCGTTCATTTCTGTATGCGTTTACGTAGTCTCCGAAAATTTTGTTTATTTGATTTGTGTGTTCCTTTGCGATTTCTGCATTTTCAAATGCGGTGTGAATTATATTGAAGCCCGGCCCGCGCGAAAAATTTTCGGGAGTGACGTATACTCTTCCGCTCTCGTCTGTTTGACCTGTTTTGAAGCCGATGTTTAATCCGGTCGGTATACCTAACATTTTCATGCCGCAGCTTCGTGACAGCCAGAGCGGATTTCTTTGAAGAATAAAATCGGTAAGCTCGGTAAGCCGCGAAGTGTCTGAAATATTGCTCCATACACATTTTTCTTCCGAATCAAGTATACAGGCTCCGGAACAGCATATTATAAAGTCGAAAGATACTACCGACGCCCTTTCCGCGGCTTTTTTTGCTGCGTAAAGATCTCTGCCGGTTACGAGACCGAACAGATTTCCTTTTTCCTGCCACTCCTTGATTGCTTCCGCGTCCGCCTGCATGACGGACGGTCCGCGCATCAGTGTGCCGTCAAAATCACTTGCAATTATTCTTGATGTTTTACCTTGTGTTTTATCCTGTATCTGCATTAATTAATGTTCCTTGCCAAAAAAATATTTCTGAAAATAATTTTATCATATATTTCATTAATATTCAATAAGGTAATTTCAGACTTTATTGATTGCGATGATTTTTTGTCAATGTTTCGATTTTTGATTTAAAAGAATTTCTTTTATAAAAAATATAAGGCGTATAAAAAAACAGCGGAATGCAGATAATTTCTTTTGAAGGTGTTTAATACGGATTTTATTTTATATATTGAAATGAAAAAACAGAAAGGAAAATAAAATGCAGACACAAGCTAAGACGTTAAAAGACGATGCAATGCTTCTCGGTTTTATATATCAGAACGCGCGTATGGGTATTACCGGTATCAATCAGATTCGCAGTTCGGTGAATGACGATAAGTTCATGGAGCTTATTAACCGTCAATATTCAAAATATGATGAATTTGTCACAAAGTCAGCGGAAGAACTTCGCAGTCTCGGAGAGAAGCCGGAGGATATCAGTCCAATGGCAAAGGTAGGTTCATTCTTGTCCTCAAAGTATAACACAGCAGTGGATTCCAGCACTTCGCATATAGCTGAGATGATGATTCAGGGAACTGAGATGGGAGTAACAAAATTGATTCAAAAGCTAAATTCGATATCCGGCTGCTCGAATAAATACAGGAGATTTGCTCAGGAGCTTATAGATTATGAGACGAAAAGCGTAGAAGATTTAAAGGCTTTTCTTTAATGTTTCTGTGAATTAAAATTCTGCTTTGCCATAGTTTTGTGACGGGCAGAATTTTTTATATATAATTCTTTATGGCATTTTCAATGAATGTCTCGGAGAGGGTTAAAAATGTAAAAAGTACTTTTCAAATCTGGAATTTTGTGATATAATAACCTCAAAATTAAAGCTTTTCGGTCAGTAAATTTTGTTTTGCTGCCGCGGACAGTGATTTTAATAAGCAAAATCATAAAACATTGCGGGTAATTTTAAATTCATGATATAACAGTTTCCAAGCTAAAGCTTTTGATCGGAAATCTTCGTTTCGCTGTTCAAGGCGGAGGTTTTGAAGTGCAAAACGATGAAGTGCTGCAGCTTAAAAGCAATGGCGCGGACTGTACTCTTAGAAAAACAAAGGTTTAATTTATGAAGATTATTGATATCATTAACGGAGATAAGCCGTCGCTGTCTTTTGAGGTTTTTCCGCCCAAGACAAGCGAGGCGGTTGAACAAATAACGGCAGCTACCGAAAAAATAGCGGAGCTTAAGCCGTCATACATAAGCGTTACATACGGAGCCGGAGGAGGAACTTCCGATTATACCGTCATGGTTGCTTCTAATATAAAAAAGAAATTCGGCGTTGAAACCGTAGCACATCTCAGCTGTATATCTTCCGGCAAAGTACGTGTCCGCGCTGAGCTTGATAAGTTGCGGGAAAATGGTATTGAAAATATTTTGGCTCTTCGAGGAGATCTTCCGCAGGATTTTGATTCAGGCAAGCTTGAGTATCACTATGCGTCTGAGCTTGTTTCGGAAGTTAAGGAATATGGCGGTTTCTGTATAGGAGGCGCTTGTTATCCTGAAGGACATCCCGAAAGCGACTCGTCCATTGATGATATAAGGTATCTGAAAACAAAAATAAATGCCGGATGCGAGTATCTGACAACACAGATGTTTTTTGACAACAATATTTTATATAATTTTCTTTACCGTTTAAGAGAATCGGGCGTGAATGTTCCTGTTGTTGCCGGAATTATGCCGGTGACGAATCCGAAATCTATCCGCCGCATTTGCTCAATTTCGGGAACTCTTTTGCCTCAGCGTTTTGTACGTATTGTAGAAAGATACGGCGGAAATGCCGAAGCTATGAAGCAGGCAGGAATTGCATACGCAACCGAACAGATTATTGATCTTTTTGCCAACGGTGTGAATGCAGTGCATGTATATTCAATGGACAAGCCCGATGTGGCTGCCAGAATTGCGGAAAACATTTCTGAGATTATAGATGGAGAATTGGTTTACAGTAGAAAAAATTGACGGGGATACTTTCGCGGTCAGTGAATATAAGCATTGGGAAGAAACACATTGTTATTTGCTGTGCGGAACGAAAACGGCGCTTTTAATTGATACGGGACTTGGTATATCGAATATAAAAACAGTGACAGACAGTTTAACCGATTTGCCTGTTACGGCAGTTACGACGCATGTACATTGGGACCATATCGGCGGTTATCGGTATTTTAATCATATTTCGGTTCATGAAGCAGAATATAATTGGCTGTCAGAAAAATTTCCGGTCACTTTACAAGCTGTTAAATATAATCTTACTTGTAAGCCGTGTGAATTTCCGGAAGATTTTTCAGTCGACGATTACCGTCTTTATAAAGGAAATCCCGATATTGTATTCGGCGACGGGTATTCTTTTGATTTGGGAAACAGACGGGTAAATGCAATTCATACACCCGGGCATTCGCCGGGACATTGCTGCTTTTATGAAGCTGAGAGAAACTATCTCTATTCCGGAGATTTGATTTATAAAGGGTGTCTTGATGCTTTTTATCCTACGACCGATCCCTGGCAGTTTTATCAATCTGTGAAAAAAATTAGCAGTTTAAAAATTGATCGAGTATTGCCGGCACATCATCAGCTGTCTGTCTCTGTTGATCTTGTAAGCAGAATAGAAAAAGCGTTTTGCAAATTAAAAGAACAGAATAATTTAAAACAGGGAAACGGCATATTTGATTTTGGGGATTTTCAAATACATATTTGAAAAATAAAGATGTCTTCAAACAATTTGATTTTCCGATCAAAATAGTATATATTCCAACACTAAGCATATATTATTGTCCGTGCTTGCGGAATGGGAGTTTTCGACATTGATAAGGCGATAACGTTAGTTCATATAGGCAGGATAATATTGATATATCAAACAACCAAAAGATTTACGTACTCGGAAGCTAATAATCTCAAAAAAACTGACTTATACTTGTCGATGATGGAATTTCTTTTTTTATGTGCGGAGAAACAATATGAATGGAATTGAGCTGTATTATCCTGTAGGCGGAGAAATAGTTCCGGATACGCGAGAAGCCCTCAGATATATCGGAGTGACTTCGGCCGTGCCGGACGACAAGCTGCTGTCGGCTGTTGAAAATGTAAAGACCGAGATAGTCCGAGCCGCGAAATATGCAGCTTGTTACGCATCTGTAAGCTGTGTTATCAGTGACGACGTAATTGTGCTCGGGGAGCTTTCTGTACGCAGCAAAGCTCTTGCGAAAAATCTGCGCGGCTGCAGCAGAGCTTTTGTTTTTGCTGCTACGGCAGGCGCGGAAATTGACAGACTGATTTCCCGTGAAATGGTAAAGTCTCCGGTTAGGGGGCTTATTGCCGATTCTCTCGGTTCTTCGGCAATTGAGGCTTTTTGCAATAATCTGAACGGAAAGCTGTCCGAAAATATTAAGACGCGTCCGCGTTTTAGTCCGGGATACGGAGATTTTGATATAGCTTTTCAGAAAAAGCTTATACAGATGCTTGACGCCAGACGAAAGATTGGACTTTCGCTTACCGACTCATGTATGATGACCCCGTCAAAATCGGTGACTGCGGTTATCGGAATTGAAACCTGAAGAACATATGCGGAAGCTAAATTTATCATACGGGAAGATTATAAGTTAAATGAATTGAATTCCGAGGGGAAATGGTTATATGAAAATAAAAGATATACTTGGCAGAAAGCGGCTTTATTTTGACGGAGGTATGGGCTCGTTGTTAATAGAGCGCGGACTGAAGGGCGGCGAGCTTCCGGAAACCTGGAATATAGACCGTCCCGATGAGATACAATCAATTCATGAAGCATATCTGCTTGCGGGCGCCGATATAATAACCGCAAATACTTTTGGCGCGAACTCATTAAAATTTGAAAATTCCGAAGAAATTATAACCGCCGGAATTAAGCTTGTACGCAATGCGATCGATAAATGCGGACGCGGCGGATTTGTCGCGTATGACGTAGGACCGCTCGGAAAGCTTTTAAAGCCTATCGGGGAGCTTGATTTTGAAGACGCGGTTTCATTGTTTGCGGCGGGTGTTAAGGCCGGTGCGGCGGCAGGGGCTGATCTTATTGTTATCGAAACTATGAGCGACTGCCTCGAAACCAAGGCTGCGGTTCTTGCGGCTAAAGAAAACAGCGATTTACCTGTGTTTGTAACGAATGCTTACGATGCGTCTCATAAGCTTATGACGGGCGCTTCTCCGGCTGCGATGGTTGCAATGCTTGAGGGACTTCATACAGATGCTATTGGTGTAAATTGTTCGTTGGGACCGGAACAGATGCTTCCTGTGATAGAGGAACTTGTCAGATATGCTTCCGTTCCTGTTATTGTACAGCCTAATGCAGGACTTCCGAGAACTGTCGGCGGAAAAACCGTTTACGATGTTGACGCGGAGGTTTTTTCGGATGTGATGGTAAAGGTTGCTGAGATGGGAGCTTCAGTTCTCGGCGGATGTTGCGGTACTACGCCGGAATATATCCGCCTTACCGCCGAGAAGACACGGCGTATTCCGTATCTGCCGCCCGAACCTAAGCATGAAACTCTTGTATCATCGTATACTCATGCGCTGGAAATAGGAAATTCTCCGATTTTGATAGGCGAAAGAATCAATCCTACGGGCAAGAAGCGGTTTAAACAGGCGCTTTGTGAGTCGGATATAGATTACATACTCGGCGTCGGAATTGCTGAGGAGGAGCAGGGGGCTCATATTCTTGACGTAAATGTCGGTTTGCCGGAAATCGATGAAGCTGATATGCTGTCCCGTGTGATGACCTCGCTGCAGGCGGTTACGGATCTTCCGCTGCAGATTGATACGGTAAATACAGAAGCTATGGAGCGCGCTCTTCGTCTTTACAACGGAAAGGCTATGATAAACTCCGTAAACGGAAAGGAAGAAAGCCTTAAATCTGTTTTGCCGATTGCGGCGAAATACGGGGGTGTTATTGTTGCTCTCACTCTTGACGAACAGGGTATTCCGGATACGGCGGAGGAGCGGCTGCGAATAGCGAAAAAGATTGTCGCTCGCGCGGCTGAGTATGGAATTTCCAAAAAGGACATTGTGGCTGATCCTTTGGCAATGACAATTTCGGCAAATCCCGACAGCGCGAATACTGCTCTCCGTACTGTCAGACTCATAAAGGAAAGGCTCGGCATAAAGGTAAGTCTCGGCGTTTCAAATATTTCTTTCGGACTTCCTCAGCGTGAGCTTATAAATTCCGCATTTTTTCTGATGGCGCTTGAAAATGGGCTTGACTGTGCAATTTTGAATCCGGCGTCGGATGAAATGATGAAAATCTATTATACATATCTTGCGCTTACCGGACGTGATGAAGCGTGCGGGGACTATATTCAATTTGCCGAAAGATATAGGTGTATCGGCAATGCGGCAGCTAATGGGGCGGCGTCTGCCGGCGAAGTAAAAAAAGAATCCGGACTGAGACACTGTATCGAGAAAGGACTTACCGAAGCTGCAGTACAGGCTGCGGGACAGCTTTTAGAGCACGATAGTCCTACAGATGTTATAGACCGTGAAATAATACCTGCTCTTGATGAGGTCGGTCGTGGTTTTGAGCGTAAAACCGTATATCTGCCTCAGCTGCTGATGAGCGCCGAGGCTGCCAAAGCAGCCTTTGAGGTCGTTAGATCTAAGTTGACTCGGGACAGTGATGAGCGCGGAGACAAAGTTGTTCTTGCTACTGTCAAGGGAGATATACATGACATCGGCAAAAATATTGTTAAAGTTCTTCTTGAAAACTATGGCTTTGATGTTATAGATCTCGGAAGAGATGTTCCTCCCGAAAGTGTATATGAGGCAGTTGTTCAAAGCGGAGCAAGGCTCGTCGGTCTCAGCGCGCTTATGACGACTACGGTTCCTGCGATGGAAGAAACGGTAAGGCTTATTCACGAAAAATGTCCCGGAGTTAAAACTGTTGTCGGAGGCGCGGTGCTGACGCAGGAATATGCCGATATGATCGGCGCCGATTTCTATTCTAAAGACGCTATGCAGACGGTCCGCTGCGCTGAGAAAATATACGTGGATTCTCAGTAATATTCTTTACAGTTCTTGCCGCCCGAAAAAATATGTGGTTGTCATATATGAATGAAACCATATATGGAGAAAACTCAAATATATGTTATTATAGAATTAATATTTTTCAGCACTCATGCTTGTGCTTCCTGTAGCGGCAATGTATAATACATCCAAACACAACGGCAAACTGAAATTTGAGGAGGTGAAATGCCAGTGGGCTTTATCTCTTTTCATGTAGGTTATTATAAAGACGAACTGAAGAAATTAGAATCTTCTGTTTCAAGTCAAGAAACGATATATCATGCAAAACAACTCTTAAAGATGCTTGATGACTTACTGGACGAAAGCTATACAGAGTTGAACGAGACTCTTGAAAAAGCCTGTCAAGGCATTTCACGGTTAAGGAAATATTTGCGAAACAATGGTGCTGATCCGTTTCCTATCTACCACAAAACAATAACCGAAACAGATGCCATATACGGACAGGAGGAAATCGAACTTTCAGAGGCAATCAATGAACTTGTTATGTGTTCCAAAGAAAGCGCTGCTGAAAGTGATGATGCCTTTTTAACGGAATTGATTCACTTCTGTGAATGGATTGGCTATGAGAAAGATACTGCATATATCTTTCTGCTTCGTGATACTCTATTGCCGTATATCTACTACCAACAAAATAATAAATCACGCATCTATCCGTGGCTGCTCGGCAGAAAGACATTGACAATGCTAACGGGTAAAGCGTTCGTGGATGATGAAATCCGAGCCTCTATAATCAGAGCATTAGAGGTTGGCAGATGTGATAACTACGATGATTTCTGCAAAATGGTTTTGCCCGATATGCGAACTGCCATAACGCAATATCCCGAAATAGAACATTGCCTTACAGAGTTGCTCGATACCATTAAAGAAAAGAAAATTATTGTAATTGAATCCGGGTGTTCTGGAACTTTCCCGATGCTTCTTAAATGCTTGGACGAGCGAGTGGATGTGCGAATGTATACAACCTATCCGTACTTGCTGAAAGTTTATGGAAATAGAATATATTCACCTAAATATGAGGAAAACCGTTTATTTGAAACCCTTTATTCTCAAGATTTACTTTTTCAATTTTTTACTTTGCGAAACAATCATTTCTATGTTAGAAAGTGTAAGAATGACAAAGTAAGGGCGAAATCTTATGCAGAAGTGAAAACTATTTTAAGATTATAACTTCCAGTTTTTCGGATAAAACAACATATACAAAAGAACCAGACTCTATGAGGTATAATTAAACTTGTATGGAGGAACAAAAGGCAATGAGTAAATATACTTCTCTATGGGAATATGTGCAGAGTAATGGAAGTCAATCTTTTAAGCTAACATTTGAAGAAATACAGAATATTGCAGGAATACCCATAGACCATTCTTTTCTAAAATATAAAAAGGAACTCACAGAATACGGCTATCAAGTAGGAAAAATATCAATGAAAGAACAAACGGTTATCTTTAATAAGATTGATTGATAATCGATAATTTGTCCGGTAGAACAACATGTTATAAAAGAGCCAGACGCACAGACGCAGAGCCAAGAAATCTATTCGATTATTGGCTCTGCCTGTTTTTTAGGGAAGCGAGGGATATGATGAATTTCGGAAGCGGTATTCACTGCTGTTTTTGCCGGTTGAATATTTCTCTCAGTCATTTCTTTCAAATTCTTTTGCCGTTTCTTCCAAAAGATTTCGTATATTCAGTTTTTGCGGACAAGCGTTTTCACACCTTCCGCAGCCGATGCAGGAGGATGCTTTTCCGTGTACTCCGGAAGTGTTGACCGAATAATAGTAATCGCTGTTCCAGTTCTGATACTGGCGCTTTGATGAAAGACATGCAAGAAGCTCAGGAATTTTAATTTTTTGCGGACATACCGGAACGCAATAATGGCAGGCGGTGCATCCCGTATCATATTCTGACGCGAGTATTTGTGCGGCTTTTTGTACAGCGTTCTTTTCCTTTTCGGAAAGCGGAATAAAGTTTTCCATATAACCTACGTTGTCTCTCAGCTGCTCCAAATTGCTCATTCCCGACAGTACCATTGCAACTCCTTCATGCGATGCCGCGAATCTGACTGCATATGACGCCGGACTGCCGTTTCCGGCATCAGAGAGGACTTTTTTCGCATCTTGAGGAAGCTTAGCGAGCTTTCCGCCCTTTACCGGCTCCATAACTATTACCGGCTTATTATACTTTATGCAGGTTTGCCATACGGCTCGGCTTTGTATTCCAGCGTCTTCATAATCTCGGTAATTAAACTGTATCTGTACAGTTTCGATCTCAGGATGAGCTGTCAGAATTTCCTCAAGAAGTTCCGGAGAATCGTGGTAACTTATTCCAATATGGTGGATTTTTCCTTCGGAACGGAGTTTAACTGCGATTTCAAACGCATTTGCGTCCAAAAATTTCTTATAGTTTTTTCCGTTTATCGCATGCATAAGATAGAGGTCAAAATATGATACTCCGCAGGCTTCGAGCTGATTTTCAAACAATGGCATAATGTCTTTTTCGGAGGTGAAAAACTCTCCGGACAGCTTGTCGGTTAAAAAATAATCGTCGCGCTTATATCTGTCCGTGAGGCATTCCTTTATTGTTATTTCACTTTTGCCTCCTATGTAGCCGTGCGCCGTGTCGAAATAATTGAAGCCGCGGCTTATAAATTCGTCAAACATTTTTTTAGTCTGTTCAGTATCGATAATTCCGCTGTCACCTACGGTACCGGACAGCATCGGAAGACGCATAACACCAAAGCCGAGTTTCTTTTCGCCAAAGTTTATGTTCATATATCAATATTTCCTTTATAAATAGTCGTATTTGATTAAAATTGTTTTCATCTGAATTATACAGCAGCCGGTACGCGTTTGTCAACGCTGTTATAAGGTCAATGCTGTGAAATGTATTAAATAAGGTGCGAAAAGGTGTGAATTGCCGTCATGAGGCGCCGGTGCGGATTGTACCGCCGCTGAAAAAAGCAGGGACAGCACGCAGTTCCTGGTGAGGGGACATTTTTTTAGTTATACGGCGATTTACGCTTACAGTATACTAGTATACTTTGCATTGTGTGATTTTATTTGTATAAACTGTGTTAAGGGAAGATATAACTATTATATGCAGATACATGCCGGTAAGATAGATTGCCGTCAAAAACGGACATTTTTTTGAAATATTAACAAAAAGATAATTGACAAAGCCGGAGAGTAATGCTATTATTTTATATATAATACGTTTGAATATTGGAAATTGATAGATGTGACTGAGGGAGAACCTCTTTTCATAAATTCATAAATACATTTTGCCAATAGGAAGGGTATGGTGATTTTTATGGCTAAAATTTTGATAAGCCCAAGCAAGTATGTTCAGGCGAACGGTGAGATGTCAAAGCTCGGAGAATATGCGGAAAAGTACGGTAAGAAAGCTTTAGTTTTAATTACTTCGTCCGGATACCGCAGAATCGGAGATATAGTTGACGCAAGCTTTTCCGGCAAAAAGACAGTACCTGTTTATGAATACTTTGGCGGAGAGTGTTCAAAAAATGAAATTAGTCGTTTGACGTCGGTCGTCAGTGAAAAGGGATGCGATGTTGTCATCGGTATCGGAGGAGGTAAAATTCTCGATACGGCAAAGGCTGTAGCTTACTATAAAGACCTTCCCGTTCTTATCTGTCCGACAGTAGCTTCTACTGACGCTCCCTGCAGCGCACTGTCTGTTATCTATACAGACGACGGCGTATTTGAAGAGTATCTTTTCCTTCCTGCGAATCCCAATATGGTATTGATGGATACCGATATTATTACCAAGTCTCCTGTACGCCTTACAGTCTCCGGAATGGGTGACGCTCTTGCAACATATTTTGAAGCTCGGGCATGCAGAGACAGCGGAGCTTCGACATGCGCGGGCGGCAAGGTGACGGAAGCCGCGATGGCGCTTGCGAGACTTTGCTTTGATACTCTTATGGACGAAGGCGTAAAAGCGAAAATCGCGCTTGAAGCAGGTGCCTGCACTCCGGCCGTTGAAAAAATCGTCGAGGCAAACACACTGCTCAGCGGTATTGGTTTTGAAAGCGGTGGGCTTGCCGGAGCTCATGCGATTCATAACGGACTTACGGTTCTTGAGGAATGTCATAAAATGAATCACGGCGAGAAAGTTGCTTTCGGAACAATTACTCAGCTTGTTCTTGAGAATATACCTGGAGATGAACTTGAGGATATTATTCTTTGGTGTATAGAACTCGGTCTTCCTGTCACGTTTGCCGAACTTGGAATTGAAGAAGTTTCCGATGAAAAGCTTATGGCTGTTGCGGCGGCCGCTTGCTCGGAAAATGATACGCTTCACAACATGCCTTTCCCTGTAACACCGGAGACGGTTTGTGCCGCGCTTAAAGCTGCCGACGCTTATGGCAGATATTATCTTGGACAACAGTAATTTTTCGGATTGCTTTGGAAACCGGCTGCCGTATTTTTGCTGCCGGTTTCCGTTTTTGCATATTATCTGAAAGGAATTTAACCGTTATGTATAAAATTGTTAGAAAAGAAGTGCTGAATCCTACTATTACGCTTCTTGAGGTCGAGGCTCCCTTTGTTGCAAAAAAGGCAAAGCCCGGACAGTTTATTATTCTCCGTATTGATGAAAAGGGGGAACGCCTTCCGCTGACAATCGGCGGTTATGACAGGGAAAAGGGAACTGTCACAATAATATTTCAGCTTGTCGGGCTGACAACTAAGGCTCTTGCAAGACTGAATCCCGGAGATTATCTGCTTGATTTCGTAGGACCGCTCGGAATGCCCACCGAAACCGAGGGAATAAAAAGCGTGTGCGTAATCGGCGGAGGTCTGGGCACGGCAATTGCTTATCCTGTTGCGAAGGGTTTTCATGATGCGGGAGCCGAAACGGATGTGATTGTCGGCTTCAGAAACAAAGACCTTGTGATTCTGGAGGAAGATTTCAGAAAAGCCTGCGACAATTTCTATATTATGACCGATGACGGGAGCTACGGTGAGCAGGGATTTACCACAAATAAGGAAAAACAGCTTCTTGAGAGCGGAAAAAAGTATGATGTTATTATTGCCATAGGTCCGGTTCCTATGATGAAATTTGTAGTAAAAACAGCAGAGCCTTTTGGAATTCCCACCCGTGTTTCACTCAATCCGATAATGATTGACGGTACGGGAATGTGCGGAGGATGCAGGGTTACAGTCGGCGGAAAAATGAAATTTGCCTGCGTTGACGGGCCCGAATTTGACGGTTATGAGGTTGATTTTGACGAGCTGATGAACCGTAACGGCGCTTTCCGAAGTCAGGAATCGGAAATGACTGAAAAACATATGTGCCGCTTTGAAAAGCTGGGACATGAAATGATTCCTCAGGGGGACAATTGACTATGCCTAATATGAGTGCAAAAAAAACGCCGATGCCGACGCAGGATGCTTCGGTACGAGCAAAAAATTTTGACGAGGTGGCGACCGGGTATACTGCCGAAATGGCGAAAGAGGAAGCGGCGCGATGCTTGGGATGTAAAAATATGCCGTGCGTATCCGGCTGTCCTGTAAATGTTCAGATTCCTCATTTCATAAAGAAGATAGCCGACGGAGATTTTGAGGGGGCTTATCAGGTCATTGCGGACACTAATGCTTTGCCCGCCGTTTCCGGACGTGTCTGTCCGCAGGAATCTCAGTGTGAATGCAAGTGTGTCCGCGGCATTAAAAACGAGCCTGTTGGAATTGGCAGACTTGAGCGTTTTGCCGCCGACTATCATCGCAGCTGCGAAGAAGATAAGCTTGAAAAGCCGGTGTCAAACGGGCATAAGGTTGCGGTTGTTGGCTCAGGTCCGTCCGGACTTACATGTGCAGCAGACCTTGCCAAGCTCGGTTATGAGGTTTCGGTTTTTGAGGCTTTTCATACGCCCGGCGGTGTGCTTGTATATGGAATTCCAGAGTTTCGTCTTCCAAAAGACATAGTCGGCGGAGAGGTCGACAAGCTTAAAAAGCTCGGTGTAAGTATCATGACCGACATGGTAATCGGAAAGGTTCTTTCCATTGATGACTTAATCGATGAAATGCATTTTGAAGCTGTTTTTATAGGAACCGGAGCGGGACTTCCGAGATTTATGAATATTCCCGGAGAAGGACTTGCGGGAGTTTGTTCCGCGAACGAGTACCTTACAAGAATTAATCTTATGAAGGGTTATCTTCCCGATTACGATACTCCTGTTTTGGTTTCAAAGGCTGCGGCAATTGTCGGCGGAGGAAATGTTGCAATGGACGCATGCCGCTGTGCCATGAGAATGGGTGCGGAAAAGGTTTATATAATATACCGCAGAAGCGAAGCGGAAATGCCCGCTCGTGCCGAGGAAATTGAGCACGCGAAGGAAGAGGGCATAGAGTTTATGACTTTATGTAACCCGGTAGAAATTATCGGGGGAAAAGACAAAGACGGAAAACCTACCGGACATGTTTCGGCGATAAAGTGTATACGAATGGAGCTGGGAGAACCCGATGCGTCAGGCAGACGCAGTCCGATTGAAATACCGGGAAGCGAATTTATACTTGATGTTGATACGGTAATAATGGCTCTCGGAACATCTCCCAATCCGCTAATACGTTCCACTACGCCGGGGCTTGAAGCAAACAAAAGGGGTTGTCTTGTCGTTGGCGAGGATACCGTCTCCACTACGCGTGAGGGCGTGTTTGCGGGAGGAGATGCGGTAACCGGAGCTGCGACCGTAATACTTGCAATGGGCGCGGGAAAGAAAGCCGCTTCTGCAATTGATGAGTACATTAAAACAAAAAATAATAAATAATTAATATTATTTTATTTGAGAGACTTTAATTAAGAGGTCTCTCTTTTTTATTATTTAATATAGGACTTGACAAACGTACGATTTCGTACTATAATGTAATGCCGTAGATAAGTCAATGTATCTTTTTCACTAAGGAGGGCAAGGCTGATTCCATATAACCGATAGGGCTTTGCGTCAAGTAATATGAAGTTAAGAATATCTGATAAAATTCATCGGATTAATTATCTTTCGAGCGAAATAGATTCTGTTTATCATCAGGCCACGCTTAAAATTGGTCTTAACGACAGTTCTTCAAGGGTGCTTTATACTATATGTGATAACGGAGGGGAATGCCAGCTTGCCGATATTTATAAGCTGACCGGAATTCGCAAGCAGACGGTTAATTCTGCAATTCGCGGTCTTGAAAAGGCCGAAGCCGTATATCTTGAAAATAATGACGGCAGATCAAAGAACGTAATTTTGACCGATAAGGGGAAAGCGCTGTCGAGGAAGACTGTCCTTAGGCTGTTTGAACTGGAAAACAGAGTATTCGGTGCATGGTCGGAGCAGGAGCTTGATATGTATATTGAACTGACCGAAAAATTTATTAATCTATTTAAAAAAGAGCTGAATGGGATATGATGGCTTACAGACACAGTGTATACGAAAGGCATGGATAAAAAAATGAGGATCAGACTTTCAGATCATTTTACATATCGCAGACTGCTGCGCTTTACTTTGCCGTCTATTGCAATGATGATTTTTACTTCAATTTACGGTGTTGTCGACGGATATTTTGTATCAAATTTTGTCGGCAAAACTCCTTTTGCCGCAGTAAATTTTATAATGCCGTTTCTTATGATTTTAGGAACAATCGGATTTATGTTCGGAACAGGCGGAAGCGCGTTGGTTGCTAAAACGATGGGAGAGGGGAATAAGGAAAAGGCAAACAAAGATTTTTCTTTGTTCGTATATTTTTCAGCGGCAGCGGGTATTTTAATTGCCGTATTGGGAATTATTTTTATAGCTCCGATTTCCTCCGCGCTTGGCGCAGAAGGCGCTATGCTGAGCGATTCGGTTACATACGGCCGCGTTATTTTAATGGCGCTGCCTGCATATATTCTGCAGATGGAATTCCAGAGCTTTTTTGTAACGGCCGAGAAACCGCATCTCGGATTGGCTGTTACTTTAATATCCGGCTTTACCAATATGGCATTGGATGCTCTTTTTGTAGCCGTATTTCATCTTGGCCTTACCGGTGCGGCCGCGGCAACGGCGCTGAGTCAGTCAGTCGGAGGGATTATACCGCTTTTTTACTTTCTGCGTCCCAATACGAGCATTTTACGACTGACAAAAACCGGATTCAACGGAAAGTCGCTCGTTAAGGCCTGTACAAACGGCTCATCGGAATTTATGAGCAATGTTTCAATTTCAATTGTGAGCATGCTTTATAACATACAGCTGCTTAAGTATGCTGGTGAAAACGGCGTTGCGGCATATGGCGTTCTGATGTATGTCAGTATGATATTTTCTGCTGCGTTTATAGGATATTCCATAGGTACGGCTCCGGTAATCGGTTTTAATTACGGAGCGGGGAATGATAAAGAGCTTAAGGGACTGCTGCGTAAAAGCATACATATTATTCTTATATTCTCTGTATGCATGCTGATATTTGCCGAGTGTCTGGCTATGCCGCTTTCAAAATTATTTGTCGGTTATGACGCGGAACTACTGTCTCTGACCTGCAGAGGCTTCCGTATCTATTCGTTCGCATTTTTGTTTATGGGTTTTGCCATCTTCGGTTCAGGTTTTTTTACCGCGTTGAATGACGGACTTACGTCGGCTATGATTTCCTTTTTGAGAACCCTTGTCTTTCAGGTTATAGCCGTAATACTTATTCCTCTTGTTCTGGATATAGACGGTATATGGCTTTCAATCGTAATTGCAGAAATGATGGCTGTTGTGGTTTCATCGATATTTTTAGCTGTAAAGAGAAAGAAATTTCATTACTGATAGATTCACGGGCCTAAATAGATGAACAAACAAAGACGCAAAACTGTAATATTTGTAAAATGTCTTGTTTATATTGAAATTGTTTTTATAATATGATATACTTTAATTAATGGTTAGAACATATATTTGCAGAAAAAATAAAGGTTTATTTAAACTTAGAGAGGGGAAACGTAGAATTGTCTAATTTAAAGAGGAAAAATATTCTGCTTGTTGTACTTGCGCTGATACTTGTCTGTATTCCGGTCATTGGATATGCGGCGGTTAATGCGGAAAACAGTTACAGCTACGGCGATATAAACGGAGACGGAGATGTCAATACAAAGGATATAGTCCGTTTGATGAAATATATCGCTAACGAAGGGGAAGGTGTTGAAGCATACGGTACCGACCTTAATAGTGATAACAGAACGGATGCAAAGGATTTGGTACGTCTGATGAAGCATATTGCGAACAATGGAAATGGTTCGGATGATTCTTCGGGCGGTTCTTCAAGTGATTCTGTAACGACTGTTCCCGACACTGAAGTACCTGAGCCGGACAATTTCACGATCGAAGATTATTTTAAGGGCGGAGACAAAAATGAGATTGTTGCTATTGCCGACGATCAGATATATGCTTTCAGCGGACTGAGAGGATTTTTTGGCTATACCCCTGCTGAGAAGGACAACGGTGTTTTGCTTGCAGACTCTGAATTGCTCGCAGACATTTTCGGCTTCGGTTATGAGCGTGATTCCGAAAACGGAACCCTCACATATACGTACGGAGACACAGTAATGACGTTCGATGTAAAAACAGGCGTACTTAGCGTGGGGGACAGTGAATATGCGGAATGCCGGATTATTTCACGCGGCGAAAGACTGCTTTGTTCTGTTGAATATTTTGCCGATATGCTCGGTTATAAGGTGACGCAGGAAAACGGTGATTATGATATTACTTACCTGACATCAGATGAAGAACTTTTGACCGATGAAAAACGCGCAGAAGCCGAAGAACGCTTTGAGCTTTACCGCACGATAGTTTGTGATACAAGCGATGTGGAGGCTGATCAGAGCGGAGTTGGAAAATATGCAAAGACGGATTATGAGGACCGCCTTGTAGGAATTGCTTATTCTACTTGGTTTGAGTATAATAGTAAATGGAAAAATACATGGGATTTGCCTCTCGACGGAATATATCGTTCCAACAACCGCGAGGCAATATACAGGCACGGTAAAATGTTTGCTGACGCAGGAGTGGATTTTGTGTTTATCGACTGGTCAAATAATACTTTTTATGAGCCTGATAAACAATATGACTACGGTATGAATATGATTGAAAGCGCTACCGATCTTCTCTTTGAGATATGGTCCGAAATTCCGAATGCTCCAAAGATTTGTATTTTTGTAGGACCCGGACATATGTTGGGCAGGGATAATCCGCTTGACAGCGGACTTCATCAGAAAAAAGTAGACCAGGTTTATGATACTTATTTGAATAATCCCGAGCATCCCGAATATGCGGATATGTATTTCCGCTATGATGGAAAACCTCTTTTGATTTGTTATGCGGCTACGCCTACTGAATACGGGGCTAATCCGTCGTGGACGGATGCCAGATTTACAGTCAGATGGATGACAGGATATGTAGGTCAGCAGAATAAGCTTTTGGCAAATAAGACCGATCTTCTTTCCGCAGGCTTCTGGAGCTGGGAAGAGAGAGGAGCTCAGACCTTTACTGTTCTGAACGGACGTGTTGAGGCAATTACATGTGTTGCAGCATCACGCGGCGACGGAACCATTCCGGCACATACGCGTCAGAACGGCGCTACACTTAAAGAGCAGTTCCAGCGCGCAAACGATCTCGGAGCAGGGGTTGTACTGTTGTCCACATGGAATGAATGGATACTCAGCGAGCAGATTTCTGTTGAGGAGTCGAAAGATTTAGAGCCGTCCGAGAAGCTTGGTACGTTCTATTATGATTTGATGACATGGCAGATTGCGAAGTATAAAGGTCTTACGCTTGTTAAATAACATTACGTACTTGCGCCTTATTGAAAAAATCCGGCTTTGGTGTTTCCAGAGCCGGATTTTTGCTGTTTTACATGTTTGTTAAAAAATACTTAAGATACACTTTTAATATAGATTTTTATAATATACTGTGATATAATAATCTCAAGGCTGAAGCTTTTTGATTAGCAAGTTTCGTTTCGCTCTCGATGACAGCGATTTCGCAGAGCAAAACTACGAAACATTGTCGGCTTGCCGTAAGCCGTAATTTATAATACAATAAACTAACGGGTGTTGTTTATACACGGCAGTTTTATTAACCCTTACGAAGCAATTACCTCACGAAGTGCGCAAATCTTGTCGGCTATTGTAACAATATAGCTTTCCTTGTGTCTGGGCGGTTTGATATTTACCGGAAACATATGTTTTTCAATGATGTCGCGTTCGATTTCCGACAGATTAAAATCCCTTTCTGCATTGCGCAGTGCGGTACGTGCATGCGTAAAGCCGTGTAGTTTATGTTTCGGATCACGTTCGTGCCAGTCGTAGAGAAAGTAATCGTGAAGAAGGGCTCCTCTTATCATACTTTTAATATCCGCATGTATGCGAAGTGTCTGAGCAATGTTGATACTCATCAGGGCTACGGATACAGAGTGTGAATAACAGCTTATTCCTCCGTGCTGTATGAAATTTTTTTCACTTTGCATTCCCGATGACGAGATAATATCGCCTGCATATTTTTCTATCAGCTTTTCCGCGTAGCGGTTCTCCTTGCTTTTTCCGAGTGGTTTTATTTTTTTGAATAAATTTATAGAAACGGTTACCATACGCCTATTATATACGCTATGTCCCGGATAATCAACGGACATATTTTTTTGTAAATGGAACATAAGAAACGAATTTCAGATTTTACGTATAGTAGTAATGGATTTTTAAAATGATTGAAAAAGAAAGCAAAGATCGGCGTTATAAAAGAACAAAATTTGTTATACGCAGGGCATTTGAAGAACTGATTTCCGAAAAAGATATAAATGATATAACAATTACGGAAATTGCGTCTGCCGCAAATATAAACAGGAAAACCTTTTATGCCCATTATGACGGAATATATAAATTGATTGAAGAAATTGAGAATGAAATCACTGAAGAGTTTGATTTGGCAATTTCTAAAACGGA
Organism: uncultured Eubacteriales bacterium; assembly: GCA_948467545.1. Classification (GTDB taxonomy): domain Bacteria; phylum Bacillota; class Clostridia; order Oscillospirales; family CAG-272; genus UMGS911. The sequence goes on from CAOKER010000004.1 coordinate 41,562, forward strand.
CTTGGTAAATGATCCTTACGGAATATATAATGTATTTCGAATAATGACCGATATTGTAAATAAAAATGTAGATTTTTATGCCGGACTTTTGGGCTCGGGACACAATAGCTTATTGCGTAATAAGCTTATAGGCCTGATTAAACAGCGGGTCAAAGCTTCTATTTCTTCAAATTCCGATATTGAAGATGCCAGACTCGATATCGCGCTTGACTATGTTATTGCGGGAACAATAGAGGTATACGGAAAATGGTTCAAACACGGGAAGAATATGTCTATCGAGCAGCTTTCAGAGGCTGTAAAAAAAATTACCGAGTTTGGTATAAACGGGCTTCTCAGTCATGAAATTTAAATATTTTTGTGAGTACATTTTTCTGCGTGACATTTATAACATAGAAAGGAAACGCGGTTAATATGGAATTATTTATTACAGTTCTCGTTACGTTTTTTGCAGGTATGGGAGCCGGACTTGGCACCGGATTCGCAGGAATGAGTGCCGCGGCTGTTATTTCCCCGATGCTCATTACTTTTTTGAACATAGATCCTTATGTTGCCGTCGGAATTGCGCTTTCCTCCGATGTACTTGCGAGCGCGGTTTCAGCCTATACTTACGGGAAAAACAAAAATATTGATATACGCAACGGTTTGGTCATGATGCTCAGCGTGCTTTTATTTACCGTTGTCGGAAGCTATACTTCGAGTTTTGTTCCGTCGCTGACGATGGGAAGCTTTTCTACCGTCATGACATTTCTGCTTGGTATAAAATTTATTGTTCGTCCCGTTATGACGACTAAAGAGACAATGGCCGAGGCAAGTCAAAAAAAGAGGGCTGTACAGTCGTTGCTGTGCGGAGCATTGATTGGATTTATATGCGGTTTTGTAGGAGCCGGAGGCGGAATGATGATGCTTTTGATTTTGACAAGTGTTCTGGGGTATGAGCTTAAAACCGCAGTCGGTACGTCCGTTTTCATTATGTCATTTACAGCGTTGACGGGCGCAGTCTCGCATTTTGCTATCGGAAGCATGCCTGATATTACCGTAACAGTGCTTTGTATATTGTTTACTTTGATTTGGGCGCAAATTGCAGCCCGTTATGCAAATAAGGCAAAGCCGGAGACTTTGAACAGAGCGGTCGGAATTGTACTGGTTCTTCTGGGAACTGTAATTCTTGTTTTCTCGTTAGTATGATCGAACTTTTTTCTCGTTAGTATGACCTGACTTTGACTACTGATGGCGCCGTGTTATGGCTGTATAAATAAAAGCGAGCCTTGCTTTTTGTATAATCGGCAAGGCTCACGGCAATACTCCAACCTGTCGCCGTCGCGGAATAATGTGTCGGCGCTCTTTTTTTGTATAAATTTACGTTCGGATTTTCTCTTCGATTTTGTCAGCCATCTCCCCGACGTTTTTCATTTTGACGACTTCTTTCATACTAAAGGATATATCGAAAGCATCCTCTACCGATGAAATAAGTGTAATATGCGTAAGTGATTCCCATCCGTCAATATCGGCGGAGGTTGTGGAATCGTTTACCTGTATATCGGGATCGTCAAACACATCGCAAAAGACCTCGTTAAGTTTTTTAAATATCTCTTCTCTGTTCATAATATATGTTCTCCTTTTAATATAACAAAACTGGAAAATTCGCGCCGCATTGCGGCGGCCGATAATACCTTCATTTTTATCTTTAATCATCGGCGATTTTTATTACGCTGTTTTTGTTTTCATAGTTTGTAAGATCCAGAATCCATTCTGTATTTTCGTTTTTATCGTAAATTTTTGTAAAGCCCATATCCGCGTAAAAGTTTTTAACCATATTATTTTTCTGTGTTTTATAATAAAATCCGTGAAGATATTTGATTCCGTCATTAGCCGCCGCGGCTGCAATTTCGTCCATCATCGCGTATTCCATGCCGCGTTTCAGTACTCTGCAGCTCATAAGCCAAAGTATCAGATCAAGACGGTCTGAGTTTATCCTGCCGATGACCGCCGCAACGATTCCGTTGTCGCCGAATTTATCGGTCAGCTTGCCGCATCGGCATATATATTCCTCGTTTTTTGCCGCCGCGGCTATTTCCGCCTCGGTAAAACGGCGTGTTGTAAGATTGAATTGATTGGATTTATTGGTAAGCTGAGCGATTCTTGAAAGATATATCGGAACAAACGGTTTAATTTCAGCCGTCATTTCAAGCGACAGAAGATAGTCGTGATAATTTTCAAAGCTTTTCCGAAGCTTTAACCGTTCTGCGTTTGCCATATACATATCACTGCGGTTTAAATCTTCCGCAGAAAGCTCGGTAGCTTCAAAGAAACCGCTTCGGTCTACAGTAATAATATAATTTTCCGGTCTGTCTATAGCGGGTGCCGCGATTTCCGGAATACTGCCCTGTACAATTGCACGTTCTGCCGGATTGTCGTCTATAAATACAATGCTTTCGGGAAGTATATTCAGCTCGGAAGCAATTTCGGAAATATTTTTGTCTTTGTTTTCCCAATTGGATTTGATAATTACGAAATCCTCAGGTCTGAGTGTACCTTCCGGATGACGCAGACCGGAAATCGCATTTTCTAAATCGTTTTTTGAATTTATGCACAGCATAACTCCCCATGATTTCATTTCTTTCAGATAGCTTTGAAATTCTGAATATGCCTGACCTACAGAGGTTTCATGTCCGATTTCAATTTCTTCGGGGCCGTCGTCTCCTATTACTCCTCCCCAAAGCGTATTGTCAAGGTCTATTGCGGCCGCCTTTTTATTTTTACCGTAGATACTTTTAATGATATTTGAAAGATTAAATGCAAAATACGGTATTGCCTCAAGGCACATACAATATTTATACATATGCCAGTACAGCGGATTTGACCATTTTTGAAGCCCGAAATCCGCGCTCAGGTATTGTATATCATTAATGAAAAAAGAAGAATGAGTTTGTGCGTAAGAATAGAAGCGCATATTCAGCCGTGCAAGAAAATTTGTTTTTCCGTGAACATCATAAGTATCGCGGTTACCGAGCGTTCGGTAGTACGGAGGTTCAAAGTTATTTTGAATTATAGGACAGCCGAACTTTGTACGCAGGGTATCCCACATTACGCAAAACTTATTATATTGTTCCTCCATAATGACGGAAATTTCATTTTCGTTCATCTGAGGTTCAGGAAATCTCTCTACATTGCGTGAAGACGTGTGGATAAAGACTATATCCGGAGAAAAATTCTGAAGTTCATCGCCGAACATAGCGTCCTCAAAATATCTTCCGAATTCGGATTCATAAAATTCGGGATAAATTCCGTAATTAAGCAGAAAAAGCTCCAAAATTTCTATAATATCGTGTGTTGTTGAACCGCCCAAAACGGCGATTTTCTTTTTTATATTATAGGGTTGCTGTTTTATCAGCTCACGCCTGATCTTTCTTCGCTTTTTCAAAATTTCAGAAGGATCAAACGGATATGTAAGCATCGGGTGCATAGAAATCACATCCTTTTATAACACCGATAATTTGCCGACGAGTATATTATACCTTCTTTTATATAAACGGTCAAGAAGCGGGACTGAAAGTTAATAAGAATTTTTTATAACCGAAAGCAAAATGTCTCCGCCTTCCGGGCGGTGATTGTAACGGTTTTTTCAGCGGCAGCACATGCCGCCGTCACGGCAATCCATGGCGGCGCTTTGCGCCTTATTAAAGCTTCACAGCGGGTTCCGTTTTATTATTCGGCTGCGGATAATAAGAAATAAACGTATCAAAACGTGTAGTCTTAATCTTTAGGTATTTATTGAACTGTGGATGAACTGTTCCTGGGCGTTTATAAAATGGAGCTTGAAAATTTATTATGAAATCATGATTTTAAGACAGTTATTGACATATGCTCAAAATAATGATAAAATAGTTTAAAGAGGTGATTTTTTTGGCAAGGCCTGAAAAATGCAGATGCATATGCTCCATGCCGCTTTATCGTAAATTTAAGCCGGAGGGCTTCGAAAGCAGTGAGAAAGAATTGATTTCTCTTGATGAATATGAGGTGTTTCGGCTTTTGAATTTGGAGAAAAAAACTCAGAATGAATGTGCGGAAAGAATGCAGATATCGCGTTCTACCGTTTCCAGAATATACGATAACGCCGGAGAGAAAATAGCCCGTGCCCTGGTTTTGGGAAGAAAGCTTGTAATTGACGGAGGCGATGTCATGGTTTGTGAAAAAATGCGTCCCGAATGTCTTGGCGAAAAGCATTGCTGTCACCGCAGCGAATAGCTTTAATTTAAAATAAATTTCTGAAAATTTTTATTGCCGTCATACACGGCAGAATGGAGATTATTATGAAGGTGCTTGTAATAGGAGGAGTCGCAGCCGGAACTAAGGCGGCTGCAAAGCTTAAACGCCGTAAACCGGATGCGGATGTGACAATTATTACGAAATCAAATGAAATTTCATATGCAGGATGCGGACTGCCTTATTATGTCGGAGGTATTATTGAGAGCCGCGGTGATCTGATTGTAAATTCACCTGATAAATACTCGGCTCTTACCGGCGTGAAGGTACTTACGGGCAGGGAGGCAATGTCGCTCGACAGCGATTCCCAAACAGTAACTGTGCGCAATATAGATGACGGAGGATCAGAATCTTATTCTTATGATGAGCTGATAATTGCTGTCGGCGCGTCTGCGGTTCTTCCTCCGATTGAGGGAATTTCTCTTCCCGGAGTTTTTAAAATGCGCACCCCTGATGACGCGGCGGAGCTTCGTTCGTATATAGAACGTGTTTCGGCAAAAAAAGCAGTTATAATCGGTGCCGGATTTATCGGCCTTGAAGTGGCCGATAATCTGTTTGAAAAGGGAATTCAGATAACGGTTATTGACTCTGCCGATCAGATTATGCCGGGTGTGCTTGACCGTGAGCTCGCGGATTATGTACGCCGTACTCTTACGAAAAAGGGAATAAGATTTATTACGGGAGTAAAGGCGGACAAAATTGTAGGAACGGATAGCGCCGCAGGCGTTTCTACGCCGTATGGCATACTGGACGCGAATATTGTTATTTCTGCCGCCGGAATCAGACCGAATACTGATTTTTTGAAAAACAGCGGTATCGAAATGGACAGAGGCGCTATAAAGGTAGACTGTAATTTGAGAACAAACTTGCCTCATGTATATGCTGCAGGAGACTGTGCAATGGTTACCAACAGAATAACCGGTATGCCGCAATGGTCTCCGATGGGATCTTCTGCAAATATGGAGGGAAGAACTCTCGCGCAGCTTCTTACGGGTATGGACAAGCATTATCCGGGCGTATTGGGAACGGGCATTGTAAAGCTTCCGGGCATTAACTGCGGAAGAACGGGACTGGGAGAACTGCAGGCTGCAGAGGCAGGCTATAATGTCGAAACAGCTGTTGCTGTTACCGACGATAAGGCGCATTATTATCCGGATTCGTCGTTTTTTATTACCAAACTTATAGCTGATAAAAATACACATAAGCTTCTCGGAGCTCAGGTTATAGGCCCCGGTTCCGTAGATAAAATGATTGACATTGCAGTGACCGGCATCAATTTGGGAGCCTGCATCGAGGACTTTGAAAATGCGGACTTTGCTTATGCGCCGCCGTTTTCAACGGCAATCCATCCGTTTGTTCAGGCGGCGCTTATTCTTCTGAACAAGCTTGAGGGGGATCTTGATTCCTTCACGCCGTCTCAATATGCGGCAGGAGAGGCCGAAGGATACCGAGTTATAGACGCAGCTCCTTCTCCGTCGCTGCGCGGTGCGGAATGGATTGATTTGACAAAGGTGGACGGACCTGTTGACGGCTTGGACAAGGATGAAAAGCTTTTGCTCGTATGTGTAAAAGGAAAGCGCGGATATTTCCTTCAGAGACGTCTGAAGGCTTACGGATACACAAATACAAAGGTTCTTGAGGGTGCTTCATTTGTAAATCAGGTTAAGATAAAAAATTCGGGCGGCGCGGTAGCTCCTTCAGATATAGCGCGTGTAAAAGCTCTCGGATTTTTGCATGACAAGAATACTCCGGATAAGTTTAATTGCCGTGTTATTACCCGAAACGGAAAAATTACTTCCGCGGAAAGCAAGGCGATTTCCGAAGCCGCAGAAAAGTTCGGTTCCGGAGAATTGGCTATGACTTCACGCATGACAATTGAAATTCAGGGAGTTCCGTATGATAATATTGACAGCATCAGAGAATTTCTTGCGGAATATGGACTTGAAACCGGAGGAACAGGATCAAAAGTTCGGCCTGTTGTTTCGTGTAAGGGTACGACCTGTCAGTACGGACTTATAGATACATTTGCTCTGTCGGAGGAAATTCACGAAAGATTTTACCACGGCTATTCGGATGTAAAGCTTCCTCATAAATTTAAGATAGCTGTCGGAGGATGTCCGAATAACTGCGTCAAGCCTGACTTGAACGATCTTGGAATAATAGGACAGCGTATTCCGGAAATTGATTTTTCGAAGTGCCGCGGATGTAAAATATGTCAAATTGAAAAAGTATGTCCGGTAAGTGCTGCAAAGCTTTCCGACGAACTTATACAAATTGATGAAGCCGGCTGCAATCACTGCGGGCGCTGCGTCGGAAAATGTCCGTTCGGCGCTGTGACAGGCGGCACAAGCGGATATAAAATTTATATAGGAGGCAGATGGGGGAAAAAGACGGCGCAGGCTCATTCGCTTGATAAAATATTCACTGACAAAGAAGAAGTTCTTTCTGTCGTTGAAAAGGCGATTCTTTTGTTCAGAGAACAGGGAATAACGGGTGAGCGTTTTGCCGATACTGTATCAAGACTTGGCTTTGAAAATGTGCAGTCTCAGCTTTTGGATGACGCACTGCTAAAAAGAAAACAGGAAAATATATCGGCGGCAAAGCATCTTAAGGGAGGTGCTACATGCTGAAAACGGAGGATAAATATGTTTATTCGGAATAATATTATAAATGTCATCTGCAGAATACTTGCACTGTCGCTTCTTTTCTGCTTTTTTCTGTCCTCGTGCAGCCCGTCCTCGGATATTGAATCTACGGAATCTTCTGCTGACACTGCTTCAAATTTTGAAGCTTCCGATGCAGAGGTTTTGTATCCGTATACATTTGAAGACAGTTCGGGAAACAGCGTTACTCTCAGAGAACGTCCGGAAAGAACGGCCGTTCTGTTCTCGTCTTTTGCCGACATATGGAAGCTTTCCGGCGGAGAATGTTATGTGACCGTCGGTGAGTCGGTAGACAGAGGATTTGCTGAAGAAAATGTTCTGCTTGTGGATTCGGGTGCAGGAAAGACGATTGATAGCGAACTGCTTATTTCATACGAGCCGGACTTTGTAATAGTGTCGGCGGATATCCCTGCTCAGGCGGAAACAGCCGAGCTTTTAAGATCTTCCGGAATACCGTGCGCGGAGATGCGCGTTGAGTCATTTTCGGATTATCTGTATATGCTTAAAGTATGTACTGACGTAAATGAAGTACCGGAGGCTTTTACTGAATACGGAACGAATATCAGCTATAGAATTAACGATCTTTTTTCAAAGCTTCCTGAATCTGAAGAACAAAAACGCGTTTTGTTTATACGTTCAGGTTCGTCCGCAAGTTCGGCAAAAGCTAAAACCGCGGATGAGCATTTTGCAGCCCGCATGCTTGAGGAGCTTGGAGTTTACAACATAGCTGATAACGCGGGAATACTTTTGGACGGTCTGAGTATAGAAGAAATTTTAAACGAAGATCCTGATATTATCTTTGTTTCGACAATGGGGGACGAAGACGCGGCAAGAGCTTATATGGACAGCGTTTTCGCAAGTTCGGCATGGCAGAATCTTTCGGCTGTTAAGGATCAAAACTATTATTATCTTCCCAAAGATTTGTTCCAGTATAAACCGAATGCCAAATGGTATGATGCGTATCTTTATCTTGCGGAGATTTTATATCCTGAAGTCTATAAATCCTATTGAATAATTATATATTGCAAAGGTGATATAAGCTTACAATGTTAAAGAGATTAAAAAACGGCGTAATATATAATTCGGGAAGGTGTATTCTGATTCTCACCGCTTTTCTCGTGCTTTCTGTGCTCGCGGCAGTCAGAATAGGCAGCGCCTCCTTAAGCTGGGTGCAGTTTTTCGGAGGTTTATTCCGTGTTGACGGTTATTCTGTACAGACTACTATAATATACAGTGTTAGGCTGCCGCGCGTTTGCGGTGCGGTAGTTGCCGGGGCTGGGTTGTCTGTTTCGGGAGTAATTTTACAGAGTATAACCGGAAACGAGCTTGCTGCGCCGAATATTATAGGTGTAAATGCGGGAGCAGGATTTGCTGTGATATTGCTTCTTGCGGTGTTCCCGGAAATGGCGCTTGTATCACCGCTTTTCGCATTCTGCGGCGCGTTTTTTACCACTGCCGTAATTCTTGCCGTGGCTGCAAAAACAGGAGGTACAAAATCGAATGTTATACTTACCGGTGTGGCTTTTACCGCGCTTTTGAATGCCGGGATTTCCTTTATTACTATGTTTGATTCGGACGTTCTTGCAAGCTACAGTTATTTTTCGGTCGGCGGATTGTCCGGAGTACGTTTAAGAGAACTTATTTTTCCGTTCGCGCTTATAGCCCTATCATTTTTACTTGCTCTTTTGCTTAGTCCGCGAATTGATACGCTTGCTCTTGGAGACGGGACTGCTGCCGCGCTCGGAATAAATGTTAAAGTGCTTCGTATAATCTGTGTTATGATTGCCAGTGCATGTGCTGCTTCTGCGGTCAGCTTTGCCGGGCTGCTTGGTTTTGTCGGTCTTATTGTACCGCATATTTCACGAACATTTACGGGATCGTCCATGAGAAAACTCCTTCCCGTTGCCGCAATTACGGGTGCGGTGCTTGTTGTAATTGCCGATCTGATAGGCAGGACTTTGTTTTCGCCGACTGAGATACCGGTGGGAATTGTAATGGCAATGCTCGGTGCGCCGTTCTTTTTCTGGCTTTTGCTTAGAAAAAACACAGTTTATTAGCTTATCGGGAGGGAAGAACAGTGCTTAAGTTTGAGAATATTACCGTCTGCCGCGGAAATCGTACAGTTTTCAGCGGAATTGACTTTTATCTTCGCCCTCATAGACTTACCGCAGTATTGGGAAAAAACGGATGCGGAAAGTCTACGCTTGTTTCATGCATAACAGGTCAGGTTAAATATACCGGAGATATATGGCTTTTTGATCGTCCGCTCCGTTTTATGTCTCCGCGTGCGCGGGCGGAACAAATTGCCGTTCTGCCTCAATTGCTTAAACCGGTGCCTCTGACGGTGTACCAGCTTGTGAGCCTTGGGAGAAATCCCTACCTTGATTTTGCCGGAAGACTTTCTCAGACGGACCGGTTGAGAATCGAAGAGGCAATAGCGCTGACAGGAATAGAAACGCTTCGTGATAAAAGGGCGGATCTGCTGTCCGGAGGAGAGCTTCGAAAGGCTTATCTGGCGATGATCCTTGCACAGAATACAAGAATAGCTGTTCTCGATGAACCGGCTGCATATTTGGATATGGAGAATGAGACTGAGCTTGTAATAATTCTTAACAAGCTTAAAACATTGCACAAAAAAACTCTTATGGTCGTTATGCATGACCTTACGAGAGCGGCGGAGATTTCTGACGATATACTTATAATAGCCGACGGCAGAAAGTATTTTTACGGAAGCCGCGAGGAATGTCTGGAAACCGAAGCCATTGAAAAATGTTTTAATGTCCGAAGAACATTATACGAAAAAGACGGCGAACTTTTTCCCGTCTTTTATTGAATTTTATTGAGATTTCATTGATTTATTTAAACCGTGACGTGTCTTCATTCTTTCTTATTTTTCTATATATTGATAAAACGAAGAACGGAGGCGTACTATGGAAAAATCTATCGGCATATATAATGAAAAAACGGTGCACAGCGTTCTTAAAGCATTTTTTGAACCTGATAAAGCCTTTCACGAGGTCAGGTATAAAGGATTAATTGCCGATATAAAAAAAGACAATAACATAACTGAAATACAGTCTGCCAAATTTATAAGGCTTCGGGATAAGATACCTGCATTTACCGAGGAGGACGAGCTGACGATTGTATATCCGATACCGCGTCAAAAGAAAATTATACGCATAGATACGCAGAGCGGAAAGATAAGCAAACCAAGGATATCTCCGAAAAAGGGAACTGTTTACGACATTTTTATTGAAATGTACGGAATAAGAGACTTACTCTGTAATCCACGGTTGCATTTTCGTGCGGTTTTGCTCGATTTAACGGAATACAGATATGTATCGGAAATTAAGAGATCAAGGCCAAAAGTAAGGCGTGCCGACAGAATTCCGTTCACGATCGCGGAAATAATAGAGCTTAGAAATCCATGCGACGCGGAGGTTTTAATACCGGATGTGTTAAACCGGGAATTTACGTCGGATGATTTTGCAAGAGCTGCCAGAATATCCGGACAAAAAGCGCGTATGGCTATTTTAGTTATGCGAACTCTCGGAATTTTAAAAATAAGCGGAAAGAGCGGCAGATTTAATCTGTATGTCCGCACAGGCGGCTCATATATGAAAAAAGCTGACAGCAATTAGTTTAATGCCGTCAGCTTTTTTTATGAAATTTGAAATTTTTCTTTTTTGCGGCCTTCCTTTCTTTTCGGCTTATCATCGGTCCGAAAAGCGGTCTCATAAATTTGTTAATCTCTGCGCCGATCAGCAATATATACATACAAAAATAAAGCCACAGCATGAGAAGTACAATTGCCGAAAAGCTTCCGTAAATGGTGAAATTGGCAAAATGGTCTATATATATAGAATAAATTGCGGAAAAACCAATCCATCCGGCCGTGCAGCATATGGCTCCGGGAAGCTCTCTGAACAGTGTCGAATGTCTATTAGGGACAAATGTATACAGAATTGTGAAAAAGCTTGTCAGTAGAAGTGCGCCGAAAAGATATCTTAAAAACTTTACGGCTCCTCCGCTTGAAGTGAAAATATGGAAATGTTCGGACATAAACGTATAAATTATGTTTCCGAAAATCAGCAGTACAAATGTCAGAATAAGTGTAACAATAAGTCCCAGGGTGTATATTATCGCAAGACTTCGGGTAAAAAAATAAGAACGGGTTTCGTCGGTATCCGCTATAGTATTTAATCCATACATCAGTGCAAACAAGCCTTTTGATGCTGCCCATAAAGTCGAAACGGCGGCAACGGAAAGCACTGTCCCGGTTACTGCATTTTCTGCCTCATTAAGCGTTTTTGATAAAAAATCCGAAAGAAACTGTGGGATACCGTTTATAAGCTCTGAAATGGTAATATATGATTCCGGTAGGATGGCGTTAATTACCGTAACTGTAAGTATAAGAAAGGGAAATATAGAAACGAGAATAAAAAATGCGGCGTTTGCTGCATATGCGCTTACAGCGTCATGTCTCAGCTTTGACAGAAACATTTTAATATATTTGTAAACAGAACCGATAATATGTCTGAAAGTTGACATTTCCTGAATTACCGCCTTCCTTGCAGTTAAGGCATCCTTTCTATTATATCTGACAGAACTGTTAAATCTGAAAGAAAACATTACTTGCGTCTTTCGGTGAGCTATAATCTGCTGACGAAATATTTTGAGACAGTCCTTTAACCTTTGCTGAAGTGAACATTTCGTTGACATTCTGTGCCTGAGATCGTAATCGAATTGATTTAAATTCAGCGACTGTTATATTCTGCCCTTTAATAGTGTATATATAATTCATTATATTACTTTTCACAAAAAATTAAAAGGTCTAATTAACAATAATCTGTTAATGACCTTTTAATTTTAGCAAATATTGTTTTAGAATAATTTATAAAGCGACAGCGTTTTTTATTTCGATAAATTTATTTTACATTCTGCGTCCCTTGTCAAATGCCGGATTATACGCGTAGAAGTTGCATTTGCCTTCATACGTTTCCTGAGTAATCGCAATTGCTTCGCTGAATCTCTGATAATGTACGATTTCTCTTTCACGCAGGAATTTTATAGGCTCAATAATATCGGGATCGTCTACAAGCCGTAAAATATTATCGTATGTCAAACGTGCTTTTTGCTCTGCTGCAATTTTGTAAAAACAACAGGTCTCAAAAACCCAGTATTCATGCGGGTTTGCGGACATGCGGATTTTTGGTAGCTGCAATCTCATAAGCGCAACATCATCAAACCAAGAAAAAATTTCGGGGACAAGGCGCACCGCAAAAAGCAAGGCGAAGACGTAGATAGCTACGTCGAGCCGCTTTTGAGGAGCAACGCCGTACCCGGAAGAATTTTCGACGGTATGATCAAAAATTCCAGTGAATTTCAATGGGTACATCCTGAGTTCCTTTGATCCTTTTTCCTACGGAAATGTAGTCAATCAGGATTTCGACCATCTCTCTTGTGAGGTGTTTCAGATTGGTGTAACGCTCGATAATCTCCCGACGATTATCACCGAATTCGATTTTAACATCGATCTCTTCAATCTGTTTACGCCCATCGGAAATCAGTTTTTCAAGGCGGTCACGATCTGCAATAAAATCCTTTGACATCTCTGCGTAGTCAGCGCTGCTGATTAGTCCCTTAACTTTATCCATGTACAGTTCCCGAATCCCCTTGTACAGTTCCGAAACCCGTTTTTCATAGGCGGCGATGTTGGAAAGAACGGCATCCTTTTGGGATTGTAGGTTAGAACAGAACTCGATCTTTCTCTCCAGTTCGTCCTTGTTCAGATATTCCGCCGACAGTCTGTTCAGCTCGTCAATTACCATCTGTTCCAGCTTGTCAACCGAAATGAATGAACCGATGCATGCATCTTTCGCCACATGGCGGTTGGAGCATTGCAGATAGTGCTTGCCCCGATTTTTGGAGGAACGCATCACATAGCCGCAGTGAGCGCAGCGAGCTTTCCTTGCAAACAGACCGACAGTGCCCACATCGAACGGCTTTGCACGATCATGCACCATCTTTTGCACTCTGTCCCAAAGTTCACGGTCGATGATCGGCTCGTGCGTCCCCTCAACGATGTACCATTGTTCTTTGGGGCGTGGCTTGTTCTGTTTGGTCTTGTAGGAAATACTGCCGTACTTGCCCTGCACCATATTGCCGATGTAGATTTCGTTTGTCAGCATATCGGAAATCGCAAAGTATTTCCAAAGGGTACTGTTCTTGGCGGTAGGCTGTTTGTAGCGCAGACCTTTCAGACGCTTGTATTCGGTTGGATTGGGAATTCCACGGTCATTGAGCATACGGGCGATTGCTGTCTTTCCGTAGCCTTGGGAAAAGAGGGAGAATACCTCCCGGACAACAGCGGCGGCTTCCTCATCGATCAGCAAATGCCCCTTTTGGTCGGGGTCCTTTTTGTATCCGTAAAGGGCAAAGGCGCCGATGTGGAATCCGTTCTGCCGTCGGCTGGTGAGAACGCTGCGGATGTTGTCGGACATATCCTCCAAATACCACTCGTTCACAAGCCCGTTGATCTGACGGGATTTTTTGTTGCCCTTGTTGGCGGTGTCGGCATTGTCCACAATGCTGATAAAGCGAATCCCCCAAATCGGGAATAAACCGTGGATGTACTTTTCCACCAGTTCCAACTCACGGGTGAAGCGAGACTGCGTCTTGCAGAGGACGATATCGAATTTCCGTGCTTCCGCGTCCTGCAGCAGTCGGTTAAACTCCGGTCGTCGTCTGTCTGCGCCTGCGTAATCGTCGTCGCTGTAAATACAGTAAACTTCCCACCCCTGTTCCATGGCGTACCCGACCAACATAGCCTTTTGATTCTGTATGCTGCCCGAATCGTCGGTTTCTGCTTGCTTGTTTCTATCTTCTTCGGATAAGCGGCAATAAATAGCTACTTTCAATTTTCCATCTCCTTTGGAGATAGAACAAGCTGTTTCCACATCCATTATACCATAAACGGGTTCTGTAGTCACGCTTTTTCGCAAAAGTTCGCACTTTTGCCTTTCTCCAAAGTATTGATGAGTTCGATCCACTTTCTTGTGAACTCGCTCTCTGTTGTGGTGTTTTCGCCGCTTTTGAAAACACTCCTGCAAACGATTGTAGGTTCGTTATTTTCTGCCATATAAAACCTCCAAAGCATGGATACTACACTATATGAACAGCGGCAAGTCCGCTATTCCGAAGTGCGTGTCCATAAGATGAAAAGAGAGGTCTGTTTTGGCAAGTAAAAAGGAGACGCCAATCGTTTGTTATAAAACCTTTTCTAAGCTGCATGTTTATTGAGTATTTTAGAAAGCATTCATAAAATGTGATGCGGTTTTGAGCATTTCTGATGCTTAGATATGTTGAAAAGTTATTGAGAATATGATACAATGTAAACACAGAGAGGTGATCATATGGAACTCAGAGTTTTGAAATATTTTCTGATGGTAGCCAGAGAAGAAAATATCACGAAAGCGGCGCAGCTTCTTCATGTAACACAGCCTACACTGTCACGGCAGATCGCACAGCTTGAAGAAGAACTTGGCGTTAAGCTGTTTCAACGGAGCAATCATAATATCATTCTTACGGACGATGGGATGCGGTTAAAGCGTCGCGCGCAGGAGATTGTAGCGCTTGCAGAGAAAACAAAACGGGATTTTTCTCATCATGATGAAGTCAGCGGCACGATATCCATTGGCAGCGGTGAGCTGAAAAGCATGCAGTTTCTATCGGAGGCAATCGTTTCTTTCCGCCGGAAATATCCGGGGGTAAACTTTGAGATTTACAGTGGAAATTCAGATAGCATAAAAGAAAGGATCGAGCGCGGACTTTTGGATCTGGGACTGCTGATTGAACCTGTAGATATCGGAAAATATGATTTTGTCCGTACAAACATACAAGAAGAATGGGGAGTGTTTGTACAGGAAACCTCTCCGCTTGCTGAAAAAGAATATATAACGCCGAAGGATCTTGCCGGCGTTCCACTCATCTTGTCCGTAGGCACATTGGTTCAGAATCATATTTATCAGTGGCTGGGAGAGTATGCGAATGAGAACAATATTGCGGCTACCGGAAATTTACTGTATAATATTGCGATCCTTGCCCGTAACGGTGTAGGAGCCATTATCGGTCTGAAACTTGATGCAAAGTACGAAGGGCTGAAATATATTCCTCTTTCCCCGAAGCTGGAATCGGGTACGGTGCTTGTTTGGAAAAAAACGCAGATATTTTCACAGTCAACAGAAGGATTCATCAGACACTTAAAAGAAATGCTTAAATAGCATTTCTTGCAATACGACATAAGTATTAGACATTTCTTGAAATATAAGCTATAATATAGGTGTTCCATGAGGGAACACCTATATTTTTTATCGAAAATACAGATCAAGGAGCATATAAAATGACGATCAATGAGGCAAGCGAAAGGTACAACATCCCTATTGAAGTTCTGGAAGAATATGAAAGCTGGGGACTTTGCGGCGAGGTCAAGAAAGTAATGGGGGTGTGGCAGTACGATGATACGGATCTTGAACGCTTGGGCACGATCATGACGCTTCACGACATCGGATTCAGCAATGAAGAGGTGGAAATTTATATGCGTCTCCTTCTGGAGGGAGAATCGACTGAAAACGAGAGGATGTGTATGCTGAATAAGCTTCGCAGTACGGCTCTTGACGAAATTCATTTCAAAGAGAAGCAGCTTGAGCGCCTTGATTATCTGAGACACAAAATCAGAAATAATAAATAACGAAAGGAAAACGAACATGAAAAAACTGATTGCACTGATAACCATTTGTACACTTATCTTTTGCCTGGCAGCATGCAGCAGTCAATCGACCTCCACAGGGGATTCGTCACAGAAAACCTCAAATACGGCGCAAAATCAGCCCCCGGAAAATAGTAAACCGTCGGATGTTCCCGATTCATCGGAAAAGACCGATCCTTCCGATTCCGGAACTTCAAAGGATGAAGAAAAAACGAAAACCCTTGTCGTATATTTTTCCTGCACGGGAAACACCAAGGCTGTCGCCGAAAAAATTATCGAGCTTACCGGTGCGGACGTTTATGAGATTGTACCGAAAGACTCCTATACAGACGCTGATCTCAACTATAACAACAACGATTGCCGCGCAAATAAGGAAATGAATGATCCGTCTGCACGTCCCGCTATCGGAAGCGAGAAGATAGATGTTTCTTCCTACGACACGGTTATCATCGGATATCCCATTTGGTGGGGCACCATGCCGCGGATTATCAACACCTTCTTTGATACCTACGATCTTTCCGGCAAGACGATCCTGCCCTTCTGTACATCCGGCGGCAGCGGCGTTTCAAAATCCGTATCGGATATAAAAGCGGCAGTGTCGGCGGCAGAGGTAAAAGACGGACTAAAAGCCGGCGGTGCTTCGGACAGTGCGATCAGCCGTTGGCTGAGTGATAACGGATTTTGAGATGTAGGAAAAGGAGAGCGTTATGAAAAGAATTCTATCTTTTATCCTCGCATTGTGCCTACTTTTCTGCCTTGCATCATGCGGCAGGGAGGATTCCGACAGTCAAAGTGTAAATGAAGGATCTCAGCCAAGTACAGGAACACAAGTAAATGATAACAATGAGGGTACAAGCGATATGAATATTCCTGAGAATTTTGTTCTCATAAAGGGAGGTACATTTGAAATGGGCAGCCCCGAAGCGGAAGCATGGCGATCGAATGACGAAACGCAGCACAGCGTGACAGTCAGCGATTTCTATATGAGCGTATATGAACTTACGCAAGCTGAATACAGGGAGCTGATCGGAAGTAATCCGAGCAATTTCTCCGGCGATGATCTGCCCGTTGAAAATGTTTCCTGGTTTGACGCCGTCCGCTATTGCAATGCACGCAGCGAAAAAGAAAATCTACCCCCTGTTTATACCATTGACGGACAGAGCGTAAAATGGGATCGCTCGGCAAACGGTTATCGCCTTCCGACAGAGGCGGAATGGGAGTACGCATGCCGCGCAGGAACAATGACGCCGTTCAATACCGAAAACTCCATCAGCGCCGAGGAATCCAATTACTACGGTCACTACCCGTATGAAATTGAGGATAACTATTTTTCACAGGGTAATCTTTCCACAAAACCGGGACAGTACCGCCAAACGACTGTTGCGGTAAACAGTTTTTCTCCGAATAAATGGGGACTTTACAATATGCACGGCAACGTCAGCGAATGGGTTTGGGACTATTACGGAGATTACGGCACAGACGCGCAGACCGATCCTGCTGGAGCAGAAAACGGAACCCTTCGCGTGTATCGCGGAGGTGGCTGGAACGATTTTGCAAAGAATATGCGTTCTGCATACCGCGCAACAATGGAACAAAGCAAGGGCAGCTTTAATATCGGTATCCGTCTTGTACGCAACAGCACCGCAGGAAACGGCAGCGTTATCAGCGGCGGAAATGAGCATAACGGAAACGGCGGCGGGAAGGTTCTGATCGCTTTCTTTTCATGGGGCGGCAATACAAAGGGAATCGCTGAAGAAATTCAGTCGCAGACCGGAGCCGATCTCTTTGAGATTGAGTTGGTTCATCCCTATTCCTCAAACTATAATACCGTGCTTGACGAAGCGCAGCGGGATCAGAATAAGCAAGCACGTCCGGAAATCAAAAACCATGTGGAGAATATGGCTCAGTACGATACCGTGATCCTCGGTTACCCCAACTGGTGGGCTTCTATTCCCATGCCGATTGCTACCTTCCTTGAAGAGTACGATTTTTCGGGAAAGACCATTATTCCGTTCTGCTCTCATGGAGGCGGTCGGTTCGGTCAAAGCCTGACGGCTATCGCAAAGCTTGCCCCTGACGCTTCGATGGGTGAAGCGCTGTCTGTCCACTATTCCGGCGGAAGCAGTTTGTCAGGCGATGTGAGCGAATGGCTGAATACAAACGGACTGAAATAAACCGAAAAATACATGGATAATGAGAGGCGGCTATGGCAATCACGATAAATATTTATTACAGCGGCAAAAATCAAAACGCCTTGAAATTCGCAAAGGAAATGATCTCGTCAGGCTTGATACAGGCGATCCGAGGGGAGAATGGCAATCTGCGTTACGACTATTTTCTACCTATGGACTACCCCGAAACGGTGCTGCTGATCGACAGCTGGCAAGATCAGAGCGCACTTGACGCACACCACCGCTCGCCGCTTATGTACAAGATCGCCGCACTGCGCGAGAAATACGATCTGCATATGAAGGTAGAAAGATATATCTCGGATGGTAACGTATCTGAACACGATAAAGTTTTTATAAGAGAATAAACGAAGGAGAATTTGTTATGATAAAACAAACTGCAGGAAGAGACGTTCTCGGAGAATTTGCGCCGAAATTCGCACAGTTAAACGATGATGTGCTGTTTGGAGAAGTATGGAGCAGAGAGGATAAGCTTTCTCTGCGGGATCGTTCACTTGTTACCGTTGTGGCACTGATGTCTCAGGGGCTTGTGGACTCATCTTTTCAGTATCACCTAATGAGCGCAAAAAACAACGGCATCACTAAAGAGGAGATCGCCGAGATACTGACCCACGCCGCTTTTTACGCAGGATGGCCGAAGGCTTGGGCAGCTTTTCGTATGGCAACCCAGGTATGGCAGGAGGAGAATCAGTCTGACGATGCAATGGTGCGCTATGCAGACGCAATGGTGTTCCCCATCGGAGCACCCAACGACGGCTTTGCTGAATATTTCAGCGGCAGGAGCTTTTTGGCTCCGCTCTCCACGAGTCAGGTCGGTATATTTAACGTGACCTTTGAACCGGGCTGCCGCAACAACTGGCATATTCACAAGGCTACCAAAGGAGGCGGACAGATTCTGGTATGCGTTAATGGTCGCGGCTGGTATCAGGCGTTGGGCAAAGAGGCAATAGCACTTCATCCCGGCGATGTTGTGAATATCCCGGCAGGCGTAAAACACTGGCACGGTGCGGCGAAGGATAGCTGGTTCTCGCATCTTGCCATCGAGGTGCCAGGAGAAAATACATCAAACGAGTGGCTGGAGCCGGTAGATGAAGCCGCCTATGAAAATCTGACATAAACGTGGGGACTAATCATGAAACCAAAAGCCATTGTAAAAATAACCGTAGATATTCTCATGACTCTTGCGCTGCTCTTTTTAATGGGATATCAGCTTTGGGGCGAGGTTGCCCATGAAATTGCGGGAGTCGGACTGTTTGTCCTGTTCATTCTCCATCATATTCTGAACTTTCAGTGGTATAAAACTTTGTTCAAAGGAAAGTACACCGCTGTCCGCATTTTTCAGATTGTGATAGATGTATCCGTTCTGATCGTAATGCTTATGATGATGTACAGCGGAATCACCATGTCAAGGCATGTGTTTGCTTTTCTGCCGATCCACGGCGGGCTTGCAATGGCAAGACGGCTGCACATACGGGGCTCCTATTGGGGATTTTTGCTTATGAGCCTGCACCTTGGTCTCCATTGGAGCATGATTTTGGGTATGCTCAAAAAAGCATTTCCTATACAAAAGAAATCGAAAATCTGGACTGGTCTTTGCAGAATTGCAGGAATCGTGATTGCCGGATACGGCGCATACATACCGATCAAACGGGATTTCGTTACCTATCTGTTATTAAAGCAGGAATTTGTATTTCTCGATTACAACGAATCTAAAATCTCGTTTTATATAGACTACCTTGCCTGTATGGGACTTTGCATTTTTGTGACGCACTATGCTTCAACACTTTTAAAGCGCCTACGACAGCGAAAGGATAAACGAGTATGATGAGAACGCTTTTATTACTGTGCAGGTTGATGGATAGAGCTTTGAAACAAAGTAGTTTTTAAGTTGATGGCTTTTCATTTGAGAGAAATATATTAACAGAATATTAGATCAATCACTGTCAAAAGATACCTTCATGCTGAAGCAGAAGGCATTATAGGCGGTGATTTTTTGTTCGTACAGCATCCAAGTTCTGATTGTTTTATTTTGAAATTTCGTGACAAAAGTTAGTTTTGAGACTTTAATTCCATGTGCGAAAATCTTGTATGGAACATAAATATTTTTCTTGTTGGAAGTATTATATTTTAATACACAAGGGAAATAGCTGTGCAAGATGTTTTCAATGTGGGTTATATGTAGGACACAAAAGTGGGGTACAAAGTGGGGTATAAAGCGGGGCATAAACAGGGGTATAAAGTGGGGGATAGTTAATTGGATGAGTGCATTTTATGAAAGGCAAATTGAAGCATATTATCCTCAATAAAATGGGGTTATTTGTTATCCCCCTGATTTACAAAATCGTTTTCAAAAACGCTTCCCCTTTAGGGTTTATGATAGAGAAATACTATCAAAAAATGGGTTGCATACCGGTTGAAATAGGGTTTATAGGCCAAAAAAACGAGATGCACTGGGAAAAAAACGAAGTTTACCTATGATTTACTCATTTTTATGCCCTTTCTATCAAAAATCCTAAGAAATGATCTCCTCTCCGATATGAGAAGATTTCGGAAGTTTTTTGAAATGATTTTTCTCTCCGGAAATGTCCCTCTCTCAAAAATTCAGGCGGTATGATTTTTAATTTTCTTATGCCCCTTATTTTCAGCCTGAAATCCGTCCTTTTTTTATGATAAAAAAGATGAAAAACACTTTCGTTATGATAAGAGGTAAATCCCCCGCTTCCGAAATGAGGGAGCGGGCTTGTCATAGAAAAGAGGGATCATCACGAAGAGCGCTCCGAATCATTCCGAAAGGAAGATCATCCCATCATATCGAAAAGACGGTCAAGCCAATCATTTGAAAATGAACGGATGAATCCGTCATAAATCAAAAATAAATCTGTATGCCTTTTTAAATGACGGTCATTTTCTCATTTTCAAATGATGATGATTTTCATTTCGAAATGACAGTGATTTATTATTTGCAACCGTACAGCATTTAAAATTTGTTCCCGTTAGATGATAACATATCACATCGAATCGAAGTAATGCTCTGAACCGCGTTTAGCTGAAAAGCAAGATGTTGATGATGTGTTTATCAGCCAGTTAATAGCAACATAATGCAACCGTGAAAAATGCAAGAACGCATTTAAAGCCTTGACAGATCCGAACAAATGCTGGACGGCGGTGCGGATTTTATTCATGGTACATAATAACTTTAAAAAATCAATTTTATTTTGAAAATCATTGAAAGAATATTGAAAAAAGCCGCAAATTATGGTATAATAAAAATATATAACCTTGGAGGTTTCGTATGGCTATCAGTTACAATAAATTGTGGAAATTACTGATTGATAAAGGTATGAAGAAAACCGAGCTTGTAAAGCTGTCGGGCATCACTTCCAATGCTATGGCAAAGATGGGCAGGAATGAATCTGTTCAGGTGGATACACTGGGCAAAGTCTGCGCCGTCCTAAACTGCAATGTGGATGATATTATGGAGTTTGTTCCCGATGAAGCAGAGGGAGATAAATAGGATGGCACTTGAAAATAAAGAAAATGCAATCTTACAAATGATGAACGATAAATCGTTATGCCCTATGCTGCAAGAGTCAGAAGTTGGCATCTCAAATTCCACACCCTTGCCTCTATCAAGACTTGCAGCATACGGGACGGCATTTCAGCCTCTTGCAACCGCAGTTCAAACTGCTGTTGGCGGAGCCGGCGGAAGCGGAATCTACTATGTGAATACTGCCGGGAAAACAATGTTTCAAATGAAAGGAACAAATAATTATATCGGTTCATTGCAGACTCCTACCGGTATGGTCGGCGGTGGTCAGGCACAGATGACCCCTTTGGCTTGCGACCCGACAATGCTGTTTATGGCAGCAGCTTTAGCCAATATCGAAAAAAAGCTCGATGCTATTCAGGAAATGCAGCGGGAAATGATGGACTTCCTTATTCAGAAAGAAAAGGCGGACCTGAAAGGCAGTTTGAACTTTCTGCTTGATGTGTATGGTAACTATAAATACAACTGGAACAATGCGATGTATAAGAACAACAATCATATTAAGGTTCTTGACATAAGGCAAGAAGCTGAAAAGAAAATTGCATTCTACCGTGAGCAAATTATCGCTAAAGTCAACAAGAAGTCTTTCATTCATAGCGACCAAACGGTGAATAAGCAATTACAGGTTGTTCAGAATCAATTCAAAGACTATCAGCTTGCATTATATTTGCTCGGGTTCTCCTCCTTCCTGGAAGTAATGCTCTTAGAAAACTATGATACGGATTACTTATCAGCTATTTCTGCAAAGTTGGATCACTATTCTCTGGAATATCGGGAGCTTTACTCGAAGTGCTATGATGGAATTGAAGGATACTCCTCTACTTCAGTACAGTCTTCCGCGTTAAAAGGAATTGCTAAGGCAAGCTCCTCCGTTGGAAAATTCGTAGAAAAGATACCGGTTATAAGCAAAAGTCAGGTTGACGAAGCACTTATTGCCGCAGGCGGGAAACTGGAAAAGATGAATGCCGGAAAACTAAAAAAGCAAATGAGTGCTTTAATTGAACATCAAAGCAATTCGATCAGACCGTTTATCGAGAATATCAATACAGTAAATGAACTATATAACAAACCGGTACAGTTGTTAGTCGATCAAGAAAATCTTTATCTTGCTACAATCGCATAGTTGTTTTTATATTGGTAAAACCGGGAGTTACAATATTAAAACCAATACGCTATATAACGGAGGTGCAATATGGCTTTCAAAAATAAACTTGGTATTATAAATTCTCCCGAGCTTGCAAACGCAGAGGAACGCATCAGCAAGAAGAAAGCCGTTGAACTGTTTGAAAACGGTGTGTTGGATACTTTGAAATTCGGAACATTCGCTTCTCTAAAAGCTATTCATAAATATCTCTTTGACGAAATCTATGATTTTGCTGGTGAGCTTCGCACCGTGAATATTGCAAAGGGTAATTTCCGCTTTGCGCCACTGATATATCTGGAAGCAGCACTTGCCAATATCGATAAAATGCCTCAGTCCACTTTTGATGAGATCGTGGAAAGTATGTGAAAATGAATATTGCCCATCCTTTCCGTGAGGACAACGGCAGAAGTACACGCATCTGGCTTGATTGTATCTTAAAAAAGAGATCGGCAAGGTAGTAGATTGGATAAAGAGAATTACCTGCTTGCCATGGAGCGCAGTCCGATTAGGGATATTGAAATCAAGCATATTCTAAAAGCCGCTCTGACTGACGATATCCATAGTCGTGAAGTCTATATGAAAGGCATCGATCACAGCTATTACTATGAGGGTATTTGATTTTCAAAACGGAAGATTTAAGATAATGAAACGAGGTTCAGATATGTCAGATGAGATAAAATGGCAATACGATCTGGAAGAATATATTAAGCAAGGCGAACCCGGGAAGGTAGAAAAGAGCGAGGCGTGGCAGACTGCTATCGGTTTGCAGGCGGTTGATGGACTGAAAACCTCTGAGTATTTGTTGGATACCGCCAAGGAACATATCGAGGGAAATATCACTATTGATGAGGCACAGAAACGCATTCAGAGCTATTACGAGCAGCGAATAGAGCGTACCGAGATGGAGGATTCCACCAAAGAGGCGGATATCGTTTCGACAAGGATCGCAAAGCTTTTGGGGGAAAAGAGCTTTCAGTTTTCTCCCGCTGAGTGGCTTTCCATCCACCGCAGACTGTTCGAGGGCGTGTTTAAGCACGCCGGTCAGATTAGACAGTATAACATCACAAAAAAAGAATGGGTATTGAACGGCGATACGGTGATCTATGCGGACTTTACCAGCATCCGTGACACTTTGGATTACGACTTTGCCACGGAAAAACAGTTTTCCTATGAGGGACTGTCCGTGGAAGCATCAGTCAGACATTTGGCAAAGTTTGCATCCGACATATGGCAGATCCACCCCTTCTGCGAGGGCAACACTAGAGCTACTGCCGTGTTTATGATTAAGTATATGAAGACCTTCGGCTTTCGTGTGAATAACGATGCCTTCGAGAAGAACTCTTGGTACTTCCGTAATGCGTTGGTAAGAGCGAACTATAACAATTTGCAAAAGGACCTCCATTCAACAACGAAGTTTTTGGAGATGTTCTTCGGTAATTTGTTGCTCAACACCGACCACAAACTGAAAAATCGTTATATGCACATCGACTTTTTGGATGAAAACACTTCCCAAAGTGTCAGCAAAAAATCTCCAAAGTCTCAATTTGACACTTTGGACTGCACGCTGGATGAGTTGGCAATCTTGGAACTGATCAAAAAGAACCCCTCTGTCAAGCAGCAGGATCTGGCAGACGCCACCGGAAAATCCCTCAGCACCGTCAAGCGACTGATGAAATCTTTGCAGGAAAAGAACTATATCCGCAGAGAAAGCGGAAAGCGTTATGGTAAATGGGAAGTTTTGATTTGAGCAAACAGTCCTATTAAGCATATTTTCAAGGCTTTTCTAACCGATATTATTGTTATTCAGCCATTAGTTCTAAATCCAAATGAAGGCGTCGACCACAGTTACTACTATAAAGGTTTCAAGACGTAAATCTTGACAAATGGAAGGAAGTACAAAATGCAGCAAACGCCGTTTCATGCTTATTATACAGCAAGAATACTGGATAGCCTATCCGATGAGGATGGGTTTGTTCCTGCGTTTGCTTCCTCCGATATTAAAATCTATCCTTTCCAAATCGCGGCGGCAAACTTTGCCTTGCGTTCACCCTATCAAAAAGGTGTTATACTTTGTGATGAAGCCGGAATGGGAAAAAGCCATGAGGCAATGCTTATTACCGTACAAAAATGGCTGGAAGGTCAAGGTCGTATTTTGCTTGTTACTCCCAACGCCGATCTGCTCATGCAGTGGACGGACATGATCGATCGCTACTATACAATTCCTTATATTGCGCTAACGAACCGTGAAGAGTGGAATGCTAATATTTCCGACGATAGTCCAAATGCATTTTTGCAGGACGCTATTGTAATTTCCACTTATGATTTCGCCATGGATAACGAGTCGGCAGTGAAAGATATTCATTGGGATTTGACGGTATTTGAAGAAGCAAATGCATTGTCCTCCGTTTACCGCGAGGATAACAAGCAGGCAAAAACATTAAAGCGCATCGCCGATGGTTCTTTCAAATTGCTGCTTACCGGAACGCCGATAGAAAAGAATATCATGGATCTGTACGGGCTGATTTGGTTTATCGATGAAACTATATTACCCGATGAGCAGGAATTTCTATCGCGTTACTTGCGAAAACCGGAGAATTATCCCGAACTTGCAGAAAGCGTGAGTAAATATTGTTTCCGCACGCTCCGTTCACAGGCAAAGGATTATGCCAAAGTACCGGATCGAATTCTGATCACCAATGAATATATAGCCTCTCCGAAAGAACGAGAATTATATGATCTGCTCTATTCCTACATAAATAAACCGAACAAAATCGCCTTTCCGGAAATGGATCGATACGACCTCGCACTGCGGCTTTTAAGCTTGCAAAGTTCTTCGACCGCCGCAATCCTGCAGACGATCAAAGGCATCATTAAACGGTTAGAGACTATGCCTGATGCACAAGACGAGCTTGCCGAATGGCGGCAGATGCAGGCTGTTGCCGAAAGTATTACTGGGGACGCAAAAGCAAAACAATTGCTTATTGCACTGAAAAGCGGATTTGCGCTGATGAAAAAGTTTGGTGCAAAGAAAAAAGCTGTCATTTTTACCGAAAGCGTTGAAACGCAGAAAAAGCTGACAGCTTTGCTATCCGAACAATATAAAACTTGTGTTTACAACGGCAGCTCGGATTACAGCGCGATTCAGAAGTTTAAGACGGACGGTGAAATTCTTCTCTCTACCGATAA
Source organism: uncultured Eubacteriales bacterium (assembly GCA_948467545.1). Taxonomy (GTDB): domain Bacteria; phylum Bacillota; class Clostridia; order Oscillospirales; family CAG-272; genus UMGS911. The sequence continues at coordinate 67,321 of CAOKER010000004.1, forward strand.
CGGTGCGAAAGGATTTAACTTAGAGGACGCCGCCTTTGTTATCCATTACGATTTACTCTATAACACCTTAAAAATGGAACAGCGCATCGACCGTTGCCATCGGTTAGGACAGGAAAACGATGTCATTTCCTTAGCGTTTATTAATAAAAACAATTTTGCCGATGTGCGTAAATTAGAGCTTGTTAATAAGCGAATGCTTGTAGCTGACGGCGTGTTCGGTATTACCGATGAAGTAATCGGCGGATTTACCGAGGATTTGAATACAGCGTTTAAAGCAGTGTCAAAACGCATCCGTACGAAAGCACAGGTGGAAACGGATTATCAGCAAGTGTTGGTTCAGAATGAAGCGAAAAATAAGCAGCTTATTTCTTCTGCCGAAGATGTGCTGTTTACTACATTCACAAAGGAGCTTGCGGATAAAATTACGATATCGCCCCGTTATATCAGCGAAAAGGCGGAGCAAATCAACAACGCACTGTGGAGTATCGTAAAATATTTCTTTGAGCAATACAACAAGACGCACGATGATTGTACCTATGTGATTGACGATAATGAGAAAACGATAACTGCAACTAATTATGAGAAATTACCGATGCTGTTCTATTATTGGACGGGCAGTCGCAACAAGCCATATCAAAGCTTGAAATCCTACGGCATGGCAAAGGATTTCAAACCGCACCACGGCAGGATCACTCTGACAAGTATTATCAGTCGCGGAATTATTCACGAACTGGAGTGTTCCGAGTGTGGAGCTTTGAGAGTAGAGAGTGGAACCTATGAGCCGTGTGAAATCGGGTTATACAATATCAATCTTTCCTCTGCCGCTAATAGAACATCTACCGATATTTCCGTACTGATCGGCAAAACACAGTCCGGTAAACTGTTGACGGAAGAACAATGTCAGGCCATTCTGAAACTTTCGGCAAAGAGCTATCGCGAGGAAGGGCACAAAAGTCCGCAATGGCTCAAAAGCAGCAGCAAACCGCACGAACTTGACCGTCATGTTAGGATCGATGATTTGATCGCCCGGCAATCGGAGAAGCTCTCTGGGGCGCAGGCGGAAGAAATCGATCAAATGAAGCTTAAATCAAAGGCAAAGAAAACTGCTCTCACCCGTGATTTGGACGTGCTTGACAGACAGATAAAAGCGACAGAAGACGAGCGGGAAACGATTACAAATGACCGCCTAAAACTGCTTGCATTAGATAAAAAAACTAATCTTCTCCGACAGGAGTATATGAAAAAACAAGAAAATCAGTTCTTTGACGCCATGCGTTTGGATTTGGAGCTAGAGGAGCAGATCAAAGAATTTACAGAAAAAGAAAAGTTGACCGCAAGGGTCACAAGAGAATTTGTGTTGAAAGTGGAGGAATCTCTGTGAATAATAATATACTTTTAAGTTTTTTAGAATTATCAGATTCTGAGTTTGAGTTTCCTATATACAGAAAAGCATCTGATAACAACTCCAAACTTGACGGAATGTATAGATACAAATTGCCAACATCTACACGTGCTGATCGGGATATATATGATGTTTCCTTTAGCGAGATTGATGAAGCCACCATGTTTATAGCAAAATCCACTGATAATATAAATATGACAAAAAAGTGGCTTATGAGCGTTCTGACCGAAAAAGCTATTGCTACTTTTAGTGAATCTGAATTTTATGTTGGAAACCATTTTGTGCCCAACATATCATTTGTAATTTCATCTTACAAAGAAGGGCAATGTCTAATTCAACTTGAACCCTACTATTTGGAAATAAATAATAGTTTTGGATTCCTTGTAGATTATAAGTTTAAGCCTTTTCATGGCTATGAGAAAACACGTCAGGAAAAGATATTGAGCTTGTCTCTATCTTCAGATGGAAGCAAAAACAAAAATTATTATTCTGATAAAATGAGATATTTAAATAACTTTATTGATAATATTGTGCCTCAGCTATTTCCTCTTAAAACAAGTGAACTTACGCTTGATATAAACCGAACATTATTAGAGTTATCTCCTTTTCAATTAAATGAAAAAACTTATATGTTCCAAAACGGAGAAAGTAAAATACAATTTCAAGGCATTAAAGAATATAAACCATTGAATAACAATATCGGGTTACCACACTATGTTTTTGTGTTTGAAAAAAGTAAAATTAATATTTCAAGGCAATTAGTTAAAGCATTGCGAGGACAATTGTATCCGACTTTTAGTGGAATGGAAAATATGTTCGGAGTAGACTTTTCTAATGATAAAATATCTTCAATTGTTGTAGAAGACTATTCTATTGACAACTTAAAGACAATACCTGCGCAATTGGATGCAATCATTAAAAAAAATCCTGATTCAAATATTGTTGGAATTTTTGCCGGTATAGAAAAGGATTTTGATACCAGACGAGATTATTCACCCTATTATACTGTCAAAAGCTGTTTCTTAGAGCGTGGATTGGCGGTGCAGGCAATTACTATTGAACAGGCTTTAAAACGTGATGGATTAAAATGGTCTATTTCTGGAATTGCTTTACAATTGTTTGTAAAATTAGGAGGTATCCCATGGACGGTGAAGCCTCAAAACCAAAATTGTTTAATATTTGGAGTGTCCTCTGCCCATATCAAAGATGAAAAAAGTAATACAACAAAGTATTTTGCATATTCTCTATGCTTTGATTCGAGTGGCTTATATAAAAGACTAAATGTGTTAGGACAATCAACGGATAAGAACAGCTATATCAAACAATTATCAAACGAAATCAAAAATCATTTACGTAACGATTTAGACAATTCAATAGAAAAATGTGTGATACATGTTCCATATAAACTCAAGCAGGACGAAATGAAATGCATAAAGGAAAGTATTGAATCTGTAAAACAGGATCATCAAAATATTATCTTTTCAGTAGTAAAGATTAATGTCATTAATAAGTTTTTTGGTTATTCACATTATAACAGTAATATCCCCCTTGCAGGAAGCTGTTTGCAACTTGGAAAACGCGAGTATCTCGTTTGGTTTGAAGGTCTTCAACAAGGAAAAACTCAAGTGGTATCCGCACAAAATATATCTAATCCCGTCCATATTCAATTCATGTATGGCCCAGAAATGACCGAAGAAGAAATAAAGACATATTTACAAGACATTATTAATCTTTCTGGAGCCAACTGGCGTGGATTTAATGCAAAACACGAACCAGTATCCACATTGTATCCCGAATTAATAGCTAAATTTGCTGGAAAGTTCGATCAATATGGGTTGAATCTTGAAATCGGAGATTCAGCAATTGAGAAAGTATGGTTTATTTAAGGGAGAAATAAAAATGAGCGTTGGAGAAAAATCAGTAGTATTTTTATTAGGTGCAGGATGTAGTTATGATGCCAATGTTCCCATTTCAAAAGATATGATTTTTAAATTTGAACAATTGCTTTCTACATCACATAAAGATGATTTATATCCACTATACAAATATGTTAGATACACAATGGAGTACGGTAGTAAGTTGTATGAACGAAATCAAGATTTTAATATCGAGTCTCTCCTTGTTACGTTGCATGCATTAGCAGAACATAAAAAAACGCACTTGTATCCATTCGTAAATGGCTATACGAATGATTTAATTGAGTTGGCTGGAGCACAATTCAAAAATATAAAATCACTTATAAATTTAATTCAAAAGGAATTACCGGGATGGGTAACACTTACTACATATAGAAATGCATCGTACTATAAAAATTTCGAGACATTTCAAAAAAGCCTTAATTTTGCTTTGCGTATTTTCTCATTAAACTATGATCTTTGTTTAGAGAATAATGTGGATTGTAAAGTGGAAACTGGATTCTCAGACGATCACCCTTGGGATGGAAATCGTTTTATGAGAGCAGAAGATGATGAAGAAACTGCAATTTATTTGTATAAACTTCATGGTTCGATAAATTGGGAAAGAAGCAATGATCAGCTTAGAATATCTCAACAGCAAGGCATTACGCCGGATGTAATTTTTGGTACAGACATAAAGATGCAGGCGATTGATCCCTATCTATTTTATCTTTATGAATTTAGAAAATATGTTTTAGCTGCTGAAATAATAATCACGATAGGTTACAGCTTTAACGATACACATATTAATGATCTGATTCGTCAAGCTATGGAGTACAATAAAGAGAAAAAATTGATTTCTGTAAGCCCGGTGACCGATGTTAACGATGAGATGAATCGAATTAATAGCAGGCTTAAGTTACATGAAAATAACGATAGAATTATTATTGAAAATCAAAAAGCCAAAGAATTTCTGGATAATACATTGTCTGTAGAATACATTGGAAACAAATTACCGGAACCTGACTTGCCGTTTTGAATTAATTTAAAGGAGGGACAAAACAATGCCTAACAAAATAGATGGAATGAGCATGGATATAGAACAAACGGAAAAAGAAAAATTAAAGGCTGTATTTCCGCAGTGCTTTGCAGAAGGCAAACTGGACATCGACAAGCTGCTGTCTCTGTGTGGCGAATACATCGACAACGACTTTGAAAAATACAAGTTCGAGTGGCACGGCAAAGCCGAAAGCCTGCGGCTGGCACAAAAGCGGTCAACGGGAACCCTGCGCCCCTGCCCGGAAGAAAGCGTCAACTTTAACGATACGCAGAATCTGTACATAGAGGGCGACAATCTGGAAGTCCTCAAGCTCCTGCAAACCTCCTATTACCGCAATGTGAAAATGATTTATATCGATCCGCCCTACAACACAGGCAACGATTTTGTGTATGAGGACGATTTTGCCGACCCGATGGCGCGGTACAAGGAAGTGACCCAGCAAACCACAAAGAGCAATCCCGAAACGATGGGACGGTATCATACAAACTGGCTGAATATGATGTATCCCCGCCTGCGTCTGGCGGCGAATCTGTTGCGGGATGATGGCGTGATTTTTATTAGTATTGATGATAATGAAGTTACGAATCTGCGCAAGGTTTGCGATGAGGTTTTTGGTGAAGAAAACTTTATAGGTATGTTTACATGGCAGTCAAAAAAAGGTGGCGGCAGTGATAACAACACTGTTGTACGCGACCAAGAATATATTTTATGCTATGGAAAATCCGTTGCTTCAGGTGGCTTTTTTAATCGAATTTTGATTGAAGCTGAACCATTAGACCGTGAAGATGAACAAGGAAAATATCGTCGTGGACGAGAATTAAACAAATGGGGTTCTAACTCGCGCCGCGAAGATAGACCTACTATGTTTTTTCCTATACCGGGTCCAAATGGTGAAGATGTTTATCCAATAAGAAACGATGGAATAGAAGGATGCTGGCGTTGGGGTAAAGAGAATATGTTAGCTGCTGTAAAAAACGGCGATGTTGAGTTTTCACCAAGAAATGATGGAACATATATCGTCTATGAAAAAATTAGAACTACTGAACCTCGACTTAAACCATATAGAACAATGCTTGAAAATGTTGGTGCTACAGCGGACGGGTCAAAGCTCATCAAAACGATTTTTGATGAATTAAAAGTATTTGACTTTCCAAAGCCAATTGATTTGATAGAAAAAGTTTTGGAAATGGGCTGTTCTGACAACGACATCATCCTCGATTTCTTCTCCGGTTCCGCTACAACCGCCCATGCCGTTATGCAGCTTAACGCGGAGGACGGCGGCAATCGCAAATTTATCTGTGTGCAGTTGCCCGAAGTTTGCGATGAAAAATCGGAAGCGTATAAAGCGGGCTACAAAAATATTTGTGAAATCGGCAAGGAGCGCATCCGAAGAGCAGGTGCAAAGATTCTTACCGAAACAGAAGAACAAAACAAGCAAATCCAAATTGGTGAAGAAGAAAAATCTCTACCCGATGTAGGGTTCAAAGTTTTCAAGCTGGATACATCCAACCTGAAAACATGGGACAGCACCCCTGTTACAGAAGCGGATATGCAAATCCTGTTTGACCGTATGAACGGCATGATCCACCGCGTAAAATCAGATCGAACCGACATGGATATGATTTATGAGATTATGCTGAAATTAGGCGTTCCGCTGACATACAGCGTAAAACAAATTGAAGTAAATGGTAAGACCGCTTATGCAGTAGGTGAGGATTGTCTTTTGCTCATCTGCCTTGCGGACGATGTAAAACCAGAGGATGTTGAAGCAATGGCTGAATATGCACCGGCAAAGCTGATTATTGCCCGCGACAGCTTCAAAGACGACACCGCCATGGCAAACGCCCACTACATCCTGCGGGATCGCGGAATTGAATTGAAATTAGTGTGAGGATCGGTAACTTAATATGAATGAAAAACTAAAAGCAGCAAAAATATCCGCAGCGGCAACCATAATTGCAGCTATTTGCGGTTTAATTGTCGGCGTATTAGGCGCTTTCGGAGCAACAGAAGTGTTGAACAATCAAAATGTTGTTACTGTTAATGTAAATGGGCAAGAAGTTTCTGTCTCACCGGATGAGTATCAAAATTTGTATGACAATTTGAAAAAAGAATACGACGATTTGCTGCAAAGGTATCAATCTTTGAGTGATAATGTTTCACATGAAGATAATAGCAATGCTGGTAATAGTTCAATTGCCAAAGAAAGCGATTACATAGGAGATAAAATCCTTGCATATTACAGTAATTCCTATTATAAAGAATTTGCATTAACAGACGGTGAAACTTTTTCTATGGCTGGCAAAAAGTATATGGTCGGATTTACAATATGCGCGCAAAGCGGTGCAGAGGCCGTTTACAATTTAGACGGAAAATACGAAACGCTGTCTGGCTTGGTGGGTACTTTAGACGGAATTGGTGAAAATGCTGTATATTGTATTTACGGCGATGGAGTATTATTAACTACCATTGAGGTGATAGGCGCAGCAATACCCCAAGAGTTTAATGTGAATGTAAAAGATGTAAAACAATTGAGAATAATTTCAACTGGTGATGCGATGCATTATGGACCAAATGTGGGATTTGCAAATGTTATATTGAAATAAAAATAGTATTAGAAGTTGAGTTGCTGAAGAATATTAAACTGGGTAATGCGAGAAAGGAATCGGCATTGTGAGAGATAAAATATTTATTAGTTATAGTCATAAAGATATTGAATATCTTAAGCGTTTGCAAACGCACTTGACGCCGTTTGAATATGATAATAAGATTGAGTTTTGGGACGATACAAGAATCAATTTCGGCAATCAATGGCGCGCGGAAATTGATAAAGCTATACAAGAGACAGTAGTTGCCATTTTGCTGATTACTCCTGATTTTTTGGCTTCTCGGTTTATTACTGAAAATGAATTGACACCTCTTATCGATGCGTGTCAAGCAGGAAAAGCAAAGCTCATTCCTGTAATCATAAAACACTCTGTATTTTTAAATTTAGAAAAGTTATGTCAATTTCAAAGTATCAATGACCCAAATGAACCGTTATATGGTTTGTCATCCATTGAACAAGATAAACTATGGGTGAAAGTAGCTGTACATGCACGCATGTATTATGAGGAGATGATGAAAAAAGAAGATATTCAAGAACCTTTGGACGAATGGTTGGAAGAAATATGTAAACGATCAAGGTTTTTGCATAAGAATGATTTGGGACAATATTGTGGGATTGTGACAGAAGAACGTGATAATGTTCCCCCGGAGTATCGGTGTTATCGATTGAATAAGCTTGTGCATACGGATGAAGAACCCATCGAGGGAGAATCCCACTGGATTTTTTATCGTGCGAATCAGTTTAAGGATCTTTCTAAAAACGATAAAATTTTGTTTTCGATCTATAGTGTTTCAGAATTAAAAAATTGGCAGGACGGGCTGGAAAATGCCCGCAACATTTATCCGTCTGAATTGTTTTTATTAAAAGACCTGAAAAAAAGAAGGTGAACGGAATGAAACTTAAATTCAAAAATCAAGACTTCCAAACGGATGCGGTAAACGCCGTTGTGAATCTGTTCGCCGGACAGGAAAAGACACACAGTACCTTTTCGGTAGTGGAAGAAAAACAGATTTCACTGATGAATGATCTGGGCATCGGTAACGCGCTGTACATAGACGAAAAAGCAATATCCGATAATATGAACGCTGTTCAAAAGAGAAATAAACTTCCCATGTCGCCGGATGCGACTGACATGCATTTTTGCATCGAAATGGAAACCGGCACGGGCAAGACATATGTGTACACAAAAACAATTTTTGAACTAAACCGCAAATACGGATTCACAAAATTCATCATTGTTGTCCCCTCTGTTGCCATTCGCGAGGGTGTATATAAATCCTTTGAAATTACAAAGGAGCATTTCGGTCTGCAATATGATAATGTTCCCTGCCGATATTTTATCTATAATTCCGCAAAGCTCTCCGATGTACGGCAGTTTGCTACAAGCGCAAACATTGAGATTATGATTATCAACATTGACGCATTCAAAAAGGCGGAAAATATTATCAATCAGGCGCAGGACAAGCTGAACGGTGAAACGGCTATGCGGTATATACAGGATACGCATCCCATCGTCATTATTGACGAGCCGCAAAGCGTTGACAACACCGTTAAAGCGAAAGAGGCGATTGCTTCACTGAATCCCTTGTGCGTACTGCGCTATTCTGCAACGCACAGAGAAAAAATCAATCTGCTTTACCGTTTGACGCCTGTGGACGCTTATCAAATGGGTCTTGTCAAGCAGATTTCCGTTTCCTCCAATCAGGTGTCCGGCGGATTTAATCAGCCGTATGTGCGGTTAGTGTCCGTATCGAACGATAAGGGATTCCGGGCAAAAGTAGAAATGGATGTGCGGGGAAAGGACGGAACGGTGTCCCGCAAAACGGTCACAGTCAAACCGGGAGATGATTTGTTTCTGCTCTCCGGTGAGCGCGAGCTTTACGAGGGGTATTCTATTGCCGGAATTGACTGCACACCGGAATACGAACATATTGAGTTTTGAAACACCGAGGAAGTCGAACTGGGTAAAGCGATTAGCGATATAGATGAGAATATCGTCAAACGGGCGCAGATTCGCCGCACTATCGAAGCGCATTTGGACAAGGAATTGCGGTACACAGACAAGGGAATCAAAGTATTGTCGTTATTCTTTATTGATAAGGTTGACAAGTACCGTCACGAGGACGGCACGCCCGGTATCTATGCGCAGATGTTTGAGGAATGTTATCTTGAATTGCTTGCAAAGCCGAAATATGCACCGATTCGGGAGCGGTTTGCAGCGGATGTTTCCAAAGTTCACAACGGATATTTCTCTCAGGATAAAAAAGGTCGTTTGAAAGATACCAAAGGCGATACGCTGGCAGACGATGATACTTACAATACCATTATGCGCGATAAGGAATGGCTGCTCAGCTTTGAATGCCCGCTTCGGTTTATCTTCTCTCATTCGGCGCTCAAAGAGGGCTGGGATAATCCCAATGTGTTTCAGGTATGTACATTGATCGATCAGAAATCCACTTTCACCTGCCGTCAAAAAGTAGGGCGAGGGCTCAGACTTTGTGTCAATCAGGATGGCGAGCGGATTGAGGACAAGAATATCAATATTCTTCATGTCATGGCAAACGAGAGCTTTGCAGAGTTTGCCGATACCCTGCAAAAGGAAATTGAGGACGAAACGGGCGTAAAATTCGGCGTATTGCAGCTTGATCTGTTTGCCGGAATGGTTTATGAGGACAAACACGAAGTTGAGCGAACTGTAACACCGGAACAGGTGCAGCAGATTCTATCTACAGTTGAAACAGTCATGCCGAGCACAGAAAATAAACCTTCTGTTGCTGATGTTCGTCGGGTGCTTTCGGAAAATCAGGTGGAATTTGCGGCAGAACTTGTACCTGTATTGCCTAAAGTACAGGAGGTATTAGAGCAAAGTAATCCCGAAGAATTTGTAAGTGTTGAATCTTTGCCGACTATTTCTTATACCGAAACGGTGACCGAAGAAAAAGAGGTTACCTATGAAGATGCGCAGGAACTGATGGCGCATTTTGAGAGTAAAGGATATATCACCGGATCCGGCAAGATGAAGGACACCATGAAGAACGCTCTCAAAAGCGGAACACTTGATCTGCCTAAAAAGTATGAAGCAGCAAGACAGCGCTTTGAGAGCATTATCACAAACGCCGATCGCAAGCCGCCTGTGCGTGATGCTTCAAAAGATGTAGTGGTGCGCATTAACAAACAGGTTATAATATCACCGGAATTCTTGGAGCTGTGGAGCAAAATCAAACAAAAAACAGCCTATCGTGTTTCTATTGATACGGATACACTGATTGAAAACGCTGTCAAGGCGCTGAAGGACATGCCTGCCATTCCAAAGACGCGGCTTATCTCACAAACAGCCGATATTCATATTGAGAATGCGGGTATCTCACACACCGAACGGGAAATGCGGACAACGGATATTGAAAATTCCTATCAGTCATTGCCGGATCTGATCACATCGATCAGTGATGAAACGCTACTCACGCCTGCAACAGTAAATGAAATTCTGATCCGCAGCGGACGACTGGGTGATTTTCTGAATAATCCCGAGACATTTTTGGAGAGAGTTACGGAAATTATTAAGAACAATCGTCATGTGCTGGCAATCGACGGGATTAGCTATATCAAGCTGGATGGACAGGAATATTATGCGCAGGAAATTTTTGATACCGAGGAGTTCCTTGCCAATCTTGATCGCAATGCAGTAAAAGTCGATCACAGTGTATATGACTATATCGTTTATGACAGCAGTTCTATCGAGCGTCCATTTGCCGTAGCGCTTGATAACGATCCCGATGTAAAGATGTTTTTCAAGATCCCAGATCGTTTCAAGATCGAAACACCGATCGGAACCTATAACCCCGACTGGGCGGTGTATCTGACAAAGAACGGTGAGGAAAAACTGTACTTTGTTTTGGAAACCAAAGGCAGCAATAGCTTTATGGATCTTCGAACAAGAGAACAGCTTAAAATACACTGTGGCAAAAAGCACTTTGAGGCGCTGGATAATGAGATTGAACTACAGGTAGCAACAGATTGGAATAAATTAAAGTCTACATTGTGATAAAAGAGGATTATTAATGAAAGATAAATTCAGTGTGTTAAAAGAATATTTTGGACATGATGCTTACCGTGCTGGACAGGAACAAATAGTGGATTCCATTCTTTCCGGCAGAGATGTTCTTTGTATTATGCCAACAGGTGCAGGAAAGTCTATTTGCTATCAAGTCCCGGCATTGATATTTGAGGGGGTAACTATTGTCGTTTCACCTCTGATATCTCTGATGAAGGATCAGGTCGGTTTTCTTGTACAATCCGGTGTTGCAGCCGCCTATATCAACAGTTCTTTGTCACCCAATCAATATGCAAAGGTTCTGCAAAACACGGTTGCCGGAAAATATAAGATCATATATGTAGCTCCTGAGCGTCTTGCAACACGAGAATTTTTAAATGTATGCGAAAAAATCAATATTTCTCTGGTTGCGGTAGATGAGGCGCATTGTGTATCACAATGGGGGCAGGACTTCAGACCAAGCTATCTGAAAATCACTGAATTTATTTTCTCTCTTTCACACCGCCCGATAGTCGGGGCGTTTACAGCAACTGCTACCGATGAAGTAAAGGCGGATATAGCAAAAATCTTACAGCTTCATAGTCCGTTTATGATCACTACAGGCTTTGACCGTCCTAATTTATTCTTCGGTGTTGAAAAGCCGAATTCCAAACCGCTCAAACTCCTCGAATTAGTGAAAGAACGAACCGAAAAATCCGGAATCATATATTGCGCTACAAGAAAAACAGTTGAAGATGTGTGCCTACTGCTCTTGGAAAACGGATTTTCTGCAACTAGATATCATGCCGGATTATCAGAGGAGGAACGCAGAATCAATCAGGATGATTTTGTTTATGATCGTAAAACGATTATGGTAGCTACGAATGCTTTTGGTATGGGTATCGATAAATCCAATGTGGCATTTGTCATTCATTATAATATGCCGAAAAATATTGAGAGCTACTATCAGGAAGCCGGGAGAGCCGGACGTGACGATGAAAGCGCTGATTGCATATTGCTGTATGCTCCGCAGGATGTTAGAACCAACCAATTCTTAATTGAGAATACAGAGCCAAATCCGGAGCTGACTGAGGAGGAGCAAAACATAATTCGTAAACATGATACAGAACGCCTGAAATATATGACATTTTACAGTACGACAAGCGACTGTCTGCGTCATTATATACTTAAATATTTCGGAGAGAAAAGCAGCGCCTATTGCGGAAATTGTTCTCATTGCTTATCGAATTTTGAAACTGTAGATATCACTATAGACGCTCAAAAGATATTATCCTGCATAGCAAAGACAGGACAGCGTTTTGGCAAAAAAATGATAATTGATATACTGCGCGGAAGTAAAAATGCACGGCTGTTATCATTCGGTTTGGACAAACAGTCAACATACGGTCTTATGTCAGATCAAACGGAAAAGAACGTTCGAGATATAATTGATTACCTCGATGAAAAAGGATATATCATTGTTGAAAACTCTGAGTACCCAGTCTTAAAATTGACTTCGACAAGCTATGATGTTTTGCATGGCAACATTTCTTTGAGGATGAAGATTGTAAGGCAACAGAAGAGAAAATTAGTAAATACGGATAGTGAAATTAAGCCGCCTATGTTAGACGCGCTCAAACAACTGCGAAAAAAGATTGCATCAAAACAAAATGTACCTGCGTATGTTGTCTTTTCGGATGCTACGCTTGTGGATATGTGCAAAAAACATCCTCATACTCCGGATGAATTTTTAGGGGTTTCAGGAGTCGGAAAAGCAAAGCTTGACAAATATGGAAAAGAATTTATTGATATTATTGTCGAGTTTGATAGCGGAAATGACAATTAACATCTTAAATATAGAACAAAAATATACGCAGGGAGTTATTAAAAATCATGACGGAATTTAAATATTCTTCGCTTCTTCAACAAGCGTATAAAAAGTTGAAATCCAGTGTTTTCTTTGATAAAACACAATTGATTCTTCGTGACAAAATTGTAGAATACGAAGTTTATCCTAAATTTGATTCTCAATTTGAAAAACTATCGCAAAGAATAGAGACGGAAGAATGGGAGGATATCATAAATTCCATTGATTTTATATCCTATCCTAAAGCTACTAAGACTGTCTCAGAAAAAGGATTTATCTCAAACTGGAACAACAGTACTACTGAAGTGGATAAACTACAGTATTTTTTGGATATGAATGTTGAAGGATATATTTTAGGGGTAGTATGGTTACTTGTTATAGGAAATAAGATAGATAACGAAATTTACGAACATTCATATGGTAACCGTATGCGCAAAAATCTTTAAATAAAAATCAAGATGTCGTTATACTAATGCTTGACTTTCAAAGATTTTTTTATCAGGTAGATGTTAGTCAGGAGGAATTGAATCGCTTTGTCGATACCATTATAAAGGATGAGGATTCCCAATTTAATGAGGAATATAGCGAACTTGTTGTTAGCCTGACACGGTTTATTTGGAATGTAATTGAAAAGTATAGCGACAGACTTCGGAAGGAAGCCCCAAATCTTATAGAAAATCGCAATGTTTTGCCGATAGGTTTTCACCCGTCCAATGTGTTGTCAAACTTTGCATTGAGCAAGTTTGACGATGCTTTAATCAATGGGTGGAATCCTATATATTATGGCAGATATGTTGACGATATAATTATTGTTGAAAAAGTAGAGAAAAATAGTTATATATACAAGGAAGCCAAAGCAGGGAATTTGACTGCTGATGCGGTTATACAGCATTATTTAACCAACTGTAATGCATGGCAGAAAAAGGATTGCTGCTGTAAAGATAACATAAATAACGGTCTATTATTAATTCCTGAAAATTCTTCCGACAAAATAAATGTAAAAAAATCAAATTCGGATAATAGTAAAGAAATTATTTATACAGTGAATTCGGCGTATAATCAATTTAAAAAGTCAAAAATTCTTGTACAGCAAGAAAAAGTTAAAATTTTCTATTTTAATTCAGCACAATCTGACGCCCTTCTTTCATGCTTTAAAGAAAAGCTTTATAAAAACAAGTGTTTTCGGTTACAAGGAAGTAATTTCCGATTAGGCGGCGTAGCCCTATAACAAGGGCTATGCCGTTTTTTCCTGTTCATTCGTTGCTTTCTGTTCTGTCTGCGGGTCAGTCGGCAAGTGGATTTCCCCGACAAAGTTAAAAACAATATCCACTTTCTGAAAACGCTTGCCATTCACTTTTTCCGGCGCATGGACAATGATTTTCTTGATAAACTCATTGACGATTGTGGGCGTCAATTCCGTTATCCCCACATACTTACGTATAATGAGGGCGAAGCTGTCAAAATCGCTTTTGTTCTGTTCGTAGGTATCGACTTCTTTCTGTTCGGCATTTACCTTTTCCGTCAATTCCCTTTGCTCCGCTTCATACTCTGCGGACAGCTTCAAAAAGCGTTCATGGCTGATTGTTCCGTTTATATCGTCCTCATAAATCCGCTTGAAAATCCGGTCAAGCTCCGCAATCCGTTTCCTTGCCTGTCCGACTTCCCGACGCTTGCGCTTCATCTCTTTTTCCGCTTCATCAAACCGCTGTTTCCGTATCAATTCCATAAATGCGGAAATGTCCTCATAGAACAACGCTGTTACCGCAAATATCCGTTGGAGGACGATTGTTTTTAGGACTTCCTCTCTGATGAAGTGCGCCGTACAGCTTCCCGTATTGCTCTTGTAATTCGCACAGCGGTAATGGTCTTGTGAGCCATTAAAATTCTTACAGGTAGCAAAGTGCAGCTTGCTTCCGCAATCAGCACAGTAAACCAAGCCGGAGAATAAGCCTTGCCGCTCTGCCTTTGTGGGGCGGCGTTTGTTTGCCCTCAATTCCTGTACCCGTTCAAAGACAGCTTCCTCAACGATTGCTTCATGTGTATCGCGGAAAATCGCCTGTTGCTCTTTTGTGGTAGGAATCCGCTTTTTCAGCTTGTGCGATTTGGAATAACTCTTGAAGTTTACCGTATGCCCGCAATAATCCATACGCTCCAAAACTGCGACAATCGTGCTTTCATTCCAACGGTACGGATTATCGGGAAGCGTTTTCCCTTTCTGCCTCGCATAGTAGGCGCGTGTCGTCAGCACCTTGTCTGCCCTTAAAATTTTCGCTATCTGCATAGGTCCTTTTCCGGCAACGCATAAGTCAAAAATTCTCTTTACCACAGCGGCGGCTTCCTCGTCTACAATCCATTGTTTCTTATCGTTCGGGTCAACCTTGTAGCCATAGGGCGGCTTTGTCAGATGTTCCCCCGCCATGCCCTGCGCTTTCTTGATTGCCCTTACCTTTTTACTGGTATCTTTGGCGTAAAAATCGTTGAACAGATTGCGAAAAGGGGTAAAATCATTGTCGCCCTTTGCGCTGTCCACGCCGTCGTTGATTGCGATATAGCGCACGTCGCGCTCCACGAAAAAGATTTCCGTATAATAGCCGACTTTCAGATAGTCACGTCCGAGCCGCGACATATCCTTGACTATGACCGTTCCCACGTTTCCCGCTTCAATCTCTGCTATCATGCGGTTGAAATTCGGTCTGTCAAACGTTACGCCGGAAACGCCGTCGTCGATAAAAAATACCGGATTGGTAAAGTCATTGTCAGCGGCATATTTGGATAAAACCGCTTTCTGATTGACAATGCTGTTGCTGTCCCCGTCAAGCGCGTCCTCTTGACTTAAACGGGCGTACAATGCTGTTATCTGTTCGGGCTTACATGTATTTGCTGTCATGTGTTCATTCCTCCTGTAATGAACGCCCGACAGACAGGTTGCTATCTTTATTATAGCGGACCTTTTCTTTTTTGTCAGTAGGCGTTTTGACGGATTCTGATTTTATGAGCCGCTTCATCTTCTCAAAAAGCGGTTCCGAGCCGCCGCATGAGGTAGACACTTCAAAGTATGTGCCGCCGATTTTGTAAGTGACCGTTTCATTTGCCGGATTGCCGCGCTTCGGCTGAAAATCCGCTGTTTCTTGTTCTCGTTTCTTTTCCATTCCGTTCCCGTCCTTTCCTTGTTTTGAAATGTGATAAGTTTCGTAGCAAGCATAGAAAAGGGGTACCCTTTTCGTAAAATGCACCGCATTTTGCTTGTTGGGAAGTCTCCCAAACCCTCTGAAATTCCTTTCACTACCTACTACACCGCACAAGGCGATTTTGCCAAAGTTTGAGCAAAATTTTTTCAAAAAATTTCTTCTTACTGAGAATAAATTTCAGAAATACAAAAAGCGTCGTAATCTCTGCGATTACAACGCCGTTCGTATTCAATATTCTATTTGTGTCTATGGATTTTTGGGGCTATTCTAATTGTTGCCTTTTGGTTTTTCTTCGTCGGATATTTTACAGAAAATTGTGAGCAGAGTATTTATAGCGTTTCCAAACTGCGTAATTTCTCCCAAACTCATTTTATCTAAAAAATCATGGTAACAATCCGTGTTTTCATCACGGAAACTATCCATGTAAGCGATGGCTTTCTCGGTTATCCGAATCTTAATGATACGCCTGTCGGCTGGGTCGAATGTCCGTTCAATAAATTCCTGTTCAAACAGGCGGTTTGACATCTTGCTCATTTGATGTTTGGGGATATGGACATATTCTGCAAACTCTGTCATTGTCATTTCGTGTTTTGCCCTTAATATTTGAAGGCAGTAATACATTTCCAGACTTACCCCGTCGTCTAATAACTGTTTTACCGGACGAATTACTCTGTAATTCCAGTGAGGGAGCAACAGCAATAATTTTTCCTGTATTTCCTTTATCTCCATAAGATATTTTCTCCTTGTTTTCTGCGCCCTATTGACAAAGCAACAGGGAAAATGATATACTTAGATAGTTGCATTAATGCTACTATTTCATTTATACAAATATGCGGCTGGTGCAATATAAGAATAACAAATTCTTGCTTGAAATGCAAGTAGAAAGGTGGAATCAGCTTTGCAGGACAAAAACATTCAGCTTTTGGATAGCGCGCCTATCCCCAGGGCAATATTGACGCTTGCTATCCCTACTGTAATCAGTAATATGATTACGCTTATTTACAATCTTACAGATACTTTTTTTATCGGTATGCTGGACGACCCAATCCAACTTGGAGCAATTTCTTTGGCTTTTCCAGTATTTTTGGTTATTCAGGCAATCGGAAACATTTTTTCAATGGGCGCTCCTGCCTATATCTCCCGAAGCCTTGGGGCAAAAGAGTATGAAGAAGTGAAACGGACAAGTTCTGTCGCTCACTACATAGCAATCACAGTTATTATTTTGATTAGCATTTTATTCTTTATTTTGGAAACGCCGATATTGCGGATAATTGGTACAACGGAGGAGAACATTGTTCCCACAAGGGAATATCTCAACGTCATTATCGGGCTGGGTTTTATTATTACCATGCAGGTAGTCATGCCGGCTTTACTCCGCGCAGAGGGGAAAGTAAAAGAAGCTATGGTTGGAATGATTATCGGAACAGGGCTTAATATCATTTTAGACCCCGTTTTCATCTTGAAATTTCACATGGGCGCAGCCGGAGCAGCTTGGGCGACGGTAATAGGTAATTTTTTTGCAGTCGTTTATTATATCTGGATATTTAAGAAACGCCCTACCAATCTTTCTATTTCAAGGAAATATTTTAAGCCAAACAAGCGGATCATTATGGAAATACTAAAAATTGGTTTTCCGGCGGCGATTGCACAGATTATGATGAGCGTTGCCAATATTCTCCAGAACAGCCTTGCGTCTGGTTATGGAAATAACGCAGTAGCGGCGGTTGGTGTGAGTATCAAAGTTTTGACAATGGCAGCAATGATTATTACAGGGTATTCAGCCGGATATATGCCGTTTGCCGGATATAATTACGGGGCAAAGAATATGAAGCGAACCTTATCCGCTTTTTGGTTTACGACAATTACTTCAACGGTTGCCTGTTTTATTCTGATGATACCTTTTACTTTGTTAGGTCCGGCATTTATGAGGGCGTTTACAAGCTCCGAAGAAATTATAGAAATCGGGCTTTACTGTCTCTCTGTTCAGGTTTTCTGCGTTCCCGTTCTGGGTATCCAGCTTACAGCCATGTCAACATTCCAAGCCACAGGGCAGGCGGTAAAATCACTGATTGTAAATCTGGGGCGGCAATGTATCTTTTATATGCCAGCATTAGTGATTTGTGAAAAAGTGTGGGGATTCCAGGGGTTGATGTACGCACAGGTTTTTGGCGATTACACGACTATGCTCATGGCGGTTATTTTAGTTATCCCGCTGATTAAATGGCTTGGAAACGAAAAGGAAAAGCAGGAAAATACGGAGGAGACTCATTATGAATAAAATAATTTGTATCAGTCGGCAGTATGCCAGCGGCGGGCATGAAATCGGGCGGCAGTTATCGCAGTATTATAGTATTCCGATTTATGACAGGGAGCTTATTGTGGAAAGCATGAAAATGTCTGGTCTTAGCAGAGAGCTTATTGAGAGCAATGATGAAAATGCAAGAAACAGCATTGTCTATTCGATTGCTATGGGTACATTATCAAACATTGCCACACCCTACATTGCGCCGCCTGCTGATAAGGTCTTTCAGGCGCAGTCTGATGTTATACACAAATTAGCGGAAAGCGGCACCTGCGTGATTATCGGACGATGCGCCGGAGAAATTCTGCGGAATCATCCGAATGTTGTCCGCATTTTTGTATATGCTGATAAAGAATTTCGCCTGAAAAGGGCGATTCAGTATTACGGTTGCAGAGAAAATACAGTTGCAGATGTATTGCACAGGAAAGACATACAAAGGGCAACTCATTTTAATCACTACAATCACTGTCGTTGGGGGTCTATAGACAGTTTTGATTTAGCAATAGACAGTTCCAAGTGCAGTATATCCGGCGCTGTCCACACAATCAAAGCGTATCTTGACAGCATGGATAAATCTGTTCATGGTAACAGTGCTGTATAAACAGGTGTTGTTGTTTAATGGCGGTTTTTAAAGATTCATACCGTCATTCTTATCAAAAGCGGACTACAGGAAGCAAAATGCTCTTATTGAGGATATGACGGTATCAAGGAGGGTGTCGTCATGTCCTTTTTCTGTTTTTCGTGTAACTTCTTGTCAAAAAAAGCTCTTATAAAATATCGCGTCAGTCTGTCCGCAAAGATGAATTGTCAGTTCATTTAGTATGTATTGATAACTTGTATTACTCACACGTCCATGTGGTTTTTATGCCGCATGGGCGTTTGTTGTAATAGCCCCCTACTGGGAAGAAAGGGGGTGAGTTATGATGAAGTATTCTGAACAATTCATGGAGCATACCGAATACACCTTTGCCGCGTTTTGTAATGTCGTTCTCCGTAATGCGGCAATCAACGCATACCGCAATTTTGGACGGAAGCAGAAACATGAAGTGTCGCTTGACTATCTGATGTCGGAAACGCCGTTTGAGCCATTTTCAACCGATAATTACTTTGAGCAGTATGTCTACGAGAAGCCGACTGTTTTTGTCGTGAAAGGACAAGAAGTTATTGTTGAGAGTGAACGGTTAGCTAACGCATTAGCCACTCTGTCAGAGCAAAGGCGTACTGTTCTGTTGCTGTATTTCTTTTTCGGTTACACTGATACGAAAATCGGGAATGAGTACGGACGGAGCAGAAGCACAGCTAACTACTGGAAGTTAGCGGCATTGAAGCAGTTAAGAAAAGAATTGGAGAAAACGAAACATGAGGAATAAGAAGCTGATACCCTTTGAAACCATTGAAAAAGCTGTTGCCGGAGAGCCGGAAGCGATAGACGCGGTATTGCGGCACTACGCGGGGCGTATTAAATATCTGTCTACTTATCATGGACATATCAACGACGATATTCAAGACCGCCTAAAAGCACAGCTTATCAAAGCTATCTTGCAATTCCGATTTGACCGTTAGCGAGTAGCAAAGCCAAAAACAGTCGTCAAGGATAAACTTCGCGCTTCGCGTCCTTGACGACTGTTTCCGTCTTTGCTGTCGGGCAGTCAAGAGAGCGCAATCGGATAGACCGCTCGCGCTCTCAATTCAGTATGGAATGTTACGCGATAGGGTGCGTTTCTCGCTTGATTTAAGCGCGTTACAGCGACGATAAGGGCGGGGGTAAGGGTTTTATACTCCCACCCTTAAAAATGGCGTTCTATTGCGTAACAAATGCGGACAAAAAAGCAGAGAGCCGACCACTTGTAAAAGTGATTAACTCTCTGCTTCCGTTTGCACCCTGTCTGTCAGCGTTAGTGATAAATGGTTGAGAATACTTCCTTATCACTGTAAAATCAAGAGTGAATTTCGCTTTTTGCCAGAAGATGAGGCAGTATTTCAAAATGATGACTATACTGAAATTTTCAGCTTGAACGAAAAGGATGGTCCAAACAAGCTCAGAGGTGTTGATAATATTGCTGTCGATAAATTCATGCTTTCTAAATATTTAGGCAAATATATGCGAGTTAGTGGATTGATACATGATAAAATAGAAAAGCAATTTGATGCAGATATTGAAAAAATCTTTACCAATCAAGTAACTATTGAAAACTATTTGGTTTGGGAAAAGGTTTTAGAAATTTTAATTGTCAATGATAAATTTGACACATATCAAAAATTTGTTAATCGCATTATGCAGGCAATCAATAAAATAAACATTGTTGATACTGATGGAGATATAATCAAATTGCGGATCACTCTATACGGAATACTTGCTTCCGCTATTTACAGAACTTTATCTCTTTCGTGGGGCAAAGAGTCAAAAAAATTAAAGCAAGAAATAGAAAAAATAGCGCCGGATATATTTAGTTTTGAATTTAATGAAATGAAGATAGAACAGATGAATAAATCATATTGCAAAACACGTATGTGTGATAAATATGCAATGCCGGTACTAATCGATGGATTCCTTGATGGTAATAATGATACTATATTTGATGACCAATCTATAAACTGTACAAATTTTGAAACCGTTAAAAATTCAAACTATATTTTTGATTATTTTGATAATTGTGAGCAGGATTATATGTACTATCCATATCTGATTACAATGAATGACTTGACGATTTATGGTATTCTGAAAAAGCTTAAATATCAGAATGGAGATCTTAACGACGAAGATATAAACGGTTATAAAAAACGCTATCTCGAATTAAACTACTGCAATCATTCGGATGATAGCGGCATCAATAAAATTGTAAGGGCTAAGTCAATTCCTATGGCGGGAAAGCAGACTGTGGCGATTAAAGTCGAAAATAAAAAGTTCGACAATATAAAAATTGCTATAGCGAATACTATTTTGCGGGAATCGGATTTTGAAAAAGTGTTGAAAGATTGTCCGAATCGAAATTATCAAAGATATAAGCAGCTTGCAGAAACCGTTAACGAGGCAATCCGGTGTAAAGCTGATATGTTGGTTTTGCCGGAGGGGTATCTGCCGTTTGAATGGCTTCCAATTTTGGCAAGGACATGTGCAAAGAACCAAATAGCAATTATTACTGGAATTGAACATTTGAAATTCAAATCAAATGATGATACTACAAATCCATCAATAAATAATCTAACAGCAGTTGTTTTACCTTTCGTTGAGGATGATTATAAATTCAGTTATATTCATTTTCACAAAAAGTGCATGTTGCTCCTCATGAAAAAGAAAAAATTGAGAGTTATGGCTGCAAAGTCAGAGAAGGAGAAGGTTACGAGTTATATGATTGGAATAACTTTTGGTTTTCTGTTTATTGTTGCTACGAGTTATCATCTATCTCTGATAGATCAATATTTCAGTCATATATCGATGCACTGATTACTGTAGAATGGAATAAAGATACGAATTATTATAGCAATATCGTTGAATCGCTATCGCGGGATTTGCATTGTTTTTGTATACAGGTTAATACCTCTGAATTTGGCGACAGTAGAATCACAAGACCTTCTAAAACTGAGGATCGAGATGTCCTCAAAGTAAAGGGTGGAAAAAATTCTGTCGTGTTAATAGACACGATTGATATTTCCGGATTAAGAGAATTTCAAATCAAAGGTAATATGCTACAGGCAAAATCTCCCGATTCGAAGTATTATAAACAAACCCCACCGAATTTTGATTCTAATATTGCAAAACTAAAACAACAATATGCATTATGGAATGAATTTGATTCATAGTTATTAATTCTCTGTACTTTCTGCTCCTTCTGTAATATTATGTTGTACTGCAAATTACACTGCAAAATGGGGATTATCGAAAGATAATCCCCATCACTGTTCTATTAAGTTATATTTGTCTCAGCAAATCCTCAATCGTACAGTCAAGTGCTTTTGCGAGCATCTGCAGGATTTCGCCTTGTGCTTTGATAAGCGCGTTTTCTCCTTGTTCGTAGGAGCGAATGGAACGGATATTTACTCCGCTGAGCAGGGCAAGCTGTTTCTGCGTCAACTGCCTCTTTTTGCGCAACAGTTTTAGCATAGATTCCTCTTTGGGAAAACTCTGTTTGATTAAATCAACAGTTTTGCTCTCATCGGCTTCGTGGTAAGGATAGTACAGACTTATTAAAGAGGACAACGGCATCACATTCAGTATATTTTCAAATGGTTTATTTAGTTCCCACTGTGCTTTAGCAAGAATCCATCCCGCCCAGTATTCCGGTGTTCTGTCCATGGGAACAAAAGTATATTCAACATCCTTGTTCAGTATCATCGAAAGCATTTCGGTTGCTGATTTTCCTGCAAGCATATCGGGAACAGCGTTTTCAATTTGTCTTGCCACATCGGAAGAAACAAATATTTTTCCGAATTCATCGGCACCGATTTCTTCGGCATTGACGGCAATATCAAATAACGCGGCAAGATTTTTCATTACCGTAGACAGGTATATTTCATTGTAAGCGTGGATCATCGGCTTTCATCTCGTTTCTCATAATATCAAGCATGAATATATCATTGGGTGAAAGGGTATTTCCTTTTCTATTTAAAAGATATTCTGCACGGGCAAGCTCGTCCCTCTTTTTGAGAAGCGGAAAATGAATATTTTGCGTTGCTTCTTCAAATCCGACGAAGCGGATTTGGTCAAATGCCTTTTCTGAAATTAAAACAATCTGATTTCCGAGATTACCAAGTTTCATTACCTGTGAGAGCCGTTTAACCGATACCGTGTTCTGAAGAAAATCTCTTGCATATGAAAAATAGGAATCATCGGCACGGTGGCCCTTTATAATATCGTATCCTCTTGTGTCAACAGGAAAATTATTTAAAATATACTCTTTTGCCGCGATGGAAATATCATTTTCCAAAGTCACTTTTCGGTTTTGTAAAAGTATCGAAATCCAATGCAGTATGCAAAAATTCTTGCCGTTTAAATCAAGAATCTTCAAATCGTTCATATCCAGCTCGTACTTGTTTGCATATCCGCCATGCTTGTCGTTGCACGCCCATTCTTTTGCGAGATCAAGATATTCCGTGCAGTAAAAGCCAAGCCCATAATCGTTGTATGGCTTTCCTTTCCCGTATTCCGGCTTCTTTATAATGTCTTTTGAACCGTGATATATCGTCATTTTGTTATTCATAGTATTACTCCTTACAGTAGTATTATACCATTGCGATGTTAGTTTTGTCAATGGTGGTATCACATTGAAATGTGAATTTATTATGGCATTACATTGCTTTTATTTTAAAATTTCATTCATATCGTATTTACACAGGCTATAAGCGATTGAAAAACATGCGATTTTTTGCTATAATAGTATTTAAGAAACATACCTTGATCACTTGCGGAGGTTCTTATGAAAATAACTAAAATTGAGATAAATAATTACAAATCATTAAAAGATCCGATTGAGATCAAATTTTATGATGGTTTGCCAACTATTTTAATTGGTAAAAACGGAAGCGGGAAGACCAATATTTTAGAGGCGCTAAATGTGATCGCAGAGGCAAATGGCAACTGTTATGGATTAAATAAAGACCTATCATTTGGTTACAAAGTATACATGAGCCTTTCGAAAGAGGATATCGCACAACTGTTTCCGGGAAAAGAAATTGATGAGAACCAATGTCAATTTATTGCCTATTCCGGAGAAAACTGCAAAATAGAAAGAATTGAGTCGGCGGATTTGATTCCGCTTTTGAAATCCGAAGTTTGCGAGATCAACAGGCTTGCAAGCGATTTAAAAGCCGCTCTCGTTACATACACAGAACAGATCAACAAGGTTGCCTGCAATGAAAGAGAAGATTTACCTGTAAGAGGCTTTCAAATTACCGATTTTAAAAATTCGACAACCAATTATTATAGGTTGGAAATTCAAGTAAGACGTGTTTTGGAACAAGCCGAAAAACTTGCCGAATCCCTTAAACAAAACTTTGTCAACGGAGAAAACTTTTTTAAATTTAACTATGTATATGATTACCAATTTGACAATTTTGAAAATTTGCCTTTCAAACTTCACTATATAAAACCTGACTTAGCCCCGTTTGAGGCAAAGTTTATCACAGTAAACGAAACGGCGATAAAACGAGAAATTACAAAAATCAACAAGAAAACAAAAGAATCGTGTGATAAAATTACACGGTTGAGCAGAGAACTTGATGGATGCGCAAAACGATTAAAAGCTGCATTGAACGGGGAACAATTAATGCCCGATAGCAGCGGGATGTTTTATCAATTCATCCGCGAAATGCAGAAGTGTGTCGGTGCCAAATGCTTATTTTTGCGGAACGAGAGCAGCGATGTCATATTCAGAAGTGAAGAGAGAGATCGGGAATACTTTTGCAATAATCAATCTTCGGTGATTTTGCAAACCTATCTCAGCAAGGTTTATAGTGGCAATGATAAGGAAGCACTGTTAAAACAAATTCAAGTCGATAAGGACTTTTCTCTATCCGATGAAGCCCTAAGCAAATTTGAGCAATATCTCAATGCGAGTATTCCCACATTTGAAAACGGTATGTATGACCGAATTTCAGTTGAACGCTCCGGTGGGAAAATTCCAACGATATTATTGCACGAAAAAAGCGGAGAAACCATTGAGCTTAACTCCACAAGTGCCGGCAGACGCTGGTATTTTACATACTATTTTATGAAAAACACATTGATCCCCGGAGATTTATTTATTATCGACGAGCCTGCGGCTATGCTCCATCCCGTCGCTCAAAAAGAAGTTTTGAACGAACTGATTGAACTCGAAAAGCAGGGAATCCATGTTGTGTATTCGACACACAGTCCCTATCTAATTCTGGATGAGTGGAAAAGTGTCCACTTCGTTTCTATGGGAAATAACGGAACATTTGTAACACAGGAAAATCAGTATGATCTTCTGAAACAAGTCGTCGGTGGGGATATTTTCAATCTGCAGGAGCTTTTAGAGAAATACCAAAAGTGCGATAAAGAATCCACGGCTAATAGATGTTATCATGTGATTTGTGATAATTTTGATTCAGTCGAAGATGCTACTAAACAGTTAAATCTCAGTGTATCAACTATCGAATCTTGGCGAAAAAGTATCAATAGCAAGAAATTTAGGTCTCCAAAACTTGAAAATATCATTTTAATAGCTGAAAGAACAGGTCTGAATATTTTTGAACTGCTTTGACTCATGCGGAGGGTACAACTGTACCCCTCCATCTTTTTTCTAAAATGCGCTATAATGCAGATGCATCTTAGAAAAGGAGGTACTCAAAATGTCAAAGTATAAAACCATTGATGTGTGGAACAGTGTTTTCGGGGCAAAGCAGGAGGCATACGATTATGCAGGGCGATTGATGAAGAAATCTGCCTGCGGTAATCCGAACAGCTCTTATCATCCGACACTCGACCATATTCGACCGCTTTCAAATGGCGGCAGCGACGTCCTCGAAAATATCATCATTTGCCATCGTGATACCAACGAGGAAAAAGCAGATCACTTCCCGCATTGGGAAGTAAACGGCACACGCTACCATGCGCGCAGAGCCAAAGGCTCCCGCGTGGCATACAAGATCATTGAAGATTAAGGAGGAAAATAGTATGTGCAAACATTTCTTTGATTACGACGACGGCGACTTTGCCCATTCAATTTCCTACAACATGGCGATTGATTCGGACGGAGATCTGCTTATACGCATGAACGACAATATGGCAATGGATATGGATAGCGAAGATATTCACTTAATCTCGTCCTGGTCAGATGATGACGACGATGACGACTAACTGAATAGTACTAAAAATCCCCCCGATATTGCTTGTCCAAAAGAGGATTTAAGCAACATCGGGGACGATTTCTTCTCTTTGAAAACAGCTTGTCCTATCATGAATTTTATAAAAATTAGTGATTTTATGGTCAAGTTGTTCTTATATGATTGCAGGTATGCCATTTTTGAAAAAACCTTCAAATTGCCGCAAACTTAGTCATACCAAGGGTTTTCAGCCCTTCGCAAATGCTGGTTGTTCTTTGGCGGTCGTGGCATCTGCTGCAAGGTCCTCGTGCAAATCCGCGAACACGTCCCCGGTGACCTGAAGCGTACTTGCCGAAAACGGCATGCCGGAAGCTGCCTGCGGATATACTCCGGTTGTATGGTCTACAAAGTAAGTGTCAAATCCGCTGCGTTTTATTTCCTCAGGAGACAGATTTCTTGTTAGCTGATAAAGAATAGCTGACACTATTTCCATGTGAGCAAGCTCTTCTGTACCTATAGAAGCAGCTGTAATGTTCCGTTTTTCAGCAGTAAAAAATCGAAATCGCGCAATAAAAATATAAATCGAAAGTTAGTAGGTATTGTGAAAATCAGAAGCATTTATGTAATTCAGGGTAGTAATTAAGAATTATACTTCTAATTTATTAAGATTAGTTTAATTGCTTGACTTTACATATACTTTGGTTTATAATGTGTAGAAGTAATGTATTTTTATAAAATTTTTATTTTTGTCAGAATCTTTATATAATACTGAACCGTTTTAAAATGGAGTTGATTGTTTTTTTGAACGTAGTTGACGACTGCAATGAAAATAGTATGAGTAGAGAAGATAAAAATACAAACGGAAATAAAAAAGGTAAAATCAAAAAGAAGTTAAACGCTTTATGGAGAGACGATAGGAAATATATAAAAAGACTTATAATCGCTGCCTCAGCTTCTTTTGTGCTTTGTTTTACTTTTCTGTTTTTTGGTCCGGTGGAAATTACGGCGTTCAGCTATGATTCTCTCTCATTTGACGTTATGGAAATAACGCCGGTTATGGCGGCGGTATCGGCAGCGGTGTTTATTATTCTTTCGCTTATGCTTTCTGTTTTGAAAGGTAAAATTTTCAATTATGCTGTAAGCGGGGTTTTTTCGGCGGCAATATGCGGATATATCCAGGGAAATTTTCTTAACGGCAAATTGGGCGCACTTACCGGAGATACAGTTGACTGGCAGAATCAAACCGGAAAGATGCTTGCAGGACTTGTTTTATTGTTTGTGGTCTTTTCAATTCCGTATATAGTTTTGTATTTTAACAAAAAAATTTGGTACAAGACGGTATCTGCTGTTTCCGCAGTGCTTGTTATAATGCAGTCGGCTGCGCTTATTACCGTATATTCCGGCAGCAATGCCAGAAAACCGCATGATTATAAACAATATTTGTCGACCGATGAAATGTTTGATTTTTCTTCTGAAAAAAATACTCTTGTTTTTCTTTTGGACAGGCTTGACTACGATTTTATAGAGGAGGTTCTTGAAAACGATCCTGATTTTTTCAGCAAGTTGGACGGTTTTACGAGCTATACAAACGCAATATCCGAGCATGCAAGAACAAAACCTGCGGCCAACTTTATACTTACTGCTTGTGAAGAAGGGGCGTATCAGATTCCGCAATACGAATACTTTGAAAATTCATGGAGCTCAGGAGGAAAAAATATACTGAAGGATTTGAATGACGCCGGATATAAAGTTGATATTTATTCGGAAATCAATTGTATGTTTGGACATGGAAATACGGCAAATGAATACGTTTCAAATATTTCAAGCTTGAGGAGCAAATTAAACGTCTTCGGCGTTATAGAAAGCCTTCTTACACTTTCAGCCTACAGATATGTTCCGTTAGCATGTAAGCCGTTTTTTTGGTGTTACACAGATGAGATAAATAACGGTGCGTATTTAAACAGCACCATATATGAGATTGATGAGACAAAATTTGACAGAGGTATTGACAAATTTGCGCTTGATGAAGAAAGCAAATATTTTAAGTTTTACCATTTTAACGGTCCGCATTCTCCCTATACGTTAAACGAAGACGGTACGAGAAGTTCGGTATCTACCTCATCTCTGGAGCAAACCAAGGGCTCGTTTCGGATTTTGTTTAATGCGTTTGAAAGAATGAAGGAAAAAGGTATTTATAAGGATGCCGGAATAATAATTACCGCCGATCACGGAAGCCCTGTATCGGATAAAAAACCGCTCCAAAAGGCAAACCGGATCGGATTATTCTATAAGCCGCCCGGAAGCGAAGGGGTGCCGTTGCAAACCTCCGAGGCGCCGGTGTCTTTAAAAAATATTCCGGCTACTGTTCTCAAATCATCCGGTGCAGATTATTCAAAGTACGGTCGCGCGCTTGATGAAATCGGAGAAAATGAAGAAATTACAAGGACGTTTTATAAAGCTGTTGTTGTCGGCAACAGGGAAAAGGATCTCTATGTCTATGAAATCCGCGGGAATGCTGCCGATTTTGAAAATTGGGTAAATACTAAGATACTTCCGATAAAATATCCGTTTTATGGGTAATATTTAAAGAGAAAGGTTTTTGACAATATGAAAAAAATTAGTGCGCTGCTGAAGTTCTGTTCGTTTTTTTTGATTGGAATGATATTTTTTTCATCGACCGCCAATGCATACATTGATCCGTCGGCGATGACGTATATTGTCCAAATCATCGTCGGAATAGTTGTGGCAGGCGGTGCTGCGTTCGCCTTTAC
This sequence comes from uncultured Eubacteriales bacterium, assembly GCA_948467545.1. Classification (GTDB taxonomy): domain Bacteria; phylum Bacillota; class Clostridia; order Oscillospirales; family CAG-272; genus UMGS911. The sequence goes on from CAOKER010000004.1 coordinate 96,226, forward strand.
TTTCAGAAAATTAAAAAGAAAGATAACAAGAAGGAAAGATGACGCCTCAGGACATGATGATGCCGAGGATAGCAGTTTGGACAGTGATTCCTATGACGACGATGAATTTGATGTTGACGACGGTGAGTTTGATGTTGAAGATAACGACGGAAGCTCTGATAAAAATGCCGGAAAGTAATTTTTAATACAAATTTGATATGAAACCTCTCAAAAAAAGTCACAGGTCAATCTTGCTGATTTCCGCTGCCTCCATAGCCGCATTTGCCGTAAATTGTTTTATAGCATCAGTGGTCAGAATCGTTGGAAATTCAATGCAGCCTGTACTCAATAAAAACGACTGGGTTTTAGTAAGCCGTCTGCCGTTTGAACCGGAGTGCGGAGATATAGTCATTTTCCGGAAGCCGGACGTGTCTGATGAAACAATAGTAAAAAGAATTATTGGAGTTCCGTATGATACTGTTGAAATAAAAAACGGTATTGTATACATAAACGGGAACAGAACCGAAGACGGCTTTTTATCGTTATCTGAGAATGACAATATGGAGGAAATTACAGTTGACGAGGGTTGTTACTTTGTTTTGGGAGATAACAGGGCAGAATCATACGATTCACGGAAGTGGGAAAATCCTCTTGTGAATCGTGAGGAAATAAAAGGAAAGGTAATCGTTAGGCTTTTTCCCGGAATAAGACGGCTAACATAAGGACAGGACTTTTTGTATGGGACTTATCGGCAATATACTTGGTACTCCGCTTGGTTATATTATGAAGCTTTGCTATGATATAATTAACAATTACGGAATTGCTGTAATTATATTTACGCTTCTGACAAAGGTAATTTTATTTCCGGTTTCTCTGATGGTTCAGAAAAACTCCATTAAAATGATTAGAATGAAGCCTCGCCTTGATTCGCTTAAATATCAGTATGTAGATGACAAGGATGCGCTGCTTGACGCACAGAGCGATTTGTATAAGCAGGAAAAATACAATCCCTTTGCGGGGATAATTCCGCTGCTTATTCAGCTTCCTCTTATATTTGGGCTTATAGATGTGGTATACAGGCCGCTGAAACATATTCTGCATTTTTCTCAGGCCGCCATAAATACTTTTACTGCTAAAACCATGGAGATAACCGGTATGACAAACCTGGGGTCGTCTCCCGAGCTTGCTATATTGCGGAATGTGGCCGATCCCTCCAATTACGACGCATATATGTCCTGCAGGTCCGATTCACTCGGCGGAAGCGATGTATCTCAGATGATCGAAAAAATGCGTTCTGTGGATATGAATTTTCTGGGCATAGATTTGTCGGCTGTTCCGGGTATTGCAATTAACCTGTTACTACTTATTCCGGTTTTTGCGGGGCTCAGCGCACTGATAATGTGTATTGTGCAAAACAAGGTAAATGTACTTCAGACTGAGCAGGGATTTTTCGCCCGTTGGGGCATGACTGTGTTTATGATTGCATTTTCTGTGTATTTTGCTTTTTTGGTTCCCGCAGGGGTAGGACTGTACTGGATATTCGGAAATTTGTTTTCAATTCCTGTAATGTACTTGGTCAACATAATATATAATCCGAAACAATATATTGATTATGATACTCTCGGCAGGATAAAAGCGAGATCTAAGGCGGATGCTGAGTCGCGGCGCAGAAACAGTAAGCTGTCAAGAAAGTATTACCGGGAAATATGCAGGGGAAATACTCTTGAAAACATGAGGCTTATGTTCTATTCCGAACAAAGCGGATTTTACAAATACTTTGAAAATATAATAAATGCATTGCTTGAAAAATCTGATGAAGTTATTTATTATATTACAAGCGATCCTGATGATAAGATATTTAAGCTTGGCATCGACAGAATAAAGCCCTATTATATAAGCGGAAATCAGCTGATTGCTTTTATGATGAAGCTCGAATGCAAAATGGTTATCATGACTACCCCAGATCTTGAAAAGTATCATATAAAGCGGTCAAGAGTTAAAAAGAACATAGAATATGTTTTTGTGGATCATGCTTGTACGAGCCTTAATCTCACATATCGTACAGGTGCACTGGACTATTTTGATACGATTTTTGTTGTAAGCAAAAATCAAGGAATAGAAGTCCGTGAAATGGAAAAGCTGCGCAAAACCAAGAGAAAACGTATTGTAAAATGCGGATACGGACTTATTGACAATATGATTTCAGCTTATAATTCAATGGGAAGAATAGAAAATGACAAACCGACAATTCTTATAGCGCCGTCATGGCAGTACGATAATATCTTGGACAGCTGTCTTGACAATATTCTGTCTGGACTAATATGTGATAAATACAGAGTTATAGTTCGTCCTCATCCTCAGTATATACGTCGCTTTCCGCTTCAAACGGAAGCTATTATCGAAAAATATAAAGATAAATTCAGCTCCGATTTTATGATTGAGACGGATTTCTCTTCCAATGTTACCGTTTATACGGCTGATATGGTTATTACAGACTGGTCGGCAATTGCATTTGAATTCAGTTTTACTACGGATAAGCCTACGCTTTTTATCAATACCGAAATGAAAGTAGTAAATAAGGATTACAGAAAAATCAAAATAAAGCCTTTTGACATTACGGCGAGAGACATTATAGGAAAATCTATAAGCAAAGAGGAAACTGTGAATATAACCGACGCCGTGGATAGTTTGCTCGGCGGTCGGGACAGTTACAGGGAAAAGATAGAAGAGCTTAAAAACAGTTATTTTTATAATCTCGGAAAAAGCGGAGACGCCGCGGCCGATTATATTATAGAGCGTTTGTCAGGAAAGAGGCACAAAGATATTGCTTCTGCGGAAAGACAAGCCGGTGAGATATCGCAGGTCACATTAAAGTGCTCTGAAAATACCGAAGTCTGATTGGACTGTACGGCTTTTATGCGCAGGAAGGTCCGAGAAATATGTATAACATACTAATGCTTTGATGTAATTTAAATTTTTTATTGCTGTAATAGAGAAATGAAATTTCGCTGATTGGTTTAATCGTTTAATCAGACTTGCGTTCAGAAATACAAAAATAAGGCGTTGCGTTGAACACGCGCTTTATTTTTGTATATTTTGGGCTCAAAACACCCTAAATACAGTATATTTTGTTCAATACAAAGTATAGATACAAGAAAATCGAACAGAAACAAATTTAAAGTCGGACATACTGTACGTCAGAAAGAGCCCGCGAATCAGAAATGTTATTTTTAAATTTTCGGGAAAATATCTTTCAAAACTTCAGTATCCGCTTTAACGTCGGATTCGGTAATGAATCATGAAAGGAAAGGTATTATAATGAAAAAAACTAAAGCTATTATTTCTGCTGTGCTGTCTTTGACGATGCTTGTCGGCTCATCCGCGCTTTTCGGATGCTCTTCGAAAAAGGAAAAGGTGCTGATTTACACGAGCGCGGAGGATTTCAGAGTCGAGGATTTAAAGGCAAGACTGGAAGAGGAATTTCCGGAGTATGATTGCGTTATAGAATACAAGGACACGGGAAGTCACGCGGCAACGCTTTTAGCAGAGGGAAAAGACACGGATTGCGATATTACATATGATTTGGAATACTCCTACCTTGAACAGCTTTCCGAAAACGGTGTTCTTGCAGATATTTCATCATACGACAGATCGGTTTATACGGAAGACTCTGCTGTGAGCGATTACTATCTTCCCGAGGTAAGAAACGGCGGAGCAATAATAATCAATCCTGAGGTGCTTGAAGATAAGAACTTATCTGTTCCGCAGAGCTATGATGATTTGCTTAAGCCCGAGTATAAAGGTCTTATATCAATGCCCAATCCTAAGTCGTCCGGGACGGGATATATGTTTTTGAAAGCTCTGATTACATCGAGGGGCGAAGATGCGGCGTTTGATTACTTTGACAAGCTCAGCGAAAATATATTGTCCTATACATCTTCCGGCTCAGGTCCGGTAAATGCACTTAAGAACAAAGAAGCTGCAATCGGACTTGGAATGACTGCCCAGGCTGTAAACGCAATAAACGACGGCACTGTGCTTGACATAATATTCTTTGAGGAAGGTTCACCCTATTCAATGTACGGACAGGGTATAATCAGCGGCAAAGAAAAAAGAGAATGTGTAAAAAAAGTGTTTGACTTTTTAATAAATACCTATTCAAAGGAAACGAACAGTAAATTTTACCCGGAACAGATATACAGGGATTCTGTATGTGAGATTGAAAATTATCCGAGCAATATCAAATATTCGGATATGGGTATAAATACAAATGCCGAGAAAAGCAGGCTTCTCGAAAAGTGGAAATATTGAGCTGCAGGATTAGCGGTGCAAACCTTAAATGGCCGGTGCTTATGTAATTTAAAAATAGCATGGCTTATAGTTTAAGTCTTTGCATTTTGGAGCGCAGTTTTATTGAGCCGGATATACAGTTTTTGTGTATCCGGCGGAAAGGTTCAATTGAAGATGTCAGATAATAAAAATAAATTAAGCGTAATTTCGGTTTTTCATGAATTTGAGAAAAAGAGGGTGCTGGATGACGTCAGCTTTAATGTTTCGGAAGGCGAATTTCTTTCTGTTCTCGGACCGTCCGGATGCGGAAAAACAACCCTGCTCAGAATACTGATAGGGTTACTTCGTCCTTCCGGCGGTAAAATCATAAAAGACGGTCTTGACATAACTGATAAGCCGGCTTCCGAACGCGGTATGGGAATAGTATTCCAAAACTATGCGTTGTTTGAGAATATGACTGTATTCGGCAATATTGAATATGCGCTTAAAATAAAAAAATCCGAAAAAAACGGCGCGAAAGCCAGAACTGAATCGATGATAGAACATATGGGACTTTCCGAGCATGCCTATAAAAAGCCTCATGAGCTTTCCGGCGGTCAGCAGCAGAGAGTTGCCATAGCGAGAACTCTTGTTCTTAATCCCGATATTATCTTGTTTGATGAACCGATGTCAGCGCTTGATGTTGCTACTCGGCTGATGCTCAGAAAGGAACTGAAGAAAATTCAGGCTGAGTTTGGTACAACAATGATATACATAACACATGATCAGGAGGAGGCATTTGCTTTGTCAGATCGAATTTTGATTATGGACAACGCAAAGCTGGTTCAGATAGGTACTCCGGAGGAAATCATAGAATCTCCTGCCGATGATTATGTAAAGGCTTTTGTTATAGATAATCTGCGGGCAAAAATTAATTCTCTCGTAAAATATGTGAGGTGATATTAATTGAATAGGACAAAGAGATTATCGGTATACGGTAAAAATCGCAGATTTTATTATTCCGGGGCATGTAAATTTATTTTAATACTTTTTTTTGCATTTTTTGTTATAATGCCTCTTATACGAATGTTGTTTTATATTGACGCGGACAGTATCGGACGTGTAATATCCGGACCTTTGTTTTTCACGGCGTCCTTGAATTCACTTAAGGTAGCATCAATTTCAACTGTTATTGCGCTTATACTTGCGTATGGTTTGGCGGTATGTGTTGAACGTTCGGGAAATAAATTTACAGGTTTTTGGAATATCATATTAATTTTGCCAATGCTGATTCCGTCAATTTCTCACGGCATGGGGCTCATAGTGCTGCTCGGAAACAACGGAATAATTACGCGTCTGTTTGGCCTGAACTGGAATATATACGGTATGTGGGGTATTGTAATCGGTTCTGTTATGTATGCTTTTCCCGTAGCTTTTCTTATGATTCGTGATGTTTTGAAATATGAGGACAGATCGCCGTATGAAGCGGCGGAAATTTTGGGAATACCTAAATGGAGACAGTTTACCGCCATTACAGTACCGTATTTGCGGAAGCCTCTTATTTCGGTTGTTTTTGCGGTTTTTACTATGATAGTAACCGATTATGGAGTACCGCTTATTGTCGGAGGAAAGTTTTCAACGATTCCGGTGGTTATGTATCAGGAGGTAATCGGACAGCTGGATTTCGGAAAAGGCGCGGTTTACGGTGTAATATTGCTGATACCTGCAGTTATCGCATTTGTATTTGATTTGCTCAATAAAGACCGCGGAAATTCTTCATTTGTCAGAAAGAATATGGAAGCCGAGAGGAGCAGATCGAAAAGAATATTTGCTTATATATTCTGCGGCGCTGTTTCGGTATGTGTTCTTCTCCCGATTATTGCTTTCGTAATACTTGGATTTGCCGAGAACTATCCCGTTGATCTGGCGTTTACGTTTAAAAACATCAGTAAAACTTTCAATTTAGACGCCGGAAAGTATCTTATCAATTCTGTTATTATTGCGGCATCTGTTTCTGTTATCGGGGTGGTCATTTCGTTTGTTACAGCTTATTTTACTGCGCGTGTAAAGTCCGGTGCATCGCGTTTTCTGCATCTCATTGCTATTACGTCCGCCGCGATTCCCGGAATTGTTCTCGGTCTCTCTTATGTTATAGTTTTTAAAGGAAGTTTTATATACGGAACCATAGCTATTCTGATAATGGTAAATATTATTCACTTTATAGCGTCGCCGTATATTATGATGTACAATTCACTCGGAAAAATAAATTGCAATCTGGAAGCGGTGGGAGAAACTCTCGGTATAGGTCGTGTAAGAATGATAAAGGATGTGTTCATTCCTCAATGCATGTTTACAATTTGTGAAATGTTTTCATATTTTTTTGTAAACTGCATGATGACAATTTCTGCGGTTTCTTTTTTGGCAACGACCGCGAATAAGCCTGCCGCGCTTATGATAAATCAGTTCGAGGCGCAGACACAGCTTGAATGCGCCGCTGTAATATCGCTTTTAATTCTTTTAATCAACTTATTGTTGAAATATATAATTTACATAACAAAAAAGCTTATATCAAAATCGCGTACGGCAGACCCTGACGTCGGTGAGACTGTCAAATCTGTACCGGAGGAGCGTGCTCTGTCTTTATCGAGGTAAGCAGAAATATATTTTTAATAACGAATTTATCCTGAAAGGAACGTCAATAGAAAAATGATAACCAAAAAACAGTTTGATATATTGGTTTATTTATCCGAAAACGGCGGAAAGGAAACTCAGCGGGCAATTGCGCAAAAAACCGGAATGTCTGTGGGTACGGTAAATAAAATTGTAACTGAGCTTACCGCCGATGGAATTATATCGGATGGTGAAATAACCGAAAAAGGATGCAATGTATTAGAGGGATTCAGGGTTAAGCGCGCTGTATTTATTGCCGCTGGCTTCGGTTCACGTCTTGCACCTATAACTTTTAATACGCCTAAACCGCTTGTACGTGTGAAAGGAAAGCGGATTATAGATTCGCTTTTGGACGCGGTTATTGCGCAGGGAATCACTGAAATTTATATTGTGCGCGGATATTTGGGTGAGCAGTTTGATCAGCTGTTATATAAATATCCTATGATAAAATTTATAGAAAACCCGGTTTATAATGAAGCAAACAATATTTCGTCTGCCTATTGCGCAAGCTACCTGCTCAAAAATGCTTATGTAATGGAGGCGGATCTTCTTCTGTATAACCCCTCTCTGATAACAAAATATCAATATTCCTCCAATTATCTCGGTGTGCCGGTGGATAAGACAAACGACTGGTGTTTATATACGGACGGCGGACGTATTACAAAGATGACAATCGGCGGATTTAACTGTTACCATATGTTTGGGATTTCATACTGGACAGAAGAGGACGGAGCAAAATTAGTCGAGGATATCAAGGATGTTTATCAGGCTCCCGGAGGAAAAGAACGTTACTGGGATCAGGTTGCACTTGAATATCATATCGATAATTACAATATATCTGTGCGCGAATGCAGTTTTGACGATATAATAGAAATTGACACCTTTAATGAATTAAAGAAGATTGATAAAACATATGATATGTAAAAATTATAATAAATAGTTTCATATAAACGTTTATGTGTCGGACTGCGTTGTTTTAAAAAGAAGCTGTTCTTACCTATATTGGTCGGTACAGCTTCTTTTGGTTATATGTTCGGTGCCTTGCGGAATATAATTGACGCAGGGAGGTCGGATCATTTGTCACACAGAGAATTTTTTTATGTCGGAGAGGATATTCCCGAATATAGTCTTCAGGAAAACGGGGAATTTCTTTTGAATGTCCAGAAAGCTCTGCTTATGTCATTGGAAAAAAGAAAGCTAATAACTTCCGCTCAGAGAGAGCGGTGCATTGCTGAACTTGAAAAGCAAAGAGAACGGGAAAAGTGGCTGTATTTAAAGATTAATTGAAGCTTATAAAAAAACTGAAGTAATAAATTAAAGGTGTGTAAAAACAGATAACGCATGATTTCTCTTATTAATTCAGTTTATAGCAGGAGGCTTCAATTGAATAAATATGAACTGATAAATCAAAACTCAAGGGTTTTGAATGAAAAAAAGCGTGTTGCGGCTTATTGCCGTGTATCTACCGACAGCGAGGACCAGGCGAATTCGTTTGATAGTCAGCAGCGCTACTTCAGACAATACATAGAGCGACGGCCTGATTGGGTATTATATGAGGTTTTCGCGGATGAAGGAATTTCGGGAACAAATACAAAAAAGCGACGGGAATTTAACCGCATGATAGACTGCGCAAAAAGCGGAGAATTTGATTTAATTATAACAAAGGAAATATCACGTTTTGCAAGAAACACGCTTGATAGCATATACTATACCCGTGACCTCAAGAAGCATGGGGTTGGAGTTATTTTTATGAATGATAATATCAACACGCTTGACGCTGACGCAGAACTTCGATTGGCAATTATGTCATCTATAGCTCAGGAAGAAAGCCGCAAAACCTCGGAACGGGTAAAGTGGGGGCAGAAACGTCGTATGGAAGAGGGAGTTGTATTTGGAAGAAGCATGCTCGGATATGATGTACGCGGCGGGCAGATGTATATTAATCAAACAGGCGCGGAGATAGTCCGGCTGATCTTTCATAAATTTGTAAACGAGGGGAAAGGAACTCATGTTATAGCCAGAGAGCTTTATGAAGAGGGAATAGCTCCTATGCGCGTTAAAGAATGGCAAAGCACTGTCATACTGCGTATTATAAGAAATGAAAAATACTGCGGTGATTTGGTTCAGAAGAAAACATATACTCCGGATTTTCTTTCACATGAAAAAAAATATAATAAAGGGCAGGAAAAGTATATTATAATTAAAGATCACCATGAGCCTATTATTTCACGCGAGGTATTCGACCGGGCAAATAGAATTTTAGATGAGCGTTCCTTATCGCAAAAAGGAAAAAATAAATACAGCAGACGATATACTTTTTCCGGAAAAATCAAATGCGGATACTGCGGAAGAAACTACTCGGCACGATACAAAACGAGGAAAGACGGCAGCGTTTACAAGGCGTGGAGGTGCTCCGAAGCAGCAAAGCACGGAGCTTCTCATATAGATACATCAGGAAACTGCGTGGGATGTGACGGGGCCTCTATCCGCAATGACGATGCGGTTTATCTGATGTCTCTTGTTACAAAAAGATTGAAGCTTGGCTATGAAAAATACGCAGGAAGCTTAATTTCGGTTATAAAGTCAGTTTTAAAAGAATATAAGGATACTGCTTTGGAAGGCTTGAAGGAAAATATAAAAGTTGTTGAGAACAATAGGCATAATCTTGTTGAACAGTATTTTTCGGGAAGAATAAACGAATCTGAATTTAATGAAGCTGATGCGTCGTACAGCATGGCAATCAGGAAACTGCAGATAAATTACAAAAATATTTGTAAAAATGAAATCAATACAGTGGAAAATCGGCCTGATATCGAGGAAATACATAAAGCAATAAAAGATATTATCGGCGGAGTTGAGTATGAAGATGATTTTTACAGGTATATTTTAGACAAAATGATTGTCATTGACCGCGGCTGCGTTGATATATACTTAAAGGCTTTATCTCATAAATTCAGCTATAAATTAAAGATAAGCGGAGAATTTTAGGCCATTGAGCAAGGCACAGAATGTCGGTAGTCGGTAAATTTCGTTTTCCCATGTCATGATTTAAAATTCCGCTTTTTTACAATCTGAAGATGTTCTTTTAGCAGATGTTCTTTTATAGGTGCATTTCCGCTGCTTCCGTACCTACATCTGTAAGAATACCTATTACCCGGCGATTTGGCATGCTGTAACGCTGGTTAAGATACCTTGTGGCAGCGCCGGTTTCTCCGTCCGGGCCTCCGAGCTGACTTATTATTATTTTTGCTGCCTGCGGATTGCTGTTTCGGATTTTTACCGGAAATTCAAGTTTTTTTTCATAAATCCACATATTAGCAATCCCCCATTTCCCACGGCCACGGAGTGTCCGTCCAAGTCCAGCCGTCCGAATCTGTGATATTTTCTCCGTAAATTGTAAGAGCGCCGAATTTACGCTCATAATCGGAGACTGCGTTATTACGCATAGCTCTTGTTTTCATAAAATAATCGACTGCGCACTCGCTGTCCGGATAAGAATCAAGGTAAAGCCCGGCGTCGATGACTGAAAACTCATATTCCATTACTTTTCTAAGCATTTTTTCTCTTTCGTTCATCTTCTCCGATCCCATCCGTTCATATTATTATAGCCTGAAGCTGACGGCGTCCGGCGCATTGTAAAAGGTTTGTCGAGCTCGCGGAAAATCGTACCGCGGCAAAGACCGATGTCATGGTCGTAAAGCTCTCTGAAGCGTTGCTGCGGAATATATACCATTGCAAGCGACGGATACACCTTAACCTCGGCATCATTTGTACATACGGCACCGCATGAAGCAGCTCCGCCGACGATTTGTTTATCCATTTTGAGAAATTCCCCTTAATTTATTTATCATTTCGGTACGGGAGTATATACCATACCTCAGTGTTATATTATGCAGAGATTCGGCGTCTTGACATAAAAAGATGGGAGACTTTAAAATCTCCCATCTTTATCGGAATTTACTTTGATTCGGTTATAAGCTCGGAAGCAAGAACGAACTCATACCCCTGAGAGATGAGCTCCGGAATAAGGATTTTCAGGGCTTCGACGGTTACACTCTTGTTTCTTACGACATAATCATGACAAAGAATAATTGCTCCGTCCTTTATATTTTTTCTTACTGTTTTCAGGACATAATTTACATCTGTGTTCTTGCTCCAGTCTAATGTGTCAATACTCCATAGAACAATGCTGTAGTCCATTTCATCGGCAAGTTCTGTAATGAGATTGGAGCGCAGTCCTCCCGGAGGACGAAACAGATGAGGACGGTAATCGCTGACCTCGTAAATTGCGTTTTCTGCGTCGGTCAGTTCCTTGAGCAGAGACGATTTGTCGAGCTTGTTAACCGCACACGGATGCGTATCGGTGTGGTTGCCGACCTCGTGTCCCTCGGATATCTCACGGATTACAAGCTCCGGATAGCTTCTTACGTTACTTCCCACAACGAAAAATGTGGCATGAACATGATATTCTTTCAGAATATCGAGGATTTCCGCCGTATATTTACTGTGAGGGCCGTCGTCAAAGGTCAATGCTATCCTCTTTTGTCTGTCATTTACAATTCCATCGCGCTGTCCGCTTGCCGCTTTTACTCCGTACGGACTTACCGGCACAGAACATTCCGTTTCTGATTCGGCCGAATAAATATTCTGCGTCAGTGAGAACGTAGTTGCTATAAAAAGAATAAACGAAGTAAACTTTTTAAGCATGAGAAATCAGCTCTTCCATTGTTCCGAATCTATATCCGGCATTTTCCCATTCGGTGAGAAGAGTATCGAGTATTTCCGCATTTGTCGCAGACGTCGGATGAAGAAGGATAATCATTCCGTTGTGAGTATGGTCAAGTATCTTTTTTATTGCTGCGTCCGGATTCGGCTGCTTATTGTTATCCCAGTCGGCATATGCAAAGCTCCAGAAAATAGTGGAATACCCCATGTCCTGTGCCCATTTGAGATTCTGCTCGTTAAATTTGCCCTCCGGAGGACGGTAACATTTGGTCAGTTCGCAGCCTGTATTTTCTCGGAATATATCCTCCAGCTTAGTTAGCTCTGATGAAAAGTCGTCGAATGACGAACATTTTGTCATATCCTTGTGCTTGCAGGTGTGATTGCATACTGCGTGACCGTTGTCAGCCATACGCTTTACAAGCTCTGTGTTGCGCAATATCAAATTGTCAAGCACAAAAAATGCGCCCTTGGCTCCGTGTGAGTCGAGTGTGTCAAGAATTTTTTCGATATTTCCGTTTTCATATCCCGCGTCAAAGGTAAGATATATTACCTTATCGTTTTCATCTGCCGATTTGTCATAATAAAAAGAATTGAAATTTTCGGTAAATTTAAGATTTGCGTCCAAAAGCGGGGCTGTTCCGGTATTGTTTGGAGTAAAATACCAGTTATACGGAGTAGTTTCGGTATGAGTTACATTGACGCCGGACGCCATCGGGCGTTTGCCGGCGGCATATACTCCGGCGGCTCCGGTTATAATAATTGAAAGCGTGACTGCAATTGTCGAAAATATGCTTTTCTTTGCTTTACTTCTTATCAATGGCTTTTCCCTCTTTTCATATTTAATTGATGTACATAATTTTTAATGACATCAATTAATATTTTTCACAGCAATATGGTATTTATGAAAGCCATAAACTGAGATATATTCCAAGCCGTAAATATATAATTAAACTTAAATATGACAAAACGTCTGTACCGACAGGAAAAGCGGTGAAAATCGGGAAGCTCGGAGATTTTTTATAAGGATTTAATGATTTTATTTTAAATAAGTTGTTTTTATGGTAATATTTTGTTATCCGAGAGGTTAAACATTTTAAATATAATTAAAACATATGCGGAACGCTCTTTGACCGTACTCAATATCTTTGCTGCAGTCGGCAAATCGGATATTAGGTTATCTAAATTTATAGAAATTGGTGAAATATATGAACAAGCAGGTTTTTTCGGTGAATCTAAAAAAAGCTCTTTATGCAATCGTCTACGGTGTATGTGCAGGTATTGGTATCAACTGTTTTCTTACGCCGAATAAGCTGTATACGGGAGGAATAACCGGTCTTTCACAGCTTTTGTCCGGAATAACCATGAATCTTTTCGGAAAGGCTGTTCCGACATGGGCGTGGATTCTTATCTTTAATCTTCCTCTTGCAATTGCCGCTTATATATATCTCGGAAAAAAATTTACCGTTTTTTCTTTTGTGTCAATCGGCGCCTCATCAATTGCAATCAGTCTGATTCCGGAAACCGCAATAACGGGAGATCCTATACTTGCGGCTGTTTTCGGAGGACTGATCATCGGCTTTGGTACCGGGATTTGCTTTCGTGCCGGATTTTCAACCGGAGGCGTTGATTTTATAATCTTCTTTATAAGAAAGAAAAACGGGCAGACTGTAGGACATATAAGCCTTATTATGAATGGCTGTATCGCACTTGCGGTCGGACTTATATACGGACTTGAGCCCGCTCTTTACAGTCTTATAGCTATTTTTATAAACAACAAGCTTCTTAATACCTTCTATATACAGCAAAATAAAGTCACTATTTCTATTTTTACACGAGAAAGGGAAAAGGTTACCGAAGTTCTGCGAAAAAAAAGTATTCACGGTGTATCCTATTTTGAAAACGTATACGGCGGATACACCGACAGTCCGATCAGCCTGGTTATGAGCGTTATATCGCAGTATGACCTTTTTCTTCTTCGTGACGCTATATCCGAAGCAGATCCCGACGCCTTTATAAACATTCAATCCACGTCGGAAGTTATAGGAAGATTTAACAACGAAATTATTAAGTAAAAATCGGTATTGCGGAAATCGGTTCAAAACAGCTGTACATCCTGACCGGAGATGTATCTCATTAATCTTATAATATCTTTGCTGTCTGTTTTTGTATCGCCGTTTAAATCTCCGCCGATAATATCGGTTTCTCTGTTTGCGAGAGATTTCATGAGTCTGATAATGTCTTTGCTGTTTACTTTTCCGTCGCCGTTCATATCACCGGGAATATATCCGTTCAGCTGTTCATATATAACCTGACGCCTTTCTTCTTCTGTTTTGCAGAGAATGACGGATTTTATATACACCGAGTCTCCCGTTTCGGAATCGTCAAAAAAATTAAATCTTATGCTTTTTAAAGCGCCGTTCCAGTACGGCAGTCCGTCAAGTTTTACGGCCGAGCTTTTATATTTGCTGCTTTTTGGAAGAGAGATGTTTATATATTTGTCATTCTCCGGATATATAATATCTCCGCAGCAGGGATAAAGCGTTCCTTTAACTGCGTTTTCCGAGTTGTTTTCCGGATTTTTATAAGTTATGACCATATATTTGTAATCATCTGCGTAAAGTAATTCATTGCCGCGGTCATATCTTATATCAATATATGGATTATCGTCAGACAATGCGGTGATTATCATCGCATTGTCCGATGAATCGTATTCGACGCTTGCATTATTTGTTTCGCCGATGTATTTCAGCTGCTCCGGAGAGCTGAAAACCAGAGTCCGGAGGTTTTCTTTTTCATCTTTGACCGGAGGAATGGTTCCTTGTGCTTCTCGTTTTGAACCGCATGACAATATAGCCGCGCATATAATATTATAATCCGTTCCGTTTTCAGGAGTACATTGAAGCTTATAATCATTTCCGTCGAGAGTAACCATAGCAGTCGGGTTACCGCTGTTAAGAAGAAGGGCGTTGTATAGTCCGAGCTCTTTGCAGAGTTCCGGCATCTGGTTTATTTTAAAGTTCTTTGAGGAAGACTGTGAGGTTACGCTGTCAAGAGTAAGCATCATAAGAGCGCCTGTCTCTGAATATCCGATAATTGATGCGGCACATTTTTCGGTTAAGTCGTATACTGCGTCCGTACAGCTTTTTCCGTCAATTACAAGCGGAAGCTGTCCTCCGGTTCCGGTTCTCATACGCTGAACATACTCTGTATATTTTCCAAGCTTGTCATATGTTTGGACATTTATTGTTACTTCGTCACCGATGGAATATCCGGCGACTTTCCCTGTCTTAATATCGCCGCGTGCCGTCAGAATAATACGGTTTTCACACATAACGGGATTGCCGTCTGTATCGGGGAAATATATACCCGTTACTTTTCCGGTTATTTCACATCCGTGCTGAATTTTATAGTCAAAATCGAAGTCTATTACAATCTCATATGCGTCGTCAAGCGCATAATTGTTAAGACATCCTTTATCCGTATATATCACGATTGCATCCGTCGCCGGAAGACGGTTTACCGCGTCGGTAGTAAAGGAAGAGGATAAGTTCTTGTTCACTACAGTTATACTTACTCCCGGCTGGGCAAGAAAAGGGATATAATCGTCGGTAATGCCAAATGTAAAGGGAGCGCCGTCATACGGCGTTTCCTGCTCTATATGAGCGGATGAAATTATTTCTCCGTCCGATACGTTAAACCCTCTTGGAAGACAGACAGGCATCTTAACATTTTTCTCATATTTGACGCCGTTATATATGATGTCTTTATCTCTTGCATGGCAGAATTCCGACATCCAGCAATCTGCATTTATTGCGGCAATTGCGGTTTTTCTGCCTGAATTGGTGATGTTAAAATTATTGATAATATCTGCCGTAACGGCTTTTTCATCCGCATATTGCCCGGCCATTTCTATATCAAAGTATAGATCCTGCTGTGCAAGATCAAATTCGACGGCACTGAACTCCTTTGCGCCGTATTTTGAATCGTCGGGAAGAGAATAATAACAATAATTGACACCGTTGTACAGCTCTGAGCTTTCCGGGTAAATTCCCGAAACTGCTGCGTGATTTACAGCTCCGGAGTTTTTTGCCGCTCCGCTTCCGACAAGTGTGCAGGATAATGCTGATGATAAAGCGGTGACAGCGGCTGTAAGCAGAACTATAAGTCGTTTTGAGGATTTTGTTTTCATATATTAATACTCTCCTTTCCGACAACGCACTAATGAATTACTTAACTTCCTCTGAATTACTTAACTTTCTTAGCACATTAGCACATTTTTTCCGACATTTTTATTCCGCCGAGAATATGAAAATGAAGATGCTTTACGCTTTGACATGCGTCGTCACCGCAGTTTGTTATAACACGGTAGCCGTTTGTGATTCCGGCTTTTTTTGCGAGCTTTGGAATTGCTTCAAAAATATACGAGGCAATCCGACTGTTGTCCGAAGTGATTTCATCCGCGCATGCGATATGCGTTTTCGGAATTACAAGCACATGTACGGGAGCTTGCGGGTTGATATCATAAAATGCAAAGATATTGTCGTCCTCATACAGTTTTTTTGACGGTATGTTTCCTTTAACGATTTCACAAAAAATGCAGTCCATGTTCATTATTTTCTCCTTTTCGGGATTTTATTTATATTTCAATAACAATTATAGCACTTCCGTACCATAATTTCAAGATAGAGGACGCTTAAAAATGGCTGTAATAAGAAAGTTTGTATTGACAACGGCAAATGGCAGATGTATAATATATTAGCAGAAATATACAATTCGTTATATATGATTAGCTTTGCGGCTGCAGGCAATAATAATAACGGCAGGCGTTTTCTGCGAATATTAAGATCTTTGTAAGGGAAAGGAATGATTATATAATGAAGGTAACTAAGGAAACTACGATAGGCGATATACTTGATTATAATGCGGATACTGCGGAATTCTTTTTGGAAATGGGTATGCATTGTCTCGGCTGCCCCGCGTCAAGAGGTGAATCTATAGAAGCGGCGTGTGAAGTTCACGGAACCGACGCCGATGCTTTGGTAAACAAAATTAATGACTTTCTTGCAGACAAATAAGTGAGCGTCCGTAAGGTTAAACTCAGCAAAAGGCTTTTATGTGCGGCGGATCTTATAGGACACGCTGAGTTAGTTGCAGACGTCGGGACAGATCACGCATATCTGCCTATTTATATGCTTACGGAGGAAAAAGCCGAGCGGGCTGTCGCAACGGACATTAATACGGGTCCGCTTGAGAGGGCAGAGGCAAATGCAAAGCTGTATAATGTCAGTGAAAGACTGACTTTGCTTCATACCGACGGCTTGTACGGCGTCGAGCGTTATTTGCCCGACGTCGTCGTTATAGCCGGAATGGGCGGCGAACTGTCGGCTTCTATAATAGAAAAAGCTGATTTTTTGAAGGCGCGTCACCGCAGAATTGTCTGTCAGCCGATGACGCATTCTGAGTTGCTTCGTGCCGCGCTTTGTCGTCTCGGATTCGCAATATACGATGAAAGGACGGTGCGTGACGGTAAGCTGTATCAGCTTTTCGCTGCCGAATACACCGGTAAAAACGAGAGTTACTCGGATGCGGAGCTGCTTGTCGGCAGAGTTTCGGACAAAAAGGATCCGCTTACCGCCGAATATATCGAAACCGTTATACGCAGACTCAAAAAAGAATATAACGGAGCTCTCTGCTCTAAGTCTAAATCAAAAAACAAAAATACGGCGGACTTAAAACGGCTGTATAATACGGTTGAAGAACTCTGCTCGATGATAGAATATCAATGATAGAATAAATATGACTTTACAATGAAGGTTTTGAATATGATTACTGTAAAGGAACTTTATGACAAACTTGATGCTGTGATACCGAAAGCGCTGTCATGTGAATGGGATAACGACGGACTTATGCTTTCGCCGGATACCGAAGCCGAGGTCAGACACACTGTAGTGGCTCTTGACGTTACCGATGACACTGTCGCGTTTGCAAAGGACTTTGGTGCAGAGCTTATTGTTACGCATCATCCGCTTATATTCAAACCGCTGAAGCAGCTTGTTTCTGATAAGCTTGTCACATTAATAAACTCGGGAATATCGGTTTTCTCATTTCATACAAGACTTGATGTTCTTGATACAGGGGTGAACAGTGCTCTTGCCGCAAGTCTTTCACTTAAAAATGTCAGAACATTGGATTGCGAATTGGGACTTATGGGAGAAGTACATTCCGAAATGACCGTAAATGAATATGCTGATTTTGTGTGCCGATCACTCGGTACTTCCTCGGTCAGATTTATTCCGTCTGATAAATATGTAAAAAAAGTTGCTGTTATCGGGGGAGCCGGTAAGGACTATATCTTTGATGCAATCAGATCGGGAGCCGATGTTTTTGTAACCGGCGAAGCCGGATATCACGGAATGTGCGACGCTGCCGACTGCGGTATGTATGTCATAGAGGCCGGACACTATGAGACTGAGAATCCCGTATGCGGAACACTGAAAAAATTAATAGAGCAAATTTCTCCTGAGCTTGATGTGACTTTGTTCAATTCGGGAAGAATCTGTACACATTCTATCAAATGAGCTGTACGCCTGTGGGGAGGGAACCATACATATGCGTAAAACAAAAATAATCTGTACACTTGGACCGTCCTCAAACAATGAGGAAGTTATAAGAAATATGATACTCGCGGGAATGAATGTCGCAAGATTGAACTTCTCTCACGGGGATTATGAAAGTCATAAGAAAACCGCGGATATTGTAAAAAAGCTTCGGACAGAACTTCATTCACATACTGCGCTTCTTCTTGACACAAAAGGTCCGGAGATACGGCTGAAAAGATTTAAGGATAAAAAGGTTACCCTCAAAAAAGGTCAGAAATTTACTCTTATGCTTGGAACAGACGAGCCGGGAAACGAGTGCGGGGTTGCAATTACTTATGATAATCTGTATAAGGATGTAAAGCCCGGAAATACCATTCTTGTCGACGACGGACTTATTGCCCTTAAAGTTCAGTCGTGCGATGAAAAGGGAATCGAATGTATTGTGGAAAACGGCGGATTGGTTTCTGACAATAAGGGCGTTAATATTCCCGGTGTAAAGCTTTCAATGCCGTTCATCAGCAAAAAGGATGCGGAGGATATTGCTTTCGGCGTTCGTGAAGACTTTGATTTTATAGCGGCGTCGTTTACTCAATCTGCCGAAGATATACATCTTATACACGATGAGCTTGAAAAAAATAACTGCCGTAACATTAGAGTAATTGCAAAAATCGAGAATGCCGCCGGAGTTGAAAATATAGATGAAATACTTGCCGCAGCCGATGGAATTATGGTTGCAAGAGGCGATATGGGCGCCGAAATTGCAATGGAGGAAATACCGATTATTCAGAAAAGGCTTATTTCCAAAGGTTACAACGACGGCAAGCAGGTTATAACTGCTACGCAGATGCTGGAAAGTATGACCAGACAGCCTCGGCCAACCAGAGCGGAAATCACGGATGTAGCCAACGCAATTTACGACGGAACAAGTGCGATTATGCTGTCAGGAGAGACGGCGAGCGGTCTCTATCCTGTTGAGGCTGTAAAGACAATGGCAAGAATCGCAATCAGAACCGAACGTGATATTGATTATGCTCAAAAATTTTCCCGTATACGGGTTAACGGCTTTTCGGATGTTACAAGTGCAATTTCTCACGCAACATGTACTACCGCAAACGATCTCAATGCAGCCGCAATAATTACGGTAACTAAGTCTGGACGGACAGCGCGGATGCTCAGCCGTTTTCGCCCGGCGACAACTATTATCGGCTGCTCACCGGATCCGAAAACATGCCGGCATATGAATTTGTCATGGGGAATAACGCCGCTTTTAATTGAAGAAAAAACAAGTACGGACGAGCTTCTCGAACATACGATAAGCGTGACGACCAAAAACGGACTTGTTAATCACGGGGATGTTGTTGTAATCACAGCCGGTATACCTCTTGGAGTATCGGGGACGACGAATATGATGAAGGTGCAGATTGTGGGAAACGTTTTGGTAGGAGGTACCGGAATCGGAGAAAAGTCGGTGTGCGGAAATCTTTGCGTCTGTGATAATGAGGAAGAAGCTCTTGAAAAGTTCAGAGCCGGAGATATACTTGTGATTCCTTTTGCTTCGCAAAAGCTTATTGATGTACTGAAAACCGCAAGCGCAATTGTGTGCGAACGTTTTGGCAGGGATTCGTATGCCGCAGTTGCCGGTCAGCTGCTCGGCTGTCCCGTCATTGTGGGTGCGGTTGGAGCAACAAAAATTCTTCATTCCGGAACTGTCGTTACGGTAGATGCTAAAAACGGCGTAGTTTACAGCGGAGATAACACCTGATTCAGTAATAATTTATTATTCGGAGGACAATATAAATTGATCATACAGTTAGATGAGGCAAAGAGAACCCTTCTTGAAATGAGAGATAAAATTAATGATCTTGGTTCCGCTCTTCAAATTGACGAGCTTAAGAAAAGTGTCTCTGAACTTGAAAAAATGACTTCGGCGGAAAACTTTTGGAATGATGTCGGGAATTCAGGTAAAATTCTAAAAGAAATAAAAATAAAAAAAGATAAGATAGATAAGTATGAGCAGTTGGCAAATCGTCTTGAGGATGCAATCGTGCTTGTCGAAATGGGAATTGAGGAAGAAGACGAGAGCGTAACGGATGAGGCTCTTTCCGAGGTCAAGGAGATTGTTGATGAGGAGAGTCGGCAGAGAATTGAGGTGCTTCTTTCCGGCGAATATGATCAAAACAATGCCATTCTTTCTTTTCATCCCGGAGCCGGAGGAACGGAAGCTCAGGATTGGGCGCAGATGCTTTACAGAATGTATGTTCGTTGGGGGGAGCGTCACAATTATAATGTTAAGCTTATCGACTGGCTCGACGGCGATGAGGCCGGAATAAAAAGCGCAACAATTTTAGTTGAGGGTGTAAATGCATACGGTTATCTCAAAAGCGAAAACGGTGTTCACCGTCTTGTCCGTGTATCTCCGTTTGACGCGTCGGGAAGACGTCATACTTCTTTCGCTTCGGTAGAGGTTATGCCAGAATTTAATGATGAGGACGGGAAAATTGAGCTTCGTGACGAAGACCTTGAAATTACCGCTCACCGTTCAAGCGGCGCGGGAGGTCAGCATATAAATAAAACCGATTCTGCAATACGTATAGTGCATATACCAACCGGCATTGTGGTTGGGTGTCAGACTGAAAGAAGTCAGCTGCAAAACAAGGAAACCGCTCTTAAAATGCTGAAATCAAAGCTTATGGAGATAAAAGAGCGCGAAAAGCTTGATAAAATCGAGGATATTCAGGGTAATAAAACTAATATTGAATGGGGGGCACAAATCCGTTCTTATGTATTTATGCCGTATACATTGGCAAAGGACAACAGAACCGGATTTGAAGACGGCAATATATCGGCTGTAATGGACGGTGATATTGACGGCTTTATCAATGCATATCTTAAATATAACGCAGCTAAAAATCAGTAAAATAATAAAATAATTAATAATACGGAGGTACTATTTTATGCTTAAACTATACTCGGACAAGAAATCAGTGGCCTATACGGCGTCAATTGCTATGTTTGTCTATGCGATAATTTCTTTTATTGCGGCATGCCTTTCCTTAATCGGCAAGAAAAAGACAACGGCTTCTATTTTTGTCGCTCTGTCAGGAATTGCGGCGGCTTTCGGAGGAATGACAGCATATACTCTTAGGATTATCGACCGCTCCGAAAGCAAGGATATCGATGATTATTTTGAAGATTACGATGAAGATGATTTTGACTTTGATGAGGACGGCAATGAAAAATCCGATGGAGATACACCTTATGTAATTCCTGTTGACGACACTGCAAGCGAAGAAGAATTTAATAGCTGATAATAGTGAAGCAATGTGCTCAAAGTTATAATTTGAGCGCATTGCTTGTGATTTTCGCGTATAAAAAATTAGATGTATATAATGTCGATAGGCAAAGTTAACTTTTAGTTCATAATTTGAGCTTATCTATCTTCGGTAAATGTGATATACTAATTTAGGATTATAAAGTTTAAATAATTCAATATAACCGATCGGGAGGAAAATAACATGTGTTTAAATAAACTATGTAAAAGGGAAGAAGAAAAAAAATCACTACTTGGAAAAGTTCTTGTTACTACAGCCGCAGTTATTGGTTTCGGAACACTTATTTATCTCGCTGTAAAATATTTGTTTGAAAAGTATCATAACGGATGCTGCGCACTTTGCGGAGATGATGCGGATGATTATTCCTGCGGATGTGATGAGGATGATGAATGCGATTACGATTGTGAGGATGACTGCTGTACCTGTGGAAGTGATAATGATAATACCGCAGATGATAGTTCATGCGAATGTGCGAACAGTGCAGATGAAAATATAGATCCTGAAAATGAGAACGAAAATTAAGCCTGATTATATTTTCACTGTTAGAGAAATTATTTTTATAACCGTTTCAACCTAATTGCATTTTTGATTGCTGTTTATTTTTGATAAAGGGCTGTATTGTTAAATATGTAATTATAATTATATAAAAAGCTCCGAAGTTATTTCGGAGCTTTTTATTGTCTTTATTTTATAGAAAAAATATTTTAATACTTATGCTCAATTGGTTTTAATTACAATTAAAGATACATAATTTGCCTGTAATAAAATTAAGTAATGAGATAATAATAATACCAGAGCCGAATAAATGGCTCGATTAAATAGATGTATAATCTTGAATTATTGAAAATTTTAAAAATGTCCTGTTGATAAGACATTTTACTTTTAAATTTTGATGCAATTCTCGATTATATGCAATATGTATAAATATACAAGGAGAAATCAAAATGGCAACCAACAAGAATTTAGTTCCTGAAGCTAAGAGCGCACTTGATAAGTTCAAGATGGAAGCTGCAAGCGAAGTAGGCGTAAGCCTTAACAACGGTTATAATGGAGATCTGACATCTCGTCAGGCTGGTTCTATCGGCGGACAGATGGTTAAGAAAATGATCCAGAAATACGAGAACGATCTTAAGAACGGTAACAGATAACCAGAAAAACCGATTGTTTTTTAAACTTGTATTTGATCACATTAATGTTTCGCTGACCGATTATCTTAGGGATTTCTTATATTATAATACCATGTGTGTTTGAACCAAGAATGTCTGTTATAGATAATAATTTAGCGTAAACAAGGTAAGTGCGATTGCAGATTTAATTGCAATCGCATTTATTTTTTAGCAAAAATTATGCGTTGTATATGGCAAAAAAAAAGATTAATGGATTAGTCAAAATCTTCGTAAGTGTTAAATAAAAAAGACCTGCCGGTCAAAAATAATAATGCATAAAGGGTTAAACTAAGGGGTGTCTATAAGCCGCCGTAAGCGCTATACACGAAAATGAAATATAACCAGTTTGATATGCCTCCAAAAGTATATGACTTTTGGAGGCGCTTCAATTGTGAGTGGAGTAGGCGGATGTTTTGATTGCCGGTCTATATCTACGTAAATGAATAAAATGTAAAAAAACAATTAACGTATATGCTGTAAAGAAACATTTTTATATATTTATAAAAAATTAATATTTCATGAAGAAAAATCCTTAATAGTTTGTTAAATCAGTTGGTATATTATATCACTAAATATAGTATAATTTTCCAAGTTAAGATTTTTATTTCTTATTATATATCAATACAGACAAAATTATCGGTTGTATATTAATAGAACATTACTTATAAATTTAAAATTTATTCGAAACATGAAAATGATATCGAATTAAATTATATATTTTTAAATTTATTGGAGTAGTTTAAAATGAAAAATCTTAAAAGAAAGGTACTCTTAGCACAGAGTGGAGATGAACAGGCTATGATGGATATTATATCTTTATTTGAACCGTTAACAAATAAGTATTATGCTCTGATGAATTTCGATGAAGATTTTAAATCTGAAATTACAATGCATTTGATTGAGCTGATTAACTCTATGGATTTTTCAAGGTTTCGTATAATGAATGACGGTGCTATTATCAACTTTATAAAGACTTCAATACATAGGAAATATATACTGCTGTCCAAATTTAAAAGTAAAATACATGATCATGAAATTTCTTGTGAATATAATGATTCTTTAAGCTGCAGCGAAGATAATTATAAATTTCAGAACATGATTGACGACCTTCTTGTCGACGAGATGCTGAAATGTTATTTGACAAATAAGGAATATATATGTTTTAGTATGATGGTCGTCAAAGGCTTTTCTGCGTCACAGGTTTCCAAGCGTCTCGGTATGACCAGACAGGCAATAAATAATACAAAAAATCGCAGCATTAAAAGACTAAAAGCCAATATACGATAGACGGCACGCGGCGCGTATTTGAAACCCGTAATCAATAATTCGGTTAAGCCGAAAAGACCGCCGTAATATATTTTATGGGTAAATCGTGATGTTACGTAAAATAATAAATTGTCTTGTCAGTACAATTTATTATTTTACTTTCCGATTTTCTTTATATTAACGAGTATATTCCGTAATAAATTAAAAGAATACCTACTAAAGTTACTATAACAGGGACGACATAAGCTGCAACTTTGCTTAAAATACTTTCTATCTTTATAATAGCAGAAGTGCCTTGCAGTTTATTGTATGCGAAATAAATCAAAATAAGCGGAAATATATATATGAAATTATATATCATAATAAAGACTATAACGAGCGGAAATATTAAATTATAAGTTGTTAATATGGCCAAGAAACCGAAATAGGGAAGCGCGCTTGTCAATTCGACGGCACAGAAGGCTGCGCCTAAGAAAAATAAGGATAATGGGGAAAGCCGAGCCGGATTCTTTAGGTCGCTTGTTTCTTCATCTTTGTTTTTAGTATTGAGTTTGGTTTTGATAATAAGACGTATTCCCAACAATAGACAAAGGACACCTGCTCCCAGTGCAGCTCCGTATATATACCATGAATAAATTTCAATGGCCTTGTAAAGCAGTTTTGAAACCCATGTGGCAATACCGTAATAAATTGCCAGTCCTAATGAAAGATTTGCTGTTCCGATACCGAAAATAAAAAACCAGATGTGTCTTTTGTTTTTTACCATAGCCTGCAACAGCATTTGCTCTGCAATTGCGGAAGGGTTTAAGCTGTCAAAAAAACTTGTTGTTATTACTGTTCCTAAAAGTATCCACATAATTATATCATCTCCCTATAATTCAAAAGGGCCAGCGCTTGTGTAACGCTGGCCTACTACACAATAAAATGAAACCCCGGCGGGCTGATTTTATCTTCATCATATTCAGTTACTATTGTTTGCTGCCTATTGTTTACAAGTTCAATCGCCTCTTTTTCCTGCTGGGCGGTTGATTTTTATTCGGCGGAGATTTTATTTCTGATTTATTGTATTACATAAAATATCCTATAAAAAACAAGACGCTTATTTTTACTCCTGCAATGGCCTGACGGAGTAAAAATAAGCGTTTTCCCGGCGGAATTTTTATTTTCAATATAATATCATAAATCGGTGTAAAAGTCAATATATAATTTTTCTATATAGATTGAAAAAATAATGAATTGAAGGCGTACAGCAGTGGCGTCGTAAATCAGAAGACGATTTTAAGTAAATACGTATAAGGAAAATCGTTTTAAAATTCTCATGTTTTCATAGACTTTTCTTAGATGACGGGTATGCAAAAGATATAAGCAAGAAAATCCGCATGGTGATGAAGTCCAAAATTGAAGCGTGAGAACCTCTCTGTACCGATTGACCGTATCTTTATCGGTAATTGTTATATCTGCCTCTTATAAAACGGTATTTTATTTTGCTTGTTGTCCTGTTTTTTTATTCTGTGTTTAACATACAAAATCTCAAGAATTACCGCGGCTATGATAACCGTTACGAGAACAGGGACAAGCTTTTCGTAGTTTGCCGATACTTCGGAATAGAGATTTTTATATCTTTCCTGCGAAATAAATGCAGTAAGATATTTGCTGTCATGCTCCGATGACAAGCCCTTTATTTCGGATACCAAAAGGGTAGGAGTACCGATTTCAGTGCTGCCGTCAGTACCTCTTACGAATATTTTAATACTGTCTATTGTATTTCTTTCCGAAAAATCCACAAGCGAGAAGACGAGTTTATTCCAGCTTCCTGTAGACACATAACTTTTGGCCATCAGATAATCGTTTCCTGAATAAAGCAGGAGCATGATTTCAGCGTTATCGATGCTTTCAGGCATATGAGCTAACTGAATTTCCATGGACAGATAATCAAACGGAGAGAAGTCTCTTGCATATTCAAAATCGTTTAATATCCCGCGCCATATAAACGAAGAATCTGTATCTGCAAGCTTTGCTACCATTATATTTTTCCTGTCGAGCAGATCGGACGCTTCAAGTGCTCCGCAGCCTTCCGCCGCGGACCAGCCGTCTGTACTTTTATCAGAGCTTATATCCCATAGATGTGCTGCCCCCTTAATATAGGGTTCTGTCGAAACTGTGTATGTTTCGCTGATCTTTCTGCCAAGCTTTAATGATTTTATAAGCTCTGTTCCGAGGATTTCCTCCCAACTCGATTTACTGCTGTCAAAATACTGAGCGTATTCCTCAGTCGCTGCAAGTGATTGGGCGGTATCAAGGTAACGCAGCATTTGCTCATGTTCATATACATTAAAATTCGGAGAGGCAATAAAAACATTGATAAGAGAGCATTTTGAATTTGCAATGTTATAGAAATCATAAATATATTCCGCGGCTTTCTTCATACCATTTTCTCCGGTTGCTGTAGTTCTGCCGCTTGACTCTGATAAAATCAAAATATTTCTCGGAAGATCTCCGTACAACAGCTTTTTTTGCTTAAAGAAGGAACAGAGTACGTCGAGCTCTGATGAATAAAGAGTTTGTGTCTCATATGACTTTTGAGAACTTATATCTGAGTATTTACCGCTTGACGAATTTGTTTTTGCTATTGTTACTGCCGGCAGCCAATCAATATTTCCGCCGTACGAGATTTTATCAGCTATTGCGGTGATAAGCTCTCTGACATCAAAATGAACGCATGAGTCGGCTCCGCGTGAGTTGTAAAAATCGCTCCCGAAGGAAATATATACATTAAGCTCAGGATTAACTGAAATTGTGCTGTTGTAAATGATACGGACCGTATCCGCACAGAGAGATGAAAAATCAGAAAGAGATTTTTCCCCGGCATAATAGTTTTCATACGCAAGATTTATTTCATCCCCGATGATGATTCCGGCAATACTTCCGTAACTGTTTCCGCTGTATCTTTCCGCGAGCATTTTGCACAGAGCGGCCAGCATTTCCGCGCCGGTTTCTTCGTTTATATTAAAGGCATAATATCTTCCTCCGATAATTTTTCCGGCTTTGACAGCATCATCGAAGAGAATGCGAGATGCGAGCTCGGCATCTGAGGGCATTGACGCTATAATTCGCAGATATACATTTATTGATGAGAATTTATATTCGGCAATTCTTTTGTCAAGTGAATCGATTTCGTTTTCGTCGTAATAGAATGTTTTACCGTTATAATGGTATGAGCAGGAGGTGTAAGAAAGAGAAAAAAGCTTTGATATATCAGCTGTTACATATGCGGCCTGAGAACCGATTGACTGAGACTCGGTAACCTCTGCAATAATTCCTTTTTTGTATGTATTTGAGGAGGTGCCGGATACAGAAGCGGACGATCCCTTTAAATTTGTTATCCATTTATCAGAATCTAATATTATAAAACCCGTTGCGGTGCGAATTGCCGCCGTATATTTTTTCAGTTCGTAATTGTCGGTTTGAAATTTGACGGAAAATTCGGATGACATTTTTGTCTGTGCAGCAGGCTGAAGCTCCGATAAGGTAACGCTGTCGCTCGTTTGCCACGGTTCAAGAGCATAAATATTAATTTTTGAAGTTTGATATTTGTCACTGACGGAGCTCAAAACAGTTCCCTTGACATTTACCTCCCCTGTATTTTGAGAAATTTTGCAGCTGTCTATCGTTCCGTACTTTTCCGAGGGGGGATTTGCCGCAGATACCGCGCACACGGAAAGCAGAACAATTTCTCCGTCGGATGTACAGCCTTTAAAGGATATTCTGAAATCAGAAATATCCGAAACGGGAACAGGGAAACAGCATGAAAATATATTGCTTCCGGCAAGCTGCGAATCCTTAGCCGTCACAGTATATGATCCTGCCTCAGTATATTCATTTTCGTTGCTTGTCCTGTAATACAGAGTAATCGAACTGCAGTTTGTATAATCCATAAAGCTTACTCTGACTGCATTTGCATACGCCGAACTGTTCGTGCTAAGCGATTTTGTTTCGAGAAACGGGGAGTCGGCGGATGTGGTAACATTGAAACGGTATACATCAGACTCATTATCATAGTCTAAGGTACCTCCGTATACTATAAATTCATCAGTCATATATCTGTATTTACGCAGTGCGCTGTCGGCTGAAGCCGCAAAACCGTCAAGGTAAAGCGTAAACGGATTGGTGCTTGTCTGTTCTAAATCTGATGGAATGGGGCATACTCCTATTCTTACGGACGAAATATACGGAGAAATTAAACTTTGTTCCGAAATTTCTGAAATGTCAGCAAATACGGTGTTCCATCCGCCTGATTCGATTTCAAAGATTTCATCAAATACAGTTGTTCCCGATACGTCTATCTCGAGCTTCATACGGTACATAACTCCGGCAGTTTCCGGAAGATTTACAGCAAATGATATTTCATCGCATTCTTCCGAATTTATTCCTTTGATAATCTCTTTAACCGCAGCGTCCGACGATATACTGTTAATATCCGCCTCGTCCTCGGAAAAATTCCGCTCAATGTAATGCCATTCTCCCGATTCGCCTGAATCAATAAAAACCGATATGCATTTTGTATCCAAAAGAGGCTTCCACGGATATCTTGCGAGGGCATCTGCGGACGCAAGCGAAAGAGTGCCGTCCGACGCGGTCCATTCCGAAGCCTCGGAAGTATCTATGATGGATACTGCTTCACTGTAAAGAGAAGAGCTTGTGTTTCGTATTACGGTCACATTGCTGAATTTGTTCATGGCGCAGACATACTTTGCGGCATCTGCCGCGGTTGAATATGTATAGGCGGATTCATCCTCAGGATTTGATTCTACAATTCCGTCAACTGCGGTTTCTTCTCCGGTTATGCCTGCAGCGTAAGAAGATATCGCTGCCGATGATAATATTGCAGTAAGTAAAAAAGCGGCAGATGTATTTTTTATAAATGTTTTTATTTTGCTTCGACGGTTTATTTTATAACGATATTGTAAAGTCATATTTTATAAAAACTTCCTTTCTGCCGTAGTACAACCTTGTAGACTGTTATGTTTTTTCATTTATCTGTATCAGCTTTCAATTTATTTTATAATAACATATATTTATTGAAATATTATTAATTTTAGTAAATTTTTTTGTTCATTTGAGCATAATGTTATTGTAGAATAGTCGAAGTAATGCCGAACACATCAAATCCTGCCAGTAAATCAAAAAAGCGGTACTGCCGAAGCAGACCGCTTTATGTTTAAAATCTTGAAATTTCTTCGGGAGACGGCAGCGGAACTGCAAGGGCGGACGGAGTTGACTGATACCAGTACGCAACAGACGAAAATTCATCGCCGCCATTAGGCAAGTCCTGTATTGTTGCGCGCAGAGCCGTTGAAAAATATACGGGATCGGGTATGTGCCAGTGATACATCATAAATCTTGGCTGAGGGTTATATCTCGCTTTCTTTTCCTGTCCGGTGTGCCCGTAATAGAACATACCCTGATACAATCCCGAAAACGGTTCATAACGGAAATTGCCGTTATCGCATCCCCAAGCATATGAGCCTCCGAAGTAGTCTTCTGTACCGGTGTAGTTGATACTCGGATATTTTTCTCCGTCAATAAATATTTTTGTTTCACCTTCTACCCAGCCGCTGCTGCTGTTTGAACCAACCGACATCGAAACGCCGGCGAGCCACCCGCTGCCGTGTATTCCGTCGACAATCGTAAATTCGGTGTCCTTTACAACAGGTATTGCCTGCCTGTACGCGGCATGGAAATATGCAGCATTGTCCGGCAGCTCAGTCCTGCACATCATTATCTGATAATATGTGGTTTCTCCCTCATCTCCGCGGTTTTCAAGAGTTATTTTGCAGTGCCTGCGGAACGGCATCTGCCAGCAGCAATTCATTCCGCGGCACGGTGCAACGAGTACCGTAGCCGAGTTGAGCGTAGGAAACTTCCCGCTGTCATCACAATACAGATTATATCCGAATCCAAAAAAAGAACAAAGCGGGCACTCAACGGACGGCTGTTCCGTATTATCCCAGTAGATTCTGAGAATAAAATTCCATCCTGTGTATCCTCCGAACCACATGGACTGTATAATTCCGGGTCCTTCGGAGTCAAGAAGAGTAATCGTTTCACCGGGCTGCACGCTTATATTCGGGTTAACTTTTTCCATCGCCGTTCCGCGGCTGCCTCCGCCCGGCGCTCCGTTTATGTTTTCGGGAGAAAACATGAATGTCTGAGCTTTTTTTATTATCGGTATATCCATAGTACAATCTCTCCTCCGCCATATGTACGTACAGGCGATTAAAAAATATTTAAAAGTTTGCTGTATGCTTTCTATATTATAGTTAATATTTTTATTTATGTCAAGAATATATTAAAGTTTAAAATATTATATTTATTTTTAAAAGTGCTTGCATTGTAAAAATGTTTATGCTATAATGAAAATCGAGTTCGGACCGTGTTTTATAAGGGAAGAATATCATATTTTACATGAGTAAAACATTATATGAGGTGAAAAAATGGCAAATCTTAGTAATACCGAGCTTGATGCAAATGCCATCAAGGAAGAAGCAAGAGCCGTTGATACCACGAAAAAGCTGAAGATAGGTTTTATCGGTACGGGCTGGATTGCTTACGCTCACATTGAAAGCTACAAGAAAATGCCTGATGTTGAAATTGTTGCAGGCGCTGATTTGGTTCCGGGAAAAGCAGAAAAATTTTTCAAGGAAAACGGCATTGAAGGCGTAAGATGCTACACCAGTCACAAAGAAATGATTGACAACGAGCCTGACCTCGACGGCGTGTCTATTTGTACATATAACCGCACTCATGCTGAATGCGCAATTTATGCGCTTGAGCATGGTCTTAACGTCCTCCTTGAAAAGCCGATGTGCGTCACTCTTGATGAGGCCGTTGAAATCTGCCGAGCAGAGAAGAAGTCCGGAAAGCTTCTTTCTATCGGATTCCAGCCGCGTTTTGATGAGAATATGAAGATGATTAAAAAGATTGTTGAATACGGCGACCTTGGCGATATTTATTATATTCAGACAGGCGGCGGCCGCCGCCGCGGCATTCCTACGCCGTTCGGAACATCCTTTATCGCTGACGAAACCGGCGGTATCGGAGCAATGGGCGATATCGGCTGCTATTCTCTTGATATGGTGCTCAACGCAATCGGTTATCCGAAGCCGCTTACCGTCAGCGGTTACACTTCTGCCATTTTCGGACAGGATCCGCGCACATATATGGAAAGCGGTCATCCGGAATATGCAAAAGCATTCGGAGTTGACGATTTCGCAGCAGGCTTTGTACGTCTCGAAGGCGGTATAATTCTCGACTTCCGTATTGCATGGGCAATGAACATCAATACATGCGGCGATACGATTATTCTCGGTACCGAGGGCGGCCTTCGTATTCCTTCAACCGAGTGCTGGAACGGTTCTGTGGGCGGACCTATGACTATTTATAAACAGCTTGCAGGTAAGCCGCACGATACGATTATTCCTGTAATCGACGACAACGGTCCTTCGCTATTCGACAGAAAAATTCGTTCCTTCCTTGACGCTATCAAGTATAATCTTCCGGCTCCGGTTCCGTCAAGTCAGATTATCTACAATCAGGCTATCATTGACGGTATTGTAAGATCTTCGAAATGCGGTCACGAAATTGAGATCGAAATTCCTGAGATTTGAGTTACGGACATTCTTTTCGTTTTAGAGTTCGGCATCAAGTACGGCAATTCAGTTTAAGATAATTTTGAGAGGCGTGCGATTTGTGCGCCTCTTTTCCGTAATATAACATATGTGAAACTCTGATCGCTGTATTATGGAAAATATATAAAGGATATAATTATAACTATGTATAAAATTCTTATTGTCGAAGATAATCAGGGTATCGCCGAATCTGTAGCTGCTCAGGCAAAAATGTGGAATTTCGACGTTGAATGCGTTACGGATTTTCGAGCGGTATTGGATTTGTTTGTATCGTTTGAGCCTCATCTCGTTCTGCTTGACATAATGCTTCCTTTTTACAACGGTTACTATTGGTGCGGAGAAATCCGAAAGATTTCAAAGGTTCCGGTGATTTTTATTTCATCTGCGTCTGACAATATGAATATTGTCATGGCGGTAAATATGGGCGGTGATGATTTTATAGCAAAACCGTTTGACGGAGATGTGCTTATGGCTAAAATTCAGGCGCTTCTCAGACGGACATATGATTTTACTTCAATGATTCCTGTTTTGGAGCACAGAGGGGCTTTTCTCAATACCGGCGACAATATGCTGACATATAAAGGAGAGAAGATTCCGCTTACGAAGAACGAATATCGTATCTTAATTACACTTCTTGAAAATAAGGGCAAAATCGTAAGCCGGGAAAAGCTGACTCAAAAGCTTTGGGAAACGGACAGCTTTGTAGACGAAAATACTTTGACCGTAAATGTCGGAAGGCTCAGAAAAAAGCTCGAAGCAGCCGGCCTTACCGATTTTATTTTAACAAAATTCGGAAGAGGATACATAGTGGGATAGACATATTTTAATGTCCTTTCAAAATATTTTATTAAAATAAAAAAAACACTTGTATTGTTATGATGTTTATGCTATAATGTGACCGAGTTTAAGATATGTGGAATTTCATATGTTGAAGTCACAATTTTACTTATAAGAAAATGTACAGTTTGAAAGACAAAGTTTTCAAACAAAAGTATCTTGCCGGGTTTAATACGCCCGAAATTACGGAGTACGGACATCGGCAAAGCTTTTTATCTGTACGAAAGGAATGGTGAGAAGAAATGGCAAATCTTAGTAACACTGAGCTTGATGCGAATGCCATCAAGGAAGAAACAAAAGCCGTTGATACCACGAAAAAGTTAAAGATAGGTATTATCGGTACGGGCGGTATCGCAAACGCTCACATCGACAGCTACAAAAGAATGCCCGACGTCGAAATTGTCGCGGGCGCGGATATTGTGCCGGGA
Source organism: uncultured Eubacteriales bacterium (assembly GCA_948467545.1). Taxonomy (GTDB): domain Bacteria; phylum Bacillota; class Clostridia; order Oscillospirales; family CAG-272; genus UMGS911. The sequence continues at coordinate 129,185 of CAOKER010000004.1, forward strand.
AAGGCTGAGGAATTCTTTAAGCACAACGGTGTTGAAGGCGTAAGATGTTACAGCAGCCACAAAGAGCTTATTGACAATGAACCTGACCTTGACGGAGTTTCAATATGCACTTATAACCGCGCTCATGCAGAGTGTGCGATATATGCGCTTGAACACGGTATAAACGTTCTTCTTGAAAAACCGCTTTGCGTAACGCTTGAAGAGGGTATCGAAATCTGCCGTGCTGAAAAAAAATCCGGAAAAATTCTTTCTATCGGATTCCAGCCTCGTTTCGATGCTAATATGCAAATGATTAAAAAGATTGTTGAGTACGGCGATCTTGGCGATGTGTATTATATTCAGACAGGCGGAGGACGCCGCCGCGGTATTCCTGCTCCTGCCGGTACATACGGTACATCATTTATTGCAAGCGATACAGGAGGTATCGGAGCAATGGGAGATATCGGCTGCTATTCTCTTGATATGGTGTTGAATGCGGTAGGATATCCGAAGCCTTTGACAGTCAGCGGTTATACATCTGCAATTTTCGGAAAGGATCCTCTTACATATATGGAAAGCGGTCGTCCCGATTGCGCAGCTGCATTTGGCGTAGATGATTTTGCAGCCGGATTTATTCGTCTTGAGGGAGGTATTATTCTCGATTTCCGTATTGCATGGGCAATGAATATCGACACTCCCGGTGATACAATAATTCTCGGAACAAAGGGCGGTCTCCGTATTCCGTCAACAGACTGCTGGAATGGTTCTGTCGGCGGTCCGATGACTATTTATCAGCAGCTTGCTGGCAAGCCGCACGATACTGTAATTCCTGTAATTGAGGATAACGATACTCCGCTGTTTGACAGAAAGATTCGCTCTTTCCTTGATGCCATCAAGTACAATCTTCCTTCTCCGGTTCCTACAAGTCAGATTATTTACAATCAGGCAATTATTGACGGTATTGTAAAATCTTCGGAATGCGGACATGAAGTCAAAATTGAAATTCCGGAAATTTAAGCCTTTAATAAGCCTTTAAAATTATCCCGAGTTTTCAGTTTATATTATTGTCAGAGAGAGGTACGCTTAGGCGTGCCTCTTTTCTGTAAAGTATTTTTTCGCGTCCGAGGAGCATATTCAATATGAAATTATTTAAAAGGTATCTGTTTTATAAAAGAAAGTTTTTTATACTGTTTTTTGTTTTTTGTTTTTTCTTTTCTGTCTCTTTTGCGTTGTATCATCTACCTGCAGGTGCTGTTCTGTATCCGGTATTTGTGTGTTTATTTGCATCTGCCGTATGTATACTTGCTGATTTTCGTATCGTAAGAAAAAAACATCAAATGCTTGACAGGTTAAAAAATCTGCCTGCGTCGGAAATTAGGGATTTTCCGACACCGGATTCCGTATCTGATGACGATTACCGTGAAGCAGTTATGAAGCTAAAGAAGGAATTAGCGGACAACGAGGCGGTATCGGACAAAAAATATTCCGATATGATGGACTACTATACTGTTTGGGTACATCAAATTAAAACACCGATTTCGTCTATGAAGCTTATTCTTCAAAATATGGATTCCGGAGATTCGAGAAAGCTGTCCGCCGAGCTTTTCAGAATTGAGCAGTATGTCGAGATGGTGCTGACATATCTTAGACTGGATACATCTGCTACCGATTATGTATTTTCGGAAATCGACCTGGACGATATTATCAGACGAAGTGTGAAAAGCTATGCGGGGGAATTTATACTCAGAAAGCTTCGGCTCGATTATTCTCCTGTACAGAAAACGGTACTGACGGACGAAAAATGGCTTTCGTTTGTAATCTGTCAGATTATTTCAAATGCTCTCAAATATACATTTGAGGGAGAAATACGTATTTATATGAAGGACGACAAAACATTGTGTATAAAGGATTCTGGAATTGGAATCAGTCCTGAGGACTTGCCGCGCATATTTGAAAACGGCTTTACAGGGCATAACGGAAGAAGCGACAAAAAAGCGAGCGGAATCGGACTTTATCTATGCAAGAGCATATGCGACAGGCTCGGACATAAGATTTCCGCCGAATCCAAAGCGGGAGAGGGAACCTCTGTCAGTATACATTTTGACCGGTACGAGCTGAAAGCCGAATAATAAACCAATATACAGAAGATACATAACGGAATATAATACATGTAGCGATCGTAAGCATGCTGATACAGATGTGACAAAACTGTAAGAATTTATCCGAAAAATGTAAGAAGAATCAATGTAAATTATTTTGTGATTTTGATATAATTGTAACCGTAATAACGGAATTGTGCGAACCGTTTTTTATCTGATATCGCAATAATTCCGACTGCAAATTTACGGCTCATAAAAGCATTTAACTGTTGCTATAGTTTTTATACGCCGGGAAAGGTATTTAAAAAATGAGTATTCTTACAGTAAAAGGTTTGCGCAAGGTATATACTACACGATTTGGCGCAAATAAAGTCGAAGCTCTGAAAAATGTAAGCTTCACGGTTGAGGATGGTGAATATGTTGCTATTATGGGCGAGTCAGGTTCGGGAAAAACTACGCTTCTCAATATATTGGCTGTTCTTGACAAACCGACAAGCGGTGTCGTACAGCTTGACGGCAAAAATATAACTGAAATAAAAGATTCGGAGGTATCGGAATTCAGAAGGAATAATCTCGGATTCGTATTTCAGGATTTTAATCTTCTCGATACTTTTTCGATTGAGGACAACATATATCTTCCGCTCGTACTCGCCGGAAAGTCATATAAAGAAATGAATTCTGTTCTGATGCCGATAGCCGAAAAGCTTGGAATAAGCGGGCTGCTGAAAAAATATCCTTATGAAGTGTCGGGAGGTCAAAAACAGAGAGCAGCGGTTGCACGCGCGCTGATAACAAAACCGCGTCTCGTGCTTGCGGACGAACCTACAGGGGCTCTTGATTCAAAAGCGACCGATGAGCTGCTCAAACTTTTTGGTGAAATCAACAGAGAAGGGCAGACTGTGCTCATGGTAACGCATTCGGTTAAGGCCGCAAGCCATGCCGGACGTGTACTGTTTATCAAGGACGGAGAGGTATATCATCAGCTTTATCGGGGCGAATACGGAGACGAACAGTTCTATGGAAAAATATCAGATACTCTGACGATGATTGCGACTGGCGGTGAGACAGTATGAAAGCGGGACTTTATCCGTCTCTTGCCGTAAACGGTATAAGCAAAAACAAGAAATTTTATTTTCCTTATATTCTCACCTGCATAGGAATGACAACAATGTTTTACGTGATTTCATATCTTTGCGACTCTGATGTTATAGCAAGACTTCCGGGAGCCGAAACGATTTCTTCATTTCTTGAAATGGGAAGCGGAATTATAGCATTTTTTTCACTTATTTTTTTGTTTTATACAAACTCGTTTCTTACAAGGCGCAGAAAAAAGGAATTTGGACTTTACAATATACTTGGTATGGATAAATGGAATATCGGAAGACTTCTCATATGTGAAACAGTTATAATTGCAATTATTTCTATAGTTTGCGGTCTTGTTCTCGGTATTGTCGTCTCCAAGCTTGCCGAGTTGATTCTTGTAAATCTTCTTAGGGGTGATATAGCGTATACATTTTCCGTATCGGGAAATGCAATATTAAAAACCGTCGAGGTTTTTACCGTAATTTTTTTGCTTCTTTTGATTAATTCAATCGCGCGTATTCGGCTTTCTAATCCTGTAGACCTTCTGAAGAGCGAAAATGTCGGAGAAAAATCGCCTAAATCTAACTGGTTTTTAGGATTACTCGGTGTTATTGTTCTCGCCGCCGCTTATTATTTGGCTGTTTCCATAAAAAATCCTATTGAAGCTTTGGTATGGTTTTTTATTGCTGTTATAATGGTAATTGCTGCTTCATATATGATTTTTATCTCAGGCTCAGTAATTTTCTGCAGGATATTACAGAAGAACAAAGGTTATTATTATAAAAAAAATCATTTTGTTTCAGTCTCGTCTATGGTTTACCGCATGAAACGAAACGGCGCAGGACTTGCTTCTATTTGTATTCTTGCCACGATGGTACTTGTCATGCTGTCGTCAACAACCTGCCTTTATTTCGGTGTTGAAGATTCAATTAACACAAGATATCCAAACGATATTAATATAAATACAAGCCTGCTTAATGCAAACTCTCTTTTTAACCAAAGTATCGATAAGATAAAAAGTGAAATAAACAACGTCTGCATCCGAAGTAATGCAGGAGATATTGAAGAAATTGAGTACAGCTATGCTATTCTTACGGGAATTACAGAAGAAAGCTATATTGAAACCGATCCCGTAAAGATCGAAGAAATTGGAATGAACAGCGAAATTTTTCAGATTTCACTTGTTTATTTTATTCCGCTTGAAAATTATAACGAGCTCTCGGGAGAACATCGGGAACTAAATGAAAATGAAGCGTTAATATATTCTCTAAGGAGTGAATATCCATACGAAAAAATTGAATTTGCACACGGCAGAAGCTATGATATTGCCGAGCGTTTAGATGAATTTCCTGTTGACGGATATGCGGCAATGAATGTTATGCCCGCGCTTTTTGTTGTCGTTCCTGATCTTTCTGATGCTACGGATGAGCTTAGCAATCTTACAAACAGCAAAGGGGAGATGGCGGTATCTTTCAGATGGAATTACGGAATGGATACAAAGCTCTCAAAGGATAAGCAAATTGAACTCAAGGAACAGCTTGCAGAAGCAATTTATGATATGGCGGATCACGATGAAAATGGAATTTTTTATGATATGTCAGATCACAATGAAAATGGAATTTTTTCATATTACATAGAGAGCAAAGCAGAAAATCGCGATGGCTTTTACTCTTTATACGGAGGACTTCTCTTTCTCGGAATTATTTTATCGGCAGTATTCCTCTTTGCCGCTGTACTGATTATTTACTACAAGCAAATATCGGAAGGATATGAGGATGAGACGAGGTTTGGTATTATGCAGAAAATCGGAATGACTGACAGAGAAATAAGGCAGAGTATAAACTCACAGCTTCTTACCGTTTTCTTTCTACCTCTTATAGGAGCGGGATTTCATCTTGCATTTGCATTTCCGATGATTAGAAAGATTTTGATGATGTTTAACCTTAATAATGTCTCGCTTTTCGTCTTTACTGTTGTTGCAAGCTTTGCGGTATTTGCACTTTTTTATATCATCGTATACCGAATTACATCAAACTCTTATTATTCTATTGTAACAGGTAAGAAAAAAGATTAAAAAAAATAAAACAGCATAGCTGCGTTTTTCAAAATCCGCAGCTTATGCTGTTTTTTCAGTAGCTTGTGTTATTTTTTCAGTCAAAAGTTATAGTTATTAAATTTTTTTAAAAATGCGTCTGCCACGAGTGAACAGCCAAATTTATCGGGATGTCCTCCGTGCGGAGCCGAATATTTGTTATTCGACGCGGCAAGAACCTCAGCGATGTCAAAAAAGAAATCGGTTTCTTTTGACAGTATATCTCGTATATATTTGTTGCATTTGTCGTACACTTCTGCCTGTTTTCCCTCAAAATCAAATGGAGGTATCGTAAAAATGCCGGTTTTTACGCCCGCCTTTTTCAGTTCCGATACGATTATACTGAGCGCAGCGCAGATTCGCTGCGAATCACCGTACTGAAGAATATCGTTTACACCGAAACACACAAACACAATATCGTTTTGTTTTGCACGATCCAGCCAGCACCCGCATTCTGCGGCGTCCTCCGCGCGTCCGAATCCCAAACCGAGATTCCAAACGGCATATCTTTCGGGAGGAAGTTTATCCGCGATTTTTGCTGTCCAAAATTCATATTGTCCGGTAGCTGTTCCAAGTCCTTGCGTTATTGAATCACCCAAAAAAGCAAGTCTTGTTTTGCGATCCTCCTGCACAGTACCGAAAAATACCGGCTGAGGAAATTCACGGCTGTATTTATATTCGCCGTTATTATATGTAAAGCAGGGAACAATTTTATCACTTGTATATGGGATTCTGCTGCCTGAGAATTTAATTTTCAGAGCAAGCAAATGTCCGGGCAGAATTTCTATTTCAGTGCTGTCACTGAAAACAATCTCATTCGGCGCTAAGATTTTTCGATTTTCTCCGCCGAAAAGTATTTCCTTATATCCGCTAAGCCGGAATAACTTTTCAACCGGATAGCTTGTTGTAAGCCTTGTGCCTTCGAAATCAACTTTAAAAAGCTCTTTTTCACCGGCGTCCGCGACGCTGAGGGATTCGATAGTCCAGCTTTCGCCGGGTAAATTGGCATATGCGGTACTGCCGGAATCGAAGGTGCTGTCTACAGTATTCGAATAAACAAACGTATATCTTTGTCTGCCGTATATTCTTGGCTTGACAAGCATAATACCGCAGCGGCTTGTGCTGTCGGGTAAAACCAGCAGATTATTGTTTCCGCTTCCGAGTATGGTATTTGAATAAAAATTTTTAAATCTCATATTAACGACCTTTTTATTTATATGAATATCTAATAATTTAGTTTTTATTTATTTTACCATATTGTACATATTAAGTCAATAATAAAATTATTTTGTCTGTAAATATTATGCAATGCCACGTAAATTCTGTGGGCAAGCAATATCAAAACAGCTGAAAAGAAAATTCAACTTTAAAATCATTTTTGGATTTAAAATTGAATAAAAATCCCTGCGCTTTTTAATTTTAGTCGCAGGGATTTTTGTTTGAATTTTATTTTTTTAATAAAGATCGAAATTCTGTAAAAATGCGTCTTATCGTAAAGTTTTACCTTTACAATTATTATTACAGGTAGCCTTAGTGAAAATTATATCCTTATTTTTCGACCTGAACCATTTCAAAAGCTTCAAGAACGTCTTTTTCTCTGATGTCGTTAAAATGCTCAAGTCCAATTCCGCATTCATATCCCTGAGCGACCTCGCGGACATCATCCTTGAAGCGGCGCAGAGACGAAATTTTATCTTCAAAAATTACAATTCCGTCACGTACAACGCGAATTTGTGCGCTTCTTACAATTTTGCCGTCCTGAATATAGCAGCCTGCTATAGTTCCGACGTTCGGTACATGAATAGCCTGACGCACTTCTGCGTGACCGAGCAAGCTTTCCTTGAAAGTTGGAGCAAGCATACCCTTCATGGCAGCCTCTACTTCCTCAATGCATTCATAAATAATTCTGTATGTGCGAACATCGACTTTTTGTCTTTCTGCGGCATCTATAGCATTTTTATCCGGACGTACGTTAAAGCCGATAATAATTGCATTTGAAGCCGATGCAAACATTACATCTCCTTCGGTGATACCGCCTACCGCGGAGTGGATTACTCTTACCTTGACTTCCTCGTTTGTAAGCTTCTCAAGAGACGCTTTTACAGCTTCTGCAGAACCGTCGACATCAGCCTTTACAATTATCTTAAGCTCCTTTACGCCGTCTGAGATCTGAGCAAACAAATCATCAAGGCTGACGGAGGAATTGGTTTTGAATGCCGCTTCTTTTTGCTTTGACCTGCGTTGTTCAGCAAGTTCTCTTGCCATACGCTCGTTTTCGACGGCATTGAACTCATCTCCGGCAGCAGGGACCTCATCCAGACCGAATATTTCAACAGGTACCGACGGACCTGCCTTTTTGACAGATTTTCCTTTATCGTCGGTCATGGCACGCACTCTTCCTACCGCAGTTCCGGCGATTACGACATCTCCGGAGAAGAGAGTACCGTTCTGAACAAGAACTGTTGCGACAGGACCTCTTCCTTTATCCAGTTTGGATTCGATTATGATACCTTTCGCATGTCTGTCCGGGTTGGCTTTGTATTCCTTAACTTCTGCTATAAGCAGAATGCTTTCAAGCAGCTCGTCGATTCCCATTCCGGTGTGCGCAGATACGGGTATACACATAACATCACCGCCCCAGCTTTCGGGTATCAGCTCATACTTTGTAAGCTCTTGGAGAACCGCGTCCGGATTTGCGCCGTGCTTATCCATTTTATTTATTGCAACGATTATCTCCAGCCCTGCGTCCTTGGCATGATTGATTGCCTCAACCGTCTGAGGCATGATTCCGTCGTCTGCTGCAACTACAAGTATTGCAATGTCGGTCGCCTTAGCGCCGCGCGCGCGCATCGCGGTATACGCTGCGTGTCCGGGAGTATCCAAAAATGTTATGTCTTTACCGTTTATATTTACTCTGTAAGCTCCGATATGCTGTGTGATTCCGCCGGCTTCATCGGCGGTAACATTTGAATGTCTTATTTTATCAAGCAATGAGGTTTTACCATGGTCTACATGTCCCATTACTACAACTACAGGCGCGCGTTCAGTGAGGTTTTCATCCTTGTCTTCCGTCTCATCGAAAAGCTTTTCCTCAATTGTTACGACAACCTCTTTAGTTGCCTTAGCGCCGAGATCCTCGGCTATATACAGTGCGGTATCAAAATCAAGAGTCTGAGTAACATTTGCCATAACGCCCGCTGCCATAAGCCTCTTTATAACCTCTGTTGCAGTAACCTTTAACCGTGAAGCAAGCTCTCGTACTGTAATTTCATCCGGAATTGTAATCTGCAGAGGAGTCTTTTTAGATCTTTCGATCATTTCCTGTTTGCGTTGTCTCTCCTGCGCAAGTCTTTCACGGTTGTTTCCGCGCCAGTTGTCACGACCGCGTCCCTGAGGCTTTTTAAACTTCTTTCCGTCTGCGGAACTGCTTACGGTCTTTTTCTTTCCGTTTGCTGCGTCTGCCGCAATACGATCAAGCTTTTCATCGTATTTAGAAAGATCGACGGTTGTCGTTCTTGTATCTACAATTCTCGTTTTTTTAGCACCGGACGGCGATTTCTCGCTTATAACAGTTGTCATTTGCTCGTCCTTCGGACGCGGTGACGGCTGCATTATCTGCTGATGCTGTTTTTGCTTTTGTGCCGGATTCGGCTGTTTCTGCTTAGGCTTTGGCTGGCTCAAATTTGGGCGGGGAGCTTCGTGAAGCTGATTCATTCTTTCGCTTCTGCGCGGAGCTCTGGAAGGTGTTTTTTCCTGATTTGTATGAGCAGAGCCTGTGTCGGAACCGTTGTTTTTTAATGTATCCTTGGAAATGTTCTTCTCGGTTTTTTTAACGTTGGTTTTAGCATCGGCCTTAATGTCGGCTTTTGGCCCTGTTTTTGCCGAATTTTTGCCGTCAGTTTTTACCTTGCCGCCGGATGTTACGGATGATACATCGGAGACAGCTTTATCCGCTTCCTTTGAATCCGTTTTATTTTCATCCTTGCTCTTTTTATCAGAGCTTTTTCCGCCTTTTTTAGAAGCGTCAGCTTTTTCCGGAACCTTGATTGTTATTTTTCCGCCGAGATAATCATCGATGGAGTCAATCTGATTTTCGGATGTCAGCTTATCAATAAGATAACCGAATTCATCCGGAGTGACCGTACCCATATGAGTATGTCCCGAATCCTTATCCGGCAGCATATCTGCAAGCTGTTTGCTTTTAAGATTAAGATCTCGTGCAAGGTTGATCATGCGGTATTTTTGACCTGATATCATTCTATATTGTACCTCCCGCGTCTGTGCGTATGTTATTTAGGTTTGTTTTGGTTTCGTTTATCTGTATGCAGAGATCTGCAATTGCGTTTGAAAAATTTTTGTTTTCGGTTGCCGTAACACTGATATCGTATTTTTTTCCGACACATTGAGCAAGCTCGCACTTATTAAGTCCGGTATCAAAAAGCTCGGCATTGTATGCCGTACAGTATTTGCGTATTCGTTTCAGTGTGTTTGCCGATGCATCGGAGGCTGTAAAAACAATACCGCACTTACCGCGTTTAACCGCTTCCAAGACGGGTTCTGTTCCGAATATGAGGCTTCCGGCTTTGCTTGCAAGACCTAACATACCTTTGAGTCTTTGAGTATTATTCATTTTTGATCAGCTCGGCTTCAATGGCATCGTAAATCTCATTAGTAATTTCACATGCAAGATTTTTTTCAAGCCGTCGTGACTTTCTTGCTTTTTTCAGACATTCAGCCTTGGGGCAGATATAAGCTCCTCGCCCGGACTTTTTTCCTGTTTTGTCGAGTGAAACGGTCATATCAGGTGAGCGTACGATTCTGAGAAGCTCTTGTTTGCTTTTTCCTTCGCCGCAGCCGATACATTTTCGTTCCGGTATTTTACGTTTTGCTTTTTTTGATGCCTGCAAGCCTTTCTTCGCCTCCGTTCTGTTCAATAAAGCGCAGAGCGCCGTAATTCAATAATTCGGTGAGGAATTACACCGCCATTGAAAAAGCTGATGGAACCCGCCGCATTGTGAGGCGTGGTGACATCTTGTTTATAGTTATAATTAACAAATCGTCTTGTTTTTCATCGCTTTGCCTGCGATATAAACAGACTAAGTACCGTATACTTTTAATTTATATGATTTTTACTGCGCTTTTATATCAATTTTATATCCGGTCAAACGCGCGGCAAGACGTGCATTCTGTCCTTCTTTTCCGATTGCGAGCGAAAGCTGTTCGGGATCCACATAAACGCTGGCGGAGCGGTCGTCTTCTATAACTACGCTGCGTATTGCGGCCGGTGCGAGCGCGGATGAGATATACTCGGCAGGATCATCGCTGTATTTAACCACATCTATTTTTTCTCCCGAAAGCTCCTCCGTTATGTCTGCTATTCGAGTGCCGTGCGTTCCTATGCACGCTCCGATAGGATCAACATTAGGATCGCGGCTTGAAACAGCCATTTTCGTCCTTGATCCTGCCTCGCGCATAATATTTTCTATTACTACAGTACCGTTTTGAATTTCAGGAACCTCAAGCTCAAAAAGGCGTTTGACAAGTCCGGCGTGAGTTCTTGAAAGAGTAACCAGAGGACCGCGTGTTTCTCTGCGTACTTCAATTACATATACCTTGATTTTATCTCCTTCATGATAAACCTCACCTGGAATCTGTTCCTCCTTAAGCAGTGCAACTCGGCTTGTTCCGGTATCTACTATGACAGCCCCGTTCTGCGTTGCGGTGCGGTATACAGTGGCTGTAATAATTTCTTCCTTCTTATTTTCATACTGCTCTATAAGCATACCGCGCTCTGCTTCGCGAATTCCCTGAATTATTACCTGCTTTGCGGTTTGTGCACTGATACGGCTGAATTTTTTCAGCGGCAGTTCGGTTTCGCATACTCCTCCGAGGATGTATCTTGCGTTGATTTTTTTTGCGTCCTCAACAGAGATTTGCAGGTCGGGATTTTCAACCGTCTCGACTATATCACGAAGCTCAAGAACCTTAACATCCTTCTTATCCGGATCTATAACCACACGTACATTTCCATTACCGTTTTTTTCTCGTTTATATGCGTTTGTCAGTGCAGTTTCCACGCGCTCCAATATCATTTCGGTGGGAATGCCCTTTTGTTTTCCGAGCATATCAAGAGCTTTGAAAAATTCAACATTCATTTCAGATATTTGCTTTCCTCCCGTTCATGACGGCAGGATTTTTCTCCTTTCATACGTATGAAACAATAAAATGTATAACTCAGCTGCCGAAGTCAAAATAAATATTTGTTCTTGACATGCTGCTCCAAGGAATTGTTATATCCCTGCCGCCGCATTCAATTGTAATATCCTTTGATTTTGGATCGAAAGCCTTCAGTTTTCCGGTTACACGCTTATCGGCGGTCTCCGGAATTCCTTCAACGGCAGAGAAGAGCTTTATCGTAACGTATTCTCCCGTGCATGCTTCAAAATGCTTCGGAGTTCTCAGCTGACGTTCGATTCCGGGCGATGAAACCTCAAGCATATAGGGCTCATCTATAGGATCGGCCTCGTCCAGAATAGGATTTACAGCACGGCTTACGGTTTCACAGTCTTCTATATCTATAGTTTCGGGGCCGTCGATTGTAATGCGAAGATACATATCGGCACCTTCCTTCACATATTCGACGTCCCAGAGCTCAAAACCGAGAGAAACAACGGTTTCTGCGATAAGCTCTGTTACAACTGCAGCAGTGTTTTTTGTCTTTTTTTCTGCCATTTCATATCCTTTCGGTTTTAGTATCTCTGTACGCTGAACCCGTATGCCGCATATATTCATTTTCAGGATAGAACGGTTCGGGACAAAAATGTTATAATGTTATAATAAAGATTAAAGAGTAGGCGAACCTACTCTTTAATATACAATATTATATTAATGATGTTAGTATTATAACACAATATTTTTGAAAATGCAATAGTTTTTTCAAAAATAATTGTATTTACAGAATATTTTAAAGCATATGGCATTATCGGACACGAATCAGTGCGAAAAACCGTCAAAATGCACAGTGTTTATTTAATTTCACATCCGCCGTCATCCGAATTATTGCCGCCGTTTTCAGTATTTTCGGTATCGGAGTCTGTGATATTATTATCGGTACTGTCAGCGGTATTGTTGTCCGAAACGTTGCAGCCGTTAGGTTCGGCATCTGTAATCTCAACGTAAATATCCTCATCCTTTTCCGAAGTATCGGCATCTGCGGAGCCGAATTTATTTTCCGGCAGCTTTGTACCGCAGTGCGGACAGAAGATATAATCGGAAGAGACGTTTTTGCGGCATCCCGGACACTCGGTATTGCCTTCAATACGGCTCAGCTCCTGCTTTATAAAAGCAATATCTCTCAGCTTCTCCGATATGTTTTCGCGCAGCAGCGCAATGTCGGCCTCCTCCCTGTCTCTTGCTTCCGCGTCGGTCTGTTCTTCGGCGCAATGCTGGTAACAGAGACACCCCAGCGAACGATAGAGTTCGGAAAGCTCATTGTTTGCTTTGCTCAGCTTTATGCGGAGCTCGGCAATGTTTTTTGCGTTTCCGGCGTTCTTTTTTACGCTGTTCCATATGTTATCAATATTAATAGCCATATTATTTTCCTCCTGTGTCTAAAGACATTTAAGTAAGGGCCGCCGGCCCTTGATTCAACATTCGGTAATATCAATAGTATGTGTTAAGCGGCGCCGATCCGAGCGGATGTGCCGCAGTAACCTCTTCGTTAATTTGAACGTCTTCGGAAAGCTTTGAAAACTTATCGTAGTATACTTTCTGAATTGCCCAATCCTCAAGTGATTCAAGTTGTTCTTTGTCGCTGTCCTGTAAATTGCGGCGATCCGGCATCTCGTATTTAAGCGCTATATAGGTAATTCCGTCCTCATCAACTCTGCGGATTTCTCCCTCTTTCATTTCACCTGCGGCTTCGACGAGGGCAGCTCCGTATATATTGCTGTTGTCCGAACCTACAAAGCAGCCTCCGCTGTAATAAGACAAATCCTCCTCGGAATATTCTGCCGCAAGCTCGGTAAAATCATACCCTGAATTTAATTTTTCGGTAATTTCCGCAATTTTCCGCTGCTGCTGCTCCTTCTCCTCCTGTGACAACTCGGCAACGCTTATATTGCCTTCGGAATCGTAAACATAAGTGCCGTCTTCATTTGTTGCACGGCGGCTTTCCGTGTATACAACTATTAGTCCGAGGCAAGAAAAGTTTTCTCTGTAGTAATTATCGACAGCTTCGTCCGTCAGCTTCTCAATTCCGTTATCTCCGTAAAGATAATCGTATACCGCCTGCCATTTTTCTTCGGCAATATAAACGGATTTCAGTCCGTCTATATTAAGTCCAAAAGATGCAAGCTCAGAATTGAGTGCGGGGCGGCTTCCTGCATAATCGAGCTTTTCCTGAATATCATCGTCTATTTGTTTTGACACGTCGGTACTGATTTTTAATCCGTATTCTCTGAACAGCTCAGCTCCGACCGCGAAGAATTTTATCGTTCGGAGAATCTGTTCATAAGCATATTCTGCATATGTAGTACCGTCCGGGAGAGTGTTTTCCCAAAATTCCGTGCTGTCGCTTCCATCTCCGTAGGTGTATACAAAATTTGTTTTGTATACAGACAGCCAGTAGGAAAACATTCCTTCCGTAATCTCTGTTTTTCCGTATGTCATTGCCGCAGGCTGTTTTGCGCATGACGGGCAGAGTACACAGCAAATAACCGCGGTCAGTACAAGCGCGGCCGTTGCGGTTTTTAACTTCATCGGGCAATTACCTTTCTCTCTCACGAATTATTTTTCATATTCAATAAAGTTCAACAAAGCGCAAAGCGCCGTCAATGGGCATTCGGCGGCGAAGCGTCACACCGCTGAAAAAGCCTGTACAGCCGACTCTAAAGAGACGGGGGAGATCTTGCTTATGACGTGCTTATAGTTATATATAATTATTCAATAATGAACACCGCTCCGTCATAAGATTTTCCAGTGATGAATTGCACCTCGACGAAAAAACGGATATGAAATCCGCTGACTACAGAGACGGAGAACCCTTTCATATATAATTATATACAATAATATCTCAATTTGCTCCGATATTCAAGCTTTTTTCGTCGTTAATTTGTATATATTTTGCAAACAATTCACACAGGAAATCGAGGGTATCGGTTCCCTTGCGTATGCGGTAGCTGACATACGGAGAGGATGAAAGATTCAAAAGCAGCTTTCCGTTATACTCGTGTGCAAGTTCAACCCAAACCGAAATATTAAGCCTTGAGGAGCTTATAAGCACAGAGCTTTCACGCTGCTCTACAGAATCAATTTCGCACAAAGATGAGGCAGAACGTATATATGATATTTTTAAAAGATTTTTTGCTGCTTTCGGCGGATTTCCATAGCGGTCAGAGAGCTCGTCAAGAACGTCGGCATAGTCCTCTTTCGTTTCTATAAGTGCGATTTTCTTATATGCGTCGATTCTCTGAGCCTGATTTTTGATATAGCTCTCCGGAAGGTAGGCGTCAAACTGCAAAGATACCTTGCATACCGATTTTTCCGGCTGCTTTTCTCCCTTTTCTTCGAGTATGGCATCGCTCAGAAGCTTCATGTAAAGGTTGTATCCGACGCTGTCAATCTGTCCGTGCTGTTCCGACCCCAAAAGGTTTCCCGCTCCGCGCAGTTCAAGGTCTCGCATTGCAATTTTAAAGCCCGAACCGAATTCGCTGTAATCGCGAATCGCCTCAAGTCTTTTTTCCGCAATATCCGAGAGAATCGTTCCGCGGGGATATGTGAAATATGCGTATGCGCGGCGGCTGGAACGTCCGATTCTTCCGCGTATCTGATGAAGCTGTGCCAATCCCATTTTATCGGCGTGTTCTATTATCAGCGTGTTAGCATTGGGAATATCTACTCCGGTCTCAATTATGGTTGTGCTTATCAGCACGTCTGTTTCTCCCATTATCAGAGACGACCATATTTCCGAAATCTGTTCACGATCCATCTTTCCGTGCGCATAAGCGATTTTTGCCTCAGGTACCATATCGCGAACATGCGCGACCGTAGTCTCAATACTTTCCACACGGTTGTGAAGCCAGAACACCTGTCCGCCGCGGTGAAGCTCCTTCTTTATTGCGTCGGATAGGATTACATCGTCGTATTCAAGCACGTATGTCTGAACGGGAAGCCTGTCTCCCGGAGCTTCTTCGAGAATGGACATATCGCGAATGCCGCTCATTGCCATATTCAGTGTACGCGGAATCGGAGTTGCCGTAAGTGTCAGAACATCGACGTTCTTTGCAAGCTGTTTAAGCTTTTCCTTCTGAGCAACGCCGAAACGCTGCTCCTCGTCGATTATCAGCAGTCCGAGATCCTTAAAAACAATATCGCGTCCGATAATCCTGTGCGTTCCGACGATTATATCAAGCTCGCCTCGGCGGAGTCTCCGCAGAGTTTCCGCCTGCTCCGCCTTTGTGCGGAAACGGGAAAGCATATCGACCTGTACGGGAAAGCCTCTCATGCGTGACAAAATCGTCTGGTAATGCTGCATCGCAAGAATTGTCGTCGGCACGAGAATCGCCACCTGCTTACCCGCGGCTACCGCCTTGAAAGCGGCACGGAGCGCCACCTCCGTTTTTCCGAAGCCGACATCTCCGCAGAGAAGTCTCTCCATCGGCCAGGGAGCTTCCATGTCTCGTTTAATTTCCTCGACAGCCGAATTTTGTCCGTCCGTTTCTTCGTATTCAAACGCCGATTCAAACTGACGCTGCATTTCATCGTCAGCCGGAAATGCAAATCCGGGACGACGCTGTCTTTCTGCATACAGCTGAATAAGCTCGCGCGCCATTTCTTTAGTGGCCTTTTTTGCACGGCTTTTTGCCTTTTCCCAATCTTTCCCGCCGAGTCTTGAAAGACGTACCGAACCGTCTTCGGCACGCGCTCCTATATACTTTGAAAGCAAATCGAGCTTATCGGTCGGGATGTACAGCAGCGCGTTTTCGTCATAGCTTATTTTTACATACTCGGCGGTAACTCCGTCGTGAGTTATGCTTTCAAGTCCAAGATAGCGGCCGATGCCGTGAATATCGTGAACAACGTAATCTCCCGGCTCAAGGTCGGCATATGACATTATCCGCTCTTTTGCGGATTTTTTCTTTGTTCGGCGGCTTTTGTGAACTCCTGAGGAAACCGCCGCAGTTCCTTTTTCGCAGAGTGAAAGTGCCGCAAACTTGCTTACGGTCAGTTCGTAACCCGGAATTCTCATACCGTATGTGATTACTGTCAGTTCTTTTTGCGAATTACCGGTGTTTTCTTTCGGCAGTATAACAGACGGTATTTCGTTTTCCGACAAAAGCTCGGAAGTGTTCTCGGCCATTTTTTGATTGTCGCAGAGCAGTACGGTTCTGAAGCTGTTTTTCCTGTACGATTTTAGGTCGTCCAAAAGAAGCTCGGCGTTGTTTGCATATGATACTGTGTTTTTCGTTATGAACGAAAAGAGATTTCTGCTTTTTCCGCTCATATTTGTGACGAAGGCGTCACAAATAAGTGAAGGAACGGATGAAATGTAGTTTTCAAAATCTTGTCCCCATTTGCAGTAATCGGCTGATTTACCGTAAATTTCAGCTTCTGAAATCAGTCCCTCTATTGCTTCGCGCATACGGAATTCAAAAGCTTTTATGCGGTCGCGGGAGGCTGCGTATTCGGTAACGGCAACGAGCTGACGGCTGTCAAAGTAATCAAGCAGGCAGGTCTTTTCTGGATAAATCAGTGATATATATTTATCTAAGAAATTTAATTCACGCCCGGAGTTAACCGCGTCGAGCTCAGAACGAAGCATATCCTTAACTCTCTCGTCTTCCGCCCGATTAAGCTGCTGCGTAATCGTCTCCGACAGAAGAACTCTATCCTCCGCTACGGCAAGTATCTCCCTTGCCGGAGTCAGCTCCACCGTCTGCAGCCTGCCTGTACGGCGTTGGGAAAGTATGTCGAAATATTCCATTACTTCAATTTCATCTCCGAAGAGCTGAATTCGCACCGGGCCGTCGCTGCTCGGCGGATAGACATCTATAATATCTCCGCGTATTGCAAACTGTCCCGGTCCTTCTACCATTTCGGCACGGACATAGCCGTTATCACTCAGATATGCGCTGAGCTTTTCTGTAGATATTTCTGCGCCTTCCGACAGCCTCATGCCGGAGACCGAAAGAATTTCCGGCGGAACCGTATACTGAAGCGCCGCGTCCGGAGTGGTGATTATTATGTCGTAATCGCCGTGCAGAACCGCGGACAGCACTCCTATCCTCTCGTACTCAAGCTCATGAGAAAAGGTCATGTTATGAAATATAAAATCGCGGAAAGGGTATATAAAGGCGCTGAGCCCGTTTTCGCGGCAGGCGGAATACATTTTTACGCAGTTTTTTTCATCAGGAAAAACGGTTAATATCCCGCGCCCGAAGCGTGCTCTGAAATCCCGCGCAACTGACATGAGCAGTGAAATCCGTGCACCCTCGCAAAGTCCTGTAACGGATATGCTGTGCGGCTTTTCCGCTCCTGTTTCTGTAAACACAGCGGAAATCAAGCCGCTGTATTCTTTTTCGTTTTTTATGCTGTCGGTTATAATATTCATGTGTAATTTCCAGTCTTTAGTACAATCTTTATACAGTTTTTAGTAAAGGCAGTAAGCTTGTTATATGGCTCTGTTATATGGCTCTGCGCCGATATTCGCCGCAGAGTTTCCGCGTTTTTTCAAAACTATAGGCGACAGAAGGAATGTCTCCTGCTGCCGCATTGATAATTATATGTGTATTCGGTTAAAATAATAATGTCTTAAGGTATAAAAGAGTTTAAAAAGAGATCGAAAAAGACGCATTACTTGTGGAATTTGTTCTGTAAAAACGCCGCTATAACGGCAAAACGAAATTTGTTTGTCGTTAAGCTTTTGTTTTACAAATTTGCCGTCTTTCCCGGCGAAATGAAATCTAAATCTTAAATCTTCAGTTTTTAAATATTATACTGATTATTATACCATATCAGGCTTTTTCTTGTCAATATTAAGACCGCAAAAAAAGCGGTCGCACCATATACTTATAACTGCAATCGCACACGGATACGGAAAATATATCTTGAAATTGATTTTATTGTCATAATACCGTATAAATCAGGTAATAATAATTCAAAGACTCGTCCGCAGCGTAACGGTCTGTTCTGCGCTGCGGAAATATCTGTTGCACTTATTTGGAGAAAGGACGCTCTGCAGAAATGAAGGAACGAAAAAAATTATCGCGGCTGAAAAATCTTCTTGAGGAAGCCGGCGGCTATGATTTTACAGTATTTGAAACGCACGCTGAAAGCGCCGTCGTCAGAAAAAAGAGCGGAGGACATACCGAAAGACTTTATGAAACTTTAAAAAAGATTCTTGAAGAGTGCACTTACAGGCTCAGCTTTGCCGTGTTTTCCGAAAAGCTCAGAGATGCTCAGCGTGATTTTCGCTTTGAAGATTCGGAGCTCTGCAGCGCAGCGGATGCGGTATCTCTGCTGTCGCTGGAGGCTCTATACCGTAATCCGTCGGAAGAACTCCTCGGTAACATTGCGTATACTCTCCGTTCGCTTGACAGCGGAGACTTTGAAGACTTTATCAGAGACGTTTCGCACACGGATGCAATCTTGAGAAATATCAATAAAACATATGAGCTCAGCGATGACAGAACACGAACGATGTACCGCAGGAAAATTGCCGAAATTGCCGGAAAAGAAAATATAAGTCAGGCAAAAGCTGCAGAGCGGTACGGACGTCAGATAAACCTCGCAGGAGGAGCGTCCGGCGGCAAAAAAACACTGTTTTTTCTTCTTTGCCTTGCCGTTCCGATTCTGATTTCGATCATTATCTTTTTCGGACTTGTCAGTGCCGGGCAGGAAAACGCCGTGCGCGCAGGAGAAAATTTTCTCTCGAAGATTAGCGCTCGCGGCTCGGGAATTTATATAATGGCGGCTTTTGTCTCACTTTTTTTATGTATTCCTATATCCGAGGCAATGCGTCAGATAAGCGATCGCTTTTTTTCCGGAACTTCTCAGCTCAAAACAGTGCCGTCTCTTGAGTTAAAGCAGATACCGGATGATGCAAAAACAATTGTCATAATCACCACACTGCTTTTCGGAGAAAAGGGAGACAGGAAAATTTTTGATGCTCTTGAACGTTACAGTCTCGGAAACCGCGGTAAAAACATCTGTTTCGGTATACTCGGAGATCTTCCTGACGCAAAGGAGATGATTACTTCAAAGGATGCGGAGAGTATCGCGTATGCGGAAGACCGAATTGAGGCTCTGAATAAACGTTACGGCGGAGGTTTCTGTCTTTTTATACGCCGCAGGAGTCCGACCTCGGACGGCAGTTTCATGGGATGGGAGCGTAAGCGCGGCGCGGTTATCGAGCTTTCTTCGCTGATATCCGGATCGCCCACAACCTTTGACACGGTGATCTGCGACGACGCTTTTCTTCATGATATAAAATATATAGTAACGTTAGACGCCGATACAAGACTTCCTTTGGGCGGCGCGCTGAAACTTGTATCATGTATGCTTCACCCTGCAAACAAGCCGATAATTAAAGGAGAAAAGGTAGTCGCCGGACATGCTATCCTTCAGCCTGCAGTTGCTACGACTGCCGATTCCGCGGCCTGTACTCCGTTTTCCGTTATGTGTACGGGAGCCGGCGGGACCGATGTGTATGCAGGTGCGGCATACGATACCTATCAGACACTGTTCGATCGCGGAAGCTTCTGCGGAAAGGGTATCATAGACGTCCATGTATTTGCCCGGCTTATGAAGGACCGTTTTCCGGAGGAAACCGTACTGAGCCACGACCTGCTTGAAGGGGAATATCTGCGTTCCGGAATCATCAGTTCGGTAACATTTTCCGACAGTACCCCGAAGAACAAGGTTTCTTACAATAAGCGGCTCCACAGATGGATACGCGGAGATGTTCAGGCACTCGCATTTGCGGAAAAACCGCTTGACGCCCTCTCTGTATTCAAGCTTTACGATAATGTCAGAAGAGCTTCGGTACCCGCTTTCGCACTCCTTTCGATATTGTTTTCCGTTTTTCTCGGAGAAAAGGCAGCGCTTATAACAACAGTCGGCGCTTTGGCATATATCCTGCTTCCTTTTATTTCCTCGCTTGTCGGATTTGCTACGGAGATTCCGAGACGGCTTATACACGACTCGTTTACCCTCAGACACGTGTCAAAAATATCCGCCCCAATTGCGTCATCGCTGCGCACTGTTCTGTATGAAATTGCCTCTCTGCTCGACAGGGCTGTATTGTTCGCCGACGCCGCTTTAAAAAGCTTCGTACGCATGAAGTTCACGCACAGAAAACTGCTTGAATGGACTACTGCGGCGGAGGGTGATATGTACAGGGGGCTTCTCTCCGATTACACTGTAAGAATGCTGCCCGATATTTTTGTCGGAGCGCTTCTGATGCTTATGCCTTATGCAGTTCTCCGCATTATCGGACTTGCGTTCTTCTGTCTTCCTTTCTGGTCATGGAGACTGGGAAAGCCATATAAAAAACATGAAAATCGAATCGGCAAAAAATCCGAAGAAAGAATTCGCCGTGACGTGAGCGCCATGTGGCGTTTTTTTGCCGACAATGTTACGGAAGAGGAGAACTACCTCCCTCCCGACAACGTGGAGTTTTCTCCGGAGCTTAAAACGGCTCACAGGACGTCTCCGACGAATATAGGGCTTTATATGGCGTCGGTTCTCTGTGCGAGAGACTTCGGGCTGATTTCGTCCGCCGAGCTGTACAGCAGGCTGTCGGATACGATTTCCTCCGTAAATTCGCTTTCAAAATGGCACGGGCATCTTTACAACTGGTATGACACACGGCGCGGAGAGGTTCTGCTTCCTTACGTGTCTACGGTTGACAGCGGAAACTTTGCCGCGGCTCTTATTTCCCTCAGGCGCGGAATAGAAGATTATTTTTATGAAGAAAGCCGTTTGTCCGAGCTTATTGCCCCGCTTGACAGGCTTATATCCGAGGCGGATTTTTCTGTTCTTTACAGTGAAAGCAGAGGCTTGTTTTATACAGGGGTAAATACAATAACCGAAGAAACGGACAACGGCTTTTATGATTTTTTGATGAGCGAATGCAGAACTACGAGCTATATTGCCGTCGCGCGGAGCGAGGTTCCTGCCGAACACTGGAGCAGGCTTGGAAGACCGCTTGTTACAAGGCACGGAATGCTCGGCGTTCTGTCGTGGAGCGGAACTGCCTTTGAATACTTTATGCCGACTTTATTTATAGAACCGGCGCAGAATACCCTTGAATGGGAGGCGCTTTCATTTGCGTCCAGAATGCAGAGAGAGCATCCCTGCAGGAGGGTATTCGGCCGAAGCGAGGGCTGCTATTTTGCATTTGATTCAGATTCAAACTACTGTTACCGCGCTTTCGGGGCGCCGTCGCTTGCCGTCAGCCGTGAAGGCGGAGAAAATGTCATAACTCCGTACTCATCATATCTTATGATGCAGTTTGCTCCGGAACAATCGCTTGCGAATCTCGAAAGAATCGAGAGCTACGGTATGTTCGGCAAATACGGATTTTATGAGTCCCTTGATTTTACCCGTACAAGGGTCGGCGGAGGATATGCGGTAATAAAATCGTTTATGTCACATCATATCGGTATGAGCATGCTTGCTTCCGCGAATCTTTGCTTTGACGGCATATTCAGACGCAGATTTATGCGTGATCCGGAGATGGCATCGGCCGAAAGTCTTTTGGATGAACGTATTCCGATAGGCGCTATAGTTACTAAAAAACGCATTAAGGCTTCGCGTCCCAAGCTTAAGCCGGAATGGCGCGGAAGCAAGTATCAGACGGAAAAGGCGCCCGGACTTCCGGCGGCGGAAATGATAAGCGGGAGCGCTCTGCATCTGCTTGCGCTTTCTGATGGTACGTCGATGCTCTCTCTCGGAAGAATCGCACTTACCGCCGAAATCGGCGATGATTTTTCGGTGTGCGGAATGACTGCGTGTTCCTCATTCCGCGAACAGAATGAAGCGGAGGAAGCGGAAGCTTTGAAGAACGGTTTTCACCCGGCGGATATGCTTAATTCTGATTTTAATCTACGCGCGAACGGTCTGAGAGATTCAAAGCGCGGCATGAGACTCCTTATAAATACAGACGGCGGCATTATATCGACGGACGATATGGAAATGAGCAGAAACGGAGAGAAGATTGTATATTCATACAGCAACGGAAGCTTCAGGCACAGGTCGGAATGGTCTTTTGACAGCCTTGAAAATGCATTGATTATCGAAATTGACGCCCACGGAGCTTTTTTTGAAATCTCTCCCGTGCTTTATGCCGAGCCGATTATTTCCGCGCTTGAAGATTACAGATCTCATCCCGCATACTCCGCCATGTCTGTCGAAACGGAGTATATATCCGGAGAGGGAATACTCATTTTCAGAAAAAGAGCGCGCAAAAAAGAGCATGGAATTTATATTGCAATGGCGTTCGGAAGCGACGGAGATGCCGAATTTGCGGTGCGAAGACGCGATATGCTTCCCGCGATGTACAATCTGTCGGACATCAAGGAAGTCTGTTCTGGAGAACTTCCCTGCAGGGACGGAGCGTGTGTCGATCCGGTTGCGATTCTGCGCAGAAAATCGAGAAGCAAAAAAGGAATATACAAAGGAGAAATTTATATTTGCTCAGGTCAGGAAAGAGACGATGTTATCAGAATAATCCGTATGCTCAGAGCAAGAAAGAGCAGATCCGTAATCAAAAATTCCGTTTATTATGTTGCTCAGAAAAACGGTCAGCTTTCTATGCCGTTTACAGATATGAGCCCGCGGGAGGACAAGGTGTGCTCGCAAATCCTTTCCAGACTGTATTTTCGTGCGGAAGAAAACTTCTGTCCTGAGGAGGAGCTTCGTCAGGAGGATATATGGAAATACGGAATATCGGGTGATCTGCCGGTGATTTATGTCTCTTTGGACGAAAAAGGAGACGACATGCGGCAGCTTTCGGAAGCCGCGGAAAAAGCGGAAAATTCCGTACGAACTCTGATGAAATGCGCCAAAAAATTATTCCTGTCCGGAATCCGAGCCGATTTTGTTTTTGCTTTCACGCCTACCAGAGGATACCGTGAGCCGGTGAAGGACTATCTTTTCAGGACTGCTGCTTTGGTCAGAGCGGATTTTCTTATCGGAAAAAGAGGCGGAATTCATATCGCGGGCTTGAGAGGAGACAAAAACACCGAACGGCTTCTTCTCTGTATATCAAGAGCGCATATAAGCATTAAGAAAAACACGCCGCTTGCCGAGCTTTCTGAGCAGATTGTTTCGCCGCTCTACCGCAGAACACCGGCAAACCGCAGAGCATCGGTAAAATACGAAATAACGCGTTCTGTGCAGAACAAAGCCTCCGAAGGCTCAGACAGCGTATCTTCATCGTTTCTTCCCGGCGGAGCTTACAGAATTATAAAAAACGAGCGCCATCAGCTTCCGTATTCATATATCAGTCAGGGAAGCTGCTTCGGAACTCTTGTAACCCAGAATTCTCTCGGATTCTCATGGATTGCCAACAGCAGAGAATACAGAATCACTCCATGGTCAGGGGACGCTGTCGCCGGCTTCGGAGGAGAGATTTTGACAGCTGTTTACGGCGACTCGGAAATTGACCTGTGCGCTGCCGCAAAGGAAGTCCAATACCGCGGACGCATTGCGGAATACAGTGGAAAAAAAGATGATTACGAATACAGGCTTAAAATCGGAACCGATCCGAAACTGCCGGTTAAGCTGATTCATGTAGAATCAGATATGAGCCTTCCTCTCCATCTTTCCGTATCCGTATGTGCTCCCGCAGGCACAGTCCGTGTACTTCACTGCGGCGAAACTTGCTTCTGCATCTGTCTGTACGGCTCCCTGAGAGGCAAGACTGCGTTTATAAAATCGGTGGGATACGATTCTTTTGTATTCGGCATTATGCCGACAGTCCGAGGATTGAATCTTAACGAAATAAATCAGGACGAAATTATAAAATCACTCTGCGGCACCAAGCTTTTTCGTGCCGTCTCGCACAAGTTTTCCTTAGGCAGAGAGATAAACGCGGCTTTATCGGAGAATGACAGAGGCACCGGATTTTTTCTCGATACGCAGTACAAAAGCATATGTGAGCTTTTCAACCATTTTCTTCCGTGGCAGGTGTATGCCTGCAGAATACGCGGCAGAACAGGATTTTATCAGCCCGGCGGAGCATACGGATTCAGAGATCAGCTTCAGGATTGCCTTGCGGCAGTTTATTTCAGCCGCAGTATCATAAGAACTCATATCCTGCGGTGCGCGGCGAGACAGTACAGAGAGGGGGACGTTATGCACTGGTGGCATGATATTCGGGAAACGGACGGCAGTTTCCGTCCGCGCGGAATAAGGACAAGATGCTCGGACGATATGCTCTGGCTGCCATTTGCGACAGCATACTATCTTGTCAGAACCGGTGATTATGAAATTCTCGATGTACGTGTCCCGTATTTGGTTTCAGAGCCTCTCGGGGCGTTTGAAAACGACAGATACGAATCTCCAGGCTATACTTTGGAAAAAGAATCTCTGTATGAACACTGCGTAAAAGCGTTTTCACGTATAAAGCTCAGTAAAAGAGGTCTCCCTTTTATCGGCAGCTGCGACTGGAACGACGGCTTGAGCTCGGTAGGAGAAGCACGCGGAATAGCAGGCGCCGGAGAGGGAGAAAGCGTATGGCTTGCGATTTTTGCAAGACTTGTGATACGTGATTTTCTTCCGATATGTGTTTATAGCGACGATCGCGGAACGGCGACGGAGCTGAAAAAGCTTGACGAGACAATGAAAAATGCAGTTGAAAAGTATGCATGGCATTCCGAGGGAGACGGCGGATTTTATATCCGTGCATTCTACGGCGACGGAACCCCGATCGGGGCCGGAAATTCGGAGAACTGCTTTATCGACCTTATTCCTCAGGCCTTTGCGGCCATGCTGGGAGACAAATCCTCAGAAGTGCGAACCGAGATGGCGGTCGAGGCGATGCTGCGTTATCTGCACGACGGAAATCTCGGCGTTACAAAGCTGCTTGCACCGCCGTTCTCAGACATTGCGGGATCAAAATCCGAAAAAGATCCCGGATATATAAAGGGATATCCGGAGGGAATGAGAGAAAACGGAGGGCAGTATACTCATGCAGCCGTATGGGCTGCATGGGCGCTTTACGATACAGGTTCTCCCGATGCGGCGTTCAGGCTTCTTCGTGAAATCGATCCGTCGTCTCACCCCGCAGATATATATAAAGCCGAGCCGTATGCCCTTGCAGGCGATGTAAGTGTTAACGAGCATCATTACGGAGAAGCCGGATGGAGCCTTTATACAGGTGCCGCCGCATGGTATTATCGTCTTATACTCGAAAAGTTTATCGGTTATGACGAGCGCGGGGATTGCTTCAGCATTTCTCCGGGAATTACCAAGCTGACAGGCGGATTTAAATTAACAGTAAACCGTATGGATACCACTTATAAAATCAGCGTCCGGCCTGCAGACAGAACCGCTTGGATTCTTGACGGGCGCGAGGTTCCGAATCTGTTCCGATACGACAAGAAAGAACATGTTCTTGAAATATCGGTAAAAACTTGAAATTTGTCCGTGAGTATGATATAATTAAAGCCGCATTATCGGTGTAATTAAAAATCAAGCCCTGCGCCTTTTCAGATCAGGATATTCAGGTTAGATCGGCTTTGCAGAAAACAGCCGCGGACCGTATAATGCATTTGTTCATTATACGGTCCGCGTTTTTATTTGTATGCCGACCTATGATTACGCGAAGGGTTACGGACACAGTACGCACGAAAGGCATGGTCATAACTATGAGAAGCTATTCTAATACAATTTCTTTTCCGGGACTCGGAATCGGTGAATTTACAGTAAATAACGTCGCATTTTCTGTTTTCGGGATTGATATTGCATGGTACGGAATCATTATCACCGCAGGAATGATAGTCGCTTTCTGCTACGCATCGTGGAGGGCGGTAAAATACGAGAAAATAAAATTTGACGATATGCTCGACTATGCAATCTGGATAATTCTGTGCGGTGTGGTCGGCGCGAGACTGTATTATGTTATAATGGACGACTCGCACTATACCCTGAAACAGATATTTGCCCTGCGCGACGGCGGACTTGCAATTTACGGAGGTCTGATAGGGGGCGCGGCCGCCGCATTTGTTGTTACAAAGATTAAAAAACTCATCTTTCCGTCGGTGGCGGACGCGGTTATGCCCGGAGTTATGCTGGCGCAGTCTATCGGGCGCTGGGGAAACTTTATGAACGGAGAGGCATACGGAGGATTGACCAATCTGCCGTGGAGAATGGCTTTTACTACCGATTACGGTACTTTTTGCGTTCATCCGACCTTTCTTTATGAATCTCTGTGGAATCTTATAGGGTTTATTATTATAAACCTGTACTACAGAAAGAAAAAATATAACGGCGAAATCGCACTTATGTGCGTTACTTGGTACGGTGCGGGACGTATGGTAATCGAGGGACTGCGCACCGACAGTCTGTATCTCGGAGGCATACGTATTTCTCAGCTTGTCGCCTTTATATGTTTCATTTCGGGAAGTTTTCTTCTTATTCTTCTGCGTGCAAGGCAAAAAAAGCGCGGACAATCAGGCATATCAGGCATATCAATGGCTGAAGCTTCCGAATCCGATTCGCTGTCTGCAGGCGAAAAATCGGCCGCGATTCCCATGACCGAAAACGGTATCCGCACGATTTTGGGCAGGGAAGATGATGAAAATGCTGACGAAAATACAGTCGGACAAAATGAAGATACAGACAGTGAGAAATAATTTTCCGATATATTTATTTCAGATATTCGGATATCGGTAAATTCGGTTCAGATATATTTTTCTGACAGAAAGGCATGGTTATAAAAATGAAAGACACAGAAAAAAAAGACGATAAAATAATCGACGGAAAAGCAATTGCGGCTCAGTGCCGCGCCGAAATAGCTGAAGAGGTAGCCTCCATGACGAGAAAGCCCTCTCTTGCGGTTATAATTGTCGGAGAAAACCCTGCGTCGCAGGTTTATGTCAGAAACAAGGAAAAGGCGTGTATCGAAGCAGGAATTCGTTCTTCCGTTTACCGCCTGCCAAATGAGACAAGCCAAAGCGAACTTATGTCCCTTATAGACAAGCTGAACGCCGACGACGAAACCGACGGAATTCTTGTACAGCTGCCCCTTCCGAAAAAATCCGAGGGAGGAAGCGGAATCGACGAGTCGGCTGTACTCGCTGCCATATCGGGTAAGAAGGATGTAGACGCTTTCGGAGCCGAAAACGTCGGACATATTATGATGGGGGATTTTCATATGCTCCCGTGTACTCCCGCCGGAGTAATGACGTTGCTGGAAAAGAGCGGCGTCGATCCGGAGGGAAAAGAGTGCGTAATTGTGGGACGGAGCAATATTGTTGGAAAGCCTATGGCAATGCTTCTGCTTCATAAAAACGCAACCGTTACAATAGCACATTCTAAAACAAAAGATCTTTCCGAAGTATGCAGAAGAGCGGATATACTTGTCGTGGCCGTCGGACGCGCCGGACTTATTACAGGCGACATGATAAAGGACGGCGCAGTTGTAATCGATGTCGGAATGAACCGCAATGAACAGGGAAGGCTGTGCGGCGATGTTGAATTTGAAAGCGTGTATCCGAAGGCGGCGAAAATAACTCCGGTACCGGGCGGTGTAGGTCCGATGACGATTACAACACTGCTGCGGAATACAGTCACTGCGGCAAAGCTTCGCCATCCGGAGCTTTACGGCAAGCGTTAATTCAGACCATACAAAAAGTTCTTTTATACTTATCTGCATTTTGTGAATAAACCGCGGGAAAGATAAATAAAAATATACTGATATAACCGAATAAAGATGTCCTCCGCCGGCAGCGGTGTATGATCGCCCGCTTTTCGGTGACGGTACAATCCATTATCTCAAAATTCATGACAGGCTTTCGGCCTTTATTGAAACAAGCCGCCGACGCGGCAGAACGGAGCAGTATATGAAAATTTTATCTGAAAAAAAAGCCGACAATGTATTTAAAACTCGCGCGATGAATGGAAATAAAGATAAAAAATCGAAGTTTTTATCTTTTGCCATGGCTGCCTTTATTACGGTATCGTCCGCGGGAATTTTTTCCGCCGGCTCCGGCATAAATGCCGAGGAACCGGAACTTGACGCAAAAAGCGCTATACTTATGGAGGCCGAAACAAGAACAGTTTTATACGAATACAATGCCGACGAGGCGCTTCCGCCGGCGTCTGTAACAAAGGTAATGACGCTCCTGCTCACTATGGAGGCGATAGATTCGGGCAGAATAGCTCTGACCGATACGATTTCAGTAAGTGAAAACGCGGCGTCCATGGGAGGTTCTCAGGTATATCTTCAGCCGGGAGAACAGATGTCGGTTGAGGATATGATAAAATGCGTTGTAATATCGTCCGCGAACGACGCAGCCGTCGCGCTGGCGGAATTTATAAGCGGAAGCGAGGAGGGCTTTGTGTCCTTGATGAATGCGAGGGCTGCGGAGCTCGGAATGAATTCGACTCATTTTGAAAATACAAACGGTCTCGACGATACGACAACAAATCATGTCACTTCGGCGCGCGATATTGCAATAATGTCAGCAGAGCTGCTGTCGCATCCCAAAATTATCGAATACAGCTCAACATGGATGGATTCCATAAGAGGCGGAGAATTCACGCTTGCAAATACCAACAAGCTTATAAGATTTTACGACGGGGCAACCGGACTTAAAACGGGATCAACGTCGAAAGCCGGTTTCTGTATCAGTGCAACTGCAAAGAGAAACGACCTCCATCTCATTGCCGTCATAATGGGATCAACGACGCGCGACGCTCGAAATGCCTCCGCTAAGAAGCTGCTTGACATCGGATTTGCAGGTTACTCCTTGATGAATTATCCGGAAAAAAACCTCGACGCGATCCGCGTTGTGGGAGGCACCAAGGATACATGCTTACTTACTGCGGCGGAATACAAGCGTGTAATTGACAAAAATTCAGGAAGCAATATAGAGGCTGTGACAGAAATACCGGAGTCTCTGAACGCTCCGATCGAAGCCGGAACTGTGATCGGACGAATTGTATATAAATGCGGCGAAACCGAGCTCGGAGAATCTGCGGTGACAGCGGCGGAAACCGTTGACCGTATCGGATATTTTCAGGTTCTGATCGACATAATTTTAAATTTTTTTATGATTTAAAAAAAATATAACAAATTGCTATTGCAAGAATTAAAAAATGAGTGTATAATAAAATCGTAAAAAATATATAAATTTAAAATTCCGCGAGGGACAGTGTAATGGCAATTAAACTTGATTTGGCATACTCAGGGAAATTTATTTCCTCAGAGCAGCTCACGGCTCTTGAGTCAGAGACAAACGGCGCGTTTGAAAAGGTAATGACAGGGAGCGGAGAGGGAAACGATTTCCTCGGCTGGCGCGATCTGCCTTTGAACTACGACAGAGAAGAATTTTTCAGAATTAAAAAAGCGGCTGAATACATTAAAGGCAATTGTGATATATTTATAGTAATCGGAATCGGCGGTTCTTATCTCGGCGCGAGAGCGGCGATTGAATTTGTAAAGAGCCCGCTCTACAATTCGCTTAAAAAGGATACGCCGGACATATATTTTGCGGGAAATTCGCTTACTCCATCATACATAAATGAGCTTCTTGAACTCTGCGAGGGGAAGGATGTATGCCTTAATGTTATTTCAAAATCAGGAACTACAACCGAGCCCGCGCTTGCTTTTCGTATATTCCGTTCTTATATTGAAAAACGTTACGGAGCAGCTGAGGCGGCAAAGAGAATTTTTGTAACCACCGACAAATGCCGCGGAACTCTCAAAAGATTTGCTGACAGCATGGGATATGAAACTTTTGTTGTTCCGGATAATATAGGTGGACGTTACTCGGTCCTTACGGCAGTGGGGCTTCTTCCAATTGCCGCGGCAGGCATCGACATTGACGAAATGATGAAGGGCGCGGCAGACGCAAGAGCCGAGTATACCTCGAAGAAGTTTTCCGAAAACGATGTTATGAAATATGCCGCAGTCAGAAACTTCTTTTATCGAAACGGAAAGAAAATCGAGCTTTTTGCTTCGTATGATACAAGCGTAGCTCTTTTTGCGGAGTGGTGGAAGCAGCTCTTCGGAGAGAGCGAAGGAAAAGACGGTGTAGCTCTTTACCCGGCTTCCGCAATTTTTTCAACAGACCTTCATTCTCTCGGTCAGCTTATTCAGCAGGGCGAGCGGAATCTTATAGAAACTGTTCTTTATATCGACAATCCTGCCTCTGACATTAAAATCGAAGAGGATAAGGATAATCTTGACGGACTGAATTTTCTTTCCGGTGAGATGATGAAGGATGTCAACCGAACCGCGTTTACGGCGACAGCAATCGCTCACAGTGACGGCGGCGTACCGAACATTATTATCGAAGCTGACGACAGGTCGGCACACACCTTTGGCTGTCTCGTTTATTTCTTTGAACTTGCATGCGGTGTTTCTGCTTATATGCTCGGCGTTAATCCGTTTAACCAGCCGGGTGTTGAAGCATACAAAACCAACATGTACGCGCTTCTCGGCAAGCCCGGCTACGAAGCTTTACGTACCGAGCTGGAAAAAAGAATCGGTAAAACAAATTGAACTTTACAAAATCAAATTTTTAATCAGGAGGACACAAAATGATAAAACTGATTGTCGGAATTAAGGGAACGGGAAAGACAAAGCAGCTTATTGACATGGCAAATGCAGCGGTTACAGCTACAAATGGTTGTGTAATTTGTGTTGAAAAAGGAAACAAGCTGATTCACGAAATAAAATATCAGGCAAGACTGGTAGATGCCGACGAATATGCCATTGATGACGCCCGCTCGCTTTACGGCTTCGTGAGCGGTATGTTTGCAAGCAATCATGATGTGACGGATTTGTTTATCGATTCGGCGCTTAAAATCTGCAACAACGATATAAATGAATTTATCGAGTTTGTTAAGAAGCTTGACAAGTTTACCGCAGAGCATCAGATGAACATTGTAATTACTTCTTCAATTCCTGTAGAGGAGCTTCCTTCGGAGCTTGAAAAGTATACAAAATAAGCTCGTTTTCATAAATTTAAAATTTTATTCATAATTATAGATAAGCGGAATTCGTACTTAAGGGTAGGATTTCCGCTTTCTTTTTTACGTGGGACAAAAATTTGCCGTTGAGAGATTAATTTCATAAAGTGTACAATTTGCCGTATATTTAAATAACACAAAATAAATAATTGTATATTTATAACATTATTACATTCTTTATACCTTGTTTTGTAAACTAATAAGTATAGAAATAACATACCGAAATCACATCGGTTATCAATAACCGCTTATATTTGTCACGTGACTGTCACGTGACGTCACGCTGCAGATAAGAATAGATTAGATAAGAAAAGATTAAGAATAAGAAACTCTCGTTCTCTCCTCTCTCTTTTTCTCTCTGTATAAAGACAGCTTTTTACCGTGAAACCTGTGGAAAACCTATCTGCCGGAGCAAATCCAAAGTAAAGTCAGAATAAAATCATAATAAAGTTAGAGTAAAGTCAGAACAAAATTATAATAAAATACTGATTTCTCATACGTATCCCCCGAATCCTCTTACAGCGATTTCACCGCCTGTGACATCTGAGAGAGAGCCGTCGGGATAACGCAGATGAAGTGAAAAATCATCGTTTATTTTCTCTGCATAGGCTGTTTTATTTTCATCATCGGATATTACACATACCTGTCTTCCCGTTGTTACACAGAGCTCGCGATAGCTGTTCAGGTACATGTCTTTTTTATAAGGCCATGCCGAGCGAAGCTTATCAAGCTCCTTTATAATTTCAGCGGCAAGTTCCGCGCGGCTGATTTTTTTTCCCGTTTCAAGGAAAATAGAAGAGGCAACGGACGAAATGCTGTCGGGAAAATACGTTTCAGCGATATTTATTCCAATTCCTATGACAATATACTGAACCTGAAGAGTTTCACTGTCGGTAGATATTTCGGTAAGAATACCGCAGATTTTTTTTCCGTTCATAACAAGATCGTTTACCCATTTTATACCCGGCTGTACACCGCAGACAGCGTAAATGGCAGATGCCGCGGCTACCGCCGTCCACGCTGTAACGGACGCCGTATCGGCAGGAGCGGTATACGGTCTCATGAGAAACGAGAGATAGAGCCCTTTTTCATCGGGAGAAATAAAGTTTTTGCCTCGCCGGCCTCTGCCTTTTGTCTGTTCCGATGATATTACGGCGAAACCGTCTTCAGCTCCGTTTTCAGCCAAACTTTTGAGAAGAGTGTTCGTCGAACCTACTGTTTTCAAACATGAAACCGTTTTTATTCTCGATGGCAAAATGAGCCTGCTAAGCTCCGTGAGCATACGGCTGTCCGTATCAGGCGTCAAGCAGAAGCTGTTTCCGCGTACGGATGTGTGTATGCTATATCCGTCTGCCATCAATGCTCTTACGGCGTCGGCAACTTCCCCGCAGTCTATTCCAAAACTTTGGCATATGCTGTCACAAGTTACGTATCCGTCTGTGTCACTTAAAATTTTCAGTACGTTTTTAACGGTATTATCGAAATTAAACACAACTTTTTTATCCTTATTCAAGCAATTTTGATTTTTGATATTATTTTACTACAAAACCAAAATGCTTGCAAGTTAATTTTCGCGGCTGACAAATCCCGATGTTTATCCGACGTCAAACCGTACTTTGATATATCTGTTTACAATCGGTCTTTGTATCTTTATTGACGGTCTTTTTTAGAGCATATCCGTTGCCGTTCGTTTTTTGAAATTATCAATGTTGACGTCTGTCTTTAAAATTTTTATATCGGATTTAGGTTCTTGCAATTATTTCTATTGGCTTTTGTCTTTACAGTATTTCCGTTTGCCTTAGGTATCTGCAATTCTTGTATCAACAACCTGTCTATACGGTATTTCTATTGACAATCGTTTTTTACCGTGTTATCATACAGGACAGGTCCTATAAAAAACGATGCCGATGTATAGTCATCTAACAGACAGCCGAGCTTTTCCGATTTACATTTGGATATAATGGAATTTTTACGAAAAAAGGAAATTTCAACTTCAGTATATACAAAAAATACGGTGATAAAAGGTAAGAATATGATAATCAAGGTGAAAAAATTTTGTGGTGTATTGATTGCATCATTGCTTGCAGCCGCTGCACTGCATACGGGACAAGCCGTTGCCGCATTGCCGGACAGTGCAAGGGAAACAGCCGATAATATAACGGAAACGGTCGATAATATAATTGATTTTTCACTTCGTCAAAGCGGAGCCAAATCGGTTCAGGAATGGGTTGATACAGCTTTGACCGACGGTGCGGGTACTACCTCGGAGTGGTATATCATCGGACTTCTGCAATACAACAAAAGCATAGATTTTTCCGGCTATGCCGACGCGCTTGAGGACTATCTTGAAGAAAACGAAATATCATCCGCCTCTTCGAGGTTAAAATACGCTCTTGTGCTGTACGGATGCGGACGCGGAGAAAGCGATTTTGTCCGTAATGCAATTGACAGTTCTGTCGGAGAACAAGGTATTATGAGCTATGTATACGGACTTCATATGTTTTCAAACGGGCTGCGCTCGGACAGCATTACGCCGGAGGCGGTTATTCAGAAAATCATTTCTTTGCAGCTTGACGACGGCGGATGGGCGGTATCCGGAAATAAAAGCGATACCGATGTTACAGCGATGACGCTGCAGGCGCTTGCTCCGTATTATAATGAAATGACTGACGTAGCGCATGCCGCAGATACCGCACTGCAGCTTCTCTCAAAACTGCAGCTTGATGACGGCAGCTACCGCAGCTATGGGGTACAGAATCCGGAGAGTACGTCTCAGGTAGTAACCGCGATTTCGGCGCTCGGAATAGATCCTTTTACAGATCCGCGATTTATAAAGGGAGATAATACGCTGTTTGACGGAATAATGGCGTATCGGCTTGATGACGGCAGCTTTTCTCATACTCTTGGCGGCGGATACAATCAAAACGCGACAGTTCAGGTATTCTATTCAATGATAGCTGCATACAGACAGGAAAACGGTCTTAGTCCGCTGTACATTTTTAACGCAGAAGGGCAGGAGAATCCGACACAGAGTTCGCAAGAAGCTCAGGAAGAACGAAATACAAGCGAAATACAGACCGCCTCTGAAACGCGGGAAGATATAAGTAACGGGAGCGGCGAATACGATACGGGGGGCTTTAATGACGGTGCGTTAGGTTATAAAATATGGATATACGCCGCAATAGCAGCTGCCGGTACGATTGTTTTGTCGGTACTTGCATTGAAAAAAAGTCTGAACAAAGGAAATTTTATCATCGTTGTACTGATCGCCGCGACCGCAGTTATATTCGTGCATTTCAGCAATTTTCAAACTGTTTCGGATTATTATTCGTCCGACAGCGATGAAAAATACACGCAGTTTGTGACAATGTCGATTTCCTGCGGGTCTATCGCGGAGCAGAGCAGCGATGAACGTATTCCCGACGGCGGCATAATTCTGCCGGAAACGGAAATCGGAATAAATTCGGGTGATACAGTCTATGATGTTCTTGAAAGAGCTGCAAAAAAATTCGGAATTATGTTTGACACCAAAGGGGCTCCGTCCGTTTATGTATCGGGAATTTCAAATATTTACGAGTTTGACTTCGGAGATCTTTCAGGATGGCTGTACTTTGTCAACGGAGAAAGTCCGTCCGTAAGCTGCGCAGAGTATTCGCTTTCGGGAGGAGATTTTATCGAATGGAAATATACTGTTGATTTGGGAAAAGAATTTGAATAACCGGCTCTGAAAATTCATATTGTATTTTCAGGGTAAATATGGTATACTAATAAAATAAAAAAGTTATTCCTCCGTATACTTGAGTCGGCGGTCTGACAGTCAGTATAGGTGTAAAGATATGGATTCCTAACAACGGAAAGGAGTTGTACCCATAAATATGGAATATAATAAATCAGTGTGCGATATGAGTGTAGGAGATGAGGTTGAAGGCTTCTACATACTTAAGGAAGCGTATTCAAAGATATCGGCGGCGGGTAAGCCGTTTCTAAATGCGCAGATTTCCGACCGCAGCGGAGTTATCGATGTTAAAATGTGGGACTATGTCGGATCTCTCGGCACGGCGGACGCAGGGAAAGTTATCAAAATTCGCGGAGAGATTTCCGAATATAAAAGCTCGCTTCAGCTTATGGCCAGCCGTATCAGGCTTGCTGCGCCGGAGGATGTATACGATATATCCGCGCTTGTTCCGGTTGCACCGGTAGATATAGAAAAGACCTATGGGTATATCGTTAATACCGTCGATTCGATTACAGACGCGGATTATCGGGCTGTGTGCCTTAAAATGCTTGAGCGTCACGGCGGCTCGTTCCGTTCGATTCCGGCTGCAAAAAGCGTACATCACAGCTTTATTTCAGGGCTTTTAATGCACACCGCAAATATGCTCAGAACAGCGGATTTTCTTTCCGGTTTATACGGCGAAAT
Organism: uncultured Eubacteriales bacterium; assembly: GCA_948467545.1. Lineage (GTDB taxonomy): Bacteria > Bacillota > Clostridia > Oscillospirales > CAG-272 > UMGS911. The sequence goes on from CAOKER010000004.1 coordinate 165,063, forward strand.
TATTAACCGCAGCCTGCTGCTGTCGGGAACACTGCTGCACGACTTTGCGAAGGATAAAGAATTCACTCTGTCAGAGCTTGGCATTGTGACAGATTATTCGGTTAAGGGACAGCTTCTCGGCCATCTCGTCATGTGTGCTCAAGAGGTTGCGGAGCTCGGAGCCGAGCTTGGAATACCGGAGGAAAAATCGGTTCTTCTCCAGCATATGATACTTTCTCATCACGGAGAGCCCGAATTCGGAGCCGCGGTGAAACCTTGTTGTGCTGAAGCGGAGCTTCTTTCATATATCGATCTTGTAGACAGCCGAATGGAGATTTACGCCGAGAATCTCGACGGAATTGAAAAGGGACAGTTCAGCGGCAGGGTATATGCTCTTGACAAAAAAATTTATTGTCACGAGTGAGCTTAAATATGCTTAGGGCAGCGGTGGGGCATGCGATATATCGGAGCTGTACCAGCGCTGCAGAAAGGAACGGACACAAATGCGAATTTTGAACTTTGGTTCTCTGAATATAGATTATGTATACCGTGTAAACGAGATAGTACGCCCCGGTGAGACAATATCCGCCTCAGTAAGGGACAGATTTTGCGGAGGAAAGGGACTGAATCAGTCGACGGCGCTCGCCAGAGCCGGGGCAAAGGTTTGTCATGCCGGAATGACCGGCCGAGAAGGCGCTTTTCTGATTGACGCGCTGAAGGACAGCGGGGTAGACACACGGTATATAGTCATGTCCGAAGCGGAAAGCGGACACGCCGTTATTCAAGTCAACAAGGAAGGCCAAAACTCCATTATAATTTATCCCGGAGCAAACAGACAGATATCCGAGGAGATGGTCGACAGGGTTCTCGACGGCTTTGATGAGGACGACTGGGTACTTCTTCAGAATGAAATCAGCAATACCGGCTATATAATTGACAAGGCGTATGAAAAGGGATTGAAAATAGCCTTTAATCCGTCCCCGATAGATGACAGTATAAGCGGTCTTCCTCTTGAAAAGGTGAGCCTGTTTTTCCTGAATGAAATTGAGGGAGAGGCTATTACCGGAAAAAACAAAAGTGACGACATCTGCGACGAGCTTCTTTCAAAATACGAGGAAGCGGAGGCGGTGCTTACTCTCGGTTCGCGCGGAGCGGTCTTTGCTTCCGCTGGAATCAGGCTGTTTCAGGAGGCGGTTCCCGTCAAAGCGGTGGATACAACCGCCGCCGGAGATACATTTACCGGATATTTTCTTCACAGCTATGCATCTGGGCAGACGCCCGAACATTCTCTTCTCAGAGCAGCGACCGCGGCGTCTGTCGCGGTCGGCAGAAAAGGAGCTATGCCGTCCATTCCGTATGACAGGGACGTTACCGAGATGATGCAGAGAGGAGTTTAAATGTATATCAGTACAATATTCAGAAATAAAAAATCCTGCGCAAAAATTAGTGTCCTCTTTGCAGCTGCGGCTCTGGCACTCGGCGGATGCTCCGGAGAGTCGGGAGGGGGCGTGCCGAATGATACGCTCCCGTTTACAGCAAAGGATGACAGTACGGAGCTTTCGGACACCGAAGATAACAACACACCTGATACCGATATGCCGCCGGAAAGCGCCGGAATCGATACGCAAGGCGAACTGACTCTTCCGGAAACGTTTTTCGAACCGGAGCCTAGCCCCGCTCACAAATCCTGGTACAAATATGCGGAGGACGGAGGGTATCCCGCGGCAATCATGTATCATCTGATTCTTGATAAGCCGTACAACAGCGAAACCGATTTGTTTGTAAGTCCCGTAAGCTTTGCCGAAACTCTTGCAATTCTGAATGCACATGATTATGTCTATGTGTTTGCGGACGAGTATGCAAAGAATGATAAAAAAAGTGTTGCGCTGACCTTCGACGACGGCTACGAGGATAACTATACAAATATGTTCCCTATTCTGAAAGAGTACGGTGCGAAGGCAACGATTTTCCTCATTGCGGACAGTATCGGAACCGAAGGCTACCTTACGGAAGCGCAAATTCGGGAAATGGCAGAAAGCGGGCTTGTAAAATTCGGTTCTCATACAAAGACGCACCGAAATCTGACGGAGCTTGACGAGCAGGATTTGCGTCATGAATTTTCGGAGTCGCAGAAGATAATCGAAAAGCTCTCCGGACAACGCTGCGATTCAATTGCATATCCGGGAGGACAGTATAATTCCTCCGTAATGAAGATCGCGTCCGAATACTATGATTTTGCGTATACGACCAAATCTCCGAATTCCGTATTTGAATACTCGGAGATGAATATTCCGCGCCACTACGGAGCCCGCTCGCTGAGTGCGGAGAGATTGCTTGAGATAATTGAATATTGATTCAATGCATCTCCGCGGCGCCGCCGCAAAGCTTCTTCGCCTGCATAAGCTTTACAGGCGGATGCCATTAAATGCCGCATATGTATTGACAATAGCGCAAAATAATATTATAATATTTATGAATTTGTGTCGCCGCTCCGTTGTACGACTTTTCCTTTTGTTATTGCTATTGCGGTTTGTTTGAATTACGTTTTTTGAATGCGGCGCTGTAATTTAAAATAATGAAAATCGGAGAGTGTTTTTGATGGGTGAAAATATAGAAAAAACAAAGTATCTTGTATTTCGCGGAAAACCCCTGATAAGAGAAAAAAATGCAATTTGCTACGGCAGTATGAGTGATAAATATATACTGTTTATGCTTATTCTGTCTACAAAAAAGCCGGAAAGTATAGAAAATTCGGACAGGGAGATTCCGGATGCGGTCTTGGTTCAGATTCTCGACACTGATACCTCAAAGCCTCCTCATGAGAGAGTGGTCAAGCAGTTCAACAAAAACGGTCTTTACGACGCAATGGATGTCGGACTAATCTGGCTTGACAAGCTCAACTCAGAAAGCAAATAACTCCTGCCGGTGAAAGGTGTGATTTCATATGGACTATAAATCATCACTTAAAGAAATCAGACATAAGTACAGAGGCAAATGGCGTACAGCGATTGCAGCGGGATGTGCATTTCTTGTTCTTTCTGCCGCTTTATCCTTTTCCGGATGCAGAAGCGGTGATCAAAAAAGCATCGGAAGTGCGGACAATATTGCGGCAATGAGTCCTTCGGCGTCAGAACCCGGTCTCGGTACGGTTTCCGAACCGGACGGCTCGGTTTATAACTATGAGCTCGTAAACAGACTTACGGGACTTCCTTTTGATTCCGAAGAGCTGCACAACAGACGGCCTGTAGCAATAATGATCAATAATATTCATGTTGCATGTCCTCAGATAGGGCTGAGGTATGCCGACACTATTTACGAATGTACTGTCGAGGGCGGAATTACAAGACTGATGATGCTCGTAACGGATTACGACAAACTTACGACCGTCGGTTCTGTCCGTTCCTGCCGAGAATATTATCTTGACTTCGCGGCAAATCATGATGCCATATATGCCCATATCGGAGGAAGCACAGAAGCTTATACCAATATTTACGAGCGAAATATTGACGATCTTGACGGTATGCGTATAAATATGTATTTTCGTGATCCAAACCGTATGTCAAGCATGGGTTATGAGCATAGCGCAATGACAAACGGAGAGCTTTTGAAAAGTGCAATAGAGTCAAAAGCCTACAGAACCGAAATTGCCGCGGACGGGAAAACATCGTTTAAATTTATTCCTTATACCGAAGAACAGAATTCTTCCGGCGGCGGAGATTCGGCGATGACCGTTGAAATTCCTTACACGTCCGTACACAGACCGAAATACGTATATGATGAGTCTTCACAGAAATATCTCCGCTATCAGTTTATCGGAGAAAAACACATTGACGGTGAAACCGGCGAGCAGATTTCATTCGACAATGTGCTGATTATTGCGTGCAGGCACGAAAACCGCGGAGATTCATACAATCATATCAATGTTTATACAACCGGCAGCGGCAACGGATATTATATTTCAAAGGGTAAATATATTCCGATAACCTGGTCAAAGTCGGGCGTTGATGAACCGATGACGCTTACAAAGTCGGACGGAAGCGAGCTTGAGATGAATTGCGGCACTACCTTTGTAAATATTGTAGACGACAGTACGCTCGCGGAAATAACGATAGGCTGACAGAACATTTTATTTTTCATTAGAAGGACGTGATTTTATATTATGGAGCTTAAAGACAAAAAAATCAATTTTCTCGGTGACAGCATTACGGAGGGCGTAGGGGCCTCCGAGGAACAATTTATATATCTTAATGTCGTTGCGGGAGAGTGCGGGCTGGCTGCCGCAAGAAATTACGGTATAAGCGGAACAAGAATCGCTCGTCAGAGCGATGAGGAGCTGTTCGGCAATCCGTACTGCGACAGATACCTTACAATGGATGACGACGCGGATATAATCGTAGTTTTCGGTGGTACGAATGATTACGGACACGGAAAAGCCCCGTTCGGAAGCTTTGACGACCGAACCGGTGAAACTTATTACGGAGCATGGCATGTTCTTCTCCGCGGACTTCTCGAAAAGTATCCCGACGGTCAAATTGTAGTAATGACGCCTCTTCACAGAACGGAGGAAAACGTTCCGAGTCCCGGAAACGGCAGACCTCTTAAGGATTATGTCAATGCCGCTAAGGAGGTTGCGGAATTTTACTCTGTGCCGGTTTTAGATTTGTTTGCCGTGAGCGGAATTCAGCCGGATGTAGATATCATAAGAGAAAAATACTGTCCGGACGGACTTCATCCGAGTGATGCGGGAAACAGGCGTATTGCAGAACGTCTGATCGGATTTCTAAAATCGCTTTAACGATATATTACAAATCGTGAAGATGTTAAAATAGGTCTGAAGCAAAACGGTAACTTGTATCAAATATAAGTAAGAACTTACCTGACGGTATGGACGAACGGAGAATACAATGGAACTTAAAAACAAAAAAATCAATTTTCTCGGAGACAGTATTACGGAGGGCGTTGGGACTTCCTGCCGGGAGAATATATATCTGAATGTACTGGCGCGTGAATGCGGATTGGCAGAAGCACGCAATTACGGAATAAGCTGTACAAGAATTGCACGACAGGCCGGAGAAGATTTGTACGGGAATCCGTTCTGTGACAGATACATAAAAATGGATGATGACGCGGATATAGTCGTAGTTTTCGGAGGAGTCAACGACTTTCTCCACGGCAGAGCGCCGTTCGGCGAATTCGGAGACAGAACAAAGGATACCTATTACGGAGCATGGCATGTTCTTCTTCGCGGACTTCTCGAAAAATATTCCGACGGTCAAATAGTAATAATGACGCCTTTGCATTGTGCTACCGAGAATAATCCAAGTATGGGCAACGGCAGGCCTCTCAGGGATTATGTCGAAGCGGCTAAGGAAGTTGCGGAATTTTATTCGGTTCCCGCTTTAGATCTCTTCGCCATAAGCGGAATTCAGCCGAGAATACCTGTTATAATGGAAAAATACTGTCCCGACGGACTTCATCCGAGCGACGCAGGGAATAAGCGCATTGCGGAGCGGCTTGCCGGATTTTTAAAAGCGCTTTAATCATTGTGAAATTTATATATGCCATTTATATATATGTCACTTTTACATAATGCCGGTATCGGCGTTTTTCAGCAATAAGATAATTTATGCCGTTTCATGCGGCAAAACCCTTAAAAAAGGCTTTCTGCCTGTCGTACTATTCGGCGGCGTTACAGCTCGCCGCCGAATACCGATAAATATTGATACTTAAAATACGTTTCAGCGAAATGGAGTATTACAATGTCCGAAAAAAAATATTTTCTTGAAAACTATACTATGCTTTTTGACTTTTATGAGCTGACGATGGCGAACGGTTACTATAAGACCGGAATGTCTGATAAAATAGCTTATTTTGATATTTTCTTCAGAGAAGTTCCCGATAACGGAGGCTTTGCGATTGCCGCAGGACTTGAGCAAATCATTGATTATATAAACAATCTGCACTTTTCCGATGAGGATATCGAATATCTTCGCAGTAAAAAATGCTTCGATGAAAAATTTCTTGAATCTCTGCGCAGCTTCAAATTCACCGGTGATATGTGGGCGGTTCCGGAGGGAACTCCGATTTTTCCCGGCGAACCGGTAATTACCGTCCGCGCTCCGTCATATCAAGCTCAGTTTATTGAGACATTTCTCCTGCTGACCTTCAATCATCAGTCGCTGATCGCCACGAAGGCAAGCCGCATTGTCCGTGCCGCAAAAGGACGTCCCGTAAGCGAATTCGGTTCACGCCGCGCTCAGGGACCGGCAGGCGCGATACTCGGCGCCCGCGCGGCATATATAGGAGGATGCGCAAGTACAGCCTGCGCGATAGCTGACGAACGCTTCGGCGTCCCTGCAGGCGGAACAATGGCTCATTCATGGGTACAGATGTTTGATTCCGAGTATGAAGCATTCGACACTTACTGTAAGCTGTATCCCACGGCTGCAACGCTGCTTGTAGATACGTACAATGTGCTTAAAAGCGGCGTTCCGAATGCGATTAAGGCCTTTAAAAATAACGGCATAAGCAAATGTGCAGTACGAATAGATTCCGGTGATATAACATATCTTACCCAAAAAACGAGAAAAATGCTCGACGATGCCGGTATGACCGAATGTAAAATTGTCATTTCCAACTCTCTTGATGAATATATTATTCGTGACATTATAGAACAGGGTGCGTGCATTGATGCGTTCGGAGTAGGAGAACGTCTTGTCACGTCTAAAAGCTCTCCGGTTTTCGGAGGTGTATATAAGCTTTCTGCAGTAGAGGATGAACACGGAAATATAATTCCGAAAATTAAGATAAGCGAAAATCCTGCAAAGATCACCAATCCTCATTTTAAGCGCCTTTACCGTATTTACGAGGGTGATTCCGGCAAAGCGATCGCAGATCTTATAACAGTATATGACGAAGTAATCGATTCAAAGAAGCCTATTGAGCTTTTTGATCCCGATTACGTTTGGAAGCGCAAGCTCCTCACCGATTATAGGATTGAAGAGCTTCAAAAGCCGATATTCAAGGGCGGAAAATGTGTCTACAGCAGTCCGTCAACCGAAGAAATCAAACGTTATTGCAGTGAGCAGTTAGAGCTTCAGTGGGACGAGGTCAAGCGCTTTGAAAATCCTCATAACTATTATGTTGACCTTTCAAAGAAGCTGTGGGATATTAAGCACGAGCTTCTCAGTATCTGATCAGGGATAGGTTCATTATTTAAAATCGAACGTGTCGTTATACTTTTATCGTTGACAAATACCGATAAATAAGATATAATAAAACGGAACTGAGCTGAGCGGTCGCGTGATACTATGCCGAAAGGTCGTATCATGAGGAAAGTCCGGGCTCCACAGGGCAGGATAACGGATAACGTCCGCCGAAGGTGACTTCAGGGAAAGTGCAACAGAAATAAACCGGATGCTTATATATCCAAGGCTATGGGATGTTTTGCGTCTAAGGATGGAAAGGCGAGGTAAGAGCTCACCGGCACACTGGCGACTTTGTGCAAATGTAAACCCTATCCGGAGCAACACCGTATGCAAAAGCAGACCGCCTTCGATTGGTCTGATGCCGGTCCGGCAGCATTTTGCGGGTGGCATGAGCGCCGCGGTAACGCGGCGTCGAGACAGATGACCGCTTCAGGCGTTCAAAGCGTTACAGATATAATGTTTCGGACGCCGGACAGAACCCGGCTTACAGGCTCAGTTTAATCAGAAGAAAGCCGGCGGGTATGTTTTCATGCCTGCCGGATTTGTCTATATATCAAAACGTACCTGACGTTCTTGTCCGTCCGCCACAGAGAAGAGGTTCTATACCGAAGCTTTGCTCCGCAGCGGATGTAAGCCCAATATGAAAGGTAAGGTAAGGCGTAATGAATCGATGTATTGAGCGTATCGATTTTTCCGGAAAATCCTGCTCTGTCTGCGGTGTGGGAGTTTCAAATTATCCTATCATCGAGTATCTTCTCAAAAATGGTGCTTATGTTGTTGCAAGAGACATAAAACCTAAAAATAAGCTGCCGCATGCAGAGGAGCTTGAGCGCAGGGGAGTAAGACTTGTCTGCGGAGAAGGTTATCTCGACGATATAAAAGAAGAGTATATTTTTCGTGCTCCAGGAATTCGTTACGACGTTCCGCAGTTTCAGAAGGCTGTGGCAGGAGGCTCTGTTCTTACATCTGAAATGGAGCTTTTTTTTAAGCTTTGCCCATGCCGTATTATCGGAGTTACCGGAAGCGACGGCAAGACAACGACGACAACACTGATATATAAAATGCTTAAGGAATCCGATCTGCGCGCATTTGTCGGAGGAAACATCGGAGCTTCGCTGCTTCCGTATATAGGTGAAATGACCGAAAAAGACATTGCTGTCGTTGAGCTTTCAAGTTTTCAGCTTCATACAATGAAGCAATCTCCGAATATAGCCGTAGTGACAAATATTTCTCCGAATCACTTGAACTACCATCACGGCATGGAGGAATATATCGACGCCAAGCGCAATATATACAGGTATATGAAGGGCGGCAGGCTGGTTCTTAATGAAAGAAACGAAATTTCACGCAGTATGAAATACGACGCGCCCGACGGTACCGAGGTGGTTTACTTCGGAGGAGAAAGCGGCGTGTATCTGAAAAATGGGAAAATAATAGTTTCCGCGTCTTCCTGCGGTAACGGAGGACGGTGCGACGACGCTGTGCTCGACGCTGCCGATATTCTCCTGCCCGGTAAACATAACAAAGAGAATTATATGGCTGCAATAGCCGCGGTTTACGGAATTGCATCCGCTGATTCTATCAGGATCGTCGCAAAAAATTTCGGCGGTGTCGAACATCGCTGCGAGCTTGTCGGAAAATGCCGCGGAATCAGCTTCTACAACAGTTCAATAGATTCCTCTCCTACCAGAACGATAGCCGCACTCGGAAATTTTGAATCCGGAAAAGCAGTTGTTATATGCGGAGGATACGATAAGCATATCTCGTTTGACGTACTGGCCGCGCCCCTATGCGAGCGTGCCAAAGCTGTCATTCTGACCGGAGCCGCGGCGCCTCTTATCGGCTCTGCTCTTGACAAAGAAATTGCATCAAGAAAAGCAGAGGGAAAGACAGTTCCTCCGGTTGTGTATGAAAGTGAATTTGATAAAGCGGTTGAATGTGCATACAGCCATGCCGTTTCCGGTGATGCAGTTCTGCTTTCTCCGGCATGCGCGAGCTTTGACGCGTTTCAAAATTTTGAAGAACGGGGGAACAGATTCAAATCTGTTTCAAATGCGATTATTCGGAGAGAGAACGGGATAAAATAATAAGAAATAAATAAATCGGAAAAACGCAGGAGGTTTATTTTGCTGGATATAAAAAAGCTTCTCGTTTCTATGCCTGAGCTCACATCGGTTTCAGGTTTTGAAGGCGAAGGAATTGAAGGCTTTAAGGCGCTGACAAATCCGTATTTTGATGAAATCGTTCAAACCGCCACCGACAGTCTGATCTGTTATAAATACGCTCCTCCGGAAATTCGAAGGCAGTCGCCGACACTGCTTATAGATACCCATTTTGACGAAATAGGCATGATGGCAGGCAAGGTAACTGATGACGGAAATATCGCTTTCAACGCTCTCGGAGGACTTGATTTGCGCACGCTCTGCGGTTCCGAGGTTGTGGTGTACGGAACCGAGGAGATTCACGGCGTCATCGTTCCGATTGATTCCGGAGTCGGAATTGAGGGCGGAGAGGCAAATACCGCCGTCAAGCTTACCGAGGTGAGCGGCCTTGCCGTATACACAGGTCTTGCCGCCGAGCAAATACGCAAAAAGGTAAAAACAGGCGATTCAATTGCTTTCGTTTCTCCCGCTGCCGAACTTTCGGGCGGGAAAATTGCAGGAAAGGCATTTGACAACCGCGCAAGCGTCGCCTCCGTAATATACATGATGGATTTGCTCGGCGGCGATACTCACGGATGGAACATAGCTTGGCTTCTTTCTTCCGGTGAGGAGACAAATATGCGCGGAGCAGCTACCGGAGCATTTACGGTTAAACCTGATGCGGCAATTGTAATTGATGTCGGATTCGCAAAAGGCCCTCAAACGCAGGAGGACGGAACCATTGACTTCGGCGGAGGACCGTCGGTATCAATGTCTGCGGTTACAGACCGCAGGCTTTCAAAAGCTCTGATTGCCGCGGCGGGCAGAAATGATATAAAAATTCAAATCATAGTCGAAGCTATGGGGACCGGAACCAATGCGAACGTAATTCCGTTTCAGAACGGGGGAATACCATGCGCTGTTCTCAGTATACCTCTTGCCAACATGCATACGCCCAATGAAATTATAGACTGCAGAGATATTGTTCTGACCTCCAAAGCGCTCGCCGCTTTCATTAAAGATGGCCCCAAGGTCTGATAAGGCATTCGTTGAAGCTATGTTATCTTTTTGTCCGTCCGTATTTTGGAACGAACGGAACGGCATAAGCTTTCGGTAATTAAAGAAGGGATGTTGATAATCATGGAAGAGATGAAAACGCTTGAGCTTTTGTGCGGAGCCTTTGGTCCGTCCGGGATAGAGAGCAATGTCACGGATATAATTAAATCGGAAATAAGTCCTTATTCGGATTTTGTCGATATAGACTGCTGCGGAAATCTGACGGCTCACTTTTCGGGAGGAGGACATAAAGATAGAATTTTACTGTCAGCTCATACCGATGAACCGGCTTTGATGATAAAGAGGATTGATGAATCAGGCTATTTATATTTTGACTCGCTTGGAGTTCTTGACATGCGCTATCTTTACGGGAAACGCGTAACCGTCGGAGGAGAGCGGGATAAACTGTCAGGTATAATTTGCTCGAAACCGCTTCATCTTTTATCTCGTTCTGAACGTGACAAAGTTCCAGATACCGGAATTTTGTATATTGACATCGGGGCGTCGGATAAGAAAGAGGCTGCACGGATTGTATCTCTCGGAGACTGCGCGGTTTTTGAAGAACGGTTTTCATCAATAGGAGAAGCCGTTGTATCAAAGGCGCTTGCAGACCGTTTTACAGCCTTTTCCGTTATTGAAGTCTTTAAAAGAATGTATACAGAAAAAATAAATACGGATTATGATATATATGCGGTTTTTTCTTCAAGAAGCAGAGTCGGCTACAGCACTGCGGCATCTGCCGCTGAAAAGATAAAACCGGACATAGTATTATCGCTTACGGCTGCGGAAATCCGCAGCGAAAGTGATAAGCTGGCGTCAATTTTTCTGCCGTACAGGGGAACTCGGATTATATATGACAGAACGCTTTTGAGAGAGCTCTCCGATACGGCATATAAAGATATATGCATAAAAAATAAGTGCGGAGAAGAAAACTCGGAAATTCCGGCAGAAGTTAATACCGACGACGTAACAAATAACGGTGCCGATTTAAACATGGCGCGTACCGAAAAGCTTTGCAGTGAAATACCGCAGGCAAACGGCAGAGATGAGGATATACTTTTACAGAGAGTCTGCGGAGGAACACGAATTTGCAGTCTTGCGGCGCCTTGCTCTGCGCCGGACACCGGTTCGGCCGTTATGAAAAAAAGAACAATTTCTGAATATATTTCATTCTTGGTACACGCGCTCTCTAAAGCTCCGCTTTGAAACTGCCTTTCAAATAACTATATGAAAATATAAATGGTATCGCCGCCTTTTAAGTTATGACCTGACAATACAAGAGGACGCATTTGAGGGAGATGCCGCGGATCCGGTGATTCTGTTTGATTCGATTAAAAATTGATATGGTGCTTAAAGAAGCTTATTGATGAGGCGTTCGTTTTAACAGGCATAATAGGCATCGGATCGGCCTTGCTTTTGTAAGCAGAGTAATTTGTATTCAAATGTACCGAAAATAGGATTTATGCTTTTATTTCATTAGGATGTGTTATAAGATGTTAATATCAGATAAAGTTAAAAAACTTGCAGCGGAAGCAGAGTCTGCGCTTTCCGAAAGATTTGCGGAGATAGATAAGGTGTCCGCAATTCGTACCGAACAGGTAATCGAATCATTTCAGGCTGAGCGCGTTTCCGAGGCTGTATTTATGCCGTCAACGGGTTACGGCTATGACGATCAGGGCAGAGAAAAGCTTGACCGTATATATGCGTCGGTTTTCGGCACAGATGCGGCATTTGTCAGGCACAGTATTCTGTCTGGAACGCACGCTCTGACCATAGGGCTTTTCGGTCTGCTGCGTCCGGGGGATACACTTCTTGCCGTTACGGGAAAACCATACGATACGCTTGACAGCGTTATCGGAATTTCCGGAAAAAGCGGAGAAGGTTCACTGCGTGATTTCGGAATAAATTACAGACAAATTGACCTTCTTCAGACCGAATTTCCGGATGAGTCGCCTGCTCATACGCATAAGGCGTCAGATATTATCGACTTTGATTCAATCAAATCCGAACTTGCTGCAGATAGAAATATAAAGGTTATATTTATTCAGCGCTCAAAGGGTTATCTTGAACGTCCTACGCTGACCGTTTCTCAAATAAATGAGGTTATCGATTTTGTGCGAAATCTTTCCGATGCTTTTGTCGTTGTAGATAACTGCTACGGAGAATTTACCGAGCTCTCCGAACCTAAAGCGGATCTCCTCATAGGCTCTCTGATCAAGAATCCTGGCGGAGGAATTGCGGAGAGCGGCGGATATTTGGCCGGAAGCAGCAAAGCTATAGAGCTATGCGGCTGCAGATTTTCATGCCCCGGAATAGGCCTGGAGGGCGGAGCGACGCTTGGTACAACACGCAATATGTATAAGGGATTTTTTATGGCGCCGCACATTGTTGCACAGGCGCTGAAAACCGCCTCGCTTGCAGCGCATATATTTTCGTCTCTCGGATGCAGGGCGGAGCCGTCGGCAGACTCTCCGAGAAGCGATATTATACAGCTTCTTCATCTCGGCTCTGCAGAAAAACTCTGTGCATTTTGCCGCGGGATTCAAAAAGGTTCTGCGGTCGATTCATTCGTTACGCCGGAACCGTATGCAATGCCCGGATACAGCGATCCTGTGATTATGGCGGCCGGCGCCTTTACACAAGGTTCTTCGATAGAGCTTTCGGCCGACGGTCCTGTAAGGCCTCCGTTCATTGCATATCTTCAGGGAGGCCTTACATATGAAAGCGGACGGTATGGAATTCTTACCGCAGCTCAATATTTTATAGATGCATAATCTGTAAATTTTATACTCTGCATGAAATGCACTGAGTAACAGTCCATGGCATTATGCCGTCGATTTACCAACAACCAATATTCGAAGAAGAAATTATATTAAAAAGCACTTTTAAGTCGGTAAATATCGGCGGGCTTATGTATTGGATTTTAGAATAAATATTTTCAAATGTACCAATACGAAATTTTACGCCGTGTAGTGCCGCAATGATATAAAGTTAAGCAAAGTATGTCCGACACCTCATGTTTGCGGTGAAATGAAAACCGCGTAATAGCCTTAATGCTATTGTCAGGAAAATCAATAACTGCCGCGGATGATTTTATTCATCCGCGGCAGTCTGCTTTTACTGCTTAAAAAACAAGGTTTGTTTTCTTTATATTATTAAGGAGGAATTTATTTTAATTTACATATTTTTTCTCAATGTGATACGCCCTGATTTTTTTTAACTCTGCACATGCAATTACCTCTATAGCTTTTGGAAGAGTTTCTTCTCCGTAAGCAACACGAATTCTATAATCAAGCGATTCCGGAGTTTCGTCGCGACGAACCGCAACCGGCTTCTGAAGAACAATTTTATTTTTGTCGTCAGCATCTCCTAAAATATACACTGTAGCCCCGGCTACCTTCGTTCCATAGTCAAGCACAGCCTTTTGAATGTCGATACCGTGAAGACCTTCTTCATAAAACGCCGGCATCAGAGACGGCTGAACAACAAGAATTCTGCCCTTGTAACGCCTGCGGATTTCATCGTCAAGCTTACAGACAAAATTATCGATTACGATAAGACCTATTTCATGCTCATCAAGCAATTCAAGCAGATTTTTTACCGCGTCGGAATCTTCCGAATAATTGTGTGCAACCACTGCCGTGGCAATTTCCTCAGAAGCCGCAATTGTCAGCGATTTAGCATTATCGTTACATGATATTACAATTTCAACATATGCACTTCCGATTTTACCTCTTTTTTGCGCGTCGAGAACGGCGTCCAGACTTGATTCGTCGGGAGACACAAACATAGCTACGGGTATTCTTCCGTTTTTTATGCGAAATAAAGGTGATATAGGTTCCGAGATCATTTTTCCTCCTTGTAAGGCGCTAAAAATTCTCATCATATAAGCTTCTTTCTGTACTCCGCCTTTTCGTTGCGGACAGCTTCATTAATTTATATGTAATATATCACAGAAGAGGATAAGAGAATTATTTCATATTAAGACAATTGCGCAACATATTAACTAAAAATTTGATTTTTTGCCATTTATTTGAATATTATATAGCACTAATAAACATGATACATTAAAAAAATAGTTTTGTCAAGATTATATACCAAATTTTATAATTTGTTTTCAAAAGCTTTTTTTATTTTTTGAAATAATTTCATCCATTCGTGTTCTTGCCGAGCTGCGTTTTTTTTCAGAAATATTTTTGTCCGCAGCTACTTTAAAACCTTCATCCGACTTTGTAATCGTAACATAATCTCCCTCGGTAATATTAGGGGCGCAGGAAACGGGAATATTAATTACGGACTTGTCCTCGGCAACAATAACGATGGTTTTGCTTTCAATACGGTCCACAACACCGTAAACAGTGTTCATGCCTGCTTTTCTCCTCTTTTAAAATTTCTTATTCTTACGGGAAGCCGTCCAACCTCGTGCTTTTCAAAATCCGAAGATATTCTCTCAAAAAGCTCGTCTCTGTCCTTTACAGAGGTTAGTAAATTCATGCCGAAAAAGTACAGCTCCTCATATGCGCTTCGCTGAGATAAAGCGCGAACTCCCGCAGGATTATTTCTTTTTATATATTTTGCAATTTCCTCAAAAAGCGCGAACGGAGAGGATGATTTTTCAAGAAGAAAATTTATCGTATCTTTAAACCGCCCGCTCTCGCCGAATCTTGTTAAAACGTCGGTAACATTCCGAAGAAGCTCAATTTCGGAATAGCTTATACAGTCCGTTTTCAGCACCGTGTACGGCGGATTATCAGAAAATACACACCCGAAAGACGCCGCTTTTTTTCTGAGATTCGTACCGTAAAGAAGCTTTAAAAATCCAACCTGAAGCTCGTCGCATTTTCCGTAAACACTGTTGAATGACTGGGCAAAACGAGTGTAGCTTTCGTGGGGAAGACCGACTATAAGATCGGCGTGGATTTTGATATTTCCCAGCTTGTAAAGCTTTTCCATCTGACTGATTGTCTTTTCGGCGGACGATGCTCTGCCGCACGCCAAAAGTGTTTCTCTGTTAGTACTCTGTATACCGATTTCAAACTGAAATTTTCCGTCCGGCACATTTTTCAGGATATCGAGTGCAGTATCGTCTATAAGATCGGCGCAAATTTCAAAATGGTATTTTTTCGTATATTTGTCATCTGAAAGTGCCCTCCAGATTTCGTTTGCGCGCTCGCGGTCGAAGTTGAATGTACGGTCAACAAGCTTTACTATTCTGACATCGGGATATCTTTCAAATTCATATAAACCATTAAGAGAGTTCCTTACGCTTTTTGCCTCTATTACCGTATTTCCCGTATGCTTTATTCCCGAAACACAGTAGCCGCAGCTGTACGGACAGCCCCTTGACGTTTCATAATATACCATTGCACCGCTATGCGGCGGAAAACGCTCGTAGTGAGTTTTATCATTTTCAAACCGGCCATAATGTATGCCGTTTATTTCCCGTTCATTAAGGCCTGTCCTTATAATTGATTCGATTGCCTCTGGTACCGAAATTTCACCGTCTCCGCGGATTATACAGTCAATGTAGGGATAAGCTTCAAAAAAGTCAGAACCGCGAAAAGAAATCTCCGGTCCGCCGGCTATAATAACAGAGTTCGGAAGTAACTTCTTTAAATCCGCCGCCTGCTGCATCATGCTCTCTATATTCCATATATAGCATGAGAAAAGAAAAATATCTCCACGTGACTCATATAACTCGGACAAAACACGGTTTCTTGAATCCGAAACAGTTTTCTCGATTATTTTAACCGTAACGGGAAATCTGTCTCGCTCCTGTATTGTTCCTCTGCTCTCCGCTCCGTAAATAACAGCAGACAAGTCCGACTCTTCATTTACCTTTCCTCCGTTAATAATGGCATGGCAGTCCAATTTTTTGTAATCAATAATTGCGTCGGCAAGACACCTGAGGGAAAGAGACGTGTGAAGATACGAGGCGTTAAGTGTAAACAAAACAATATTTTTAACCGTACATCCGTTTTTTCGGAATACAGTTGAATCAGTATCTTTCATATAAATAAATCCTTTTGGTCTATAAATAGTGTCAGTCAGAATCAGACGCTTCGGCGATAAACAAAACGGGGAAGTTCGGAGCGTACTTTCAGGGAGGGACCGCGCCCTCCCTGACGAAATCGGAAAATGCTGCCGGTCTAACATAATGCTAACGACATCCGATTATGAAGGACATTCGATTTCGTGTCAGCAGCGCACCGATAAATTCCTTGAGATTCGATGTGCTGACAAACACGGCGACGAATGTTCCGATACAGTCGGCAACAATCAGAAGTAATCAGTCATAATATGAATATTGCCTGTTCTGAAGATACCCACTCAAGTTATCTCAGGAAAAAATTTTGCGGATAATCTGCTTGGAAGCTTTATCGACTCCGGTAAAATTCATGGCGGACTTGTATATTTTTTCGATTTCAAAGTGATTTTTTCTTACCGACTCAAAAGCAGATGAGACTTCTGTATTCAGTAAGACTTTATACTTTTCAATTCTGTGCAGCTCGCTTTTAAGGTCAGAAACAGAACCTGAGTAGAGAAAACGGTTCATGTTTACCGAATGAATCGCGGTACCTCCGTCAGGCATTGTCTCCGAAGAATCAATCTTATTTGCAAGAGTTATACAGCAGTCTGCGCCCGGAATCATGATGCCGCATTTCCTTTCAAACGGCGCGTCGAGCGCGGCAGTAAAGAATATTCCGCGTTTTATCAGCAAAGCTGAAATTTCATCAAGCAGCATATGACCTATACCAAGCCTGTCGGTAATACGGTACTGAGTTCCGGAAATCCGCTCGAATGTCGGAAGATAAGTATATCCGTCCATGCTTACGGCTCCGGTGACGCGTATCTCCGAAGATATATTTATTTCCGGGGAAATATCCGTACGGCTGTGTTTTTTTTCAGACCTTGAAATACTGTCAGCGATTCTCTGTGCGTAAGCGCAAAGCTTATTTTTATCAACACGCTCCGAGATGCTGTCAAAACGGTCACTTTCAATTTCACCCATTGCGGAAAGATACTTAAATACCTTTTTATACGCTTTGCTTTTTCTCTTGCCCAAAAGCTCGATGTCCTCGCGCCTGGCGTAGAGCTCGTCGGCATTCCAGTACTGACCGAGATTTAAAATTTCATCCTTGGTTCCCGGAAGGGAGGCGTCCATAAGATGAGGGGCTGTTCCGTCTACAATTGCTGTGTCAAGCGACGGAATAATCACACCGTCGAGAGACGACGGATCAGAGGAACAGAAGATCAATTCCGAATCTATACCGTTTTTTTCCGCCTCGGCCGCAACTTTTCGCATAAGCGTTGACTTTCCGGTTCCCGGACCTCCCTTGATTATGTACAAACGGTCTCTTCCGGCAAAAATACTGTCAAAAAAACTGACAAAGCCGCGTGAAGAGTTTATAGCCGCAAAATATTCTTTTTGCATAAATACCTCCGAAATGCATATTTTATATATTTTAATGAATTTTCCTCTCAAATATATAATATGCAGACGGAAATAAATGTGATAAATCAATTTTGCTTTTTTTCGCGGTTTTGGCGAAGAATTTCGTATGAAAGCACAGCTGCAGCCGACGCCGCGGACAGAGCCTCCGGAAACGGTCTGCCGTATTCGAGACATACAACCGAATCCGCTTCGTCCGACAGAGCTTTTGATATACCGCGTTTTTCTCCCCCGATAATAAGGAGAAGCGGAAGCTTGAGAGAGACATCAAATGCCGACACTGAATTTTCGGTCATGTCGGCGCATATCACCTTGAATCCCAGACTCCGGAAAAGTACAGCGGCATCTCTGCCGTCCGATACCGCAATTTCCGCAAGCTCGGACGCTCCCGCGGAGGAGCGGCATACAACACCCGCGGCGCTCATCCAATTTCGCCTTGACAATATAACGGCGTCGGCTCCGGCAGAATAAACCGAACGCAGAGCATATCCAAAATTAAAGGGATCTTCGATTCCCTCGATCAAAACGTAAAATCCTGTGCGTTTTGTTCTTTCAACAAACGAAACATCGAGATTGGGATATTCTCTCTGTGTGCAGAAAGCAATTACTCCTCCGTGGGAGGTTCCGAGCGCAAGCTTATCTATCTCGCATCTCGGAGGAGTTTCAACTGCAAAACCGTATTTCTTCGCTTCGGCTGTAAGCCATCTGAACTCACGTTTGTTTTTATTCTTACGTTCTCTTGCATATAAAAGCTTGATAATCCTGCGATTTTTACAGCCGGTATTCAATACGGTGCGAATCGAGATCATTCCCTCGAACATATTGCAGTCCGATTCCTTTTTTTCTTCGCTGACACGTGGCTTTGCGGAATTGCAGTCATTTATTTTCCGGTTTTCGATTTTATTATTCATATTAATTTCTTTATTATACATATCGATTTTAACGCTCTGAAAGTATTAACCATTCGTAAGCTTTATTTTACTGGGATCGGACGAAGACTGTTGCTTGCGTAGGCTTCATTAAACAATACAAGCTGACTGTCGATATCGCCCTTATTTTCCTCATTTTTATCGGATATTTCGGAAACAGAAACATAATTTCCGTCCGGCATCAGCACGCTTGATTTCACATTGTCGCTAAGCATAATGTCGGTCATTAAAACAAGCCTGTCGGCAGCTGCACGGTCGAATACGGGGGTAATTATCTCCACTCTTCTTGATGTGTTTCTTGTCATGCAGTCTGCGGAGCCGATAAAAACCTGTCTTTTTGCCGGATCTGCTCCGAAAATGAATATTCTTGAATGTTCGAGGTAACGTCCTACGATACTTATGACTGTTATATTATCGGTCTGCTTTTTCAATCCGGCCTGAAGGCAGCATATTCCTCTGATAATCAAATCAATCTTGACACCCGACTTAGACGCGGAAACAAGCGCGTCGATAATATCTTTATCGGTCATGCTGTTCATCTTCATACGGATATATCCGCTCTTGCCTTTGGCACGCTCGGAAGCGATCAAAGAAATAAGCTTATTTTTCATACAATTAGGCGCTACAAGAAGTGCTTTATAATCATCTGCGTTGACACCGAGAGTTATGTTTCTGAAGAAATCCACAGCGTCCGAGCATATACGGCTGTCGCTTGTGATAATTCCGACATCCGTATACAAGCGCGCGGTCTTTTCGTTGTAGTTGCCCGTTCCGATATGCGTAATACAGCTTACGCCGTCGTCATTTTTTCTTGTTATCAGGGTTATTTTGGAATGGGTTTTCAGTCCGTCAACTCCGTAAATGACGTTGCAGCCCGACTCCTCAAGCCGCCTTGACCACCCGATATTGTTGCTTTCGTCAAAACGCGCTTTAAGCTCTACCACCGCAGTGACTTCTTTTCCGTTTTCCGCCGCAAGGCAGAGCAGTCTTATAACCTCGGAGGTACTGCTAAGCCTGTAAAGCGTAATTTTGATTGATACTGTGTCCTCGTCCGTCGCAGCCTCTTCAAGAAGCTTAAGATACGGTCTTATGGTATGGTAGGGAAATGACAGAAGAATATCTCTCTCATATACAATTTCGGTTATTCTTGCTCTTGCCGGAATATCCGGATAGTTCTGCGGAACAAGAGGAGAATAAAGAAGCTCGGTTTCCTTCGGAAGTTTTCTTTCGAGAGCGTAAATGTAAGAAGGATCGCAGGGCTTACGGAGCCAGAAACACTGAGGCTCCGTCAACCCGATTTTATGCATAAAATACGAGATCAGTTTTTTGCTTTTTCCGTACGCGCCGGTGTAGCATTCAAGACGTATAGGAGAAAGCTTTCCGCGCTTTTTTATAATTACATCGACGTAGCTGCGATAATCTATGCTGTCGTCCGAAAAATTATCCGCCACCTCAATGTCGGCGTTTCTTGTTACTCTGATTACTGCGCGTGATTTTACATTGTATATCTTGAATATATCCTTGAGATATTTCATCAGAATATCCTCTATAAGAATATATCTGATTTTGTCGGTATCTTCTGACGGCGGAAAATACATACGTTCAAAGCTCTGTAAAATAGGAATTATCCCGTAATAAGTCTTTCCGCCTCTCTCCAGCTCGGAAATCACATAGAGCTTCTTGTTTTCAAGGTGCGGAAACGGATGCTTCGCGTCTATTATCTGCGGAGAGAGCAGCGGCAGAATTTCATGCTTAAAGTATGACTTCAAAATCTTTGCTTCGCTTTCGGAAAGCATACGCGCGTTTTCACGAATTATTCCTTTATCCTCAAGCAATTTTTCGAGCTGCTCAAAAATATTTCCGCATAGCTCACAAAGCGGCTTTACATCTCTGTAAATAGCTTCGAGCTGTTCGCGTGCAGTCATTTTTGTCTTGTCATCGCGCATCTCTGCCGATATAAGCGCGCGGTCATGCATGCTTCCGGCGCGAACCATAAAAAATTCATCTAAATTCGATTCAAAAATCGCAGTAAATTTCATCCGCTCAAAAAGCGGAACCTCCGGAGCGTCAGCCTGCAAAAGCACACGCTTATTAAATTTCAGCCATGACAGCTCTCTGTTTATATAATACATTTGTGGATTTCCTTCCAATTTCCGACTGCAGACTTTATGTGGTATTAATTAACATTCGACAGGTGTTTTTGCGGTAAAATTATCTGACAGAATACGCAGAAAATATCCCTCGCGCACACCTGCGGTTACAAGTCTAAGCTTACTTATACCGCAGTAATCAAAAATCGCTTTCTGGGCTGCCATCCCCGGTATAATGGTATCAAACCTTTCGGGTATAATTGCACGAATATGATTGGCGATTATCCGGTCGCGGTACGCTCTGCTGTAAAAATCAAATACAGTGTCGAATTCTTCGGTATTAATACTTAGGTTATGTGAAAGGGAAGAGTTGTACCCGGAACGGAAAGGAAATCTTTTTCCGCAAAGAGTTATATATTCTATGTTGCTTTCCTGTTTTTCGGGGACCTCTATATTTCCGGATGCGAATCCCGCAAGTCTGAATACAGCTCGCGCAGTCCCACCGATCATATACGCCTCACTGTGCTCCGTAATAAAACAGGAAGAACTTATGAGCTCGCATATCCTGAGTGCAATAGCTTTACAGTCGTCTGGCGAGGGAAAAGCTTTTTCTTTTTCTCTGAATAAATCTCTCAAAGTGACACAGCCGGCGGGGATACTGACAGAAGATGATATACAATTTTCCGTAAATGAAATCAGCTCGGTACTGCCGCCGCCCATATCAATCATAAGTCCAGACGAAGCTTCAGGATACTCGCTTTTCATACCTCCGAAGCTCAAAAGAGCTTCTTCCTCTCCGGTAAGAACAGCTATCGAAATTCCGGTCTTCTTCCTTACCGCTTCAACGGCGTCCTCGGTATTGGTTACATTTCTGAGTGACGCGGTGGCGAATGCATAAAAATTATCGCAGCCGTTTTCGGCGGAATTAAACTTATAACGTCCGAGAACCTCGCATAACGCCCTAATTCCGAAGCTGCTCAGGCATCCGTTTTCTCTCATTCCTCCGAGCCCAAGCGTTATGCTTTCCGCGAATACGGATTTGATACGTCCGTCGGCGGCGCCGGACGTATCGAAAATATTCATTTTAACGGTATTAGAGCCGATGTCGGTTACGCAATAAAGCAATAATATCACCTCATTCCGGATTTCGGTATACTACTCTTTACTACATTATAGTATGGACTGAATTGCTTGTCAAGAACAGCAGACCGTAAAATTTATTACAAGGCAGAGCGAAGCTTCTGTAAAGCCTTTTTTTCTATACGGCTCACATAAGAACGCGATATACGGAGCATTTCAGCTATTTCTCTTTGAGGAATCGGAGGGTTTCCGTTCAATCCATAACGAAGAATGATGATATTTCTTTCGCGCGGAGTAAGCAGATGATTGATAGCGGCGTTTGCTTTTTCAAATTTTATCTTGAAATCAATGTCGTCGGCAATCGTATCCTCACAGCTTATAATGTCCATATATGTAAGCGGATTCCCGTCCTTATCGGTATCAATTGTATCTCCGAGTGACACCTCGCCGGAAAGTTTTTTTTTCGACCTGAAATGCATCAGAATTTCGTTCTGCAGGCACTTGCTGGCGTATGTTGCAAATTTTGTACCGTTTTCTATGTCGAAAGAATCAATCGCTTTGATCAGTCCGATTGTTCCGAGCGACATCAAATCGTCAGTCCCGGTTCCGGATGTTCCGTATTTCTTGATTATATGCGCGACAAGCCTGAGATTGTGTTCTATCAGGGTTTTACGTGCTTCAACGTCTCCGTTTTTCATTCTGATGAAGCACTCGCGCTCCTGTTCCGGTTCAAGCGGTTCCGGAAAATTTCCCGAACCTGATACCTTAAGGAAAAGAAACATGAAACGTCCGAATAATAAATTAAATGAAGGGAATACCGGCATACCTGGTACCATACCTTTCTTATACAGATATAGCTGCGGAAATCCAAGCATTGTTTTTCATTTCTTCGCAGACATATGTCATAACAATGGCTTTGATTTTCGTTCAATCTGCATTGTATTCAAAAAAAACGAGAAATAATTCTGGAATAAATATCGCTGCAGATTTTATGATGATTTTTATTATTATATGCCGCTTTCGGTCCGATATTTCCTTGTTTAAAAATTATAAAAGGAAATTTTTATTATTTATTGCAAAAATATTGACAAATGGTATTTTATTATATATAATGATACTGCAATATCGTTTTTTTCGACAGATTGTATCAAAAAAGAAAGGCGAAACTAAAATGAAAAAAACAATCAGAGCGTTCTCTATAGTACTGTCGTCAATACTTGTATTGACTTCGACATCCGTGTGCCTTTTCGCATCCGAAACGGAAAACTCAGAAATACCGATTGAGGACGGATATGTACCGATCGGTAATGAAGATGATTTTATGAAGCATTGGAAGGACAAGGAGGCTGCGGAAAAAAACAAAAACGTGGTTTTCTCCTATTATGCCGATGCAGAAATGACTGAGCCGCTTGACGGAAGTGCGCTTCCGCTCGGCCAAACGATTTATTACACAGCTGAAGCGAAAGACGGTTATTTTATAACGCATATTTCCGCGGCAGACGGAGTTTCGTATATTGAAAACGATTCGTTTACTCTGAAAAACGAGGAAAAACAGCCGCTTACAGCAGACGTGTGTTTGGCGGGGGACACCAACAGCGACGGTAAAGTAAGCAGTGTCGATATTGTCAGAGCCATGAAATTCGTATTGGGAAATATTTGGCAGTCAGAGTTTGACGGAATAAACATTGCCGCAGCTGACACAAACCGTGACGGTAAAATCAATACTCTTGATATTGTAAGAATAATGAAGCTGGTTTCAGGCCGTGCCGTCGATATTCCGGAAAAATACTCCGCCGGCAAGAATGCCGGTGCATCTTCGGAAACATATTATACTCTCACCGAATATTCTTCGGATAATTACGCTCCTGAGCTTCGGTTAATTAATTCTGTTCGGGAGCTTGAGGAATATCTCGCCTCCGTAACGGAAAAATATGATACCGAAACCACCTTTGAAGACCGAAGAACAGAAGCGGGTGCCGCAAGCTCGATTCCGGAAATACTCGACGACTGTCTTTTGAACACCGACAAGCTTATACAAACGTATGACGAGATATATTTTAAAGAAAATACTCTTGTTGTATACAGTTATTTTTGTGACAGTCCCGATCCATATATTCCGACCTTTGTTGAGTACAGAGGAAATAATCTTGCGCTGTGCTTTGATTATATCTCTCAACAGGTTCCGACAGAAGGCGGACCTGTATATGCTCATGAATATTGTACGATTGAAAAAACCGGAATATCCGAAGCTTTTGTAAAAGTTGAAATTATCGATAAAAGTGTCGCTAACTGGCTGAAATGACAAACCGATAACAACAAATAAAATCAAAACCGGAACGGAAGCTCTTTTGACTTCCGTTCCGATATTTTTTTTCGGATATTTTTAATATTCCTTTAGGCGGTTAAGAGCAAAGAATGAAAAAAACACCGAAAAAAACCGCCCGTTTGACGAGCGGTTTGAATTCAATCTTCATTTAGATACATATAAATACATACTGCATAAAAAATACTATTTAAGAAATCCGTTTACGATCTGTTCTTCGGCTTCTTTTTCGGTAAGTCCCAACGTCATAAGCTTGATAAGCTGTTCTCCGGCAATTTTTCCGATTGCCGCCTCATGAATAAGACTGGCGTCGACACATCCTGCCGTAATCTCAGGGACGGCGCTTACACTTGCGTTGTCCATAATGATTGCATCGCATTCGGTATGACCTGTGCACTTGGAATTTCCGTTTATTCTTGAAATGAAAAGCTGATGGGAATCGTCTTTTGCAACAGAACGAGAAACAACGTTCGCACTGCAGTCATCTCCGTCGAGATCAACGGTAAAATCCGCTTTTGCGTATTGTTTGCCGTGCGTCATTATTTTATCGTGAATAACCAAAACCGCTTTAGCAGCAAGCTTTGCTTTTGTAGTACGTATTGCCGAATCCACACCCTTAATCTGAAGAGTATCAAGATCCATATACGCGCCCTCGTCCAAAACAATTTCGGTGGAGGGATTCATTATACGTTCGCCGTTTCCGTCGCCTTCGGCATAATGCTTTTCAACGTATTTTACACGTGAGTTTTTTCCCACAAAAAAACGATGAACACCGCTGTGCTCCGAGGTACTGCTTCCGTCATTGTGAATGCCGCACCCGGCTACAATTACAATGTCGCAGTCATCCCCTACGTAAAAATCATTGTATACGGTCTCCTTAAGACCGCTTTCGCTGAGAATAACCGGAATGTGCACGCTTTCGTGCTTTGTTCCGGGTTTTATTATTATATCTATACCCGGTTTGTCATTTTTAGTGACAATATCTATATTGGCTGTTGTACCGCGCACAGCTGATTTCCCGTTTGCTCTTATGTTATAAGCTCCCTCCGGAGTTTCATGCAGACCAGATACCTCCTGAAGCAGTTTTTTCTGTATAGAATCCATATTTTTATCGTACCCGGACATGCAAAGAAGGGTACTCTCCCGTCCTTTCCCTATGATTTATACATTATACAAGTTTTTCGGTAAGTGTCCTGCAGGTTCCCGATTGAGCGACTGAGCCTAAAAGCTCAGGCAGAATCTCTTCTCTTGTACCGGAATTTTGTATCTCTCCGTCCGCTATAATAATAATTCTGTCCGCTATACTGAGAATTCTCTCCTGATGCGAAATTATCAAAATGCTTCCGTTGATTTTTTTATACATATTTTCAAAGACTGCGATAAGATTTCCGAAGCTCCAAAGATCGATTCCCGCTTCCGGCTCGTCAAAAATCGACAGAGCCGTACTTCGTGCGAGAATCGTAGCAATTTCAATGCGTTTCAGTTCTCCGCCGGAAAGGGAAGAATCGACCTCACGGTTTATATAATCCCTGGCGCAGAGACCGACCTCTGAAAGATAGCCGCAGGCTTCGCTTATTCCGATTTTCTTTCCTGACGCAAGGGTAATGAGGTCCTTTACGGTAATTCCCTTAAAGCGCACCGGCTGCTGAAAAGCAAAGCTTATGCCTCTCTTTGCGCGCTCGGTAACCGAGAGTGCTGTAATATTTTCTCCGTCAAGAAAAATTTCTCCCTCGGTCGGAGCTGTTATACCTGCGATGACCTTGGCGAGAGTGGACTTTCCGCCTCCGTTAGGTCCTGTAAACGCAACAAAACGCTCATCGATTTTCAAATTGATATTTTTTAAGATTTCACGCTTGGAGTCACCTGTCAAAGCGTTAAAAGAAATATTTTTTAATTCGAGCATGAGATTATGCGTATCTCCTTTTTTCTGACTAACAGACATTTTGACAGAAAACAAAAATTCGGATTTTCCTGATATTCGGAAAAAACAATAAATCTTTTGTGTCAAATATGCCAAACAAGTCTCTTGTAATATTGCCGTACACGCGAAAAATATATTTCACCTGTTCCTTGTGATTTTCATATCATATATTGTAGCATTGTGCAATCTGAAAATCAACACTAAAACAAAAAGTTTTTTATTTATCTATTCGTTAAGAAGCATTCTTGCTTTCTTACGGTATTGGTGAGGGGTCGTTCCGATAGCTTTCCTGAAGGTCTTAATAAAATAGCTGATCTCATTAAATCCGCAGTTCAGTCCGATATCAGTTATACTCATTTCCGTTGAAAGAAGCTGCTCGCACGCCCGTTCGATTCTATAGTTATTTACATACTCTATCGGAGTTTTCCTTGTCATGCCGTAAAAAAACGAGCAAAAATACTTCGGCGTCATTCCGGCTGTTTTGGCAAGATCAGCAAGCATTATCTTCTGTGCGTAATTGCGCTCGATGTATGAAACGACACGTTTGAAAGGAACAAGCTGTCCGGTACTGCGTTTGTCTGCAATTTTTTCATCGGTGAAAAGCTTATGTTTAATAATAAATCCGAGAAACTCGGTTATCAGTCCCTGAACAAGCAGTTCAGATCCGCGTTCTTCATCGGATACGGCCGATACCAATCGATCCGAGATGGATTTCAGCTCCTCGCATTGAGGCATAACGGGTATAATTACATCACGGTGATCAATAATATTGGTTATCAGCGCATTGCATACCTGATTCCTTGACAGCAGACACCGCATATCAAAAACAATGGATTCGTACACCGCGTCGTACGGAACGGCACTGTGAACAACACCGTCATTGACAAAAAATATATCTCCCTCCGCAGCCGTATACTCCTTTCCGTCAAGCGTGAGATCGAGCTTTCCGCTAAGTACAATGATGATTTCCTGCTCTATATGCCAATGATGCATCATACGATAACGGGGGTGGTCCTTTGTAACGTGATAATGCGCAATCGGATAATTGAATGTTCCGTGCTGTATTTTTTCAAAATAGTCAAAATATTTCAAATTTGTGACCATACCTTTCATATAAAAATTCAAATTTAGGCTTGTTAATTATGTTTCAAACTTATATCTTCATCGGCTCAGCCGCAGGGATGCAGTCCGAAACGCCATTGATGTATTCTATGAAATACCGTTGTCGAAGAAAAAGCTTCTGCGGCTGAATATTATCATATTTTTTATCTATTATAGCACAAGACGGGCGTTTTTGTCAATGATATAATGATAGCAATATTAAGTATACCTTTATATCTGCAAATTTATTTGAAAGGAAGTTGTATACTATGGCTGAAAATCGTTATATAGGAGAATACCCCGTAATCGGAATACGTCCGATAATCGACGGACGCCGCGGACCTCTTAAGGTACGTGAGAGTCTTGAAGATCAAACAATGGCAATGGCGGTTGCCGCCAAAAAGCTTTTTGAGGAAAATCTTTGCTACTCAAACGGAGAACCGGTGAAGGTTGTTATCTCAAACACTTCTATCGGACGGGTGGCAGAAGCTGCCGCTTGTGAAGCTCAGTTTAAAAAGGAAGGCGTTTCTATAACCCTTTCCGTAACGCCGTGCTGGTGCTACGGTGCCGAGACTATGGACATGGATCCGAATACGATCAAAGGAGTTTGGGGCTTCAACGGAACAGAGCGTCCCGGAGCAGTATACCTTGCTTCTGTTCTTGCAACTCACGCTCAGAAAGGACTGCCCGCATTTGGTATTTACGGTCACGATGTTCAGAATCTTGACGAGGTTACAAACATTCCGTGCGACGTAAAGGAAAAGCTTCTTCGCTTTGCACGCGCTGCTGTTGCCGTTGCAACAATGCGCGGAAAATCTTATCTGCAGATTGGCTCCGTCACAATGGGAATCGGCGGATCAATCATTGATACTGATTTCTTTGAAGACTATCTCGGCATGCGGGTAGAGTCTGTTGACGAGGTGGAAATAATCCGACGTATGTCAGAGGGCATCTACAACGAGGAAGAATATCAGAAAGCTTTGGCGTGGACAAAAGAACACTGCAAAGAGGGTTGGGATAAGAACCCGGATTTTGTAAAAGCGTCTGACGAAAAGAAAAAAGAGCAGTGGGAATTCACTGTTAAAATGTACTGCATTATAAAAGACCTCATGAACGGCAATCCGAAGCTCCCCGAAGGACGCGAAGAGGAAATGGTAGGACACAATGCCATTGCCGCCGGTTTTCAGGGACAGCGTCAGTGGACTGATTTTTACCCTAACTGTGACTATCCGGAGGCTATTTTCAACTCATCGTTCGACTATACAGGAGCGCGTGAGCCGTATATTTTGGCTACCGAAAACGATACTTTGAACGGTGTCAGCATGCTATTCATGAAGCTGCTTACCAATCGCGCCCAAATATTCGCCGACGTCCGCACATATTGGTCTCCCGAAGCCTGCAAGCGTGCTTCCGGTTACGATGTTACAGGCGTCGCAAAGGAGAACGGCGGATTTATTCATCTTATAAATTCCGGTGCAGCCTGCCTTGACGCATGCGGAGAGTGTACCGATGAAAACGGAAACCCCATAATGAAAAAGTGGTGGGAAGTCACCGAACAGGATATTCAGAAAATGACGGCTGCAACATCGTGGTGTGCCGCGGATAACGGATATTTCAGGGGCGGCGGATTTTCGAGCCATTTTATCACCCGTGCCGAAATGCCTGCCACAATGATTCGCCTTAACCTTGTCAAGGGATTAGGGCCGGTACTTCAGATTGCGGAGGGCTGGACAGTAAAGCTGCCGGACGAAGTTACGGATACCCTTATGAAGCGTACCGATCCGACATGGCCTTGCACTTGGTTCACGCCGCGCTGTGACGGAGTTGACGGCAGTCCTTTCAAATCCGCTTATGATGTGATGAACAACTGGGGTGCAAATCATGGCGCTATATCCTACGGTCATATCGGTGCGGACCTTATAACTCTCTGCTCAATGCTTCGCATACCTGTATGCATGCATAATGTACCTGAGAAAGATATTTTCCGTCCCGCTGCATGGAATGCTTTCGGTATGGACCGCGAAGGCCAGGATTTCCGCGCCTGCCAGAATTACGGTCCGATGTATAAATAAGCTTCGGCAAGAGCAAAAACTTTTACGGATTTAATTTTGAACTGACATTTTAATTTTACGCGCTATGCCGTACTGACAAATTTTAATTGTCGGTACGGCATTTTTTAAGGTGAAATTATTTTCCATATTTTTACATATAATCGTTTTTTTACTTATTGTTATCAGCGTATGCTCCAGTTTTACTCTTTATTTCAAAGAAAAAAATGTTAAATTATAAAGGTCGAATTCTATTGATAATTCTCTTAAAATATGTTATAATGTTCTCTGATATGAATAAGCGCCGTGTATAAAGCGGCTTTGAATCAAAGCACGGAAAAGGTACGGCGGAATTCATATCTGCAGAAAATAACAGAGCATCTTTGGCAAAAAAATATATACCTGGGCCGCCTGCTCCATGTAGCTCTCTCCATGCGGCTTTCAATAATGCAGACTGAAAGCCTTAAACGGCAAAATGACCGCAGGAAACGGCGCTCACATCAAATTTCTATATTTTACAAATATGCACCGTATACTTCTGCAAATACGGCGCAGCCGAAAATACGGCCGATTTTACAGCATAATGCTTTATTTGAGTCCGGGAGCTTCGGCAGAAAGGAATGGTCGTAAACATGAACAAAATTACTATCATCGGAACCGGAAGCGTAGGAGCCACAATCGCATATACACTTGCGGTAAGGGGTATAGCCTCTGAGATCGTAATGGTCGATATCAACCATGAAAAATCGCTTGGAGAAGCCCTTGACATTAGGCAGGGAATACCTTTCTGCGATACACCGGTATCGATTTACGCCGGAAGCTACCGCGATGCTGTCGGCTCGGACATTGTAATCATCACTTCTGGAATCGCACGAAAACCGGGTCAGTCGAGAATCGATCTTGCGCAGACAAATGTAAATATAACAAAAAGCATAATACCGGAAATTACAAGATATGCCGGGGATGCTATGTATATAATTGTAAGCAATCCGGTTGATATTCTGACATATGTATTCTGCAAATGTTCGGGACTTGAGGAAAGACAGATTTTAGGTTCCGGAACAAGCCTTGACACAGCAAGACTGCGCTCAAGAATTTCGGAATATTACAACATAAATCAGAAAAATGTTCACGCATATGTTTTCGGCGAACACGGAGACACCTCTTTTGTTCCGTGGTCTCTCGCAAATATCTCGAATATTCCGGTTGACATGTATCAGGATGCGCTTGTTCAGAAGGACTGTATGGTTCCCTCCCTCAGCCACGAAGAGGTTGAGGTTTATATGAGAAAGTCCGGAGGAAGGGTCATCGCGCGCAAGGGAGCGACTTTCTATGCGATTTCAATTTCGGTATGCTATATCTGCAAGTGTCTGCTTTCAAGCATAAACACCACAACGACAGTATCTACAATGATGCACGGCGAATACGGGATTGATGATGTTTGTCTCAGCACGCTGAATATCATCGGACACAGCGGAGTAGTAGGGAAGCTTCTCTCTCCTCTTAACGACGAGGAAACTTTGCTTCTCAGAAAGAGTGCAGACTGCCTTAAAGATGTAATTAAAAATTTGGATATTTAAATCAAAGAAAAGAAGATTAATCAGTACAAGAAAAAGATTAAACAGTACAAATAAGAGCAGGGAAGACTGTTTAGACGAAGTTTGTGCAAAGCTCGTACAAAACTTGCGCTGTACTATTTGTTGTCCGAGAAAATATAGCAGAGAAACGACAGAAAGGAAAACAACTCATATGGGATATCGTATCGAACATGATTCTATGGGAGAAGTAAAGGTTCCTGAAGATAGATACTGGGCAGCTCAAACGGAACGAAGCCGCGGAAATTTTAAAATAGGTATCGGAACAGAGACGATGCCGAGAGAAATTACTCATGCTTTCGGAATACTGAAAAAAGCTGCTGCAATTGCAAATGCGGCCATAAAGCCTGAGAGAATGACTGAAGAGAAACTGACTGCAATCAGCGCGGCGTGCGACGAAGTAATTTCCGGAAAGCTCAACGAGCACTTTCCGCTTGTTGTCTGGCAGACAGGATCAGGCACACAGTCGAACATGAATGCCAATGAAGTAATTGCCAACCGCGGAAATGAAATTGCCGGGAAAAAGCTTCTGCATCCGAACGACGATATAAACATGAGTCAGTCCTCTAACGATACATTTCCTACAGCTATGCATATTTCCGCTGTCATAGCAATCGAGGATAAGCTTTTTCCGGCTCTCGACATGCTTATAAATACATTTAAACGGCTTGAATCCGAAAATGATGACGTTGTAAAAAGCGGACGTACTCATCTTCAGGATGCCACACCGATTAAATTTTCTCAGGAGATCAGCGGATGGCGTAGTTCTCTTGAACGTGACAGAGAGCTTCTCGAGCTTGCGCTTCCCAAGCTCCATGAGCTTGCGCTCGGAGGTACTGCCGTCGGTACCGGGCTGAATGCCCCGTCCGGATTTGACAGGAAGGTTGCTAAGGCTGTTTCGGAAATAACAGGAAAACATTTTGTAACAGCGCCGAACAAATTTCACGCGCTTACTTCAAAGGATGAGCTGGTTTTTGCGCACGGAGCTCTTAAAGCACTTGCCGCAGATCTGATGAAAATCGCAAACGATGTTCGCTGGCTCGCATCGGGCCCGCGC
The DNA here is from genome assembly GCA_948467545.1 of uncultured Eubacteriales bacterium. Taxonomy (GTDB): domain Bacteria; phylum Bacillota; class Clostridia; order Oscillospirales; family CAG-272; genus UMGS911. The sequence goes on from CAOKER010000004.1 coordinate 197,044, forward strand.
GACGGACTCGGAGAAATCAGAATTCCCGAAAACGAGCCCGGTTCTTCAATTATGCCCGGAAAGGTAAATCCGACACAGTGCGAGGCGGTAACAATGATTGCCGTGCAGGTAATGGGAAATGACGTCGCCGTAGGTATGGCTGCTTCCCAGGGAAACTTTGAGCTGAATGTGTTTATGCCGGTGTGTATATATAACTTTCTTCAATCTGTGAGACTCCTTGCTGAGGTTATTGTTTCATTTAACAATAACTGCGCGGTCGGAATAACCGCAAACCGCGAAAAGATGCATCATAATCTTCATAATTCTCTCATGCTTGTAACCGCGCTCAATCCGTATATAGGATATGAAAATGCCGCAAAAACAGCAAAAAAAGCTTATAAGGAAAATATCTCTTTAAAGCAGGCTTGCGTCGAGCTCGGTTTTCTTACCGAAGAAAAATTCGATGAGGTATTTCATCCTGAAAAGATGGTTTGACTTATATATTTTTATATTTAAAAAAATCCGCATGAGATGTTCGGCAAAATATATCTGTAAAAGTGCAAGAGAGTTTTGATAAAAAACACTTAATAATTTTTTAATTCTGATTTTTACTCTTACAAAACGTACACTCATGCTGTACTGAAGCTTCGTCGCGAAATATGGTTGACTTGCTTCGCGGCGGGAAGGAATGGTTATAGAATATGGTTTACAGTTATTATCCGGGCTGTACTCTGAAAACAAAGGCCAAAGACCTTGACAGATATGCCCGTTTATGTGCGGAAAAGCTTGGCGCTCCGCTTTGTGAGCTTGAGGAATGGCAATGCTGCGGAGGTGCCTTTACTACTGCGTCGGATGAAGTTGCAACCAAGCTTGCTTCTGTTCGCGCATTAGCGGCGGCTAAAGAAAAAGGAGGCATTCTTGTCACAGTCTGTTCCGCATGTCATAACGTCCTGAAGCAGACGAACAAGGCAATTCGGGAAAATTCCGAATTTGCATCAAAGGTAACAAACTATATGAAGCCGGAAAATCCGTATTCCGGAGAAACACGTGTTATTCACTTTCTTGAGCTTCTGAGAGACGAAATAGGCTTTGACAAGCTTGCGGAAGCTGTTACGAATCCTCTTACAGGAAGAAAGATTGCAGCATATTACGGATGTCTTTTGCTGCGCCCGTCATCCGCACTTGCGATGGACGATCCGGAAAATCCGACAATCATCGAGGATTTTATAAAGGCCCTCGGCGCCGAGCCGGTTATATATCCCATGCGCAACGAATGCTGCGGCGGATATATAACGCTTGAGGATAAGGCTTCCGCCGAAAAGAAAAGCAGCGCGGTTGTACGCAGCTGCGAGGAGTTCGGAGCAGATACGGTAATTACGGCATGTCCGCTATGTCTTTACAATCTGAAAAAAAATTCCGGAGCAGATATTCCGATAGTGTATTTTACCGAGCTGCTTGCGGAAGCTCTCGGTATTAAGGACGGAGGGAACACATAATGAAGGATAATAAAAAGCTTAAAGAGCAGATACTTCGCTCAAGCGGAGTGAACGTACTTAAATGTATGAGATGCGGTAAATGCTCTGCAACATGTCCTTCGTATGACGAGATGGAGTATCATCCTCATCAATTCGTAAACATGATTGATAACGGCGAAATTGAACCGCTTCTGAAATCAAAATCTATTTATAAATGTCTTACATGTTTTGCCTGTGTCGAACGGTGTCCGAGAAATGTAAAGCCGGCATACCTTGTCGAAGCGGTCAGGCTCGCGGTAATTCGTGAAAAGGGAGAAAATCATCTACATCCTGACGATATTCCGGAGCTGCTGGACGAGGATCTGCCTCAGCAGGCAATTGTAACAGCGTTTCGCAAATACGCAAAATAACAGAGTTTTTAAGGAATGGTCGAAATATGCAGAAAATTGGTGTATTTGTTTGTCACTGCGGTACAAATATCGCGGCTACGGTAGATGTACAAAAGGTTGCACAAACATTGAAAAACGAACCCGGCGTTGTATTTTCCACCGACTATCAGTACATGTGTTCTGAGTCGGGGCAGGACATTATAAAGAATGCCATTGCCGAATATAAACTGACCGGTGTTGTAATATGTTCCTGCTCTCCGCGTATGCATGAGGCGACTTTCCGCCGCGCGGCAGAGAAAGCGGGACTTAACCCCTATATGGTTGAGATCGCCAATATACGCGAGCAGTGCTCGTGGATACACAAGGAGATGCAGACCGCGACCGAAAAGGCTGTAATTCTCGGTCGTGCTGCAATAGCCAAGGTTCATCTCAATGCTCCTCTTACGGCAGGAGAAAGCCCTGTAACTAAAAGAGCTCTTGTAATCGGAGGAGGTATTGCCGGAATACAGACCGCTCTCGATATAGCAGATGCGGGCTTTAACGTCGATATTGTTGAAAAGAAGCCGACAATCGGCGGCAAGATGGCACAGATAGATAAAACGTTCCCGACGCTCGACTGTGCGGCGTGTATTCTTACGCCTAAAATGGTCGATTGTGCGCAGAATGACAAGATAAATATATACGCTTACAGCGAGGTTGAGGACATAAGCGGATTTGTCGGTAATTTTTCTGTAAAAATCAGAAAAAAGGCACGCTATGTCGATGAAACAAAGTGCACGGGCTGCGGACTGTGTACCGAAAAATGTCCTCAGAAAAATGTTCCGAATGAATTCAATCTCGGCTTTGACAATCGTCGCGCAATATATATTCCGTTTGCACAGGCAGTACCGAAAAAAGCAACTATTGATCCCGATTACTGTACGATGCTTAAAACGGGAAAATGCGGTGTTTGTTCTAAGCTGTGTACAGCCGGAGCAATCGACTACAAGCAAAAGGATCAGATTATAGAGGAAAAATACGGAGCAATTATTGTTGCGACAGGCTTCGAGCCCATAAAGGTCGATAAATACGACGAATTTGCGTATTCACAGAGCAAGGACGTTGTTACGTCACTGGAGCTTGAACGCCTGATGAATGCGGCAGGTCCGACAAAGGGAACGCTTCTCCGTCCCTCCGACGGTACGCATCCTCATACAATTGTATTTGTGCAGTGCGTCGGTTCAAGGTGCGAAGATGAAAAAGGAAAGCCATACTGTTCAAAGGTATGCTGCATGTATACCGCAAAGCATGCAATGCTGATAAGGGAGAAATATCCCGATACTGAGGTATATGTATTTTATATTGACGTACGTACTCCCGGAAAGAACTTTGATGAGTTTTACCGCCGTGCGGTCGAGCAATACGGCGTTCACTATATAAAGGGAATGGTCGGAAAGGTAATGCCGCGTGCAGACGGAAAGCTTGAGGTACGCGCATCCGATTTGCTTCTCGGCAAACAACTTCATATCGATGCCGATATGGTTGTTTTGGCAGTCGCAATCGAGCCTGACAAAACGGCAAGACCTCTCGCTACCATGCTTACCGCAAGCATGGACACTAATGATTTCTTTACCGAAGCTCATCCAAAGCTTCGTCCGGTGGAAAGTCCTACAGCCGGGATATTCCTTTCAGGTATGTGCCAAGGGCCGAAGGATATTCCCGAAACTGTTGCGCAGGCAAGCGCTGCTGCGGCAAAGGCGATCGGACTGCTTTGCAAAGATAAGCTTACCTGTAATCCTTGTGTGGCGCACTCCGATGAAATGATGTGCAACGGATGCTCATTGTGCGCAAATGTCTGCCCTTACGGTGCTATAACATATGTGGATAAAGAATTCCGTATGCCGAACAGAACCACCGCGATACGCAGAGTATCATCCGTCAATCCCGCTGTTTGCCAGGGCTGCGGAGCATGTACAGTTGCATGTCCTTCCGGAGCAATGGATTTGTCGGGATTCTCAAACAGACAGATTATGTCGGAGGTTGACGCGATATGCAAGTGAATAATACGACTGAAAATATAACCGAAAATACAAGCTTTAAGCCCTTGATAGTTGCATTTTGCTGTAACTGGTGCTCATATGCAGGCGCGGACCTCGCCGGAACAAACCGTCTTACCTATCCGGCGGACGTTAAAATAATCCGTGTTCCGTGTTCCTGCCGCGTAAATCCCATGTTTATTCTCAGAGCATTTCAGAGAGGAGCTGACGGCGTAATTCTCTGCGGATGTCATCCCGGAGACTGCCATTATACTACAGGAAATTACTATGCAAGACGAAGAATGACGCTTCTGTTTTCAATGCTTGACTATTTCGGCATAGAAAAGGAAAGAACACGCGTTGAGTGGGTATCGGCTGCCGAAGGCGCGAAATTCGCTGCGACGATGAACGATTTTGCGGAAACCGTAACCCGTCTCGGCAGAAATAAGAGACTGGAGGATCTGAGATGCAGGAAGTAATGATAAAAAAAGCCGCAGAGCTTCTTGAAAACGGAACCGTAAACCGCGTAATGGGATGGAAAGCGGGCGAGTTTATCTACGATGTAACCCCTGCTGTTTTTGAGACCGCGGAAGAGCTGAAAGACTTTGTATACGGAGATTTCTGCGCTCCGAATCTTTCCAAATACATGGTAGCCGAGTCTAAAAAGGACGGCAAGATACTTGTTTTTCTCAAGCCGTGCGACACATACAGTTTTAACGAACTTCTATGTGAGCACCGTATAAATCGCGACGGTGTATACGTAGTCGGAATACCGTGCGACGGTAAAACAGATATAGAAAAAATAAAGGCTCTTGCGGGACCGGGAATTATAGATATAAAGCGTGAGGGCGATAATCTCAAGGTTCAAACCGCATATGGATCAAGCGAGCTTTCACGAGATGACGTAAAGCTCGACAGATGTCTTGTCTGTAAGAGTCATAAGCACGTGGCATACGACGAGCTTATAGGAGAAGACGGAGAAATCCGTGAATCCAAACGGTTCGACGAGGTTGAAAGGCTTGAACATATGACGCCTGAGGAAAGATTTTCCTTCTGGCGCGGCGAGCTTTCAAAATGTATAAGATGCAACGCATGCCGTAATGTATGTCCGGCGTGTACCTGCGAAAAATGTGTTTTTGACAATCCTGCTTCCGGTGTTGAAAACAAAGCCGCATCGACAAGCTTCGAGGAGAATATGTTCCATATAATCCGAGCTTTCCATGTTGCGGGACGGTGTACCGACTGCGGCGAATGTTCCCGCGTATGTCCTCAGCATATACCGCTGCATTTGCTTAACCGTAAATTCATCAAGGATATAAACGAGCTGTACGGCGAGTATCAAGCAGGCGCAGATCCCGAAAGTCGCTCCCCGGTTGTTGACTTTACTAAAAACGATGCGGAACCGGGAATCATATACGAAAGGGGAGGTAACGAATGACGTATAAGCTTTTTCTTGACAAACTCTATGACTTTTTCGATAAAATTGCAGGGAAAGAGATTCTGTATATTCCGTCGGATGATTCTGACGGTTCGGCTCGTTTTAAAAAATATGAGACCGGCGTTACTCTTTCCGAGTCCGGCAACACAGTTCGTTCTGCCAAGGATTTTTTCTTTCCTCAAACAGAAAGTCTTGTGGACTTTAAGGTAGACGGACAAAAGATAGAGGTAATCGATCCGCGAACCGAAACCGAGGATTTCGTAATATTCGGCGTAAGATCATGCGATGCGCGAAGCTTTAAAATTCTTGATAAGGTGTTTATCGATCAGGAGCCTGCCGATTCTTACTATCTTAACAGGCGCAGTCACGGAACAGTGATTACACTTGCCTGTACTGCACCGGTGGAAACATGCTTCTGTAAAACCTTCGGTATTGATCCTACTGAATCTGCCGACGGAGACATTACCGCATGGAAAACTTCAAACGCTCTGATGCTGAAGGCTGTGAGCGAAAAGGGAAGAGCTTTGCTCGAATCACTCGGAGAGATAATCGATAAGGCGGACAGTGAAGATGAAAAAGCAGTCGAAGCTCAGAAAAAGCAGACAAATGTTATTTATGACAAGCTTCCGCTTCATAATTTAAGTACAGAAAAATTTGACGGCAGAAGCATGATGGATACTTTTTTTTCCGAAAAGTGGAAAGAGCTTTCTGAGGCTTGCCTCGGATGCGGAACATGCACTTTTGTCTGCCCGACATGCCAGTGCTATGATATAAAGGAATTTGATACCGGTCACGGAATTAAGCGTTTCAGATGTTGGGATTCCTGCATGTATTCCGATTTTACAAAAATGGCGGGAGGACAGCCGAGGCTTACACAGCTCGAACGTTTCCGTCAGCGTTTTATGCATAAGCTTATTTACTTTCCGATGAATAACGACGGTGAATACGGATGTGTCGGATGCGGAAGATGCCTTGCAAAATGTCCGATTCATATGAATATAGTAAAGGTTATGAAATCAATAGGGGAGGACGAATAATGACAGAAGAAATGCTCATTCCCAAAATCGGCGTTGTCACAGACATCAGACAGGACACTCCGGATGTTAAAACCTTTCGGGTACTTACCCCTGATGGGACAAAGCCTTTTGATCACATGCCGGGACAATGTGCAATGGTGTCAATTCCCGGCGTAGGTGAAGCTATGTTTTCAATAACCTCATCTCCGACAAATACCGAATTTATGGAGTTCAGCATAAAGAAATGCGGATGTCTCACGGAATGGCTGCATATGATTGAGCCGGGACAGCAGATTACCGTGCGCGGACCGTACGGCAACGCATTTCCGGTAGAAAGTGATCTTCTCGGAAAAGATCTTGTATTTATAGCGGGAGGAATCGGTCTTGCTCCGCTTCGCTCAGTAATCAATTACGTACGTGATAACAGAAGCAGGTACGGCTCGGTTCAGATTATTTACGGTTCGAGATCCAAGGACGACCTTGTTGATTATCAGGAAATAATCGACGAATGGATGACAGCTCCCGATTTTGAGGTAGATCTTACAATTGACCGTGAACAATCCGGATGGGACGGTCACGTCGGCTTTGTACCGAATTATGTAAAAGAACTGTCTCCGGACGTTTCAAAAACGGTTCTTATGTGCGGCCCTCCGATTATGATAAAGTTTTCGCTCGCTGCGCTAAAGGAGCTTGGATTTAAAGATACTCAGATATATACGACAATGGAGCTCCGCATGAAATGCGGAATCGGCAAGTGCGGACGCTGCAACATCGGAAATAAGTACGTATGTAAGGACGGACCGGTATTCCGCTTTGACGAGCTCGGTGAGCTTCCGGATGAGTATTAATTAATACCGAAGAAATCAAAACCGATTTATTTGGTTTAGAATCCGTGAGAAAGGAATAAACCCTGCCGGGCGCAGGGGATGGAAATCAATATGGAAAATATGGTTAATATCTATTTGTTCGGTAAGAAATATTCGGTACCGGCAAGTCTCACAATTATGACCGCAATGGAATATGCCGGATACCAGCTTAAACGCGGATGCGGATGCCGCAACGGTTTTTGCGGTGCATGCGCTACAATCTACAGAATTAAGGGCAAACAGGAGCTTCAGGTATGTCTTGCATGTCAGACTCAGGTTGAGGAAGGTATGTATATTGCGACGCTTCCTTTCTTCCCGCTTGTCAAACAGATTTATGATATTGAGAAAATTAAACCCACAGAGCAGATAATGATGCAGCTTTATCCGGAGATATATGCCTGCATAGGATGTAATGCCTGCACCAAAAGCTGTACACAGGGACTCAATGTTATGCAGTATATTGCTTATGCGCAGCGCGGAGAATATGAAAAGTGTGCAGAAGAATCCTTTGACTGTGTAATGTGTGGAGTATGCTCGTCCCGCTGTCCTGCCGGAATCTCGCATCCGCAGGTTGCGATGCTTGCGCGCAGGCTAAACGGAAAATATCTTGCTCCGAAATGCGGACATCTTGAAAACCGTGTAAAGGAAATCAAGGACGGTAGCTTCGAGGAGCTCCTGCAAAATCTGATGCAAAAGCCAATCGAAGAGATGAAAGAGCTTTATAATAACAGAGAAATAGAGAAATAAGGGAGGGTAGAATCAATGTACAACGAAGAGATGCTTGAATCAATTAAAAAAGTTGAAGCTAACCGAGCTGCCAATACCGCGCTTGAACCGAGAAGAATGACAGCCGATGAAAAGGACGCTCTCCTTTCAGAATATCATCCTGACTATAAAAAAGGCGAATTTGCAGAACTCAAAATCGGACCGAACAAGGGAGAAAAGGTTCCAAAGGAGCTTGCTGAGCTTCTTCAGGCAAACAGTCGTCTTAAGGATCATAAGCCGAATTTGGAGAATCCTGATTATGATGTTGACGTGCTTATAATCGGAGGAGGAGGAGCAGGTGCTTCCGCCGCAATTGAAGCAGACAATGCCGGTGCAAAGGTCATGGTCGTTACCAAGCTGCGAATCGGAGATGCCAACACAATGATGGCAGAGGGTGGAATTCAAGCTGCCGATAAGGAAAACGATTCTCCTGCTCAGCATTATCTTGACGCTTTCGGCGGCGGTCACTTTGCAGCTAAGCCGGAACTGCTCCGTAAGCTTGTAAGTGAAGCTCCCGAAGCGATTGAATGGCTAAGCAATCTCGGCGTCGAATTCGATAAAATGCCCGACGGAACCATGATTACAACCCATGGCGGAGGAACTTCCAGAAAAAGAATGCATGCCGCGAAGGATTATTCAGGCGCTGAAATCATGAGAACACTTCGCGACGAAGTGCTTAACCGACAGATTCCTGTTGTTGATTTTACGGCGGCAGTCGAACTTATTCTCGATGAAACCGGACGGGCGTCCGGTGCAGTACTTCTGAATATGGAGACCGATGAACTCCTCGTTGCCAAAGCCAAAACAGTAATTATTGCTACGGGAGGCGCGGGAAGACTTCATTACCAGGGATTTCCTACTTCAAATCACTATGGTGCGACTGCGGACGGACTTGTACTGTCTTACAGAGTCGGAGCAAAGCTTCTTTATGCGGATACACTTCAATATCATCCCACAGGCGCCGCTTACCCGGAACAGATTTTTGGAGCCCTTGTCACCGAAAAAGTGCGTTCGCTCGGCGCAAAGCTAATTAACTCCGACGGAGAAGTATTTATGCACCCGCTCGAAACACGCGATGTTTCGGCTGCATCCATTATTCGTGAATGCAGTGCAAGAGATAAGGGAATACACACCGCCTCAGGTGTGGGAGTCTGGCTCGATACTCCGATGATTGAGCTGAAAAACGGAGAAGGAACTATCGAAAGCAGAATTCCGGCGATGCTCCGTATGTTCGGAAAATACGGCATTGATATTAGACGCGAACCTATTCTTGTATATCCGACGCTGCATTATCAGAACGGTGGTATAGACATCTCAGACAACGGTGAATCCGGAGTTCAGAATCTTTTCGTTGCCGGAGAAGCAGTCGGAGGGATTCATGGCAGAAACCGTCTTATGGGTAACTCACTCCTTGATATTATAGTCTTCGGACGCAATGCGGGAAAACAGGCGGCAGCTCGTTCTAAGGATACGAAAACCGGAAAACTTACACTTGAGCATATTGACCGCTTTTCGGCAGAGATGACAGCTGCTAATATCAAGACAGATGTCGTTTCTCCCAAATTGCTTCCTAATTATGCCCGTAAAAGTTCTAAATGATTGGAGTTGACTAAATGTCTTTGTTCGGAGGAGTAATTCCTGTCACCGGAATTACATTTCTAATTTTCAGTGTATTTGCCATTTCTGCAATCGGATATGCTTTGGGACGCATAACAATAAAAGGTGTCTCTCTCGGTACAGCTGGCGTCTTTATTATAGCTCTTGTCTATGGATGCTTGTTCTACAAGCAGCTTGATGCACAGCTGGTTGATTATACAAAAAATGCGTTAAAGATTATAGAGAATATGGGACTGATTCTTTTTGTAACATCTGTCGGATTTATAGCGGGACCGAAATTTTTCAGCAATATGAAGAAAAATTTCAAATCCTATGTTTGTCTCGGCCTTATAATCATAATTGCAGGAGGTCTCGCCGCAATCGGATGCATAATGTTCGGAAGAACAGTAGGAGGAGAAACGGATTTTGACAGACTTACGGCCATGATAGTAGGGCTTTTATCGGGTTCTCTCACCTCAACGCCGGCATTTTCGGCGGCAAAAGCTACCGTTGCGCCGGCATATGAGGACATAGTATCTGTCGGACACGGCATTGCGTATATCTTCGGAGTGATCGGAGTAGTGCTTTTTGTGCAGCTTATTCCTAAGCTTACTAAAGCAAATATGGAAGAAGAGCGCAGAAAGCTTATAATTGCGGACGACGGTTCGAGCAAAAAGAAAAAAGGCGCAAAAAAACTGATAGATATGGATCCATTCGGAATAATGGTTTTTGCATTGGCGGCTATTATAGGTATTTTTGTCGGAATGATAAAAATTCCGCTTTCCTCAAATGGTCTTTCCGGAACTGCATTTTCGCTTACAACAACAGGTGGATGTCTTCTGATTTCTCTTTTATTCGGTCATTTTGGAAAATGCGGAAGAATAAACCTCATGCCTGAAGAATCTACTTTGAAAGTATTTAGAGAACTTGGACTTATGCTGTTCCTAATTGGTGCAGGAGTTGCCGGAGGCGCAAGCTTTATCGAAAACTTCCAGCCAATATACTTTATTTACGGCGTAGTAATGACGCTTGTTCCGATGATTATTGGCTATATATTTGCTAAATACGTTCTCAGGCTCAGTCTGCTTAATAATCTCGGCTCCATAACCGGAGGAATGACAAGTACTCCTGCGCTCGGTACACTTATCAGTGTTGCCGGTACAGAAAATGTTGCGGCCGCATATGCAGCAACATATCCTGTAGCTTTAATATCGGTTGTGCTTTTGTCACAATTTTTGATATTGTTATTCTGATAAAATAACTTCCTGTCTCATTTTATATGAGACAGGAATATAATAGTGTATGACGGGAAGATAAATTACCTACCGTCTTACTTTAGTAAAAGGTATCGGCTTGTTTCATATCGATATCGTCGTAAGAATATTACCGCCGGGCTTTTGCCCCTATTAAAACAATGCCGGGTTTCCGGGGGAAAGAAGGGAAATTATTACCGCATTATGAAAGTTGTAGTATGCATAGGAAGCTCATGCCATCTCAAAGGTTCTCATCAGGTTGTAAGCTGTATTAAAAAACTTATTGAAAAGTATAATCTTGATGATCGTATAGAACTTTCCGGTACTTTTTGTATGGGAAATTGTCAAAACGATGTTTGTGTCTCGGTTGACGGTGAAATTTTTTCCGTAGTTCCCGAAGAAACAACAAACTTTTTTGAAAATAACATTCTTAAAAAAGTATTAAATTGATCTCCAAAAAGAAAGAATAACAAGGGGAATTATTTTTTTGAATTTATCTGATAATCTTGGAGTTGCTTACGAAAACAAACGTCCGGAATGTTGTTCTGACGAAAGCTCTATAGTTAATATTATGGTTGGTCCTCCGTCAAATGATTGTGTTATTAATAGCATGATGTCAGAATTTTTTTCTTCTAAAGGCAAACATATAATTTGTGGGGGAACGACTGCAATATTAGCTTCAAGATATCTTGATACAGAGCTTATAGTAGACTTGAATTACGTTGACTGTAAAATACCTCCGTCAGGGCAGATTGAAGGAGTTGATATTGTTACAGAAGGTGTAATTACGCTTGGAATGGTTCTTGAGCGTGCAAAACTTTTTATAAACGGCAGCGATGTTCTTTTTCGATCCGAGCGTTATTCGGATTCTGTATCGAAAATTTGTCGAATGCTTTTTGACGAATCAAAAAAAATCAATTTTTTTATAGGCCAAGCAATCAACGAAGCGCATCAAGTACCCGGAAGTCCCATTAGCTTTGAATACAAGATGAATATTATTAAACAGCTAATAGATTATCTTCGCAAAATGGAAAAGATAGTTACATCAAAATATTATTAAAAACACAGTCATATATTTTTATACGGCTGTGTTTTTAATAATAATTGTTACTAATTGTTACGATATGCTTTCTCTATGTTTAAATTCATCTTTTTCTTTTCAACATTTCTGCGCGGAGGGAAGCGGCAGAACGTTTTTTATGCTTGCGTTTTCTACCCAAAAATGATCCAATAATAACAGTTAGAAATGAAATCACAATTAATATAATTTTTTTTCCAAACCCCGACGGATCATCAAAAGGACCGCCCAATCCGGCAATAATAAGCGATATTATAAGAATAAAACATATGTACATGCAACCTGCAATAGCTGCAGACACGGTATTACCGCCGGACATAACAGAACATATTATTCCGCAGAATAATGCGCCGCCTATTAGAGCTATGATCGCTGAAATATCTGTAACAGAAGAAGGATCTTCAAGTTTTACAGCGACAATCGCGGCGACTAACATTATTATCATAGATATTACTAATGAAATAACAGTTGCGTAAACAGAACTTAAAATTGTTTTTTTCAAAACTAATTTCACCGCCTTTATTTTTGATTTATTAAAATAACTCATTAGTACAAGTATATGGATTAAGAATCAACTGTATTCCAATTTTCAACTTGCTTCTATTCAACAAATTTTATAAATATAGAAGACGGGCAGAGCTTATAATAAGTTTAAATCTAAAGTATGTAACGGGAAGCACAGATTCATTAATTTAAAATAAATATATAACAAATTAAATTATGTAAAATGCAAATTTTACATAATTTAGGGAAGTATATCAAATGAAAACCATGAAAATGAAATACCATCCGCTTTGTGGATGGTATTTCATTTGAGATATAAGCATCACTCAATTATTCTATCTATGTGTATACTCTCTATGCGCAGGCAACAGATAGATTACCATTGCCTAACATCGATCTGACTGCCGCCATAGTGACTGTGACATTCTCATTTTTATATATTAATTATATAGGTTTTCTTATCGGCAAAATCTTTGCAATATTCCTCATGGTTTTTATAATTTTTAAAACCATAACGGTTGTTCCAAAATCAATAATTAATTTTTCAGTATCATGAGGACCGACGATTCCGAGTAACTCCTCCAATGTTTTTTCGTCTGGCTCGATAACCGGATCATCCGGAGGTTCGCTTGTTTTTATAATAGCTACAGCCTGTTTTCCAAGCAGACTGTATGCTTCTAATACCTTTGATTTCGAAAATCCATTGAATTCTTTTCTCATCGGATCATTGAAATAATAGTTATTTTCATCATATCCCACTAAAAGCAGACAATGAAGCTTGTTGTTGTACTGAACAGCTGTGCCATCATATGCTGACCAGTATCGGTATTCAAAATAATCGGTCATATCAACAGTCGCCCAAATAAGAACGGGAGTACCTTTATCAATATATGTACTGCACAGAGTTTACAACGTCTGCCCGGTTAAATTGTTGACGTGAAAGCTGTACTGCCCGGAAATTTTATTCAACGCGTTGACAATAACAGGAGCATAGCATCCCCATCCGCCTGTTGAACGCGGATCTCCGACAAATACAGCATTCGGATCAGAGCCTATTCCACCCGCAGGCGCATTTCCCATGTCTAAATAATTTGTGACAAATTGCTCAGGAGAAAGCGAAATACCTATATATTGCAGCGCCATTACAGCACTTACACTTTCACAACCGTTGGGCATCCCCATATCATACTGATTTATGTATGGCGCATTAATAATTACTGCATTTTCCGACGGAATTGGATCAAGTGAAGCACGTTCATATATGTGTATTTCCATTGCTTCTATTTTTTCGTTTTTTGACCATCCCGCATATGTCGATTTATCGTCAAGCTCTCATCCCCTGCCGTTAACCTTTACACGGTACATAACTATATAATCATCATAAATTCTCCGCCCGTCCTGAAGAAACACCTGAATTTCCAGCTGAGACATGCTTATGCCGTACCACCCGGCGTAGTCATCTTCTTCGCTTGTAACAAATGGACGGTAATTGTCTTTTCCGACATCCTTTGTATGATATTGCAGGTAGTACGGTTTTCGGGTTGATTGAATACGAACGCCGTCTATATGGTCAAGAACATCCGTTCTTCCGTAAAAATCAGTCCAAGCGGTTCCTACGCAGTACTGAAAAGATATTCCATCCGCTTCTTTAAATGAGCAATTTTCGGAATATGTGGAATATAGAACTAAATCTCTGTTATCTTCGATTGATTCCTGAGAGTTCTCGGAACTTTTTTCACGAAATTTATCTGCTTCTGTTATGAGAATATTATCATCGGCTTCATAGTGTTCGATTATTTGAACGTCTCCGGTTTCATGTATGTCAGCGCCCTCATTTTTATCAAATGAACCATCGTCAAATACATCGGCAGCTTCTGTTTTATCGCTTTTGCCTTTGTTTTGATCGGAATTTTCCGACATATCCGTTTGCTCATATATTGTTATACCGATTTCGGATGTTTCTTCAGATGTATCTTCGATCGTATCTTGGGATTTCGCAGTTTCATCCAAATTTGGAGATATTTCTTGTTCATCAGATTCAGAGGACTTGAAAACGGGCTTCTTGGGTTCCGCAGATTTTGAAGCTATATCCTCATTATTCAAACGATTCTGACCTCGATCATCTGAATATTCGATCCCCGCTGCACAGACAACGACGGATGACGATGTAATTGCAATAACGGCAGACAGAACAGCCGCTGTAATTTTTGCATACCGTCTCATTTTTTGTGACAACATCCTTTCCTATATATTGTCGGAAAAGCTAATAGGAATTTTCAAACCGGCTTAGCTTTTCGAAAAATTATGCTGAAAAACTTTAACCTCAATTTATGTACTGCAAAATATAAAATGTTGATTGCAGCGGACAGAAGAAGAGAACAAACAAAAACCGCCGAAACCATGATAATATAATACTCCAAGCGATGCTGCATTTCCGGAACCTTTTCTATAAATATGGGATAAAATTTGTTGTCAAAAATATAAGACAGGAGATAAGCACCGAGCGAAAGATCCGAAATCAGTTTCAATGGTTTTTGAAGTATTGCAGGAATTTTTATGTTGAGAAGCAGTCCGAAAACCAATACAGCCATTATTACATTGAACAACGAACCATACTCCTGCCAAAGTCCCCACTCAAATGGCCCCTCTTTACAGCGTATAAAATTGTAAGAGCCAAAAATAAATACTGCCGCCAATATCAAAAATATATTTTTGCCCCTGCTTATCGAAAAACCGTACTCTTTCAGGTAGCATCCTATAAAATAATAGGTTAGAGGATAAACGGATACCCAGTATACCGGAAGAATTTTCTGATAAATTTCGGGGTTTACAGGATCCATGATTAGTATGTGAAAGATATTTGTAATCATCGGAAAAGATGTCAGCAGCAGAAATGTAAATATCAGCAGCTGCTTCTGCCTTTTCGTTTTCAAACCGTTATATATCAAATTTATAAAAGGTATCATCAAAAACAATCCCAAATACATTTCGATATACCACGAGTAATTTGCGGCGCTGAAGTTCAATATACTTAGTATAGAATTTCTTACATTATAGGTTCCCGGAAAAACAGTATTTTTATATAATATACAAAAGATCGAGGCAAACAAATATACAAACAGAGTTTTTGATATGCCTGTGTAATATTTTCTGCTCAAGACCTTGGAAGACATCAGGTATCCGGTTAAAATCATAAACAGCGGCACGCATATCATGAAAAATGTACGCATAAGAACCATTAAATACATTCGCTTTCCGGCTACGGGATGACCGTAAAAACCGTTATGCATAAAGAAATGAACCGAAATTACCGAAAAAAGTGCAAAAATCCTTATAATATCAAGAGATGAGTTTCTTTTCAGTCTTTCCATTTTGAAGCCTGCTTTCAATTAGTGTATAAGATTTTTATTAAATGATATAGACATAATAATTTAATAAATCAACAAACAATAATAAATAGTTTTTACAATTATATCATATAATGTCGAATAATGCAACTATATATTAAATTTTATCAAATGTTTTTTGCATAAATGTCTGGATGTATTTTACACCAAAATTAAAAGCTGCTTATAATATAATAAGATACAAAAAACGGTTGTCCATATTTATGTATGGACAACCGTTTTTTGCTCTATTTTTTCACTATAACCGAAACTCCGTCGGGAATTGCGGTAATTTTTATATCATCTATTCCGAGAATTTTTTTTGCCTTTCCGATTGCATCTTTAATGGAATGAGCAGGTATCATATGCATTTTTTCTACAATGTCATCTGGGATTTCCGAAATATAGATTACTTTTGCATGCATAAGAATTCTTATAAAAATTTGTGATTGCCATTGATCTGGAACAGTCTGCCGTCTGTTTCTTTTCATAAATGCTGCCATAGTTTTGGAGATGTCTGTTTCGTCTGCAAGCTGATGATAAAAATGATCTCCGCCTATGCCGTCATTTGATGCTGCAAGCATTATAATTACTCCGCCCTTTCTAACGGTAGCTTCGGCAGCTGTCATTCCCTTTACCGCCTGATAAACATTCTGATCAAGAGGATATCCGCCGTTTGTGGTAATCACAACATCGGATTCGACCGCACTGACGCTGCAAAGAGATGATATAAAATCTGTGCCTTGTCTATGTGCTGCTTCGCAATCTCCCGCTGCAGCAAAAATTACCTTTTTTTCAGAATTTAGGACGACATTGACGATAAATTTTAAATGAGCAGCTTTAGCCGCCCACAGCATATCTCTATGTATTGGATTATCCTTAAGAATACCGGTTCTTGAATTGGGATTATCTATAAATTCAGAGCAATGGTTGGAAAGTACGGTTGTTCTTCCTGCCACACCCGGCAAGACGCTTTTTCTTCCCCCGGAAAACCCGGCAAAGAAATGAGGTTCGATAAAACCTTCCGAAACCAGAAGATCTGCATTATATGCAAGTGAATTAATTTCACAATCTCCACCCGATGGCAGCTTTCCGATGTTTACCATCCTTTCATTATCGTCACAATTGTGAACACAAATATGTTCGTTTGCTACAATTTTCTCTCCGAACTTTTCGATAAGCTCAGCATTTGTAATATCGCGATGACATCCTGTAGCAATAAGTATTGTAATATTTGCATCATAATTTGTGCTTCTTATTTCTCTAAGCATCGCAGGTATAATAAGTTTACTGGGAACAGGTCTGGTATGATCGCTTGCAATTATCACAATATTTTTCTTTCCCTTTGCAAGCTCATTTAAGCGTTTGCAGCCTACAGGATTTTTTATCGCCTCTTCTATCAGTTCTGATTCGTCTAATCCCGGTAAATAATTGTTTATTGATGATTCAAGCGAATCTGCAAGTTCTTCATCCTTAAACCGATAGCTTAATTTTTCTTTACCGTACGGAAATAATACTTCTTTCATTTTACACACCGCCTGTTCAATAAGGAGCTCCTTGTATATAATATCATAAAAAAGGCACGCTGCTCCCCGTTTAGGAGGTCGATGCAATCGCGCACATATCGTAATCCGACAAATGTCATGGAACCCATTCACGTAATCCCTTCCCTATAGACTTATTATAAGCAAAATTTTGCAAACAGTCAATATTAACAATAATATTTTAAATTTATATTATAATATATTGCTTAAATTGTCATTGACAATTTTAAAATTTATCGGACTTTACTGTATTAATACCGAACAAACAAACGACATGGTAAAATCCATACAATTGCAGGAATAATGCAAAGAATATAAATGTCTACACCGTCATCTTCGCAAATCAAAATATATAACGATTCGATCGAAATCACTCCGCATTTTTAAGCGCTTCGTCGAGCGGAATTTTTTTAATGCGCCTAAAATCAAATGCCATAACAATAAGGTATCCGACCAACACGAACAGAAACATTTTAAGATAACCAATCGGATTCATTTTAAATGCATACCATCCGCTGTAACTGAACATAATCGTTCTCCACGCCGCACTCATAACAAAAGCGCCGAGGAAAACGCCGACAGCATCCGCAATAACAAGAACGATAGTGGTTGAAAACAGATACAGCCTTGCGATTTCACCGTTTTCATAGCCGAGGATTTTAGTCATGGAGATGGCGTTCTCATTTTTCTCGATGATAATCTTTGTCAACAGATATATCATAACCGCCGAAAGCAAAATACACAAAACTTGAAAATACTGCATATACGAACCCATAGAATGATCGAGCTGATCACACACTTTTGTAATGTCGCGCTCGGTAATTACTGTAGAAATATTGTCATAGCTTATATCAGTAATTTTAGTATCGGATAAATATCCCGTAAATTCATCCTCTCCCAAATCAAAAGTAAGGCAAAACTGTTCAATCGGCATATAAGCCGAAATACTCAGCGACTTGCTGTAGAAACCTGCTACCTTAAAATTGTATCGTTTATTTTCATACTTTTCGTCAAGCGTTACCGTATCTCCGACCGATATGCCGTATTTATCACGGAATGAGTCGGAAATATAAATCTCGCCCTGTTTCAAACCGTTCAGACCGTCGATTTGAACATAAAGGCTTTCGTCCGAAATACCGTAAACCGATATATCCTCGTTGATTGCTTCACTTTTTCTCTGTAAAGACTTCATGCCGAACTCCTCGGCAGTTTCATTTTCCATGACAATTCGATTTCCATCCTCATCATAGCAGGATTTAAGCAGATACTGATAATCCGCAAACATCATTGCGCCTGTATTTTTCTTGTAATAATCCAGCGTATCCGGCATGCCGATAGCCATAGCCAGCATAACCATTACGAAAAAAATACCGAAAAATAATATGAGATAATTCGGAATATTCTGAAAAATGATACGCATACGGAAACGGCTGAAAAATTTCCAACTCGGCAGACGAATCGCCTTTTTGCGTCCGTTTTTTTTCAAGTCCTGCCGCAGAAATTCGAGCGGTGTATGCTTCATTTTTCCCGCAATAACAACAAGATTGACAACAAACATCAGTGCAAGGGGAATAAGCGTAGTCTTGCAGAAAGCAGATGGATTCCATATCGTCTTATATACAGGAAGACTGTAACTGTTATAGTACATGGAAACTACTACATTCTTGAATACCGTATAGCCGAGAATGTTTCCGACCGCGGCAGCAATCAGCGTAACAATTACCGGAACAGTGAGATAATGCCGTACAAGCTCGCCGCGGGTATATCCGGAAGCGCGCAATGTGCCGATTGTTTTTGATTCCTTTGAAATGGTATTACTGATAGTTACGGCAAAAATAAAGGCAATAATAACTATCAGTATATCTAAAAGCACTCCGCCCATCGCTTTGTCAGAGCCCATATCGTCGGTGGCAAAATGGATTGCCTGATTTGCATACGCAGGGAGATAATCTTCAATCTCGTTATCCCAAACAACGGTTTGTGTAAGAAGTGCTTTCAAAAAATCATCGGCAAGTTTCTTTTCCTCTTTTTCATTTTCAGGGGTGTTTTCATACTGCCATGCATAAGAATAATGAACAGGCTTTTCAAGACAGGAAAAGCCTTCTTCCGTGACCATTGCCACATTGAATTTCAGAGCGTCAAACATTAAATCGGTATTTTTTTCATGAAGTGTGGAATAGCTGACATATGCAATCAAACCGACAACCCTCCATCTCCTTCCGCCGACGGTAATACTGTCTCCAACCTTTATGCCGGCATTGTCCGCATGCATACGGTCAACGGCAATTTCATCCGCACTGTCCGGAAAACGTCCGTCCATGAGACACGCTAAGTTTATGGCGTCCGTTTTTGCATAGACACGGACGAAACCGTCTGCTGTACCGTCGTTATTATTATCCTCTTCCTCGTTCCGATAAAAATTTTCATGAATTTTTGCCGGAACAGTTCGAAATTCGGGATCGTTCAGCTGATATTTTTCTTCCGCATCCTCGTATTTCTCATCGATTTCTCCAAGGATTTTATTCCAAGCCTCGTCGTATGCCTCTTTATACGCTTCGTCATAAGCGGAGCTGTACGCCTCACCGTATGCAGCGTCGTATGCCTCATAGTAAGATCCGCTCTGCTTTGCCTGCTCTACTGCCGACGACAGCACGGCGTCGGCTGCGGCTTCATCCATTCCCTGAGACAAAAGCGATTTTTTAACCTGATCTTCAAAAGACCGTTCAAAATTATCTTTAAACTTCAAGTCAAATTCTCTTGTGAATTCCTCATCGAATTTACTTTGGAATTTTTCATCAAGGTCTTCCTTTGCATTCTCCAAATAGTATTCTTTAACATCAGCCTTTTCTCCGGAGGCAACTGCGGAAAGTAATTTTTCATCAGCCTTTTCGATAAGCTCGAAATGCCCGTCCTCCAGCTTATATGTCTCTGAACCTTCGTCTGCCGCCGTCAACATGCTCTCGTTAGCTACATACATACCGGAAACAAAACCTATAGTAAGAATCATAAACAGGCTAACAACAAGGTATTTCCGCCAGTCACCTAAAAGTTCCCTCGGAATCCTCCTCAAAAGCGGATTTTTTATTTTATGTTTCATACCTTCAACGCTCCTTACCATTCCAGCTCAGAGGCGGAGATCTTATGAGCGTTAAGTTCATCTAACCGAACCTTACCGTCTCTCAATTTTACAATATGATCCGCCATTTCCTTAATTGCTTCGTTATGTGTAACCATAATGACGGTATTTTTATATTTAACGTTAATTTCCTCAATCAGCCTGAGAATTTCCTTTGATGTGGTATAATCCAATGCGCCCGTGGGCTCGTCGCACAGCAGAATATCGGGATTTTTGACAATGGCTCTGCCGATGGAAACCCGTTGCTGCTGTCCTCCGGAAAGCTGATTCGGCAGTTTATGCCTATGCTCATACAGACCAAGAGTGCGAAGCAACTCGTCGATGTCCAAAGGATTGTCCGACAAATATGCGCCAACCTCTACATTTTCCTTTACATTAAGATTTCCGATGAGGTTGTACATCTGAAAAACATATCCGAGATGCTTCCGGCGATACTGGGTCAGCCGCCTCTCACCTAAATCCTCAAGTTTGTCGCCGCCTATAGATATGTCTCCGGAATCGGCGCTGTCAATACCGCCGATTATATTAAGCAGTGTGGATTTGCCGGAACCGGACGGACCGAGCAGTACGCAGAATTCCCCTTTTGCTACCGAAAGATTCATTCCGCGGAGAACCTCCTGTTTTGTATCTCCGCTACCGAAAGATTTTTTCAAATCTATTATCTTCAAAAAATTCTTTTCCTGATCTGACATAACATCATTCTCTCCTTTATTATAAATTACTGAACTTTTTTGCCTCGGCACAAGTCAACTTGAGTGTATCTCGTAAATATCATTTTAGATCACGTTAAAGTCGTTTTTTCTTAAAATATTCAGATCTTCCTCAGTCAACAGTCCGTCACGCCTGATAACACGATTTTAACTTTGCATGTTTTATCATTTCCGCTGAAAAATCCGTTGCATCAAGCAGTTTTACGCTTCCGGCGAGCTGCATCTACAAAAATCCTGTTCCTCAAGCCGACTCAAGTACCGTCATATCTCGATTCAGCGAATTTTTTCTCCGGATTACTTCTCCGTAAACCCTGCGGTTACCTGCCGTAAAATTGTCATACCGCTTTGCCCATCTTTCCCAAAAGATCTTGTTGTCAGTCACACAGTATCACCTCATGAATCTTTCATAAGTTAGCATGAGCTAACTTATGTTAAAAAAAACAACCTCTTTAGTTAGCTATTGCTAACTCAATTTCATAGTATATCACAGAAATTTTATGTTTGTCAAGATACTTAGAAAAATTTTATATAAAAGCTCTGCAAAAAACAGAGCCGTCTGTATCTGAGCGGCTCTGCCGAATATTTTTCTTTTATCCTATCGACCAGTTCTGACTTTCCGTCTGTAATTTTACCATTCGAGTATAGATACCGTTTTGTCCGAGAAGCTTTTTGGGATCTCCCTGCTCTGCTACCGTACCCTGCGACAGCACAATCACCTTGTCCGCACCGGCAACCGTACGCATTCGATGCGCGATCAAAAGTACCGTTTTATCTTTAATCAACTTGGAAAGTGCAGACTGAATTGCCGTTTCGTTTTCCACATCAAGAGAAGCGGTTGCTTCGTCAAGCAGGATAATCGGAGCATCTTTCAAAAAAGCGCGCGCGATGGAAATTCGCTGCCGTTCGCCTCCTGAAAGAGCGCTGCCGTTTTCACCGATATTGCTGTTCCACTTTTTCGGCAGTTTTTCCACAAATTCATCGCAGTTTGCCAGTCTTGCCGCTTCCATGACTTCCTCGTCCGTTGCATTCTTTCTTCCGATACGGATATTTTCCATTACAGTATTATTAAAAAGCGTGACATCCTGAAAGACGATTGAAAACGCCGTCAGAAGCTGTTCGGGATCAACGGTTTTAACATCAATTCCCCCGACTGTTATTTTTCCCTTATCGGTATCCCAAAATCTTGCCGCAAGCTTTGCTGCCGTTGACTTACCGCCGCCCGACGGTCCGATGAGCGCTGTAATCTCTCCCTGCTTAGCTGTAAAGGATACATTTTGAAGTACCGTTTCATTGTCAGTATATGCAAATCCAACGTTTTCAAATATAATATCATAGCCATTCGGTTTAAATTCCCCTTTTCCGACCTGCTCCATACAGTTCTCAATTTCATTCATACGGTCGATATTGATTTGCAGGGAATTAATCGCCGCCAAATTCTGAAGAGAGAAGGACATTGGCTCGTAGATTCTTGAAACAACCAGCATAAACATAAAGAAAGTAATAAGCGTAATCGTACCGTTAATAAGGAGCGAGCTTCCCACAAGAGCCACCGTCGCAATACCAAGCTTAAGAATCATCTGCGCGGGAACCACAAACATGGCGATCCCAAGTTCGCTTTTCATGTGTCGGCTTTCCAAAACGTCAATCTTTCGGTATAACTCATTCATATATTCTTCTTCCGCATTGTTGCTTTTCAGGTCGCGCATGGTTTCAAGGCATTCCTGCACGCCGTCTTGAACAGCAATTTGCGCCGCATTCTGTTTGCGGATGAAATAATTCTGCACCCTTTTTGAAAGTCTGACTATCAAAAGTGTGATCGGCAAAACCCAAAGAGCGGCAAGCGCGAGATGCCAGTCGTAAAAGAACAGGCTAACCGCGATCAGACAGGTGGAAATAACAGACGCATAAAACTGCGGAACATAATGGGAAAACATCTGCTCGGTTGTAGCTACATCACCTAACATAGTATTTGTCAGATCCGCCAAATCCTTTTTTCCGAAAAAGGAAAGAGGAAGACGGCGGAGCTTTTCGGCAAGACGTATTCTGCATCTGCCCGATTCACGATATGTAGAAAAATACGTTGCGTTGTATTTCCAAAGCTCCGAAAGGAAAATCAGAATAAGAGCAGCGGCAATGCCGGCACCGTACAGCGCATAATGATTTTCCGGAACAATACCCTCAAGAAAATCGCTTACTAAAAAATATAAAAGCCCAATCGGAAACATTACTACTAAATCGCCGACAGTACACGCCGCAACGGCCCTCACAAGTCCTATCGCGCCTTCACGGGAGAGCGCAAACCGTTTCTTTATTCTGTTTATCATCTTGCGCCACCAACCTTCCAACTGATCGAAGTCTGATAATCCTTCCACATCTTAGAATACAAACCGCCGCTTTCCGCAAGTCCGTTGTGCGTTCCGGATTCTTCGATCCCACCGTCCTTCAGAACAAAAATTCTGTCCGCATTTCTTACCGTAGTCAAACGATGAGCAATCATGATTACTGTCTTATCTTTTGCCAGTTCTTCAAAGGCGCGCTGTACAAGGAACTCGTTTTCGGGATCGGCAAAGGCTGTTGCCTCATCCAGCACAATTATAGGCGCGTTTTTCAGTATAACACGGGCAATTGCTATACGCTGCTGCTCTCCTCCCGACAAATATACGCCTTTAGTACCGATCACCGTATTGATTCCGTCGTGAAGCTTTGCTATAATATTATCGCATTGAGCCTTATGCAATGCAATTTCAACCTCTTTACGTGAAGCATCCGGTTTTGCCATTCTAACATTCTCCAAAATCGAGGTCTTCACCAACCTGCTGTCCTGAAAAACATATGAAACGGTCTTCATCAATTCGGATTTTTTAATATGCTTTACATTAACACCCCCTATTATAATCTCACCGTTATTTACATCCCAAAAGCGGGAAATAAGTTCTGCTGCCGTTGTTTTTCCTCCGCCCGACGGTCCCACCAAAGCAACAGTTTCTCCGGGCGCAACAGTGAAGGAAATATCCCGAAGCGCATCTGACTTCGCTCCGCGGTATCGAAAGTAAACGTTCTTGAATTCCACCGAGTTATCCTTCGGCAATTCGGGTACCCGAGAATCCGGCAATGGTTTCATATCAAGAATCGAATGAATCCTGGCAAGAGCGTCGGTTACAATCATTCCGTTCTCACTCATGAACAGTACCTTAGTCATGGAAGTAGAGATTACGGGAGTAAAAATCACATAGAAAACAAGACTGAGCAAAACAGACTGCGTTACCGCTTCACCGCCTGCTATAATCAGTGCAAGCGTAATTAAAAAAGCAAATGAACTGTTTATAAAAACTGTATACAAAAGCATCGGCATGCGGCATTTTTTGCAATAGGCGATGCAGAATTTGTAATAGCTGTCTATCGAACCCTTAAAGCGTTTAAAGGTATATACCGTCTGACCAAAAGTTTTGACTACAGGTATGCCGCGCACATATTCCACAGCCTCATTGTTCATATCGGCAAGAGCGTTCTGATAGTTTTTCATATCCTCCGCCATTTTCGGACCCGCCATTTTGAACATAGCTGCAAATCCGAGAACAACCGGCAAAAGACATATCAGCCCAAAGCGCCAGTCAAACAAAAACAGCATTACAATCATACCGAACGGCGTGGCGATTGCCCCTGCCATATCCGGAAGCTGATGCGCAAGATAGGTTTCGGTAGCGGCGCTGCTTTCGTTTACAATACGTCTAATTTTACCGCTGCCCATTTCTCCGATAAAGCCGGGCGGCAGTTCTGCTATATGCGCCATCAACGTTTTTCGCAGATTTCCTGCGATATGAAAAGCGGACTTATGAGAACACATAAGCGAGCCCACATAAATTACGATGGAAATCAATGCAAACAATACAGCCATCCAACCGTTTCTGACAATTTTCACCGCCTCCGAATAATGCGGAGCAACATTTATAATTTCTTTAATAATAAAGAAAATAAAAACGAATGGCAATAAAGCAAAAACTGCACTTACGACCGATAATACAAGCGACAGATAAGTAAGATGCCGGTAATTGCCCGCATAACTTATCAGCTCTGAAAAATTTTTATTCTTTTTCACTTTCAATCCTCCTTGTGATAATTATTTATGATACAGAAAACTGCTTAAGCAGATTCAGGTATCCGATTTTTGGTTAGCATATGCTAACTCATGGGCAAAAAATTATAGGACTTTACTGCCCCATAATTTTCATCCATCCCGCAGTATAAAACTCACGAAGCCGAGAAATAAAAATTTTAGCCTGCTCTTTAGGCATATCATGACGAATAACTTCAAAAACGCCTTCAAACATACCGTCTGCAATCATATGGCAAAGCTCCCGTCCAATCTCCGGTACTTCCCTGCCGAGATTTTTCAGAACTTCAATATATCGAAAGGTATATTCAACTTCAACCTCTACCATCGAATCTATGAAATGTTCATACGAAGTACCGTCACCGCAGCATATCAGAATTTTGAAATCTTCATAATGGTCATACATATAATCAATCATCCAATCCACACATTCGGCAGATTCTCTTCCCATGTGCTCCGGCTGCTCTTCTTCAGGCAGCTCCGCAAATTCTGTCTGCGCTGTCATGAATCTGCCCATAACCGCAGCGGCGTGGGGTTCCACAACAGAGGCAAAAAGAGCTTCTTTGCTGGAAAAATATCCATAAAAGGCACCTGTTGTAACACCCGCCGTCTTAACGATATTCCTAAGTGAGGCAGATTTAAATCCCTTGCATAAAAATTCCTGCCGTGCCGCCGCATGAATTCTCTCAAGCGTTGTCTGTTCCTTCTGGCCCATTTTACTGTCTCCTTATAACAACGTTATATATCACTGTTATATTATATTCTCGGCTTTTCATTTTGTCAAGAGTTTTTTAGGATTATAATTATGAAAATTTCTTGCCGAGATAATAAATTATATCTTTCTTATAAAATGACCGATTAGAAACTCGACTCAATGCAGAATATAGAATGTATAATTTGCAGTGACAAAAATAAAAAGCGTACCTGAAAAGCTACATAAATACTGATTTTTATAAAGAAAACACTATTGCATTCAACCCCATAGGGGTTCAAATTGCAGTGGTGCTTTCAAAAAAGATATTTTCGGCGGTTTCTTGTAGGAGTTTGAACTCTCACTAGGCAAGGCCCTCGAACGAAACAAATTGGTATTTACCTTAAAGCAAGCGGCTAAGTTGAGTATCAGCAAACAGACTAATGAGTTTGCAAACTTTGTTTTTCATTTCTTTTGTTTTAAAATTTGCACTTTTCCTTTTCTGTGTCAAAATATAAAAAGAAGAAAATGACTTTAAAAAGCTATATCAATAATGGATTTATAGTGAAAGACACTTCATAATCCAAATAATGGAAGGCCGAATTGTAATAGCATTCTCATGTTAATCTGCCTTTTATTTCATTGAATTCTGTCTTCATAGTCACTACAAGCACGGAATACTACTTTTTGATTATCCGATAAAACAAGCAACCATTATTCCTTCCAACCATTGTATAATCGTATTTTTTCTTTTATATCTTTGTTAAAATAATACTTTATAGCTTGATCCATACATATTATCCTCTTACTCAAAAAACAGTGATTTTGTTATCTGTAATCATAACATTTTTATCGCGAGAATTTAAGTCATGACGCTAAGGAAATTTGCCCATTTTGCATCTACGATTTTGACCCTCGAAAAATCGCCGCCTGAAACGGCGAAAGCCCCGATTTTATCGGGGCTTTCCGGGACAATATCTTTTTTATTGTCTCCCTTTGGTGCGGATGACAGGATTTGAACCTGCACCCTCTCGGATCGGTTTCTAAGACCGACATGTCTGCCATTCCATCACATCCGCATATATACCAAAACTTTTATGTTCTTTATATTTATATTAGCATAAAAATATAGGTTTGTCAATGATTAAAATGACTGAGCGGAAACAAAATAGCATTTGAGTATTAAATGACAAAATTTATTGCAGGTTTTAAATATCAAAATTTTTAAATCGGTTGCAAACTTTACATTAATATGATATAATTAATTATTATCAATTCAAGAAAAACTTATTTTTCACGGCTTTGTTG
The DNA here is from genome assembly GCA_948467545.1 of uncultured Eubacteriales bacterium. Classification (GTDB taxonomy): domain Bacteria; phylum Bacillota; class Clostridia; order Oscillospirales; family CAG-272; genus UMGS911. The sequence continues at coordinate 224,304 of CAOKER010000004.1, forward strand.
CCTTACGCTGTTCTTATCTTTTTCAGCATCGTAAGATGGACTGAAAAAAGTATTCTTTATAATCAGAACTATCATAGGCAGAAAAATTAGACCGGCAAATCCTGCAACCCGAAATCCGGCATACATACATATAAGGGTCAAAAGCGGCGAAAGTCCCGTGGTTTCGGATACAATCTTAGGCTGCAGTACTTGCCTGAGAACTTCTATAACAACAAGAATCAACAGAAGACCGATACCCTGATAGCTTCTTCCCTGCAGAATCAGAACGAGCGCCCACGGAACCATAATCATTCCGACGCCGATAACCGGAAGCATATCGGCAAAAGCGATAATCATTGCCGCAATTGCCGCGTATCTGATTCCGATTATTAAAAAACCTGTCAGAAGCTCCGCAAATGTTATCAGCATTATAAACAGGTAAGCACGCATGTAAGAAAGGCCCGTGTATTTCATATTTCCGTATATACTGTAAAAAAACGACTTTGCTTTATCGGGAATAAAAGATACAAGCTTCTTGTTGATTTTCCCAAGATCTGCGCTAATATAATACGATGACATTACAAGCATAACCGTAAAAAACATGATGCCGGGCAGTTTAGAAGCAACAGCGGCCGCCGCCATCGGCAGTTTGGATGAAATTGTATTAACCGTACTCTGAACCATTCCCAGACCTGCCTCTATAACAGCGTCGACATCCGCCACAGCATTCCCGTTATGCGACGGAAGCCGTGCTGCAATCCACTCGGCTATACCCATAACCTTGGATTCAATTGCATCATAGTTGTCAATAAGCGCGCCGAGAGCGTTTCCTGCCTCGAAAATCAGTCTTTGAATTACCCAGAAAATCGCCGCTCCCGCAATCAGGAAGAATACGGCAAGGGCAAGTACGCACAGCAGCCGATGGGGAAGTCCCGTCTTCTTTCTTATATTGATTAAAAGCGGTCGAAGCAGCATAGATACAAACCATGCAAGAACAAAAGGAAGAAAAAAATCAAAAGTGCATTTTACAGCTGCAAATATCAATACAATTCCGATAAGAATATAGAATGATATAACCGCGATTCTCTTATATCCTTTTTCGGGAAGGTACACAAACTGACCATTTTCCGCTTCTTCTTTTTTGAATTCCATTTTTATGACCGTTCCTTTTGTTGATACTCAGATCTTTATTCGTTTCGGAGCTGTCCAAGTTCCGGTTTCTGTGACGGGTACAAGTTTTTGTTATGCCGTATGGAAAAAGTATGAAAGATTTTCCTTAAGACATCATACCGACTTTTTATATATGCTTTTACACATAGTCATAAATATTATTTCCGATTTTTTACACTGTTAGACTGGCAGTTAAAAAATATATTAATTATGTAAACCGAAAGGATATTAAATTATGATAAGATTTGAAATGCAGAACGGAAATATAATTGATATAGAGCTTTGCAAAGAGGAAGCGCCTATTACAGCCGCAAACTTTGAAAAGCTTGCAAAAGAAGGATTTTTCGACGGAACACATTTTCACAGAATAATTCCCGGATTTGTTATACAGGGAGGAGATCCTACCGGAACAGGAACCGGCGGTTCAAACGAAACAATTCGAGGAGAATTTCGAGCCAACGGTATAGACAATAAGCTTTCCCACAGAAAGGGCGTTATTTCGATGGCGAGAAGCGGCAGCTATACATCCGGATTTGATACGGCGTCATCACAGTTTTTTATATGTCTTGATGACAGCTGTAAATCACTTGACGGATACTATGCTCCGTTCGGTTACGTGAAAAACGGGATTGACATTGTAGATAGCATTGCGTCCGTTCCGACTGACGCGGGCGATTATCCGCGTGTGATTTCCGATGATGTTATAATCAAAAAATGTTCTGTGATTTCCGAATAAAAAAACTCTGAAACTCAGGAGGTTGTTTCCGGAGTTCCCTGTCCTCCCGAAAGTCCGTGAGTAAATCCGGAAGAATCCGCTGTACAAATATCGCCTGCAATTACTTTACCGCGGTATACAAGAATATTTGCATAAATAACTCCCGTATAATCAGGGTAATTAGTAACTACATATGTATACCTTGTAACCTTTTTACGTTTGTACTTTTCAAGATTAAGCCCCTGTTGTTTCTGAAGCTCGTTATATGATGACATAACTCTGTCAAATTCCGAGGGAATCGTTACCTCCGCCTCTTCGGCAGGTTCTGATTCAACCGTCCATCCGAACTGGGAAAGAAATTTTATGCGATCTTCATTGGTCTTAACACCGCTGTAGGTAATATTTTCTCCGTCTTTGAATGCTTCCTCGGCGGAGTCATAGGTCGGAATAAGTGTAATAAGTACAATCAGTGTAATCACAGAAAGCGCCAGTACACTGAAGAATTTTACTGTAGATGCGCGAACTGAATAAATAAACATGGTTGAAAACCGGTCCTTTCCAAATACCTTCGGCATACGCCGATGTGGTTTTGTTATTGTACAACAACATTATGCAGTTAAAACGGATTTTATGACCGAAAACGAATATCCGTCCGCAGTAAAATCTGCCATAACATAAAGCATAAGTCTCACAGATTGACATGCCGTACATATAAATATCTTGGCTGCAATCAGATAGTTTAAGTGAGGACTTATAATATAAAAAACATAAAAAACGGCATGGAGATTTACAAAATTGAAAAAAGCAACTACCGATCCAATTATTATAAAAAGAGGCTGCACTGCCGACGCTATTCGGTATCTGTCCGAAAAATTCGGAGATAATTACGCAGTTGTGTGCAGTGAAAAGACAAGACTTCTTGCCGAAAAAGCATTTCCCGGCAAACCCAAAATCGTTTTTCCGTCAGGCAGTCATGCAACAGAAATCAATGCCGATGTTCTGCTTAATGAACTTGCAAAAAACAATTATAATGCGCTTGTCGCATGTGATTCGGGTTCGGTTCACGATATAACAAGATATGCCTGTCATGAGACAAAAAAGGCTTTTGTATCGTTTCCCACCGCACCGAGCGTAGACGGTTTTGTATCAGGAATTGCCGCAATGACTATCCGCGGCAGAAAAATTTCATATCCATCGACGCCGCCTGTCGCTCTTTTTGCCGATGCCGACATATACGAAACGGCTCCGCCGGAGCTTATAGCATCGGGAATCGGAGATATTGTCGGCAAATACGTTTCGCTTTTTGACTGGAAATTTACTTCGCTTATAACAGACGAAAATGTGGAAGAAGATATATATAACCTTGAGCGGGACGCGCTTGAAAGAGTTATGAACTCAAATCCCTCCGAAACAAATTTTACGGAATCGGTAATGGAGTGCCTTATAAAATCAGGTATCGCGATTCAGCTCAAGGGCAGCTCACGCCCGGCCTCCGGAGCAGAACATCACCTTTCTCATCTGTGGGAAATGAATTGTATTAACAAAGAGACAGACGCGCTTCACGGTGAAAAAGTCGGCGTCTCTACCCTGCTTGTTCTAAAAAAATACAAAAGCTGCAAAAATCCTGTATATATACCTAAATCTTTCGAATCTGATTTTCTTCGTCCTGTTTACGGAAATCTTACAGAGGGAATCATCGAAGAAAACTCTCCCGATCCGCTTTCGGAAATTACTCAAAAAGGTCTGGACGCAGCGTCGGACAAAATCGGCAGGCTTATAGACGAGCTTCCAAATCCGAAAAAAATCAAAAGTTTTCTTTTGTCAGTAAATGCAAAAACAACACTCGGAGAACTTGGATTGCCGGACACTTCGGATTTTGCCGAAAAAAGCTTAAAGTATGCTCCGTATGTAAGAAGACGATTGACAATGTTAAAGATTATCTGATGGAATAAATTATCGGACAGAATAAGGAAAGGTTGTAGACAAAATATGATAAAGGTACTTCATGCGGCCGATATACATCTTGACGTTCCGTTCAATATCGGAGATATCGACAAGGCAAACATCAGACGTTCTGAACACCGCGGATCTTTTTCTTCTCTGATGACCTTCGCAAGAATTGAAAAATTTGATATTGTACTTATCGCGGGAGATATGTTCGACAGCAGCTTTGTAACACCGGATACCGCAGCGCTTGTGACACGTGAGTTTTCAGCATGTCATGACTGCAGAATAATTATTTCGCCGGGAAATCATGATCCTTATACTCCCGACAGTATATGGGCCAAAACCGAATTTCCCGAAAACGTATATATATTCGAATCGCCCGAACTCAACTGCTTCCGCTTTGACGATATAGGTGTAAACGTATACGGATATGCTTTTACCGAAAACCATATGGATGTATGCCCGTTTTCTGATCCGCCGGAGCTTGATACGGATAAAATCAATATTCTCTGCGCTCATGGAGATCTTTTGGATGCAAACTCTCGGTATTGCCCAATACGTATGGATGAAATTGTACGCAGCGGCTTTGACTATATCGCACTCGGTCATATTCATAACAGCGACGGAATTCACCGCGGAGGAAACATGTGGTACGGATACAGCGGATGTCTCGACGGACACGACTTTGGAGAAAGCGGATATAAGGGCGCTGTCAGCATAGCCATGTCCAAGGAAAACGGCATTTTTGATGCAGCTGTCAAGGGAAAGCGTTTTTCAAAAAGGCGGTTTGAAACCGCAGTTGTAGACCTTACCGGTTCAAGATCGGATGAAGAAGTCCTTAAGAGAATAGACGAAAGACTTGAAGCGGAAAATTACGGAGAGGACACTGCTCTCAAGCTGATTCTTGACGGAAGTATATCTCCGGAGGTAACTATATCCGACAGAGCGATATCAGATCATATATCGGGAAAGCTGTTTTACTTGGAAATTGCAAACAGAACCGATTCTTTATATAACTATGAAATGCTGAAAAACGATCCTACCGTAAGGGGCGCATTTTTTAATGCGCTTTTCCCGGAGCTGTCATCGGATGACGAGGAAGAACGTCAAAGGGCCTCGGAGGCTCTTCGTTACGGTCTTTCCGCTCTGCGCGGAAATGACATTTTCTAAATTATCGAGACTGTCATCTTTGTATGGGATTCAATAAAACCGAACAGCTCTTTACAACCGAACAATCCTTTAAATATTTGTGAAAGGCACGAGCTATAGCTTCTGAATTTTTTCAGAGATATAATATACAAAAGGTAAAGTTATAAAAACATGAAATACGATATAATACTTCTTGACGCGGACGAAACTCTGTTCGACTTTGATCAGTCGGAATACAATGCTCTTGAATACTGCTTTAAAAGCCGCTCTCTTGAATTCAGTGATGAAATTTATAATGAATATCATAATATAAACAAAAACCTGTGGAAAGATTTTGAAAAAGGAAAAATTGAAAAGCCAAAGCTCGTAACCGAACGCTTTAGAATTCTGCTTTCCGAGCTCGGTCACAAGATAGATCCGGCAGATTTTAATCTAAGCTACGGAGAAGCTCTGAGCAGACAAAGCATTCTTTTTCCCGGCGCTCTTCGGCTTTGCAGAAGGCTGGCGCAAAGCGCAAAACTGTATATAGTTACAAACGGCATAAAAGCAACACAGCTGCGTCGTTTTTCGGACTCTCCGTTACCTCCTTATATAGAAGACATATTTGTATCGGAAGAAGTAGGGTCGCAGAAACCCAGCAAGCAGTATTTCGATGCTGTATTTTCAAGAATTCCTGATTTTGCTCCGCTGCGCGCAATTATTATCGGAGATTCACTTTCCAGCGATATAAAAGGCGGAATGAATTCCGGGATAGCCTCCTGTTGGTATAATCCTCATTTTCTGCCCAATACGACGGACATTGTTCCGACATATACCGCACAGAATTATGACGATATCGAAAGAATTGTTTGCGGAGGCGGCAAACGTCCGGTTCCGCAAGGAATAGTTTCGGTTAGGTACGAACATACAAATAAAAAAGCTCTTGTTCTTTTTCCTGCCGACGAGAAAATCCGAAAAAATATGTATGATGCCGCTCCGGATTTTAATTTGATTTTTACAGATCCGAAAAATGAAGCTATGCCGGAGCTCGCTTCAGAATGTGAAGTTATAATCGGTCAAGCTCCTGTCAAATATCTGCAGATGTCGGAAAAGCTTCGTTTCGTTCAGCTCTGTGTTGCAGGAACGGAACCGTATTCGTCACCAGGAATACTTCCGGAGCGTGTACATCTGACAAATGCGACCGGAGCGTTTGGACTTGCCGTATCGGAACATATGCTCGCCTCCCTGCTATGCCTGTACAAAAAATTGCATTTATACCGTGATAATATGAATGATGGAAGCTGGATTGACCGCGGAGAGGTAAAAACACTGAAAGGAGCTGCTGTTCTGATTCTCGGGCTCGGGGACATCGGTTCCAGCTTTGCAAAAATGGTATACAATCTCGGTGCATATACGATAGGTATCAAAAGAACCGCCGCAGAAAAGCCGGAATATCTTGATGAGCTTGTATCGGTGTCAAGTCTTGACGAAGTGCTTCCGAAAGCGGATGTAGTCGCAATGGCCCTTCCCTCAACAAAAGAAACCGTCGGAATCATGTCTAAAAAAAGAATTTTCAGCATGAAAGACGGATCGGTACTTATCAATGCCGGCAGAGGAAATGCACTTGACAGCGATGCACTTGCTGACGCTTTAATATACGGAAAGCTCGGAGCGGCGTCACTTGACGTTACAGATCCGGAGCCACTCCCGAAGGAGCATCCTCTTTGGAAATGTGAAAATGCGCTTATTACGCCGCATGTCTCGGGATACTATCACCTGAAGAATACACTTGACAGTATTGCGGAAATCTGTACCGAAAATCTGCGGAGATATGCAAACGGAGAAAAGCTCAAAAATATCGTAAATAAAGAAACCGGATATGCCGAAAAATAAAATAGCACTGTAAAAAACTAAACAAAAGCCGTTATCCGCGGGCACATTTTCCATCGTAAAATATTTACCGACCGAAGTATTATCGTCTGGCGAATGCGTTTCGGCATCTTTATTCGGTTGCATTATTGCTTATTATTTCCTCTGCAATATTGTTTATTATTTCCTATGTACGAAAGGTTTTGCAATAACTATGATTATTACAGAGATACAAATCGATTCCTTCGGAGGCCTTTGCGGCAAACATCTTTTTCTTAAAGAAGGCATCAATATTATATACGGAAATAACGAATCCGGAAAATCGACGGTAAGTGATTTTATCCGTTTTATTTTCTATGGAGTAACCAACAGAACCGAAGCGGAGCATTATCCGTCTCTTTCAACGGGAAAAGCCTCCGGATATATTACAATAAGTCTATCCGAAAACGAAATTGCCGAAAAGAATACGAAGACAAGCCTTCTTCCGAGTTCTGTCAGGATAGAGCGAGAATATATACGCAAGGTTACGGATAAGGTAAGAATTCTCAATGCCGAAAGCGGAACTGAAATTCTGCGGGGGATAATACCGGGAGAATACTTTTTCGGTATATCCGCCGATATATTCAGCTCCACAGCATATGTCAGCCAAATCGGAGGACGTTCGGTTTCGGGACGGGATCTCGGCGACGCGGTCGAAAATATTCTTTTTTCTGCCGATGAAACAATTGACACAGCAAAAGCTATAGACCGCCTTGACTCCGCAAGAGCGAAGCTTATGCATAAAAATTCCAAAGGAGGAATAATCCCTGATTTGCGCGGACAAAAAGAAGCTCTCATAAGCCGCGTCGAATCCGCAAAGGAAGCACATAAGAAACTATCGTCGGCAGAGTCGGAACTAGAGAGCTGTGAAAAAAAACTTGAAGAAAACATATTGAAGCTTAGCGAAGCGGAAAAGCGCGTTGAATATTATGAAGCTTCGATTGAGCTTATCAGCGCAAGCAAGGCACAGCAGATAAAAGAAAAAAGAGAAACGCTGCTAAGGGAAAAAAAGCTGATACGCCGAAACGCTTCGTATGAAGGATTTTTGCCTAACGACGCATATATAGAAAGACTTCAGGAGATAGACGGTCTTTTAAAAGAAAAAAACAAAAAAGAAGATACCGGCAATATTAATGTCAAAGAACCCGATGAAGAACTCGCAAGGCTTCGGTCAAAAATCGAAAAGGCCGGAGGAATACACGAAATCGAGCTTCGAGCTGAAGACAGTCTAACTAAACGAAAGGCGTACGCATTTCTTTCATTTATTCTGATCGCGGTCTTTACCGCATCCGTATGTATAGGTCTTTACCTCCTGATCGGAAACGAAAAAAAAGGTATTATACCTGTTATAATCGGTCTGACCGCTCTCGCAGGCGCTGTTATTACAATTATTTCGCGAAGACAGTCGATTACAGAGTATTATGAAATTCTAAACCTTGCCGGGGCTTTGGATATTGAAGATTTATACAGGATTCTCGATGAAATAGATCAGATTCCAAATCCGGAAATTTCAGAAACAAGCAATCAAAATTCTGCTGAATCGTATCGCGAAAAAGAAAATTCCCGCGCTGAGCTTGAAGCAGAACTGTCTGAACTTTTAGCATACTGGAATATGGAAAGCGTAGAACAGGCTGTAAGCAGCTATTCACGCTTTAACATACGTCTCGGCGAAATAGAATCCGAAATAGCCCATCAGACAGAGCTTATTGAGACTGCAGATACCGGAGCAGACGAGAAACGCAGGCAGCAGCTCAGAAAGACTGTCGCCGAAAATTCATATCTGATTAATTCGGCAAAAGAGATGTATAATTCAGATAATTCAGGTAATTCAGATAATTCAGAAATTTCTCTTTCTCCGGAAAGCCGAAAAAAACTTGCGGCGGGGCTTGAAGGAGCGCGCAGAGAATATAACTTCATCAAAGGTGCAAATGAAGCCCTGTTAAAAAAGAAGCACAAAATAGAGCTCTCAGCGGTTGAACTCAAAGCCAAAACAGAACCGATTGCACCTTTGTGCGAACAACTCGGAAGTGTGGAAAAAAGGCTGTACGAATATGAACATATGCACGCCGCACTCGTTCTCGCTACAGACAGGCTCCGCATGGCAAGCAATGCTTTGCACGGAAGAATTGCACCGGCTCTGACAAGGCGCGTCAGCGAAATTGTCGGAAACCTTACCGAGCATAAATATACAAACGTTGGAATCGGAAACGATTTTTCGATGAACTTTTCTAAAAATACAGACGAAAACAACTCCGGAATACACACTCTCGAAACAAGTTTTATGAGCGGTGGAACTAAGGATACAGCTTATATTGCGCTGCGAATTGCTCTTACCGAAATATTGTGTAAAAGCTGTCCTCCTCCCATCGTTCTTGACGAAAGCTTTTGTCACATCGACAGCGAACGTCTTTCTAAAATGCTCTCTTTTCTTAGTGAAGAAGCGGAAAACCATAACCTTCAGTCCATTATTCTTTCAAGTCACCGACGGGAAGCAAAAATAATGGATTCGATGAACTATTCTTTCAATCTGTCAGAACTTTAAGAACTGTCAGAACTTTAAGAACAAAATAAGAAATTGTTCATATTGGCGCAAAAAAGCACGAATAATATATATTCATATGCTGGATTCATTGCAAAAAAATAGAAAATAATAACGATGCTTTGATATCCCAAAACGCGGTGAGAAGAATTTACAGAGGAAAGAGTTTTGTTATTTTATGAAACGATTTAAAAGAACGGAAGAAAACAAAACAAAGAAAATAAACTCAGAAGTATCCGAAAATAACAGGGTTATCAGCCGTAACCCAAGCGACGGAAATAAAGACTCTCAAAATATCACAAAACGTTATGATATACCTCAGCGTCCCATGACAGATCCGTCATTCGGATTGTCCGCCCAGCAGGTTGCAGAACGGATGGAGCTGGGAGAAGTCAACACTCCGGTTAAAAGTCCTGTAAAAACCGTAAAACAAATTATTATCGGAAACACATGCACATATTTTAATTTTATCTTTGTGACCATAGCAGTTGCACTTATTGCATGCCGTTCTTACAATCACTTGATGTTTCTTCCGATAATTGCGGCCAATACCGTAATCGGAATCGTACAGGAACTACGAAGCAAGAAAGTGCTCGATAATCTTACTCTGCTGAGCGCCCCGCGCTCCTCGGTAATACGTGACGGGCAGGTCTGTGATATTCCGACAGAAGAGCTTGTACTTGACGACATTGTAATTCTTAGCGCAGGAAACCAAATTGCCGCCGACGGAGTTGTTGCCGACGGAGAAATTACTGTAAATGAAGCACTCGTTACAGGCGAAGCCGATGAAATAACAAAGCGTCAGGGAGATCCTCTTTTATCAGGAAGCTTTGTAATATCCGGAAACTGCGCCGCGCAGCTTACCCAAGTGGGAAGCGAATCCTTTGCTTCAAAGCTTACTCTTGAAGCAAAGCGTTCAAAACGCCGTACCAAAGCGGGAATGATGCGTTCGCTTACAACCCTGATAGGTGTCATAGGAGTCGTCATTATTCCTATGGCAGCGCTCCTGATATACCGTCAGCACGGCAACCTCGGAATGTCTCTTACCGATTCGATTGTAAGCACCGCCGCCGCAATATTGGGAATGATTCCGGACGGTTTATATTTACTTGTAAGCGTTGCTCTCGCCGTAAGCGTAATAAGACTGTCTAAAAAAAGAACGCTTGTCCGCGAGCTTAAATCAATAGAAACGCTTGCGCGTACAGATGTGATATGCGTAGACAAAACGGGAACCATAACCGAAAACAAAATGGAAGTGACCGGAGTACGCCCAATCCCCGGAAATGAAGATTTTTCTCCGGAAAAGGCAACTGTGCATCTGACAGATTTTGCGTCAGCGATGTCTTCGGATAATAATACGATGGAGGCAATCAAGGAATGTTTTTCGGGGCAGAGCAGCATCTCGGTTAAGACAGTTCTTCCCTTTTCCTCGAAATACAAATACAGCGGTGCGGTATTTGAAAACGGTGAGGGCTATATTCTCGGCGCACCTGAATTTATACTAAACAGCCGTTATGAAAATTATTCTCAGTATTTCGAAAAGCTCTCCGCCAAAGGCAGCCGTGTCCTGCTCTTCGCTCGGTGCGATAATGCCTGCGGTGAATTCAACTCATCTGAAGTATATCCGTTGTATGCCGTTCTTCTTTCAAATAAAATCAGAAAAAGGGCTAAGGAAACCTTTGAATATTTCGCAGCTCAGGGAGTAGAAATAAAAGTAATATCGGGCGACAATCCGATAACAGCTTCAAGCGCCGCAGGAGACGCCGGAATTCCGAATTCCGACAGATACATCGACGCTTCAGCGCTTGACACATATGACAAAGTATATGACGCGGTCAACAAATATACCGTTTTCGGACGAGTGACGCCGGAACAGAAAAAAACTCTTGTAATTGCATTGAAAAACGCAGGGCATACAGTCGCCATGACAGGAGACGGAGTAAACGACGTCCTTGCCCTTAAGGAAGCCGACTGCAGTATTGCAATGGCGTCCGGCAGCGACGTCGCTTCGCAGGTGTCTCAGCTTGTGCTTCTTAATTCGGATTTTTCCGCGATGCCTGCCGTTGTGGCAGAAGGACGGAGAGTAATAAATAATATTGAACGTTCGGCTGCACTTTTTTTAGTAAAAAATATATTTTCATTTTTTCTCGCATGGATTACCATTATAGGCACGCTTGCATATCCTGTTACACCTGCTCAGCTTTCTCTTATCAACGCTTTGACAATCGGAATCCCTTCTTTCATTCTTGCGCTTGAACCCAATACAAACATAGTGCGCGGAAAATTCCTGCGAAATGTTCTTTACCGTGCAGCTCCTGCGGGAATTACCGATATTCTCGTAATATTCGGAACGATGCTCTTCTCTGTCGCGTTTTCAATTCCTCAGGAAGAGACCTCGACAATCGCCGCGCTTTTGATTGCAGTTGTAGGATTTGTTATGCTTTACCGCGTTTGTATTCCGTTTAATCGAATCAGAAAGCTTCTTTTCTCATCAATGCTTGTATTATTTATCGCCGGACTGGCATTTGCAGCTCCGCTTTTCTCAATGGAAAAGCTGTCTTTCGGAAGCACGCTTGTATTTATTGTCTTTGCACTTTTGGTTTATCCGATTAACCATGCCGTAACACGCGCTTTTGCGGAAGTTCCCAAAAGGCTCAGAAGGCTTCTGAGAATCTTGACGGTAAAAATCAGAAAAAGCAAACTGCTGAGCTGATAAAACCGCCGAAAAAAGCTTCAAGAAACTTAAAAACTCATGAAAGGCGTCATCTATATGACTTATCCGAGTCTCATTAATATCGGAATTCAGCAAAAACAGAAAATTTCGGCAGAAGTATTCAAAGACACAAGACTTTCACTGCTTGTAGACAATGATACTTTAGCCGTTATGCAAAATCCGTGCGGTAATACAGATATAGCCGAACGTCAAAGGCTGTTTTCCGCACTGCTCGGCGACAGTCCGAACAGCGGCACAGAAGCTTCCGACACCGAATTGCTTACCGCCTTTGTAGCTCTGCGAAAAACCGCCGATTACATCAATTCGCTGTACGCCGACTACTCAAACTCGATAAACCGGGAAGAAAAAGCCCTTCTCTGCACTCTCATATTGCAAAACTTTGTTAAATTTTCCATCTCAGCCTCCGAACTAACAAACAGCACTACGCTGTGCAAACGCTTCTCGGAAAGCTTCAGGAAATTTTGCCAAAGCGAAGCTTTTTCTGAATTTAAAGATGAGCTCGAAAAAGTAATTCCTGTGCTCGATGAACTTCGCTCATATATCTGCCGTATATCGGGAAATATGCACTACCTTTCGCTCCCCGAAAATGACACAAGCTTTGGAGCAAAAAACAAAGCCGAGATAAAAACGGATTCGGAAGCAAGCAGCGGCTATCTTTCCCGTCTGCTCAGCTGCGCAAAAAAATTCGGTCTCGGTGAGATCACACCCGAAGCCATAATACCGCGCCGTCTTACCGCCGGACTCACATATGCGGCGTCAAAGCTGCATCCGCAGGAATTTAAATTAATATTAATTTTCGCGGAAAAATACCGCCATATTATAGAACCGGAATTTCTTGAATACCGTGCTCAACTCGGTTTTTACATTTCCATATGCCGTTTAATTCAAAGAATAAGAAAAGCAGGTATTCCCGTATGTTATCCGATCATATCCGAAAAAAGGCAGATTATCCTGCGCGAAGCCTTTGACATTACTCTGCTCGAAAAGGGAGAAAAAAATATAATTCCAAACAATGCGGATTTTACAGAAAATGAACCGTTTTTCTTTCTTACCGGGGCAAACGGAGGCGGTAAAACGACATATCTGCGCACCGTCGGAATTTCGGTACTGCTGTTTCTCTCCGGAGCTCCGGTTCCCTGCAAATCTGCCGATATTTCTCCGCTGTACAGCGTCTTTACTCATTTTCCCCACGATGAACGGTTTGAACTTTCCGGCCGCTTTGTCGATGAACAGGCCAGGGTAAACGATATTCTTCTTGAAGTTAGAGAAGGATGTCTTGTACTTTTGAATGAAACATACTCGACAACAAGCGAGCAGAAAGCTCTCCGATGTACCTCTGAGCTTGCGGAAAAGCTATACAAAAAAGGAATTTTCGGAGTTTATGTTACACATCATAAAATCGACGGAACGTATGAAACTTCCGTAAAAGGCCTTAGAATTCCCATGCTGAACGTACTGCTCGACAAGGACGGAACCAAACGCACCTACAAAATTGCACGCCGTACCGAAACTGAAAGCTCCCACGCGCAGGACATATTAAAAAAGTACAGGCTCGATTTTAATTCACTCAAGGAAAGGTTCGGAGACTGAATTTTAAAATCAGTCTATTAAATAAATGAAAATCAGTTTATTATACAAAAACGAGGAAAAAGGTGAGGCTACCGACGCCATCTATAATCTGTCTATAGACAGATGCGCAGGTGTATTCTGTCCCGATTCCGCGAGGTATGACAAATTTATCAGCATATTGTCAAGACCGCTTACCGATCCGGAAAACATCTTGTACAGGCAAGCTGTCCTGAATGATTTTATAAAGAATCCGTCCTTATTTGAAGAACTGAAAACGATTTTTCTTCGGTATGACAAAATTAAGGCAGACTGGATAGAGCTGCGTTCGGGCGCACATATAAATGAGGAAGGAAGCAGCGAAGCTGTTCTGTCGCAGACATATTCTTCTCTTAAGGTAACATCTGTTTTTCCAAGAACAATAATGTCCTTTTTTACCTCTATATCCGATACTCTTTCCTCATATAAAATAAGTTCTTCGGGACTTAAATACATTCGTGACTATGCCGGACGTATGCTTTCCGACAACAATCTTGAGGAAATCGGGAAAATTTCAGCCCTGTTTGTATATAACGAAGCTGAGGACTACAATTATGAGGTTGCACTAAAGCTGTCGGATGATTTTAAAATTATCGGCTGTGAGCTTACAAATATTGAACCGAAACCCAAAAAACAGCTGCTCGAAAAGCAGTACAAGCAATATGAAAAACAGCTGCGGCAGATATACGAGGAACAGCAGGCTGCGGAAAATCCCGAAAATGCAGAAAGAAAGGAAAGCAGGCTGTCACGACTAATCTCCGGTTTATCGACAAAAACAAAGGAAAAACCGAATTCAGAGACGGTAATAGACCGCGGGTCTTTCGATACTGTAATGTACATTCTTACTGCGGCATTGTCTGTAATTGACACTGCTCTGACAAAAATCACCGGCGATATATACGAAATTTTTCACGGTCTCTCGTCCGAAATGCAATTTTACGATGCCGCTATAAAATACTGCGAATTTGTATCCTCCGCAGGTGTTCCGCTCTGTACTCCAAAAATCCTGCCAATGGAAAGCGAGCTTACGAATTTGACTGGTCTCCGAGATTTATTTCTAATCTGTGAGGGAATGACTAACGAGCAGATAATTCCAAACGATCTCGATCTTCAGCCAAAACTTGACGGAATGCTTATACGCGGCTCAAACAATACCGGAAAAACGGTTTTTCTCCGTTCGGTAGGAATTGCTCAGATTTTTGCACAGTCCGGTCTTCCGGTATGCGCCGACAATGCGGCCGTCTCTGTCAAGAGCGGCATATATTCTCATTTTTCAGCAGCGGAAGAGGACTTTACATCAGGAGACACGGCAGGAAGATTTGAAGGTGAGGTACGCTGTATAGCAAATATTCTCGATAATCTTAAGCCTCATTCGCTGCTTCTGCTGAATGAAACCTTTCAAACCACAGCTTACAGCGAGGGCGCTAACGGAATGTATGATATACTTTCAATTTTACCGAAATTGAAAACTAAATATATTTTTGTAACCCATCTTCTCGACCTGTACGAAAGGTTCGATCCCAAAAAAACATTGCTTACTCAGACGATATTGACATCGGAGGAGGGCGTATCCGGAAGCGATATTTCAGGAAAGCGATACACTTTAACAAAGATAAAATAAAACACAGCAGACATCGGTATTTTTTGATGTCCGCTGTGTAATCGGAAAAATCAGAATACTTTTCTTCGAAAAACTCCAATACGACAGATCTTGTAGGCAATGATAATAATTTAGACGTCGATTTTCATATCCCCTGTTTTAACAAGACCTATTTTGCGCAGAATTTCATTAAATATAAAGGATAAAACCGCGGGCAGTATAAAGCAGCATACAAGAATACCGATCCACATCATAGCAGTATTTTTCGTAGACATAACTACCCCGATCGGGCCGACAAGACCGCATGTTCCCATTCCTGCATTTATTCCGGTACATTCCAGCTTAAAGAACATAGTTGATATCGGTCCGCAGACTGCCGCCGCAAGAGTCGGCGCAATCCATATCTGAGGCTTACGGCAGATATTGCCCATCTGTAGCATTGACGTCCCAAGCCCCTGAGCTACAACTCCGCCCCAGCGGTTTTCACGGAAGCTGATTACCGCAAAGCCAATCATCTGTGCGCAGCAGCCGACCGTAGCCGCACCGCCGGCAAGACCGGAAATACCAATCATTGCACAAATTGCCGCGCTCGATATCGGAAGTGTAAGAATTACTCCGACAACAACCGATACAATAATTCCCATAACAAACGGACGCATTTCGGTTGCGGTATTCACAAAACTTCCGAGATAGTACATTAAATAAGCAATTGCGGGACATATAAGCTTTGAAATAATATATCCCGATAAAATAGTAACTGCAGGCGTCACCAATATGTCGATTTTTGTCTTTTTTGAAACAAGTCTGCCGAGCTCTGCTGCAACTATAGCCGCAAAAAATACACCTGCAGGACCTGCCGTATATGCAATCTCCGCACCGGATGCAAGAGCTATCGTTGTTCCCATAGAATAACTTGCACTTCCGACTACCGCGCAGGAAAAAAGAACAAGCGGGTCGGATTTTAAAGAATACGCTATAGCAACTCCGATAGCCATTCCGGACGCGCCTTTTGCAAAGGAAGCCGCTTCGCAAAGGCCTGTTGAAAGCCATGAAATCGGAATATATTTGCCAAGAGTGTCAAGAATTGTACCCATCAAAAGCGTTGCGAAAAGTCCAAGCGCCATTGCTCCCATAGCGTCAATAAAATAACGCTTAAAAAGCTTATTGACAGTGTCTTTAAACGGTGGTTTTTTTGTTTCGGACATAACGAATACCCCTTTATATAATGAATCCGGGAATAAATCCTGATTTAATACGAGCTCCCGAATTAAAATTTCCATCATTATAGCACTTTTTTACCATATATTCAACAGCAAAAGTCACAAAAAAATTACAAATATTAATTTACTATTAAACAAATGTCAAAATGCTCAAAAAATAACATTTGTCATTTTTAGTTATTATTTTTAAGGACTTTAATAAGAAAGGATTTTAATCATGAACTCTAAATTTATTTCTAATCTTATCCCAAAATTCGGAAAGAATGAGAAAGGCAAAAAAATATTCTGCGGATTTTATATTGCTGCATGTATACTTATAATGTATTTTTTTGCGGCGTATACAATCTCCGCTCTTTTTGATGGATTTCAAAGTCCGCTTCTTCTCGCACCGACAGCAGCGTTTCTTCTTGCATTTTTTGCACTTATATTCGGAAATGTTATTCCCAAAACTCTGCGCATGATATTTTTCTGCGGTATGTATGCGTATCTTATATCTTTTGCGGTTTTGGTAATATATATTTTTTCGTTTGCATCTATAAACGAAAAGCAGGCGCTCACTATATATGATAAGGACGAGCCGGTAAATATAATGGTATTTGGGTGCAGAACATATGGATATACTCCCGGACAGTCTCTTGAAGGAAGGCTCAACTCTGCACTAAAACTTCTTGAACACTACCCGAATTCTTCATGCATTGTGTCCGGAGGACAAGGTAAAAATGAGACGGTGAGCGAAGCTGAAGCCATGCGTGCATGGCTTGTTGAACACGGTATAGATAACGAAAGAATTTACAAGGAAGACAAGTCCACCGACACACTTGAAAATATAGAATATTCTTTTAATGTAATGGAAGAAAATAATCTTTCAACCGACATGATAATCGGGGTTTCAAACAGATACCACCTTGCACGGATCTCATGGATTGCAAGTCATGACGGCGTCAGCATGACACTTTACCCTTCCGACACGGATAATATCTTCTGGCTGTCAATATACCTTACAAGAGAATATATGTCATATGCTAAGGTCGCGGTATTTTCATTGTTGGGACTTTAGACTAATACTTTAAATGTTATATATGCAAAAAAGTGAGAATGCATCATGCTGTAATTCATTAATTCCGTATAATATTTTATGTGTAAATTTTGTTTCAATATTTACCAAATGTATTGTAAATCGTAAGAAAAGGGGGTATAATGTAATTACTCGGAAGACGGTAAGCACACGGCCATTTGAGTGTCTTTATAGTACATTCAACTTATATTCGGATAAGGGTGAGATATCTCTGTGACATATGCTCCGTTATGAAATCCGGCGCTTAAAAAGAATTTTCAGACGCATAGATCAGCAAATATGCAGAAAATTGCAAATATGGCAGAAAGGAATGACATTTAATTATGGATGAAGAAACGAAAACTCCGGAAGGATGTACTCACGACTGTTCCTCATGCGGCGAAAGCTGTTCCTCCAGGAACACACCCGAAAGCCTGCTTGAAAAACCGAATGCAGGATCAAATGTAAAAAACATGATCGGTATTGTAAGCGGTAAAGGAGGCGTTGGAAAATCTCTTGTAACTTCAATGCTCTCGGTACTCACACGCCGTCTCGGATATTCGACGGCAGTCATGGACGCCGATATAACGGGACCGTCAATTCCTCAGATCTTCGGAATACATTCTGCAAAAATAATCGGAGACGAGAGCGGTATGGCTCCGGTTGAAAGCCAAAGCGGAATCAAGCTTATGTCAGTAAATCTGTTGCTCGAAGACGAGACAACACCGGTAGTATGGAGAGGGCCGATTATCGCCGGAACCGTAAAACAGTTTTGGACTGATGTCCGCTGGGGAGATATAGACTATATGTATGTAGACATGCCTCCGGGCACCGGAGACGTTCCTCTTACTGTGTTCCAATCTCTGCCGGTCAGCGGAATTGTAATTGTAACAAGTCCTCAGGAGCTTGTTTCGATGATTGTTTCAAAGGCTGTCAAAATGGCTCAGATGATGAATATTCCCGTTTTGGGAATCGTTGAAAATATGAGTTATGCCGTATGTCCTGACTGCGGAAAGCATATTGACATTTTCGGAAAAAGTCATACGGAAGAGACCGCTGAAAAATACGGTCTTAAGGTCATCGGAAAAATCCCGTTTGACGCCGAGCTTGCAGGTCTTTGCGACAGCGGCAGGATAGAAGAAATGAAAAACGATTATTTGTCCGAAGCCGCAGAAAAAATTACGGAGCTTAAAGGCTGAGCAGCTGAGTATAATATATTGTATGTTTCCCAAACATATAATAACCGAAGAAATAAAAAAACAGGTCCGGAGCAAGCTATGCTCCGAACCTGTTTTCTTTTGGCATAAAAATATCAATTAATTTGTAATGCCGTAATTTCAATTACGCGGACCGCGGTATGTGGGCGGACAAAATTCATTTACCGGGAATGCCATGCATTTAAACACAGAACACGGATCGCTGTCCTCTGTTGGGCAGCATTCCTTGTCAGGTACACAATATTCCGATGCGCAAACGATAAACTGCGACGGACGTTCCAGACGTATTACCGAGAAAAGTCCGATAGAGACAAGCAGTACCTTTCCCTCGTCATCGGTATCACACAGGCATCCGTTGCAGACACAGCAAACTCCTTCGGGAATGTCATCAACACAAATGCAGCAGCTATTGCAGCTTTTTTTATTTGTAATTTTTGCATCGAGAACTACCGGAGCAGCAACCTCGCAAACTGCCGTCGGAAGATTGGTTTCCGGCTTTTCTCCGTGATGTTCGCCTCTGCAGGAACAGAAATTACTGTCGTTTGCATTGCTGCGGAAAATGCTTACTCCTCCCTCTCCGCCATATAAAATAACTTTTTTATCAACTACGGCCATACCTTCAATTTCCTGAGCTTTACCAGGACAGGTACAAACATCCGCACAGATTTTAATGTAAAATCTAAGAATGACATTGTAGAATCCGCGGTTAAACTGAACTGGCTCTACTACTATGTCCGTCCATGATACGTATGCGTCCTTGACGCGAATGTTGGTGCCGCGTTCAATAAGCTCCTGACCGCAATCTGTCAGGTATACCCTTGTATCCGCATAGCAGTCCTTATCGCGGCAGCTGTCAAGAATACGATTCACATCAATACCGTAATTATCCTTGCGGTCACGGTCAGACATACAGCTTCTGCTTTCTGCCATTATCTTTTTCCTCCTGTTTAATTTAGAGATACACTTTACAAACAGGCAATCGATATATATGCATAAAATAAAAACCGAGAGAAAAT
>CAOKER010000005.1 GCA_948467545.1 uncultured Eubacteriales bacterium
TAGGCGTACAGCTGTTGACTTATATTCTGCGGCGAAGCGCGGAGATTTAGCGGAGATTTAGCGGAGGTTTAGCGGAGGGGTATTCATCCAAGCGCTCCGACGACGAAAAAAAGGTCAAGCCGTCATTAACAGCTTGACCAACAGAAAGGAGATAAACAGTATAAAAAATACCAACAGTTTGGGAAAGGCTTCTTTAAATTACAATCAAGAAGTCTTTTCCCAATATATATAATTCGGGAGGTGTGCCGCGCCGCACCCTAAATCGGCGGCTGCCGAAATATGTACGGAGTCATACGGAAAGCCAAAGCCTCGAAAGAACTCTATGCTTTTTGTCTGACGCGGCACACACCGAATAAGTCAACTTTCGGATAAAATCCGAGCCATAGCGTGGAACCGGGACTGTGGGCTATCGCAACGCACGGATTTTTCATACGATGATGAAAGAGAACCGTACGGAAGGCGGAAACCGCTTGCGCGGCACCGATTTTACGCGGCGTACGAGCTGAAAGCTCTGCGAAAATACATTCGCCCCCAACACTTATCGTGCGGTACAGGACCGCAATTGACTGAAAGCTTATGCCTGCAGTGCACTTCCGCAACACTTACGGTTTAACATTTGCAGAATCAGGGCGGTTTGAAGCCGATTGATTTCATAGCCATTTTGCAGAATCATTACGCCTGACTTTCCGAAAACTTTGTCCGCCTGCCCGACGGCAGGGATTGACATTTACTAATTATTGAAACGATGAAAAATCGAATTGACAGATTGAAGGAAATATGTTATACTGAAAGTGTCGCAGAAGTAACTTGGGTGTTGTCGCAATCAACCCCTAAGTTCGAGCTGACGAGAGGTTGCCGCCTCTCGCTCTCGCTGCGGCCTTTTTTATCAGTTTTTATTCGTCTTTATCCGTCAGACGTTTTTTTGTTTCAAATTTTTGGAATATTCAGGCAATGTTCTGCATAGCTGACATTTTTCCCGTTGACAAACGGAGGAAAATGTGTTAAACTGAAAGTGTCGCAGAAGTGGCTTGGGTGTTGTGTACTGCAACCCCTAAGTTCGAGCTGACGAGAGGGTGCAACCTCTCGCTCTCGCTGCGACTTTTCCTTTATCCGAAAGATTAACTCCGACGTTAAGAGCGGCGTTCGGAATATTTTGAACACCGCCGATGGAGTTTTATTCCCTCGGAAAAGCTGACAGTCAATTTTTGTATTTAATTGCAGTTATCGGCGGACATCGCCGCAGGCGCTTTCGCCTGTGACCGATACTTCCGCTTGTCGGATCTGACACGGTATAATCACGTCCTTGTCTTTTTCCTCAGATTTTGGGAATACAAATTTTATCATACTGACATAAATCAAAGTGCCGTGAAAAAATTAAAGAGATAAGAACAAATTAAAGGGCTGAAAACAAACAAAAAACCGAAAGCATGTGCAAACACACACTTTCGGTTTTATACAGACCTGCACAGCGCAGGTAAATACCATACGAAAGTACAGCATACGGAAAATCAAAACTTTTGTTTCTCCCGTTCTCTCAAAAAGAGGTAAGATTTATCAAAACCTCAAATCGAAATTAACCCGAAAACCATAATCCGCAGATTACAAATTTATGGATTATTAAAGAGAGAAAAGTAAAGTTTTATCCCGATACCCTCTTGAAATATATCAAACTGTATGTTATAATATATCTCACGCCGGTACCGGATGATTCTTTCCGGCTGCTCTGTTTATGTGTGTGCTGCACATAAATATCAGGAGATGTCGAGCTGCGAACTCGGCAAATCTGCCGGCGTGTTTAAAGTCTTGCCGGACGGACATATTCAGCAGTATTTAGTAGTATTCAGTTATAATATTCAGTTTTTTTGTAAATTTCTTTACCTGACTGTATTCTAACATAATTTTTTGTGTTAGTCAATAGTTTTTTGGAAAAAACTCGGAGAAATATTTTTTTAAGAAAAATGCAGACATAGCGCACCGACTGCACGGAACTGTACGAATTGCATCGGCTTGTACGAATTGTACGGAATCGCACCGAATTGTATGGGACCGCACCGAGTTGTATGGGACCGCATCGAGTTGTATGGAACCGCACCGAGTTGTATGGAACTGCACCGAGTTGTATGGGACCGCACCGAGTTGTATGGAATTGCACTGAATTGTACGAATTGTATAGAATCGCATCGAATTGTACGAGTTTCAATGAATCGTACAATTTTTTTGTTTTCACTCTTTTCTGTCGCGCGCCTGTCCGTTTTGTTTTATATTTGTTTAAACTTGTCCTTTAAACTTCTTTCACTGTCCCAAAGCCTTACTTTGTCAGCCAATCCGCAATATCAATTATTCTTATTCCCTCGTACTGATACTCATCGTGGCGGGTGCGTGCAATTATCATTTTTGGGTAAGCATCATTTATTTTTAACAGCGGCGAGACCTCTCTCTCAAAGGTCTTTTCATCGCTTATATTATCCGACACCTGAATATAAATTTTCTCGTTACGCTTTACGGCTACAAAATCAACCTCTTTTTTGTAAAGCACACCTACATAAACTTCATATCCTCTGCGCAAAAGTTCAATAGCGACAATATTTTCCAACACTCTGCCGTAATTCATATTTTTTGTGCCGAGCTTTGCATAGCGGAATGTGTGGTCGCTTAAATAATACTTATCGTTGGCAGAAAGATATTTTTTGCCCTTGATGTCATATCTGCGAATCCTATAAAAAGCAAAGGCGTCACAGAGATAACGTATATACGATTCGACGGTTGTATGATGTATCTTTTCGTTTATACTGCTTAAGGTATTTGTAATGTTTGACGCCGAGCAAAGATTGGAAATGTTATCCATAAGAAAGTCAACAATTCTGTTCATAAGCTGCGGATTCCGTATTTTGTATTTTCTCCGTATATCGCGGACTATCAGAGTTTCAAATACTTCGGCAATATAGTCGTATTTTGCTTCCTGATTTTTATAAAGATACGAGCCGGATATACCGCCCTCAAGAATATATTTATCAAACGCGGCGTATTTATCGGTATAACCGAAATACTGCATATATTCGCTGAATGAAAACGGATATACCTTGATTTCAAAGGTTCTGCCCGTAAACAGCGTTGCAAGGTCGGATCTTAAATGAAAAGCATTTGAACCCGTAATATAAATATCGTACTTTTCGGACGCGTACAGGCCGTTTATTGCTTTTTCAAAATCGCTGCACATTTGAACTTCGTCAATGAAAACGAAATTTTCTTTTCCTTTAACATACTGCGAGTTTATATAATCATACAAGGCGTGGTATTCAAGCAAATGCTCATATTCGGGCAGGTTGAAGTTAATGTGAATAATACTGTTGCCGGGGTAATTTTCTTCGATGTATTCCTTAAAAGCTTCGAGCAGTTTTGATTTTCCGGAGCGCCTAACACCTGTAATAACCTTAATATCGGGTGTGCCGATTACATTTATCATCTTATCTAAATACTGTTTTCTTTCAATGAGCTTCATAAAAAAAATCACCTCGCATAAGTATTATATCACTTCTATTAGCTAAAATCAACTTTTTTTTGATTTTGGCTAATATAATCAGGCACGGCTATGATTGACAATATCACGGTACCGTGATATAATAATCTCAAATTGAAAAAGGCGTTCAGAAGCAAACATTCTGACGTATAAAATGCGGAAAAATTCATTATAACATACGGCGTAAAGTCGGAGCGGTCATTACTTCGAGTACATTTTTTACGTCGGAAATACAAGGGGTATTAATATGAAATTGTGTTATGAAGGTTTGAAGGATCGGGATTTATGGGCTGCCGCCGAGGTGAAGCTTCCGGAGTTTGATTGGAAGGCTATGTGCCTTGAAACGGAAAAATCTCCGGTGTGGGTACATTTCGGCGCGGGAAATATATTCCGCGGCTTTATAGCCCGTCTTCAGCAGGAGCTTTTAAACAAGGGTTTGGCTAAAAGCGGAATTGTGGCCGCCGATACCTTTGATTACGGAATAATCAATGATATTTATTCTCCGCACGACAGTATGACTTTATTGGTAAGTCTGCTTTCCGACGGTAAAATAGAAAAGGAAGTAGTAGCTTCGATAGCTAAGGGAATCAGGGCGGGGAATGCTTATCCCGACGACATGGAACAGCTTCGCGCCGTTTTTCGCAACCCCTCTCTCCAGATGGTCAGCTTTACTATAACCGAAAAGGGGTATTCTCTGACGAATATTCAGGGGGATTTTCTTCCTTTTGTGGAGTCTGATTTTAAAAATGGTCCGTCCGACTGCTCGCATGCGATGTGTATAGTCACTTCGCTGCTGATTGAGCGTTTTAAGGCCGGCGGATTTCCTCTTGCCGTAGTCAGTATGGATAACTGTTCCCGCAACGGTGAGAAGCTGCGCGCGGGTATAATGACGGCAGCAGACAAGTGGCTTGAAAACGGTTTTGTGACCGAGGAGTTTGTCGACTGGGTACGTAACGAGAACAATGTTTCTTTTCCGTGGACAATGATTGACAAGATTACTCCGCGTCCCGCCAAGGCGATAGAGGAGGCTTTGACGGCTTCGGGCATTGAGGAGATGGCTCCCATCATTACGGAGAAAAATACCTTTATCGCGCCTTTTGTAAATGCAGAAAAGCCGCAGTATCTTGTAGTCGAAGATAAATTTCCGAACGGACGTCCTCCGCTTGAAAAGGCAGGCGTATATATGACAGACCGCGAGACGGTAAACAACACGGAAAAAATGAAGGTTATGACATGCCTCAATCCGTTGCATACCGCGCTGGCAGTTTACGGCTGCCTTTTGGGATATAATTCTATCGCCGACGAAATGAAGGACGACGAGCTCAGGGGATTGGTCGAGAAGATCGGATATTCCGAGGGTATGCCTGTCGTTATTGATCCGAAGATTATAAGTCCGTCGGAATTTATTCATGAGGTTGTGGAAAAACGGCTTCCGAATCCTTTTGTTCCCGACACTCCTCAGCGTATTGCCACAGATACAAGTCAGAAAATGTCTGTCAGATTCGGAGAGACTATCAAGGCGTATACTCAGCGCGCCGATTTGGATGTAACGTCGCTTACATACATTCCTTTGGCTATTGCCGGGTGGCTTCGTTATCTGCTTGCGGTGGATGACTTCGGAAATGAAATGCAGTGCAGCAGCGATCCGATGCTTTCATCTCTGCAAAAGGAGCTTGAAGGCGTAAAGGTCGGAAATCCCGAAAGCCTTGACGGAAAACTTGCGTCTATTTTGTCGAATGATGTGATTTTCGGATGTGATTTAATGGAAATCGGTTTGGGCGGCAAAATAGAAGAGATGGTTCGCGAGGAGACAGCGGGCTTCGGCGCGGTGAGAGATACATTAAAGAAATATTTGAAAGTTTAAGGAAATTAAGCTTAAGACAATTAAACTTAAGACAATTAAACTTAAAACAATTAAGCTTAAGGCATTTTTTACACCGTCTGCATGTGATAAACCGAAATTATGACGGTGCTGACAGCGCTTTTAACAGCACTTTTGACGGTGCTTGACGGTGCTTGACAGTGCTTGACGGCGCTTTGCGCCTTACACAATAAAAAATAAAACCGCATAAAAAATAAAACAGCGGCGATGTACCGACTTTCTGCATAAGTTCAAACACTTTTGCAGAAAGTTCGGTATTCGCCGCTGTTGTTTTCTTTTATTGTTTATGTCTGTGAAGCCGCAGATGGCTTAAACGTTCATATTCATCAAAATTTACTGCTTTTAAAATGTTTTCAAGCTCTCCGTCTCCCATAACCGTATTGCGGCCCGCTTCATATTCTTTGTCGACTCGCTCTTTTATGGCTAATATGACGGGATCGCGTTTATCAACGGCGTTTTCTTTTTCAAGATGATAAAAGCCGTTAAGCCAGTGGGCGATTCCGGCAAGACCGCTGTGCGAATCTACCGCAACGGAGGCAGGGCGGTTTAAAAGCTTTGTTGTATCGAATATATTGTAAATTTCCTCGTTTTTCAGCATGCCGTCCGCATGGATTCCCGCTCTTGTAACATTAAAGTTTCGTCCGACAAACGGAGTGCGCGGCGGAATTTCATATCCGATTTCTTCTTCAAAGTATCTTGCGATTTCCGTAATAACGGGCAGATTCATTCCGTCGCTTGTTCCTCTCAGCGACGCGTATTCTATTACCATGGCTTCAAGCGGGCAGTTTCCCGTGCGCTCTCCTATTCCGAGAAGAGAACAGTTTACGCTTGACGCGCCGTAAAGCCATGCGGTAGACGCATTTGAGACAACCTTGTAAAAATCGTTATGTCCGTGCCATTCTATCATTTCACTCGGAAAACCCGCGTAGTGCATGAGGCCGTATATAATTCCGGGAACGCTTCGCGGAAGCGCGGCGCCGTGGTATGATACACCGTATCCCATCGTATCGCAAGCCCTGATTTTAATCGGGATACCGTACGATTCGCTCAGCTTGTGAAGCTCTTCCGCAAATGGTACGACAAATCCGTAATAATCGGCGCGCGTAATATCTTCAAAATGACACCGCGGATAAATTCCGCGGTCAAGCACGCTTTTTACAACACCGAGATATTTGTCAAGCGCCTTTGCTCTGGTGAGCCCCATTTTCTTATATATATGATAATCGGAGCAGGAAACAAGGATTCCCGTTTCGCGGATTCCGAGCTCCTTTACAAGCTCAAAATCCTTTTCGCTCGCCCTTATCCACGTCGTGATTTCCGGAAATTCAAATCCCAGCTCCTTGCAGCGGAGAAGCGATTCGCGGTCTTTCTCGGAATAAACAAAAAATTCGCTTTGTCTGATCAGTCCGTTTGGCCCACCGAGCTTGTGCATCAGCGTGTAAAGATCTACTATCTGTTTTACGGTGAACGGCGATGTCGACTGCTGTCCGTCGCGGAAGGTTGTGTCTGTTATCCATATTTTATCGGGCATGCACATGGGAACAAATCGGTGATTGAACGATACTTTCGGTACGCTTTCATAATCGAAAAGATGACGGTAAAGATTTGGCTCGTCCCGATCCTGAAGCTGATATTTATATGCAGACTGCTCAAGCAGATTAGTTGACTCGGAAAAAATAAGAGATGAATCTTCTTCGTGCGAATATTGCATAATTATTGTTCCTTTCTTTCGTTTTATGTAAATGACTGCAATGAGTCAAGGGAAAATAAAATTTATTGATTATATGCGTTTCTCTTAATATTATATAGCATTTCAAAACTTTTTTCAACCCCTAATCTGCTTTTTTATCTGCCAAAGAGATATTTATTTTGAATTTTTTAAAGTTTTCGGCTTCAGAATCATAAGTCTGTCTTGAACTTGATGCGGTTTTATGCGACGCCGAAAGTATGCCGAAAGTATTTTAAATATCTTTTTTTAAAGCTATGGACAAAAGAAGCTAAATATTGTATAATAGATTATATTTTACTGTAAGACATCATGCTTGTTTGCTTCAGCATGTTATGCGGTTTGAGAAAGGAATGAATCTAATGAATGATTTTTTGAAGCTTCTTGAAAATGACAGTCGTCTTACTCCTGAACAGCTTGCCGTCATGTGCGACAAAGAGGTAGGAGAAATTAAAGAAATGATAGACAAATTCGAGAAGGACGGAATAATTCTCGGATATCATACGCTGATTGACTGGGATAAAACCGCACGCGAGTCTGTCACTGCCCTAATAGAGCTGAAAATATCCCCTCAGGAAGATCGAGGATTTGATAAAATTGCAGAAAAAATCCGCAATTATCCGGAGGTACAGAGCGTTTATCTCATGTCGGGCGGCTTTGATCTTGCTGTGTTCATAGAGGGAAAAACTCTGAAAGAAGTGGCGTTTTTTGTCGCGCAGAAGCTTGCGCCGATGAATTCAATTCAGTCTACCGCAACGCATTTTGTTTTGAAAAAATATAAGGATAAAGGCGTGAACTACGGAATTCCGGAAACCGACGAAAGAGGGTACGAAATGTGAAAAGCTACAGTGAAATTTTGTCAAATCGTGCTCAGGGACTTCAACCGTCCGGAATTCGTAAGTTTTTTGATATTCTCGATGAAATGGAGGATGTTGTATCTCTGACTGTGGGCCAGCCCGATTTTATAACGCCGTGGCATATACGCGAGGCGGCAATCGACAGCCTTGAAAACGGCCGCACTTATTACACCTCCAACAGCGGACTTATGACGCTTCGTCAGGAAATCGCAGCGTATTTGAACCGCAGATTCGGACTTTCGTATAATCCGAGCGACGAGATCCTTGTTACCGTGGGAGGAAGTGAGGCAATCGATCTTGCCATACGTGCCTGCGTCAATGAGGGAGACGAGGTGATCGTTCCTGTTCCGTCGTTTGTATGTTACGGCCCGATGGTTACAATGGCCGGAGGTACTCCGGTATATCTTGAGACACTCGAAAAGGATAATTTCAAGCTTACTCCGGAACGCCTTCGTTCAGTGATAACACCCCGTACAAAAATGCTCGTTTTGCCATACCCCAATAATCCGACGGGCGCTATTATGACGGAGTCTGAGCTGAAAGCTGTCGCCGAAGTATTGCGCGGTACCGATATTATCGTTTTGTCGGACGAAATATATGCTGAGCTTACATATGGCAGACGCCATGTTTCGATTGCTTCGATTGAGGGGATGCGAGAGCGTACTGTCGTTGCGAGCGGTTTTTCAAAGGCGTACGCTATGACGGGATGGCGTCTCGGTTATTCTGCCGCGCCGAAAGAAATTGCCGAACAGATGTTAAAAATTCATCAGTATGCCATCATGTGCGCTCCTACAATGAGCCAGTACGCGGCTATTGAGGCGCTTTCGAACGGAGACGGTGATATTGCCGAAATGACGGCTGAGTATAACCGAAGGCGCAAATATATTGTCGACGGTCTGCGCAAGCTCGGTTTTCCGTGCTTTGAGCCGGAAGGAGCATTTTATGTTTATCCCAATATCAGCGGTTTTGGCATGTCGTCAGAAGCTTTTTGCAATGAGCTGTTAAGGGAAACACATGTGGCGATTGTGCCGGGAACTGCTTTTGGATCCTGCGGAGAAGGATTTGCAAGAATATCTTATGCATATTCTGTAAAGCATATCGAAACCGCACTTGAAAGAATTTCTAAGTTTGTAAAGGGAAATATGTAATTTTTAAATGCGGATTCCGCTTGTTTTTTCGGCGGTGTACTATCCGCCGTCCCGACGTCTTATGACGGCGCTTTGCGCCTTATTGAAGGAATATAGATGAGATATGATTAGACTTGCAGTAATAGGAAGAAATTTTGTTGTTGACAATATGATAAGGGCGATGAAATTTGTCTCCGGAATAAAGCTTTGCGGAATATGTTCTCGAACTGCCGAAGGGGCCGAAGAGTTTGCTCTGCGCTACGGAATCGGGACCGAAGGAAGATACGTCGGGATAGACGCGCTTGCGGCCGCAGACGATATTGACGCGGTTTATATAGCTACACCGAATATTTTTCACGAGGAACAGGCCGTAAA
The DNA here is from genome assembly GCA_948467545.1 of uncultured Eubacteriales bacterium. Lineage (GTDB taxonomy): Bacteria > Bacillota > Clostridia > Oscillospirales > CAG-272 > UMGS911. The sequence goes on from CAOKER010000005.1 coordinate 9,485, forward strand.
GCTTCTTGCTTCCGGAAAACATGTTCTTGTTGAAAAACCTGCTGCGGTAAGCGTAAAGGCGTATGAACACATGTCTGCGACGGCTAAGCTTAACGGAGTTATTTTAATGGAGGGTATGATGCCGATATACATGCCCGGATTTTATGTCATTAAAAGACTTATCGGAAAAATCACGCCTATTCGCCGCGCCTCCCTTTCGTATTTTCAGTATTCTTCAAGATACGATAAATATAAAAACGGGATTATTGAAAACGCGTTCAAGCCGGAGCTCGGAGGCGGTTCTCTTATGGATATCGGTGTTTATTGCGCGGCGATGTCCGAAGGTCTTTTCGGTACGCCGCGGAGTATAAGCGCAGAATCGCTTTTTCTTGAAAACGGTATTGACGGAGAGGGAACGGCTGTCATGATGTATAACGGTATGATGGTTGATATAAGTTATTCCAAAATTACCGACAGCGTACTTCAGTCTCAAATATGCGGCGAAGAGGGATGCATTGCTATAGATTCCGTGTCGCGCCCGCATGTTATAACACTTGCACTTCGCGACGGGAGTACTCATGTTTATGACGCTTCGCATTTGGATACCGACAAGTATAATATGCGCAGGCTTGATGAGGCCGCTCTTTCCTCCATTGAGGTCGGTGAAAGCGGTTTGACTCCGTCGGAATCGGTCGGGGTACTTCCCGATATGACATATGAGCTGAGACATTTTGTGCATCTTATAGAAAAAGATTTGCTTCAGGTTTCTGAGAGAGAGCAGATGCATACAATTCAAACGCTTGCTGTTCTGGACGGTATTCGGCAATGCTGTGATATAAATTTTTAAGTTTGAAAAGTCTGCCGCTATATTCAAATTGAAATGTTTCGAAGACATTTTTTCGGACCAAATTATCGATACATGGCGATTTTACGGACTGTTGTTACTGCAAGTTTAAAACCGATAAATTAAAATAATTGCGAAAGGCATATTAAAAAAATGAGTATTACAAAAGATTTATTTGATTTTGTAAAAAGGGACAGCGACGGCTTGTATTCACTCAGTATCTGCGAAAACGGAGAAACAGAGACGTTTAAACGCATTCTTGCCAATGATACCAACAATACATATTCTGTTTCAAAGGTCTTTACCGTTACTGCGATAGGCTTTCTTGTTGACGCCGGTCTTTTATCTCTCGATGAAAAGATTTCAGAGATTTTTGCCGAGGAAATGCCAGACGGCTATGATAAAAAATGGGATTTCGTTACGGTAGACAATGTAATTAAACATAAGATTGGCTTCAGGGAAGGTTTTCTTGACATTGATGTTGAAGATGTTGCGGAGTATGAGCAAAAATATGGGACGAGAACTGATTTTTTGCGAATTGTGCTTTCTCACGATATTCCCCTTGAACCCGGTACAAAGTTTTGCTATAGTGACGCTGCGTATTATTTGCTTTCAAGAGTAGTTACTAAAAAGTCGGGCGAGCGTCTTGATGACTTTCTTAACAGCCGGCTTTTTGTTCCTCTGTGCTTTTCTGAGGCTGCGTGGTCGCATTGTCCGCAGGGATTCCCTATGGGTGCAACGGGACTTTATATACGTACCTGCGATATGGTAAAGGCCGCACAGCTATATCTTAACCGAGGAGTGTATGAAGGGAATCGTTTTTTCTCGGAGGATTGGTATAATACCGTAACAGAGCGCGAATACGAGTTTTCTCGATGCGGAAAGTACGGATACGGAAAAGGCGGACTCTACGGCCAGTTTATTTATTTCAATACAAAGCTTGGGATTGCAATAGGTTGGGAAGGTCATGAAAATTCCGCATATTCCGGCAGACTCTTGGATTATTTATCAGCTTTGGAAGCAAAGTAATTGTCAATAGTGTAAAAGCTCGATTTAGGATTATCCTGAACCGGGCTTTTTTATTTTTGAAAGTTGTTGACTTTTTTAATAATAAAATTTATAATAAAGTCGTAAATAGTCGATAAAATGCAAATATTAAGAGAATGTTTTATGATATTAGACTTATTTTTATTGGTAATGGCATTGTTTTGTATGTACAAGGGAAAACGTAATGGTAAAAAAATTCTGATTCGTACAGGTCTTTTTTTAATGGCCTTAAACTTGTACGTGACAACATATAAATTTTTGTGAAAGGGTATGGTTTTATTATGAAAAAGTTTTTGTGTACGGCTATCATGGTTTTCGGATTTATTATGATAACATCGTGCGGGAGAAACGGCGGTGTTGACTATGATGCTTCTCAAACAGTCAGCTACAGTACCGAAAGAATTGATGTCGGGGCAATTAAGAATTCCGGGGTGGGAGTATATAGCGGGAAGGTTATTTCCGACAGTAATACTGCTTTGGAATATGCTAAACTAATATTAAGAAATACGCTTAAAGAAGATGTAGATAAATATAAAACGGTGAATATTACATATGATTCCGAGCAGCGTATTTGGAATGTAAATTTCGGTATTGACAATGAGATTTTGGGCGGAGGAAAAAATATTTTATTGTCTGAAGATAATGGGGAAGTTTTGCTTATATTTGAAAATGAATGATTGTTGAAGAATATACTGCGCCTTATTGAAAATAAAAAATATTCTTTGTATAAACGGGTGATGAGCTTTAATCAAAAGTTATCGCTTGTATACGAAGAATATTTTTTTTATTTGTTAATTTGGTACAGGCTTTGAGCGAATCAAACCGGAATATTTATTTTTCTGCCGCATAGAATGTAACATATTTTACTCGGAGGCGAGGTTGGTGCAAAATGCCATCATATGAGACTTACGGAAACAGCGGCAAGACGCGGTGCGAATTATTCGGCGAATACCTTGTAGAAAACAAGGCTACCGTGCGGCAGACCGCAAAATACTTCGGAATGAGTAAATCAACAGTACATAAAGATGTGACGTCTAAGCTGCGCTATGAAAATCCTATTCTATTCAAAAAGGTCAACGCACTTTTGCAGGAAAATAAAGCAGAGCGACATCTTCGCGGCGGAGAAGCGACAAAGCGAAGATACGAAAATGAGCATATAACAGAAATGTCGTATAAAAAATCAGATAAAAAAGAAAAATCAAAAAAGGGGAAAGGCATAAAAGTTGTCAAGAAATAAAACAGATAATACCTCGAAAGGCATGGCCTGAATAATATGAAACGTGAGCGTTTAAAAATTTTGTATGCCTCTTATGAGGCATTTCCTTTCGCAGCAAGCGGCGATGCGGGTGAAATTGCAGGTTCGCTTCCTCAGCAAATCAAATTATTGGGTGCTGATATCAGAGTAGTATTACCGTTTTACGCGACTATTCCGCGCAGATACCGTCAGGAGGCTAAAAAAGTATCGGAATTTACCGTTTCGCTTTGCTGGAGAAATCAATACTGCGGAGTATTTCAGCTGAGTCGATGTGGAGTAACATATTATTTTATTGACAATGAGTATTATTTTGGTAGGCAGTCTCTTTACGGTTTTTATGATGACGGAGAACGTTTTGCATTTTATTCAAAGGCGATTATAGAGATGCTTCCCAGGATTGGGTTTATTCCTGATGTTATTCATACAAATGACTGGTTTACCGCTGCGTCGTCAGTATATCTTTGCGGTCATTTCAGGCTGCATGACGGAATATACCGCAATATCAAATGTCTGCATACAATATGCGATTTTGAAAAATTGGGGATATTCGGAATAGAATGTCTTGAAGACGTTTTTGAGATGGAGGATATACGGAATTTTGTTGTATGCGACGGAGCCGTGAATCTTACGGCGGGAGCATGTCATTTTGCAGATGAGATTACGGTTTTTTGTGAACAGCATGACGTGAATTCTCCGCCGGTAAATTCGTCTGTACTTTCAAGGCTTCCTGGCGGCTGCCGTGAAAAGCTTCACACGATTACGCTTGGGATTGATACGGACGATTATCGTCCTTCTGTTGACGCGGAGCTGCCGTGTAGATACGATTCGTCGGATTTTGGCGGAAAATATTGCTGCAAGGCGGAACTGCAGAGAAGATTGGGGCTTCCCGACCGCTGCGATGTACTGATGGCGGCCGTAGTGTCAAAGCTTACGGATGCGGCAGGAATGGAGCTGCTGGCGGACGCCCTGCCTGATTTGCTTCATGAGGACATACAGCTGGTAATTCTCGGCACAGGTGATACCGAAAATGAAATGAAAATACGCGAAATTTCAAGCGGCATGCATGACAAGGTAGCGGCCGTTATTAGATATGACAGGACGCTTTCAAGACTTATCTATGCCGGAACAGACATTTTGCTTTCCCCGCAGAGAGATGAAATGTCAAATCTGAATCGAATGATTGCGGCTCGTTACGGGACGGTATCACTCTCTTATGCCGGAGGCATGCTCGGAGGAAACAGTTACAGTACCGAGACGGGAGAGGGAACTGCTTTTCTGTTTGATTCATATACGGTTTCCTCTATGCTTTGCGAATTTGACCGTGCTCGGCGTCTGTTTCTGTGCGAAAAGGACAGATGGAATGAACTTATCGGAAGAGTTATGCGTCTTGATAATTCGATAAAGTATACTGCACAGGAATATTTTGAACTCTATAAGTCGCTTTGCAATTCCGGGCAATAAAATAATTGCCTTTAAGAAACAAGTAAAAACGGCGCAAGGAATTTATGCAACTAAGTGAAATTATCATCTGCTTTGTCATCTGTTTGTCAGCTGAATTTTCAGTTGGATTGCGGCGGTTGGCTGAATGTTAATCTTCCCGGCGATCATAGCTTTATTATTCAATGTCGGTACAATATGCCGCTGACACGGACGTATGACAGGTATTGATTATTTACCGAATTCCTTGCGCCGAAACGCTGTATTTAACAGATTCAGTTTTAAATTTCGATTTCGAGGCCTGATGCGAGAGAATATATTATGCACTTATCAACAGTGCGCCCGGTTATAATTGCCGCGGCCTTTTTATAAATTTGAAGCTGTGTTTTGTATCTCTTTTCAAGCTCCGTTTTAACATCATCCTTATTGCCGCGGATATTATCAGTCTTATAATCAAGCAGTCTAAGATTTCCATTGGTTATATACAGACAGTCTATTATACCTTGTACAAGCAGTTTTTCTCCCTTAAGAAGCTCTTTTGTGTCGCGGCTTTCGGTGAAATCTTCGGCGGGAAGCAATACATTGAATCTAAGCTCTCTGTAAACCTTTTCTGCGGAACAAAGTTCTTTGAACAGTCTGCTTGCGAAAAAGCATTCAAGCATCGGAACCGAAATTAATTTTCCCATAGCCGGTGTGATAAAATGCTTATGAATGAGCCTCTCGGTTTCCTTTTGAACTCCGTTTTTTGTCACGTTATTCCAATCGGCAAACTGAAGGAAAACATGAACTGCAGTTCCTCTTTCGGCTCCGGTTGAGATTATAGAATTATCTTCGAGAAAACGGGGAATGTGAAGTGACTTTTTTCTGTCGGTGTTTTCTTTTTCGGATTTCATTGCGGCTTTGATTCCGTGTCCGGCTTCTTCAGCTTCTATACGCCGCATTGCTTCCTCCGGAGTAAGGGCAGGCGATTCGTCGAGAAATCCGGGATAAAGCTCCGAAACCGAAAGCTTGGCGGGAAGCTTTGAGACGAAGTTTTCGGGATATACTTCGTTTAATCGTTCTTCGATTACTTTAAAAATTTTATCTTCGCTCAATTCCTTTTCTTCGGCATGCAGATATTTTTCATTATCAGCCTTATAATTTTCAGACCTATCATTTTCATACTTATCATTTTTAGGCTTTTCGGTTTTAAGGCCTGCCGAGCGGTGAAGTGATTCATCTTTATTTATTTCAAATAAAGGTATACCGTCTCTGCATTGATAACGTAACAGTTCGGCGCAGGCGCATATTTCATTTTCGGTACTGCTTAAAATTGTTCCGAGTCTGATGTTTGTCCGAGATAAATCACTGCAATCTGTCAGAAAGGCATTTTTATATGCAAAAGCCGTAAGCAGCCATTTCATATAACTGGCATTTTTTGAAAAGGAAAAGCGTGACGGATATGAGGCAGATAGCCTTGCTTCGTTGATGATAGCTTCCGGTGCTGCTGTACCGGCTGTTATATATAAAATTTCTTTTGCGCGTGTCATCGCCACATACAATACACGGAGCTCTTCGTCTGTTTCCTGTTCGTCGTTTTTCTGAACTGCCGCCGCACGCATGGGCGTATCAATTCTTGCGAATCCGGTATTAAGGCGGAGTTTTGGACATGCTCCCAATGTGTCGTCGATAAGAATGAGCTCGGAAGAATCCTGTTTATTGAATTTCTTTGCTGAACCGCATATAAAACAGACGGGAAATTCGAGTCCCTTTGAGGCGTGAATCGTCATGGCACAGACAGCCTTTTCAGATGTCTGTGGAGTTTTGTCGAAGACAAAATGAGGCTCTTTTGCAAGCAAATCATTGACAGATGAGACAAAGGAATTTAAACCGCGAAATGAGGAAGACTCATAGCTTCGTGCATAATCATAAAAACGAATGAGGTCTTCTCGTCTTTGCTCTGCGGAGAAGCTGTTTTCGACGGTGGTGGATGCTTTATCATCTCCGCAGTACAAGATCGGCGTATTGCTGAAAATATACCATATCAATTTATCGGACGGCATAGATACTGCGCGCGTTCGTAAGTCGGAAAGCTCGTCCAGAAATATTTTTCCTTTTTTGAAACCGTATTTCTCAGTATAGATGCATAGGCGGTCAAAAAGTGATGTCCTTGTTTTATTATCTGCATCTGCGGGGACCGAAGCGATGTTATCATTTATATCGTTTTGCTCTGCTGTTTTTGACAGTGAGCAGGAAAAGACTGATGCCGGATGTATATCTTTTTTTACCGCAATCAGTTCGTCCATGGTAAAACCGAAAAGAGGACTTTTTAGAACCGACGCAAGCGGAATATCATGAAGCGGATTGTCAATACATCTTAAAAGTGACAAAAGAAGCATTGTATGCGGGCGTTCAAAAAAACCGACGGTTCTGACATTTTCAAATGGGATACCGTGCCTTGAAAATGCTTCTGCGAATCTTTCCGTATCTGTTGCACCGCTTCTTAACAATATTCGTATGTCTTCCGGGCGATACTTCCCGGATTTGATAAGCTTTTCGGATTCGAAGGCAACGTACTCCGCTTCTGCAAGTTCGGGTTTTATATTATCCGATGATTTTTTACCGTCGTTATTTTCCTCTTTTTGGAGTTCGTTGTTTTCATCTTGGTGTCTGCTATTTTCATCGTGACCGTGCTCTTCAGTATGCGTATCCGATGGAGAGATAAGAACCACTTTGGCGGGAACCGCACGGTGCTTTTCCTCGTAGTTTTTTGAGAATACAAGCTTATCATTATCACCGTAGGAGAGAGAGCTGCCGAATCTGCTTTGCATTATTGTACAAAAAACAGAGTTTGTAAAGTCAATTATAGTGTCGTCGCATCTAAAGTTATGGGACAGAAAAACGGTGCGTCCGATTTCGCTTTTTACGGCAGAACTCGCGTCGGAGGCTTCAAGCTTTGGAAATCGGTTGCGGTAATCGGCAAATATATCCGGAGCCGATCCTCGGAAGCCGTATATGCTTTGTTTTATGTCGCCTACCATAAATCTGTTGTGATTTGCAATGGCGTTAAAAATTTTATCCTGAATAGGACTGATATCCTGATACTCGTCTATATATATTTCGTTATATTCCGCACCGCATTGTCTTGCGGTATCTGTCGGGGCTCCGTTTTCATCGGTGAGAAGCCTGAGCGTTAGATGTTCGATATCCGAATAGTCAATAATTCCTTTACGTCTTTTTTCTTCTGTAAATCTTTCGGAAAATTCCTTGAGAACATTAAAAAGGCTGCCGCAGAGTGAAGCTGCGTCCGTCATTATTTCAGATATTTTTTCCTGAGACGCCAAGAGCTTTTTTTTGATGACTTTTTCGATAAATTTTCCGAAATCTGTTCTTACCGTTTTATAAAAGTCTGTCTTTTCATTTTCCTCCGCTTTTTTTCTTCCGATGGCGGTTTTTTTGTATGATAAAGCAAAACTGCGCGCCGAACCGTAGCCTTCATTTACGGCAGAAATCATCCCTGATATAAAATCCTTGTCGCAGATGAAAGCCGGTGCAAATTTATGTTCGAGAGCATCGTCGCCTGACGTAAAGTATTCGGCAGCTTCTTCATATATTTTTTTGTAGTATGACAGTTCATCGGCAAGTCCGCGCTTGATAACGCTGCCCCAGACAGTGTAAAAAAAATCGGAATGTGATTCTGACCAAAGCTTTTGCGCCGATGCCTGCAGAATAGAAATCCCTTCGGGGTAGTTCATAGTCTCTCTGTATATATCGTAAAAATAAGACGCAAGTTTATCGTCACGGTCCGAAACAAACGTGTCCGCAAGAGTTTGAAAATCTGTATTGATTTTATTTTCGGTTTGTGTAAGTATTTTGGATTTGCTATCCGCATTTTCATAGAAATCGTCAATTACTTCATCCATAACGCGCAGGGCGAGCATAAGAATTTCCGTTTCGTCGGCAACCCTTATAGCTGGAGCCAATCCCAGAACTGCAAAATTTTCACGCAGCAGCGAAAGACAAAAACTGTGTATAGTTCCGATATGCGCGCTTTCAAGGCCTAAGCTTTGCCGGACAAGATCTTTTCTTTCGGGCTCTGCCTCTATTGCAGATTCAAGAGCTGTGCCGATACGCTCACGAAGCTCCGATGCGGCCGCACGCGTAAACGTAACTATCAGCATTTTAGAAAGCTCTGCGGGATTTTCTCTGTCTGTCAGTCTGCGTATAAGTCTTTCGGTAAGAACTGCGGTTTTTCCGGATCCCGCTGCAGCTGAAACAAGCAAGTCGCATCCTGAAGCTTCGATTGCAAGTAATTGTGCCGAAGTCCAGTTTCTCATTTTTATTTTCCTTTCTGACGGTTACGAAGATTTATATATTTTTTTCGGCGCGGGGACACAATGTTTTTGAAATACATGCGGATAATAAAATCATTAGCTGAATTCAGGCTTTTTACATACGTCCTTAATCGGACAGTATTCGCATACGGATGTTGTATACGGCGAGTGTTCTGTCGGAATCGCGTCTGATATGCCGAGTTTAATCTTACGGGCGGCCGACGCAGCTTTTTCACTTGCGGAATCGCATAAATTTTCCAGTTCGTCAGAGGTGTATAACACTCCTTTTGCAGAGAGGGAGCCGTCCTGTCTGTACTTAACGGGAATAAAATGTCCGCCGCGGCTTTCGTCCATTGCTCCTATTACGTCGGGATCATCAAGGAGTATTCCTTCGCGTATAAATGATTTTTTTGCTTCGGAATAAACATCTTCCGGCGATTCGGGGATTTTATCCGGCGTCAGCTCGGGAGTTTTTACGGACATGTAGAGAACGCCCGCAGGTATTAAGGAAGTATTCTCCGATGCAATAATTCCGGAAGCCTCAGACATGAGTTTTATTATGCGTCGGTCATTACGGCACAGCGAACGGAGATAAAGGAGCAGCTGCAGTCCTATACCGGTATGCGGAGCATTCCTTACGTCCGACATCCGCCCTGTTTTGTAGTCGGTTATTCGCACAAATATATTTTCTCCGCTTTGCATGAGGTCGACGCGGTCTATTCGACCGAATATCTCGGCGGAAGTTCCGTCTTCGAGAGTAATTTTATGCGGCGGCACCGCTCCCTCGGCGTAAGAGACCGGAAGCTCGAAAAAGCGAGGGACGAATTTACTGTTTTTCATTTCCTCGGCAATATCCTTAATCAGCAGGGAAGCGGTATTTTTCATTCTTTTGAAAAAAGCTTTTTGCCGTGCATTGGTGTGGTTTCCCGAAAAAATTTTTTCTATGTATTTATTGCTTTCCGTCTCGGTAAAGCTGTCAAAGTCCGAATCTTTTGCGGAAGTAATGTCAAAGCTTCCGCTTTTCACATCAGAACAGAAGCTCTCTATTATGGAGTGAATGTAATTTCCCGTGTCCGCGCCGCGGAATTCGGATGATGAAGGTTCACGCAGTCCGAGCACATATTTGCAGAAATATGCAAAGGCACATTTTGCATACGCTTCTATATTTGTTGAGCTGAGACTGATACGGTCTGAGAACAGAACATCGGTGATGCATTGGCTGATTCGAACGGTTTCGCAGCTGAGCTGAGAACCAACGCAGGAAATCCATCTATTGAATTTTATGTCTTCGGACAAAAGCGCAAATATTTTTTGAGATATTCTGGAATAAGGTTCTAATGCGGCAAATTCAAAAGCCGATTGTCTGTTCAGAAGCTTATCCTCAAGAGACTGACTGCCGAATTTTATGACCTTAAGTGTGGGAAAAGCGGCAAGAATTTTTTTCCATACTACCGATGGTTTTTGCTGCCTTCCGTCTCCTGCCGTATCGGAATATGTCAGAGTTAATTTCTCGGACGGAGAGCATGCGGCAGTATAAAAATAGAGCTGTTCATCTGCCGTTTGCTCGGCTATGCTGCGCATAAGCTCTATGCCGATTTCTTCAAGCTCGGTTATTTCAGAATCGGAAAAAAGACCGTTTTTGCTCACCGTTGCCGGGAATTCTCCTTCATTGCAGCCGAGAAGCATGGCGCAGCGGCAGTTGTCGGGACGGATAAGGTCAGCCGCGCCGATAGTCACTTCGTCTGTGCATGTAGGAATTTTACCTACCGTAACTCCGGTAAGAGCGGCACGCAGTAGCTTGGCCATCATATCCGCGCCGGTTTCCACCTCGCCGGCAACCGCGGTTACACAGTCAAGCGCGTCAACGATTGAATTCCATATCTGTATTGCATCGGAGTCACCGAATTTCTCGGTTTTTTCATAAATCTCAAGCTTGGTTATATATTGATATATAGCAGTGCAATATTCCCGTACCGTTGTCTTTCCGAGAGCAAGCATAAGCAGTGGATCACAGACTGTATGTCTGGCTTTGTTAGAAATCTGAAGAATCCTGCTTCCGTCTTCGGTCAGCTTATCTGTATAACCGTCCGGATTCATGTTCCATTCGTATTCATCATAAAAGCGTTTGCCGTGAATTCTCCATGAAGTTATATATCCGCTCAGGACATCGCATTCTTCGGGAGTAAGGCCTGTCATTCCCGTTTTTATGAGCGTTATCATATCATTTGTTTTCCATCCACCGCCTACTGCTTCCAAAGCCGAGATTATAAGTCTGACGGCGGGTTTTAGAAGTATATCTGTTCTTTCGCTTGAAAAACACGGTATTCCGTGTTTTTCAAAAACCGCATCTATTATTCCTCTCCATACGTCCATTTTTCTGACAATAACGAAGCAGTCGCGGAAGCGGCCTCCGGAACGAATATGTTTTAGAACCTCCGCTGCCGCCGCTTCGGCTTCTTCATATTTGTTCCGACATTGGTAAAGTGTTATATTATCTCGTGTAAAATTATTGTCGCGGTTATTGTCTTCATAGTGGGTATTATTTTCATATATGTTATATATGTCTGCAGCTTTGTTCTGCTTAGTCTGCGATGAAATTTCTTCCTGAACCTCAGAAAAGCCGAAAATCTCAGGTGAATAAGATGATGAATAAGACGGGGAATAAGATAGGGAATAAGATGGGGAATAAGGTATTTCTTCATTTTTTTTGGGGTATGAGATTCCTGCGCGAAGTGTTCTTTCGAGATATGCAAGAGCGTTGTTCTTATGGCGGAGATTATCGGCAAGCTTTATGGTTTTGATTTCTTCGCATTCAGGATAAATCTTGCGAAGACGTATGCGTGAGCTTTTTACAGATTCGTTAAAGAGAGAACCCGCCTCCGAATCCTGAAGTGTGACTGTAAAATTTTCCGCCTGTTCCGCTATGTGCTTTAAGACCTTATATTCATCTGATGAGAAGCCGTAAAATGAGTCAAGAAAAACGTCTGTTCCGTGAAAAAAATTAAAATTTTCAAGGGCTTCGGCGAGCCTGATAATATCTTCCTTTGGATCGTCGTAATCCTTTTTCATAATTGTATTATAAGCCGTCAGAATGACCGAAAGATCTGAAATTTTGCCGGCGAGTCTTGTTTTTCCTTCTGACTGCAGAAGCTCTGACGCGTCAAAGAGCTGAGAAGCGGAAATACCGTGCTGTTTAAGTCCGTCAATTTGTTCCGTCATGGCATAAAGCGAGCTTATGTCGGAGAGTGATATGGAGCTATAGTAATGAAGCAGCGGCGCGGTTTCGGAAAGAGTGCGCCACATGACAACATTTTTTCCTCCCTGTCCGAGGTAGCTGTAGGACAGGCCTCCGCAGCTTCGGAATACCCGATTTGCAAGTCTCCTGAAGCTTACGACTTCAAGAGAAATTGACGGAATACCTTTTTCTTCACAGAGCTGCGCCATTCGCCGCTCGGCATTAACCGCGGATTGTTCGGGAACTATCAGAAAGGCAGTGTGTGATTTTTTCAGAGCATTCGCAACGAGCGAATACAGCATGCTGCTTTTACCGCTTCCTGCGGAGCCTATAATTTGGGTAATCATAATATCAGCCTTTTCTCTATGTATTTTTCGTCAGGTTTTATCTGAAAGGAAATCTTCAATTTTTATCTAAATTTTATCTAAAGGGAAATCTTCGATTCTGAATTTTTTTATTGGTTTTATAACGCTTTCACCGTTGTAATCCATAACTTCTCCAAGCGAGAAAAAACCATTGTCATCACACAGCCTGACGCGAGTTTTTTCAGCGAATTCAAAGCCTGCCTTTTTTTGATAAATACAATTTCCGTCCTTGGCAAGCTTGGCAAAAAAGCTGTTCAGATATACTTTGGGATTTGAAGAAAACAACTGTTCTGTATCGATAAGCAATTTTTTTCGCTCTTCCGAGGAAATTCTCTCAAGCTCTTCTATTTTCAGACAATCCCTGTCTGTAAAACCGGAGTTCTGAGTGCGGCAAAGGGCTGACATTGTTCCTCCGCATCCGAGACTGTTCCCGATGTCCGTACATAATGTTCGTATATATGTTCCGGACGAGCAGACAACATCGAGAGTGTACTCTTCCTTTGTCTTAGTTTTTTCTATTTTAAGAGAATAAATACGAACGTTTCTTTCCGGAATATCAACTGTGATACCCTTCCTTGCGAGATCTACCATCTTCCTGCCGCCGATTTTTATGGCGCTGTACATGGGAGGTTTTTGTTTTATTTCTCCGGAAAAATCACTTTCTATTTTTTGAAGGTCTATGTCATTCGGAACGTCCGATTCCGACAGAACTTTTCCGGTGATATCTCCGGTATCTGTGGTGACGCCGAGCCTGAGAACGGCCCGATATTGCTTTATGCCCTTTTCGACATACTCGGCGGCCTTGGCTGCCCGTCCGATTAAAATGACCAGAACACCTGTCGCCATCGGATCAAGAGTTCCGGTATGACCGACTCTTTTTGTGTCATAAAGTCTCCTTACTTTTGATACTACATCATGGGAGGTCATTCCCGATTCTTTAAAAATCGGAAGTACGCCGCTGAGACTGTCTTCTTTATATTTGTTATCCTTATGTATTTTTATCACCATGCCTTTCCTGAGATGGTGTGCGGCAGCAGTTTTATAAGTAAAATTTGTTCGGTTTGGGTGCAGAACAATACTTAATATAGCTGCCTTTTAACTGTCCTATGACATTTAAATCTTTTACGGTTTTCAAATTACGGTTTTCAAATCTTATATCGGAACTGTATTATTTTAATCTGATTCTGTGAGAAGCTCTTTCAGACCGTCAAAATAGCCGAGCTGATCCATACGGTCATACACAAGTTTTCCGATAATTTCGTATCCGTCGGAATTAAAGTGAAGTAGATCTGCCGAAAGAAGTGACGGCGGAACGTTTCCTCCATCCATAGCGGTTGTGTCGTCTTGAGTGGGAGTAAGTCCCGCATCTGTCAAGGCGTCCGTACTCATGTATTCCCTAAGATTTATGTACTTATCTCCGTATTCTTCGACCATCAGCCCTTCAAGGTCTTCACGGTATGAAGGAGTTGTTGTATGAAGTCCGATAATTATATATTTATCTTTGTTTTTTGTCTGGTGATTTATAATGGCCTTTTGCTGTTCCACAAGCTCATCATAGTCGGTAAAGCCGCCGTTTTGACCGATAAATATGACGGTGAAGTATTCTCTGTACGGTTCCGAACCGGAGGTAATAATTTTCGTACCCTTAGCTACCTGAACCGAATCTCCGGCCTCGCTTCTGGTAAAAACATAATTGTTGCCGCTCCGAGAAATAACGCCTTTAATTCCTTCGATCGTAACAAATTCCATTCCTGCATTTCCCTGAATGAGCGGGGCAACCTGTTTTCCGTTTTCAGACATAAATTTAATTGCGACGGACTTTTCTTCAGCCGGAATGGTAAATGCAGATGATGTTATAAACGGAACCGCTCCGTTTCTCCCAAGAATGGTATTTGTGTTTTCTCCTCCCACTCCCATATTGACTACAGGAACGGATATGCCGAGTTCCTTTGCTTCCGGGTACATAACTGCTATGCCCTCGTCAATACAGCTTTGGAGCGCTGTGGGGTATGACATTGCATTTCCTCCCGGACCGGAGGTGAGGCTGTCTCCCCAGCAGACAATTCCGGGAAGGATCTCATTGATTTTTTCCGCGCTTACAAATTTTTTATCCGAGACGGTCTCACTGCTGCTGTCGGTAAGAGGGTTGTTATTTTCCTGACCGCCGCATGAAGCAAATACCCCTGTGGATAAAAACACCGCCGTGATAAGTGCCGCTGTTTTAATGCCGCTTTTTAATTTGAGCATATCTGATTTATTCCTTTCGCGTATTGATGATTATAGTATATTTTCAGTTTTCGATTTTCATGTCGGTTTTTCTGCTGACTGCTCTGAGTATTCTATTTACCGCTTTGTCGATGCTGCCTGCACGCAGGCGCGCTCCGGCGGCGCGCAGATGTCCGCCGCCGCCGAAAAAGGAGCAGATTTCGTTTGCCGCATATTCCTCGTTTGTGCGGACCGAAATTTTGTATGTCTTTGGCTCGGTGTCTTGCTTTATTACAATTCCGATTTTTACCCCCTTTACGCTCAGAGGCATATTGTTGATTCCGTCGATGTCATTTCTGTCAAGACCGAGTTCTTCCATTTCCGACAGCAAAACGGTAGTCAGTGCAAGAGTATCGTCGCAGTAATATCGCATGTTACGTATTGCGAGCCCTGACGCCGCGAGTTCTCTTTTTGTTTTTGAGTTGTACAGCATGTCCGTAATCTTGCTGTGATCTATACCGCTGCTTAAAAGCTCCGCTGCTCGCAGATGTGTCTGAGAGGTTACCGAGCTGAATTTAAAACTTCCGGAGTCTGAAGAAATTGCCGTATACAAAGCACATGCGATATTATTTCCGGATATTCCGAGTGCTTTAATTAAGTCGAACACAATTTCGCCGCAGGCGGACGCTTTATCAAAAATAAGTTCGTTATCCGCAAAAGGATTTCCCGATGCATGGTGATCGATTTTCAAATTTATTTGATTTTCTATTTTTTTTCCAAAGTCTCCTATAAGCTCAATTGATGCCACGTCTACTGTAACGATAAATTTCGGCGAAAAATTTTCCGGAAGACATTCAGGTCTCAGAGAAGTTAAATTTTCTTTCTCCGGGGTTTCTGTTCTGTAGTTTAGTATAAAGCCGAGTCTTTCGGGAATATCGTCGTCGCATACGGTATATGAGTTTTTTCCGAGCAATCGCAGGGCGGTTTCGAGAGCGATGGCTGATCCTAATGTATCGCCGTCCGGTCTTGAATGCGTTACCAGCAGAATATTATCGTTATCTTTCAAAAGGGAAGCTGTTTCATTGACGGTAAGAGTTCTTGTATTATTTTGCATTGCCGCTTATTCCTCTTCATTTTCATTTTCTTCGATTTTTTCATATGCTGTTCTTGCTTCAAGCTCTTCGTCTATTTTACGCAGAATAGAAGAAATATGAGCTCCTTTTTCAACAGAAGTGTCGAGAATATAGTGAAGTTCGGGGGTGGTTCTTAAATTAAGGCGCTTTGCAAGCTGACTGCGTATAAATCCGTTTGCACTTTTAAGTCCTTTTTTTATTTCCTGTGCATTTTCCGAGGAGAGCAGAGAAGAGTAGTATATTTTACATTGCTTAAGGTCGGCCGAGCAATCTGCGCCGGTAATACACAGCATTGCTTCGCTGACTCTCGGATCCTTGACGTCGCGTATTATAGATGCCATTTCACGGGTAATTTCTCCGTTAATTCTGTTTTTTCTGTAGTTTGCCATTATTTATATTTTTACCTTTCGCTTGAATATCTATAAATTTATTTTGTTTTTATAACCATATTAAATATTACGCTTATCAATTAATTCGCCGATTGAAGATCTTAAATGACATTAGTTCGGATTAGAAAGAGACTGTCATTTATAAAGTTACCTTTATTATTGAAAACTGTGTAATTCTCAGGCGGTGAAATAAACCGTCTTGGCAAAGTCTCATGGCGTTCTGTATCATAGCGTTTTTGGGTGTATGCGAAAAACTCTCTCTATATATTTTACCTAAAAAATAATAAAATTCAATACAAGACGGTTAAATAATTTGAAAAAAACTTAACAGATGAGAAATTAACAGTTTATCATTGATTTGTAAGGTGCGTTGCTGTATAATAAAAGTGTAATAAGATGTATATTTAGATTACTTTTGTTTCCGAGAGCACAAGTTTTTCGGAAAATATAAGATAATCAGAAACTGCGGGTTAATTCTATGAAGTTTCCGCCGAAAAGTTATTAAAAGCGGAGTAAACAGTACAGGCTAAATTATGAAGAGGTATAGGTATAGGATATGTTTTATATGATCGTTTTTCTGTTTTTTGCGCTTCCCGTTGCTTCGACCGTTTTTTTCATTGTAGATTTACGCCGTTTCCTTTCTGCTAAAAAAGAAAACATGATTCGGCAGGAAAGCGTAAGCAAATATACGTTAAAAACTTTGAAGATAAAGGCGATAACGTCTTTTGTGACTGCAGCTGTATTTTTATCTGTCGATATTGCTTTCATTTGTCTTATAAATTCAGCAGTAACATTTATGTGAGGCGCATATGAAAGATAGGATTTTTATGAGAGTATTAATATGTATAATTGCAGTTTGCATTTTATTAACGGCAGTGCATTTGCTTTATGCGGTATACGCTTATCAGCATTGCTCAATTATACAGTTTATTGCAAGGGAGCTGTGGTGATATGTATGATAAATTCCGTTTTATTAAACAGCTTCTGATAATTGTACTGATTTTTGCTTTGTTTTCAGGCTTTAATTTCAGCATGTATATGCTGTTTACAGGCCGTTTGTCGAACAATTTCAGCGGAACATCACAATCCAAGATGATTGATGTGGGCAGGTATCTTCCCCATTGTGAGGATTCGGACCTTGTCCGCATATCGTCTTCCTTAAAGCTGAGCGGAGACCTGCCCGTTTTGGACGGCGCTGCCGCGTTGGTACCTGTGTATGCTTCTGTTATAGATAATGTTTACCCGGTCGGCTCCGTGACATATGAGGGAGGCAGCTTTTCCGCCGATAATTACTATGGAGAAAACTTTGCGCCTGACAGCAAAATGCAGTATAATAACACTGTTCGCGGTTATCGGTCTATTGTTGACGGCACTACAGATATTCTTTTCTGTGCCGCTCCGTCCGCCGAACAGGAGCAGTATGCCGCGGAGATGAATGTCGAGCTTGTCTATGTGCCGGTGGGGCTTGAAGCGTTTGTTTTTTTTGTAAATGAAAATAATCCTGTTGATAATCTGACAGTTGATGAAATCCGCGGCATCTATGCAGGTGAATACAGGAATTGGTCTGAGCTCGGCGGAGCAAATCGGATTATAAATCCTGTAACAAGGCTGTCAGGCAGCGGAAGTCAGTCGGCTATGGACGCTTTTATGGGAAATAAAAGAATAGCGCCTAAATCGCCGCTTGCAATTACGGGTGCGTCTATCGGATTCTCTTTTCGTTATTATATGGCTGGGATTGTGGGTAATTCGGCGGTAAAGATGCTTTCTATGAACGGGGTGTATCCGAGCACGGAAAATATTCAGAACGGCAGTTATCCTGTTATTATGCAATTCTATGCCATATATCGCGCTGATAACTCAAATGAAAATATTTCAATATTGATTGACTGGCTGTTGTCCGATGAAGGACAGAAGATCATTGAAGAAACGGGATATGTAAAATTGAATCCATGAGTCAAGCGGCCTTGACAGGCGGATACGGCAGCGGGCGGGTTTAACAGTGTATTCGTGCCGGCCTGTACTGCAAAAGGACTTACATTTAAAACTGAACAGGTATGACCGGAATCATACCTGTTCAGTGAAATTTGAATTTATGCTGATAAAATGTGTACTTCTCGCAATGAACTGTCATTTATGCATACTGAAAAAGTTATACGCCGAAGCGGCGGGACGTTCTTTATTTTTCGGCGACGCGTTAATAAAGTGACAATACGCCTTATGAAGGATTTTCCGTCGTTGTTGGAATTTATATGTGAGGGTAGAAAAAATGAAAAAAATTTTTGTTTGTAAAATGTCCTTATTTATTTTGATTGCTTTGAGTGTATCTATGGTTATGTCCGGATGTGCGGAAAAGGAGGAGGAAACCGAAACGGTAATAACTACAAGCCCGCTTCCCGAATCCGAGCTCTTGCGCACGGAAGATTTCGGAGACTTTGTATTTGCTGTTTATGAGGATTATGTTGAGGTGACCGGATATTCGGGAACATCCGAAACCGTTATTGTCCCGGAGCTTTACGATAATACCGGGATTATGAGCATCGGAAAGAGTGCCTTTGAGGGAAACAGCTCGATAAAATATGTGGTTCTTTCCTCCAATGTTGTAAACATTGATACAAGTGCTTTCAGCCGATGTAAAAATCTTGAATCGATTGAAATGCCTGGGGTACGCAGTATAAGTCCGTCGGCTTTTAAGGACAGCGGGCTTCGTTCTGTTGAGCTGCCGAGTGTACTTGAAAATCTGGGAAGATATTCGTTTTCGGGAACGCAGCTTGAAATTATTACTCTTCCGGGAAATATAGTAAGGAGCGGTGACTATGTTTTTTCCGGCTGTACTTCTCTGAAAAGCGTAACTTTTGACGAGGGATTCTCAGAAATAAGTTCAAGAATGTTTTCCGGCTGTACCGCATTGACAGATGTCGTAATATCAAAAGGAATAAAAGCTATCGGGGACTATGCGTTTGCATATTGTACCGGAATAAAAAGAATTGAGATTCCTTCTGAGACAACCGTTAAAGACGGCGCTTTTTACGGAATAAGCAATCTTATCATATGTTCAGAGGGCGGTTCGTCCGCGGAATCCTATTCTAAAAAGTATAATGTTGCTTTTGAAATAGCATCTTAGCTTGCGTAATACTGGAGTATTCCGTTATAAATTCCGCGAGCGAAAATATCCGGATTATTATTCATGAGAGCTGCATCATGCGGATTTGTAATGTAGCCTATCTCTGTGAGTACGGCAGGCATGGTAGTTTTGCGAAGAACATAAAGAGTCGGTCTTGCAAATGTACCTCTGTTTGAAAGCCCTGTTATCAGTGACAGCTGTTCGAGAATATCTTCCGAAAGATTGTACGCTGAGGACGGTATTGCGTATACGTATCCCTCGACGCCGCTTGCCGTTGAAATCTCAGAAGCATTTGCGTGAATACTGATAAAAATATCTGCGCCCCATGAATTTGCCGCGTCGACTCGGAGCCGTAAGCTTTCTGCCGTAGAGTTTCCGAGCACTTCCGTCGGGGAGTTTCGGGAAAGACGTGCTTCATAATTAGGATTTGCGTTTAGAAGAAGCGCAAGCCGGCGTCCGACTTCGTATACAATATCCTGCTCACGAAGACCGTTTCCCTCTGCTCCCGCATTTGGATTTGTCGGATTATGTCCCTGATCTATAAAAACCTTAATCATATGTAGACCTACCTTTCGCGGTTGTTTAATATTCAGATTATCATGCTTTATGCAGTAATTATTATATGAATAAAAATTTTTTCTGTTACATGAGTTTTTGTGCAATGAAATTCAAAATTGCCTCACTATATGTGTGAAAGGGTGAGAATGTGGCGGACAGAGACTTAAATATTCAATTGCTGATAAATGAATATACGGAAAATTACATTGAAAAGATATTTTACTTTTGCCTTAAAAAGACTGGAAACATACATGATGCACAGGATTTGTCATCGGATATTACAACAGGTATTTTGCAGTCTTTAAATAAGGGGACAATACCGTTTCATTTTTCGGCATGGATATGGCGAATAGCGAGAAATCGATATAGTGTATGGGCGGATAACAAACATAAACGCTCCGGTGCCGTAACCGGTTCGGATATCGGAGATTATGAGATTGAAGCCGACAGATGCGACATTGCAGGCGAACTGATTCACAGTGAAGATTTATTGCTTCTTAGACGTGAGCTTGCATTTATTTCGTCCGATTATCGCAATATCGTTGTTGCTTATTACCTTGACGACATCCCTGTAAAACAGATTGCCGCTGCATTAACCCTTCCGGAAGGCACGGTCATGTCAAAGTTATACCGTGCGAGAAAAAAACTGAAAGAAGGAATGAGTATGGCAAGAGAATTTGGCACAAGAAGCTATAAGCCCGAAGAAATCAGCTTTATTAACAGCTGCACGTCATTCGGAGATTTCGGACAGCCGTGGACCGTCCTGAATCATGCACTTTATAAGAATATCTTCCTTGAGGTATACGCCAATCCTCAAACGGCGGAGGAATTGTCTGTACAGCTTGGCGTTGCGCTTCCGTATATGGAGGACGAGCTTGAATATCTGACGAAGCAGACTTTTCTTTTAAAAACAGACGCCGGTTATGAAACGGCCTTTCCTATAATCAGCCGTGAGGCTCAGGACAAGATATACAAAAATAATGTCGGTGTCACAAAAAAGGTAACTCCGATGTTTGAAAAAATGATTGATATTTTCAGCAGCGGCTGCAAGGCAAACGGAATAAATTACTTTGGAAAGTATCAGAGCTACGAGAATGCCAAATGGACAATTTTGATGAGGGCTTTTGATTTACTTTGGTACGATGTTTCAGGGGTAAGCAGCCTCGAATACACAGCACGTCCTGACAACGGAAGATGGGATATTGTCGGTTATCAGGAGACTTTTAACAAAGAACCCGCACTCGTGGGGAATCACGGAACGCGTAGCGGAAGAACCGATTTGCCGTATGTGGCTTTTCAGCAGTATAAATTTGAATATCATGACATTTTATATAAATCTCCCATATTTATAACTAACGATGAAGCTACGGCCTTGAAAATGGTCTCCGAAGGGCAGGCTGAAGAATGCGATCCTTCAACTGTTAAGCAGTTAGAGGAATACGGATATCTAAGAAAAAAAGGCTCGGAATATGAGCCGACAATTGTAATTTTTAAGGACGGTGGTAAGGAGGATTATCTGAATAAGTTTTCTGAAAGTGAGAAAGCCGATATAACCTCTTTTGCGGAGGAAATTAAAGCGGTATTTAAAGAAACGTATGATTTTATAAATGAGGTTATATCAAACGATTTGCCTGCAGTTTTTAAAAATGATGAAAGAATGCATAAGTTTGTCTGCATGAATTCTTCATATAGCAGAGCATATGTGTGCGATCAGGCTATTACCGACGGATGGCTTCGTTATGACGCTGATACAAGCGATGCCATAGGCGCTTATATGTATATTTGATAAATAATTTTTATATAGCATGCAGTTGATACAAGCAATGCCCCAAAAGTATATAAAACTTTTGGGGCATTGCTTTTTAACAGTTGAATTTGCCGAGGCTTTTGGCATTTATTTTGCCGAGGCTTTTGACATTTATTTTGTTGAAGCTTTCGATTTTGTTTATATGAAACGATAAAGCTTATTAACAATGGTATTCAATCTTATTTTTTTGAAGCATACGAACTTATTTTTTGAAACTTTACGTCAATATTTTATTGAAGCATCCGGCTTTGCCTTGTTCGTTAAGCTGCAAACGTCAGTCAAAAATTTTAATTTATTTAATCTTTTCCTCCGGAATGGGATTTGCCTGACCTAAAAAATACTTCGAGTACATTGTAATTCTTGCATAATTTTCAAGCGACTCCATTCGGAACCATGCCTGCTTTGGAGTTTTTCCCCATGTCAGAGCGCCGTGATTTGCCAAAAGTACGGCGTTATGTGTCTTGGCAAAAGGTGCTACAGAGTCAGGAACTTCCTGCGTGCCGGGGGTAGCATAAGGAGCAATCGGAATTTTTCCTATCACCGCGTATGCTTCAGGATATATTACGGAATCAAAAGGGATTCCCGCAATGGCAAATGCGGTTGCAAAAGCCGGATGCGCATGAACGACGGTTCTGATTTCGGCGTTTTCCCTGTACATTCTGAGGTGCATCGCAGTTTCTGTTGACTTTTTTGTACTTCCTTCAATAATTTTGCCGTCAAGAGTAAGCTTTAACAGGATGTCGGGGACAAGCTCTCCCTTTGATACTCCCGTAGGGGTTATCCATACGGCGTCTTTTCCTACTCTGACGCTTATGTTTCCGTCATTTGACGCAACCATGCCTTTCTTATAGAGTTTTTTACCAATCTCTATAATGGCAGTTATCGCTTCTGCGTCTGACGGATACGGTATTTCTTCGGTTGACATAGAAAATCCTTTCTGTATCCAAGCTTTGTCTTATACCAAAACTATTAATTTTGTCTTATCCCAAAGCTATTAATACTATTAATAAATTGGTTTTTGTATCGCTTATATCTTTCTGATTTTAATTTTTAGTATGAACGAACGGCAATGGCTTGCCATACTCTCAGTCATCTGTGATGAATCCTGTTATCAGTGAATGGTCTGTGATATCGAAAGCAGGATTATAAGTTTTTGCAAAATAAGGCAGCAGCGGTTTTTCAAACCACAGTTCACCGATTTCTGATGCATCTCTCTCTTCAATCGTAATATTGTCTCCCGTAGATGCCGACGGATCAAAGGTTGACTTTGGAGCCGCAACATAGAATGGAATACCGTAATGCTTTGCGATGACCGCTACCCCCGATGTTCCTATTTTATTTGCGGTATCACCGTTGGCTGCAATTCTGTCGGCGCCTACAATTACTGCATTTATCTTTCCCGATTTCATGACAGATGATACCATGCTGTCGCAGATAACCGTCGTGTCGATACCTGCTGTTGACAGCTCAAATGCCGAAAGCCTCATTCCCTGCAGAAGAGGCCTTGTTTCATCGGTATATACATGAAAGCCGTATCCCTGTTCATGTCCGAGATAAATGGGAGCCAACGCGGTCCCGTATCTTACAGCCGCAAGCTGTCCGGCATTGCAGTGTGTCAGAATTCCGTCGCCGGGACGCAGAAGCTTAAGTCCGTTTTCACCTATTTTACGACATGAAGCAATATCATTATCTCTTATAAGAACGGCTTCTTTTTTCATGTTTGTAATTGCCTTTGGAATGTCCGGAGATTTAAGTGCTGTATTCAGCATTTTGTCGAGTGCCCAAAAAAGATTGACGGCTGTAGGGCGTGAAGAACCGAGATATTTCTTTGCTTTTTTCAGTTCAACTATAAACATTTCACGGCTTATATCAGGCGTTCTTTTTATAATTTCCTTTGCGGCAAGATAAAGTGCAAACGCGGCTGTAACGCCTATAGCAGGTGCGCCGCGTACCTGAAGAGTTTTTATTGCGCGGTATATTTCCTCCTGCGTTTTCAGTTTTATCAGCCTTGTTTCAAGCGGCAGCTTAGTCTGATCGATAATAATAATGCTGTCATCTTCTCCGAGGGCTACTGTATCGGGAAGTCGTCCTTTTATGCTGCTGTCAGATGTTATCCGCTTTGATACATACGGATTTGATACATTCGGACTTTTTTTATTTTTCTTTATCTGAGTCATTTGAATCTCCGTTTTTGTTTACGGTATGCGGTATTTTTTAAATTGCACAGCTGGTTTCCGCAATGCGGCCGTTTCTGTAAAATATTCGGGGAACCCGTTTTCCTATACCGCAGACAACTTCATATCCTATTGTGCTGTTCCTTTCGGCAATGATGTCGGCCGATATTTTACCATGCCCGAAAATGCGTACCTTGTCGCCCGGCTTAACATCCGGTATATCGGTCACGTCAACCATACATTGATCCATACATATACGTCCTATAATTGGGGCGTTAAAACTTTTACCGAAATGAACTATTTCTGTAAAACCGTTGTTTGCAAAACCTCTGAGCAATCCGTCGGCGTAGCCTGCCGCGACTGTCGCTGTGCGAATGTCTGTCTTTGCGGTATAACTGCCTCCGTAGCCGATTTTTTCGCCGGCTTTAACCGTATGCGTGTGAACGACGGTAGAATAAAACTCCATTACAGGTTTAACATTGTCTCCGTCATTTACAAAGTCAGACGGCTTTAAGCCGTAAAGCATAATCCCGGCACGGACGGCGTCGGAATGAAATTCCGGATATTTCAGAATTGCGGCGCTGTTGCTCAGATGGTGGATTTCAAATTTCCCGTTTTGATTTTCTATTTCGTCTACTGCTTTTTTATACCGATTTGCCTGCGCGAAAGTTTCACCGCGTTCGGAGCTGTCCGCACATGCGAAATGCGTATAAATCCCTTTAAAATCAAGAAAGGGAAGACGGCATACGCCGATTGCCTCTGATATTCCGGCTTGATCGCAGCTAAATCCGATTCTGTTCATTCCGGTATCGATCTTGAGGTGTGTTTTGATTTTACATTTCTTTCCTTGTGCCGCTTCTGCCGAAAGCGCCTTAGCATATTCTGCCGAGTAAACTGTCTGGGTGATGTTATTTTCCGCCAGAGTATCGGCATCGTTCGGAGATGTTGCACCTAAAATTAAAATATCTGCATCAGGCGCAATATTTCTTATCTCAAGCGCCTCTGCAAGATTTGCAACTGCAAAATATCTGCATCCGCATTCATATAGAAGTCCGGCACACTGAGGTGCTCCGTGTCCGTATGCGTTTGCTTTTACTACGCTGATAATTTTTGCGTTTTTTGCAATTGTTTTGACTCTTTTGTAATTATGTTCAAGAAAGTCAAGATTAATATTTGCGTATGTAAGATAGTTCATACAGCTTTATCAGGTCTTTCTGAGTATTTTATTTTAGTTTCTGAGACTGTGTATCGGAGCGGGAATTCTTCCTCCGCGCGAAACAAATTTTGCCGGAGAATATGTGTTGACCTTCATAACAGGAGCGCTGCCGAGCAAACCTCCAAAGACGATTTTGTCGCCGACGTTTTTTCCGACTGCGGGTATAATACGGACTGCGGTTGTTTTGCCGTTTATCGTACCGATTGCAGCCTCGTCCGCGATAATGCCGCAGATAACGTCCTCCGGGGTATCTCCGGGAATTGCAATCATATCCAAACCTACGGAGCAAACGGAAGTCATAGCTTCGAGCTTTTCGATTGTAAGCGCACCGCGGTTTACAGCGTCTATCATGCCGGCGTCCTCGGAAACGGGAATAAATGCACCGGAAAGTCCTCCGACATGAGAAGAAGCCATTGTGCCGCCCTTTTTGACGGCGTCGTTCAGCATTGCAAGAGCTGCGGTTGTACCATGAGCTCCGGTAGATTCAAGTCCCATGTCCTCAAGTATCTGTGCTACCGAATCTCCTATTGCCGGAGTCGGCGCAAGAGACAGATCAACAATTCCGAACGGCACGCCGAGGCGGACGGATGCCTCGTGAGCGGTAAGCTGTCCCATACGGGTAATTTTAAAGGCGGTTTTCTTGATTACGTCTGCAAGCTCATCGATTGAACAGTCGCCGGCACGTTTTATTGCGCTGGAGACAACTCCGGGACCGGAAACGCCGACGTTAATTACACGGTCTGGCTCGCTTACTCCGTGAAATGCTCCGGCCATAAAAGGATTGTCTTCCGGAACATTTGAAAATACAACAAGCTTGGCACATCCGATAGAGTTTTGCTCGGCGGTCAGGGAGGCGGTCTGCTTAATAATGCCGCCCATACGGATAATGGCGTCCATATTTATGCCGGCTTTGGTTGACGCTACATTGACTGACGAACATACCATTTCAGTGCTTGCCAGTGCTTCAGGTATAGCTTCAATCAGATTGATGTCTCCGGGTGTCATTCCCTTTTGAACGAGTGCGCCGAATCCCCCGATGAAATTTATACCTATTGCAGCTGCGGCTCTGTCGAGCGAATTTGCCGCTTTTACGAATCCGAACTGGGAAAGTGCTCCGCCTGCAATGGAGATCGGGGTTAC
Source organism: uncultured Eubacteriales bacterium (assembly GCA_948467545.1). GTDB lineage: Bacteria > Bacillota > Clostridia > Oscillospirales > CAG-272 > UMGS911. Next base: position 35,703 of record CAOKER010000005.1, read on the forward strand.
TGACACCCTCTTGTGTATTATCGGAATACCGTATTCCTTTTCAATATCCTCGGCTACTTTTACAAGGTGTTCTGCCGATTTAGTGATTTTGTCATATATACTGCGGCAGAACCGCGATTCATCATCCGAGACACAATCGAGCAGAGAAATTCCCATGGTAATTGTTCTGATATCAAGATTTTCTTCCCGAACCATGTTTATTGTTTCGAGAATATCATTTATATTAAGCATTGACATGAAATTATATTCCTTTAAAGATTAATGTTATAGCAAAATGAAGTTGCCGCGAAATTTTATGTCGGCGGCCGATGAGACGGCGGCTTTCAAATTTATGGCTTCTGTGAGAGTAAGTGAACGTTTCATTTCTCAGTGCGATACACTTCATTTCTTAGCGTCGGTGTATTCCGACTTCAAAATGATGACAGGGTTTCTGTCTTTACCGGCTTTGCGGAGACGTTTTATATCCGGTGCATGGCTGAGAAGACTTCCTCATGCATAGTGCGGATATCAAGACCGCTCGCCTTGCCGAGTTCGGTCATTTTGTCAACGAAATCGGAAAAAGGAATTTTCAGACTGCTGAGATCAACGAGCATAATCATTGCAAAGTATTCACCGAGAACACTTTGGGTTATATCAAGTATGTTAACTCCGTTGTCGGCACATTCCGTACTGACCTTAGCGATAATTCTGCAGGTGTCGCGTCCTGTCACTGTAATAACGGCTTTCATTGGGTAATTTCCTCCGTAAAAAATATATAATGGTATTATACACCTATTTTCCGGATTACGCAATAGAAAAAACTTGAGTTCGGGATTGTTTTTATTTTTGATTGAAAATCGGGAAAGTATTAGACGTATAATAAGAAGCGAAAATGTGCTTAAATTTTATATAGAACTTATAATTTACTTTATATTACATAATATAAGTTAAAAACTGCAATTATTAACATGAAATGTCTTTTGTGCAAAACGTAGAATTTTATTGCAAACATTTATATAAAATAACCAAAAAATATTACGTTAAAAAATATTATATCGGATATTGAAAAGACATCAAAAAAGTAACTGTGAATCAACAACAAAAAGCAAAGATGTGTCTAAAAAATTAAATAATAACTTGTAAAGCGAAAAAAACAGTTGTTAAAGCATTAGTTTAAGCTTTGTATGAAAAATATAAAATTTAAAAAATCTTTACAGATGAATTTGAAGTGAAAACTGAAAATTCAATTTTGAAAATTCGATGCAGATTATGTGTTTTTAGCGAAAAAAAGAGCAAAAAATACATACTTGACTTTTGATTTTATATATGATATTATTTTATTAAATCTAATGCAGCGGGCAAAGTGTTTATATGTTAAAGTATTTAATTTTAAATTGAATTGTCCGGCTTGTGTATTATGCGGCTTCAAAGGCGGCGCAGGCTAATTTTATACCGGTGTACGGCTGTTCCAATGCATTTTTTAGGCTTTTGATGTGTATGCTTTTATCGGCGGTACGGTTTGAATGCCTGAAAAGTTTTATCCTATATTTTATATATAATTTAAATCTTCTGCGTCTGAATTTGATATAATATAAATTTAGGGATACTTGCTTATGGCAAAATGAAGATGTCGTTTGCTTCTGATGCAGCGGGCCGCACTTCATTTTCGGCGGCGGTGCAGTCTTCCGCCGAAACGCCTCATGACGGGCTTTTGGCCTTTATTGAACAAAACGGGAGGAAACATTTTTCATGAAGAAATCGTTGAAAACAAGAATTCTGTCTGTATTTCTTTTGACTGCAATGCTTGCCGGCAGTACCTTGCCTGTACTTGCGGTCGACGGTGATACGGGCGGTGCTGCAGCGAGCGGTACCTCATCGGGCGGAACCGGAACCGGCGAATCTGCGGGATCGGATACGTCGGATGAAACCGACGGCTTCGGATATTCTTATACAAAAGACGAAGTGCTTAAATTTATGGATTCGGACTCTTATATGGTGTATTCCGAAAGGTATGCAAATGCACCCAGGGGAACGGATACAGTAATTATTGAAGGCGGATCGTACGATGCTTCCCAGACAGATGCAGAGGTTGAGGTACTGGACGAGTTTGAAGGAAAAACGAACGTTCTGAAAACTGCGGATACGGGATCGACGTCATGGAAGGTTGTAATTCCCAAGACCGGGAAATATGCCATCAGTGTGGAATACTATAATCTTAAGGGAACCAACACGACAATTGAGCGCATGCTGTACATAGACGGAAAGCTTCCTTTTACCGAAACCCGTTATCTTTATTTTCCGAGAACATGGGAATATGAATATCAGTATGATGACGACGGTAACAAAACGTTTGAAAAGGATATGAACGGAAACGACGTACGTCCTGTCAGAAACGAGGTTTATCAGTGGCGTGATTATTATATACGTGACTGGGTAGGATATACGATGAATCCGTTTGAATTTTATCTTGAAGCCGGCGAGCATACATTGACTTTGGATGCGAACCGTGAGCCGATGGCGATTTCCAAGATAACAATATATCCTTTTGAAGAGGCTCCGACCTATGAAGAAAAGCTTGCGGAATGGAAAAGTGCAGGTCTTACCGAGGTTTCTCTCGATGAGGGTATCCGTATAGAGGGAGAACAGCCGACGACAATATCCATGCAGAGCCTTTTTCCGGCGAATGACAGAACTTCGGCTTTAACTCAGCCTCAGGATCCGGCGAGAATAAGATATAATATTCTTGATTTTGATAAGTGCAATATGTTTGCTACTTATAAAGTGACTGTTCCGCAGGACGGACTTTACAGAATAGCTGTAAGGTATCGTCAGAATGCACAGATCGGTATGTTTTCTTCGAGAAGACTGTATGTTAATGATGAGGTTCAGTTCTACGAGGCCGAAAGACTGAGATTTATGTATAATACGAGCTTTCAGTCTCAGGTGTTCGGCGACGATACTCAGGATTATCTGTTTTATCTGAAGGCCGGTGAAAACACTATAACTTTTGAGGCTGTCCTCGGCGACATGATCGATTATGTGTATGAAATAGACAATATGGTTGATGAGCTTTATGATGCATATCAGCTTATACTTATGATTACAGGTCCGTCGCCCGATACCAACCGAGATTATGGATTCAGCCGTATTGCGGGTTCGGCGATTCTTACTTTGGCGAAGAGCTCTGCCCGGCTTTATGAGATGGTCGACGAGCTCGTTGAAATTACGGGTGAAAAGGGAGACCAGGTTAACACGCTTGAAACCGCGGCGATGCTGTTTAAACAGATGTCTCAGGACGAATATAAAATCGCAGGTAACTTTACTGCGTTTAAAAACTACATAGTAATGCTTTCAAACTGGATGTATACCGCGCTTTCCCAGCCGTTGAAGCTGGACTGCTTTGAAATCCTCGGTACCGAGGGCGAAGCTCCTCAGAATGTCGCTACATTTAATGAAGCGGCGTGGTTTGAGGTTAAAGCGTTTGTAATGAGCTTTTTCATGGATTATACCACGATAGGCTTTAAGCGCGAGGGAGATAACGAGGAGTACGACGATTACATTACGATGTGGGCGAATTCGGACCGCGAGACTATGTTGATTACGCGCAGAATTATCGACTCGTCATTTACTCCGCAGTATAACATCGGTGTAACTATCAAGGTTATTACTGCCGGTATAGAGCAGGCGGTGCTTGCGGGAATCGGCCCCGATGTTTATCCCGATATGGCGACAACAAATGTTATTACATGGGGACTTCGTACGGCTGCAGAACCGCTTAACGATTATGAAGGCTTCGATGAGATTTGCGAAGTAATTGCTCCGGCTGCTCTTAAAACGTGTACGCTTTACGACGTTACATATGCTATACCGAGAACGATGGATTTTCCTATGATGTTCTATCGTCTTGATATTTTGGCGGAGCTCGGACTTGAAATTCCCGAAACGTGGGATGAACTGTATGATATAATGAGCGTACTTCAGAACAAGAAGTTAGAGGTTGGACTGCCGACCGGTCTGAACGGATTGTCTCTATTCCTTTTCCAGCAGGGTATTGATTTGTATGCCGACGACGGCTGGCGGATAAATCTTGACTCTCATGAGGCGCTGTCCGCTTTTGAATCGTATATGGGCTTTTTCCAGATGTATTCGAGTCCGGTTTCATGGGATACTTCACGTTTCAGAACCGGAGAGATTGCAATTATGGTATCGAGTGCCGAGACTGCTACGACTTCGTCGTCAAGTTCGATCACTATATATAATGAACTTATGAACTATGTTGAGCTCCGTGGACTGTGGGAGATGGGACCGATGCTTGCAACGGTTGTCGAAAATGACGACGGAACTCAAAGCCTTAACTATTCGTCGGTTGTTACTACGCTCGGCATGATTATACCGCGTGGAGCAAATAACCCCGAATCGAGCTGGAAATATATAAGGTGGTACGCTTCTACTGATACCCAGCAGCGGTATCTTGAGGAGTCGATTGCAACCGCGACGGTTCCTACTCAGAAAGTAAATACTGCCAACACCGAGGTTTATTTGAATCAGCCATGGACATCCGGAGAATATAAGGCTGTTTCGAAGCAGCTTCAGCAGCTTGCTGGTATTACGGAATATCCCGGACATTATGTTGTTCCGACGTATGTTAAAAATGCGTTTTATGAAGTTTATAATACGGGTGTTGACGCTTCAAATGCTATGCTTGACCGTATTTATGATATTAACCGTGAGATTTCGCGTAAGCGTCAGGAATTCGGAATGGATGCGTATGACGTTTCGTATTCCGGCGCCAGAGACGGAACCGCCGGTACCGGCGATACTGAATGATGTCAATATACTATGCCTGATTTTTCAGGCATAGTATGGATTTAATGGATAAAATACAATAAGACATTTAATGAGAGGTTTTTCTGATGACAGAACAAGTTGCTGTTAAAGGTCAGCCGCCTGTGAAGGAAAAAGCGGAAAAGACGAAGAAAGACATGACCAAGTGGGAATGGATATGGCACGAGATGAAACGTCAGAAGGTCGGGTATTATATGGTAATACCTTTCCTTATTATGTTTATCTGCTTTACGGTCGTTCCGGTTGTAATGTCTATATTTCTCAGCTTTACATCCTTTAATATGCTGCAGCTGCCTAAGTTCGTTTTTCTGGACAATTACATTCGTATGTTCCTCGATGACGACCTGTTTATTACCGCTTTTAAAAACACGTTGATTTTTGCCGTAGCAACCGGACCTACGTCATATTTGCTTTCTTTCCTTGTTGCATGGTTTATCAATGAGCTTTCTCCGCGGATGAGAGCGTTTGTCACGGTAATTTTTTACTCTCCGAGTATTGCCGGAACGGCATATCTTGTATGGGGAGTATTATTCCAGAGCAATATTTACGGTTATGTAAACGGATGGCTGATGAAAATGGGCTTTATATCGACGCCGATTGCATTCTTCACAAATGCAAATTATGTTGTGCCGCTTATGATTGTCATTTCTCTTTGGTCGAGTCTCGGTACCGCGTTTCTTGCATTTATTGCAGGTTTGCAGGGAGTTGACCGCCGTTTGTACGAAGCCGGAGCTGTTGACGGCATCAAAAACCGTTGGCAGGAGCTTTGGTACATTACGCTTCCGAGCATGAAAAGTATGCTTATGTTCGGTGCGGTGCAGGCGATTACGGCCGCGTTCGGTTTTGGCGCAATTGTTGATCAGCTGTGCGGAAATCCGTCTGTCGACTACTGTGCGTGGACACTGACGCATCATCTTTCGGAATATATGAATATACGTTTTGAATTTGGTTACGCGTCCGCTATCTCTCTTGTGCTCTTCTTCCTGTCTATCGGCTCAAATATAGCGGTACAAAAATTGCTTTCAAAGGTGGGACAGTGATATGAAGAAACTGAGAACAAGAAGACACTCCGTTGTCCTTAACCGGTCGGCGGGAGGAGATGTCGGCATTACTGTGCTGCTCGTCCTTCTGGGATCATTTATGTTTCTGCCGTTGTGGTATCAGATAGCCAATTCTCTGAAACCTCTCGGAGAGCTGAATATGACGCCTCCGCGGTTTTATGTTATGAAGCCGACACTCAAAAATTTTGCCGATCTTTTCACCAATATAAATGCAACATGGGTTCCGATCTCGCGTTATATATTTAATACGGTAATCATTTCCGTCGGCGCGACTGTCGGATGTCTTATACTGGGATCGATGAGCGCATATTCAATTTCAAAGATACGCTTTCCCGGCCACAAAATCGTGATGAATATAATCGTTTATTCTCTTATGATTTCCTCGACTGTTCAGTCGCTTACAAACTTTATTGTTTATGTTGCTTTGGGATGGCTCAATACATACTATATTTCGATTGTGCCTGTCTGGGCATCTACTCTTGGCCTTTACCTTATGAAGCAGTTTATAGACAGTAACGTGTCGGATGAAATGATTGAGGCTGCGAGAATCGACGGGGCAAATGAGCTGTATATATTCGGCAGAATTGTAATGCCGCTTGTCAAGCCGGCTTGGCTTACTCTTATAATCACAACGTTTCAGCAGGTATGGAATTCGGGAGCGTCTCCGTATGTATGGAGTGAGCAGCTAAAAACGTTTAACAGCGCCATAACTACAATATCTCAGGTTTCACAGGGAGCCGCTTCGGCAGCTACGGTGCTGACGATGAGTGTGCCGATTATTATCTTTGTGGTATCGCAGGCGCAGATCGTTGAAACCATGGGTACATCAGGTATGAAAGATTGATGAAGGGAAGGTAATCTTAAATATGAAAAAGAAAAAGCATGTCAGATTTGCCTTTCTTATGTTAGCTGTTCTGATGTTTGTATCGGCGGTGCTTCCGGTCTATGCAGCGTCATCTTATCAGACATATACATATGGAATTGACGGCTTTGCCACACCGTCTCCGGACGCCTATACGCCTTATAAGACGTATCATGCTGTTGATATGGGTTTGAATCCTTCGGATTTGGGAACACTCAGTGACATTGTTGTCGATGACGAAAACAACGTTTATCTTGTGGATTCCGCGAACAGCAAGGTTGTAATTCTTTCCGAATATCTTCAGTATAAGTCTACAATTCAGTTTTTTATAAATGAAGAAGGAATACGCGATTCACTGTCTGAACCGCAGGGCGTTTTTGTGACATCGGCAAAGATCTTTGTTGCGGATACAAATAATAACAGAATCGTTGTTTTTGACCGCGACGGAAATTATCTCTATCAGCTCGGAGAGCCCGAATCGACTGTATTTCCCGCAGATTCTATTTATAAACCGATAGCAATTGCGGTAGATAATGCGGAAAGAATTTATGTCGTGTCCTCCACTACATATATGGGCGTTATAGTCCTTGACGCGGGGGGAACATTTCAGAACTTTATAGGCGCTCAGACCGTTTCGGTCAACAGAATTGACCTTATATGGCGTCAGTTTATGACCGCAAAGCAGCGCGCGCTGACAACAAAAAATATATCTACAGAGTATAATAATATCGATATTGATGAAAACGGTTTTGTGTATGTAACAACATCTTCGATTAAAGAATCAGATCAGGCTACATCCATTAGCGGAAGTTCCACATATTCTCCGGTTAAGAAGCTTAATTCCTCCGGTGAAGATGTTATGACAAGGAACGGTTTCTTTGGACCCGTGGGAGAAATTGATATCGAAACAACGACCAGAGATTCATCTTCGCCGACAGGCGTGTCTCGTATTGTCGACGTTGCGGTGGGACCGGAAGGAACATGGTCAATTATTGACGATAAGCGTTCAAAGGTATACACATATGATAACGAAGGAAATCTGCTTTTTGCTTTCGGAGATAAGGGACAGCAGCTCGGAAATCTTTCTACAGTTTCCGGAATTGTTTATCAGGATTCAAAAATCCTGCTTCTTGACAAAAGCGACAGCAGCGTGACTGTATATAACCGTACTGAATACGGAGATGTACTTATCTCTGCGCTTCGTCATAATAATGAAAGACAGTACAGTGTTGCGGTAGAAGACTGGGAAACTATTCTACAGCGTAACAATAACTTCGATACGGCATATGTCGGAATCGGACGTTCGTATTTCCGTAACGGAGACTGGGACAAAGCGATGGAGTATTATCAGATCGCTTCTGACTCGTATAACTATTCCAACAGTTTTAAAATGTGGCGTCAGGAGTGGATTTCAAAATATGCTCTTATTGTACCTGTTGTTGTCATTGCTTTCTGTGTAATTCTTGCCAAATATTTTGGCTGGGCTAAAAAAGTTAATAAAGCAGCTACGATGAAAAAGGGAAGAAAGTCCTTTAAAGAAGAATTTTTGTATTCGACGCATCTTATTTTTCATCCCTTTGACGGATTTTGGGACTTAAAGCACGAGCAGCGCGGATCTGTTCGTGCAGCCTTAACTTTCATTGTTTTGACGATTGCGGCATTTGCATATCAGTCTGTGGGTTGTGCGTATCTCTTTGGATCGGGCGGAAGTTCCAACCTATTTATGCAGGTTTTAAGTGTGGCTATTCCTGTTCTTCTTTGGGTAACGGCGAACTGGTGTTTAACAACGCTTTTTGAAGGAGAAGGAAGCTTTAAGGATGTGTTTATTGCAACAGGCTATGCGCTTGCTCCTCTCCCTGTATTTATTGTCATATCCACCTTGCTTACTCACATTCTTACTTTGCAGGAGGCAGGAATCGTTTCTATGCTTCAGACAATCGGATATGTATGGGTTGGATTGCTTCTGTTCTTTGGAATTATGATTACTCACGACTATCAGCTTGTTAAGAATATTTTGACAGTAATAGGTACTATTGTAGGAATGGCATTTATTATGTTTCTTGCAATTCTGTTCTCAACGCTTATCGGAAAAATCGTCGGATTTGTTTCTAACATAATTACCGAAGTTTCATTCCGAATGTAAAATCTGTAACAACAACGGTAAGGAGAATTATATAATGAAAAAAAACAGATTAATAAGTCTGGCTCTCGCGTTGGTTACAGTTTCGGGCGCTTTTACTTTCGGTGCTTACGCAGCTGAGGACGATGCCGAAGAGTCGGAAAAAATTGATTATTTTACTCATGAGTTTGCAACTCAGGAAGATAAGCTTGCGACAATGGAGCTTATGCTGAGCTTGTATGGGTATGAACTTTATTACGAGCCTGTAACCGGAGAGGTTGCTTATAGAAATACAGAGACCGGCGCCATCACGTTTACTAATCCGTATGACGTTTCCAAATCCGGAGGCGGTGGTTCCGTTGACGTAAAAAGTATGCTTTTGTCTCAGATTATCCTTTCGTATGAGGAAAACGGTAAATCCTATACAATGTATAGCTATACCGAAGCTGCGGCAAGAGGTCAGATTAATGTAAAATACGTTAAAAACGGTATTCGTGTGGAATATGCAATGGGGCGTCTTGAAACGAGACGTCTGCTTCCGAGACTGATTGAAAAAACAAAATTTGAGCAGCTTATTCTTGCAAATATTACAAATGAAGAGCATCTTACTTATGTGAGAAACTTCTATACTTTGGAGGATCCGGAGGGAAAGTCACAGAGTGAGGTAAGCGAGATGAATGCCCGTGTTCCGATAACCGAGAAGATGCCTGTTTATGTTCTTCAGTCGGATACAACGGAACGAGAGATGAATATTCTTGAAAGCTATATAAAGCTTTACTGTCCTGACTTTACCTATGAAGTTCTGGCAGAGATTCATGACGAGGTTCAGTATGTGGGAACTGATAATGATCCTGCATTGTTTAGGTTGTCTCTTGAGTATTATCTTGACGAAAACGGACTTCAGATTCGCCTTCCTGCAAACGGAATTCGTTTTAACGAGTCACGCTTTACACTTGACTCAATAAAAATACTTCCGTACTTTGGAGCTGCGTCTCAGGATTTCGACGGATATACGTTGTACCCCGACGGAGGCGGAACTTTGATACGTTTTGAGGACCTTACTTCTGCGCTTATGCTGAGCGGTAAACTTTATGGTTCGGATTTTGCGTATCAGAATGCATCCGTTGCACATTCGCAAACCGTTCGTATGCCCGTTTACGGAGTGGTAGAAAATTATTACAGAGAAGAAAGAACGCAGACGATAGTTGACGGTAATGTTCAGTTCTCAAGCGAGACAATTGAAACAGACCGGGGATTTTTTGCAATCGTTGAGGACGGTGAGTCGCTGGCTTCAATTACCAGTGAACACGGTGCCAACGCTACGCATAAGTTTAATTCTGCGTATACGACCTTTTCACCGCGTCCCAAGGACACGTACAGTCTGGCGGATGCAATATCTGTAAGCGCCGATACTACGTGGACGGTTGTATCGGATCGCAAATATACCGGTTCGTATACTATACGAATCATTCAGCTGAATGACGCAAAAAATGAATCGAAGTGTTCTCAGACAAACTTTTATGAGGCAAGCTATGTGGGTATGGCTAAAGCATACCGCGATTATCTTGAATCAACCGGAAAAATAACGCGCGTGGAGGATACTGAGGATATACCGCTTTATATTGAATCATTTGGAGAGCTTGACACTTCTGGTACTTTCCTGACCTTTCCAACCACGGTTAAGAAAGCTCTTACCACCTTTGACAATATAAAAGAAATGTATGATTGGTTTGCCGAGCAGGGTGTTACCAATATAAATTTCAGACTTGTAGGGTTTAACAAAGGCGGCATGCTTTCGCAGGCAGTTCCGTATCACGTTGATTTTGAAAAGGTTGTCGGAGGAGATTCCGGATTTAAAGAGCTTGCGGAATATGCTAATGAAAAAGGATTCGGAGTTTATCCGGATTTTGATTTCGCTTATTCTCATTCCGATACAATTTTGGATGGCTTCTCTTATAAGAAAGACGCCGTTAAATCCATTGACGGCCGCTATACTTTGAAACTTGAATATTCGGCTATGAGCCAGGGAACGGTAAATACCTTCCTTAACTGTATTTCTCCCGGTTCTTTTATAAAAATGTTTACAAGCTTTGACAAGGACTACTCTGATATTATAGGAGATACACCGGTCGGTATTTCGGTATCTACGCTGGGTTCTGATATTAATTCGGACTTTGATACCTCCGATCCGTATAACCGCGAGGATGCAAAGCAGTTTATTCAGGGAACGCTTGCAAAAATGAATGAAAAATATAATGTTATGGTTGACGGAGGAAATGCGTATGCGATTCCTTACGCAAGCCATATACTTAACGCACCGTTGGACAGCAGCCATTTTACCAAAGCAAGCGAAGCGGTTCCTTTCTTCGGCATGGTATATCACGGTTATGTTAATTTTGCAGGTACTCCTACCAACATGGCAGGTGACACCGATTATGAAATACTTAAGATGATAGAAAACGGAGCTTATCCGTATTTTACATTGTCTTATCAGAATACAACGCTTCTCAAGAATTATTCCGATCTTGTAAAATATTACTCGATCGATTATAATAACTGGCGTGAAGATGTTGTTTCTATATACAACGAAGTTAACGGCGTTCTCGGTTCTTTGACTTCAAAACGCATAGATAACCATGAATTTTTGGAGGGTTATCGTGTACCTACGGAAAATGAGCTTGAGGAGCTTGGAGTAACTTCTTCTAATCCGTCGCCTATCCGTACAGAGCAGTTTTTGATTAATGATGGTTCTATTGTACGTGTTTCATATGAAGGCGGCACGTCGTATTTGCTTAATTACAACTACTTCGATGTCACAGTCGGAAATATTACAGTCCCCGCAATGGGATATATTGCAGAATGAAAGGAAGGGTGAATATTTATGAGTACTACTGCAGTTAAGCGCAAAACTCCGGCAAAGCGCAGGCGCTCGGCATCTCTTGACAAGAGAAAAGCTAAATCCGGATGGATATTTGTTCTTCCGTTTGTAATCGGTTTTATAGTTATTTATCTTCCGATTATTATAAATTCAATTATTTACAGTTTCAGTGAATTTGAAACAATTGCTGCCGTTGATGGCGGAGGATTTATTCTTCATAATGTAGGATTTGCAAATTATCAAAAGGCTCTTTTTGAGGATACCGAATTTGTAAAAATTCTTACCGGCGGTTTAAAACAGCTTTTGTTTGATGTTCCGGCAATTGTAATTTTCAGTCTTTTTCTTGCTGTAATTCTCAACGAGAAAATGGTAGGACGTGCGGCATTCCGTGCGATTCTGTTTGTTCCAGTTATACTTCAGACTGGACTTATAGCGGAAATAGATTCTACAAACACGTTGCTTGAAAGTATGAATGATACTTCAAGCGGAATCAGTACCGGAGCAAGCGGAGGCAACACTGTCTCGGAAATCGTTTCGGCTACGGATATAAGCTGGCTGTTTTCATCGATGAAGGTGGGAACCGAGCTTGTCGAATATGTTACTCAGATGATTAACAACATCTACGATATAATCAATCGTTCGGGTGTACAGATGCTTATCTTCCTTGCCGGTTTGCAGTCGATTTCGCCTGCTATTTATGAGTCGTGCGATATTGACGGAGCGACACAGTGGGAAACCTTCTGGAAGATTACGGTACCGATGATTTCTCCTATGATTCTTGTAAATGCGGTGTATACGGTTATTGATGCGTTTACAGCGTCGTCAAACAAGGTAATGACCTATATATCCGGTATTTATTCACAGGCCGGCGGAAATGTGCTCAGCGCGGCAATGTCATGGATGTATTTCCTCCTTGTTATTGGATGTATTGGTTTGGTAATTGCGGTGCTTTCAGCATTCGTATTCTACCAGAGACGCGATTAAGGAGGTGAAGGAAATAATGAAAAAGAAATATGAAAAAGCACATGTGGGCGAGGGTACGGCAGTACTTAAAGAGAGCAAAAATAAAATTCGGGTTGAGTTCGACAGAACGAGCCGTTGGACTCGGTTCAAGATTAAATACCTGTCTTCGCATTTTGTTGTCAGCGCCCTCTGGTATTTATTCAGGCTTGGATTGCTGATAGGTGTTTCTTATGTTATCCTTCAGCCGTTCTTTTCAAAGATTATGTCCTCTTTTATGAGTTCAAATGACTTTGTAGACGTAACGGTAAAACTCATTCCTCGTTATCCCACACTTAATACATACAAAGCTATTTTTACCGAAAACGGATATTTTGAGGCATTGTTTAACACGACAACGTTATCCTTGCTCTGTGCCTTGGTTCAAACATTTATCTGTTGTCTTATCGGTTACGGTTTTGCAAAATTCAAGTTTAAGGGAAATAAGTTTCTTTTTGCGTGCGTGATTTTCACGATGATTGTGCCGCACAATACGGTAAAATTTGCGATGCTTATCAAGTTTAAGTATTTTGATGTTTTGGGGATATTTAAACTTCTTGGCGGCGGCGTATTTCCGGGCTTAAAGGTATTGAGCTTTGATTCGATAGACCTTACAAATACTTATTGGCCGATGGTGCTTCTCTCTCTCGGGGGGCTTGCATTTAAGAACGGATTGTACATCTATATGATGAGACAGTTCTTCCGCGGAGTGCCTGATGAGCTTGAAGAATCGGCGTATATTGACGGTTCGGGCGTAGTTTCGACATTTTTGAGAATTATCATTCCTATCTCAATTCCTATGATGATAACAATCTTTCTTTTTGCTTTCTCATGGCAGTGGACTGATAACTTTTATACGAATCTGTTCTTTACTTCGTCAGGTCCGAAGCTCCTGCCGGATGTTGTTGCAATTCCGAAATCATTGTATATCAAAGATTTTGCGGCGCAGACAACATATGAAGCTGCTATACGTAATACCTGCGGCCTTGTGATTATTGCTCCGTTGGTAATTGTGTATCTGTTCTGTCAGAGGTACCTCATTCAGGGTATCGAGCGTTCGGGAATTGTCGGCTGATCGCTCCGATGTATTGCGGATAGAACTGCAGGTAGGACATAAAGTGAATATAATATTTTGAAATTGTGCAAACTTGATTTGACATAATTTCCGGATATTGAAATCAAACGGTTTCCGCCGTTTCGCCGGATTATTTTAGTCTGAAGCGAAACGGCGGATTTTCTGTAATGGATACGAATAAGCAAAGCTTAATAAAAGGTGCATGTAAAATGTATAAAATTAAAGATTATGTGATGATAACTCTGGGGACGCTTTTGATAGCGCTGGAGGTTTATTTTTTTGAAATACCTAACGCATTTACAATAGGCGGCGTCAGCGGAATTTCCGTTTTGCTTGGAAAGCTTACTCAGATTAGTACATCGAATTTGATTATAATGCTTAATATAATTCTTTTAATAATCGGATTTATTTTTCTCGGCAGGTCTTGCGGTATTAAAACAATCTATTGCAGTCTGCTTTATTCTTCTTTTATGAAGCTTTTTGAATTAACGGTTCCGCTCAAAGCTGCTGTAACGGACGAGCCTTTTTTGGAACTTATTTTTGTGATTTTACTTACGTCGATTGGTTCCGCGCTGATATTTAGGTGCGACGCTACGTCCGGAGGAACCGACATTATTGCGTTGATCGTAAAAAAATATTCGTCTATTGATGTAGGAAAATGCTTGCTTTTTGTTGATTTTCTGATTGTCGTTTCAGCTTTTTTTGTTTTTGATGTAAAAACCGGTTTATATTCGCTTTTGGGATTGTTTGCGCGAGCGTTTTTAGTTGACAGCGTAATAGAAAATATGGATAGCTGCAAGTATTTTACTATTGTTACCACAGAAGCGGAAAAACTTAATGATTATATTATCAAAACACTCGGACGCGGAGCGACGGTCGTCAAGGCTTACGGCGCATATACCGGTGATGACAAGACAATGCTGCTTACGGCATGCGGAAGAGCGGAAGCGGTTAAGCTTCAAAGAATAATACACCGCATTGATCCGTTGGCGTTTGTGGTTATTACGACGAGCAGTGAGATAATCGGAAGCGGTTTCCGTCAGGTGTGAAGTTATATATTCAAAAAAACTATTGCAAAAATATCGTGAATAGTGTATAATTATCGGAGTAATTAACATCAAAATGCGATAGGAGTATAAATATGGGTGCTTTGCATGTAATAGATCATCCGCTTATTCAGCATAAGCTTACAATTATGCGAAAAAAGGAAACAGGCAGTAAAGATTTTCGCCAGATGCTCAGCGAAATTACGGTATTGATGGGATATGAGCTTACTCGTGATCTTCCGCTCGATGATATTGAAATTGAAACTCCGGTGACAAAAATGATCGGAAAGGCCATTACGGGAAAAAAACTTGCAATCGTTCCGATACTACGTGCCGGCCTTGGAATGGTAGACGGACTTTTAAATCTTGTTCCCGTGGCTAAGGTTGGACATATCGGTTTATACCGCGATCCGGAAACTCATGAGCCTGTAGAGTATTACTGCAAGCTTCCTGCCGACATAAGCGAACGCCTTGTAATTCTTGCAGATCCGATGCTGGCGACAGGCGGCAGTGCATCCGACGCTGTAACGCAGATTAAAAGGCGCGGGGCATCCAATATTCGGCTTCTTAATCTTGTTGCGGCTCCCGAAGGCGTTGCAAAGGTACAGAAAGACCATCCTGATGTTGATATTTATTGTGCCGCACTTGATGACTGTTTGAATGAACATGCCTATATTGTTCCGGGGCTCGGAGATGCAGGGGACAGGCTGTTTGGAACAAAGTAATTCTACTTTTTATAAAAAATAGTATTTGAATTTTTGCTGTCGAAAAGTATTGAACTATGAAAATCCTTACAAATACAGGATTTATCTCTCATTAGGACACTTATAAAAGCAAAGTTTTTTGACGCTTTGGTGCCCATATTTCCTATAGCGATATAAAACGATATGGGCAGATATAAGAAAAACCATACTATGTGAGGGCGAAAGCACTCTTTGCTTTCGCTCTTTTGGCTGCTATATCAACAGGGATAGACGTATTTGTTAACGGCGGGCGAAGCCCATTCATCTCAACTGTTGAGGAGGATGACCGGCTCTGCTACTTTATACAAATGCAAGGAAATGATTGAAAAATTTATATATGAGTGCTATAACATTTGTATATAAAGCAACAACATTTAATTTTCTTGATTGCATGGAGGAGTTTTTATGAATATGTTGGACCAGATTAGTCATGAGACCATGGTGTTTATGCGTGGCAAATATCACCTTGATGAAATTGGCGACGGAAAAAATGAATTAAAGTTTAAGCAAGGTCAAAAAACTATTTTGACTATCTATATACATGAGGATAGATTTACGTTTTTAATTATTTTGGGAAAGAAAGAACGGGAGACTTTTGAATCACAAAAGGATATGTTTTCATCATTTATCTGTGATTATTACAATAATTCAAAAACATATCATGATGGAAAATGGATGTTCATTGATGTTACAACAAAGGAACAGTTGGATGAAATTAAGAAACTGATACAAATTAAAAAGAAACCCAATAGAAAACCATTTCCAAAAGATAATGCAGTATATGCACAATGCGGTCAGCGATGTGATTTGTGCGTTCATTACACGGGTACTTCTGATGAACAGCGATTATTGATGGAACCATATTTAGTTAAAATTTGGGGAACAACAGATTGGAAAATGCGATGCGAGGGTTGTTATAGCGAGAGCTGTTATTGTAAAGATGACCCTTGTAATGCAAAAGGGTGTGCTCCTGCAAAAGGTCTGGCAGAATGTAAAGAATGTGTAGATTTTCCGTGTATTAAGGCAACAGCTGCGGATTATCGTTCGATGATACATACAGAAGTTCATTACGCTGACGAGATTACATGGGCAATATTGCCATATGTTCCATACCAATACGAAAAGTCAGAGTAATGTGAAACTTACAGTTCTGTGTGGGTTTGGGATATTTCCAACAAGCAAAAATCACTCTTTCTCGCATGCGACAGCAAGAGTGATTTTTACGGAAAGGGTACCCCTTTCCTATGCTTGCTCTGATTTTCACAAAGGAACAGAAGGAAATGATAATCTAAAGGCAAGCACTTTTCTTTGTAATGTTACGCAGTTAAATGGCGTTTTCGTGAGAAAAGCCATAAACACCTTGCCATATCAGCTTCGGTGTCTGTAAAGCCTTTGTTTGCAAGATGTTTTGAACCTGTAATGCGTAACAAGAGAGTGTGAAATAAGGTTGTCTTTGAAAGGCTTTGTGGGCGTTATAACACCGCCATATGCTTCTATGTATTACCTTGTTTGTGGTGCTAAAATGGTGCCCAACTTTACAAAATCAACTAATGCGGAGATATGAGAAAATACACATAGAAACAGGAAAGCCATTGGAAATACAGGTTTTTCCCTCACTTCTATAAACACTTGTAAGAAGTTATAAGAAGATTTCCGTCTGTAAAATCAATAAAAAATAATGCATTTCTTAATAGAAAAATACCACACCTCTTGACAAAATACAAGAGGTGTGGTATAATTATATAGTTGAAAACTATGTTTTCTCCTTGCTGCACTGAACACGGGGGATATCCGTAAAAACAATTCGGTGCGGTCTTACGTCCATAGGGAGGTGTAAAAATTATGGAAAGACAGTTTTCGTCTTATGAAGCGCTTTTCGTATTTGATCTTGATCTCGGAGACGAGGGAATAAAGGCAATTATCGAAAAGTTCAAGGGAATGATTGAATCAACAGGTAAAATTATTGAAGTCGCTGATTGGGGCAAGCGCAGACTTGCTTATCCGATTAACGATAAAAATGAAGGTTATTATACTCTCATTACATTTGAGGGACCGGGAGATCTTCCTGCAGAGCTTAATCGTGTGTTCAATATTACCGATGGTACTATGCGCGCAATGATAACAAAGGCGGTCAAACCTACAGCGAAAACAGGAATACCTTCAGTCGCATCGGTTTCTTCCGCAGAACCGGAAGCTGCACCGTCAGATGAGCCTGCAAAGGAAGAAAGCTCTGATGAAAATCAGAATACGGCAGATTCAGCTGCAGCTGCTGAATAATTAATAAGAAATCGCAGAATAGGATTTCAAACGAAAGGGATGGAATTTTATTATGGCAAGCTTGAATAAGATTCTTCTTATTGGCAGATTAACAGCCGATCCCGAGCTTAAACAAACACCGTCCGGAGTTCCGGTTGTTACCTTTTCGATCGCGGTGAGCCGCAGATTTACAAAACAGGGAGAACAGCCTCAAACGGATTTTATTCGTGTTACTGCTTGGAGACAACAGGCCGAGTTTGTATCGAGATATTTCGTGAAGGGAAAGTCCATCTTTGTTCTCGGAGCTCTTCAGAATCGTAATTGGACGGATCAGAATGGACAGAAGCGTTATGATTTCGAAGTTGTAGCTGATGAAATATCATTCGTTGAAAGCAAATCGGCGGAAGAAGGATATGCCGCTGCTAACCGTAGCTTTGCTTCTCCTGCAGAACCTGTACAGAACAGTACTGCTACAGCTTTTACTCCTTCATCTGTTCCGGACAGTGCTTTTGAAGATCTTGCCAGCGATGACGATTTGCCGTTTTAGCTTTTGATTATTCTGATTCAGAAATTTAGTTGTATATGTGATTTTACCTACGGTTAATTTGCCGTATTGATTGGAGGTTTAACAGAACCATGGAAAACGAAAAAGAAAATGTTCAGCAGAAGCCTGCGCGTCCTTTCGTCCGCAGACACAGAAAGGTGTGCGCTTTCTGCGCAGATAAAATTGATCAGGTTGACTATAAGGATATAGCAAGACTTCGCAAGTGTGTTAGCGAGCGTTCAAAGATTCTTCCGCGTCGTATTACCGGAACATGCGCGAAGCATCAGCGTCAGCTTACCGTCGCGATTAAGCGCGCTCGTCATGTCGCTTTGCTTCCTTATATCAGTGACTGATTGGTTCCGACAATAAGCTAAAAGCCTTATGCGGTATTTTTACACCGCATAAGGCTTTTATTTGTGACCGAACGTAGATGTGACTTGTCGTAAGTAGAGGACTTTTGATAATGCTGTTTTTCGTATACAATATATTTTATATGTTTGTAATGTGATTCATTGTTTTTTCGACGAGTTCGTCGATAGCAACTGTTCCGATAGGGTTTATTGATGTACGCAGTTTTCCGTGAAAGGGCTTGAACCATTTATCCGGAATTGCTGAAGCTCCGCACATCATGCCTACAATCGATCCTACAGTAGCACCGTTGCAGTCGGTGTCGAAAGCTTCGCTTACCGCTAAGCTTATACTTTCGGAGAAGTCGCCTTTGCCATATAATACTGCCGCGGTTACTATACATGCGTTTGAAATAACGTGACACCAGTGGTGTTGAATTTCATCATCCCATTCTTTGTTGAATCGTGCGGACCATTCGGAAAAGCTTATTCCGTTGTCATAGCCGTCAATAACTTCCGTTACTGCCTTATACAAGCGCGAGGTTTGGGGTATGCACCGCAGTCCTGTTCGGACTATATCCGATGTATCACTGCTTACCGAAGCTCTTGATATCATAGCGGCAACTAACATAGCTCCGTAAATACCGTTCTTCACGTGGGAAATACTTGCGTCACGAAACGCATATTCAGCGGCTGCCCCGGGATTCCCCGGATTTATATAGCCGTAGTAATCAGCTCTGATTTGCGCGCCGACCCACTCCCGATATGGATTGTAGCGAGTTGCCGTATCCGGAGGACGGTATCCGTTTAGCGTATTGACGAAAGCTACCTGTTCTGCTGTACAGTACATTTCTTTTATTTGAACATCTGTCCAAAGACGCGCCAATTCATACGGTGTGAAATCGCGGCCGTAGTGGTCTATGAGATATGTTGCCATCGCTGTGTAATTTGTATCGTCATCTACAGCCGCGGCTTCCGCTTTTTCAATGGCATCTATAGTTGCAAGCAGATTCGGTTTAAAGGTATCTGTCGCATCATCAGACGTTACATAACGATGAATAGGATAATTGCCGCATGCGGTAAGACCGGGAATCATCTCCTTTCTGTGCATGCCTTCAAGAGGTTTTCCGAGATCGCAGCCGATAATTCTGCCAAGCCATGCTCCGCGAATCTTATCCTTAAGAATGTCATGGCCGGGTGTTTTTTCTGCGTTCGGAAAGTCGGACAGCAGCATAATACTGCCTATATCTGACGGTTCGTTATATGGATAATCAATTCTTTGCGGCGCGGAATTTATCATACGGTATGCTATTTCCGAAAGATCCTTTTTTGCACGGCTGTTAGGTAATTTGTTGATCTCCGTAAAGAGTCCGTTAAGAAAAGAAACATCTTTTCCTTCTTCGGATGATTGTCTAAATTCCAAAAGAAGCTGATCATAAAAAGCTCCGCCCATATTTTCATAATCCGGAGTTTTTTCCGACGGATAGCGCATGCTCTGTTTTTGTTTGGCCGTCATGCCGAGAAGCTCTTCCATTGTTACTCCGAAAAGCTTGCTCAGTGCAATAAGGTTAGATATGTCCGGAGTTGATGTATCGCTTTCCCACTTTTGAATTGTCTGACGTGAAACATTGAGACATTCTGCTAGACTTTCCTGTGTGATTGAACGTATTTTTCTGAGTTCTGTAAGTTTTTTCCCGATCATTTTTTATTTTAATATCCTTTCCTGAAAATCATGTTGGCACAAGACACTTACGAATTTATTTTTTACTTTCTATGTGTTTCAATGTCCTTTCAATCATCTCATCGAAGGTAACGTCTCCAATCTCAAAAAGCTGTGTTCTGAGTTTTCCGTGAAATGGCTTGATCCACGATTCGGGAACCGCTGATGCGCCTTGCATCATGCCGATTACAGATCCGACGGTTGCTCCGTTGCAGTCTGTATCGAAGCCTTCGTTTACCGCAAAACAGATGCTTTTCAAAAAGTCTCCGCCGCAATATAGAATTGCTGCAGTCACTATACATGCATTCGGTATAACATGGCACCAGTTATGAAACGGCTCGTCGTCCCATTCTTTATGAAACCGTTCGGACCATGCTTTCGCACTTACGCCGAGCTTATAATCGTCAAGTATGTGCGAAAGTGATTCATAAAGGCGTGACGTCCTCGGAATATAGCTCAATCCGGTAAAAACAACATCTTCCGGTTTATCGCTTACCGCGGCCCGGGCGATCATCGCAGAAACATACATGGCGCCGTAAATACCGTTCTTAGTGTGTGAAATACGTGCGTCGCGGAAAGCATATTCTGCAGCTGTTTCGGGATCTCCGGGGTTTATATACCCGTAATAATCGCTTCGTATCTGTGCGCCGATCCACTCGCGGAACGGATTGTGATATGTTGCGGTGTACGGAGGACGGAAACCGTTGACAATATTCAGGTATGCGACTCTTTCGGCTGTCCAGTATGCATTCTTTACTTGCAGAAGCGTCCACAGATATGCAAGATTCTCCGATTTAAAATCACGCCCAAACCGTTCTATCAGTACCGAAGACATTACCGTATAGTTGGTGTCATCGTCGACAGGTGCGGCTCCGTCCTGCTCTACAGCGTCGATCGTCATGGATTCATGCGGTCTGAAGCTTTCTGTAATATCTTCCGACTTAATGTATCTGTGAACGGGATAATTTCCGCATTGCCTGAGTCCCGGAATCATGGCGCTTAATCGCATGCCTTCAAGCGGTTTTCCGAGATTGCAGCCGACGATTCTTCCGAGCCACGCGCCGCGTATTTTATCTTTCATGTTAATTCCGTCAAGCTTTTCAAAGGTATTGACTGGATTACAAAGAAGCATAATATCACTGTATTCGGAGGGCTCATTATATTGATAGTCAATGCGCTGAGGCGTAGTATCAATCATATTGTAGGCTATCTCGGCAAGATCTCTTTTGGCATGACTGTTCGGAAGCTTGTTGATTTCCGTAAAAAGACCTGTAAGAGCTGCGACATCGCGTCCTTCTTCGGAAGACTGCTGAAGTTCGTGCACAAGATGAACATAGAAAGCATCTTCCATTTCTTCATAATAAGGAGTTTGCTCATCGGGATACCTTGGATTATTACTTTCCTTTATATTAATTCCAAGCAGCTCCTCTATAGTCACGCCGAAAAGCTCACTGATCATAATAAGCTTGGAGATATCCGGCATAGCGGAATTATTTTCCCATTTCTGAACTGCCTGACGTGATACGCCGAGACGGTTTGCAAGTTTTTCCTGAGTAATTGCACGTGTTTTCATCAGTTCAGCTAATTTTTTTCCTATCATTTTTACCTCCAAAATGTTTTGTTTCGTTTATTTTAACCGATGCATTAATTAATTACTACCAATCAGAAATTGCAAATCATGCAACCTCAGGTTGCAATTTTTTGTTTTAATATTGAAAAATAAAGCGGATGGAATAAATTCCGCTCCGCTTTCTCATGTGTGACCTGTATGCATTGCAAATACGATGTTAAAGACTTTGTTGTTATATCGGAGAAAATTGACAGATCAAGGTAATATTAATACGACGTTGATATGTTGTCAATATATTGTTGAGATACCGACAATAATTTATTTGCTTATTTTGAGCTTTGCGGCTGTCTCTGCATTGGGTGTAACATATGCAGTCCAATTTTTTGTGTATGTTACAAAGCCCGGTTTTGCCCCTGCAGGTTTTTTGATATATTTTATCTGTGTATAATCAACGGCCGTATTTTCGCCGTTTGACGCCTTAGAGTTGACGGCCGCAATCATAGCTGCTTCGGTAAAATCTTCGGGCGAAGGCTCGGAGTCTCCGATTGGAAAAAGTATTACGTGTGAACCCGGAATATTTTTTACATGAAACCACCAATCGTTTTTGTCGGCTGTCCGTGTTGTAAGAATATCATTCTGAATATTGTTTCGACCGCATAATATCCTGCATCCCCCGGTTGTACGGTATTCGATTGCGCAGATATTTCCGGACGATTTTTTTGGTGTCTTTCCTCCTTTCTTTAATTTTGATGAAAATCCCGATTCCGCAAGCTCTGTTCTGATTTCATCAATATCCGATTCGCTTTCGCAGCGTGACAGAGCATCAAAGACCGATTCAATATACTTCAGTTCGTTTTCTGCCGCCTGAATTTGTACGGCAAGTTCACGCTCCGCATTTTTTAATTTATTATATTTTTTATAGTATTTTTGTGCGTTTTGCGAAGGTGTAAGTCTGCTGTCAAGAGGTACGGATACTTTATCAAGCTTTTCCGAACAGTAATCGGTAAGCTCCGCGTCCTTTGCTTCGCGCGGAATTGCCCAAATATTGGCTTTTATGAGATCTCCGTATTGTTTGAAGCGCCGTCCGTCCGAGCATGCCCGCAGTTCGATTTGCTGCGCGGAAAGCTTTCTTTCCAGTCTGGCTTTTGTATTTCCGAGCATTTTTAGCAGGTCTGCTTCACGCTGACGTCTTCTCTCCGCTTTGTCGCGTTCTTCAAAAAAAGATTCAAGAAGAGCGGAAAAGTTTTTCGGGTATTCTGCCTTTGCACTGCTGCCGAATTGTTTTATATCCGTAAAGCAATATTCTGCAGGTCTGCCTTCATTATCCCTGATTAGTGTCGGCGTGACGGTATTGCTGCGGAGACTGTGCATGACGTCTTCGAAGCAGCTGTAAATTGATTCACGGCTTTCATTGGATCTGAAGACAATTTCACGCGCAAGCAGGGTAGATATACCGAGATAGTGAGATGTGATGAATTTATCGGCACATTCGGATTCTCTGTCGGATATACCGCATTCTTCGCAAAGCTTCGTAAACTGAATTTTGTTTAAGTCAAGAGGATTCAGCTTATTCTGAGCCGGCGGCAACTCATACTGCATACCCGGCAGCACCTGTCGCTTTTGGCTGGTTGTAAAGTCAACAGTTCTGCATGCGCCTAATATTCGTTCTTTTTCATCGCAGAGAATGATGTTGCTGTATTTACCCATAATTTCGATTATAAGGTACTTTTTTCCCGAAAAGCCCATCTCGTCCGTTGCCGCAAATTCAAGTTTAAGAACTCTTTCAAAGCCGGGCTGTATAATATCAGTGAGCTTGGCGCCGGACAGATGCTTGCGAAGCAGCATACAGAACATGGGAGCTTTGAGCGGATTTTCTTTAATTATTTTTGTAATATGAATTCGTGGAGAGCTTGCCGATGCTGAGAGCAAAAGCCTTTTTGTTTCTCTCCCTTTATGAAGAAGAATTATTATTTCATCTTTTTCGGGCTGCTGAACTTTTTCTACCTTTGAGCTTAGAAGCTCATCTTTAAGTTCGTGTGCTACAGCCATTACCATACCGGCGTCAAAAGCCATTTAGAGAACCATTTCCTTTCTGTTTATTACACTCTTGTACAAACTCCGTCAAAGCATACTGACTTTAAAACAAAACCGCATTTTTCCGCGAGCCCGACGGATTGCGGATTATCGCTGAATGTAACATAGCTTACTCTGTATCCATGCAGCAGAAGATACTCGGCGGCTTTTGTGACTGCGGATGATGCAAAACCTTTTTTTCTGTATAAGCTTGCGGTGTCGATTGATATTTCTGCGGTTCCGTTTTTCGGAGTACCGTTTACCGCTGCGACAGAGAATATTTTTTTATCTTCCGATATTGCAAAGTAAGGAAAATAATCATATTTTAACTGCATTTCATTCGGCTCAAAGGATGTAATATTATCATACTTTTTATAATCGCTTTTGGGTATTATTATGGTTTGCGGTAAAATCAGATTTTTATTGAGTCTTTTTATGTCGGATAGGATATACTCCTTTGTATCGGCGAAAATATAATCTTTATTAGGGGTGAAACCGCTTTTTGCCAAAATATCGGTAAGACGTGTCAGCACAAAGCTTTTGGCTTCATCCGAAAGCGGATTTTTTTCGAATTTCTGTATAAACTCGATTCCGATATCTTTAAAGCTTTTGCATGCGGATATCTTAAGTTTCGGCTTTCCGGCGTTATTATATGTAACCGCAACCGATATAGGAATTATAAAATCGAGATCCGAAGATTCATCTTCCGTCAAAAATAGCATAGCAGAACCTTTAATTTTCCCATGACAGGCTTTTATCTCCCGTCGGACCTTAAAATTTATATTGAGAATACGTATGTAGATAAGCTTGTCATAGCATTCATTGTATTTAAATCCGACAATAAACATTTTATCTTATTTGTGCGGTTCTGTCAAGTGCGTCAGTCGGTAAGGAGCAAAGCGTCGTCATGAGGTGCAGAAACGTATTATGCCGCATGTTAAGGTATATTTTTCTTTATTGTTAAAATATATTTTTCTTTATTGACATGGAGAACGTATTATGTTAAAATAATTAACGCGTTAATTGTTTTGCGGCCGAACCGATGGGTGAAAATCACCGTACGACGGCTATAGTCTTACAGGTAAGCCGAATTTGAGCAGGATTTTAATTCATACGAAAGGTAAAAATATAATTATGAGAAACTTTAATGAGCCTGAATTATCAGGCAATGAACGAATAGTTCATATGCTGATACATGTTCTTCATATGCACAGAGCTGCGGCAGAGAAAACATCTGAGGAAATAGGGCTTTACCGAAGTCAGCATATGATGCTGAAATATCTTATTCATTCACCGTACGAGCCGACGCAAAAACAGATTGCAGAGGCACTTGAGATAAGCCCGGCCGCCGTTGCCGTAACATTGAAAAAGCTTGAAGCCGGCGGTTATATTTCAAGAAAGGCTTTTGAGGGCGACAATCGCTGCAACAGAATTGTTTTGACAGAACAAGGAAGAAATGTGCTTGAGCTTTCACGGAGAAGATTTTCCGAGCTTGACTCAAAAATGCTTGACGGATTTTCCGAAGAAGAGCTCGATATTTTAGAGGAATTTCTTGAGAGAATGAAAGAAAATCTTCGTGATTCTGCTCCTCGGGATAGAATGCCTCCGAAGGGAAAGAGGAGTTTTTAATTTATGAAGTGGAAGAAATATATTAAACCGTATTTGCCGTACTTTATTGTAGGACCGTTATGTATGATTCTTGAAGTTATCGGTGAAATATTGATGCCTTGGTTTTTGAAAAGTGTCCTGAATGCAGGGACCGGAGGCACGTTGACTGTAGGAAAAAGCATTTTGTATGCCGGAGCAATGATTCTTACTGCTCTTTTAATGATGGCGGGCGGAGTCGGAGGAGCGTATTTCGGAACAAAGGCGTCTGTTGGATTTGCCACCGATCTCAGACTTGATCTTTACAAGCGTGTACAGGGGTTTTCATTTGCAAATATCGACAAGTTTTCGGCCGGTTCTCTTGTTACAAGGCTGACCAATGATGTTACGCAGCTGCAGAATTTTGTGAATATGCTTTTGAGAATGTGCCTTAGAGCACCCGGAATGATGATTGGGGCGCTTGTTATGTCAATAATGATACGTCCTTCGCTTTCCGCGGTATTTTGCGTATCAATACCGATATTGATTTTAGCGGTATTTATAATAATTCGTATGGGGTTTCCGCGATTTACAAAAATGCAGCAGAAAATTGATGAGCTCAATTCGACAGTTCAGGAAAATATTACGAATGTGCGCGTTGTAAAATCTTTTGTACGTGAAAATTTTGAGGAGGAAAAATTTACTGCTGCAAATTCGAGACTGAAAAAAGCCGGCATGTCGGCATACAAAATGATGATAGGCATGCAGCCTGTTATGACGATATGTATGAATTTGACTACCGTTGCCGTTTTATGGATTGGCGGACAGATTGTTATGAGGGAGTCGGGTATGGCCGGCGGTATGCAGATAGGAGATCTTTCCTCTTTTGTTACATATGTTACTCAAATTCTTTCATCACTGATGATGCTTACAATGATGTTTATGACATCTTCCCGCGCGTTTGCATCGGCTAAGCGTGTACGAGAGGTGCTTGACGAGCATCCTGATATATCAGACGGTAATTTGTGTGCTGACAAAAAAGTCGTCAGAGGTGAAGTAGAATTTCGTGATGTTTCGTTCAGATATTATAAAACAAGTGAGGAGACTGTTCTGACGAACATCAGTCTCTATATCCCTGCCGGTGCGACGGTAGGAATCATAGGTTCTACAGGCTGCGGAAAAACTACGCTTGTTTCTATGATTCCTCGTCTCTATGATCCGGACAGCGGCAGTATTCTTGTCGATGGGACGGATGTCAGAGAGTATTCCCTTGATAATCTTCGCGAGGGGATAGGCATGGTACTTCAGAAAAATGTTCTGTTTTCGGGAACTATTGCCGATAATCTTCGGTTCGGAAATCCTGACGCGGAATATTCGGAAATGGAGGAAGCCGCAAAGAATGCTCAGGCGGATAAGTTTATTTCTTCGTTTGCTGACGGATATGATACTGTTATAGAGCAGGGAGGAACCAATGTATCCGGCGGTCAGAAGCAGAGACTGTGTATTGCCGCGGCTCTCCTTAAAAAACCTAAAATTTTAATTCTTGACGATTCAACATCGGCTGTTGACACCGCGACGGAGGCACGTATAAGAAATACATTCAAAAATGATCTGCCGGATGCTACAAAAATTATAATTGCGCAGCGTATCAGTTCGGTAATTGATGCCGATACGATTATTGTTATGAATGACGGAAGAATTACAGGAACGGGGACTCACAGAGAGCTTATTGAAAGCAATACCGAATATAGAGAGATATACTTTTCTCAAGTAAGTGAAAACGAGACGGCCGTGAAAGGAGGGAGCGTAATTGAAGGGGAGGACGCTTGACCAGCTCAGAAGTCAATATATTTCCAATGTTAAAAAAGCCGATAAAGCTATGCGTGCGATTCCGGGCATGAGAGGGCCGGGGCCGCACGGAAGGGGAGCTGTATCGGGCAAGCCGAAAAACTTTACCAAGGTTATAGGACGGCTTTATATGTATATTAAGCCGCACAGACTAAAGCTTTTTCTTGTTCTTCTGTGCATGCTTTTCAGCACGCTTACATCTCTTGCCGGTTCATATATGCTTGCTCCGATTATAAATAATATAGCCGGAGTTACTACAACCGCAAAGGACGGAGCTACGGCTGTTATGGCGGACAATGCGGTCCGGGGACTGACGCGGACACGTTTTTTTGCCTTGCATCTTTCAGGTCCCGGATGGTCGGACACACTTGTCTATCTTCTGACGGCTCTTGTTCTTATGACACTTATATATATAGTCGGAGCTGCCTGCACGTATATTCAGTCGAGATTGATGCTCAGTGTTTCGCAGGGGGCTGTGGCGGAAATAAGAAACGATCTTTTTAAAGCGGTGCAGAAACTGCCGGTAAGATTTTTTGATGCTTCGCCCACCGGCGAGATTATGAGCCGCTTTACAAATGATGTTGACAATATTGATACAATGCTTAACGGCTCGCTGATTTCGCTGGTTTCCGGAACGATTACTCTAATCGGAACCTTTGTCTTTATGATTACGACAAGCTGGCAGCTTACTCTTATAACCGTATTATTCATTCCCATATTTACAAAGGGCGGAGGACTGATTGCAAAAGCAAGCGGAAAATATTATACCGGACAGCAGGAGGCTCTCGGCGCTGTTAACGGCTACATTGAGGAGACTGTTTCCGGACAGAAGACGGTCAAAATATATAGCCATGAAGAGATATGCATTGATGAGTTTGACACGCTTAACCGCGATTTAAAGGAAAAGCAGTTCAAGGCCCAGTTTTTCGGAGGCGTTATGGGACCGATCATGGGGAATACCTCTCAGATAAGCTACGCGGTTACAATCGGAGTCGGTGGAATTCTTATGGTTACAAGGGGCTTTACTCCGGGAGCACTGACTGTATTTGCAAATTATTCAAGGCAATTTTCAATGCCGATCAATAATATTTCTCAGCAGATGTCCACTATATTTGCCGCACTTGCAGGTGCGGAACGCGTCTTTGCAGTCATGGACGAAACGCCCGAAGAAAATGATATGAGCGGTGCCGTCGATGAACCGATAAACGGCGACGTAGCTTTCAGCAATGTAAGCTTTGGATATAACAGCGATAAGCTTATTCTTCATGATATTTCGCTTTACGCACACCCGGGACAAAAAATTGCGTTTGTCGGCTCCACGGGTGCCGGAAAAACTACAATTACCAATCTTATAAATCGTTTTTATGATGTTGGCAGCGGAGAAATTACTATAGACGGCATAGAGATTAAAAAGTTTAAACGTGATTTTCTGAGACGCAATGTAGCGATGGTTCTTCAGGATACACATCTTTTTACCGGCACGGTACGTGAAAATATACGGTACGGACGTCTTGACGCAACCGACGATGAGGTAGTGGAAGCTGCTAAAACCGCCAGCGCTCACTCTTTTATTGTACGGCTTGAAAACGGGTATGATACAATGATTGAGGGCGACGGGGCTAACCTCTCTCAGGGACAGCGCCAGCTTCTTAATATTGCAAGGGCAGCGCTTTCAAAGGCTCCTATACTGGTTCTTGATGAGGCGACAAGCTCGGTTGATACCAGGACCGAAAAGCATATAGAGTGTGGAATGGACAGACTGATGAAAAACAGGACGACATTTGTTATAGCCCACAGGCTTTCGACCGTACGCAATTCCGACGCAATTATGGTTCTTGAGGATGGGAGAATTATCGAGCGCGGCAGTCATGACGAGCTGATAGAACAGAAGGGCAGATATTATGAGCTTTACACGGGCAAGAAGGAGCTTGACTGAATTATAATTTATTGTTTGTAAAGAATAATAAGGATGTATGTATCTGCTAAGGATGCTGCGTTATTATTCATTTGCTAAGGATGCTGCCGTATTATGTCTGCTGAGAGTGCCGCCATATTATGTATCTGCTAATATTTAGGTCGGTAAGAAGTTATAAGCTCTATTATAAAACTCTATTGTCCGGGCACTTCACTTTTCGTGGACGGGGAAATCCGCCGTCTGAGTGCCTTGTAACAGCCTTTCGGCTTTTAGAAAAAAGCATACGCGGTAATAAAGCTTATTGGCAGTTTTATGAAATCTGTCTAAGCTGAAGTACGTGCGTGTGCTTTTTTCTGTGAGGTGTGAGGTTTTGGGTGTGATTTTCGTGTAATAGGTGAAAGGACATTAAGGTGGACATAATAGTCTCTTTCGGAGAGGAGTGTATCAATGGACAACGGTGCAAGTAGCTACCGCCGTTTCCGTGAAGATGGTGATGAAAGCGGATTGGCCGAGATTATAAGAGACTATAAGGACGGCCTTATTTTTTATCTTAACAGTTTTGTGGGAAATATTCTTATAGCAGAGGATCTTGCCGAGGACACCTTTGTATTGCTTGGGACCAGGAAACCGAGGGACAAGGGAAAAGGGACGTTCAGAACATGGCTCTACACTATCGGCAGGAATATAGCCATAGATTATTTGAGACGGCGGTCTAAAGAGGGAGTTTTTTCAGAGAGTGAGTGCGCGGATATTATAGACGAAGAGGAGAGTCTTGAACTGTCTTATATCAGGGAGGAGCGTAAGGTAATGCTTCATCGCGCCATGCGTGACCTGAAGCCGGAATATCGCCAGGTTTTATGGCTTATATACTTCGAGGGATTCAGCAACAGAGAGACTGCGGCTGTGATGAAAAAAAGTGTTCACAATATAGAAACTCTTGTATATCGTGCAAGAATGAGATTAAGAGAAACCTTGGAAAGGGAGAATTTTATCAATGAAGAATTGTGATGAAATGACAAACGATGTGTTTTGCCGCATCCGCGAATATAAAAATGCAAAAAAACTTCGTAAAAAAAGAACCGAAAAAATTGCAGCTTCTCTTTGCTGCGCGTGTTTAGCCGTATTGACAGTCTTTGGCGTATGGAAAAGCGGACTTCTTGATACAAAGCTGAATGACGCAGCCGACGATTCGGTAAATAGAGGAGAACAGAGTTATTCTATTTATAAAAATACAAATGATGCCCCCGCTGATTTGCAGGCAGGCAATAAAATTATTATTAATAAAATTGACGGAACATCTTCGGACAGAATGAAACTTGATATTGATGTGAATCCGGAGGATTATGTATCAATGGATAGCTTCTCGGTTAACGAATACTATGGAATTAATATTTTTCCTGAAATTCCGAAGGATTTGAGCGAATGGCCGGATCAGCAGTACGGTATTTACAGAAAGGACGGTGCGGATGACGCTTACTATGATGTTAATATATTGAATTATTCTAACTCGGATTTTTCACGCAGTGTGAATGTGGAAATTAAGAAAGGCGGGCTTCCTGAATCGTGTTATGCTTTTTTCGATTCAATTGAAGAAATGTCTGTTATAGACGGTAACGAGGTTGGTATCGCAGCTTCTGAGGGCGGTTATTATTATGCTGAATTTATGTATAAAAACGTTGGCTTTAGAATTGTTGCGGAGGGACTGTCTCAGAACGAATTTACGGATGTTATCTCTTCCGTTATAACCGAATAAAAATATTTGCAAATCAGAATGGTTTATTCTCTTTATTTCGGACGGGAAGATATTCGGCAGTTGATATGTAGGTGGTTATGATCGATAGTCGGTCAGCATTCGATGCGTCGGAAGGCAATAAGCCAATCTTTGAAACAAACAATTCGGCAGGGCAAGCTTAGCTTACCCTGCCGAATTTGCTTTGTCTGATCGGAAACGTTAATAAAATACTCTGAAGGAGCTTTTCCTTCAGAGTATTTTTTGTTATCTATGGCTAAAATAGATATAATGCAGAAGATCATTTACATGGAACGTCTTCCCTCAAGAGCACGAAAAAGCGTTACCTCGTCTGCAAATTCAAGCTCTCCGCCTACAGGCATTCCGCATGCAAGACGGGTTACTTTGATTTCAAAAGGCTTCAAAACCCTCGTGAGATACATTGCAGTCGCTTCGCCTTCTACGGTTGAGTTAGTCGCAACAATTACTTCCTTGACGCCGCCTCCGCTAACGCGTCTGATCAGCTCGTCGATATGAAGCTTGTCGGGACCTATTCCGTTGAGAGGGGAAAGGGCTCCGTGAAGAACATGGTAAACTCCATGAAATTCACGAACCTTTTCAAAGGCCATTACGGCTCGCACGTCCTCGACAACGCAGATTGTCGAATGGTCCCTCTCTGTATCCGCGCATATAGGACATACGTCGTCTTCGCACATATTCATGCATTCTGTGCAGTATTTTATTTTTGTACGGGCATCGGTAATTGCGGTTACAAAATCATTTGCTTCCTCATCATTTTTTTGGAGAATGGCGAAAGCAAGTCTCATTGCATTTTTACGTCCGATTCCGGGCAAAGTCTGAAACTGCTCTGCAAGACTGAGCAGTGATGGAGAGATGTAATTATTTTGTATCATTTGTTATACAAGGAATCCTTTCCGACTGCAAAAGCAAAATGTGAAATTATGTGCCTAAGCTTTTAAAACAGTCCCGGAAGCGACATGTTTCCTGTAATTGAGGACATTTCTTTTTGATTGGTATCATCTACACGCTTAATGGCTTCATTAAAGCCTGCGGTAAGAATATCCGTGAGCATTTCAACGTCGTCGGGGTCTACGATTTCCGGTTCGATTGAAAGGCTTTTGATTTCTTTCTTGCCTGTAATTACGATAGTGACTGCTCCGCCGCCCGCCTTAATTTCATATTCGCGTGCGTCAAGCTCCTCCTGCAGCTCTGTCATCTGTTCCTGCATTTTCTGTGCCTGGCGTATCATGCCCTGCATATTCTGAGGACCTCCGAGTCCTTTCGGTATATTAGCTTTCATAGTATTTGAATCCTTTCCTCATTAATATGTTAAAGAATATGTTAAAGAATTTTCTCCTTAAAAAACGGTCATATTAATTGATATTACATCTGTTGGTTTTCGGAATCCGATAACTCTTCCGCCGCTTTTTCAAGCTCTTCTATAAGATCCGAATCGGCAGCAGCAGAATCTTTTTTCTCGATTAATATATCTTTAATATCCTTATCGTATTTTGATACGCAAGAAAGTATTTTACTGCGCACCTCACTGTTGTCAAGCATCATATGTATAAAGCTTTCATCAGTTTTTATTACGAGAAGTCCGTCGGCGGTACGATATGCTTTTGTCATTCTGAGCAGTTCCGTTTTTGTTTTATCGTATCTGTCATAATCGGAGATAATTTCACTCCAATATCCTACGGTATGCAGTGTACGCGGCCCAGTCTCGGTATTTGTTACAGGCGTCTCCGATACCGAAGAGCCTTGGACTGTGCGCGGAACTTTATCGGCGGTGTTTTCTTTATTTTCAGGCTCATTTTTTAAACTTTGCGACGGCATGATTATGTTTGCCCGCTGATTTTTATTATCTGATGTATCCGCTGTTTCCTGAGAACTGCGGCTGTCGATTTTTTGGTGTAAAAGCGTACTTTGAATTGAATTCAGACTGTCCTCAAGTATTGCGATTCTTTCCGCCAGAGCGTCGGTTTCGGAGTCCTTTCCCGCGAGCGACGGATCTGTCATTTTGGCAACGGCAAGCTCCGCGCAGATTCGTTTTGACATTCCGCTGTGCTGCATATCAAACAGAGCTTTGTCTATAACGCTTAGGCAGAAAGAAATTTTTTCGCGTCTGACGCTTTCCGCAATTTTCGCCGTTTCATCGTATTCGCTGTCTGTAAGATCAAGATATTTTTTTGCGTCTTTACAGGTTTTAATTACTAATATATCTCTATAATATGCCATCAGATCCTGCCAAAAGATTCCGACATCTCTTGAGGAGTTATAAAGCTGTGAAATTATATCATACGACGCCTCGATATTGCCGTCGATAATTGCCGAAACCATTTTTGCGGTTGTTTCACGTCCGGCAATTCCGGCAGTTTGTTCTACAATATCTGCGGTTATTTCCTCGTCTGTTTTTCCTCCTGCTTCTCCGGCACAGAGCTCTAAGAGTGAAATTGCGTCTCTCATGCCTCCCTGAGCGAGTTTTGCTATAAGGGCGCAGGCATTGCGGCTTATATTTATTTTTTCTTCGGATGCGATATATTCAAGTCGTTTTGAGATTACAGGAATCGTAATTCTTCTGAAATCAAATCGCTGGCAGCGCGAAATTATTGTTGCCGGAAGCTTTTGCAGCTCTGTTGTTGCAAGAATAAATATGACATGAGGAGGCGGTTCTTCAAGTGTTTTCAGCAGAGCATTGAACGCGCTGACTGATAGCATATGGACCTCGTCAATAATGTAAACTCTGTATTTTACGGATGACGGAGAATAGATTACGTCGTCGCGTATAGAACGTACGTCCTCAACTCCGTTATTGCTTGCGGCATCCATTTCGATTACATCGGTAACCGAACCGTTTTCAATTCCGGTGCAGGAGCTGCATTTCCCGCATGGGTTTCCGTCAATCGGAGCCTCGCAGTTTACCGCCTTTGCAAGAATCTTAGCGCAGGTGGTCTTTCCTGTTCCGCGTGAACCGCAAAACAGATATGCGTGTGACAGCTTTTCGGATTCGACCTGATATTTAAGAACAGATGTAATATGCTCCTGTCCGTATACATCGTCAAAAAGCATTGGACGCCATTTTCTGTAAAGCGCCTTATGCATAAGTTTTACCATTCCTTTCCCAAGAAAAAACAAGGCACAATGTAAGGTCATACACCCAACTTCGAACGTAAACACATACGCGACACTGCAGCTACGGCTCAAAACAGGCTTGCTTGCGGCACATTAAAGGCAACTGCTTAATGCTGCTCGGTTCCCCGCCTGACATGGTTCACAGTCTTCAATTGCGCAAGGCCAATTTATCAACGCTTTCGTTACAGCACAGACCGTACATATTCAGCCCTCAGTAAAGGAAACCACCCCTGCTGTAGCGGATTGCAGGTTACAGGACACCGCTGACTCCCCGGCCGGTATGACCTTACATCGTGTCTTGCTGATTTTTCTGGATGTTTTACAGAAAAATAAACTATTTATACTATATCAGATTTTTATTAAGATTTCAAGACCTTTTGAATATTTTTAATAAAACGTTTAAAAGCTATGAAAATATCGTCCGATAAATACAGTTCGGCATTTATATTCAAGATAATTATGTTTTATTTTATCTTGAAAATATAATAATTAAAAAAATATCTTGACAATAATAACTTTTAGATATATAATAATTTCGTAATATACCCCTACCGGGTATATTACGACGAAAAACATACCGAAATGATATACGAGGTCAACGTACTGACTTCAAAAATTCGGGCGGATAACGGAGTATGGCAATGAACGATATAATTGATATGACAGAGGGAAATAATATTTCCGAGGAAAACAGTGAATCCCGAAACCGCTGTCAATGTCCGTTGGAAAAAAGGACAAAGGAACGTTCCGAAAAAGAGCGAAAAGAGCTTATGAACCGTCTTAAAAGAATTGAAGGACAAATTCGCGGAATACAGCGAATGCTCGAAAATAATGCGTATTGTACTGATGTGATGGTACAGGTTTCCGCGGTTAATTCAGCACTTAACGGTTTTAACAAGCTTTTGCTTGAAAATCATCTTCATACATGCGTTGCGGAAAATATCCGCCGGGGAAACGATGATATAATTGACGAGCTTGCGCTTCTGCTGCGTAAGCTGATGCGGTAGCATGATTGTAGTTTTAGTTACGATCGGGCTTTCGGACCTATTAAAAAAGAAGGGAAGTATTGTAGTTAATGAAGCAGTATAAAGTTACCGGAATGAGCTGCGCAGCCTGCAGCGCGAGGGTTGAAAAGGCGGTATCAAAGGTTTCCGGAGTGAGTTCGTGCTCCGTTAATCTTCTGACAGGTACAATGGGAGTCGATGGCAGCGCGTCATCTTCGGAGGTGATAAGAGCTGTCGAGGAGGCCGGATACGGAGCTTCCGAAAAGGGAAGCGATGGCAGAACAAAGGACAATACGGACGAGGGATCTCTTAAAAATACCGAACTTTCCCAGATGAGAACCCGTCTGATAGCTTCGCTTTGCTTTCTTATTCCGTTAATGTATATTTCTATGGGACATACGATGTGGAGCTGGCCGCTGCCATCCGTTTTGGCGGAAAATCATATTATGCTCGGACTCATACAGCTTTTGCTTACCGCGGCGGTTATGGTAATAAATCAGAAATTTTTTATAAACGGATACCGCGGTTTTATACATCGCTCGCCTAATATGGATACTCTTGTATCGCTCGGAGCAGGAGCTTCCTTTTTGTACAGTGTAGTCGTTCTTTTTGCTATGACCGCAGCACAACAAAAAGGTGATACCGATTCCGTGATGCATTATATGCATGAATTTTATTTTGAGTCTGCCGCAATGATACTTACATTAATAACTGTGGGCAAGCTGCTCGAAGCACGTTCAAAAGGAAAAACGACAGATGCGCTCAAGGAGCTTATGAAACTGGCTCCCAAAACGGCTGTGGTGATTCGCGGAGGAACTGAGACGGAGATACCGGCATCGGAAGTCAGAATCGGTGACAGGTTTGCAGTCAGACCGGGCGAGAGTATTCCTGTCGACGGAAGAATAATCGAAGGAGAGGGTGCTGTTGATGAGTCGTCTCTTACCGGAGAAAGTATACCGGTTGATAAGGCCGTCGGAGACAGCGTTTCCGCGGCGACGCTCAACCAGTCGGGCTACCTTGTTTGTGAGGCAACAAGGGTAGGAGAGGATACTACCTTATCTCAGATAATTCAAATGGTGAGCGACGCTTCCGCAACAAAACCTCCTATTGCCAAAATTGCAGATAAGGTATCCGGAATATTTGTTCCGGCCGTTATAGCTGTTGCCGTAATTTCATTTGCCGTGTGGATGCTTGCGGGAGAAACGGTAGGGTATTCTCTTGCAAGGGCGATTTCGGTTCTTGTAATCAGCTGTCCGTGTGCTCTTGGTCTTGCGACGCCTGTCGCGATTATGGTCGGAAACGGTCTCGGAGCGAGAAACGGAATTCTTTTTAAGACTGCTGAATCGCTTGAGGAGACAGGGCGTATAAAAATTGTGGCGCTTGACAAAACAGGAACAATAACTCTTGGGGAGCCGCGTGTTACGGATATTATTCCGTCGGAGGAAATATCGGAGGCGGAACTTCTGACTACGGCTTATTCGCTTGAAAGCCGCAGCGAGCACCCTCTTGCGAAAGCGATTCTTGCCGAAGCGGAAAAACGAGGACTTGCCATCAAGGAAATTGAAGGCTTTCGCGCGCTTCCCGGTAACGGTCTTACGGCAAGACTTGACGGTAAAAATATAGCCGGAGGAAGTTTCAGATTTATATCTGAGACAGCATCCGTGTCAGAGGATATACGCCGTATTTCCGACGAACTTTCCAATGACGGAAAAACCCCGCTGCTTTTCTGCCGCGAAACCGAGCTGCTCGGCATTATAGCTGTCGCGGACATAATTAAGGATGACAGTCCTGCGGCTGTAAGAGAGCTTCGCAGTATGGGAATTCGTGTTGTTATGTTGACCGGAGATAACGAGAAAACCGCGGAAGCGATTGGGGTTCAGGCTGGCGTCGACGAGGTAATTGCGGGTGTTTTGCCGGATGGGAAGGAAGCAGTTATAAACAAGCTTAGGAAAAAAGCCAAGACCGCCATGGTGGGAGACGGAATAAACGATGCTCCCGCACTTACACGGGCCGATATTGGTATAGCAATCGGAGCGGGGACGGATGTTGCAATCGATGCCGCGGATGTTGTGCTTATGAAAAGCCGTCTCAGCGATGTTCCGGCTGCAATAAGACTCAGCCGGGCAACTCTTCGCAATATCCATGAGAATTTATTTTGGGCGTTTTTCTACAATGTAATCGGTATACCGCTTGCGGCAGGCGTATGGATACCGCTGACGGGGTGGACACTCAACCCCATGTTCGGCGCGGCAGCAATGAGTCTTTCAAGCGTCTGCGTTGTCGCAAATGCTCTGAGACTCGGATTGTTTAAAATTTATGACAGCTCACGCGATAAACGGTATTCAGGCAAATCGGATGTTCGCATTACTGATTCTAATTCGGTCAAGGAATCATTTGAAGAATCTTGCGATATTGCAAACGGCTGTCCGTCAGATTCGGCTCGGATAACTCCGAACCATCCTTCGGGTATGAACGCATACGTGAATAATGCCGATGTAAATGAGATTACTTTGAAAATCAAGGGAATGATGTGCGGTCATTGCGAGGCGAGAATAAAAAAGGCGCTTGAGGCACTCGATGGTACCGTCAGTGCTGAAGCTGATTATAAAACGGGAATTGCGGTTTTAAAGACCTCGGCGCCTGTTTCCGATAAGCTTATTCGTGATACGATAAAAAAAGAGGGATACAGGCTCTTGTCTGTTAAAAGATAAATAAGGTCTTATTTTTTCATTTGTTAACGTATAGGTAAAATTGTTTTCGGGTATTTGCTTAAGATGCATTTTATATACCGAAAACAGATATATTTTAAGTATTTACGAAAGGGATGTATAATTTATGTACGAAATTATTTTAGGTGTAGAGGGTATGAAATGCGGGATGTGCGAAGCGCATGTGAATGATGCAATACGAAAGAATTTTAAAGTGAAAAAGGTTGAATCATCTCATGGAAAATCTCAGACGGTTATAATATCGGAGACTGAAATTGCTCAGGATGAGCTTAATTCGGTAATTTCAGAAACCGGTTATAAGGTTACCTCATTTTCTGTAAAGCCGTATGAGAAAAAAGGATTTTTTTCTTCCCGAAAATAATCCGTAAACAAGTGAATAATATTATGAAAACTCGGTTCGAGAGGTATTACTTCAGCGGACCGAGTTTTTCTATATGCCGCCTATTAATATAGCATATAATTTTGAAGAAAAGCTCTTGACTCAAAACACAAACTATGCTACCATTAAATTTGAAATTTATCATCGTTTTTTGAAAAATAAAGTAATCTGGGAAGTAAAGGGATATGAATAAGATTGAAGAGCTGAAAAAAGATATTGCTGAGAATTCGATTACGCACGGGAGTCTTCCGTTTTGGAGCTGGAATGACCGTCTTGAGGAGGAGGAGCTTCGAAGACAGATCAGAATAATGAAAAAACTCGGAATGAACGGTTTTTTCATGCATGCACGCTGCGGTCTTGAAACCGAATATTTGAGCGACGAGTGGTACAGCTGTGTACAGGCGTGTGTTGACGAGGCAAAGAAACAGGGCATGGAGGCGTGGTCATACGATGAGAACGGATGGCCGAGCGGTTTTGCCGGAGGAATATTGTTGAAAAATACAGAGAATCAGGCTCAGTACCTTGAGCTTGTTAAATCGGGCTCATATCCTGAATGTGACGAATCGCTTCTTGGTGTGTATACTGTCAGAGGAGATATGCTCACTGAGTGTGAGTGCGGCTGCGGAGCAGAGGAATATTATTCTGTATATATGCGCCGCGACAGCTCATATGTAGATACATTGGACGCTTCTGTTACGGCACAGTTTATCGCCGCAACCCATGAGGAATATAAAAAGAGAATAGCACCCGGAGATTTTGGTACTGCAATGCCCGGATTCTTTACTGACGAGCCGCAGTATTTCAGGACCGCGGTTCCGTGGTCAAAGGTACTGCCGGATGCTTTTGAGAGAGAGTACGGTTACAGTATTTATTCTGCGCTTCCCGCCATGTTTATTGATTTTAAAGGTGCGGAAAAATTTCGGTATGATTATTATCGTCTGTGCCATCTTTTGTTTATAAATAATTTTATTAAGCCTATTTATGAGTGGTGTGAGAAAAACGGCTGCATGGTAACCGGTCATGCGGTTGAGGAATCCACGCTTTCAGGTCAGATGTGGTGCTGCGGCGGCGTTATGCCTTTTTATGAGTATGAGCACATTCCCGGAATAGATTATCTCGGACGGGGACTTGCTTCCGATATTGCTCCGAAGCAGCTTGGATCGGTGTGCGCTCAGCTTGGAAAGAAAAAGGCAATATCGGAGATGTTTGCCTGCTGCGGATGGGATGTAAAGCCTTTAGAGCTTAAACGTATAGCGGAGCTGCAATACGCCGGCGGAGTGAATATGATGTGCCAGCATCTTTATTCATATACCGAGCGCGGTCAGCGCAAGCGTGATTATCCGGCACACTATTCGGAGCATAATCCGTGGCAGCCGTATCTTTCGGATTTTAACAGATTTTTTAATAATCTCGGCTATACGCTTTCACTCGGCAAGGAGTATGTTACAACTCTTGTTATCCATCCGATACACAGCGCGTGGATGAAATATAAGCGGCACCTTGATGCGGCTTCGATCGAAGAGCTTGAAAGAAAATTTTCCGATTTGGTCGGAAAACTGTCCTCCGCTCAGCTGCCTTATCATTTCGGCGACGAAACAATGCTGGCGAGGCTGGCGTCTGTAAAAAAAGAAGGCGACTCTGTTCGTCTTATTGTGGGGAACTGTGCATATAAATATGTTATATTACCATTTGTCTATACAATAGATTCGTCTACCGAGAAGCTGCTTCGTGAGTTTATCTCGCTCGGAGGAAAAGTTTATCTGTATGACGGACGTCCGTATGCGGTAGACGGCCGAGAAGCTGATCTTTCATTTCTCAGCTCAAGCTGTACTTTTGACGAAATCACCGAAGATCGTGACGCCTTGCTCTCTGCGGGTGCCGCAGATACTTCGGAGCTCAGAATGACGGTACGTATAACCGATTTCGGAAGAATTTTTTATATAGTAAATCTTTCGGACCGTTCTTTAAAGAATATTGGACTTAGAATAAAAAACTGCTCCGGAGTTGTTTCGCTCGACATGGACGCTTTGAAAGAAAGCAATGCTGCGTACACGTCGCAGAACGGAGAACTTTTCGTAAGGTTTGAGCTCGATTCGTGCGAATCGGTTGTTTTTGTTGAAAAAAGCGGAGCTGAGATGTGCGCGTATAAAACCGAAGAATATGAAACTATTGTGCTTCCGAAGCGAATGACATTTGTCCGCAGACCGAAAAACTGTATTAATCTCGATTGTGCGCGGATTTCATATGACGGCATAAATTACGGAAGCTGCCTGCCGATACCGTGCATCAAAGATAAGCTTTACCGTGAAAGGTATGAGGGCAGGCTTTGGGTTCGGTACAGCTTTGAAATATGCGAGCCGATTCAGAGAATTCATGCCGCTGTTGAGCCGATGAAAAATTGTCTGCTTGAAATTAACGGAGAAGCTGTTTCCCCGGACGACGGTTATTTTTATGACAGAACTTTCCGTACATTCGATATAGCGCAGCAGATTCATACCGGATTTAACAGTATTGTGGTTTCATTTGATTATTTTCAGCGCGAACATGTTTATCATGTTCTTTTTGACAGGGTGTCAGAATCTTTGCGCAACTGTCTTTCGTTTGATACCGAGGTGGAAAGTATCTATCTGTTCGGAGATTTCAGAGTTATAACAGATATGGAGAAGTTCACCTTCAGTGAACGCGAGAGTCTTATTTATACCGGCGGATTCAAGCTTGCGCGTCAGTCTGACAGCGTTGACTCCTCTGATATTGTACGTGACGGCTATCCTTTTTACGGCGGACTTATAGATGT
Organism: uncultured Eubacteriales bacterium; assembly: GCA_948467545.1. Lineage (GTDB taxonomy): Bacteria > Bacillota > Clostridia > Oscillospirales > CAG-272 > UMGS911. The sequence goes on from CAOKER010000005.1 coordinate 76,955, forward strand.
TAAAACGGATTATGATTATAAGAGAGGATGTGCGACGGTTCTCAGTCTTCGGGGAAGATATTCTCTTGCGGATGTATATGTCGAAGGACGACATGCGGGACTTCTTATGTTTAAAAATAAAATAGATCTTGCGCCGTATCTTCACGAAGGTATAAATGAAATTGAGATAAAGCTTTATAACTCTATGCGGAATTTGATGGGACCGCATCACAGAAGTGATCCGGAGCCGTATGCCGTTTCTCCGGGGACATTTTCATTTGAGGGTGAATGGCAAGGGGACTTTTGTCCGGAATACAAGGAACGTTACAGTTTTGTACGTTTCGGAATAAATTGAATTTGATCAAAAGGAATGGTCATAGACAGTGAATAAGGGCGATTTAAATAAAACAATAGCAAAACCGGGAGCTGAGAGGAGAGGCAAACCGTTTTGGGCATGGAACGGCGAGCTTTGTGCCGAAGAGATACGCCGTCAGGTCAATGTTATGAAGGAGATGGGTTTCGGCGGCTTTTTTATGCATTCCCGCGCCGGACTCGGAACAGAATATCTCGGAAGCGAGTGGATGGATATGATAGAGACGGCGGCAGACGAGGCCGAGAAGCTTGGAATGGAGGCTTGGCTTTACGACGAGGACCGCTGGCCGAGCGGAAGCGCGGGGGGACTTGTTACGGAGGATTCCCGCTTTTGTATGAAGTCGCTTGTAATGACGGTACTTCCGCTCAGGCTGTATGAAGTTCGCCGCGGAGATATTTACTCGGACGAGAAAACATATTCGGTTTTTGCCGCGTCGGTTGACGGTCTTGACCTTTATGCCTACGGTAAAATTGATGAGTCCGCGGACATAGAACGGTGGTATAATGAAAGCGATCCTAATGGAAACGGTAAGGCGGTTATACTGCTTTTCTCTGTTGTTTCGGATTCACCTTCGAGCGCCTATAACGGAGCCACCTACATAGATACGATGAACCGCGCGGCAACCGAGAGGTTTATAGAACTTACGCACGAAAGGTATGCGGAGCGTTTTGAAGACAGGTTTGGAAAATCTATAAAAGGAATCTTTACGGATGAGCCGCATCGCGGGCATGCTATGGATGACGCCAGGAGGAATAAGGACGGCTCGATTTCATGTTCGCTTGCCTGGACCGAGGATTTTTTTGACGAATTTGAAAAACGGTACGGATACGATGCAGTCCGGCGCTTGCCTGAGATTTTTTTCAGGCTTGGAGGAGAAATTGTCTCCGACGTCCGGCATGATTGGTTTGATCTTGCATGCAATCTTTTTATAGAACGGTTTGCGGTACCGATAAATGAATGGTGTAAAAATCACAATCTTATATTAACAGGGCATGTTCTCCATGAGGATTCACTTACAAATCAGTCTGTTCCAAATGGTTCTGTTATGCGGTTTTATGAACATATGGGATATCCGGGAGTAGATGTTCTTACGGAGGAAAACAAATGCTATTGGATAGTAAAGCAGCTTGAATCTTCCGCACGTCAGCTTGGAAAGAAAACGATGCTTTCAGAACTTTATGGCTGTACGGGCTGGCAGTTTGACATGAAAGGACATAAGTCTGTCGGCGATTGGCAGGCGCTTTTCGGAATAAATCTCCGCTGTCCGCATCTTTCATGGTATACTATGGAGGGCGAGGCAAAGCGCGATTATCCTGCGAGCATATTTTACCAGTCTCCGTTTTATAAATATTATAATATAATTGAAACGTACTTTGCGAGATTCGGAACGCTTGTTTCCGAATCGGAACGTCAGTGCGATCTGCTTGTTTTAAATCCAGTAGAGTCCGTTTGGTCGGCCGCGCATCTCGGATGGGCGAATTGGATATTTTCCGCGGATAAAACTGCGGATTCGCTTCAAACTCATTATGCGAATGTTTTCAAGATGCTTGAAGGGGCGCATATTGATTTTGACTATGGAGAGGAGCAGATGCTTGCAGAGATGTGGAATATCGGCAGGGACGAGAAAGGGCGGGCTGTCCTTGTTCTCGGCGAGGCGTCATACCGAACGGTTCTTGTCAGCGGTATGCTGACTGTCAGAAGCACTACGCTCAGCATACTTCGCCGTTTCGCCGCGGAGGGCGGAAGAGTTTTGTTTACAGAGGATATTCCCGAATACGTTGACGCAAGAAGGTCCGAGGAGGCAAAGCTTCTTGCACGAGACTGTACGGTTATTAAATTTGATGAAATCTCGGTTTCTTCTGCGGTAATCCGCGGCTCCGAATTCTGTGTTTCACTCTCCGACGGGGATCGTGAATGTCAGGATGTGTACGTGAGGATCGGTACTTTAGATCCAGGCAGACTGATGTGTGCGGCTATTGTGAATACGGATACCGAAAACGGCAAAAACGGTCTTGTGCTTCGTGTAAAAACCGGCAGGCCGTATCATGTTGAGCAGTGGGACTTAATGACGGGTAAAAAATTCTCTGCCGCCGGAAACAGTATTTATGCGGACGGTTACATGTGTGTGTATGTCTCTGTAGCGGCGGCAGGAAGTGTATTTTATATTTTTTCCGACGAGTACGATCGTACCTTGCCGTCTGTACCTGAATACGGCTCTGTTACGTCTTGTATACCGGTAACGGAAAGCGTCGAATATGAGCTTTCGGAGGATAACGCCTGCGTTCTTGACTTCGCAAAATGGCGTTTTTCGGGAGGCGAATGGCGGCGGCAGGAGGATATTCTCCGCGCGGACAGAAAAATCCGGGAGCATTTCGGTATTGAGTGCAGGAGCGGAGAGATGTTCCAGCCGTGGTATATTAAAAAGCGCGGAATCAGAAGCTTCGGCGGAATTGAACTGGAATTTGAATTTTTTATAGACAGTATGCCGTCAAAACAAATATATCTTGCGATCGAACGTCCGGAAAATTTTGATATAAAGATAAACGGCAGACCTTTGAAGGAAAAAAACGGAGATTTTTGGATTGATTGCTGCTTTACAAAGATTGCGGTAGATTCGTCGATGCTTCGCTTTGGAAGAAATACAATAAATCTGTCCGGAAAATATACGGAACTTACAAATTTAGAGGCTTTATACTTAGTTGGAAACTTCGGAGTGTCATTTGTCAGACATACTGTTTCTCTGAATAAGCTTCCGGAAAAGCTGAATTTTGAAGAATTGTACCGCAATCGGCTTCCGTTTTATACTGGTGAGGTAATATATAAACTTTCCGGAGAAATGTTTAAACGGCTGCTTCCGGCAGATATATCTGAAAGCTTGTGCCGCAGTGCACAGAAAAAAGTTTTCCTCCGGGTTGATTCATTTGCCGGTTCGATGCTGATTGTACGTGCGGAGGGTATGGCGGATATTCCGATGATCAGCGATCCGTTTGAGGCGGATATAACCGAGGCGGTGAAAGCGGGAAGTGAAGTTGAGCTTGTACTTGTCGGAACGAGAAGAAATCTGTTCGGGCCTCTTCATCTTACGCCTGCATACAGCAAATCATACGGTCCGGATTCGTTTATGACTTCCGGAGAAAGCTATGATGACGGTTATGTTTTGACACGGAGCGGAGTTACCGGTCTCTCTCTTGTTGTAAGAGAACCGAGCAGCATAAAAACGCATAAATTGTAATTGCTTTCAGCTGTCTGAGTTATATTATCATTCTGACTGAAGGCGGATTAAAAAATAAACAGAAAAGAATATGTATGAAAGGCTTGGTTGTGAATATGAACAAAATGGAATGGAAAGGATCAGCGCTTCTGGCTCCTGTTCCTCCTGCACTTGTAACCTGTTCTTCCGAAACGGATGACGGAGAAGTAATAAACAATATTCTTACGGTTGCATGGACGGGAATTGTTTGTTCAAAGCCTGCAAAAACATATATATCTTTGCGTCCTTCCAGATATTCATATGAGATTGTAAGAAAAAGCGGAGAGTTTGTAATAAATTTAACGACGGAGAAGCTTGTAAAAGCGGCTGATTTCTGTGGGGTACGTTCGGGACGGAATCTTGATAAATTTAAGGCCTGCGGGCTTCATACTGCCCAGGCTTCAAAGGTTCGCGCTCCGCTTCTTGCAGAAAGTCCTGTTTCCTTGGAGTGCCGAGTTTTCGAGGCTAAGGAGCTTGGAAGCCATGTGATGTTTCTTGCGGATATTGTCGCCGTTGATGTTGACGAGAACATCGTCGACAGTGAGGGAAGGCTTATGATTGAGCGCGCCGGTCTTATAGCGTATGCTCACGGAGATTATTTTTCGCTCGGCCGCCGTCTCGGAGATTTTGGATTTTCGGTCAGAAAAAAAAGAAAAAACGCTTATGGAAAAAGACCGCCTAAGTCAAACGCAAGTCGGAAATAATATTAGACTTGACAAAAATAATGAATTAATATATAATTTACACACTGCAGAGATGTTCTTTTATATTTTTTTATGATTTAAAACAAGCTGAATACCGGCTATGCGGCATGAGCGGGTACGTTCGGTATTGTAGAATGTCTATTGTGTTTTATCATTTCTAAACTTCTGCGGAGAAAAACTGAGAGAGGTTTTTATTTAATGAAACTAAAATATGATTTTGTTATTCAAAAGGTCGGCGATACACAGGTTGCTGTGCCGGCCGGGGATGATGCGAATCGCTTTAGCGGAATTATAAAACTCAATACAACCGGAGCGGTAATATTTGAAATGCTTAAGGATGAAATAAGCGCCGAACAAATAGCTCAGGAGCTTGTGAGAAGATATGGAATTACCCCTGAAGAGGCTGAAGAATCTACCGGAAAATATTTGAGCTCGCTTATTGACAGCGGAGTTATTGAACAATAACTAAGATAAGGGCGGATATACTCTGTACGAAAGGATTGATTATAGGGATGAGTAAGAGATTATATAAAACCGATGAGGGAAAAAAGGTGTGCGGTGTATGCGCCGGAATTGCTGAGTATTTTAATATTGATCCTACTATTGTAAGGTTGATTTTAGTCGTGTTTTGCCTCGCAGGCGGATGCGGAATACTGTTTTATATAATTGCTGCTCTGGTAATGCCTAATAAGACTGACATACTTTGATATGAAGAAATGCGCGCGGGTTTTGGTGTTAACTGGTTACACGGCCTGCGTGCTTTTGAATTTTCAGTTTGTAATGATAATTATTTTGCCGTATTTTTTGCAGTAGGGAGGAAGAGCTATCAAATGAAGATTGGAATTCTTGGTGCCGGAACGTGGGGAGTCGCACTTGCAAGAATGCTTGCGGTCAATGAGCATGAGGTGGTTGTCTGGTCGGTATTAAAAAAGGAGGTTGAACTGCTCTCCGAGAATCGGGTACATCCGAATTTGCCGGGAGTTGAGCTTCCTGATGAAATAAAATTCACGTCAGACGCGGGAGAAGCATGTCAAAATAAAGATATCATACTGTTTGCCGTTCCGTCTGTATTTGTGAGAAGTACATCGGATACGGTAAGGCCTTTTGTATCTGACGGTCAAATTATTGTCGATGTTGCTAAGGGAATTGAACCGGGTACTCTGATGACTATGACAGAGGTTATACATGACGAATTGAACAAGGACGGAAAGCATGGCGGAGTTAAGCTTGTGGCACTTTCCGGTCCGACTCATGCAGAGGAGGTTGCGCTTGATATGCCGTCGTCAATCGTTTCCGCCTGTACGAAAGAGGAAACGGCAAAATATGTGCAGGATGTATTTATGAATACCTGCATGAGAATCTATACAAATACAGATGTTAAAGGCGTTGAGCTTTGCGGCGCTCTTAAGAATATTGTCGCACTTGCGGCAGGTATTTCTGCCGGTCTGGGATATGGTGATAATACAAGAGCTGCGCTGATAACGCGTGGAATGGCGGAGATTACCAGACTTGGTTCCGCAATGGGCTGCCGGCCGGAAACATTTTCGGGCCTTGCCGGAATCGGAGATATGATTGTTACTGCCACAAGCGAGCATTCAAGAAACAACCGATGCGGTAAAATGATCGGAAGAGGCATGGATCCCAAAGAGGCAATTGCCAGGATTGGTATGGTGGTGGAAGGCGTTAATGCAATTCCGGCAGCCATTGAACTTGCCGAAAAATACGATGTGGATATGCCGATTGTACGCGGTGTCGATGCAATAATAAACCGCGGATACAGCCCTGCCGAACAGGTGTACGCTTTGATGACGCGCAAAAAGAAATCGGAAAACGTGGGTATATACGGGGAAACCGAAAATACAGATAAGTCTGCCGCTCTTTCGTCGGAGCCTAAAAGGGTTATTGCATACGGTACCTTTGATTGCATTGATTATCGGGAAATCGAACGTCTTAAGAGAATTAAGGATACATCGGATGTTCTGATTGTAGCATTGCGAACTGAATCATCCTCCTCAAACGTAAAGCAAAATTATAACGAGAGAAAGACTGTGCTGGAAGCGCTGAAATCCGTTGATCTTGTTATTCCGACAGATAATTCAATGCGTCTTGCCGAATTTGTCAGAAAATATCGCGCACAAAACGTTTCGGTGGAAGAACCCGATACTTCTGTGCTCGAAGTCCTTTCAAAGGAAAATGTGGGAATCGCATATAATTTAAAACTGATATAACTGAAAAAACAAAATGTTTCCCGCCTCTCCGTCGGCGGATTCAACGGATGCGGGATTCAACGGATTTTTCCGTGGCGGTGCAATCGCCGCTATGACGCCTCATGACAGCGCTTTGCGCATTGTTGAATTATCGCTGTGTGCCATTTACAAACTATGTTGTGGCGCACAGCTTTTCGATAAAATATAATCGTCAAAAAACTTTAAAAAATCTATTGACAAACAAATATTCTTATGATATAATAAAAAACGTGCTCAGAATGGAACTCATTGCTGAGATGAATTTATGTTAATTTAGTTGTGCTGGTGTGGCTCAATGGCAGAGCAGCTGATTTGTAATCAGCAGGTTGTTGGTTCGACTCCGATCACCAGCTCCAGGGGGAATTCCCGAGTGGCCAAAGGGGGCAGACTGTAAATCTGTTGTCAGTGACTTCGATGGTCCGAATCCATCTTCCCCCACCAAGAAGTGACAGGTTTCTTTGTGAGACCTGTCACTTTTTATAATAATTTATAATAATTAAGATAATTGCCTTCAAATTTATATGATGAATCAAGTAAATAAGCAATTTTTTTGTAATTAAAAATATTATTTATAAAATGCCTTGACAATTGCTTCTAATGGTGCTATTATAATGCATATAAAACATATGTATTAGATAGGTTATAATGGGAATCAAATATATACGATAAATACAATGCAAAACTTTCTGTAATTTTTGATTTTTACTTATAATCTATCGATAAACTTCTATAATATTATTACTGATTATGAAAGGAATGACTGCCATGAAAACATTTGACAGGATAACTGACCTGATAGGGAAAACGCCTCTATTGAAATTGACGAATTACATTTCGATGAATAAGCTTGAAGCTGAGATTTACGGAAAGCTTGAATATTTTAATCCGGCCGGAAGTGTTAAAGACAGAATTGCCAAGGCGATGATTGACGATGCAGAAAAGAATGGAAAATTAAAGCCCGGAGCTGTTATTATAGAGCCTACAAGCGGAAATACGGGAATAGGGCTTGCATCTGCGGCCGCTTCAAGGGGGTATAAAATTATTCTTACAATGCCGGAGACTATGAGTGTCGAGCGACGCAATCTTTTAAAGGCGTATGGCGCAGAGCTTGTTCTTACCGAAGGCGCAAAGGGAATGAAGGGGGCTATTGAAAAGGCACAGGAGCTTGCGGCCTTGACTCCGAACAGTTTTATTCCGAGTCAGTTTAGCAATATGTCTAATCCGGCAGCACACAGAAATACTACGGGACCTGAAATATGGGAAGATACCGACGGCCGGGTAGATATATTTGTCGCGGGAGTTGGTACGGGAGGTACCGTAACCGGAGTCGGTGAGTACCTTAAAGCGCAAAATCCCAATGTAAAGGTTGTCGCTGTAGAGCCCGCAGACTCTCCGGTGTTGTCTGAAGGAAATTCGGGGCCGCATAAAATTCAGGGAATTGGCGCAGGATTTGTTCCGGATACATTAAATACAAAGATTTATGATGAAATAATAACCGTAGAAAATGAAGACGCATTTGAAACAGGACGTACCTTGGCGCGTAAAGAAGGCTTGCTTGTCGGAATTTCGTCCGGTGCTGCCGTATTTGCAGCCGCACAGCTTGCGAAAAGACCTGAAAACAAAGGAAAGATTATAGTTGCTCTTCTTCCGGATACCGGAGAAAGGTATCTGTCCACTCCGATGTTCTCTGAATAGAATTTATCGTAATGCGGTACAATCGCCATCGAATCGTCTTATGACGGCGCCAAGCGCTTTATTTATGCGTTTGGCGTTTTTTATTATATAACGTAATCGTTTGTATTTCTTTCTCTTTTATTATTCAGAATATCCTGAAGAGTTATTCCGTCGAGGTAGTCGTTAATTATTTTATAAAGTCCTTGCCATATCGGAAGTGTTTCGCATTCTTTGCTGCGTTCGCATTCGATTGGTATGTGATCGAGACATGCTACCGGGGCAAGACTTCCCTCTGTAAGTCTGAGAATATCTCCGACCGTATATTTATCCGGAGATTTTGCAAGACGGTATCCGCCCTGAAAACCGCGATTGGTCCTGAGAAAATCGGATTTATTAAAAACCGGAACAATCTGCTCCAGATATTTTTTTGATATATTCTGACGCTTCGCAACGTCTTTAAGGGCAATAAATCCCTCTCCCTGATGCTCTGCCAGATCAATCAGCATACGTAATGCGTAGCGTCCTTTTGTTGAAATCTTCATGGTATTACCTCCAGTTCAATATACCTATAATAACATATATTTTATAGGTTTTCAAGAGCAAGGCTGAATGTTGCTTTCAATTATTGCATAAAATTATGTTTTATATGTCATTCGTTTTTTGGGTAGAATATTACAATTATCTCAATATAAATGAAATGCTAAGTTGTTTATTGTGTATAAGACAGCTCTATTATCTGACATTATATTTGTCTGATAATAGAGCCGATCGGTTTTTATAAGCGATAAACTTGTGGATCAACAAACTTGCTATATATTTAAACAAATTCAATATTTAATAAGTTTTTTATTTAGGGATTTTCAGTGTTTGTCCCGAAAAAATCAAATTGGGGTTTTCTAATCCATTATATTCCGCGATTTTTTGATATGTCGTATTGAATTTGGCGGCTATTCCCGATAGTGTATCTCCGCTTACCACAGTGTATTCTGTATAATCCTGCTTATCCGAAACTGACGGTGCGGACTGTTCTTCGTATTGAACCGAAGCCGAAATGTTTTTCATGATGGATACCGCGTCCTTGCTGTTGACCTTTCCGTCTCCGTTAAGATCAAATTGAGAGTCTGTTTTTCCTGCTGCGATTGCCTTCATTTCGGCGATAATATCCTTTGAATTGACAGCCCCGTCTCGGTTGACATCGAATTTTGAATCGGTATGGCCGTTCAAGCCCTTTGCCTTTATCATAGCCGGATAATCAACAAGCATATAATTTTGATCGACAGTCTTTCCTGCGACCTGATTTGAGCGAATCAGGTTTGTTTCTCCGCCGTACTGCCACATACCGAAGCTGTCGGGATAAGGATAATTACATGATGTGCTCCAGCACGCAACCCAATGGGCGTATCGCTGCAGCTCAGAATCATTTAATCGGCTGCCGAACATTGAAAGCGACGAATAAACTCCGGCAAAATATTTATAGCTTTCCATACGTTTACAGAATGCATGAACAATAGCGGTTGCTGTGTCTGATCCGAGCCCTAACACAGAGCTGTCTTCAATATCGAAATAAATCGGAAGTTCAAACCTCTTTTCTTTTAATATCTTATTGCAAAGCTCCGCTTCCGCTTCTGCCTGACTTGTATTTTGCGCATAGGTATACCAGTAGGCTCCGATGTTCATTCCTGCCTTTTTTGCCCTCGTGTAATTTGTTTCAAACATAGGATCCGGTACGGTTCCGCTTCCTGCTCTAATAATTGTAAAATCAAAGCCCTCTTCGCGTACTTTTGTAAAATTTAAATCTCCTTGCCATTTTGAAATATCTATTCCTGCTATTTTCATTTTTATTACCATTCCTTTCTCATGTTTTATAGATCTGTCCGTTTTTGCCTTGATTAATTAACGCTGCTCCCTTAGAAGACAAGATCTTTTTTACTTTTTTCCTGTTGACGGCTCGGTCGGAAGCTCCATTGTCTCATTGTACAGAGCGGTTGCGACGTCGTTTCCTCCTAATGCATGATAAGCACTGTATGCTTTGGTAAGAGCTTCTTTGGCATATACCGGCGCGAATTCTTTCTCCTTATACTTGTCGTATGATCTTATGATTTCTGCACGAAGAAGACACTGAAGACCGTTTTTTATGGCTTTGATTCTCAACAGCATAGTGCCGGTAAAAGTTACTGCCGCTCCAAGCAGAAACGGAACAAGCCATTTTATAAACAGTTCAAATAACATTTCTGCTTTTACCTCTTTCCCGAAGCCGTGTTAAAAGCAAATCTGCCGCAATAGTGCAGATAGCTGAGGCTTTAAATGCCGCATCTTTTATTAATGTCGGCATAGTTACGCTTTTTAATTTCATTTCTGATTACCTCCTTTATTTTTAACGACCGGTGTGTTGTTTTTAATATCGTAGCTTCTGTTGATTTTTACATACTAAATAATAACACATTGATAACAGATATTAAACTGTCCCGTTTAAACTCATTTGTATTAAGATTATATCGGGATAATTTTTCGTTATCATAATTTACAGTCATATTAAAAGCTTAAATCATATATTATAACTGAAAGCAGGATTATATATTTATAATATATGCTCATTAATATAAAGAGTGTTTTGAGATAAAAATAGTATATTTATAATTGGTATATTATAAAAAATTTAAAAAATAATTATTATAGAAATAATACTTGACTTTTTTATTAATAAATGTAATAATATATAATAATAAAATAGAATTATGCCGATATACGGCAGATTGGAGATTTTAATGAAAAAAAGATTATTTTCTATTCTTATATCTTTAGCTATGTGTTTGACGTTTACGCTGACCGCCTGTGACAAGATCGGTGTAAAATCTGTTGAAAGGGACCCGACCGAACAGGTTATGGTGTCGTCCGCGGATACTGTTAAAAGAGCCGCAAATACGGTTTCTCCTTTACATTCCATTTCTAAAGCATTGGAGAAGGGAAGGTTTACCGTTAGTGCCGGCGATTCGGAAATCGGGGATTTATTTTCGGGGGATTTCTATATTGACGGTCAGAATTTTACCGCGGCTTCTTATTTTAAGTTTGGTTTAGGAGAAACAGGTACGGCTGATCTTACTTTATACGGAGACAAGGAAGGTTTTATTGTAGGATCGGATTCGATACTCGGAGGAAATTACGGTATTGATTTTCAGACGCTGAGAAGTGATTTGGAGGCTTCCGGCATATGGGATATGCTTGGCATGGACAGCAGTGAATTTATGGATACCTGGGGTGAGTTTGCAGACGCTCTTACTGAATTATATAAAGATGCCGATTCCACTGTAAAATCTCTTGAGGATTTAATTAACAGCATAATAGACGATGTTAAGAATATTCTCAATGAAACCTCTCCTGCTGTAAAAAAAGATATGATCGACATTTTCGGAGAATCCGTGAGCGCAATTACGGTTACATATAATATTACCGAGCAAACCGTGGGCGATATTATTACGGCAGTTTGCGATTGCTATGAAGAATTTCTTTCGACTGACGGTTTAGGAGAGTATTATAGAACCTATATATCTGCTATTCTTTCTGCATCCGATGCGGACGTTACAATCGAAAGTGCTTTTGACGAGATGCGCGGCGGAATAGCCGAAGCGATCGAGAATATTTCATTCAACGGCACGGTTTGCTTTGCTCTGAATCCTAAGACGGCGGATATTATGAATATCAATCTGAATGCTGCCGAAACAGACGAGTTTGATACGCAGACTGAATATATAGCAAATGTTACGCTTGGAAAATCTCCCGATAAATCGGAGGAATATGTTATAGACCTTTCCGAGACGGGCGATGCGGAGACTGTGACATCCGTGATAAAAATAAAGCGTACTGATGATGAAAACGGGGAATTTTCACGTATAATCACAGTAAATACAAATGACGGTCAAACCGGAGATATTGTTCATGAGTACGGTTTTGTACTTAATCGTGGTGACAATACTTATAGGCTGTATGCATCAGGAGACGGATCTGAAACAGAAATCAACGGAACTATGACGTATTCCGAAACGGAAATTGATATGACTGTCGATGGCTTTAAAAAGGACGGAGAGGTTTCTGAACTGCCGAAGATAAAGCTTGAGGTTCGTGCGGGAGAGGATATTTCCGCAAAGCCGGAGTCTGTAAATATTTTAACCCTTGATTCAGAGGGACTGCAGACGCTCATTTCAAAAATATACATGAATATAGCGCCTTATTTTCCGCAAAGTGATTATACGGGTGCTGATTATGATGACAATGATTTGTCTGATTTGTACTCGGAGGAAGGAGAATTTCAGGCTATTATCAACTTTTCGGAAACGTATGATTACGACGGGGACGGTGACTGCGGAGATGAAGATGACTATACCGCATGGGAGATTTTAAATTCTTATTTTGTCTGATTGGAAATGTTAAAATACTCTGGGGGAGTTTTTCCTTCAGAGTATTTTTTTCATTATTTTTTGCGGGGATACTTTAATGTCGGGATTTTTTGTGCTATTATCCGAGTGAAAGATTAGAGCAAATTTCTGTTTTATAAATTTATTTTGCAGAATTGAGCTTCTTAATTTTTGCTTATTGATAAAACGGAGGGAATATATGAACAGCTCGATTTATAGGATAAACCTTGACATTCATGATGTAAGACCGCAGGCGTCGGTTCGGATAACCCAAAATGATACGGCTCGGCGAATTATCATATCTCTTTCTGACGGAGGAGTGCCGTACATAATCGCGGATGATTGCTATGCTGTCTTTACTGCCGCGAAACCGGACGGGACAGTGCTTTACAATGATACTGTCATAGTGCAGAACAGCAGAATTCAGTATGACATTACGGCACAGACTGTGGCTGCGGCGGGAACGGTGGATTGTCAGATTCGTATTTACGGTACAGACGGAACGCTTATTACATCGCCGTGCTTTACAATTCTTGTGACAGGCCGCGTCTTTGACGACAGTATAGCCGAGGGGACAGATCAATTTACGGCGCTTGACGAGCTTGTTGTCAGTACCGCATCGCTGCAAAGCGTAACAATGTCTTCAATAAACGATGCAAAATTAGCTGCGTCATTGGCAAATACGGTGGCTCGTGAAGCGAATTCTGCAGTATCAAAAGCAAACACATCGGCGTCTAACGCTGAAAGTGCCGTAGAGAGAGCCAATAACGCCGCGTCTGCCGCTAATTCGGCCGCTTCTTTAGCAAATGCTGCGACAGGAAACGCAAATACGGCTGCGCTGTCGGCTAATTCGGCTGCATATGCGGCAAACACGTCTGCAGAAAATGCAGATGCAAAATCAGAGCTTGCGGAAGCTGCCGCGGGAAACGCCGATACTGCCGCCGCTGAAGCCCGCGGAATGTTTGATTCATTTCTTGAAATCGGTTCTTCTCTGAATATCTTTGATGTTGATAGTATTACAAGAGAAATTTTTGTTTACGAGGGACAGGAAAGTCCGAATTCGGTATATTTTGCTACCGGTTATATGAAATGCAATGGAGGGGATACTCTTCATGTGCAGTTTAAAACATCTCTCGGTGTCAGAGTGGATCTTGCGGAATACACATCCTTTGCAGAGATACGGTATATGGAGGCTTATGACGAAAATAAAGTATATATAGCAGGCAGCAATGTGGGAAATCAGAGAACGTATACGGTGCCGGACGGCGCTTCTTACGTAAGATTTACCTTTTATCTCGGATTTTTGTCCGGTGCGAGCGATATTATGATATTTCCTTCTTCAGATACATCTATTGTACCGTATAAAGCATATGATGAAAAAAATATTTGTGTTAAAAAAAGCTGCCTGCCCGTAATGGAGGTTAAAGCCTTTCTTCCTGATGAGTTTTGTGTTGCCGCGGGGAGGACTGTTGAAATCTATAACAGCCAGGTTTGTCCGGACGCCGCAAACTATCATTTTAAGTGGAAGTGCCAAATCGGCAGGGCATTGCGGCGGAAGTTCAGTGTTACGGGTACGGCAGATAATATCGGTACGTATACCCTTGAGCTTGAAATTTATGACAGTGAGAACATCATGCGCTGGAACGGTTCGTCAGCTCTTAAAATTGTTCCTGTCCTTTCGCCGGAATACAAAATTGTACCGATCGGAGACAGTCTTACGAACATAAAGAAGTGGTTGCCCGAAGTTATGAATCTGTCCGATAATAAAGTAAGCTTTGCGGGGACAAGGGCTTTTAGTCTCAAGGACTCAGAAGATTCGGTGCGTACAGGATTTCATGAGGGAAGAAGCGGGTGGACTGCGGCAAGATATAATCAGAGCGGTGATACGGTTCCCGATGAAAATAATTATAAATATGCAAATCCGTTCTATAATCCGGCAGTCGGACATTTCGACTGGAATTTTTATGTGACTAATTCTCTTGGCGGAGTTTCGCCTGACGGGGTTCAGCTGTTTCTTGGAACAAATGGAATCTCACTGGATCCGGAGGAAAATGCATCTGCCATTAAAACTATTGTCGATTATATAAGGCAGGATGATGCGGACATACATATATATGTCGTGTTTATACCGTATAGGGCAAATCAAAATGGAATTGGTTCTCAAACTGCGTCAGACGGATTTACTGCCTTAAATTCGGGTGTCTGTAAATATGAAGAGGACATGAAAGTATTTAATCTTATGGTACGGCTTAACACACTTTTAAAGGACTATCAAAAGCTGTTTTTTATTCCGCTTTCGCTATGCCATGACAGTGAAAATAATTACGGTTCGGTTGCGGTTCCGGTGAATCCGCGCTCATCACAAACCGAGATTTTTCCGTCGGAATCCGTTCATCCTCAGGCAGAGGGATATTATCAGTTTGCGGATGTCATTTTCAGCACTTACTCGGCTCATGCTTAAGATTATTAATATATAAGCGTGAACTTTTGACCGGCTTAACTGTCGGTCATTTTTTATATACGAATACGGTAATAAAAGAAAAACAATAATACTGTAAAATAAATATTGACAAATTTATAATTATGTGGTAATATTAACTTATAAGCTGATGTCCCATAAGAAAATATAGTACACAAATGTTAGAATTGAGGCAGTGTTATGAAATACTATTGTAAATTACAGGGATTAAAATTAAGATTTGAATTATAGAACTATAGGTGTAGCAGCTCAGCTATGCCTACAGTTTTTGTTTTTATGTCGAAAAAAGTCTTATTTTATCAAAAACAAATCGGATACGGTTATTGAGTTTATCTGTATAAAGAATAGGTGCAAAAAATCAAGGCCGTGAGAATGAATATAAATATATAAACAAAGGAAAGGACAGCAGTATGAAGAAAAAAGAAAAGGATCCGCAGATACATATGTTTGCAAATTATTGTGCCGCGTTTAAGCTTATGCTTAAGCTTTTTCCCGAAAAATTTGCAGGTACTTTATTTCTGACGATTTTCGGAAATGTAATCAACTTTTTTTCATTTACCTATATTCTCAGCTTTGTTGTAAACGGTTTGCAGACCGGGAGACGGATTTCGGTACTTATGGCGTATGTGGTCGGAATGATGATTCTGCAGATAATAATTTCAACGCTTGAAAATGTTTTTTATACGTATATACTTCCGATTTTGGATCAAAAATGCAGTTTAAGAGTAAACCGAATGCTGTATAAAAAATCTGTGGAGGCCGATATTTCCAATTACGAAAGCCCGGAGATGTATGCTTTGTTCGGCAGAGCCGTATCGGGAGGCGTGGGCTCTATCGAATGGGTATTTTGGTCGATTTCAAATATTGTGGGAATGATAATCAATCTCAGTCTTTCCTCGTGGCTCACCTTAACGATCGATCCGTTTTTGTTTATATTCGCGGTTCTGCCCATATTTTTTAATCTGCTCAGAAAGAAAATTTCAAAGAAGAAACGCGAATTTGACGTCGAGAGTTCGGAAATTACACGTAAGAGAGATTATACGCAGCGCGTATTTTATCAAAATGAATTTGCAAAGGAGCTTCGCCTCACAAACATTCACCGTGTTATGCTTCGGCGCTTTAGAGAGGCCATTTCGGAATATCTGCATCTTGTTCGTACAAAGGGAATGAAGCTTGCTCTTATGCAGTTTGTGATAACATTTGGCACGAATATACTCTCTATTATCGGCGCTCAAATTTATACGGTATACCGGGCACTGGTATCAAATACTGTAATGATTGGGGACTGCCTTGTTGTTTTGAATACTATTTCATCAATATCCTACAATATTCAGTATATCGGAAGTCAGGTGTCATATATTCACAATATATGCTACAGTTTTCAGGATTACCGCAATTTTATGTGGCGTGAAGAGAAGATCGGAGCAAACGAAGACGGAGAGAAAGCCTGTGCCGGAGATATTGAATTGCGCGGGGTTACTTTTCGGTATCTCGGCGCGGACGATGATACTCTCCGTGATTTGAATATGACAATAAAACAGGGTGAAAAAATAGCAATTGTTGGTTTTAACGGAGCAGGAAAAACAACCCTTGTAAAGCTTCTTATGCGTCTGTATGATCCCTGTTCAGGGGGGATTTTTTTGAACGGAAAGGATATAAGGGAGTATAATCTGGAAAGCTATCGGGACAGTCTCGGCGTAGTTTTTCAGGATTACAAGCAATTTGCTCTCTCGGTAGCTGAGAATGTTCTCGGTCGTCCGATGAGAGAGGGAGACGAGGCGACGGTGGAGGATTGTCTTCGCCGGGCCGGAATTTGGGATAAAATATCGGCTCTTCCCGCAGGAATAAACACACGGATGACACGCGAGTTTGACGATGACGGCCTAATTCTTTCCGGAGGGGAGTCTCAAAAGCTTGCAATTGCTTCGGTATATGCGAGAAACAGCTCTGTTGTAATATTGGACGAGCCTTCGTCGGCGCTTGATCCGATTGCTGAGCATGAAATGTATAAGCAGATGTATCGGGCATGCGAAGGAAAAACGATGATTTTTATTTCGCATCGTCTGTCATCTGCTGTCGATGCAGACAGAATATTCTTAATTGAGGACGGCAGAATCAAGGAGTCGGGCTCCCACTCTGAGCTTATGCGGCTGAACGGAAGCTATGCGGAAATGTTTAAAGCTCAGGCGGAGAGCTATACGGATGCATAATTGATATGAATTTTACAAAACGCTGAAAGGAGCTATGGAGCGAATGGAAAAGGCAAAAAAGCCTCGTAAAAATATGAAAAGCACAGTAACCTCGTGGTTAAAAATTCTCGACAATAATATATATTCTTTCCGATATATGTGGCGCAATTCCAAAGGAACGTTTCTTATTTCCGTTGTAAACGCGCTTGTAAACGGTTTGATGAATCCCGTGGTTCTCCTATTGAACAGCCGTCTATATACATTGCTTGGAGAGCAACCGTTTTTTGCGGACGCGCTTTTTGTGATTCTGAGCATAGCGGGAGCTCAGATTCTTCAATGGCTGTGGAACCTTATTTTTTCCAATTATCTCTGGCCCGGTTTTTCCCAGAGAATGCATCAGACTGTACAGGTTGACCTTTTTAAAAAGGTGCGTACTTTGGAGCTATCAAAGTATGATGATCCGGATTTTTACAATAATTTCATTCTTGCAATGCAGTATGCGGATACATATGCGGCGGGTACAGTCGGAAATTTTACAAGTCTTATTCAGTATTTTCTGAATTTTTCCGCAACGCTTGCGCTTCTTGTATATATAGATTTCGGAACGATGTCGCTTCTTTTGGCAAGCGCTGTTATTTCGATGATTATAAGTGCAAGGCGAAAAAAGGTTGATTTTGCCATGCGTGACGCACACGCGCCTGTAATAAGACGGGGACAGTATATAAACAAGATATTTATGCTTCCGGATTATGCGAAAGAGCTTCGTCTTTCGCAGGTGTCGGACTGCATAAACCGTGAATACGAGATTTTTATAAGGGATCATATTAACGTCACAAAAAAATACGGAAGGCATCAGATAGGGCTTGACTTTCTTAATGAGCTTAATTCAACAGGCACATATATGGCGGTGATTGCTCTGACTATTTACAAGCTTACTCTCGGCGCCGTTACGCTCGGGGGATTTACCGTTATAATCAACGCAAATTGGTCATTCAGACGCAGTTTGGTTTCCTTTGCGGATACGATATCAAATTTGCCGCAGCAAAGCGAGCAGATTGCGAAAGTTCGCCGCTTTATGGAATATGAGCCGGAGGGACGCGGCGGCACGCTTGAGGCGCCGGTTTTTGAGTCGATGGAATTAAAAAACGTCTGCTTTGGATATAAGCCGGATACGGAGATACTGCATAATGTTTCCATAAAGCTCCGTCGGGGAGAAAAAATTGCGGTTGTCGGCTATAACGGAGCAGGTAAATCGACTCTGATCAAGCTTCTGATGCATCTGTATGAACCTCAGAGCGGTACGATATTTATGAATGATGTTGATATACGTGAATACGATACAGACAGCTATCGCGGCAGAATCGGAGCGGTATTTCAGGATTTCCGTATTTTTGCTGCGACGATTGCCGAGAACGTGCTTGGAGACGAATTTACCGAGGATGACCGTGAAAGGGTGCTTGACGCACTTCACCGCGCCACGTTTGACGGAAAGCTTGCAGAACTTGAACAGGGAGTAGATACGATGCTTACGCGTGAATTCGACGAAAAGGGTACGAATATTTCCGGCGGAGAAGCGCAGAAGATTGCAATTGCAAGGGTTTTTGCAAGACCGTATGATATTATAATTATGGATGAACCGTCCGCTTCGCTTGATCCCATGGCTGAGTATGCACTTAATAAGCAGATTTCGGCATTTGCGGAGGACAAGACGGTTATATTTATTTCGCACCGTCTTTCGACAACGCGCCATGCCGACAGAATTTACATGTTTGAGGACGGAAGAATTGTTGAGGAGGGCTCTCACGCCGAGCTTATGAAGCTCGGTGGAAGATATGCGGAGATGTTTACAGTACAGGCTGAAAACTATATCAAATAGAGGCCGTTATCAAATAGAGACTGTTATCAAATAATAGAGACCGTTAGTATGCTCAAGCTTGCAAATAGTAATATATTATGGTAGAATATATCAAAATAATCTATGTGGGTGTTTTTGCTCATGTTTTAATGTAACGAAAGGTACAGCCATAAATATGACTATTATGCAGCTTAGATATATGATAGCAATATCAGAAACAGGATCGCTGAGCCGGGCTTCGGAGGTGCTTTTTGTCAGTCAGCCGTCGCTGACCTCATCGGTGAAGGAGCTCGAGAAGGAGCTTGGCATCAGTATTTTCAACCGCGGAGGCAAGGGGATGACGCTGACTGCCGACGGGGCAGAGTTCATTCTGTATGCACGTCAGGTCTGCCAGATGTTTGACAATCTGCTTGATAAATATGAAAAGCCGGGAACCTTGAAAAAAAAATTCGGGGTTTCGGCTCAGCACTATTCTTTTGCCGTCAAGGCTTTTGTTGAGATGACGAGAAATTTTGATATTTCAGAATATGATTTCGCGCTTCGGGAGACTAAAACTTCGGAGGTTATAGGAGATGTTTCTTCCTTGAAAAGCGAACTCGGAATTCTTTATCTGTCGGATTTTAACAGAAAAATATTAAATAAACTTTTTGCCGCCTCTGATATTGAGTTTCACAGTCTTATAGAATGTAAAGCGTATGTTTATCTTTGGAGAGAGCATCCTCTCGCAGGCAGTAAATCGATTACGCTGCATGAGCTCGAAAAATTTCCGTGCTTGTCTTTCGATCAGGGGGAAAACGGTTCTTTTTATCTTGCGGAAGAGCTTTACAGCACAAAAGAATATCAGCGTGCTGTTAAGGTCAGTGACCGCGCTACAATGCTTAATCTGATGCTTGGTCTCGGAGGCTATACGATTTGTTCCGGAATTATCTGCGAGGAGCTTAACGGCGACGATTATGTTGCGGTGCCTCTTGAACCCGAAGAGCCTGAGCTTAGGAATAAAATGGATATAGGATATATAAAGAAAAAGGATATGATCCTTTCCCGTATGGGCGAGCTGTACATTTCGGAGATAAAAAAATATCTATCGCCTTATATTATGGTGAACTGAAAATGACGGACTTATTTGCCGGCGGTTAATCGGCAGACAAACGCAGCGGGTTTATTTCTTGAGCTTTATATTTGCGCGACATTACTTTTATTATGGTTAATGTAAAATTAAGAAAGGACAGCGGCTTAATGAAAAAATTTTTTCTTTTACTTCCGGGGTTACTGTGCCCGTACATATTGTTGGTTTTGATGTTCTGCATTTTTATAATAAATTCCTCTGTTATCGGAGAGAATCTTGCCTATATATTATTGAGTTTTGCAGCATTGCTTGTCATATCGATATTATGCAGTCTGATTTATGTTATTTTGGGTTTATGCCGTAAGTGGGATTCAAAAGAAACTGCTTTTCTTACTCTGCTTATTAAAGGGCTTCAGATTCCGTCGTATATGCTTATATTTGGAATCGGATTTGTATTCTTCTGGACTATTTTTACATATGCCATATCTTTTTTATTGATAATATTTGATTGCTTGACTATTTTTATCACCGGTCTTTCAGGAATCTTGGCTGTGGTAAGGTGCTATAAGGAAGGAAAGCTTACAAAGGGTGTTGCTTTGGCGCTCGGATTTTGTCAGTTTATATTTTGTATTGATGTGGTAAGTGCCGTAATTGTTTATATAAAATCAAGATCAAAGCCTAAGACCGAATTGACTCAAGGTATAGATTGAATCTATACATTTATATATTATTCATGTATTTGACATATTGCCGCTTATGTTGTATAATTCTTGTATAATAAATTTTTAAGTTTTTATGAAAGGTATTGTACAATTCTGAAAGATTTCTTTCAGAACAGAGTTCTGCACTTTTTTATCAGAAGCAGGATGAAATCAGAAATTCGTACAAAGAGGATTGTTATAGCTATGAAAAAAAGAATTTTATCAATTGTACTTGCGGCAGCTGCTGTTTTTTCGCTGGGAGTATTTTTGTCTTCATGCTCTGAAAACAAAATCGAAATTGCCGTTCCCAACGATACGACAAATGAAGCGCGTGCGCTGATTCTTCTCGAACAGTTAGGTTATATTAAATTAAAAGAGGATGCCGGAATTAAAGCAACCGTAAGAGATATAGAGGATAATCCGTACGGCATAAAAATCAGGGAGGTAGAAGCGGCACAGCTTCCGAATGTTCTCAAGGATGTTGATTATGCCGTAATCAATTCCAACTATGCGATTGAAGCCGGACTTAATCCTTCAAAGGACGCGCTCTCGGTAGAAGGCTCATATTCGGCTTATGGCAATATTCTTGCAGTTAAAGAAGGAAACGAGAATTCGGATAAGATCAAAGCTCTTGCGGCCGCACTTGAAAGTCAGAAGACTGCTGACTTTATTGGAGAGAAGTATAACGGACAGATTTTGTCTGTGGTTGACAATCCCGGAGACGGATATGATGGGTCTGTGGATTACGCCGCGCTTTCAGGAACAACAATTACTGTAGCTGCGTCTCCGGCTCCGCATGCGGAAATACTTGCGGTTGCCAAGGAAATTCTTGCAGAGAAGGATATAACTCTTAATATTCAGGAGTACACGGATTATGTTGTTCCCAACAATGTCGTTGATGACGGAACAATAGATGCGAACTATTTTCAGCATAAGCCTTATCTTGATGATTTTAATACGGAGAACGGAACGCATCTTGTTTCCGTTGCTGTTATTCATGTCGAACCGATGGGAATCTACGGAGGTAAACAGACCTCTCTCGATGCTATAAAGAAATGATTGAACTTAAAAATCTGTCGAAAACATTCTTGCTTTCAGATACTAAGGTTGAGGCCCTTAGGAATATCTCTCTGACTGTAAATAACGGCGATATATATGGAATAATCGGAATGAGCGGCGCGGGAAAAAGTACGCTTGTCCGATGTATAAATATGCTGGAGCGCCCTACAGGCGGCTCTGTGCTTATAGACGGGCTTGATATAGGAGCTCTCGGAGAAAAGGAGCTGCGCGGCGTCAGACGCAGAATAGCTATGATTTTTCAGAGCTTTAATCTTCTTATGCAGCGTACATGTTTAAGAAATGTGTGTTTTCCTCTTGAACTGGAGGGGATGAAGCGCTCGGAGGCGGAGAAGCGTGCAAAGGAGCTTCTTGAGCTTGTCGGACTTCCGGATAAGGCCGGTGCATATCCTGCTCAGTTGTCGGGAGGGCAAAAGCAGCGTGTTGCAATTGCCCGCGCGCTTGCTACCAATCCGGAGGTGCTTTTGTGCGATGAGGCTACGAGCGCGCTTGATCCGAAGACGACACATTCAATTTTGGGACTTATCCGGGATATAAATAGGCGGCTGGGTATTACGGTTATAATTATAACCCATCAGATGAGTGTTGTCGAGGAGATTTGTAACCGCGTTGCTATCATTGATAACGGAACCATTGCCGAAGAGGGAGATGTAACGGATGTTTTTTCTCATCCTAAATCCGAGGCTGCAAGACATCTTGTTTTTCCGGAAAACGCGGGGGAGACGCTGCCGGTCGATATGGACTGCAGGAAGATACGTATCGTTTTCAACGGACAGCAGCCGACTTCCGAGCCTGTAATTGCAAGTATGGCGATTTCCGAGGGGATTGCGGCGTCCATATTGTACGCTTCATCCAGAATGATCGGGAACAAGGTTTACGGAAGCATGATACTCGGACTTCCCGATGATGATACGGCGGTAAAACGGGCACTTGCATTTCTTTCCGCATATGAAAATATAATTGCTGAGGAGGTAACAGAAAATGAATGAAGGTATTTTTGCTTCCGAGGCGCTTAAAGAAGCATTTTTAATTCTTCGGGATGAAATTCCGTTCGCTGTCTGGGAGACATTTTATGTTACCGTTGTCTCAACTCTTTTTGCGGTAATAATCGGACTTCCGCTCGGTGTACTTCTTGTAGCAGGTGAAAAGGGAGGAGTGCTTCCTCTGCCTGGAATCGTACTTCGTGTTCTGAACATTGTTATAAATCTTCTTCGCTCGATTCCGTTTCTTATTCTTATGATTATTGTGTTTCCTTTGACAAGGTTGATCGTGGGTACCAGCGTCGGGACTACGGCTTCGATAGTCCCGCTTGTAATAGCTGCTTTTCCTTTTATTGCGCGCCTTGCCGAAGGAAGTCTCCGTGAGATTGATCCGAATGTAATTGAGGCCGCTCAAAGTATGGGAGCGTCGCCGCTTGAAATTATAATTAAGGTTATGATTCCGGAAAGTATACCGTCGCTCATTACAAATGCGACGACAGCTGTTACTACAGTGTTGGGATATACGGCGATGAGCGGAATCATCGGAGGCGGAGGACTTGGAAAAATTGCTATCAATTACGGATACTACCGCTATAAGTATATTGTTATGATTTTTGCTGTTATAATTTTAATGGTTCTTGTTCAGATATTTCAGTCGGCGGGTACTGCGCTTGCCGCAAGGTGTGATAAGCGAATCAGACGCTGAAAAAAATAATTAATAACGGGCGGCGCAAAAAATCAGTGCGGAAGCCCGTTTTTTATTTTTGCAAGGTATTCGGCTTGAGTTTTCGTGTTGACAAAGTTATGAAAGCGTTGTATAATTTACCTGTTTGATTTTCATTATTCGCCGCAGTGGGCGGCAGAATTGAGAGTGGCGTGAAATATTCGGAAATCTGCAAATCGCAGCGTACTTTTTTCACATTAGAAAGGCATGGTAATTTTATGAAGATATTGCTTACCGGGGGCGCAGGATATATCGGTATTCATACAGCCGTTGAGCTTTGCATTGCCGGCTATGACGTTGTTATAGCCGATAATTATTTTAACAGTACGCCTGAAGCTGTCAAGCGTGCGGAGAGACTTACAGGGGCGACTATACCTGTATATGAAGTCGACGTGGCTGACAAGGATGCTCTTCATGCTGTTTTTGAGGCGGAGGATATTGACGGAGTAATCCATTTTGCGGGATATAAAGCGGTCGGAGATTCTGTAAAATATCCGGTTTCATATTATCGGAATAATATAGACACAACGCTCACGCTTCTTGATACTATGGAAGAATTTGGAGTTCGGATTTTGATTTTTAGCTCTTCGGCTACTGTTTATGGGGTACCGAAAAAAACTCCGCTTTCGGAGTCGGACGGACGCGGCATGTGTACGAATCCGTACGGATGGACAAAATGGATGATTGAACAGATTATTTCCGACGCCGTGATTGCGCGTCCGGAGCTTTCCGCGGTGCTTTTGAGGTATTTTAATCCGATAGGCGCGCATCCGAGCGGTGTAATAGGTGAGAATCCCAACGGTGTTCCCAATAATCTGATGCCTTATATAACACAGGTTGCTGTAGGAAAGAGAGATCATCTCAGCGTATTCGGCAACGACTATAAAACGCATGACGGAACCGGGGTACGTGACTATATACATGTTGTCGATCTTGCCTGCGGGCATGTCAAGGCTATTGATTATTGTCTTAAAATAAAGGGAACGGATGTAATCAATCTCGGAACAGGCGTCGGCTACAGCGTGCTTGATCTTGTTAATACATTTGAGAAGGTTAACGGTATTAAAATACCGTATGTGATAGCCCCTCGCCGTCCCGGAGATACCGATGAATTATATTCGGATCCCTCAAAGGCTGCGGAGGTTCTTGGCTGGAATGCGAAGTATGGGATTGAGGATATGTGCAGAGACAGCTGGAACTGGCAGAAGAATAATCCGGACGGTTATCAGACAAAATAATTATCACACTAAATAATTAAAATGTTTTTTCCGCCGCGACGGTGTAACCTCACGGCGGTTAATATATTTAACCGTATATAAGAACAAAAGCCTTTTATTCGTAGCTGACTGCGGTGTCCAGTAATTTTCTGCCTAATAACGAGAAAAATTGCATAACGAGAAAAATGCATTGTATAGGGAAAATAGGAACATATGGGAAATAAGAACATAGGGAAAATAGTTAAAATGGGGAAAGGGGAAATAGGGAAAAACGTTTGTTATCCGGTCCCTTGACGGTTGCGCGCATTAACAGCGGTATTCTAAAATGTGTGGTTATCTTATGTTCTTATCGTCTTTTATAATCATAAATTTTATGGTTTAAATGCTATGTTCAGTTATATCAATGGAAGTTATGAGGATTACTCTGACAAATTTCGGGAAGGAGTTGCAATATAGTGAGCAATATAAGCGAATCGGAAACAGCCGAGGCGTACTATAAGAAAATGACGGAAACTTCGGTTTCCCGTCTTATTGTAACGCTTGGAATTCCGACGACGGTATCAATGCTGATAAGCGGTATATACAACCTTGCGGACACATATTTTGTCGGAACTCTCGGAGAGAGTCCGCAGGCTGCAACCGGAATTTTATTTACGCTTCAGGCAATAATACAGGCGATAGCATTTATGCTGGGGCATGGAAGCGGTTCCTTTGTTTCCGCCGCGCTTGCCGAGAAGAATATAAAGCGGGCGTCGAAATACGTTTCTACAGCGTTTTTTACGGGAGCTGTAATCGGTACGATTCTTTCCGTATTCGGAATCTTGTTTTTGTCTCCGTTTATGCGGCTGCTCGGTTCGACGGAAACGATACTTCCTTACGCGTGTGATTATGGTATATGTGTGCTTATATCATGTCCGTTTATGATTTGTTCATTGATTTTGAATAATAACCTTAGATATGAAGGCAAGGCTTTTTATGCCATGATCGGTCTTACCGTCGGCGGTGTTCTCAATATATTCGGAGATTTTTTACTTATCAAAGTATTTTCGCTTGGTGTACTCGGAGCCGGAATTGCAACGGCGGTATCTCAGTTTATCAGCTTTATAATTTTGCTTTTTTGGTACGGAAGAATGGCTCAGGGGACAATTTCTTTAAAATATATAAGCCGAAGCATGAAGACGTATCTGTCAATAATTAAAGTTGGATTTCCTTCTTTTATAAGACAGGGGCTTTCGTCTGTATCTAACGGCATTCTGAATAATCTTGCCAAACCCTTTGGAGATGCCGCTATAGCTGCTCTCAGCGTCGTAGGAAAGTATTCATCTTTTATAATGTGCGTCGGATTGGGAATAGGACAGGGTTTTCAGCCGGTTTCTTCATTTAATTATCAGGCGGGAAAATATAAGCGCGTGAAGCGAGGATTGGTTTTTACGACGCTTTTTGCTTTTGCGGCTGTAGGAATTCTCGCTTTGCTTGGAATTATTTTTTCCGAACAGATTGTTCGGGTATTTCAAAAAAGTCCGGATGTTATATCGATCGGCTCGGAGGCGCTTAAGTATTCTTCTGCGGGACTTATATTCTTTCCTATTTCTGTTCCTGTCAATATGCTGTATCAGAGTATAAGAAGGCCGGGTGTGTCCTCCGTACTTTCTCTGATGCGTTCAGGTCTGATATTTATACCGGTTATTTTTGTAATGTCTCATTTCTTTTTGCTCCGCGGAATTCTTTTGTCACAGCCTTTGGCCGACGCCGCAACAGGACTTATAAGCATACCGTTTATATTGAGATTTCTTCATACGACACCCGACGAGGATTGTCCTGATTCATAATAATTGTTGCGGTAAACCGTTATTGGACATACGGCCGAAACTTGAGTAAATATAGAGCATGGCTATCAATTAATTTCGTAAGTTGACAAGAAATGCAGTTTTTGTTATAATTATTTCTGTTTATATATTGAATGCGCGAAGAGTATAGTTTTTATCTTTAATATATTTTACGTTAGGAAGGTATGGAAAATAAAATGAGCGATATAAAGGATATAAATTTGGCGGCTTCCGGATGGGATAA
The DNA here is from genome assembly GCA_948467545.1 of uncultured Eubacteriales bacterium. GTDB lineage: Bacteria > Bacillota > Clostridia > Oscillospirales > CAG-272 > UMGS911. Next base: position 103,948 of record CAOKER010000005.1, read on the forward strand.
AATCAACTGGGTGAAGAGCTATATGCCTGTTTTGAGCAGAATAAACAGGGAATTCGAGCAGACCAAGCCTTTTTCCGGAAAGAAGATTTCAATGTCTATTCATCTTGAGGCTAAAACTGCTTATCTTGCTCTTACACTGAAGGCAGGCGGAGCTGACGTCCGTGTAACGGGTTGTAATCCGCTTTCAACTCAGGATGATGTGGCCGCTGCGCTTGCGTCCGACGGTTTTGAGGTAAACGCCCGTCACGGAGTTGACGAGGAAACATATACCGAACATTTGAAGAGAACGCTTGCCTTTTGTCCGGACCTTATGATAGATGACGGCGGAGATCTTACCAATCTTCTTCATGGAGAATGTATCGAGTACCGCGGGAATCTTCTCGGAGGAGGAGAGGAAACAACGACGGGAATTCACCGCTTATTTGCAAGACAGGCAAGGGGAGAGCTTTGCTTTCCGATGATTGATGTAAATGACGCAGACTGCAAGCATCTTTTTGATAATCGTTACGGCACCGGTCAGTCTACCCTTGACGGAATAATGAACAGTACCAATCTTGTCATAGCCGGTAAGAATGTTGTCGTTGCAGGCTACGGATGGTGCGGAAAAGGTGTTTCCATGCGTGCAAAGGGAATGGGCGCAAGAGTTATTGTCACAGAGGTGAATCCGGTAAGGGCGATAGAGGCCGCGATGGACGGATTTTCGGTTATGCCTATGGATGACGCCGCAAAGATCGGAGATCTTTTTATAACGGTAACAGGATGCAGCGATGTAATCAGACGCGAGCATTTTGAAAATATGAAGGACGGAGCTCTTCTTGCAAACTCAGGTCACTTCGACGTTGAAATCGATAAAATTGCGCTTTCCGAGCTTGCCGCCGACAAATGGCAGAGAAAGCCTAATATAGTGGGATACCGTATGAAGGACGGAAGAATTCTCAATCTTCTTGCGGAGGGAAGGCTTGTAAATCTTGCCGCGGGAAACGGGCACCCCGCGGAAATTATGGATATGAGCTTTGCACTTCAGGCAAAGTGTCTCGAATATATAGCGAAAAACGGTAGGCGTCTCGAAAACCGTGTATACGAGGTTCCGGCTGAAATTGACAGAGCGGTCGCTGAAATTAAGCTTGAAGCTATGGGAATGAAGATAGATTCCCTTTCTGCCGAGCAGAGGGCATATCTTGCAAAATAAAATCTTTATTTGTTATTTGAACTGTTTTGATCTCAGTCTGATTTTTTGCATTAAAAAATTGACGCAGGAGATTAAGAAAATCCTTTGCTTTTTAAGGAAATAGCTTGGTTATGAGAATTATAAGACTTAAAGACGGTATGGAGGTCGGAGATGCTCCGTCCTGTGCGGCGGCGTTCGGAAACTTTGACGGAGTTCACACCGGACACCGTGCTTTGCTGACGGAGGTAGTAAAAGTTTCATCAGGGAGCGACGGAGCTCTTGCACCGGCGGTTTGGACGCTTCGCGGCTTTGAATTGGGGGACGGAAAAAAGCTTACGTCCTTCTCGGAAAAATGCTGTTTGTTTAAGGATGCGGGAATTGAATATCTTTTTACCGATGATTATACGGAGGTTAGGAGTCTCTCACCCGATGAGTTTATATCAAATCATGTTATTGAAAAAATGAACTGTTTTCATTCCGTCTGCGGCTATAATTTCAGCTTTGGAGCAGGCGCTTCCGGAAGCTCTGATACTATGCGGAATCTGATGCTTGCGTTTGGGCGCAGTTCAACCGTAGTGCCGCCTTATACCATCGGTGGAACTGTCGTAAGCTCTACCGCCGTGCGTGATCTTCTTGCCGGAGGATGCACGGAGGAAGCTGCGGAAATGCTGGGGCGTCCGTACAGTCTTTCCGGAGTTGTAATTCACGGTAAGGCTTTGGGCAGAACTCTTGGCTTTCCCACCGCAAATATTTTGCCTGAAAAGGAATTTGCAGTTCCGAAGCGAGGCGTGTATCTTACGCGGACATTGTTTTTATCCGACGGTCATATTGGGGAAGACGGATTTTTTTCAGTCACAAATGTCGGTATTAATCCAACGGTTGGCGGGGAAAAGCGTATAAAATGTGAAAGCTACATTCTCGACTATACGGGTGATCTGTACGGAAAGAACATACAGATACTTTTCTATAAAAAGCTGCGTGATGAAAGGAAATTTTCGAATGTACAGGAGCTTACAGATGCGGTAAGACAGAATATAGAGGATTGCCGCGAATGGAGCAGACAATTTTAATACGTTATTTCCGTGGAAAGGAAAACGCTGGGAATGTATAAAAAAGTCAAAAAAACAGGAGCTGTATATCCAAGGGCGCGCGCCGCAGTATTTTTATTTTTTATTTCGGTTATTTTTTCCGTACTGTTTTGCGGAGGCGGCGCGTACGCTCTTGATGATCCGGAAATAACCGATACAAGCTGTGTTTATCTGTATAATATTACGAACGACGTTGTTATGTATTCAAAAAATACAGAGCTTTCGGTATATCCTGCATCGACTGTTAAAATCATGTCTGCCGTTATTGCAATTGAACAGTGGACTGAGAATTGGGACGAGCAAATTACGGTGACAGCGGAGATGCTGAAAGATATTTCCGGAAATAATATTAATCTGCGCAGAGACGAGGTTGTTACATTCCGCGATATGATTAACGGAGTAGTTGTCGGAGGGGCGAACGACTGCTGTTCGGTCCTTGCATACGCCGTATGCGGCAGTATTGAGAATTTTGTCGGACTTATGAATCAAAAGGCTTATGAGCTGGGAATGTACGACACCGTATATACGAATGTTACCGGAATGCATGATCCGAAAATGAGGACTACTCTGTCAGACACCGTAAAGCTGTCCAAATATGCTCTTGTTCAATACAAATACTATGATGTTGCCAGTCAGTACCGGTATATTATGCCTGCCACAAATAAATCCGGTGTAAGGAATATATATACAAAAAATTCGTTTATGACAAGCTACTACGGAGATAAATATTATTCTTCCGATATAAACGGAATAAATGCCGGTGCTACAGAGGAGGCAGGGTACTGCGCCGTTGTTACCGCAGAGCACGAGGGAACGTCATATCTTGCAATAGCTATGGGCGCGGGGTATGACGATGAAGATATATACTCTTTTGTTACTATACGTTCAATGCTTGATTGGGCATACAAAAATTTCGGATATATTACAATAGCAAGGGATAGCGATATTATCAAAGAGGTGCCGGTAAATATGGCAGCAGGCACGGATAAAGTCGCTCTGTACCCCAAGAGTACGGTAGAAGTTTTTATGCAGACCGGAATTGACGTTCAGAATGAGATAAGAAAAACTGTCGTTCTGAACAGTGACGAGCTTGACGCTCCGCTGAATAAGGGAGATGCCGTCGGTTTTCTTACGCTAAGCTATAATGACAGGATACTTGGAAAGGTAGAGCTGATTGTCCGAAATGACGTTCCGAGAAGCGAGGCTCTTTATATATTGACGATTGCCAAGACGTTGTTTTTTTCCGATTATGCGGTCGTTATAATGGCAGTAATTGCGTTCGCCGCAATTATTTATGTTATCTTCAGGGCGACATCTGTCGAAAAGAAAAGATCAGAGCAGACAGCCGAAAACATTAGGAAAATATATGAACCTTCAAAAGAGCAGCTTACTTACAGTGTAAAGACTAAAAAAACGGTTGGGAACGATAAGCAATCCGAACAAGTGTCTCAGAATCAGACTCGAAAAGAACTTAAAAAGAAAGAAGAACCGGATACTGAATTTAAATCGAATAAAACCGAATAAGGCTGAATAAAGTTAAATAAAGCTAAATAAAGATTAGCCTGAACAGCGGTTTAGGGTAAAAAGTTTGATTCTTGTCAGTCGGATTCTTGCCGGGCTGATTCTTGCCGGTCGGAGAGCCGTTTCTGCTTTGAATTTAAGGTAAAAAAATTTTGTTGTATACTAAGGGTATGGTCAAAATAATGAATACAGATAATTTAAGCGCTAACAGCGGGATATATTTGAATTTTGTTAATCCTCCGCGCGGATATGGAAATATTCCGTTTTATTGGTGGAACGGCGATGTGCTTGATACAGAGCGAATTGACAGTCAGCTGAAGCTTCTTTTGGACGGCGGAGTGTCTGGAGTTCAGATAAATTTTTGTCATAGCTGTCCTGCGCATGATCCGAAATCCGGAGGCGGAGGTTTCGGAAAGACATATGAGTGTACTCCGGCGATGTTTACCGACGAGTGGTGGGAGATTGTAAATCATACCTTTCGGACTGCAAAAAATCTGGGATTGGGAGTAGGTATTTCTGACTATACCATAGGCTGGATAGGAAACGGTTTTTTTGTCGATAAGGTTGTGTATGAAAACGGTTTGTGCGCTACCGAACTTAAATGCGATATAAAAGAATTGAAAGAAGGCGAAAGTTTAGGCGGATGCAGTGCTGACGTACTTGTAAGAGTTTTTGTACCGTTTGCGGGAGAGAATATTGTATATCCTGACACATACTCAGGCACATATCCGGGGACATATTCAGGCACATATCTAGACACAGCTGCACTTCATACTTCGGGTGAGACACAGGCTGAGAGCAGCTATGCATTAAGGTCGTATTCATATACGATACCGTGCGGAGGAAGGCTGATAACGGTACGTCGGGAAGTTAATCCGAATTCTATAGATGTAATGAATCCGGAGGCCGGAAGGCTTCTTTGCCGTCTGTTTTATGAAAATTTTCTCTTACATATAGACGAGGACTGCAGGGGCGTACTTAATTACTGCTTTCAGGACGAATTTATAGCCGGATGTGATTTCGGTCGTCTTTGGTCTGACGATTTTGCCGAACGTTTTAAGGAACTTAAGGGTTATGATATAGTACCGAAGCTTTATCTTCTTTTTGACGACTGCGGGAGAAAGTCCGAGGCGGCCGCAGTGAGGCTTGACTATGCGGATGTCAAAGCTTCATTTATAGAAAACGGATATTTTAAGCCGATTTATGAATTTCATAAATCACGCGGTCTTGTGTACGGCTGCGATCAATGCTCGCGCGGTTACAATCCGGCGGAATACGGGGACTATTTTCGCGCCGTCAAATATTTTACCGCTCCAGGCAACGATACGCCCGACCGGTGTGCGGATCTGATTAAAGTTAAGGCAAGCAGCTCGGCGGCTCATTTGTATGGTCACGAAAGAGTTTGGCTTGAGGGATACCATAGTTCGGGATGGGGAACTTCTCTCGCTTCGCTTTCTGCTCCGACAAGCGAAAATTTTATTTTCGGTGCAAATCTGCTTTGCATGCATGGTCTTTACTATTCCACATACGGCAGCATGTGGGAATGGGCTCCGCCGGATTTTCATTTTCGTATGCCTTATTGGAAACATGCAAAAGCGTGGTTCGGGTATTATGAAAGACTGTCTTATCTGCTTACACGCGGTTCGCACCGCTGCGATTGTGCGGTATATTATCCTGTTTCTGCGTATGACACCGGATTTTCTCCGGACAAGGCAAAAGAGCTGACTTTTGCCGCGGCCGAGAGACTGTACAGCGAAGGAATAGATTTTGATTTTATTGATTTTGAATCAATATCGCGCGCTGAGGCGAAAGACGGACGGCTTTGCGTATCGGGGGAAGAATATAAGATACTTATATTCTGCGGTGCGGATTCGGTGAGATACGAAACACTTATGTCGGCTCTTCGTTTTTCTGAGGCAGGCGGTACTGTGGTTTTTGTGGGTGATCCTCCGATTTACACCGATTGTGCTGACTGCAAAAAGAGCGAAAAGCTTATCGGCGAGATTTCTTCTGCGGCGGAGATCATCTCTGTTCGGACTGCGGAAGATATGGGGGCAGTGCGTTTTGCGGATATTTTTTCCGAGCGTTCCGTCTGCCGTGATTTTTTGCCCGAAAAGAAAGCTTTTGCACTTCACCGCGCTGCGGAAAGCGGTGATATTTATTTTGTCCGCGGTGAAAAGGGAGAAAGATGTGTTTTTAATACATCGGGATATTGTCAAGTATGGAATCCGCTGACCGGAGAACGTTTTTCGTATCCTGCCGAATGTATAACGCGGGAAGGACGTGAGTACAAAGCGTTATTGCTTCCGCTCGATGGCGATAATTTGTTCTTTTTTTCGGACGAGCGGCAGGATATTCCGGGATATATGTTTGAATCGGATACAAGATGTACGGTTCTTCTGGACGGAGAATGGGATTTTTCCCTGATTCCCACGATGGACAATACATACGGAGATTTTCGTCTTCCTGCCGGAAATTTGGGCGGTGATAAGGTCATCGGCGCCGAAATAAGAAGCTTGAAGATTGACGGAGAGGATGTTTTCTGCGGAAAATACAGTCCGTTTGTATGCAGAACCGCCGAGGGAGAGACTGTCCCTCTTGTGTATGACCGTTACGGATACCTTGACGGTTCTATTCAGGAACAGGGGTATCACGGTCTTAAAAAGTGTGTATATAATTTTGAAATATGTTTGCCGGAATCAGGCTATGCCGAATATAAGGCTTACGCACAGGCAGATAAAGAAGAGAAAATTGTCTTTGAGATATACGGAGAGGTTCCGAATATATTGACGCTTGACGGAGAGGATGTTTTTTCGGCTCGTGGAGCCTTGGTGCTTTCTCCCGGAATACACAGAATTGAGCTTAAATTCGGAAGCGGAGACAGCGGCTTGGAAATATGCTCATGCTGCTGCGGCGCAGAACTTGAATCGAAAGGCGAAAAAGGCAGTGAAAAAAAACGTGGAATAGGACGCTCAGGTATATTTCTGCGCAGGGCGCAGGCGGGAGAGCTGTCTTCTTATGTGCTGCACGATTATTCGTCAATGGCAGAGGCCGAAGTTAAAAAATCTCGGAGCGGACTTCCTCTTTCAAACGATTGGTTCGCGAGGGAAGACCGTATACGGCTGACGGCTGAGCCGATGAGAACGAAGCTTATTGCCGAGTTTGATACAGCTCACGGCACTGAGGAGATTATTGTTACTGTGTTCGGTCAGCTTGTCGCCGCTTATGCCGACGATTGTGAAATAGAATTTGCTTTTGACGGACAAAATTCATACGGAGCCGGTATTTATCGTCTTGTTTTACCGTCAGGGGAACGCGGTAACAGGGTTTTAATCGAGCTGAATCCGTTAAATGGATATAACCGGGGGGATGTTTTTCCGGAGCCTATTCGGGAAAAAGTCGGATGCGGAAAAATTCTGACCGGTGACTTTACCGAATACGGCGGGCTTGAATGTTATTCAGGGCTTGCGGTTTATGAAACCGTGTTTGCAATAGATACTGACGGAGCAGAAATCTCGTCCGACGGCTGCAGACTTATGCTTGATCTCGGAGAGGTCGGATGCTCGTGCCAAATCAGTGTAAACGGATATGATGCAGGATGTATTTGTTCCGGTCCGTTTCGGACGGATATTACGGATTATATATGCAAAGGAAAGAATCGCCTGAGAGTTGAGGTGGCAAATACTCTGTGCGGTCATTACAGCACAACTCCGTCGGTTTACTCCGGATGGCCGCATGACAGAAAGTCGGGATTGATTGGTCCGGTCAGCTTGTCGTTTGTTTCCTGCAAAAGGTAGCTGTGTTACGTTTCAGCTATGAGGATATCGGCAATTCTATATTTTTTGTACCGCTGCATCGGCGGAGGAAGGGAGATTTTTATGAATATTATAAAGCCCGGATACGAAATCATTACCCCGATTGATTACGGGGCAACTCTTCGCGAACTTGAAAGGATCGGCCGTGTATGTTATAAAAGCGAGGACCGCATTACCGATGATTCCGCTGCCGCATTTATATCAAAAATTGTTGCAAGCGGGCATGGTTCTGTAATCGAGCACAGCCGTATTACCGTTAAATTTATCTGTGACCGCGGAGTAACGCATGAGATTGTGCGCCACAGAATTGCAAGCTACAGTCAGGAAAGCACCAGATATTGCAATTATACAAAAGATAAGTTCGGCAGTGAACTTACATTTATCAGACCGTTTTTTTGGGAAGACGATTCTGAAAAATATGCTGTGTGGCTTGATGCGATGCAGAAGATTGAGGACAGCTATAATTCGCTGATTGCGCTTGGTGCGAAGCCGGAGGAAGCGAGGAGCATTCTTCCGAACAGTCTGAAAACCGAAATCGTAGTTTCTATGAATCTTCGTTCTTGGCGGCATTTTTTTGAACTCAGGACAAGCAGACGAGCTCACCCGCAGATTCGGGAGATAGCTGTACCGCTGCTGCGTGAACTTGCGGAGAAGATGCCTGTTTTCTTTAAGGATATTGCGGACAGACTTCCGGAGAATTCTATATAACCGAAAGTTATATGAAAAATGTAAAAAAAATATGAATGCTCAGAAATATCTTGAAAAAATCTGCCGTTTATGGTATTATATTTTTTAAAGTTCGCACACAGTATACGCTTCGGTGTAAATTCAAGTACTGTGGAGGGACAAACCGAAGGAGAAAAGAAAAATGGCAATTATTTCAATTAAACAGCTTCTTGAAGCAGGTGTACATTTCGGACACCATACACGCCGCTGGAATCCTAAGATGGCTGAGTACATCTTTACGGAGAGAAACGGTATCTATATTATCGACCTCCAGAAAACCGTTAAAAAGTTTGAAGAGGCTTATATGTTTGTTCGTGATCTCTCGGCGGAGGGCGGTACAATTTTATTTGTCGGAACGAAAAAGCAGGCTGCCGACGCTATTAAAGAAGAGGCTCTCAGATCCGGCATGTATTTTGTGAATGCACGCTGGCCGGGCGGTATGCTTACAAACTTTAAAACGATAAAAAAGAGTATAGCAAGACTGAAGAGTCTTGAACAGATGAAAGAGGACGGAACCTTTGATCTTTTGCCGAAAAAAGAGGTTGCGAAGCTCTTCAAGGAAATGGCAGACCTCGAAAAGAACCTCGGAGGAATTAAGACAATGGAGCAGCTTCCTTCCGCGGTGTTTATCGTAGATCCGCGCAAGGAGAAGAATGCGGTAGCAGAGGCGAGAAAGCTCGGTATTCCGGTAATTTCGATTGTGGATACTAACTGTGATCCCGATGACGCGGATTATATAATTCCCGGAAATGATGACGCTATCCGTGCTATCAAACTTATAACATCCGTAATTGCAGACGCAGTAATTGAAGGCAGACAGGGAGAAACAACAGAAGAGGCGATAGCAGAAATTACGGCAGCCGAGGAAGAAGAGGACGTCGAAAACGCAAACGCGTAAAAAATGTGATAATAATAGAGATAAGCTGCGTGAAAGATTCTGTAAGAGTTTTTCACGCACAAATCTGTAAACGTATAAAATATGTCTGTGATATACAGATATACAGAGCAAGGAAAGGATTTTAGTATGGCAGAGATTACAGCAAAAATGGTTGCCGAGCTCAGAGCGAAAACCGGCTGCGGCATGATGGACTGCAAAAAGGCATTAAAGGAAACCGACGGAGATTTCGACGCGGCTATTAAGACTCTGAGGGAACGCGGACTGGCCGTTGCTGCGAAGAAAGCAGACAGAATTGCTGCCGAGGGTATTGTCAGCATTAAATTTAACGACGCCCATGATGAGGCGGCGATGATCGAGGTTAATACGGAAACAGACTTCGTTGCAAAAAACGCCGATTTTCAGGCGTTTGTCGACGGTGTTCTTGACACAATACTTGCAAATCATCCCGCTGATACGGCGGCTTTGATGGCATGCAGCTTTGCGGGTTCCGATATGACAGTTGAGGCTGCGCTTAAGGATAAGATATTTACAATCGGAGAGAACATTCAGATTCGCCGTTTTGTAATTGCAAACGGTACAATAAGCTCATATATTCACGGCAAGGGACAGACAGGAGTCATGATTGTCTTTGACGCTGATGACGCCGCAAAGAATAATGCGGGCTTTGCCGAGTATGGCAAGAATATTGCGCTTCAGGTAGCAGCCATTCCCGTGCAGTATGTGAATAAAGAGGATGTACCTCAGGCCGCGCTTGACGAAGAAAAAGAAATTCTGATGGCTCAGATTGCAAATGATGAGAAGAACAAGAATAAGCCTGCAGCTATTATAGAAAAGATGGTTACCGGGCGTCTTGGCAAATTTTATGAGAACAATTGCCTTACCGAGCAGTCTTATGTAAAGGACGAAGCTCTAACTGTAGGAAAATATACCGAGCAGACTGCGAAGGAATTCGGCGGCAAAATCAAAATACTTGCATTTTACCGTTACGACAAGGGAGAAGGACTTCAGAAACGCGAGGATAATTTTGCAGAAGAAATTGCCGGTATGATCAATAAATAATTAATGCCGGATTTTTACGGATGTCTTACAATGAATTATGTTTTGTTCATGTGGGATGTCCGTTTTTTTTGAAAAATTGCAAATTTTCTTCTTATACAGCAAAATATTCATAAAAATCTATTTACAAATTAAGATTTATCAGATACAATATATTTCAGAATATAATGAAAAAATTGTGCTTAAGTTCTGATGAAAAAACAAGGAGCATTGACGCAAAAAATTAAGTGTTTTGTTTCTCTGTATTTTTTGCGTTGGAAAGGTATGGTTATCGATATATGAATTCATCGTCAGGTTCGGTAAATTGTAAGTATAAACGCATATTGCTCAAACTTTCGGGAGAAGCTCTTTCCACCGGAGGCGGGATATTGAATTATGCATTTATAAAACAAATCTGCGCTAATATTAAAAAGTGTCTTGACATGGGAGTAGAGGTTTCGATTGTTGTGGGTGCGGGAAATATTTGGCGCGGAAGGATGGGACCTGAAATGGACCGTACGAGAGCCGATCATATGGGAATGCTTGCTACCACGATAAATGCGCTTGCCATTGCGGATGTTTTGGAGCATGCGGGAATAGTTACACGCGTTATGACCGCTATAGCTATGCATGAGCTGGCTGAGCCGTATATAAGAAATAGGGCGGTACATCATTTGGAAAAGGGAATGGTAGTTATTTATGGATGTGGAATCGGCCGTCCGTTTTTTTCGACGGATACCGCCGCGGTACAGTATGCAATTGAAACCGATTGCGATATAGTTCTGATGGCAAAAAATATTGACGCTGTATACACGGCGGATCCCAAGGTTGATTCAAGTGCCAAACGTCTTGCTTCGATTTCTCATATGTATCTGCTGGAAAATCAGCTTACTGTAATAGATTCTACCGCTACTTCGCTTGCAAAAGATAATAACATGCCGATAATGATTTTCGGTCTTGATGATCCCGATAATATTTTCCGAGCTGTAAGCGGAGAGGAAATGGGTACTGTTGTAAATGGCTGAAATAAGTTTCGATTTAAATTCGGCAAGCGTATTGTATCGTTTGTCGTAAAGAATTGTTAGTCTGTTAGTTATATTTATTTTGACCGTCTGTGACGGCAGGGAGGATTATTATGAAGCTTGATATTAAAGAATATGAAGAAAAGATGAAAAAAACAGTAGGAGTGTATAAAACCGATCTTGACGGTGTTCGCGTCGGACGTGCAAATACAGCTGTGCTTCAAAAGGTTTTTGTCGATTATTATGGAAGCCCAACTCCGATAAATAATGTAGCTGAGGTCAAGGTTACCGATGCGAGAACGATTGTTATTCAACCGTGGGATTCTAAAATGCTTAAGGAAATCGGCAAGGCCATTCAGGCGTCGGATATAGGGATTACACCTGTTGACGATGGAAAGGTGATTCGTCTCAGCTTTCCCCAGCTTACTGAGGAGCGTCGCCGTGATGTTACAAAGCAGACTGAAAAGATGGCCGAGGAAGCCAAGGTCGCGGTAAGAAATATCCGACGTGAAGCGAACGATAAATGCAAGGAGCGTAAAAAAGCCGGTGATATGACAGAGGATGAACAGAAGCAGTCCGAAAAGTCCGTTCAGGAGCTGACCGATAAGTATATTAAGGAAATCGACTCCATTACAGACGCGAAGAAAAAAGAAATAATGTCGATATGAGCGTGCAGAACATCTCCGAAAATCCAAGCGAAAGATATGTGATAAACAGTTACGGCGTTCCGGAGGAAATAATCTGTGAGGGGGCGGATTTGGTTTCGCTTTGCGGAATCCGTCACATCGCTTTTATAATGGACGGAAACGGCCGCTGGGCTACATCGCGCGGAATGGCAAGGGAATCCGGACACAAAGTCGGAATGGATGCTTTTGAACGTGTGGTGGAATACTGCGCCGATATCGGAATTCGATTTGTGACAGTTTACGCTTTTTCGACAGAAAATTGGAAGCGTCCGAAGCATGAGGTAGATACAATTCTCATGATTCTCAGACAGTATCTCAGACGGGCGCTTAAGCTCATTCATAAAAAGAGAGTTCACTTTGTAGTTATAGGTGATTACTCTGTTTTTGACGCAAAAACACGTGAAATTATAGAACAGCTTGACAGGGATTCAAGCTGTTACGATCGCGTGCTTAATATTGCGCTTAACTACGGCGGCCGTGCCGAACTTGTTCGCGCGGCAAACAGAGCGTTTGCCGAAAAAATTGAAGCCGGACGAAATGATTCTAAAATTACTGAAGAAGACATTGAAAGAAATCTCTATACGGCTCTATGTCCGCCGCCCGACATGATAGTGAGAACAGCCGGAGATCTTCGTCTTTCAAACTTTCTTCTTTGGCAGTCGTCATATGCGGAGCTCTTTTTCAGCTCTGTATTATGGCCGGACTATCGTCCCAAGGATGTTAACGACGCGCTTCGTGACTTTGCGCACCGAAAACGCAGATTCGGCGGAGTGGAGTCAGTTACATGCTGCGATAAACATAATAAATAATAATTTCCTAAGTGAGGTATGATTTTGAAGCAGCGAGTAATAACAGCGGTGATTGCGATACTGATTTTAATACCGTTTTTAATTTTTTCTGATACGGCGGCTTTTGTGTTTCTTGCATGTTTGTTGTCGGTGCTTTCAGCGTATGAACTTCTTGGATGTGTAGGCTACAGACGCAAGATTTATGTTACCGTACCGACGTATATACTTGCAATATCGGTGTCCTGTTGTACCCGTTTCGGTGATTGTGACAATCCGACATTTATATCAATAATGTTTTTTCAATATTTTATATATATTGTTCTTTTGTTTACAATAGCAGTGTTTTCAAAGGGAAAGGTAAAATTTGAAAATGTTTCGGTTTTGATTGTAATGATGATTTACGTTACATTCGGCTTTGCGGCTATTGTGCGTCTGCGTGATCTTCCTCATGGAAAGCTATTGTATTTGATGGCTCTTCTTATGCCATGGGTATCGGATACTTTTGCGTATTTTTCCGGACGTTTTTTCGGAAAGCATAAGCTTATTCCTGAGGTAAGCCCGAAAAAGACGGTTGAAGGGGCAGTCGGAGCAATAATAGGTTCTTGTGCCGTAACCGTTATTTACGGGATAGTATGTGCTTCATTTTTTGATTTGTCGGTCAATCTTTTTCTGCTTGCTGTGGTTGGAATTTTGATTTCCATTGTTGCACAGTGCGGCGATCTTATAGCGTCTATGGTAAAAAGAAGCTACGGTATTAAAGATTACGGATGGATTTTACCGGGGCACGGAGGGATCCTTGACCGTTTTGACAGTATAATTGCTACATCCTCACTTGTATATATTTATTGTCTTTCATTCCCGTTTTTTTCGGTCAGAATCCTGTAGAACTGTAATAAGTATGACGTTTGACTGTCGGGAGCGCCGAATACCTATGAAAAAATGGCGGAATGTCTGCGCCTTTTAACAGAAGAACAGGCAGCCATATAATTTTATTACCGGTTATCCGTTATAAGAAAGTAAAAACTATATGACAGATAGAGATTCAAAACAACATTGCGAAAAAAAGATAGCTGTACTTGGTTCTACCGGTTCTGTCGGAAAACAGACGCTTGATGTGGCGGAAAAGAGCGGTGCTGTTGTAACAGCGCTTTCGGCATCTTCAAGTGTTAAACTGCTTGAGCAGCAGATACGAAAATTTCATCCGAGAGTTTGTGCCGTTAAGAGCGAAAAGGCAGGACGTGAATTAAGAACATTTGTTTCGGATACAGATACAGATGTGATATTTGGGGAGGATGCAGCAGAGTATGCCGCATCTTTGCCGGAGACAGATATTGTATTTAATTCAACATCCGGAATTGCCGGACTTTATCCGACTCTTGCTGCTATTGAAGCGGGTCACGATGTTGCGCTTGCAAACAAAGAAACTCTTGTTGCTGCAGGAGAGATAGTTATGAATGCGGCAGCTGATAACGGAGTCAGGATATTACCTGTAGATTCGGAACATTGTGCCGTTTTCCAGTGTATAAATGATAGCCGTAATGGGAAAAATTCAATTAAAAACATAATTCTTACAGCGTCCGGAGGACCGTTCAGAGGATATACTTTCGGGAAGCTTTCGGAAGTTACAAAGGAGCAGGCACTCAGTCATCCTACATGGAAAATGGGACCGAAAATCACAGTTGACTGCGCGACACTGATGAATAAAGGACTTGAAGTTATTGAGGCCGCAAGACTTTATTCGCTTGGTGCCGATAAGATTAAGGTTGTGGTACATCCGGAGAGTATAATTCACTCAATGGTGGAATATATTGATAATGCGGTGCTTGCTCAGCTTGCGGTTCCTGATATGCGTATGTGTATATCATATGCTCTTAATTATCCGGAGCGCGGAGAGGCTGTTATAAAACCTCTTGATCTTACGGAAATCGGCGCCTTGTCATTTCATAAACCCGATACCGATGTTTTTCCGCTGCTTTCACTTGCGTACAGCGCTCTGCGCCGAGGGGGAATTATACCGTGCGTATTGAATGCGGCGAATGAACGCGCGGTCGAGCTTTTTCTTGACGGGAAGCTTTCTGCAATTACCGATATATTTGATGCTGTGATTGACGTTGTAGAAAAAAGTGTAAATGTAAAGTCACCGGATATAGATGATATAAAAGCTGCGGATAAAGAAGCAAGAATTTTGGTTGACAGTTTTATAGCCAAATAAAAATGTCTATGCATGCCTGAGGTGATAACTGTTTACACAGCATCTGTCAAGGCACTGTTTTTCAAGACATTGCTTTTTTCACAGTATTTTTCAAATGTTTTTTTCGGTGTTTCTTCAATTGATTATTGAAATACACTGAAACGGATGTTTTGCTCTTGTTGAATGTTTTGATTATTTAAGACGCCCGGTATTGCAGACATGAAGACTGAATGCAGTTTTTGTGTCTGCAGTAATGATATATGCGGATTATACGCAACGGAGGAATTTGCTATAAATACTTTAATTACAATACTGATAGCGATTGTGATATTCGGATCTTTAATTCTGATTCATGAGTGTGGTCATTTTATGACGGCAAGGATGTTCGGAGTCGGTATTAATGAATTTTCAATTGGTATGGGACCTAAGATAATATCAAGGATTTCCAAAAAATCCGGAACAGCATACTCACTTCGGCTTCTTCCGATCGGAGGATATGTTTCTATGAAAGGCGAAGACGAAGATATTTCTGCTCCGGATTCGTTCAGCAGCAAGCCTGCATGGCAGAGAATGATTATTATAATTGCGGGTTCTGTTATGAATATACTTCTCGGTCTTATTCTTGTTATTGCAATGGTTCTGTCGAGCAAAAATCTCGGATCTACGGTGATATATAAATTTGCATCCGATAACGCCGTTTCGGCAGAGAGCGGACTTGAGGAGAATGATCGAATTGTAAAAATCGGAAGTGCATCTGTCCATACGTCAACCGAGCTTGCATATGAAATTATGCATGACGGAACCGAGCCGATTGACGTTACTGTCATTCGGGACGGAGAAAAAATTGTTATTCCCGACGTTGTGTTTCCTACTGCGGTTTCTTCGGGAATAGTAATCGGAGATCTTGATTTTTATGTTTATGCGGAAGCCAAAACACCGCTTAATGTTTTAAAGCAATCTTATTTTCAGTCTGTGTCCTATATTAAAATGATATGGGAATCTTTGTTTGATCTTGTTACCGGTAAATACGGCATGGAGCAGATGTCCGGTCCGGTCGGAATTACAAAGGAGATTGGCAGCGCAGCGTCGGCCGGAGCGATCAATTTGTTATATTTATGCGCGGTTATAGCGTTGAATCTCGGATTTGTCAATATGCTGCCGCTTCCTGCGCTTGACGGCGGAAGATTTTTCTTTATTTTAATTGAGCTTATTCGGGGTAAGCCCATTAACCCCAAATACGAAGGCTACGTTCATCTTGCGGGAATGGTCCTTTTGCTTACACTTATGGTAATTATCACGTTTGGTGATATACGTAAGCTGATAACGGGGGCATGAAAATTGTATTCGTTTTTTATAGACATGCCGGATATAAATCTTACGGTAATTGATGGATTACGTTAAAAGAGGTAATTGATGAATTACAATAAAATAAGAAAAAAAACCAAACCTGTTGTCATCGGAGGAAACGGAATCAGACGCTGTGTTATAGGCGGGACATCTGCGGTTTCGGTGCAGACTATGCTGAATACGTCTCCGTCTGGTTTTGAGCGCTGTCTTGAACAGGCAAAGCTTCTTCAGGATGCAGGCGCGGATATTATAAGGCTTACCGTTCCGTCAAAAGAGGATGCTTCTGTTATATATCGGCTTCACAGCTCAGGAATTACGGTTCCTCTCGTTGCGGATATTCATTTTGACTATAAAATTGCTATTGAAGCGATTTCTGCGGGAGCCGATAAAATCAGAATAAATCCCGGAAATATCGGCGAAGATGACCGCGTTAAAGCCGTTGCAAAATCGTGTCTTGCTCACAGTGTACCGATAAGAATCGGTGTAAATTCCGGATCTCTTGAGGCGGATATACTGAAAAAATACGGTACTCCTACGAGCGAGGCGCTCTATGAATCGGCTATGTATCATATATCTCTTTTGCAGAAATACGATTTTGACGATATAGTGATTTCCGTTAAATCGTCGGATGTCAGAACTATGATAGGCGCGTACCGTATTCTTTCGGCAAACGTGAAATACCCGCTTCATCTCGGTGTTACGGAGGCGGGTTCAAAGGAACGGGGAACCATAAAAAATGCAGTCGGAATAGGTTCGCTCTTGTGCGACGGAATCGGAGATACAATCAGAGTATCGCTAACGGCGCATCCGGAGGAAGAAATTACGGCGGGACGAAAGCTTCTTGATATTCTCGGTATTTCGGATACGGGGATTGAAGTTATCTCATGTCCTACGTGCGGAAGAACAAAGGTGGATTTGATTGCGCTTGTCAAAGAATTCGAGACCAAAGCGTCTGATATTAAAGTTGACAAAAAAATTAAGGTTGCCATAATGGGATGTGCCGTAAACGGTCCCGGAGAGGCGCGCGAAGCTGATTTTGGTGTTGCCTGCGGAGACGGATGCGGACTTATATTTTCGGCAGGCAAAATTCTGAAAAAGGTTAATGAGGACGAAATTATAGACAACCTTATTGAAATGTGTAAAGACACAGCGGCAGTCTGACAGCCTTGTTTGGTTTGAGGTGTACGGTACTTTGACTTTTTTGGAACCGTGATGGACAATACCAAACAAAAATGAGTGTGTACGAAAGGTATAGTATATCAATGTCTAAAACATTTCTGGAACTTTTCAATAGATATTCGCCCACAGATCTTCATGCCCGTATTCTTTCGTCGGGGAAAAATCTCGGTGTAAAAGTAAATAAAGAAAACCGATGTGCCGAAGTACATATGTTTTTCCCGGAAATTATAAAAAAAGAAGAGCTTTATAAAATCGAAGATAATGTAAAGTCCGCTTATGACTTAAATATGTTTGTTATCAAACCGAGTTATCCCGAAGAGCTGTTCGGCGAGGACTATATTCCGGAGGTTATTGCGGAAACCGAACGGAGCGGGATTGTTTCGCGCGGTTTTTTTGAGAAATGTACTTACAGGCTTGAAAGGGACAGGCTCTCGATAAAAATAGGCTTTTCCGACGGCGGTGTTAATCTTCTTTATGATGCAAGAACCCCAGATGTTATTTCCGGCATTATCAGGGATGAATTCGGTCTTAATATAACTGTCTGCATCACTCACGGCGAAAACTGCGGAGAAGAATATGAAATTTTTCAAAATAAATGCCGTAATACTCTTAAGACTCTTTATACCGAATCTGAAGCCGCGGCTGCTGAGCTGATTGCGAAAAAAGCGGCTGCATCTGACGCGGATGAGCGTTCTCTTTTACCGAAATTCTGTTCTGTGGACGGTCCGGAGCTTGAAAATGATACAAGAACTTCGGAGGAAAAAATCACGTATTTTTCCGACGATGTATTTAAAATCGGAAATATGACATTTGATATTTCCGAACCGTCTGTGATTTTGGGAGATACGTTTGCGGTAAATCCTACCCCGATTGAGGACATAAATGGGACGCGTCGTCATGTTACGGCCGTGGGAGAGCTTTTTTGGGCCGAAGCGCGTGAGTCCCGAGATAAAACAAAGGTTACAATAAGCTGTGCACTCAGCGACAATCACGCTTCGATAAATGTAAAATTGATTCTTCCTGCGGAAAAAGCCGGACCGGTTCTTAAGGCAATTCCGTCAAAACCGGCAAAGCCGGGAGCAGTACCGAAATTCATGTGCGCCGCTTTATGCGGTTCCGTAAGAATTGATAACTATGACGGAGAACTCACGCTTCATCCCACCGACATAATGCAGATTAAGCGTGTCCGCAGAAGCGATAATGCCGAGAATAAACGAGTTGAGCTTCATCTTCATACGCAGCTTTCTCAGATGGACGCACTGATAAACCCTGCGGACGCGGTTAAAATGGCCCACGCATGGGGGCATCCGGCCGTGGCTATAACGGACCACGGAAATGTTCAAGGGTATCCGATTGCGATGGAGGCGGCGGAGAAACTTGGAATGAAAGTAATTTACGGTATCGAGGCTTATTTTGCCGACGATACCGCACGAGCTTTTTACGGAAATGATAACGGAATAAAGTTTACAGATACATTTACCGTTTTCGATATAGAGACGACCGGATTGTCTGCTGCAAATAATCATATTACGGAGATAGGTGCAGTAAAGGTCAGAGAAGGCAATGTTCTCGATGTTTTCTGTACATTTGTCGATCCCGGAGAACATATTCCGAAAAATATAACCGAGCTTACAGGTATAACCGATGAGATGGTTAAGGGTGCTCCCGCCGAGCCGGACGCGGTAAAATCATTTCTTGATTTTGCCGGTAATGATATGCTTATAGCACATAACGCCGGATTCGATATATCATTTATTCGTCGTGTGTGCGAGCAGAATGATATACCGTTTACAAATCCGTACCTTGATACGGTGGCCATGTCGCGTTATGTGAACAGCGATTTAAAAAAGCATAAGCTCGATACTCTTGCAAACTATTTCGGACTTGGAGAGTTCAATCATCACCGCGCGTCAGATGACGCGGAAATGCTTGCCGCCATTTTCTTTAAGATGACGGACAAGCTGAGAGCCGAAGGCGTTCTGGATATACGTTCCATGGAAAGCGTAATGAGCGATAATGTCGATCCTAAAAAACTTCGCACAAATCATATGACTATTCTTGTAAAGAATCAGACAGGGTTAAAAAACCTTTATAAGCTTGTTTCGCTCGGATATTTAAGTTACTATTCAAAAAATCCGCGTATTCCCAAAACGGTACTGCAGCAATATCGGGAAGGGCTGATTATAGGCTCCGCATGTTCAGACGGAGTGCTGTACAGCGGAATTTTGTCCGGCAAATCAGAGTCTGAATTGCTCGATATTTGCGACTTTTTTGATTATTTGGAGATAATGCCTATATGCAACAACCGATATCTGATCGATAAAGGAACGGTTGCGGATGACGAGGGACTTCGGGATATTAATCGGAAAATTATTGAGCTGGGAGAAAAATCCGGAAAGCCTGTCGTTGCTACATGCGATGCGCATTTTATGGATGAAGAAGATGAGATATACCGTCAGATTCTTCTTGCAGGTATGAAATTTTCGGATTTTGGAAGAAAAACTAAATTGTTTTTCCGTACTACCGAGGAGATGCTTAAAGAATTTGACTACCTCACACCTGAGAAGGCGTATGAAGTTGTTGTAACCAATACTAACCTTGTTGCCGATTGGATTGAAGAGGTTCGCCCTATTCCTAAGGGGACATATACTCCTAAAATGGAGGGAGCGGAGGACGATCTTCAGCGCATGTGCTGGGAGCGTGCGAAACAGCTTTACGGGGATCCGCTTCCGGATGTAGTTCATGACAGACTTGACAGAGAGCTTAATGCCATTATAGAACACGGTTTTGCGGTACTTTATATGATTGCTCAGAAGCTTGTTAAATACAGCGAAGACGAAGGATATTTAGTCGGATCGAGAGGTTCCGTCGGCTCATCGTTTGTTGCGTCGATGGCCGGAATATCGGAAGTTAATCCGCTGCCTCCGCATTACTACTGTGCGGAATGCAAGTACAGTGAGTTTATAACCGACGGTTCTGTCGGTTCCGGTTTTGATCTTCCTGACAAAAAATGTCCGAAGTGCGGAGCCATGCTTAAAAGTGACGGCCATGACATACCGTTTGAAACTTTTCTCGGATTCTACGGAGATAAGTCTCCGGATATAGATTTGAACTTTTCCGGAGAGGTCCAAGGTCGTGTTCATAAGTATACGGAAGAGCTTTTCGGTGCGGAAAATGTGTTTCGTGCAGGTACGCTCGGAACGCTTGCCGATAAGACTGCATACGGTTTTGTGGTTAAATATCTTGAGAATAAGGGAATGATGGTAAACAGGGCGGAAATAAACCGTCTGATTGCTCACTGCGTTTGTGTAAAGCGAACTACCGGGCAGCACCCCGGAGGGATAATAGTTGTTCCGAGAGAGTACGACGTTTATGACTTTACACCTGTACAGCATCCTGCTGATGACGCAGGCTCGGATATAGTTACTACACATTTTGCTTTTTCATATCTTCATGATACAATTCTGAAGCTCGACGAACTCGGACACGATATTCCGACTAAATATAAGATGCTTGAACGTTATTCCGGAACTTCTGTAATGGATGTTCCGATGAATGATCCGTCTATCTATGCTCTTCTTGAATCTCCTGCTCCTCTCGGTGTAACGGCAGACGAAATCGGATGTGAAATCGGAACGCTGGGACTGCCGGAGCTTGGCACAAGATTTGTTCAGCAGGTGCTGATAGAGGCGCATCCGCGCACTTTCGCCGACCTTCTTCAGGTTTCCGGACTTACTCACGGAACCGATGTATGGCTCGGAAATGCTCAAGAGCTTATACGGGACGGTGTTTGCGATATTTCCGAGGTTATCGGAACACGTGACGGTATTATGCTCGTATTGATTCAAAAGTACGGACTTGATAAAGCCAATGCGTTTAAAATAATGGAGGACGTACGTAAGGGTAAAGGCCTCAAACCGGAATATGAAGAGGATATGAGAGCACACGGGGTTCCGGACTGGTATATAGCTTCATGTAAAAAAATAAAATATATGTTTCCGAAGGCGCATGCCGCGGCGTATGTTATGTCGGCAATACGTCTCGGATGGTATAAAATACATATGCCGCTTGTTTTTTATGCCGCATTCTTTTCTGCCGCGCCGGGAGGCTTTGATGCAGAGATTGTTATGCGGGGCCGTTCGGGAATCAAAAGAGTTCTTGAGGAAATTTCTGAAAAAGGAAACGATATTACGCAAAAGGATGCCAGCCTTGCCTCTACTCTTCAGCTTGCTAATGAAGCTCTTGCACGCGGGATTGGTTTTCTCCCTGTCAGCTTTGATAAGTCGGATGCCTTTGCATTTCTTCCGGAGGACGGAAAAATCAGACTTCCTTTTTCATCTTTGGGCGGAGTCGGCGATACTGCAGCACAGAGTATTGCCAGAGTTCGCAACGAGGGACACGTTCTTTCGGTTGAGGAGCTGAGAATCCGCGCAAAGCTATCAAAATCTGTTATAGAAGTGCTTCAGAATCACGGTGCGCTTGATGGGCTTAGTGCGACGAATCAGATTACATTTTTTTAAAATGTAACTAAAAAAGGATGCCTTTCGCCTTTGGTGCGGCGGGTTCCGCCGGATTTTTTCAGCGATGGATTGTACCGTTGCTCAATCGTCTTATGAAGGTGATTTGCATATTATTGAAGTACCCCCGAATGGAGATTTCTTTTGAAAGATTCCATTCGGGGGCGTTTTCGGTTATAACGAAATAAATGTACCGGGCTTTGCGAATTATTTTCTTATTGCCGGCGTATTTTGCCAAGACGGTAATTTAAAATTATTTATTTGATTTTTCTGCATTCCATATAGAAGCGTTTATCAAGAGCTTCTCCCATTGAGAAGGATTTTCTCGGAAGTATTCCGTGTTCTTTTATGTACGGGAATAACTCATTTTTTTTCATTCCTCCGAAAAGAAATCCGACAGTGTTTTCTTTTTGGCAAATACTTCGGAGAGATTCCTCTCCGTGTATGTAATCGACCGTCACTTGAGGGTGATTCTTAATATAGCCGTCTATGAAATTTTGAAGTTCCTCAACAGGAAAAGAGGGACAGCAGATTTCCGTATCGAGAGTTTTGGAAATTATGTCAAGTTTGGAAGTACAGCTGCCGCTGTGGCTGTATCTTTCGAAATGACGCTTTGCACAGAGGACGGCATTTCTTGCGTCGGCGTTGAACAAAACGCGGTAAATTGGCTCGAAACAAAGTGCGGAATCATGTATATTAACAATCTCCACGAGTGCGTATCTGTTTAACTTGGTAGGATTTTGTCTGTAACATTCTGCAGCGGTAGCAAGCGAATGATTTCCGTCGCCTACCGCAAAAAGCATTGGATTTTTAGAATCACCGAGACGTGAAACAGAATTTAATACCTGCTCCTGAATGTTTTTGGAAATAAGCTTTCCTTTTAAATGTCCGGCTCCCGTCATGAGGTCAAAATCGTATATGGTTTCCAGACAAAGACCGGTCAGCGGTTCAATAACCGTTTTCTCGGGATCGTCGATAAGAAGCATAACATGCGGCAGCTCCAAAGGAGCGTCACGGCGAATTTTTACCCGAGGCGGAATTCTTTCGGGAACGGTTTCTTCGGTTGCTCTGACTGCCGTTCTTGCATTTGGAGAATAGTCATATGTTTCAAGATCTATTGCTCCGACAATACCTCGGCGTATTTTACCGTTAGAAAGTGTTCTTTCGACATAGACCATTGAGTCTTTGTATTCGGTAAATACTTTGTTTTCGATGTACTCGTTCATTTTCCTGTTGATGTCAAGAATACGTTTGTCATTGTTGTTTTCAAGAAAAATTTCGGGAAGCGTAATATGAAAAGCGGAAGCTTTTCCTTCGGTAATTTTTGAAACGTTTTCCCAATATGCCGGTTCAGATGTAAACTGATCGCAGGCTATGGTCGAAAAGTATTCCGGCTCTTTGACCGGTATAAGAATGTTTGCTGGTTTCAGCGGTAATTGATGTAGCATGGTATGGAACTCCTATTTTGTTTACATATAAAATCTATTATACATCTTTTTAATTCAATGTTCAACACTTTTGTATAAATTTATCTACTGTTTTTTATTAAGAATTAAAGCTTTTAATATACACCCAATGCCAATGCTGAAATCCTGCAATTATACTTGACAGACGGATTCGGTTTAGATGTATTTATCCGAATATTTTAATATGATAAGTATAACCGGCGATGCGGCAAGAACCATTATTGTTTCCGGAGCGAGATATGAAATTTGGTAAACGAATGAATACATCCATTTTGAATATTTAAAAACAGTATCATTCCATGCTCCGTTTTTTGTGATTTCATACCATATAATCCCTCCGCATAGGAAATGCGATATAAAACGAAGTATACAGGCACTGAGTGAACCGATTATTACGGTCGGCAGAGTTACTCTTTTACGATTGAAGAATCCTGTAATTCCAAGGGATGTGAAAGCGATAATGTAATCGAGCATAATACATACGGCTATTCCTGTCGGAGTAGGGACATATGTTACCGCGGAGAGTCCAAAAAGAAGCTGAAGAATAGAAAATACGAAGGCTGAACCGAATCCCCACGACGGACCGTACTTGAATCCTAAAAACAAAATCGGAGTCATTGAAAAAAGGGTCACAGAACCTCCGAGAGGCGAGTCGTAAAGCTTAATAAAGGAAAGGGCTGTGCCAAGAGCAATCATAATTGCACATACTGCGATTTTTGTGGTTTTTTCTTTTGTTTTTGTCATATTAATTAACGTGCCTTTCTTTGCATATGTACCGACAGATACAAATAGGATGTGAAAAAAGATGTATTGCGGCTTGTGAAATTTCACATTTTTTGTGCTGGTCATTATTATCAAGTCTTTTGGTAACGCGCAAAATGCAATGCTGAGTATATTTATTTTAAGCTTTTTTGCCGGAATATATTTTCATTGTGAATACAAATATATTGATTTCTATATATTATTTTTTTATCAAAACATATTGACAAACATGTATTTTTCTGCTATAATAATATCCGTTAAAGATGTTGCGGAATTGTGTAATGGCAGCACGGCAGACTCTGACTCTGTTTGTGAGGGTTCAAATCCTTCTTCCGCAGCCACATCGGAGCAAGCTGTATACAGTTTGTTCCGTTTTTTATATTTGGGTTTTACCGTCTGAACGACAGATTTTAGATAAAGCAGTGCATTTTATTGTGCAGTGCTTTTTGTTATATTTTCGGTTAATTTAACTTTTAAGTATCTATAATCTATTTATTTTAATTTGTTGTAAGATATAATATTCATTGCAAAATTATCAGAAATATGTTATCATATATAAGATGATAATTTGTTAATTAAAATCAAACGGATAATGAATTAAACAAAGGATTTTTTGCTTAGTATATTAATTGAAAGGATGGCTGAACAGTCAGCTTATTATATAATAATGAAACTTATTCATATTTCCGATCTTCATCTTGGAAAACGTATCTATGATTTTTCAATGACGGATGAACAGGAATATATTTTGAATGAAATAATTGAAATAATAGACGACGAAAAACCGGAAGTTCTGATAATCGCGGGAGATGTTTACGATAAATCGGTACCTTCTTCGGATGCCGTTATGATTTTTGATAATTTTCTGTACAAGCTTTCACTGAGAGGGCTTAAGGTGTTTGTTATAAGCGGAAACCACGATTCTCCCGAAAGAATTGCCTTTGGCGGAAGATTAATGAATACCAGCGGTGTATATATGTCTCCCGTATACAGCGGAAAGGCCGAACCGGTTTCTTTGTCTGATAAATACGGTCCGGTTAATATATATATGCTTCCTTTTTTTAAACCGGCTGCTATTCGCTGCTATTTTCCCGACTCTGAAATTATTACGTATACCGACGCCGTCCGTGCGGCCATCGGGCAGATGGCGTTGGATACGGCACAAAGGAATATTCTTATAACACATCAGTTTGTAACCGGCGCAGTGCGTACTGAATTGGAGGATATTTCGGTAGGGGGTGCTGACGGTGTTGATATGTCGGTATTTTCGGAATTTGATTATGTCGCGCTTGGGCATATTCATCGCGCTCAGAAATGCGGGAGCGAGAGACTCCGTTATTGTGGGGCGCCTCTTAAATATTCTTTTTCGGAATCGGAAGACCGGAAATCTGTCACAGTAATCGAACTTGAAGAAAAAAACGCTTTAAAGGCAAAGACTGTCGCGCTTTACCCATTGCATGATATGCATGAAATAAAAGGCTGTTATGATGAGATTTCTTCAAAAAAGTTTTATGAAAATTCGTCTTTCAGAGATTCATATCTTCATATTACTCTGACGGATGAAACAGAAATTCCATATGCGGCAGAAAAATTACGTATTATTTATAACAGGTTAATGAAGCTTGATTATGATAATGCGCGGACACGAAGCCGGAGCAGTGTAAGTTCCGAAACAGAGGATAAAAATCAATCGCCGTTTGAACTTTTTTCGGCTTTATATGAGCTGCAGAATAACACTTCAATGTCCAGCGAACAGATGGAATATGTAGATGAATTGATCGATAATATTTGGTCGGACATATAAGACATTTACGTAATACGGCTTTTTATCATATTAAGTTCTAGCGGATATACATACGGATGTACATACAGATCATACAAATATACATACAGATATATGTACATACCGCGGATTTGCATCTCCGAAATAATGAGACAGAATGTTTAATTCCGAGCAAAGAAAGGAAAATCTATGAGACCTATAGAATTGACAATGTCTGCATTTGGTCCGTATGCGGATAAGGAAACTCTCGATTTCGGAAAGATCGGAAATGATGGAATATATTTGATTACCGGTGACACGGGAGCCGGCAAGACAACGATATTTGATGCGATTACCTTTGCTCTGTTCGGAGAGGCAAGCGGTAAAGTACGCGAGCCCAATATGTTTCGTTCAAAATATGCGGATGCAAAAACTCCGACTGAGGTAATTCTTACCTTTGCGAACGGAGAAAAAATTTATACCGTCAGACGCAATCCCGAATATGAGCGAGAGGCGCTTCGCGGCGCAGGTATGACTACTCAAAAGGCCTCGGCTGAATTAACCTGTCCGGACGGCCGTGTTATAACCAAACGAAATGAGGTAAACAGTGCTGTAATAGATATCTTGGGTATAACTAAAAATCAATTTACGCAGATAGCAATGATTGCCCAAGGCGATTTTTTGAAGCTTTTGCTTTCCACTACGGAAGAACGTAAGGCTATTTTCCGCAGAATTTTTTGTACCGAACCTTATAGAATGCTTCAGGATAAATTAAAGGCTGATTATTTACAGCTTGACGGAAGATATGAACATTTATATAAAAGCATAACCGAGAGCGCTGATGAAATTGTATGTTCCGAGGAAGGCGATGTTTTCCGTGAATACAAAGAATCGGGAAACGGAGTTCTTGATTTTGCAGGTATTTCGGAAATGTTAAAGCTACAGATCGAACATGATGAATATAGTGTCAATGTATTAGCGGATAGAATCTCAATGATTGATGAAACGATTATTGAGATTACCAAGATATTGGCTGAGGCGGACAATATAAAAAATATTAAAGAAAGTATTAAAAAAACAGGAAAAGAACTGCAAATAGACGAGGCCGAGGTCAAAATATTGGAAGAACGTCTCAAAGAAGCGAGGCTTAAATATGGGGAGCTTCAGGAAATAGACCGGAGAATAAATGATATTGATTCGGAGCTTTCAGATTACGATATACTTGTAAAAAATCAGGCAGAGCTTGACGAAATTATGTCTTCAGTGGAATTGAAGATTAAAGATAAATCCGAAAAGCAAAATACACTTATATCACTTTCCGATTGGCTTGAAAAATCACAGGCGGAATTGAAAATCCTTGAGCATTCGAGGGAGAATGTTTTAGCTGTAAGTTCCGAAATTGAAAAATCCGAGAATAGGAAGAAAGAACTCTCCGGAATTTTATGTTTGCTGGTTGAATACGGAGAGCTTGAAACAGAGGTCTTATTATCTAAAGAAAAATATCGTTCTGCGATTTCAGAATCCGATCGACAAGCGGCGGCGTACAATGATGCTTTTAGGGCATATCTTGACGGACAGGCAGGTATTCTTGCGGCAGAGCTGTCAGATGGGAAGCCATGCCCGGTATGCGGAGCTCTTGATCATCCTAATCCTGCCGAAATTTGTGATAAAACTCCGGATAGCGCGGAGGTTGAGAAACGCCGGGAGGCTATGATAATCGCGCAGGAAGCCGCAAAGGAAGCAAGTTCAGAAACCGGAATGAAAACAGGAAAGCTCGAATCGCTTAGAAAAAATATCGAGGTGCGTCTTTCGGTTATTTCCGCTGATATTTGCCTGAAAGGTGCGGAAACCGAAATTGACGGACTTATAAAAAATGAGGAAAAAATTATAGGTGAGACGAAAGAGAAATTAAAAACCGAACAGGCACGGCTGAAGCGAAGAAATGAGCTGTCCGATAAGATATGTGAGCGTCGGTCAGAAAGGGAAAATTTAATAAAACAGCTTGGCGAGCTGTCTGAAAATATTGCCTCTTTGCAAGGGAGTGTCAAAGCCCTTGAGCTGCGTAAGGAGGAGATTTCTTTACGTCTTAGGTATAAAACGAGAAACGACGCTGCCGCAGAAAAAAAATTGCTTGTCGAAAAAAGAGAGCAGATTAGCAAATCTTTTGAAAATGTGAATTCGGAATATAATTCATGTAAAAACAGAATTTTCGAAAAACGTGGAAGAATAAAGGAATTGGAGAGGCAGCTTGATGGGAAGGACGAGATCGATATCGATTTAAAATTGTCTGAAAAGGATAAGCTGGCGAAGCAGAAAAGTGATTTTACATCCCGGAGGGATATGCTGAATGCAAAGCTGCACAACAATCGTTTTCTTCTTGACAAAATACGCCGAAATGTGAAGGAGCTTTTTGAAACAGAGGAAAAATTGATGTCGGTTAAGCAGCTTTCCGATACCGCAAACGGAAACATCTCCGGGAAGGAGAAGATTATGCTTGAAGCATATGTTCAAATGCGGTATTTTGACAGAATTATTGGCAGGGCAAATCTGAGGCTGATGAAAATGTCCGATGGACGGTATGAATTGAAAAGACGAAGAGAAGCAGATAATAACAGAAGTCAGAGCGGGCTTGATCTCGATGTGATTGATCACTATAACAACACCGAGCGAAGCGTTAAAACGCTGTCCGGAGGTGAATCCTTTAAAGCTTCGCTTTCTCTTGCACTTGGACTTTCAGACGAAATTCAGTCATCGTCCGGAGGGATTCGCCTTGAAACAATGTTTATTGACGAAGGATTCGGATCTCTTGATGAAGAATCTCTTTCTCAGGCACTTAAAGTTCTTACGGAGCTTAGTGACGGTAACCGCAGTGTGGCCATTATTTCTCATGTCGCTGAGCTGAAAGAGAGAATTGATAAACAGGTTGTGGTTACAAAAAATAAATTCGGCGGGAGTAAAATCTCGGTACCGGTTTGACGCGCGTTTTTTAAAATTCCATATTTAAAAGCATATACTATATTTAAAGATACTGTATTTAAAAGCAGATACCATACGTTTTATGTGTCCGATGAGGCTTACCGAGCTTCTGGTACTTAACCAATAAAAGCAAGATGTCTGCCGCCTCCTTTGCGGCAATCGTGTATCAGGCTTTTTGTGCGGCGGTACAATCCGCCGCTGAATCGACGCATAACGGCGCTCTTGGTTTTATTGGATGACGGACGTTACAGCTGTAAATATATTTTAGTGGAAAGGGAGCTTTATTAAAAGCGGTAAACATAGAAATGAGAATATACGAAGACGTGCATCACACAAGTGAAAATCGACTTAGGACGAGAAGCTATTACATTCCGGAGGGAAGGTCGGAATATATGCTCCTGAATGGAACGTGGAAGTTTGCCTACTTTGACAGAGATATTGATGTTCCGGAAGCGATAGATAAGTGGGATACCATAGGTGTACCGTCCTGCTGGCAGCTGCGCGGCTATGACAGTCCGAATTATACTAACATAAATTATCCTTATCCCTGCGATCCGCCTTATGTTCCCGATGATAACCCTTGCGGTGTGTATGAAAGAGAATTTGAGGTAAAAAATCTCTGGGGCAAAGTATATTTTATTTTGGAGGGCGTTTCTTCTTGCGCATTCGTTGAGATAAACGGCAGCTATGTAGGGTATACGCAGGGAAGCCATCTGCAGGCTGAGTTTGATATTACTCCGTATGCTATTCAGGGTATTAATATTGTCAGAGTGAAGGTTTTAAAGTGGTGCTGCGGAAGTTATCTTGAAGATCAGGATTCTTTCAGGTACAACGGAATTTTTCGGGATTGTTATATTTTGCAAAGACCTGAGAACCATATAGTTGATATAACCGTTTCATCTGAAAATAATAAATATATAGTTGTAAATACGGGGGTAAGTGCAGACGTTTCGCTTTTTGACGCGGACGGTAATCTGCTGGAAGTGAAAAAAGCTTCGGAGCGTTCGGTTTTTTTCATTGAAAACCCGGTTTTATGGAATGCGGAAAAGCCTTACTTGTACAAGATAGTCGCTGAGCGCGGCGGAGAGCTGATAACACAGAGGGTAGGTCTCAGAACGATTAAGATTTCAAAGCGGTATGAGCTGCTTATAAACGATGTGCCGGTGAAGCTTCGCGGCGTGAATCATCATGACACGAGTAAATACAACGGTTGGTATCAGACAGAGAATGAGATGCTTAAAGACTTGCTGCTTATGAAAAAACTAAACATTAATTGCATAAGAACCTCGCACTATCCTCCGGCGCCTAAGTTTTTAAATATGTGTGATGAACTTGGTTTTTATGTGGTTTTGGAAACAGATATAGAAACGCACGGGTTTTTACGCAGATTTTCCAATGTAGATTATTCATTTGACAGTGAGAGTACAGACTGGCCATGCTCTGATGCCGAATGGGAAAATGAATTTGCGGATCGGATGAAAAGGGCTTTGATTCTGAACAGAAACCACAGTTCGATTATTATGTGGTCTGCCGGAAATGAAAGCGGTTTTGGAATTAATCATAAGGAGATAATTAACTGGATCAGAACAACGCAAAAGGATTCAAGACTTATTCATTGTGAAGATGCTTCGAGAAAAGGAGAAAACGAATATACGGATGTTTTTTCTATTATGTATCCGGATATAAAATCTTTAGAAAATCATGTGTGTGACGCAGCAAACACGCAGCCGGTATTTTTATGTGAGTATGCTCATTCTATGGGGAATGGGCCGGGAGGTATTGCTGAATACAACGAACTTTTTTACAAATATCCTAAGCTGATCGGAGGATGCGTCTGGGAGTGGGCTGATCATGTCGCAGTAGAGGACGGCGTTCAGAAGTATGGAGGAGACTTTGTCGGAGAGCTCACCAATGACAGAAATTTTTGCTGCGATGGAATGGTATTTGCCGACCGTACATTAAAGTCCGGTTCGCTGGAGATAAAAGCCGCCTATCAGCCGCTGAAAACAGAATTGAATGGTAATATTCTCAGAATTGAAAACCGGTATGATTTTACAGATTTCGGTGAATGTGAGTTTAAGTATGTGATTGAGTCTGACGGAAAGCCCGTAATCGAGAAAAGCCCGGATATATTGCTGAAGCCCCACTGTTATACCGATATTGATATAGAAATTCCCGATTTATCCTGTATATACGGAGCAAGCCTCAATTGTTATCTTTACAGTAAAGGACAAATGACTGCCCGCACACAGCATAAAATTTCAGAGGGCGTTCCTTCGATTTTTACGGGTTATACAGACTTTGCTTATTCCGAATATAGAGAGGATTCTTTTAACATATACTTTCACGGTGAAAAATTTGAGTATATTTTTTCCAAGCATTACGGGAATTTTATAAGTATTAAGCGCGGCGGGGTCGAACATCTTGCTGAGCCTGTAAGGCTTACCTCTTGGAGAGCTCCGACAGATAATGATACGAATATTAAAATCTATTGGGGCAGCTATAATATATGGCAGGGAGAAAATCTTGACAAGCATTTCGGCAAAGTATACCGCTGTGAGCTGAAAGACGGAGTTATATTGGTGAACGGCAGTCTTTCCGGCGTATCCAGAAAACCTTATTGCCGATATAGTATGAAAGTTACCGTTTTGCGCAGCGGAGCTATATTGTATGATTTGGACGCGGATATAAGGGAGAATGTTATATGGCTTCCAAGATTTGGTTTTGAATTTACTCTTAACGGAGCGTTCAAGGATTTTTCTTATTACGGCAGAGGAGTATCAGAAAACTATAGTGACCTTAAAAACGGTTCTTATATCGGAATGTATGAAAGCAGCAGCAGAGAGGAATATGTAAATTATGTACGTCCGCAGGAGCACGGCAATCACACGGATGTTAAAATGCTGTCGATTGGCATGCTGAAATTTTTAAGGGAGAGAGGATTTGAATGCAAGGTTTCCGATTACAGTACGGAAGCTATTACTAAAGCCGAACATACGAATGAACTTATCGCGGACGGATATACGCATCTGAGAATTGATTACAGAGTTTCGGGAATCGGTTCTAACTCATGCGGCCCCGCGCTTGACATGCGTCATAGATTGTCCGAGAAAAAGATTCGTTTTGATTTCGTCATCGCTTGATTCGATTATGACAGCTTATTATTTAATTTTGTTTTGTTTTATACCTTTTTGTTGCAAAATTAATATTGACAAGAAGCGTATGATTAGATATACTATATAAGTATAATTAATTTACGGTATTTGTCTCTAAATTTATTTTTAAAAGTGGGATGTTAACGTCTGTACTCTGTACATCGGATTTTACAAGCTTTTTGTGACGGTACAATCCGACGCTGAATCGCCTTATGACGGAGATATGATCTTTATAAACTTTATAGAAAAGATAAAAAAGGAGATTTTCCAATGAATGCTGTTATTTCGCGTGATGAAGCATGGAAACTTCTTACCGAACATAACAAAGAACATTTTCATTTAAAGCATGCGGTTACAGTGTAAGGCGTAATGCGGTATTATGCAAATGAACTTGGCTTTGCAGATGAAATTGATCTTTGGGGAATTGTAGGACTGCTTCATGATCTTGATTTTGAGCAGTTTCCGGATAAGCACTGTATACAGGAACAGGTGATACTGCGTGATCGGGGTGTTGATGAGCGAATTGTGCATGATGTTGCGAGTCACGGTTATATGTTGACGGTTGATATAAAGCCTGAGCATCAGATGGAAAAAGTGCTGTATGCGGTTGATGAACTGACCGGATTAATAGGTGCGGTCGCGATAATGAGGCCTTCCGGAAGTGTTTCGGATCTTGGTTTGAAATCAGTAAAGAAGAAATATAAGACGTCAAATTTTGCAGCCGGATGCTCCAGAGAGGTAATTGAGCGAGGAGCCGAGATGCTTGGCTGGACGCTTGACGAATTGATTGAGAAAACAATTTTGGCAATGAGAAGCTGTGAGAGTATTTACGAAAGTGTATGAATTTAGTATTCTGAATATATCTTACCGCTTTATGCCGGGAAATGGGGATTGAGTGTATGGAAAACAAAAGATTTGAATTAAATAAAAATCTCGCGCAAATGCTTAAGGGCGGTGTTATTATGGATGTTACGACACCGGAACAGGCAAAAATTGCAGAGGCGGCAGGCGCTTGCGCCGTTATGGCTCTTGAGCGTATTCCGGCGGATATACGTGCAGCGGGAGGAGTTTCACGTATGAGCGATCCTAAAATGATTAAAGGAATTCAAAATGCTGTGTCTATTCCTGTCATGGCAAAATGCCGTATCGGTCATTTTGCGGAGGCTCAGATTCTTCAGGCGATTGAAATAGATTATATAGATGAAAGCGAAGTGCTTTCTCCCGCTGATGATAAGTATCATATAGATAAAACGGCATTTGACGTTCCGTTTGTGTGCGGTGCAAAAGATTTGGGCGAGGCTCTTAGGAGAATAAACGAGGGCGCGGCTATGATACGTACAAAAGGGGAACCCGGCACCGGAGACGTTGTACAGGCGGTCCGTCACATGCGTATGATGCAGTCGGAAATCCGCCGCATAGGATCAATGTCCGAGGATGAACTCTTTGACGCCGCAAAGCAGCTTCAGGTACCTTACGATTTAGTCCTGTATGTACATGAAAACAAGAAGCTTCCTGTAGTTAATTTTGCCGCAGGCGGAGTAGCGACACCTGCCGATGCCGCCTTAATGATGCAGCTTGGAGCTGAAGGCGTTTTTGTCGGATCAGGAATTTTCAAGTCGGGAAATCCCGAAAAACGTGCAGCGGCAATCGTTAAAGCAGTTACAAACTATACCGATGCGAAAATGCTTGCAGAGCTGTCAGAGGATTTGGGCGAAGCGATGGTCGGAATCAATGAGCAGGAAATTGAGCTTCTTATGGCGGAAAGAGGCAAATAGAAAATGCGTATCGGCGTACTTGCCCTGCAAGGGGCATTCATTGAGCATGAAAAAATGCTGTCCGCTCTGGGAGCGGAGGCTTTTGAAATCAGGCAGAAAAAAGATCTTGATAAAAGCTTTGACGGATTGATAATTCCGGGCGGAGAAAGTACCGTTCAGGGAAAGCTGATGCGCGAGCTTGATCTTTTTGAAACAATACAGAATAAAATAAAAGCAGGTTTTCCCGTATTCGGTACTTGTGCCGGACTGCTGCTTCTTGCAAAGGAAATTGAAAACGACGATCGCAGACATCTTGCCACAATGGATATCAAGGCAGTCCGAAACGCTTACGGAAGACAGCTTGGAAGTTTTGATACGGCCTCGGAATTTAAGGGTATCGGTGTTATTCCCATGACTTTTATCCGTGCACCTTATATTGACGATGTTGTATCCGATTCCGAAGCCCTTGCGTATGTCGGCGGTAAAATTGTTGCAGCCAGACAGAAAAAACAGCTTGTTACTGCTTTTCACCCGGAGCTTACGGATGATTTGCGCGTACATGAATATTTTATAGCTATAGCGCAGGGAAAAATATGAGATAATCATCAATACTTTGTCAATAGATTTCAGAATATTTCTATCTTACTATATTGATCTCATATATGTTTTATTGAATATTTTCTTGTGTGATTCCCTTACGGCGGGTATTCCGCAGTAAGGGAATATTTATTGAAGCTCAGTTACTTATTATATTTTAAGGAGCTTGTTATTTATCGGATTCAGTATTTTGGAGGGTTTTTATGCAAAGTCAATTTTCGAGAACCGAACTTATTTACGGCAAAGAAGCAATGGATATATTGAAAAATTCCAGAATTGCCGTTTTTGGCGTGGGCGGAGTAGGAGGTTATGCAGTAGAGGCTTTGGCTCGCAGCGGTATCGGTGCTATAGATTTAATTGATGATGATAAATTCTGTGTTTCCAATATAAATCGTCAGATATATGCAACATTCAAAACAATCGGCAGATATAAGGTTGATGTTGCCGCTGAGCATATAAAGGAAGTAAATCCGGACGTAATTGTCCGCACACATAAGGTTTTTTATACCGCTGAAACTGCGTCGAGATTTGATTTTACGCAGTTTGACTATATAATAGACGCCATTGATACCGTTGCGGGAAAACTTGCATTAGTCGAGAATGCAGCATTTACAAAAACACCGATTATCAGCTCCATGGGCGCCGGAAATAAGGTTGATCCGACTGCCTTTCAGGTTGCGGATATTTATAGAACATCCGTGTGTCCATTGGCAAAGGTTATGCGAACAGAGCTTAGAAAAAGAGGTATTAAGAAGCTTAAAGTGGTTTATTCCAAAGAATTGCCCGTAATTAATCTTGGGCAGTCGGATGATGCCGAAGACAACTGCCAAACGGAATGTATTTCGGGAACAGAAGATTCAGCAAGCCATATAAATCGCAGACAAATACCGGGCAGCAACGCTTTTGTTCCTTCTGTTGTCGGACTCATAATCGCCGGGGAGGTTGTAAAGGATCTTACAGGCAATAAGGGCAGGGGAATTGGAGCATAAAATTCTTAAAAATCACAAATAAAAATACTATTATTAAAAATATGTCAAATACCTTTGATAACTTGACAAATAATCATCTTTGTGATAAAATCATACACAATGTTTATATAGTCAAAATGCAGTTTTTATAAATAATTTTTAGGAGTAGTCTATGGAAATTTCCTTTTCTCCACCGGATATATCTGAACTTGAAATTAAAGAGATTGTTGAAGCCCTTAAATCTGGATGGATTACTACTGGACCGAAAACAAAATCTTTTGAAAAGAGAATCGCTGATTTTTGTAGTGTAAAAAAAGCTGTATGTTTAAATTCACAAACAGCTTGTGCTGAGATTGCATTGAGATTGTTGGGGATAGGTGAAGCTGATGAAGTTATAGTCCCTGCATATACATATACAGCCTCTGCTTCGGTAATTTATCATGTAGGCGCCAAAATTAGATTTGTAGATATCCAAAAAGATTCCTTAGAGATGGATTATGATACTTTGGAATCTGTTATAAATGAAAAGACAAAAGTTATTATTCCTGTTGATTTGGCAGGAATACCTTGCAATTACGACAGGATTTTTTCTATTGTCGAAAAAAAGAAAAATATTTTTATCCCTTCCAATGATATACAAAGATGTATGGGGCGTATTGCGGTATGTGCCGACGCGGCACATGCTTTTGGTGCTTCGCGCTGTGGAAAGATGGTTGGTTCAATTGCTGATTTTACATCGTTTAGTTTTCATGCTGTTAAGAATTTGACTACAGCGGAAGGCGGCGCATTAACTTGGAGAAGTATTCCTGGAATTGATGATGAAGAATTATACAAAAAAGCGCAGCTCTATAGTTTGCATGGTCAATCTAAAGACGCTCTTTCCAAGACACAGATGTGTGCATGGGAGTATGATATTATAGGGCCTTGGTATAAATGTAATATGACAGATGTGGCAGCGGGTATGGGATTGGCACAGATGGAACGTTACGATAAAATCTTGAGCAGAAGAAAAGAAATTATATACAAATACGATCATGCATTTAAGCCGTTAGGAATTGAGGTACTTAGTCATTACACAGACAAATATTCTTCTTCCGGACATTTATATATAACCAGAGTTCCGGGAATAGGAATGAATGAGCGTCAGGAAATAATTGAAAGAATGGCGGTAGAGGGAATTGCGACAAATGTTCATTATAAACCTCTTCCAATGATGACAGCGTATAAAAATTTAGGTTTTGATATCAAAGATTATCCTAATTCTTACAATAGATTTGTTAATGAGATTACACTTCCGCTTCATACAAAACTGACAGATGAAGAAGTAGATTATGTAATCGAAAAATATAGTCAAATTGTAAAGGAGTATGTTTGATTGCTAACATGTTGAATTATATGTATAAGAATTATTT
Source organism: uncultured Eubacteriales bacterium (assembly GCA_948467545.1). Taxonomy (GTDB): domain Bacteria; phylum Bacillota; class Clostridia; order Oscillospirales; family CAG-272; genus UMGS911. Next base: position 140,781 of record CAOKER010000005.1, read on the forward strand.
GAAGCGAATTATAGATTTTATCATTGCCTTAGTTGCAATACCGTTTGTGTTAATTATAGTTATTATTATGTATCCGATTATATATTTTAATGACAGAGGGCCTGTATTTTATAATGCTCCGCGGCTTGGAATGAATGGAAAAAAATTTAAAATGTTTAAATTCAGGTCTATGTATATTAATTCTCCTGATTTACGTAATTCGGATGGTTCAACATTTAACAGTTCAAATGATCCGAGAGTGACTAAAATAGGAAAATTTATGAGAAAAACATCTCTTGATGAAATACCTCAATTTTTCAATGTATTGATAGGTCAAATGAGTTTGGTGGGACCTCGTCCAACATTGTCAACCAAAGAATTTAATGAAATTCCAAACGAAAAACGTAAGAGATATCAGGTTCGTCCTGGCATCACAGGTTATTCACAGGCTTACTATAGAAATTCTATATCTCAAGATGAAAAGTTTAGGCAGGATAATTATTATGTAGATCATGTTTCGTTTTTGCTTGATGTCAAAATTATTGTTAAAACTATCACTTCGGTTTTAAAACATGATAATGTATTTGTTTCAGAGGAGAATAAACCTATCGAAAATAAATCAGAAAAGTTGGAAGCAAATAAAGAAGCAATACATAAATGAAAGCAGTGAGTGGAATGAAGAGACTTTTGATTATCGGTGCGTCGCATCTTCAATTGCCGGCGATTCAAAAAGCTAAAGAAATGGGACTTTATGTTGGCGTAGTAGACTTTAATCCGAAAGCGATCGGTATTTCTGTTGCAGACGAGTATTTTAATGTAAGCACGATAGATGAAGAAAGGGTATATCAGGTTGCAAAAGAATTTAGAGCAGACGGTATTATGACACTTGCTACGGATATGCCTATGCGGTCTGTAGCTTATGCAGCTAATAAATTGGGTTTAGTAGGAATATCTTATGATACGGCAATTAAAGCAACGGATAAGGGAGAAATGATAAAAGCCTTTGAGGCAGCTAATGTAGAACATCCGTGGTATTATATACTTTCATCTTCGGATGATATTGAAACTATAGGAGATAAGATAACTTTTCCCTGTATCAGCAAACCTGTAGATAATGCAGGCAGCCGTGGGGTTATGCTGATTCATTCTCGCGACGAATTATATGAAGCCGTTAAATATAGCGCTTTAAACGGAAGAAACGGCGGAGTAATTATCGAAGAGTATTTAGAGGGCAGTGAAGTAAGCGCAGAAGTCATGGTTATTGATGGGATTGTAAACGTTCTTCAGGTGACGGACAAGCTTACTACCGGAGCTCCCCATTTTGTTGAAATGGGGCATAGTCAGCCGAGTCAGCTTGGAAATAAAAATGTTGATGCCATTAAGGATTTGGCCGTAAGAGCAGTAAAGGCAGTAAATATTAACAATGGTCCGGCTCATGTAGAAATTATGCTTACAAAAAAAGGACCAAAGATGATTGAACTGGGTGCAAGAATGGGTGGTGATTGTATTACTACTCACCTCGTTCCGCTTTCTACTGGTATTGATATGATTAAGGCTACAATTGATATTTGTCTTGGAAATATTCCAAATATAGAAAAAAAATATAATAAAGGTTCTGCCATTCGATACTTTAGTGAATCTCACGGTGTAATTCAAAAAATTGAAGGAATAGAAATTGCTAAATCTTGTGATGGTGTTAAACAAATAACTTTAGTTAAAGGAATAGGAGATACGGCTGGGGATATTAACAGTAGTGTTGACCGTATTGGATATGTAATTGCACAAGCTGAAAGTGCAGTGAAGGCTGTAAATTGCTGCGAGACGGCAATGAATTTCGTTTCAGTGTTATTGAAATGATTGGAGAATTTAAAAAAATGAAAAAGAGACTTTTAATTCTTGGAGCAGGTAGAGGACAGATAGGATTATATAAAGCTGCTAATGAAATGGGAATTACTACGATTGCCGGAACAATGTCTGAGAATAATCCTCCATGTATTTCAATGGCTGATGAGGTTTGTTATATGAATATTGCCAATCCAGGCGAAGTAAAGGAAAAAGCTGAAAAGTTAAATCTGGATGGTGTGGCGACTTGTTGCTTGGATACCGGTATTGCTGCTTTAGGAAAGACTTGTGATTCTTTAAATTTGGTAGGATTGGATGAAAAAGCGGCTGTTTTGTGTAATGACAAATCTAAAATGAAAAAAGCTTTTATTGAAAATGGTGTAAATACTGCTAAATATTATGAGATATCTGACGAACAAGAACTTAAGAATGCATTAGAAGAAATACATTTGCCAGTTATAATAAAAGCTACAGATTTACAGGGGAGTAGGGGTATTTATATTTCCCGAACTAAGAAATTGGCGTTTGAAGGTTTTAGTGAGGCGATTTCTCTTTCAAAACGTAGCTATTGCATTGTTGAAGAATATATAGAAGGCGTGGAGTTTGGTGCTCAAGCATTTGTATACAATGGTGAAGTACTTTTTGTAATGCCCCATGGAGATAATACATATATGAGTCATACTGCCGTTCCAGTTGGGCATTATGTTCCATTGGAGTGCAGTAATGATATATATGTTCAGACAGATAATGCTGTTAGAAAAGCGATTAAAGCCGTTGGATTGAATAATTGTGCAGTTAATGTAGATTTAATTTTAAGGGATAACATAGTATATGTGATTGAAATTACCGGCCGTGCGGGGGCTAATTGTCTTCCTGAACTGGTAGAAATCAATTATGATATCGAGTATTATAAGATGATAGCTGCAATGGCCGTAGGAAATGATCCGCTTGTTTATTGGAATAACCGCAGTGGTATAGAAAAAGCCGGTTTGGCAAAGATGATTATAAGTATGGAAAAGAGTGGTGTCATTAAAAATATAGCATATAAATATGATGATGACCCAGATGTATTAGATGTTACCTTTTTTAAACAAAAGGGAGATACTATTTGTAAGTTTGTCGATTCTAATGATTGCGTTGGACAACTGATAGTTAAGGGGCAAAATATGGACGCTTGTGAAAAGAAAGCACAAGAAGTACTTTCAAAAATTATCATAGAATTGGAATGAGTTGGATTTATTCTGAGAAAAGAGTGTTTTATGAGTGGTTATATAGATAATACGGCAAGTGTAATGAATACAACAGTAGATGAAACAGCAAAAGTATGGAAGAATACTTTTGTGAAAAATTCTGTTTTAGGTCCTTTTGTAAATATAGGCGATTTTAGTAGAATTGAGGACTGTAATTTTGATTCTTATGTAAGTATTCAAAGGAATGCTCTCATTTATTCTTCAAAAATTGGTCGCCATTCATATACCGGTAAAAATTTTACTATGTGGCATACTGATGTAGGAGCATTCTGCTCTATATCCTGGAATGTTGGAATAGGAGGGGCTAATCATGATTATAAGAAAGTCACTACTCATGCTTTCCTTTATTCCCCATATATGGGTTTTATGGGTGAAAATGATAAAGGTTATGACCGCTTTTCGAAACCATGTAAGATAGGAAATGATGTGTGGATTGGCTCTAATGCAACGGTGTGCAGAAATGTAAATATTGGTGATGGAGCAGTTGTTGGTGCGGGAGCCGTTGTAACACATGATGTCGAACCGTATGCAATTGTTGCGGGGATTCCTGCAAAACCTTTAAAAAAGAGATTTGATGATAAAATAATTGAGAAATTACTCGAAATACGTTGGTGGGAATTTAGCGATGAAATTATAAGGGATAATTTTAATTTATTTAATTCTGAACCTAACGACGATGTATTATATTTTATGCAGGAAATTCGCAATTCAATTATATCTGATAATACTAAAAATTAAAGGGAGAACGGGATTTATGAATATTTTGAAGCTTTCTGCTTATTATTATCCCGAACAAATTTCATCGGCACATATTACTTACGATATAGAGGAAGCATTGATAAAAGCTGGCCATAAAGTTATAGTTATTGCTCCGACACCATCGCGTAATGTCCCTGACGATTTACAAAGTAAATATCGAAATTTGAAAGTTGAAACAAAGCATGATGGCGCATTAACGATACGGCGTTTCAGAATGTTTAAAGAAGGAAAGAATCCGTTGATTCGTGCCATAAGGTATATTTTATGTAATGTGATTCAGTATATAAAGGGATGTAGGGAAAAAGATATTGATTTGGTTTTTTCAGGAAGTACACCTCCGACACAAGGTATTTTGTGCGGAAAAGTCAAGAAAAAACTTAGCAAAAAGTATGGACGTAAAATTTCGCTTATATATAATTTGCAAGACGTATTTCCAGACTCATTAGTATCAGCGGGAATTACTTCTAAAGGCTCTTTTCTTTGGCGGATTGGATGCAAAATAGAGGATTATACTTATCGTTCGGCTGATAAAATAATAGTAATTAGCAATAATATTAAGGATAACATTTTATCTAAAGGAGTTCCTGCTAATAAAATAGATGTTATTCCAAATTGGATAAATACCGAGGAAGTACATCATGTTCAGAGAAAAGATAATAAGCTATTTGATGAATTAGGAATTGATAGAGATAAATTTATTGTGGTTTACGCCGGAAATTTGGGTTTGGCTCAAGGAATAGATACATTTATAGAAGCTGCAAAACAAGTGGATGATGTAGAATTCCTAATCTTCGGAGAGGGAAGCAATAAAGAAGTATATGCGACGAGCTGCAAAGATTGTCTGAATATACATATGTTTCCTCTTATGCCCCAAGAACGGATATCCGAGGTATACAGCATGGGAAATATGAGTTTGGTTGCATGTAAACCAGGATTGGGAGCAGGCGCTGTGCCAAGTAAGACATTCACGATAATGGCAACAGCAACTCCTGTTCTTCTTGGCTTTGACGAAGGGACTGCATTGTGGGATTTGATTTCAAAAAACAGATGTGGGATTTGCACACATGCCGGTGACGTAAAAGAGCTTGTAGAGGCGATTCGATATGCTAAAAAAAGTGAAAACGAAATTTCACAGATGGGAAATGTAGCTCGAATGTGCGTTGAGAATAATTATTCAAAAGAGGCGGGGACCAGTCGAATAATAGAAGTTATAAACGGAATGATTTAATAGATATCGGAGATATACAATGAAAAAAGTAGCAATTCTAAGTGCGGTCAATGTAAAACATATGTCTTTAATCTCAGTATATACAGACATCCTTAAGGATCTTGATGTGCAAGTCGACCTTATATATATGGATAAATATGGAGAGGATGAGGACTTCCCTTGTGACAATAAATTTCGGTATGAAAAAGTAATAAATAGAAATTGGAGTCCGGTAAAAAAAGCACTATGCTACTTATCATTTATTCCATATGCTGAGAAGATTCTTAACAGGAATCAATATGATTTTGTCATTGTATGGAATGATGTTGCTATATTTATGTTTGCGGATTATCTTCGCAAGCACTACAGGGGAAAATACTGTGTTAATATCAGAGATAATATGAAGTATGATCGGAGGATATTTCAACGCAGATATAAAAAATGCTTCTTTTGTTCAGCTTTTAACACTATTTCGTCTAAAGGATATTTGGATTTTTTGCCTAAAGGACCAGAGTATATGCAAATTCATTCATTGAATTTAAGTGCTCTTCAAGGAATGAAAATCCATGATCACATGAGAGTGGATGGAGAACCAATTCGAATTGGTTTTATCGGGTATGTTAGATTTTATGATAGAAATAAAAAGTTATTAGATGTGTTTAAGAATGATAGTAGATTTGAGTTGCATTACTATGGTAAGGGTGCAGAAATCTTAGAAGAATATGCTAAGGAAAATGGAATTACTAATACTGTATTCCATGGTAGTTTCCCAGTATGTGATACAGCTAAATATCTTGAACAGATTGATATAATCAATAATCTCTACGGAAATGATACGTTAAATCTCCAAAAAGCAATATCAATTAAGTTTTATCACGCGCTTTACTCTAGAATACCAATACTTGTTTGCGATAATACGTATGTTGGTGTGTTGGCTAAAGATTTGGGAATTGGATTTGAAGTTAGAAAAATAGATTGTTTTATGAAAGAAGCTTTATATGATTGGTATACAAGTTTAAGTTTTCAAACTTTGGTTTCTTCATGCGATCGTTTTTTACAGCAAGCTATGTGTGAAAATAAAATGTTAAAAAACGTTTTTTTGGGGTGTCTTAATGACAAATTACCTGACAAATAATTTGAAAAGAAGAAAAAATAGTTATATTTTGACTATCTTTAATTTAATAGTAGTGATTTCTACAATTTCTGCATTTGTTATTTGCGTAATTAGTAAAGATAAAATAGTAAATGGATTTAACGCCATAATGCTCTTACCGGTATTTTATTTATTGTTCTATTTAATTATTGCTCAAATATTAAAAACAAATGTGCGATCCTGTAGAATAACAGTTACTATATATTTGATAATCCAGTGGTTGAGAATGGTTCTGTTGCCGTTGGTTGGAATATTATCTGGGTACTTTTCTTTCTATGGTAGTCATGTTAATGAGAATACAGCTGAGTTATCGGTGATTATGCTTATATATGAATCTGTATTATGTGGTCTTTTCTGTTGTATTATTTTACATTTTAAAATTCACTATACAGAATATAACGGTCAAATAAAACTTAAAGGAACAAATTTCTTGTACATTGTATTTATTAGTTTGGGGGTTATATTATTTTTTTCTTCCGGAGCAAATCAATTTCAATTTTTTGCTTTAAATTTGTCAGAAGAAAGGGTTTCTAGTGCTATTGCGGGTGATGTAGGTTCAGGACTGGATGCAATTATTTCCTATGCTTTAACATTTTTAGTAATAATTATTTTATATAGAAACTATAAAATGTATCAGAAAAGTAAAAAGGCAAAATATATGTATTTTGCGCTAATTTTTGCAATGATTCGTCTGTGCATAATTTCCTCTGAAGGAAGAATGTCTCAAATATATTTACTTGGGACATTTTTAATTGTGTTACCTAAACTTTTTCCAGAATATAAACTTAAAATAAGAAGATATATTATAATTGTTGCGATAGCCGTTTTAGGACTTATGACAGTATATAAGACATTTTATGCTTTTCTTTATGGCTCATATTTAGAGGCAGTACGTGCTAATTCAGTTGATTTAAAATTACTTTCATCTCAGATTGATATTTACTTTTATGGAGTAAAAACGGTTGCTAGAAATCTTACCTATTGTCAGCAAACGAAAGTTAATCTGTTTCAACCTATATTTGACATTTTAAGAAGTACATTTGGCGTTCATTATTTCTTAAAGGGTATGGGGAATACAACTATAGAACTTTATAATATGTATATATATGGCGATTTAACTACGAGCGGACATTTATTTTCAAGTGTTGCATACGGATATTTATATTTTGGGATAATACTTGCTCCTATAGCTACATGTTTTAATATTTTCGTGTCATCATTTATTGAAAGGATAATAAAAAGTATAAAACATATCGACATTCTATATATTTCAAGTTTGGTTTTTATCCGAACATCAATCACTGTTTTTTCTAATTTTTCACCATCTTGGAGTGTTATATCAAGGATGTTAATAATTGGAGGGGTTATAATAGGATGCTCGTCGTTATTTAAGAATAGAAAAAAAATATATGTTAGAGGAGAACCAAATAGTGAAAATATTACTTCGATCTAAATGTGTAAGGAAAGTAATGCGAGCTTTTTTCTCTATATTTTATAAAAAAAAATATTTGAAAGGAAAATATTTTGATTCGAAAATTATGGGATGGTATTGGGCCTTTAGATCTCTGAGATGTAGAATTTTTGGAGAGAATCGTAAGATACCGTGGCCGGTTCATCCCCGAACACTTGTTGGAAATGCAAGAAACATAATATTTGATCCTGATTCCATTAATGTGTTTCAGGTGCCAGGATGCTATTGGCAAGCACATGGTGCAACGATTACTATAGGGAAAAATTGTTATGTTGCGCCAAATGTAGGTGTAATAACAACCAATCACGATATTTATGACCCTTCAAGGCATGTTTCCGGTAAGTCGGTTGTGATTTCAGATAGTTGCTGGATTGGAATGAATGCGGTAATTTTACCTGGTGTTATTTTGGGACCACATACCGTGGTTGCTGCGGGTGCAGTTGTTACGAAGAGTTTTGAAGAGGGGTATTGCGTTATTGGAGGCATACCTGCTAAAATGATTAAAAAGATTGAAGAGAATAAGGAATTTAATGAGGCGTAATGAAATTACTGAAACGTATTACTAAAAGTTCTTTTTTTAAAAATATAGCATTGCTTGCCTCTGGTTCAATATTTGCCCAGTTGATAGTAGTATTGTGTTCTCCACTTATGACAAGATTGTTTGCGGTGGAAGAAATTGGAATCTACTCTTATATTATAGCAATGGTAAGTACATTTACCTCGGTATTAAATTTGCGTTATGATATGGCAATTGTTTCAGAAAAGGAAGAGAATAATATTTATCCGATTATAAAACTCTCAATTATAGTTGGTTTATTATTTAGTATATTAGCTTCTGCTGGTTTTGCTATTTATTTTATTTTTGCCAAACCTGAATATGCGAATTACAGGTATTCTATAATATTTTTCTTTTTATTGTTGGTTGCTAATTCTTTGATTAATGTTTTTAATTCTTATAATAATAGAAACAAAGAGTATAAGATTATGACCACTGTATATGTTATTCGGACAGCTTGTCAGAATATTGGCAGTGTGCTTATGGGATTTTTAAAGATTGGTGTATTAGGTCTTTTGTTACCGTATACTATTGGACAGTATTTGGGAATGAAAAGACAGTCTACAAAATTGATTCCGGAATTTTCCAAAGTATGGAGGAGCAATTTTGATAGTATAAAACGAGTTGCAATTATACATAAAAGATTCCCGCTTTTTTCAGCTCCTGCTATGATTGCAAATAGTTTTTCTTATTCATCAGTAACAATTTTTATGGAATCTTTGTTTGATATGGGAGTTGTAGGATATTATTCATTATCAACGCGTATATTAGGATTACCGCTTTCTTTAGTTAGCGGAAATGTATCTAAAGTCTTTTTTCAGGAAGCCTCAGAGGAGCAATCTGTCAAGGGTACTTTTCAATCTTCGTATAAAAAGACATTCATGTTTTTGTTTACTATGGCTATACCTATAGGAGTTGTAATGTATTTGATTGCTCCGTGGGCATGTAAGGTGTTTTTTGGCGAATCATGGATTGTAGCAGGAGAATATATAAAATTATTGACTCCTTATTACATGTTTCGTTTTATTGGAACAGCATTGTCGCCTGGATTAATTGTGTGTAAAAAGCAGAAGCAAGAATTATTTATTCAATTATTGCTTGTTATTACATCGTTTATTTCATATATTATTACAATTGCTACCACAAAAACAGTAGAAACTTTTTTATTAAGTATTTGTGTAACAAAATCACTTGTTTATGTTTTACTTATAATACTTGTGGGATTTAATTCTAAAGAAAAGAGGAAAAATAAATGATTAACGTAATAGGACTTGGCTACATCGGACTTCCTACGGCTCTTATGTTGGCATCTCATGGGGTTGAGGTTGTCGGAACTGACTACAATAAAGAATTAGTGGCAACGCTTAATGCTGGAAAAACAACATTTAAAGAGGATGGGCTGGACGAATTATTTTCTGAGGCATTGTCTGCAGGAATTAAGTTTAGTACAGAATATCAAGTAACAGATACATATATAGTATCCGTTCCTACACCATATGATAAATTTTCAAAAAAAGTTGACGCTTGTTATGTTGTATCTGCGGTTAAAAGCGTAATGAGTGTTTGTCAGAAGGGTGCAACTGTAGTAATTGAATCTACAGTGTCTCCGGGAACTATAGATAAATATGTTAGGCCGGTTATTGAAAGTAACAATTTTGTAATTGGAAGGGATATAAATCTTGTTCATGCTCCCGAAAGGATTATTCCTGGTAATATGGTATATGAATTATTACATAATAATCGTACTATAGGAGCAGATGACAAAGAAATTGGCGAAAAGATTAAAGAATTATATTCTTCTTTCTGTCTTGGTGAAATTGTGGTTACAGATATACGAACTGCTGAAATGACGAAAGTAGTGGAAAATACTTTTCGTGCTGTAAACATTGCATTTGCAAATGAGCTTGCAAAGATATGCCGTCATGACAACATGGATGTATATGAAATTATTAAAATTTGCAATATGCATCCTCGTGTAAACATTTTGCAGCCAGGTCCCGGTGTTGGCGGACATTGCATTTCCGTTGATCCGTGGTTCTTGGTTGGTGATTATCCGAGTCTTGCAAAAGTTATTGACGAATCTATGAAAACAAATGATGGAATGCCTGATTTTGTTCTTAATCGCATATATGAAATTATGAAAGAGAATGGAATTACTGATATAAGCAGAGTTGGATTTTATGGCCTTACATATAAGGAAAATGTAGATGATATGCGCGAATCTCCTACACTTCAGATGCTTGAGTCTATGGAAAGGCATTTGTGCGGATGTATGGTGAAGGTATATGACCCTTTTATTACAAAGGATGTTGTACGGAATCAATTTCATGATTTTAATGAGTTTTTGGATGCGATTGATTTGATTGTACTTCTTGTTGGTCATGATGAAATCAAAAATAATTTGGACAAGCTGAATGGAAAAATAATTTTAGATACTAGACATATATGCAATATAAAAGGAACATATAGGATATGACTGTCTCTATAAAATGTTTATTGCGTACACATCTCTCACATATTTATTATTAAATATATTAATTGGGGTTGAATATCTGCGTGGTTATTATATGAATGTCTGTATTGGCAAAATATTTGGAGGTTTAATATGTCGGTTTTTAAGGATAAGACACTTCTAATTACAGGAGGTACCGGTTCATTCGGAAATGCAGTTTTAAATCGCTTTCTTGCCACCGATATTGGAGAAATCCGTGTATTTTCACGTGACGAAAAAAAGC